>NZ_JBSKFT010000011.1:0-1023 GCF_054558735.1 Aquirufa sp. A-Brett2-15D | reverse complement strand
GAGGTCAAAACGTAGGATTAGGTATCCAGACTTTGTTTAGTAATAACAATGGATATTATAATAATGCGATTGGTTATCAAACGATGTATTCAAATACGAGTGGACAGATGAACGATGCGCATGGTTACCAGGCCTTGTATTCAGTGACCACGGGTAACTACAACGTTGGATTAGGAGGATATGCGGGTAATTCAGTTACAACGGGATCTAATAACACGTTGTTAGGTTATGGAGCGAATGTGAATAATGGGGCATTAACCAATGCGACCGCGATAGGTAATGGAGCGAATGTGGATGCGAGCAATAAGTTAGTCTTGGGAAATACGAGTGTGAATTTAATTCAAACTACGGGACGTTGGTATACGACGAATAATACAGATGCTACGGCTACTAATACAGGTGCGTTACAAGTAGCAGGTGGAGCGGGGATAGGCTTGCAGTTAAGAGTAGGAGGCGCGACGACCTTATCTGGCGCGACACAGATTAATAATACCTTAGGAGTGACAGGCATTACGAGTATTACGAATACGACAGATGCGAGTAGTGTATCTACGGGTTCGTTGGTATTGTCGGGAGGATTAGGAGTAGCCTCTCAGTTACGAGTGGGTGGTAATGTAACGTTTGGAAGTAGTTCGATATTAAATGTGACGAATACGACTGCCTCGAGTGCGACTAATAATGGAGCGTTGATCGTAGGTGGTGGAGTAGGTGTAGGTGGTAATCTGAATGTGGCAGGAAACACAGCTGTTTCAGGTACGTTGAATGTATCAGGAGCGACGGTCTTTGCGAGTGGTAATGTGACGGGTGTGACACCTGCTACGAATGATAACAGTACGAAGTTCGCAACTACGGCCTATGTATTGGCAACGATGGCCTCATCGGCAAATGGGGTATCCTGGGCTACGACCGGAAACACGGGTATGACAGATTATGCCTTTAGTATAGCTCAGTATGTATCAGAATCTAATGCGGGTAAGTTTATCGGAAACACGGATGGATATCCTTTGAATTTCCGGGTAGCAA
>NZ_JBSKFT010000024.1:0-261 GCF_054558735.1 Aquirufa sp. A-Brett2-15D | reverse complement strand
CTAATTCTGCGGCAGTTGCTCTTGTTATCTCAGCAGTAATGCTACTTGTATTGGAACTCACTCGTGTATCGAGTCCTGCAATCGAATTGGTATTAGAAGTTATGCTAGCTGTGTTTGCATTTACTCCGTTAGTTAATGCTAATTCTGCGGCAGTTGCTCTTGTTATCTCAGCAGTAATGCTACTTGTATTGGAACTCACTCGTGTATCGAGTCCTGCAATCGAATTGGTATTAGAAGTTATGCTAGCTGTGTTTGCATTTA
>NZ_JBSKFT010000023.1:0-265 GCF_054558735.1 Aquirufa sp. A-Brett2-15D | reverse complement strand
TGAATGTTACGGGAGTAGTAGCGATAGCAAATGGAGGAACGAATGCGACAAATAGTACAGATGCGAGAACGAATTTAGGATTAGGTAATATAGATAATACGAGCGATGTTAATAAGCCTGTCAGTACGGCCCAGCAAACGGCATTAAATTTAAAGGCGAACCTTATATCACCGGTGTTTACGGGAACACCATCACTACCTACAGGAACAATAGCTGTAACACAAGGTGCGAGTGATGCATCCACTGCAATCGCAACTACTGCCTT
>NZ_JBSKFT010000022.1:0-277 GCF_054558735.1 Aquirufa sp. A-Brett2-15D | reverse complement strand
CAAGTAGCATTACTGCTGAGATAACAAGAGCAACTGCTGCAGAATTAGCATTAACGAATGGAGTAAATGCAAACACAGCTAGCATAACTTCTAATACCAGTTCGATCGCAGGTCTTGATACACGAGTTACTTCCAATACAAATAGTATTACCGCTGAGGTAGCCCGAGCAACTGCCGCAGAATTAGCATTGACTAACGGAGTAAATGCAAACACAGCTAGCATAACTTCTAATACCAATTCGATTGCAGGACTCGATACACGAGTGAGTTCCAATAC
>NZ_JBSKFT010000010.1:0-1344 GCF_054558735.1 Aquirufa sp. A-Brett2-15D | reverse complement strand
CCAGTACGGCGGGTAAGATTGTATTGGCAGGAGATTTAGGAGGGACTTTTTCAAGTCCATTGGTAGTTACAGTGGGGGGGAAGTCTAATACAAGCATTGCGAATGCGATCACAACAGTGGAAGCAGCAACTTCTATAAACACGCCAAGTACCTTAGTAATGCGAAATATAAATGGAAATTTTGCAGGAAATGTAATTACAGCTAATACGCTTGTTGGAAATTATTCGGGGACTATTGCCTTGGCTAATGGGGGTACAGGTGCTACTACACAGGCAGGAGCCTTAACGGCACTCGGATTAGATCAGGTAAATAATACTTCAGATCTAAATAAGCCAATTAGTACTGCCACTCAAAATGCACTTAATTTAAAAGTTAATTCGGCATTAATTGGTGTGATCAATGGCGTAGCTAGCTTAGGTTCAGATGGTAAAGTTCCTAATGCTCAATTACCTGCTTTCCAAACGACGTCTACTAATGTCGTGACAAGCACTGCCGCAATGTATGCTTTAACTGGCTTGTCCCTTGGTGCAGTTGTCATTAATACTACAGATAAAACAACGTGGATTTTAAGCTCTGTTCCAGGATCTTATCCATCCACAGCTGCCAATTGGACTCAATTGACTACTTCCACTACTGTTAGCTCTGTAAATGGTTTAACGGGAGCAGTTGCCTTATCGGGGACAGCTAATAGAGTTACAGTTAGTGCTGCAAATATTTTAGATATTGCGTCTACTTATACAGGCCAAACCTCGATCAATACATTAGGTACTATAACTTCTGGAACGTGGAATGGTACCGCCGTGGGTACAGCTTTTGGAGGGACAGGTGCAACAACTGCGAATGCTGGATTTAATGCATTGGCCCCATCTCAATCCGGTAATTCTGGTAAATTTTTAACTACAGATGGATCAAATACTAGTTGGTCTACAGTGGCAGCTGCTGGAGGTTGGGCTACGACCGGAAACACGGGTATGACAGATTATGCCTTTAGTATAGCTCAGTATGTATCAGAATCTAATGCGGGTAAGTTTATCGGAAACACGGATGGATATCCTTTGAATTTCCGGGTAGCAAACGTAAGATCCGGGCGTATTGATAACAATATAAACATAGGCCAAACTAGTTTTGGTTACGGAGCTGGCCAGAACGCGTGGTTAGAGAATAACAGTGGTAATGGTTACAGAGGAACTAGAAATACGGCGATAGGTTTTTCATCGCTTTACTACACGAACTCGGGTAAGGAGAATACAGCCTTAGGATATTATAGTTTATTTAATAATCAATCTGGATCGGGCTCAGTTGCTTTAGGTTTCCAGTCGATGATGAACTATACGAATAATTATA
>NZ_JBSKFT010000021.1:0-281 GCF_054558735.1 Aquirufa sp. A-Brett2-15D | reverse complement strand
TAAATGCAAACACAGCTAGCATAACTTCTAATACCAATTCGATTGCAGGACTCGATACACGAGTGAGTTCCAATACAAGTAGCATTACTGCTGAGATAACAAGAGCAACTGCCGCAGAATTAGCATTGACTAACGGAGTAAATGCAAACACAGTTAGCATAACTTCTAATACCAATTCGATTGCAGGACTCGATACACGAGTGAGTTCCAATACGAGTAGCATTACTGCTGAGATAACAAGAGCAACTGCTGCAGAATTAGCATTAACGAATGGAGTAAAT
>NZ_JBSKFT010000005.1:1041-4346 GCF_054558735.1 Aquirufa sp. A-Brett2-15D | reverse complement strand
AAGGCAGTAGTTGCGATTGCAGTGGATGCATCACTCGCACCTTGTGTTACAGCTATTGTTCCTGTAGGTAGTGATGGTGTTCCCGTAAACACCGGTGATATAAGGTTCGCCTTTAAATTTAATGCCGCTAGTTGAGCTGTACTGACAGGCTTATTAACATCGCTCGTATTATCTATATTACCTAATCCTAAATTCGTTCTCGCATCTGTACTATTTGTCGCATTCGTTCCTCCATTTGCTATCGCTACTACTCCCGTAACATTCAAGGCAGTGCCACTCACATTACCTGTCACATTACCCACCACATTACCCGTTAAATTTCCTGATAGTGTGGTTGATACGATAGATGTAGTTGATATACTTCCAACAGAAATATTTCCTGTCGCGCTTCTCATTACCAAAGTACTTGGCGTGTTTATAGTAGTAGCTGCTTCCACTGTTGTGATCGCATTCGCAATGCTTGTATTAGACTTCCCACCAACACTAACTACCGTAGGACTTAAAAAAGTCCCGCCTAAATCTCCTGCTAATACAATCTTACCCGCCGTACTGGACGTAGCACTCGGTACTCCTGCCGCAATATTCGTAGTAGTAAATGAATTATTGACAAACGCTGTGGTTGCTATCGCAGTGGATATGTCTCCTGTCCCTTGAGTTACAGCTATCGTTCCTGTAGGTAATGAAGGTGTTCCCGTAAACACGGGTGATATGAGGTTCGCCTTTAAATTTAATGCCGCTAGTTGAGCTGTACTGACAGGCTTATTAACATCGCTCGTATTATCTATATTACCTAATCCAAAATTCGTTCTCGCATCTGTAATATTTGTTGCATTCGTTCCTCCGTTCATTATTGGTAATAGTCCTGTAATGTTAGCTGAAGTTCCGGTGACATTACCAATAAAACTTGTGGCCGTAATCGCTCCTGCCGCAAAGCTACCATCACTAGCCCTTTTGACTAAAGTATTCCCTACATTCAGTGATGATGGATTTAAATAATTGGCACCCCCTGGAAGTGAAGAAATTGCACTCTGAACAAAAGCCGTGGTTGCAATTTGCGTATTATTTGTAGTTGGATCAGCGTTAGTTGGAGCAGTAGGTACTCCTGACAAAGCTAAACTAGGTGCAATTGTTGTGGTAATTGATCCTGAACCTGAACCGGTGACCGCACCCGTTAAAGTTAATGACCCAGCACCTCCACTAACTCCGCTAATTAAAGTATTGACAAAAGCCGTTGTTGCAATTTGATTACTATTTGAATTTGCCGCAGGAGCTGGCACTGTAGGAGTACCAGTGAACGAAGGTGAATTTATAGTTGCCTTTAATGCAAAATCTGAGATCATTGAAGTGATACTCGATGTATTCGAGGCAATCGATGTAGGCAAGGTCGCTATGGTCGTTGAACTTACCCCTCCCACACTATTTACAGTAGGTAGATCTGCCGTGCCTCCTAAATCGTTAGTTAATTTAAGCTTGCCCTTGGTTGTTGAATTAGCATCAGCTATTGACGCTCCTCCCACTAAAGTATTAACAAAGGCAGTTGTCGCAATTTGATTGCTATTGGAATTTGATGCAGGAGCTGGCACCGTGGGTGTACCTGTGAACGATGGTGAATTTATCGTTGCCTTTAATGCCAAATCTGCGACAATTGATGTGATACTCGACGTATTCGAGGCAATTGAATTGGTATTAGAAGTTATGCTCGATGTATTTGTAACTACTGAATTAGTTAAGGAAGTAATACTCGCCGTGTTAGCAGAAACAGATGAAGGCAAGGTAGCTATGGTCGTTGAACTTACCCCTCCCACACTATTTACAGTAGGTAGATCTGATGTTCCTCCTAAATCATTTGTTAATTTAAGTTTACCCTTATTTGTAGCATCAGCATCAGGTGTATAAGTCCCCCCAATCATGGTAGATACAAATGCAGTTGTCGCTAATTGTGTTGTACTAGTTCCAGGAGCTGCAGTAGGAGCTGTAGGCGTACCAGTAAATGATGGTGAAGCAATAGTTGCTCGTAAGGCTATAATTGATGTATTTGATGTGATGCTTGCCGTGTTTGATGCAATCTTAGTATCTAATGATAACTCTGCATTTTGAGCTCTTGCAATTTCAGATGTAATACTTGACGTATTGGAATTAACTCGCGTATCGAGTCCTACAATTGAACTGGTATTAGAAGTTATGCTAGCTGTGTTTGCATTTACTCCATTCGTCAATGTTAGTTCTGCAGCAGTTGCTCTATTAATTTCTGCGGTAATGCTTGCCGTATTAGATGCTATTGAATTCGTATTTGATATTATGCTGGCAGTATTTGCTGCTACTGATGCAGGCAAGGTCGAAATGGTGGCTGAACTTACTCCTCCCACACTATTTACAGTAGGTAGATCTGCCGTGCCTCCTAAATCGTTTGTTAATTTAAGTTTTCCCTTAGTTGTTGAATTTGCATCTGATGTATATGTCCCTCCAATCATGGTAGATACAAATGCAGTTGTCGCTAATTGTGTTGTACTTGTCCCTGGAGCTGCAGTAGGTGCCGTGGGTGTACCAGTGAAGGATGGCGAATTTATCGTTGCCTTTAATGCCAAATCTGCGACAATTGATGTGATACTCGACGTATTCGAGGCAATAATATCTGTATATGAAGTTAAGCTCGAAGTATTTGAAACTATTGAATTAGTTAATGAAGTGATGCTCGCCGAATTAGCAGCAACAGACGTAGGCAAGGTCGCAATGGTCGTTGAACTTACCCCTCCCACACTATTTACAGTAGGTAGATCTGATGTTCCTCCTAAATCATTTGTTAATTTAAGCTTACCCTTAGTTGTAGCATCAGCATCAGGAGTATAAGTCCCTCCAATCATAGTAGATACGAATTCTGTTGTGGCTAATTGTGTTGTACTAGTTCCAGCAGCTGCAGTAGGAGCTGTGGGCGTACCAGTAAAAGATGGTGAAGCAATAGTTGCTCTTAAAGCTATATTTGATGTATTTAATGTGATACTTGCCGTATTGGAATTAACTCGCGTATCGAGTCCTACAATAGAATTGGTATTTGAAGTTATACTAGCTGCGTTTGCATTTACTCCATTCGTTAATGCTAATTCTGCAGCAGTTGCTCTTGTTATCTCAGCAGTAATACTACTCGTATTGGAACTCACTCGTGTATCGAGTCCTGCAATCGAATTGGTATTTGAAGTTATACTAGCTGCGTTTGCATTTACTCCATTCGTTAATGCTAATTCTGCAGCAGTTGCTCTTGTTATCTCAGCAGTAATACTACTCGTATTGGAACTCACTCGTGTATCGAG
>NZ_JBSKFT010000005.1:0-943 GCF_054558735.1 Aquirufa sp. A-Brett2-15D | reverse complement strand
AGTCCTGCAATAGAATTAGTATTTGAAGTTATGCTAGCTGTGTTTGCAGCAACTAATGTAGGCAAGGTCGCAATGGTTGTTGAGCTTACTCCACCTACACTATTTACAGTAGGTAAATCTGATGTTCCTCCTAAATCATTGGTTAATTTAAGCTTACCCTTAGTAGTTGAAGTAGCATCTGGAGTGGAGGAAGCGCTTATTCCTGATTGTACTCCTGAGTCAACAATTGCTTGAACAAATTCGGTGGTTGCAATTTGTGTTGTGCTAGTTCCCGGTGCCGCGGTCGGAGCCGTGGGCGTACCAGTGAAAGATGGTGAATTTATCGTTGATTTTAATGCGATAGCTGACGTATTGGCTGTGATACTCGCTGTATTAGAAGCAACCGATATAGGTAATGTTGCAATGGTGCTTGAACTTACTCCTCCCACACTATTTACGGTCGGCAAATCTGCAGTTCCCCCTAAATCATTGGTTAATTTAAGTTTTCCCTTAGTTGTTGAATTTGCATCGGGAGTGGAAGAAGCACTTATGCCTGATTGTACTCCTGAGTCAACCAATGATTGAACAAACTCCGTAGTAGCAATTTGTGTTGTATTTGTTCCTGCTACTGCAGTTGGTGCTGTTGGTATTCCAGTAAAGGACGGTGAATTAATGGTTGCCCTTAATAAAATATCATTCGTATTCGCGGTCACTCGTGTATCAAGACCTGCGATCGAATTGGTATTAGAAGTTATGCTAACTGTGTTTGCATTTACTCCGTTAGTCAATGCTAATTCTGCGGCAGTTGCTCTTGTTATCTCAGCAGTAATGCTACTCGTATTGGAACTCACTCGTGTATCGAGTCCTGCAATCGAATTGGTATTAGAAGTTATGCTAGCTGTGTTTGCATTTACTCCATTCGTTAATGCTAATTCTGCAGCAGTTGCTCTTGTTATCTCAGCAG
>NZ_JBSKFT010000004.1:0-186867 GCF_054558735.1 Aquirufa sp. A-Brett2-15D | reverse complement strand
CTTGTACCTCCAAAATAGACCAACAAAGCAACCCGCCTTGTCGTGAATTTAATCACCGTCTTTTCTTTCAGTCTTGCCCTAGAAACCGTTTGTTCCTAGCGATTGGGAGTGCAAAGATGTAGGATTAATTCTTTATTAACAAATCATGACCTAAACTTTTTACACTATTTTTCGTAATCGACTGAAAATCAAGAGAGGAATTTTTAAAATAAATGAACACACTAAGCATATCGCGAAATAATCCTACCTTTGTGCGAGAATTAGGCGGAGAGATTTTGGCCTATATAATTAAAAGAACATGAAAGACTATCACATCGTATACGAAGACAATCACCTCCTAATCGTGAATAAACGCGCAGGAATTCTCGTACAGGGTGATAGCACTGGCGATGTTACGCTGACAGATGTTCTTAAGAAGTATATCAAGGAAAAATACCAAAAACCTGGTGCTGTATTCTTGCACCCAGTTCATCGCTTAGATCGCCCGGTAAGTGGATTAGTGATTTTTGCTCGTACGTCGAAAGCGCTGGAGCGAATGATGGAGATGTTCCGGAAGCGGGATATTCAGAAAACGTATTGGGCGGTTACTCGTAAGAAGCCGTATCCAGAGAAAGGTAAATTAACGCATTGGCTTGTAAAGAACGAGGCAAAGAATACGACGACGGCCTACGACTATCCAGAAGATAAAGCGCAGAAGGCGGAATTGAATTATAAGATTTTGGGCAAAATCAACTTGCATTATTTAGTGGAGGTTGAACCGATCACCGGAAGGCCACATCAAATTCGCGTGCAATTAGCCACATTAAATTGCCCTATACGCGGGGATATAAAATACGGTTATGATAAACCGAACATCGATGCGAGTATTAATTTACACGCGCGCCGCTTGTATTTCATCCACCCGATTAAGCAAACACCTATTATTTGCAAAGCGGCCGTTCCAGAAAATCCATTCTGGGAAGAGTTTTTAGAATTAGATAATGATGAATTCAAGATGAAAAACTTGGATCACTTATACGAATAAAAAAAGGAGCTTACATAAGCTCCTCTAAGGTCGTATTTTCTAAAACAGATAAGTTGGCATCTCGCCATTTTGTTAGCACTGTTCTTAGTTGACAAGTTTCTTCATCAGCACAGTCATCGCATTTTCCATAAAAGTGTAAGGATACACATAAAGCTGGTGCGATAGGACCGTCGACAATGCGAATGATTTTAGCAAAAGTTACTTCTGCAGGAGGAATGCGTAGGTAATAACCGCCGCCTTTCCCTTTTTGGGACTGTAAAATTCCGTGATTACGTAGCTCTAATAAGATCGCCTCTAAAAATTTCTTAGGTATTCTCTCTGATTCAGCAATGTGCGAAATCAATAAGGGACCCTTTTCGTAGGATTGAGCTAATACTTTCAGTGCCTTTAAAGCATATTTTGCTTTCTTAGATATCATTTTCTGTTTATTGTTGATCAAAGCTAAACAAATTTCAGGAATACTCCATTAGCCCGCTCGATTAAGTACTAATTCCGGCATAAGTTTTAGGGCAAAAAAAAGAGGCTAACCTTACGGCTAGCCTCTTCATATAATTCTACTAAACTAGAAACGGAAGTGAGAGAACGCTTTGTTCGCTTCTGCCATTCTATGTGTATCATCTTTCTTCTTCACTGCTGCTCCCTCACCTTTCGATGCTGCAATGATTTCGTTCGCTAAGCGATCCATCATTGTTTTGTCACCACGCTTACGTGAGTAACCGATTAACCACTTCATTCCCAATGAAACTTTACGTTCAGCTCGTACTTCTGTTGGTACTTGGAAGTTTGCACCACCCACACGACGGCTCTTCACCTCGACTGATGGCATCACATTATTCAATGCTTTTTTCCAAGTTTCTAAACCGTTTTCTTTTGTACGCTCCTCTACTTTGTCTAACGCATCATAAAAGATGGTAAATGCCGTAGATTTCTTTCCATCGTACATTAAGTTGTTTACAAACTTAGTTACTAATACATCCTTAAATTTAGGATCAGGTAATACGTAGCGTTTTTTTGGTTTCGCCTTTCTCATGTTGTTAGTTTTTTAAATTCGACCCAAACTTCTGCTTTAACGAGCATACTGGATCTTTCTGTTAATAATAATTACTTTTTCGCTGCTGCTGCTTGACCTGGTTTAGGACGCTTAGCACCGTACTTCGAGCGAGACTGTAAACGACCAGAAACTCCGGCTGTATCTAAAGCTCCACGAATGATGTGATAACGTACACCTGGTAAGTCTTTTACACGACCACCACGGATCAAAACGATCGAGTGCTCTTGTAAGTTGTGACCTTCACCTGGAATGTAGGCATTCACTTCTTTTTGATTTGTCAAACGTACACGCGCTACTTTACGCATCGCTGAGTTTGGTTTTTTAGGAGTAGTCGTGTACACACGAGTACAAACTCCTCTTCTTTGTGGACAAGAATCCAAAGCTGGTGACTTAGATTTCCAAGTCATTTGCTCACGTCCCTTGCGCACTAATTGCTGAATAGTTGGCATTTTGGAATAATTACCGTTTAAATTTTAAAATTATATAATCCCCGTAAAGCGCAGAAAACTCAATTAGGCAGAGTTCTCCCACACCAATGGGGGTGCAAAGTTAACAATAAGATGCAGAAATAAAAAGGGGGAATGAAAATTATTTCAAAAACCCCCGAATCCCCATTTCCAAGCCTCTGAGTTCGGCTAATCCACGTAAACGGCCGATAGCCGTGTAGCCTGGATTCGTTTTCTTCCCTTCTTGTAAATCGTCTAACATCCGATGTCCATGATCTGGACGGAAAGGCAAGCGGAAATCTTTGCGGCCAGATGCGATGCGTTTGTCCTGCTCATTCACTAGTCCTTTCATCACCCCAAACATATCCACATCACCATCTAAATGATCTGCTTCATGGAAATTTCCATACTGATCGCTGCGAGTTGCACGCAAGTGGATGAAATTAAAGCGGTGGCCTAAACGCTCGACCATCCCCACTAAATCATTATCAGCCCGCACCCCATAACTTCCCGTACAAAAGCAAAGGCCATTCGCGTTACTTTCGTAGGAATTCAATAATTGAAGCGCATCACTTTCCGTACTGACTACGCGAGGTAATCCCAAAATTGGATACGGTGGATCATCTGGGTGAATCGATAAATTGACTCCTGCCTCCTCGGCCGCCGGCGTTATTTCACGGATGAAATCATATAAATTAGCGCGTAATTCCTTCTCCCCCACTTCTGCATAGGTATCCAAAGCCTCTTGAAAAGACTTTAACGTAAAGCTTTCTTCAGATCCAGGAAGACCGGCGATGATATTGCGTATTAGTTTATCTTGTTGTGCCTGCGTAGATCCGTCAAACCATTGTTGAGCGCGCGCCATTTGCTCGCTCATATAATGATTTTCTGCTCCTGGGCGTTTCAATAAAAACAATTCAAAAGCACAAAACTCTGCTGCATCAAAACGCAAGCCCGTACTTCCATCCGGGAAACGAAAATCTAAATCGGTCCGAGTCCAGTCTAAAATGGGCATGAAATTATAGCAAACTACGTCTAATCCAGCCGACCCTAGATTTCTAATAGACGTCTTGTAGTTTTCAATATATTGCTTGTACTTGCCAGAACGAGTCTTAATATCTTCGTGAACAGGAATACTCTCGATCACCGACCAGGTTAAACCAGCCGCTTCTATCATAGCCTTGCGCTCCAGAATATCGCTTAATTCCCAAACTTGTCCATTCGGGATTTGATGCAATGCATTCACAATTCCTGTTGCGCCAGCTTGACGAACATCTGATAATTTAACGGGGTCGTTTGGGCCAAACCACCGCCATGTTTGTTCTAAGGCCATATTAATTTGTTTACTATCTATTTAAAGTCCTTCATCGATTGATTTTACCTATTATAAGGCCAAATAAAAAACCTTGCCTGGAAACCGGACAAGGTTTTTGTAATCAAGCATTTATATACTTCCTTTAAAATCTCTTTCTCAGGGGCGACAAAAATAAGGAGTTTTTTACAAACAAAAAACATACTATCCGTTTTGGTGTGCAGGCCGCACTAAATCGGTCACCGTTTTCACCGGATTAAATGTTTCTAGTGGCACTTCCACGAAAAGCGTATTCCAATCAGACATGGCTCCGTTCCAAAGTCCGGGCAGCTCCATCGCCTTTAATTCTTTTCCATCCTTTGTCTTATCCGTAATAAAACCCGTACTCATATCCCGGTAGTTCAATAAGTTCAAACCACGCGGGGCACAGACTAAATCGACTGGATTAAAATGGGAGGCTTGGTGAAATTTGGCTTTTTGGCCCTCCTCTTTCATATCAATCTGCGCTGATTCTACTAACTGTAAGGTAAAATTCCCTCTCTCATCCCGGCACCAAAAGGGCCCACCACCAGGCTCACCCGTATTTTTCACCACCCCACAAACGCGGGTAGGACGAGCTAGAATGGCACGTATGTTTGCGATTTTTTCAAATTGCGGCAAGGCAGCAAAATCCGCCGACGGTACAAAACCTAGATAGGTCGACATTTCTTCCAATGCCTCATTGATCGTCTCCTCGCTTGGATTTTCTTGCAATTGCTTATCTAGGTGATCGATACCCACTAAAATCCACAACAACAATCCACCCAATGCTTTTTTGTATTCGATGGTAGGTTGTTTTAGTGCATCAGGCACAACATTATCAATATTTTTTATAAAAATCACGTCCGCCTTCAGGTCATTTAAATTCTCTAACAAGGCGCCATGTCCTGCTGGTCTGAAAAGAAGCGAACCATCCGCCTCGCGAAACAAGGTGTTATCGGGATTGACAGCAATCGTGTCCGTAGCGGGCTTTTGCTCTGAAAAGGTGATCTCATAGGTAATTCCAGTTTTTGCTGACCAACTAGGCGAGATACGAGCTACTAAATCCTCGAAACCTCTCCGGTGTTCGGGAGAAACGGTAAAATGTAGACGGGCTTTTTGGCCATCTGAAGCATAGGCTGCCGCCTCCACGATGTGCTCCTCTAAGGGAGTTCGCGCACCTTCCGGATAGGAATGGAAGGCTAGGAGGCCTTTGGGTTTTTGGCCATAATCCATGCCTGCTTTACCTAATAAATGATGCAGAATGTCCGCAGAGTCATCTTTTTCGCCTATGAGGGGCTTTAATTCTGGATAAAATGCAAAACGATCTAATTCATCGAAAAACTTCGTGCACTCCTTGTTTTCTACGCTAGTCGATAAAAACTCGAACAAGGATTTAAACATGCGTGTCGCCGCCCCAGAGGCAGGTACCATTTTTAAAATAGAAAGTGCTGATTTTTGTTGGTCAAAACGATCGACAAACTCTTTGCGCTGCTCGTCCGTAAACTGAAAAATTCCATTCCCGATGGATGCAGATTTCTCCAAATTCATCCAAGGAAATCCGGATTTAAAAAAATCAAGTTGTTGGTTAATTTCAGCGGTGCTTATTCCGCGCTTCGATAATTGAGCTAAATCCTTCTCTGATAACATATCCGCTTTCTTTTGTGTCTAAAAATAAGAATTTCTTCGCAGGAATTCCTAAAAATCTGTTCGAGGAGTTCGTTCTTTTTTGGTAGATTTGTTTAGACGATGGCGGAAATTCAGGACATATTGCAAAAATACTGGGGGCATGCGGCCTTTAGACCTCTGCAAGAGGAAATTATCCAGTCCGTCTTACAGGGACAAGACACCCTTGCCCTATTGCCCACAGGGGGCGGAAAATCGATCTGTTTCCAAGTTCCCGCTATGGCATTACCGGGCATCTGCATCGTCATTACCCCACTGATTGCCTTAATGCAAGATCAAGTAGGTCAGCTAAATCGCCGCGGCATTCCTGCGACGGCCATTTTCTCCGGTCTCCGCAAACGCCAAATCGACATTTTACTGGACAATTGCATTTATGGCAACACGAAATTCCTCTATGTTTCGCCCGAAAGATTAAAAACAGATCTATTCATCGAGCGCGCGAAGCAAATGAATATCAGCCTTTTGGTCATCGATGAGGCCCATTGCATTTCACAATGGGGATATGATTTTCGACCGCCTTACCTGGAGATAGCGGCTTTCCGAGAGAGAATTCCTACCGTTCCCTGCATTGCCCTGACTGCCTCCGCGAATGAGGAGGTTAAAAACGATATCATGGAGAAGCTGCAATTTAAACAAGCAGCTGTCTTCCAAAAAAGCTTTAGCCGCCCTAACCTCTCCTATTCTGTTCTCTACGAGGCCGATAAAGAAAAGAAATTAGCCGAAATGCTTCAACGCGTTCCGGGTTCTTCCATCGTGTATGTTCGCAACCGACGAAAGACGCAAGAGATTGCTGATATGTTGTCTAAAGCCGGATTATCCAGCACTTTTTACCATGCTGGCCTAGGCATAGATGTCCGTTCTGCACGTCAAAAAGACTGGATCGAAGGTAAGATTGATTGTATGGTGGCGACGAATGCTTTTGGCATGGGAATCGATAAACCCGACGTACGTTTAGTCGTACACATGGATCTACCGGACACAATAGAAGCTTATTACCAAGAAGCAGGTCGAGCAGGTCGAGACGAGAAAAAGGCCTATGCGGCCATTTTGTATGAGGAAAAAGATCTTCTGGACCTTGAAGCGCAATGGGAAAAATCCTTTCCCTCCGCTGAGGTAATCAAGCGAACCTACCAAGCGGTGGCCAATTATTTGCAAGTAGCAGAGGGAAGTGGCGAACTACAGAGCTATGATTTTGATTGGATGGACCTGTGCAAACGCTTCAATCTACCTAGTTCGCAGACCTATTTTGCCTTAAAAACGCTAGAAAATGAGGGCTTAATTTTATTGAACGAGGCTTTCCAAAACCCCTCCAAAATCCGCTTCATCGTCAGTTCTACCGAACTATACGACTTCCAAATTCGAAACGAAAAATTCGAATCCTTCTTAAAAGGGCTCCTACGTATCTATGGCGGAAACCTATATACCCAATTTGTCAGCATATCGGAAGCCGATTTTGCCCATCAAATTAAGATTCCTCCTGTAGAAGTGGAACGTAATTTAGCCTTATTGGAGAAATTTGAGCTTATCGAATATGATAAACAAAATGGTCTGCCTAAGCTGGTTTTTTTAACGCCTAGAGCAAATATTGAAAACTTGCCCATCATCTGGGCTGAGTATTTGAAAAAAAAGGAAAGATCTAAGAAGAAGATCGATGCAATCATTCACTATGTGAAACATCCGAACGCCTGTAGGACCTTGTTGATTACCTCGTATTTTGGGGAATCGTTAAAGAAAGCTTGCGGCGTATGCGATAACTGCTTGAAAAGCAAAAAAGAAGCCTCCGGGAAAAATATCCCCGAAGGCCTTGAATCAGAACGCAAATTGATTCTGACTTATTTAAAGAACGGGGCATTGCCTGTTCAAGATCTAGTAGAATGCCTCCGCCCTTTGGCACCTGCTGAGGCGCTTCGCATCATCCAATTTTGTTTAGAGATGGGGGAGATCCATTATACTGCTGCCGATGAACTCGCAGTAGGCTCAGCCTGAAAAACAAATTTCACCGGATTCTTCACTTGCTCTTTTAATAAAGCTAGGGCTAATACTTCCTTCGCATCCTCTACATAATGAAAGCTCAAATCCGAGATATAATGCGCCTCGATTTCCTCCACATCTTTGCGGTTCTTCGAACACATAATGATCTCTTTTATCCCAGCTCTTTTTGCTGCTAAAATCTTTTCCTTGATTCCTCCCACTGGCAATACTTTACCGCGCAAGGTAATCTCTCCAGTCATCGCTAATTTCGACTTCACCTTGCATTGCGTTAAAGCGGATGCAATCGCCGTCAACATGGTGATCCCCGCAGATGGACCATCTTTAGGTACCGCTCCCGCTGGAACGTGAATGTGTAAATTATATTGATCAAAAATGCGGTAATCAATTCCAAACTCGTCAGAATGCGCCTTCAAAAAGCTCAAAGCTGCCATCGCTGACTCTTTCATTACATCTCCTAATTGACCAGAAAGGGTCAATACTCCTTTTCCTCGGCTCAATAATGTTTCGATAAATAAGATATCCCCTCCTACCGGCGTCCAGGCTAAACCAGTCACTACCCCAGCGTATTCGTTACTCTCATACGTATCTTTATCAAAGTGCTCTTGACCTAACAGTTTCACCACATCGGTAGCTGAAATTTTATGCGAATACTCCTGATCCATCGCGATCGACTTCGTGATTTTACGCACCACCCGACCGATCTCTTGTTCTAATTTACGAACGCCAGACTCCCGCGTATATCCTTCGATCACTTTCTGAATCGCTCCATCGTTCATCGAAAATTCTGCTTTTTCGAGACCGTGTTCCTTTTTCTGCTTAGGCAATAAATGTTTTTTCGCGATTTGGACCTTCTCCTCCATCGTGTATCCACTCACTTCGATAATCTCCATACGATCACGCAAAGCTGGATGAACCGTATCTAAATTATTTGCCGTTGCGATAAACATCACGCGAGATAAATCATAATCACACTCCAAGTAATTATCCATGAAGCCACTGTTTTGTTCCGGATCTAAAACCTCTAACAAGGCAGAAGATGGATCTCCACGGTGATCCGAACCCACTTTATCAATCTCATCTAAAATGAACACGGGATTAGATGAAGCAGCTTTCTTAATGCTCTGAATCACTTTACCTGGCATCGCGCCCACATAGGTTTTGCGATGACCTCTGATTTCCGCCTCATCACGAAGACCGCCTAAGGCCATGCGGACATATTTACGTCCCAAAGCCTTCGCAATCGAACGCCCTAATGACGTTTTTCCAACCCCCGGAGGGCCATAAAGACACAATATAGGAGCCTTCATATCCCCTTTCATCTTCAATACGGCTAGGTATTCGATGATTCTTTCTTTCACTTTTTCTAAGCCAAAATGATCTGCATCCAACACCTTCTTCGCCTTCACTAAATCAAAATTATCCTTCGTATATTCTCCCCAAGGCAAATCCGCGATCAATTCAACATAATTCATTAACATCGGATATTCTCCTGACATAGAATTCGTGCGCTGAAGTTTGCTTAGTTCTTTTTGGAAGAAATCATTGACCTCTTTCGACCACTTCTTCTTCGCCCCTTTCGCTCGTAATCCATCCAATTCTTGCTCTGGACTCTCCACGCCTAACTCCTCCTGCAAGACTTTAATCTGCTGGCGAATGTAATAGTCACGTTGTTGTTGATCAATATCACTTGAAGCCTTGCTTTGAATTTCACGCTTTAACTCTAAATGTTGAATTTCTTTCAACATGTGTTCGAGCAAATGGGTGGCCTGTTCGATCCCATCTAAGGTTTCCAATAAAGTTTGCTTTTCTTTCAATTCCGCATTGATGTTTGAGGAAAGGAAGTGCACTAGAAAAGCAGAGGATTCAATATTATCTAAGGCGATTTGTGCCTCGCGAGGAATCTCTGGATTTAAATTTAAAATCTTCAAAGCACACTCTTTCAAAGTTGAAACGAGTGCTCTATTTTCCTTATTTAACTTTTTAGGGAACGTATCCTCGATATAAGAAACGCGAGCTACTAAATTAGGCTCGGTTTTTATGTATTCACTTACTTCGAAACGCTTACGTCCCTGAACGATGATTGTCGTATTTCCGCCTGGCAAAACGAACATTTTTACAATGTGCGCGACCGTACCAATCTTATACAAATCATCTGGAGTGGGCTCCTCTTTCGAATTATTCGCTTGCACTAATACACCAATCGTTCGATCGCCTTTGTAAGCTTTCTTAACCAGACGAACTGATTTTTGACGGGATACCGTAATCGGAATTACCATCCCCGGAAACAAGACAATATTTCGAATCGGAAGGATCGGTAACTGGTCTGACAAAACGCCCATTTTGTCATCGTTGTCCATACCTTCGGACCCGATGGGAATCAATTCTATATTTTCAAAATCAGACATTTCTGAAAGTTGCAAATGCTTAAAAAGGTCATTTGGGTTATTCATACCTCATATTTAAATTCTGCTCCTACATGAGCGAACGATATTAATCAAATTTTATGCCAAAAGACAAGATGGCAGTATGATTATCTTGATAATTGTTGAATCACCTGACTTTTTTGGAAAAGATAGGATTTTTTTTGGCCTGAAAAAGACCACTGAACGATATTCGTTTGGTCATCAAATTCGTCAAAAAAAATAGAGTTCTCTAAATAGGATCCTGCTAAATCCGAGGAGGTGGGAATTTCGACATACACCCAAACCACTTCTTGCTGTAGCTCCGATCCTACCCATCGATAGGGTGTTGAAATTTGCTTGCCAGCGTGAAATCGAAAATGCTTTCTCAGGTAGGAATCTAATACGCGCTCAGAGGCATCATCGCCGGGTATCATCTTAAATTTTTTACCCGTCACCGCACTCATCGTTTGCTCTAAATCATCTTGAAAAAGCCGAAAACTAATTTCCCAAACCTGATCCTTTACATTATAGGTCATCTCCGTCACCGAATTATGAAACGGATGAACCTTCATTGATCCCGGAAAAAGAAGCCCTAAAAATAGAACAAGCAGTTTCAATTAGAAGAAGGCTTTAAAAATATCGTTCCCAAACGTATAAGCCATCAAGGCTAATAAAATCAACATTCCCGCTTGCTGTGCCATTTCTAGTACTTTATCAGAGGCAGGTTTGCCCGTAATCATCTCATAAATCAAGAAGATCGCGTGTCCACCGTCTAAGGCAGGGATAGGTAGGATATTCATAAAGGCCAAAGCCATAGATAACAATCCCGTTAACATCCAGAAACGATTCCAATCCCATACGCCACCGAACATTTGGGCGATTCCAATCGGTCCACTTAATGCTTTCGAAGCTGAAACATCGCCTGAGGCGATTTTCTTGAATCCTTTGATATTATCAGAGATCACCGAAAAAGCACGACCCGTTCCGATACTCGCTGCTTGCATTAAAGAATAATTTTCGTGAGTTACCTCAATCATCATTTCAGGTACAAATCCTATTTGACCGGATGAAGCCACCTGCATGCTCAGCGTATCAGCAATACCTCCACGCAAAATTCCTAAGCGAATCTGCTTTCCTGCTTCTTTCGTTAATAATTCTTTCACTTCGTGGTAGAAATGAACCGGGCCCGCATTCACCGAAGTGATTACATCCCCTTTTTTCAATCCCGCCGCATAAGCCGGTAAAAGCTCCGCTGGTTTAGCGGCCGAAAATTGATCGAAGAAACCCGGCTCTTCTGGCGCAGCCACTTCCGCGACTTTAAACGCTGCCATCGGTTCGATGAAAGCCGCTTTCTTATCGCTTAATTTTTCAATGAAATTCGATGGGATTTTGATTTCGACGGTTTGGTCGCCACGCTGAACTGTATAGGATGAATTCTCTCCTAAAAGCACATCTGAAGTACGTAAATCAGATAATTGTTTGTAATCTGCGCCGTTTACACGGACGATTTTATCGCCTGTTTTTAAACCAATTTGCTGGCCTAATTCCATAGCGACGATACCGTTCTTGTTTAATTCTTCTTTAGAAATAAAGTTATTCCCATTCGAATACGTTAAGCAAACGAAAATCACGACTCCAGTGATGACGTTAACGATCACTCCTCCTAACATAACGATTAGACGCTGCCAAGCGGGTTTAGCGCGAAATTCCCAAGGCTCTGGGTCTTTAGCTAATGTTGCCGCATCTTGCGTTTCATCGATCATACCGGCGATGGAAACATAGCCTCCAAGCGGAAACCAGCCTAAACCGTATTCAGTATCCCCTATTTTCTTTTTGAATAACGCAAAATTCAATACGGTGGGAATAGGGAATAAAAAATCGAAGAAAAGGTAGAACTTCTCTACGCGCATTTTGAACCATTTGGCCGTAATATAATGACCAAATTCATGCAATGTTACTAAAATCGACAATCCTAAAATCAATTGCCCTGCCATTACTAAACCTTCCATAATTCGTTATTTTCTATTTTTGTCTACCCATTCCTGGGCTATTTTTCTACTCATTCGATCACTTTCAATATAATCCTCTAATGTCGGATTCGCCAAAAAAGTTCCCTGACTCATACAATATTCGTTCAAGTCAGACATGGCTAAAAATCCAATCTTATCTTCTAAAAAGGCCGCAACAGCCACTTCATTTGCTGCATTTAACAGGCAAGCCGTATTTCCTCCTTGCTCCAAAGCCTGAAATGCAAGCCCTAAATTACGGAATGTCTTGGTATCCGCCTGCTCAAAAGTCAAAGAAGCATAGTTCCTAAAATCAAAGCGAGGAAAATTCGCCTTCATTCGATTCGGATAGCCTAAGGCAAATTGAATGGGCAATTTCATATCGGGCAAACCTAATTGGGCCTTGATAGACCCATCCTCAAACTGCACTAAAGAGTGAACGATCGATTGTGGATGCACCACTACTTCGATTTCGGAGGGCTTCACATGAAATAACCAAGCCGCCTCGATCACTTCTAATCCTTTATTCATCAAACTGGCGGAGTCGATCGTAATCTTCGCTCCCATCGTCCAATTAGGATGTTTTAAAGCCTGCGCACGGGTTACTTGGGATAATTGTTCCCGATTAAAACCCCGAAATGGGCCGCCAGAGGCCGTTAAAATCACTTTCTCTATCGGATTATGCGCTTCGCCCATCAAGCATTGGAAAATGGCCGAATGCTCGGAATCAACTGGCAAAATAGGCACACCCATCTCCCGTGCTAGTGGCATAATAAGCGCTCCAGCCACCACTAAAGTTTCTTTATTCGCTAAGGCAATCGGCTTGCCTGCTTTTATCGCTTTCACCGTAGGCAATAAGCCTGCGTAACCTACTAAGGCTGTTAACACGATATCCACAGAATCCAAAGTCACCACATCTTCCAGCGCCTTTTCGCCCGCATGAACTTGTATGCCAGTTCCTGCTAAAGCCATTTTGACCTCAGCATATTTCGCTTCATTGCCGATCACCACATGCGCCGGTTTCCAGGCTAAAGCTTGGGTAATCAGTAAATCAGCCTGGTTTTGGGCAGTTAATACCTCCACCGAAAATTCCTGAGGATGCTCCGCAATTACGTCTAGTGCCTGCGTCCCGATGGACCCCGTACTTCCTAAAATCGCAATTCTTTTCATCGAAGCATGGCCGTTATTTGTTCCACAAAACTAATCCACACCTGAGGGTATAAAAGCGTCATCGCCGCGAGTCCAAACAAGGCTCCATATAAATGGGCGCTATGATTCACAAAATCGCGACTACGCTTATCCATTTCCACAGAATACCACGTAAACAGACCCGCATAGATAAATCCTGGAATTCCGAAGAATCCAAATAAATATATTTTCTCTGTGGGAAAAAACAGAATTCCTGCAAAAATCACAGCAGAAACGGCACCAGATGCGCCTAAGGAATTATAATTAGGGTTATTTTTCTGTTTGAAATAGGTAGGCAAATCCGCCACCAATATCGCCAGTAGATAAAAAGCGATGAATAATTCGGACGCAATAGCTGGGAATAATTGATTGAAAATCTGCTCTAATTGTACCCCAAAAAAGAAGAATGAAAACAAATTAAAAAACAAGTGCATAAAATCAGCGTGGATGAATCCCGAACTAATAAAACGCCAATATTCGTTTCTGTGTTGAATCCGATACGGGTTCATGAGCATTTTTCCCATCCAGTCCGGCTTCTGCCAAGCGGCTAGGGAAATGATAATCGTCACAGCAATAAGTAAAATCGAGACCATAGGTAAACAAAACTACGTTAAACTTCTCGATCAACCAACCCGCTCATGAATTTTACCAAGGCTGATTTTTGGTCCGCCGAAATGGCTAAAGATTGAATTTCCGCAAAAGCGGCATCGAAATAAGTACTAATTACAGCTTCTGTTTCCGCCTTTAAACCGAGCGAATCATAGATCGCGGTCACCTCTTTCACTTTTTCTGCAGCGTCGTACTCGGTGGCGGAAACCCAGCGCGTTAAATCGGATAATAAAGATCCCGACGCTTTTTTAAATGCTTTTATCAGTAGATAGGTTTTTTTATTCGCTAAAATATCTCCGCCAGGCTGCTTCCCAAATTTCTCCGGATCACCATAGACGTCTAATAAATCATCTTTCAATTGGAAACCCAGACCGATGGTTTCACCGATGCGGTAAAGTGAATCCGAAACCGACGAAGGCACCGAAGCCAACAAACCGCCCATTTCCATCGAAAATCCGATTAAAACCGACGTTTTCAAGCGAATCATCTCCATGTATTCTTCGACTGTCACGTCATCCCGACTTTCGAAATTCATGTCAAATTGTTGTCCTTCGCAGACTTCCGCAGCAATCCGAGAAAGGCGCCCCAGCAGGTGCTGAAAGTCGGCTAAACTTAAACCTTTAGCCTTATTCAGATATTGATAAGCATTTACTAGCATCACATCCCCAGAGAGAATAGCAATGTTATCATTCCATTTTGCGTGCACTGTTTGCTTGCCGCGACGTAAGGGAGCTTTGTCCATGATGTCGTCATGCATCAACGTGAAATTATGGAAAATTTCTACTGCTAAGGCTGCTGGAACTTGTTTTTCCCAGTCAGATTTGAACAAGGAATAAGTCAATAAGCAAAGGACAGGACGAATTCGTTTGCCCCCTAAACTGAGGAGGTAATGGATGGGGTCATAGAGCTCGCTAGGATTTTGGCCTATATCTAAACGACTGATTTCCTCTTCGAGGGCTGCTAAAAATTCTTTGTTCATTTTATCTATCTACTTCACCCATCACTAGATCTAAGGATCCGATAATGGCTACTAAATCTGCTAAATATGTCCCCTTCGCTAAATAAGGCAGCACGGACAAGTGGTGGAAAGAGCAAGCGCGCACTTTCAAACGTTGTGGAATATCCGAACGACCATCTGTGCGAATGTAAAAACCGAGTTCCCCTTTCGGATTTTCGGCCCTCACATAGGCATCCATCGCTTTAGGACGGATTTTTTTAGGGACCAAAGCCTGAGGATCAAAATCCCTCGTTCTCTTTTCATCCCCTAACAAGGCCACTAGACATTGTTCCATGATCCGAATCGACTCCTCACATTCCCGAATTCGCACGTGATTCCGATCCCAACAATCGCCTACCGAACCCATGGCACCTTCTCCCACAGGAATATCAAATTCTAATTCCGGATAAACCGAATATCCATCGATTCTACGAAGGTCAAAAGGCAAACCAGATCCACGTAACACCGGACCCGTACAACCATAATTTATTGCCGCTTCCAGTGGCAAAATACCCACGCTGGCTGTCCGCTTAATGAATATACTATTATCCTCTACTAATTGTTTTACTTCTTTAATGGTATTCTTTAAAACGGGAATCAATTCTTGTATTTTCTCTTCAAAACCCAAAGGTAAATCATAGAACAATCCTCCCACCCACACGTAATTATACAACATGCGTGCACCTGACAACCATTCCAGCAGTCGCTGAATGTCCTCCCGGTCCCGCATCAACCATAAAAAGGGGGTATAGGCTCCAATATCTAGTCCATACGTTCCGATCGCCACGAAGTGTGATGCGATCCGGTTTAATTCTGCCACCAGAACGCGGATGTATTCAATGCGTTTAGGTAGCTTCCCTGTTAAATCCAGCATCTTTTCCACCGCCATGGCATAGGCATGCTCAGAGTTCATCGCGGCCATATAATCCAAACGATCCACATAAGGGATGATTTGGTTAAAAGGCAGCGCCTCTGCATGTTTCTCGAAGCAACGGTGTAAATAGCCTAAATGAGGAACGACTTCTTTTATCCATTCTCCATCAGAAATTACCTCTAATCGAATCACACCGTGAGTCGATGGGTGCTGTGGCCCTAAGGAAATGATCATTTCCTCCGATTTCAAATCTTCTAGCCGAAATTTATTCGGGTCAGAATTCTTGAAATTTTCGGGAAGAAATTGATACTGGATGGGATTCATTAAGCAAAAATGAGAAATCTAATGGGTAAAAATAAATTTTTACATCTATTTTTAACAAAGGCTTTGGGGGAAAAAGAAATTATCCTACCTTTGCATTCCGTTTCGAGCAGAGGCGGATAAATGATTTATCTATTATGGCAAAGAAAGGAAATCGCATTCAAGTAATCTTAGAATGCACTGAGCACAAAGAAACTGGTCTTCCAGGCATGTCTCGCTACATCACGACAAAAAATCGTAAGAATACGACAGCACGTATTGAGTTAAGAAAATATAACTCTTTTTTGAAAAAAGTTACTTTACACAAAGAAATTAAATAGGTTGATCCATGGCTAAGAAAGTAGTTGCAACTCTGAAAAAAGAAGGCGGCGTTAAGTACGCTAAGATTATTAAGGCGGTTAAGAATCCTACTACAGGAGCTTATACCTTCAAAGAAGAAATCATCCTTCAAGATGACGTTAACGCTGCATTGAGAAACTAATTTTTCAATACCCGTTTACCTATCTTAAAAAAAATAGAGTCCCTTCTTGAAGGGACTTTTTTTATTTTGTTTACCTTCGTATCGTTTTATAACCTATACCATGGGATTATTCGATTTTTTAAAAAAGAAGCCAGAACCGCAGAAGCAAGAAGAAATTCAAGCTTTGGAGCAAGGTTTAGAGAAGACCTCCACCGGTTTATTCTCTAAAATCGGACGTGCTGTTGTCGGAAAATCGAAAGTAGACGAAGATGTACTCGATGAATTAGAGGAAATTTTATTGACCTCAGACGTAGGAGTAGCTACTACTTTAAAGATTATCGAGCGCATCGAGCGACGCGTGGAGCGTGATAAATACGTTTCTACAGAAGAATTAGACAAGGTATTAAGAGAAGAAGTTGCCGCCTTATTAGAGGAAAATCAATCGTCCTCTTTAGAAAATGCTTTTACTGAGCCCGCACAAAAACCCTACGTGATCATGGTCGTGGGCGTGAATGGAGTGGGCAAGACGACTACCATTGGTAAATTAGCGTCCCAATTTCATCAAAACGGGTTAAAAGTCGTTTTAGGTGCGGCTGATACATTCCGTGCAGCGGCAGTAGATCAATTAAAATTATGGGGAGAGCGCGTGGGGGTTCCGGTGATCGACCATGGCATGAATACCGATCCAGCGGCGGTCGCTTTTGATGCCGTTAAACAAGCCGTTGAAATGAATGCTGATATCGTCATCATCGATACGGCAGGGCGTTTGCATACTAAAGTAAACTTGATGACCGAGCTGGGTAAAATTAAGCGGGTGATTCAAAAATTTATTCCAGAGGCACCACATGAGGTGATGCTGGTTTTAGACGGTTCTACAGGCCAAAACGCCTTCATACAAGCACAAGAGTTCACTAAAGTAACCGAAATTACCTCCTTAGCCATTACGAAGCTAGATGGCACAGCAAAAGGGGGCGTAGTGATTGGAATTTCAGATCAGTTCAAGATCCCTGTCAAATACATTGGAGTGGGAGAAAAAATCTCTGATCTCCAAGTATTCAACAAAACCACTTTCGTGGATTCGCTTTTTGCGAAAAAATAATTATTTAACTTTTTCTTTCGCCCAAGTGTCTTTCAAAGTCACCGTACGATTAAATACCAGCTTTTCTGCTGTCGAATCTGAATCCAGACTATAATATCCTTTACGGATAAATTGCAAAGAATGACCTACCTCGGCAGATTTCAAACCTGGCTCTACGAATACCTTTGGAATTATTTGCAAAGATTCTGGGTTGATGAATTTCATGAAATCGTCCCCTAATTCTGAGGCATCTTCCACGATAAGCAAACGATCAAAGTTTCGCACCTCAGCTTCTATGGCATGAGCCACAGACACCCAGTGAATCGTTCCTTTCACTGAAACACCACTCGTATCTTGTCCAGACTTGCTTTCCGGAATATATTCCGCCTGCACTTCTATCACATTACCTGCCGCATCCATTTTGAAATCAGTACACGTCACGATGTAGGCTCCTTTCAAACGAACTTGCAAACCTACGCCTAAGCGGAAGAATTTCTTAGGAGGATCGATCATGAAGTCATCACGTTCGATATATAATTCGTTCGAGAAAGGAACGGAACGCTTTGTGATTACTTCGGCTTCTGGATTATTTTCAATGAGTAAATCCTCTGTTTTATCTGCAGGATAATTCGTAATCACTAATTTAATCGGATCCAAAACCGCCATCACGCGATCAGCAGATTTATTCAAGTCTTCCCGAATACAGAATTCTAGTAAGCTTAAATCAATCAAATTATCGCGTTTCGCCACACCGATACGCTCACAGAAATTACGAATGGATGCGGGAGTAAAACCGCGTCTGCGCAAACCTGAAATGGTAGGCATGCGGGGATCGTCCCAGCCATTCACGACTTTTTCGTTCACTAATTGCAATAATTTACGCTTACTCATCACTGTATGGGACAAGTTCAAACGGGCGAATTCATATTGATGGGAAGGAAAAATTCCTAATTTATCTAAGAACCAATCGTATAATGGACGGTGAACGTCGAATTCCAAGGTACAGATGGAATGGGTAATTTCTTCGATGGAATCACTTTGGCCATGAGCGAAATCGTACATCGGATAGATGCACCATTTATCTCCTGAACGGTGGTGTTTCACGTGGCGAATACGGTACATTAAGGGATCTCGCAGGTGCATGTTTGCATGAGCCATGTCTATTTTCGCACGTAAAACTTTTTCTCCGTCCGCATATTTACCTGCCCGCATCTCTCGGAATAAGGTCAAATTTTCCTCTACGCTACGGTTTCTAAATGGACTATGCGTTCCGGGTGTGGTAGGAGTTCCTTTTTGAGCAGCAATTTCCACGGCAGAAGAATCATCTACATACGCGAATGAAAGTGAAATTAATTTCTCTGCGAATAAATACAGCTCCTGGAAATAATCGGAGGTATATAATTCATTCGCCCAAGTAAACCCTAACCAGGAAACATCTTTCTTAATCGACTCCACATACTCCGTTTCCTCCGTCACCGGATTCGTATCATCAAAACGTAAATTAGTCCCCCCTCCGAAACGCTGCGCTAACCCAAAGTTCAAGCAAATACTTTTTGCATGTCCAATGTGCAGGTAGCCATTCGGCTCAGGCGGAAAACGAGTCAAAATACCTTGTGGGTATTTCCCAGACGCGATATCCTCCTGAACGATTTCTTCTAAGAAATTAAGGGATTTGGGTTTTAATTCTTCCATGTATACTTTTCGTGTTCCTTTTCGTGTCGACGAATAAATTTTAAGCTATAAGGTTCAAAAATAATCATTATTTGCCAAAATCCGTAATTTGCAGCACTATATCGATATGAGAAAAAACACCTTATTACTCGCACTACTTTTTTGGGGAGTTTTCCAAAGCTTAGCGCAATGGACTCCTCTTACACTGGATACGAAAGCCTCTTTTCGAGCGATTAGATCTCAAGGGAAGCATATCTGGATCGGAGGAACGCGAGGTACCGTCATTCATTCGCCAGATGGCGGAGAACATTTTACTGTTTCCACCGTACCTGGAGCCGATTCTTTAGACTTTCGTGACCTAGCCATCTTAGATGAAAATACTGTTTTGCTAATGAGCGCAGGTCCTGCAGAGAATGGAGCAGCGAGAATTTACCGCACGGATAATGGCGGATTAAGCTGGGAATTAGCCTTTCAAATCAAAGAGAAGGGCTATTTCTTTGATGCTATTAGTTGGGATGGTAAGCAAGGATTAGTTTTATCCGATCCGGCGGGGCCTTTTTACGGTTTAATTCGCATTAGCGAAAAAGGCAAAGCGTTTCAGTTACTAAATCCTATAAGTCATCCAGAATTACAAAAAGGAGAAGCCGCTTTCGCTGCGAGTGGATCAAGTTTGCAGAAAACAAAGGAAGGTTATTATATCGTCACCGGAGGTGGCGAAAAAGCTAGGGTACTTTTAAGTGAAGATGCACTAAATTGGAAAAGTATATACGCTGAAATTCAAGGCGGCGAAGGAACGGGGTTTTTCAGCCTAGGCGTTCGTAATGCCAGAAACCTATGGATCGCCGGGGGTAACTATTCGCGCATTAAAGAGGGGCCTGTGCCGGTAGTAGAAAGCAAGGATGCTGGTGCATCGTGGTCGCCTGTAGCGGGAGCACCAGCTTATTATGTGGAGAAAATTTTATGGGCAGATCCATATTGGATTCTATCTGGGCCGGCAGAAAGTTCGGCTTTTGACCCAAAAAAGAAGCAATGGATTAGCTTAGGAAAAAGCCCTTACCATAACCTATGTCGCGTAGGGGATCGCATCTATGGTGTAGGTGGAAGAGGCCAAATCGGTTTCATCAGCCTCTCCCAAATACAGCAACTATTTCTTTCTAAAGAATAACGAAATAGGCGTTCCTGATAAATCAAAGGCTTTACGCATCTGATTCTCTAGGTAACGCTCGTAACTTTCCTTGATGTACTGCGGTAAATTGCAGAAGAAAATGAAGGTCGGATACGGGGTCGAAACCTGCGTACAATATTTAATCTTAATGTATTTTCCTTTCCAAGCTGGTGGCGGATAACTCGCGATCACCTCCAGCATTACATCGTTTAATTTCGATGTAGAAATCTTTTGGGAACGGTTGCCATACACAGTTAACATTAATTCCAAAGCTTGGAAGATACGCTTCTTCTCCATCACCGATGTAAAGATGACCGGCATGTAATTCAAAGGAGCAATACGTTCTTTAATCGATTTCTCTAATTGAACGGCGGTATTCGTGTCTTTCGCCACTAAATCCCACTTATTAATCATTAAAACGATCCCTTTTTTGGCTTTATCCGCCATGCTGATAATGTTCATATCCTGCGCCTCTAAACCGGTCAATGGATCGATCGTAGTGGCATCAATAAGGATAATCGCCACATCGCATTCCTCTAAAGCCTTCATTGAACGCAATACCGAGTAATACTCGATGTTATCGTCTACTCTTGCTTTTCGGCGAATACCTGCCGTATCTGTAATAATGAAATCCTTCCCATACATCGTATAGTGATTGTGAATCGCATCTCTTGTCGTTCCCGCCTCATCTGTCACGATGGAGCGATCTTTTCCTAAAATGGCATTCAAGAAGGATGATTTTCCTACGTTCGGACGACCTAAAATCGCTACTCGAGGAATACCTAATTCTGGATTTTCAATTCCTTCCTCTTTAAAATGAGAAACCATCATATCGAGCATTTCACCCGTGCCACTACCACTTTCGGCTGCGATCGCAAATGGATCGCCTAAGCCTAATTCATAGAATTCTGCGGCAGCATACCCCTTTTCGTAGGTATCAGCCTTGTTCGCGATCAAAATCACGGGCTTACTCGAGCGACGTAAAACGTTCGCAAAATCCTTATCTAAATCCGTTAAACCGGTAGAGCAATCTACTACAAACAATAAAACCGCCGCTTCTTCAATGGCTAATTCTACCTGCTCACGTATGGCTCCTTCAAATTTATCGTCTGAACCATGCACGTAACCTCCCGTGTCAATCACGGTAAAGAAACGTCCAATCCATTGACCGTAACCATAATGGCGGTCGCGCGTCACCCCGGACACATTGTCCATGATAGCTTTCTTTTGTTCAATCAAGCGATTGAACAAAGTAGATTTCCCTACATTGGGACGCCCCACAATTGCAATAATATTTGACATTCTATGTTAAATTAATCGAGCGAATACCCGAATGAACGCAGCTTGTCTGTCTTCGCACGCCAATCTGGCTCCACTTTGACAAACTGCTCTAAAAATACTTTTTTACCAAAAAACTTCTCTAAATCCTCCCTTGCCTGGATACCCACCTTCTTGATATTTTCTCCTTTATGTCCAATGATAATCGCACGCTGCGACACCCGTTCCACATAAATTTCCGTAGCAATACGTAAAATAGTCGGCTCTTCCTTAAAGGATGTCACCACTACCTCACAAGAATAAGGAATCTCCTTTTTATAATTCAAGAAAATCTTTTCTCTAACAATCTCAGAGGCAAAGAATTTTTCAGGTTTATCCGTCAGTTCGTCCTTATCAAAAAAGGGAGGATGAACTGGCAAATGCTCCATGAGATGACTAAAGATTTGGTCCAAATGAACCGATTCTAAAGCCGAAATAGGAATAATCGGACGACCTGGGAAAATCCCCTGCCAATACGCGACCTTCTCCTCGAGTTTCTCCATGGTCACTAAATCAATCTTGTTTAATAAAACAAGAATAGGAGTTTCTGTAAAATCTTTCCAATTGGTCAAAAAATCCAAATCTTCAAATTCGTCAAAAACATCCGTCACATACAACACTACATCCGCATCCTCTATAGAGCTTTTTACGAAAGACATCATGGACTTATGCAATTCGTATTTAGGTAATAAAACCCCAGGCGTATCTGAGTAAACGATCTGGTATTCAGTACCCTTGTGTTCTCCATTTAACATCCCCAAAATCCGGTGACGTGTAGTCTGCGCCTTCGAGCTCACAATCGAAAGCCTCTCCCCCACTAAAGCATTCATCAGCGTGCTCTTTCCTACATTGGGTTTCCCAATAATACTGATAAAGCCTGCCTTGTGTTCCGGGGTCATAGAAATGTATGTAAAAACTGCCTAAATTGAGATAGGCAAGAATAATATCTACAAAGATACTTGTTTTTTCTGAAAGAAACGTGCATCTTTGCACTCCCAATTATATCGCGGGGTGGAGCAGTTGGTAGCTCGTTGGGCTCATAACCCAAAGGTCGTCAGTTCGAGTCTGGCCCCCGCTACATTGAAAAGAGGTCTTGAAAAAGACCTCTTTTTTTATACCCAAAATTTAAAGTCCAAGGCGACCGCTAAATAAATACATTGACCGCTTAATAATTCTTTTAACCAAGATGTTCTCAAATAGCTTAGGTTTGTTTGAAACTAGCCAAAGAATGAGAAAAACCTTGAAAATCCCCGGAATTGATCAATGCCCAGTAGAAGACATTGTTAGCATTGAAGGAAAAGGTAATTATACCACCATCTTTTTAAAGAATGGCCAAACCATTCTGATGGCAAAAACTCTCAAGAAATTCGAATCTCAATTACGCTTAGGCACTTTCCTTCGCATCCACAAGTCCTATTTAGTCAACAAGCTAAATGTGACAGGTCATGACTTAATCGAGACGAAGACGGTCAAAACAATTTTAAATCAATCGCTTCCTGTATCTCGTAGAAAACTAGATCTGGTTAGAGGGCAATTATCATAAAAGCATAATAACATAAAAAAAAGGCCTCGATTTTCATCGAGGCCTTTTTCATTTATAATCTAAAACTTAGTTCCCTTGAGGAGACATTAAGCTAAAGAATTGATCTAATTTAGGCGTTACGATAATCTCCGTACGGCGATTCTCTTTACGTCCTTTAGCTGTTTTATTAGCTGATGCTGGCTCAAACTCTCCGCGTCCACCCGCTGTTAAGCGCTCTGGATCCACATCAAATTTCGTTTGTAATACACGTACCACAGATGTCGCACGCTTAGCCGATAAATCCCAGTTATCTTGGATACAATCTGTAGAGATAGGCTGAGAATCTGTATGTCCTTCTACTAATACGTCTAACTCTTTGTGGTCATTCAATACTTTCGCCACCTTCGCTAAAACAGCTATTGCTTTCGCATTTACCACTGCGCTACCTGAAGCAAACATTAAGTTATCAGAGATGGAGATATAAACTACCCCTTTCTTCACTTCTACGGTTACATCTTCATCATTCACATCCGCTAAAGAACGCTTCAAATTCATCACTAAGGATAAATTCATTGAATCTTTACGTTGAATAGAGGAGTTCAAATCTTTAATGTACTTTCCTTGCTCATTTAAGGCATCTAAAGATTTACGGATACTTTCTGCACCTGATTTATTGATCACAGAAAGATCAGATAAACGATCTAATAAGTTGGTATTTGTCTTTTTAAAGTAATCCAATTGCTCCTGTAAAGTTTTCAATTGGCCATTTTTTGTTTCTAAATCAGAATCTCTCTTCTTTAATTCCCCTTGAAGGCTAGCTGTTAAAGATTGACAATCAGATAAGTCTGCTTTTGATTTAGATAAAGCTGAACTACTAGATGCTTGCAATTCAGTTAATTGTGATTCCAAATCCGCTAATTTCTTCTTTCCTACGCAAGAGGTGAATAAGAAAGGCAAGATTGCGAATACCAAAATTAATTTTTTCATAACGCTGTTGTGTTTATTTATCTGACAAAAATAAGGATCTACTTTAATATATGTATCCCGAAATGCAATTTTTTCTAGATAGTTTTTAATATTTCTCCGGCATCCACCTCCATTACTTGATTTACCGATGCCATCACTTCGAAAAAAGTCTTCATTTTTTCTGGCTCTACTCGATCATAAATCAACTTATTAAAAGCAATTACACCCTTTTTAGCCTGATCCCGTTTCTTCTTTCCTATCTCGGTTAGAAAAATCTTAACCACCCGCTTGTCTTCATAATTAGCCGAACGCTCGATCCACTTCTTATCCTCTAGGGTTTTCAGCATACGGGTCAAAGAACGCGCTTCTAATCCCAAGGCTGGAGCGATTTTAGTAGCGGGGGTACCATTTTTATCTATGTGCAACAACACATAGCCTATTGCCATGGTCATATCAAACTGTGCAGCATACGTGTTATACATGCGACTGATGGCGTACCATCCCGTCTTAATATGGAAATCAATCGTATCTTCTGCTTTCATGTGTATCCTATTTGTATGCAAAGTTTGTATGCATACATACCTTTGGGCAAAAATGGACTAAAAAAAAATAGGATGCAAGCATCCTATTTCCAAATTCCTATAAAAGCAATCGATTATTGTACTCGATTACCCTTCATTCTTTTCGAATCTACTTTCAATCCATTCAATGAAGATTTCATAATCATCAAACGAACACGCGGCGTTTTCGTTACTGACTTAGTTAAGCCCTCATATTTTTCGTTATAAACCAAGTACTTATTACCTTCGAAATTCAATCGAGAAATGGTTGAGTTACCTGTTTCATCCACTAATTGATAGAAATATTCTCCGCGCTCGCCTAAAACAGGTGCAAAGATTAGGCTATTTGAATCTTTAGCGGGGTTATCAAAGGAAACATACAATTTATCTCCCTCTTGTTTTAATAGAGCCCCTGGAGTTTGTTTCTCCAAGCTAACGCGATTTATCGACTTGCCGTTTTTAAAGACTAAGGCTCCTGCTTTCACATTCGCATCCGACGAGTTCATCTCTCTTTCTAAAATCAAACCATTATCATTATAAAACTGAATCTTCTGCAACGGAATGTTACTTTCCTTTACGGTCGCTAAAATTGATCCTGTTAAAAAGGCCTTTTCTGAGCATGAGCTGAATAAGACCGTTGCAAATAATAAAATGGCAAGTTTTTTCATGAGAATGTTTAGTTAACGCCTTCGGCTAAAACAAGTACTCGATTATTCAAAACTTCAACAACTCCTCCTTCGATTTGAAAGACCGTTTTATCTGCTGATAATTCTCCTTTTGCTAAAGTAGAAACAATCGCTGCGTGGTCATTTAAAATTTGGAAAGAACCATTAACGCCAGGCAAAGTCACAACAGATGCTTCTGCTGAAAATACTTTACGATCCGGTGTAATAATTTCTACAAACATAATTTTCTTTATTTAGCAGCTTCAGCTAATAATTTTTCTCCTTTTACTACCGCATCCTCAATGGTTCCCACTAAGTTGAAAGCAGCTTCTGGCAAATTGTCATAACCTCCGTCGATGATTCCGTTGAAACCTTTGATCGTATCGTTAATGTCAACAAGAACGCCTTTTAAGCCGGTAAATTGTTCTGCCACGAAGAAAGGTTGTGACAAGAAACGTTGCACACGGCGAGCGCGAGAAACGACTAATTTATCTTCTTCCGATAATTCATCCAAACCTAAGATCGCGATGATATCTTGTAATTCCTTGTAACGTTGTAAAATTTCTTTCACACGTTGAGCTGTATTGTAGTGAGAATCACCTAAAACTTCAGCAGATAAAATACGGGATGAAGAATCTAATGGATCCACCGCAGGGTAAATACCTAATTCTGCAATCTTACGTGATAATACCGTTGTTGCATCTAAGTGAGCAAACGTGGTTGCTGGAGCTGGATCCGTTAAGTCATCGGCAGGTACGTAAACCGCTTGTACCGATGTAATCGAACCACGCTTCGTCGAAGTGATACGCTCTTGCATCGCACCCATCTCTGTTGCTAAGGTTGGTTGGTAACCTACCGCAGATGGCATACGACCTAAAAGGGCAGATACCTCAGAACCCGCTTGTGTAAAACGGAAGATGTTATCGATAAAGAATAAGATGTCACGACCTTGACCTTCGCCATCTCCATCACGGAAATATTCCGCTACGGTTAATCCTGACAAAGCTACACGCGCACGTGCTCCAGGAGGCTCGTTCATTTGACCGAATACTAAGGTTGCTTGAGACTTCGCTAATTCTGTTTGATCTACTTTCGAAAGATCCCACTCACCAGCTTCCATCGCATGCTTAAATTCCTCGCCATACTTAATAACGCCTGACTCGATCATCTCACGCAATAAGTCGTTACCCTCACGAGTACGCTCACCTACACCTGCGAATACCGAAAGACCTTCGTATGCTTTGGCAATATTATTAATCAACTCCATGATCAATACAGTTTTACCTACACCGGCACCACCGAACAAACCAATTTTACCTCCTTTAACATAAGGAGCTAATAAGTCAATCACTTTAATTCCTGTGAATAAAACTTCTGTTGTTGTAGCTAATTCATCAAATTTAGGAGCAGCACGGTGAATCGGCAATCCTTTTTCTGATTTAGGCTGAGAGATACCATCGATGGCATCCCCTACAACGTTAAACAAACGCCCTTTAATTCCTTCGCCAGTCGGCATCGTCATCGGAGTTCCCTTATCGATTACCTCTTGTCCGCGTTGAAGACCTTCCGTTCCTTCCATCGCAATTGTTCTTACACGATCCTCCCCTAAGTGTTGTTGCACCTCAAGGACAAGCGTTTGACCATTTGATTTCGTTACTGAAAGAGCATTCAAGATTGCTGGTAAATGTGATCCTTCACCTTCGAAGCTCACATCGACAACGGGTCCAATTACTTGCGTAACTTTTCCTTTATTAACTGCGTTTGCCATTTGAATTTTAATTTGTTAGCTAAAAAACTACGTATTTATTTTGTTCTCGAATGCCTATTACATTCGGACTGCAAAATTAGCCTCTAAATTCGAATTTACCAAAACTGAAATTAGTATTTTTCAACTATTTTTTGCCAAAATCAGGTAATTTCTTTGAATGAATCGTAGTTTGTATGAAATTTAAAGATTCGTTTTTTTACCAAAACATGAGTTTAACTCGCACCCTCTTTTCGAAAAGCATTTATTATGCTAGTTTAACCCTGCTTTTAGTGGCAATCGCGCTTTGGATTCAGGGAGGAACGGAACTTTTTCATTGGGTAGACGTCTCAGAAATGATGCCCTATCAAAAAGTAGTGGACATCCAGGCCGGCCAAAAATTACATAGCACCGTTTATTTTATTCGTCAGAACTTTCATATCCAAGCAGCATCGTTAGATGCAACGCCAGAAATCATCGGATTTATTTTCGCTGTCATCGGAGTTTTAGTTTTGTTATTTTCCTTTTTACCCGTTTGGCAGGCTCTAGTAGGAGTCATATTGTGGATAGGAATCGTCAGTTTTACTCTTTCTGATGCGTCATTTTCCGCTTTATCTCAGATCGTAAGTGGGCAGGTATTTAGTCTGAGTCTCTTAGCAATAGCCGGATTATCTGTTTTAAGTTCAGCTAGTATCCCTACGTTTTTAATGGGGCTTGCACAAGGGCGCGATAGAGCAATATCTAAGAAGAACCGAACTATTTTAGGTTTGGTTTGGGGAATAAACCTGTTATTGACTTTGGGGAATCTACGCTTTGATTTAGGTTTTAGAACTGCGATTCCCGCATTTATATGGGTCATTTTAGGACTTGGCTTATATGTTTACCAAAACAGAGACAATAAGACCCTTCTTGGTTTAAGCTTACTTTCTGTATCGGCCTTACTTCCGCTGCTCTGGCATAGTAATACGCCTGGTATTCAAGCTTTAGAAAACTGGAATATGTTCAATCAGGTGATCATGGCATTGCTGTTCCCCTTGTTTATTATTCGAAATTTTGGCCCACTGATGGTCCAAAATCTTCCCGTACACAAGGTCATTCATAAGGCTGCGTTGCTCCCGCTGCATTTAATTCAAATTGGCGTACTCCTACTCAGTATGGGGGTTGTTTTTGCTTTTAATTCAAGTGCTTACCACCTGGGTATGGCTGCAAAGGAAAATTATGCGGGGGATGTTTCCGGCTTTTTGGGCGATAAACAAATGGCTGAAATCCATTACAAAAATGCCACCTTGCACAGTCGTATAAATACAAAAAGTAATCTGAGTCTCGCGGCTCTAGCGCAGCAGGCTGGGGATACGGAGACTTTCGCTTATTATGTGGCGGCAAGTCAAAGCACTAAGCAAGATCCTGCCCTTTCTGTGGCTTTAGCGAATGTTTTCGCCACGGAGAATCATCCCTTTGATGCCTTGTTTACTTTGCAGAAAAGCGATTTGAATGATCCGCGCATAGCGACACAACTCGCTTTGCAATACGAAAGACTCGCCTCCCCTGACTCTGCGGCCTATTTTTACGAACGCGCCCACACATTAGACCCGGAGAATCCACTATATGCCGCAAATAATCTTTATTCCGAGGTTGTTTATCTGAAACGCAAGCCAGCATTTACTGCCTCAGGGGATCTGGGCATTCAAGCTAATCTTTTAGCCGCTGGGATTCCCACCGCACCTATGCATCCTTCCTTTGTGCCCAAGGCTGATTTACGGGATTTGGTTTACTTATATAATGGTTTGGTCTTTTGGAAAGGAAAGGCACCTCAGTATGATTTACAGGCTTGGCAAAAAACGCATGCCGGTTTGTTCCCAGAACTAGCCCTTTTAAAATCCTGGCAAGCGTTTTACCACGCAAAACCTTTGTTTGCCTTGAATCAATTAAATTTGACCATCGCGGTAGACACTGCGCAAGGGCAGGCGCTGCCGGGAATTTTGGCCTTTTGGAAATATGCAACAGCGTATCCTGTGAAAACAGCACCGATTACGAGTGCTTCACAGGCTCGCAAATCGCTAGAAAAATACCCCTTCCAAGTAGCTGTCTTGCAGCAAGCACTCCCGCTTATTCCTGCCAAAACCGGATACGATGCAGCCTTGGCTGCCTTGCAATGGAACGAACAAAATCCTGCTTATTATCCGATCTATGCCCATCAAGCATTATTACTAGGTGAAATTTCGTACGCGGAAGACGCAATGGGGAAATTAAAAACGATAGACCCTGCGTTTTACAGATCGGTACTTGCGAGCTATTTGACTGATAAAGAACGCGCGCTCCAAAAAACAAATTTTTAACGCTTGTATAATTAATGGAGATTCTGTACTTTTGCAGTCCTTATTAATTTAAGTAGCGGAGTAAATGGTTCTTTCGCTGCTTAACCATTTAAAGAACCATCTTTTATGAATCAAAAAATTCGCATTAAACTGAAGTCATTTGACCACTCATTAGTAGACAAATCGGCTGAAAAAATCGTGAAAGCGGTAAAAGCTACAGGAGCAGTTGTTTCTGGCCCTATCCCTCTTCCAACGAAAATTGAAAAATTCACTGTTTTACGTTCACCACACGTTAACAAGAAAGCACGTGAGCAATTTCAATTATGTACTTACAAGCGTCTAATTGACATTTTCTCTTCATCTGCAAAAACAGTAGATGCGTTAATGAAATTAGAATTGCCATCAGGAGTAGACGTAGAAATCAAGGTTTAAGGACCAGTCAAGCGAGGGCTTAATCGCACCAAGCTTAACAAATAAATATGTTGTTTTACCTTTGCAGGCCATAAGCGCAAGTTTAAGCTGCTTTAATAAATAAAGAAATGAAAAGAACTTTTCAACCCTCTGTACGTAAGAGAAAAAACAAACACGGTTTCCGTGAGCGTATGTCTACAGCAAACGGTCGTCGCGTATTGACAAACCGTCGTGCTAAAGGACGTCACAAGTTATCTGTTTCAGACGAAAAAAGAGGCAAATAAGCCATAGATCTTAGAAAGGAAGATTTCTGGTTTGCTATTGTTGTACACTTAGTATTCCTGCTTTGAAATTTACATTTTCTAAATCAGAGCGTCTGACGCACATTAAAATTATAGATTCCTTATTTGAAAAGGATAGTCGAATCGTTGAAGAACGATTTGTCTATCCTTTTCGTGTTTTATACATCCAAGAGAATCCGTTTGAAAAGGATCCGGAGAATCCTCAGATTCTAATTTCTGTTCCGAAGCGCCGTTTTGCCAAAGCCGTGGACAGAAATACCTTAAAACGTCGCATCCGCGAAGCATATCGCTTAAACAAACCTCATTTTCAAGTCGAAGGAAAGGCGAAACTTCCGGATGTATTGGCTTTTGTCTATATTGGCTCTACAATTGAACCATCGGACAAAATCCATAAAAAAATGGTCGCCATCCTCGATAAATTCACCCAGCCGAATGAAACAGCTAGCTAAAATTTCCTTATTCCTGTTTTTAGGCTTGGGTTTGTGGGCATTTAATCGGGCTGACCAACTTTTTGATCTAGCTAAAAACCTGGACATCTATGCCAGCGTGATTAAAGAATTGAATCAATTCTATGTAGATCCGATCGATCCTAACAAGGCGGTGCAAAACTCCATTGACGGAATGCTGGACCAATTAGACCCTTATACGGTCTATTATCCGGAAGAGGATTTGGATGAATTCACTACGCTAACAACGGGGAAATACGAAGGAATCGGCATCCGGGCCTCTTGGGTAGACAAAGCCTATTATATCACCTTTGTGGACGAAAATAGCCCCGCCTTACAAGCTGGCTTACAGATAGGGGATCAATTAGTTTCCATTAATAGCAATCCAATCACGGAGGATTCCGATCCTAGTATCTTAATTAAGGGCCCCCGAGATAGTAAATTAATCGCCGAGATAAAACGAGGGGATGCACATCAAACATTAACTATTAACCGTTCTACCGTTCAAATCAAGAATGTAGGCTATGCTGGTATCATTCGACCAGGAATCGGCTATATCGAATTAGAAGAATTCAATCAATCCGCTACCAAAGAAATGAAAGCCTCCCTTGTTCAGCTGAAAAAGGAGGGGATGAAGAAATTGATTTTAGACTTGCGAAATAATCCGGGCGGTTTACTGACCCAGGCTGTCGACATTTGCAATCTATTTTTAGAGAAAGAAACAACCATAGTGAGCACGAAGGGCAAATTAAAGGAATGGAATGCGACCTACAAAGCTTTAAATCCGAGTTGGGATACTCAGCTGCCTTTGCTGGTTTTAATCAACCAAAATTCTGCCTCCGCGGCCGAGATTGTGGCGGGAGTTTTGCAGGATTATGATCGGGCGACAGTGGTGGGACAGCGGAGTTTTGGAAAAGGTCTTGTTCAAGTGACGCGCGATCTACCCTATCGTTCAAAAATCAAGATTACCACAGCAAAATACTATATCCCGAGTGGCCGTTGCATTCAAGCGATCGATTATTCTGATAAAAAAGATACTACTAAGCAAGAATTTAAAACGCGAAATGGCAGAAAGGTGAATGCTGGCGGGGGAATTGAGCCCGATGTTTTTGTGGGCAGACCACAGGCAAACAGTTTGACCCAGCAATTACTAAAGGAGAAAATCTTCTTTCAATATGCCCGTTTGTATAAATTAAAACATCCGCAAATCGCAGCGGCGGCTAGTTTTCATTTGAATGAGGGGGAATATGAAGAATTTGTGCAATGGGTAAAGGCTAGCAAGTTTAGCTTTCAAAGTCCTTTGGAAAAACAAATGCGCGAAGTCTTACAGGAAACACAGAAAGATTTGTTGTATGCGAATCTAAACAAAGAGCTAGACCGCCTAAAACCGGAATGGGATTCATCCATTGTGAAAGAGCTACAAGGCAATAAGAAGGTAATCGCTGCGCTATTAGAGCAAGAAATTGTACATCATTATTACCTGAAAAAAGGGATTAATGAATGGTCTTTTACACATGACCCTACCCTTTTAAAGGGAATTGACTTAATTACATCTACAAAATGAGCCTGATTCTTAGTTTAGAAACTTCGACACTAAATTGTTCCGTTGCCTTGCATGAAAAGGGGCAATTGATTAGCCATGAACTCGTCTCAGAGGAAGGTTCTCATTCGAAGGCTTTGACCCTACTAATCGAAAAAGTACTGCAAACTGCTGGGAAAAAACTAGCAGATTTAGCTGCTGTGGCTGTTTCCAATGGACCCGGTTCTTATACGGGATTACGTATCGGCTTAGCCACTGCGAAGGGAATTTGCTTTGCCTTAGACAAGCCTTTGATTTGCTTACCTACCCTTCAGATTTTAGCCTCCGTAGTTCAGGCACCGGAGGGATCACTCCTTTTGCCCTTGTTAGATGCCCGTAGAATGGAAGTTTATGCGGCCATTTACGATGCGCAATTAAGGGAGATTTTACCGCAGCAGGCTCATATTTTAGAGACTACTTCTTTTCAAGAATATACTTCATTGATTGCCTTCGGTAATGGGGCTGCGAAGTGGCAAGATTCCTGCGCGCATTCGTCCATTACTTTTTTAAAGGAGCCTTTATTACCTGATGCGATACATATGGGTGATTTAGCTTATGAAGCTTATGTGAACCAAAGATTCGAAAATCTCGTTACAAAAGAGCCCGACTATTTAAAAGAATATATGGGGACAAAACCGACATTAAAATCACTTTAACATGGCAGAGGAAATTATCAATAAGGTGAACCAAAGTGGGCTAACACAAATCGACCTAGAAGATTTACGCGTAGCTGGCGATCGGGTTTTTATCGATATTAAAGATCAATTATTTCAGGGGATTGCTTTGCGTGAAAAAGACTTTCGAGCCTTCATCACGGCACAAGATTGGTCTAGCTACCAAGATAAACATGTGGCCGTAGGATGCAGTGAAGAGGCTATTATTCCCACTTGGGCCTATATGTTACTAGGTGTTTCTTTGACTCCATTCGCGAAAACGTTGGTTTTTGGGAATTTACAGGACTTAGAAAAGGTTTTGTTTGAGCAGGCTCTTGCAAAAATTAATCCGTCGGATTTCCAAGATGCTAAAATCGTCATCAAAGGATGTTCGAAAGAATCAGTTCCTACCGAGGCTTATGTAAAAATCACGCAATTATTGCAGCCGGTGGCGAAGAGTTTGTTTTTTGGGGAACCTTGCTCCACGGTTCCGCTTTATAAAAGAAAATAGTAAATTTGAACTATGTCGACTGAAACGCAAGCACAATACCAGTTTATTGATAAAATTATCCAACATCATTTAGGCTCAACTACCGAAGTGAAGGATTTAGAATTTTTCTATGGGGGTAATTTTAATCTAGCGGTGCGCGTTAAATTGCAAAATGAGGAGGAGTATTTTATCAAATGGAACCAGGGCGATCACCAGGGCTTGTTTGAGGCTGAGGCTAAAAACTTGGATTTGATGGGAAAAACCTCCTCCATCTCTGTACCCAGCGTCATAGGCGCAGGTGCCATGGAAGAAAAAGAATACCTGATGATGGAATGTATTCCATCCGGTGAAAAGGAGGCAACCTATTGGAAAGATTTTGGTGAAAAAATAGCGCTTTTGCATAAAAACACGAGCCCCAAGGGACACGGACTTGATTATACGAACTACTTAGGTGCTGCAGCACAGATCAACACGTGGAATAAAGATGGGGTAGCCTTTTTTACAGAGAATCGACTACGAAAGCAACTCGAGCAAGCAGTGTATGATCGCAAAATCGATGCTGCTTTAGAAGCAAAATTTGAGTCACTGTTTGAAAAATTGCCCTCCCTGCTTCCGAACGAACCTTCTGCTTTGATTCATGGGGACCTTTGGTCTGGAAACGCGATGACGAATCCAGACGGTCTGATTACGCTGGTAGATCCGGCTTGTTATTACGGTTTAAGAGAGGCTGAAATTGCCTTTACGACGATGTTTGGAGGATTTGACGAGGCGTTCTATGAAGCTTATAACACGAATTTCCCTATTCAAAAAGGATTTCACGAACGAATTCCTCTCTATAATTTATATCCACTTTTAGTTCATGTGAACCTATTCGGGGAGGGTTATCTGCCAGCTGTTAAGAAGATTGTAGATACGTATTAACGACTTCGTCTATCTCTTTTGCCCCTGGGAAAAACGATACTAGTTTTCGCAAAATTTCCTCCATCACCGCATCTGGACAGGAAGCGCCGCAGGTCAATAAGACACGCACTTTATCTTTTTTAGGAATAAATGAATTCGTTATGCGCTCTTGCTTCGGCTCATTTTCAAAATGCTGAATTTCCTCTTTCGAAATAAACTTCTCCGCATTCTTAATGAAATAGGTAGGTAATTTCTCTACGCAAAGGTCCACTAAATGGGCTGTGTTAGATGAATTATAGCCTCCGGCCACAATCGCAAAATCAGCCTCCTCAGCTAATAAGCCATAGGTTGCGCTTTGATTATCGTTCGTAGCATAGCAAAGCGTATCACGCGTATCAGCAAAATAATCTTTAATGTTTTCTGGGGCAACCTGGAAGTGAAAGCGAATGATTTGGCGTAAATAATCGACTATTTCTTGCGTATCTGTCGCGAGCATGGTCGTCTGATTTACCACACCAATACGCTTCAAATCTTTCGTAGGATCAAAGCCTTCAGAATATTGCCCCGCAAATTCTGCATAAAATTCGTCTGCCGATTTTTCTTGTTTAATATACGCGGCTAAAGCAATCGTCTGCTTCATATCACGTACAATCAAAGTGGGGGTAACGGACTGAGAATGTGAAAAGGTAGCTTTCGTCTCTTCGTGACTAGGCTTTCCGTGCACAATCACTGTATAATCCTTTTTGCCAATGGCATCCGCTCGATTCCAAACCTTTTCCACAAAGGGACAAGTCGTATCGTAGGCATACGGGTCAATTCCCCGGGATTGCAAGATCGCTTGTATCTCTAAAGTAGTCCCGAAAGCCGGCACGATTACCACATCTTCTGCACTCAATTCTTCCCAGGCAACTAGTTGATCACCAGACGTATCTTGAATAAAGCGAACCCCGCGATCGAACAAATCTGCATTAACAGCAGGATTGTGAATCATTTCAGAAAGCAGAAAAATGCGGCGATCTGGGTTTTGATCAATAATTTGATAGGCTGTTTCAACTGCATTTTCCACCCCATAACAAAAACCAAAATGCCGAGAAAGTAACACCTCCACGGGACCAAAATCTAAGTGTGTAGGTGTAAAATCTTTCTTTAATTTATCTTGAACTCGCCTAGCCTCCTTCACTCGACCAATCAAGTTGCTCTTAAATAAGGAGGGTATAGAGAAGGATTTCATTTTTTTTAATATTCTTTTGTTCGTTATGAGAAGTGGTTGTGCAAGTGCTTGCATTATATAAACTGATTTTTTGGTTATTGGTTTCCAAAATTACGACATCTACCTCAATTAATCATTTTTTGTGCCTAATTTGCATCTCATTTAATCATAAATCCACATGGAATTCGAGCCGGCCTTAGTTATTGAAGAATGGGGGATGATTCTCGATTTTTTTGAAAACTCGTTTGGCAAGCGCCCATCGGAGATGGAGCCTATCTTACTACTGATAGGCGTTCAGGAATTAGGTCAAGGTCATGCGCATTTTACGAAAGAACAAAAGCAAGATCTCTTGCACATCGCAACGTGTAAGGTATTGAGCTACAGTAATTTTTACCAATTAGAGGGCTTGGATGAGGACGGTTGGCCGCATTGGGAAAATACCCAAGCAATTCCTTCGTTGCCCCTAAAAGAACAGGAAATTCTTTTAAAAGCACATGTCATTCATTATTTCAAAACAGAGGTATTCCCGAATGAAACTAATTAGTTATAATGTTAACGGTATTCGAGCCGCAATTACAAAAGGTTTTGTTACTTGGCTTCAGGAAGAAAATCCTGATATCATTTGCATACAAGAGCTGAAAGCGGAGATCGAGCAAGTTGATTTGAAAGAAATTTTCGCTTTGGGCTATGAAGTCTATTGGCATTCTGCACAGAAAAAAGGCTATTCAGGAGTGGCTATTTTCAGTAAGATTAGGCCAAATAACGTATCTGTGGGTTGCGGAATCGATAAATACGATGCTGAGGGCCGTGTTTTGCGCGCTGACTACGATGGATTTTCCGTGATGAGTGTGTACATGCCATCGGGTTCCAGCGGAGATGAACGCCAAGCTTTTAAAATGGACTGGTTAGCCGATTTTCAAAATTACATTAATGCCCTCAAGATCGAGTTTCCAAATTTGATCATATCGGGCGATTATAATATTTGCCACAAAGCCATCGACATTCATAACCCGAAAGGGAATGCGACTAGTTCTGGTTTCTTGCCGGAAGAGCGCGAATGGATGGAAGGATTTGTGAACCGCGGTTTTGTGGATTCCTTCAGAGCTATTAACGCAGATCCCCACCACTATAGCTGGTGGTCCTACCGCTCAGGAGCACGGGATAAAAATTTGGGCTGGCGAATTGACTACCAGCTGGTGTCTGAGGCTTTGGCAGAAAAAATACAACACGCCTCTATCCTTCCAAACGTTAAACATTCCGATCATTGTCCTATCGTACTACTCTTAAATAGCTAAATTATGCACTTTGAAAAACACGTATTTATCTGCGCTAATGATAAAGATGCCCCCAAAAAATGTTGTGGCTCAGGTCACGGAATGGAATTAGTAGATGCCTTCAGAGCGAGTTATGCGGCGCAAGGGGGAACCGCTAAAATCCGTGTCCAAAAATCTGGATGCCTCGATTTCTGTGGAAAAGGACCCACGATGGTCGTTTATCCGGAGGGGGTTTTCTATGGTAATGTGCAAGTAGAAGATGTAGCAGAGATCACAAAATCGCATTTAATCGAAGATGAGATTGTGACTCGCCTCCAAATTCAATAAATTGCAACATGATTTACCGCTTATATCCCACGCTTTTAAATTCCTTTAATCTCTACGCGAATCAATCCCGTGATTCGAATGGCAAAATCATCGTGGATGAAATCGAGCTAATCGATCGCATCAACCGAGTGAGAAAGCCTACAACGAATGCGCAACAAAAAGGAATTGATTTTGAGCGCGCAGTCACGTTAGGGGAAAATGAAGAGGCGTTTGCGGAAGGAATCATCGATCAAGCACGGGGTTTATTACCGGTTAAATACAAGACGCAGTTTTACGTGGAATCCCGCTATAAAAATGCGATGATTTACGGATATGTGGATGGAGTGGGTGATACGGTGGCTTTTGACTTGAAAAGCACGGCTTATTATGAGCCGAATCGCTTCTTAACAAATCACCAAAACCTCTACCTCCTAGGCCTTCAAAAATACGGTATTCAACGTTTAGACTACGTAATTACCGACTTCAAGCAAGTATATGTCGAATCATACGACGTGAATAATATCGATTTCAGCGCTCAATACGAGCAAATCGAAAAATTCATTCTTTTCTTAGAGGAAAACAAGAAATTTATTCGGGATAAGAAGATTTTTGATCGCAAATCGAGCGATAATCAATTATCGATTTTTGAGTAAAGCCCTTAGTTCATCTAAATGTTGAATTTCATGTGATAGATCCGTCTCTACGGAAAAGGGATTATAATGGATGGCTGGGATTCCTACTTGTAAAGCCCCACGCACATCGGCCTCCACGTGATCGCCTATCATCAAGGCCTCCTCGGCTTGAATTCCAGCGCGCAATAAAGCATACTGAAAAAACAAGGGATCTGGTTTCTTTGTGCCTACCTGCTCAGAGGTGATAATTTCCTTGAAAAAGGAGCGCATTCCGGCCCCTTCAATTTTTACATATTGAATGTCATCAAAACCGTTGGTTAATATATACAGCGGGAAATGTTCCGCTAAATCTTGAATAAGCTCAAAAGCCCCGGGCATCAGATTTGTCTTGCGCGGTGCACGCTCGAGGTATTTATCCCCGAAATCGGTAGCAGGACCCGAAACGCCAAGTTCCTGGAAAAACCGCAGAAAACGTGTTTCTCTTAATTCCGCTTGCGAAATTTCACCAGCTGCATATTGATCCCACAACGAGTTATTGATTTTTTCAAAGGTTTTCCAATAGGTTTCAGGATCGAAGGAAAAGTCGTATTCAACCGCTAAATCGAGTAATACTTCCCGGGCATTTAAGTCATGATCCCAAAGGGTGTGATCCCAGTCAAAAAAAAGCGCTTTCGGTTGAAAATTCATTTGACAAAGGTAATAATAACTTATCTTTGCTTTGGCCCATTTTAAAAAATCCCATGGAACATCAATTACAACTGAAGAAACCCCTCGCATTTTTCGATTTAGAGACGACCGGCATACAAATTAACCGGGATCGCATCGTAGAAATTTCGATTGCTAAAGCCAATCCAGATGGAAGTGTGGAGGTAAAAACGCGTCGCGTGAATCCGGGTATTCCGATTCCGCTAGAAGCGTCTTTAGTGCATGGAATTTACGATGAAGATGTAAAAGACGAACCTTCTTTTCGGATGGTTGCTAGATCATTGGCCACATTTTTAGATGGTTGTGACTTAGCCGGATTTAATTCCAATCGTTTCGATGTACCTATGTTAGTGGAGGAGATGTTACGTGCGGAAGTGGATTTTGAAATGAAAAACAGAAATTTAGTGGATGCCCAACGCATTTTCCATCTGATGGAGCCACGAAATTTAACCGCGGCCTACCAGTTTTATTGTGGCAAGGAATTAATCGGGGCACACGGCGCTGAAGCAGATGTGCTAGCTACCTTAGAAGTCTTAAATGCGCAAGTAAAACACTATGCGACCCGATCTACGAAGGATGCTGAGGGCAATGAAGTTTTCCCTATTCAAAATGACATGGAGAAACTTCACGAGCTAAGTGCCTCTAATTCAATAGACTTCGCAAACAGAATGGTTTATAATAAAGAGCGCGTGGCTTGCTTTAATTTTGGCAAACATATAGGTAAACCGGTACTCGAAATTTTAAAGTCCGATCCCTCGTATTACGACTGGATGATGAAGGGGGATTTCCCGATGGACACGAAGCGCAAACTAACCGAAATAAAATTGCAAGGTTTTCAGCGTTAAGGCATTTTTGATGTCGAGGCTATCAGATATTTTTGTAAATTTACCTCGCATAAATGCACTTTTTGGACAGGCTTTTGCCTGAAGCCTTTGTAATTATTTAAGACTATGCAATCAATACCTGAAATTATTCGTACGATTCCATTAACCCACTACATTATATTAAGCTCTGCTTTGTTTTGTATTGGTATTATGGGCGTATTAACTCGCAGAAACGCGATCATCGTATTCATGGCGATCGAATTAATGTTGAATGCCGTTAATTTATTATTAGCTGCTTTCTCCTCTTACTATTCTGATCCTGCCGGCCAAATATTCGTCTTTTTCATCATGGCAGTAGCCGCAGCAGAAGTGGCTGTAGGTTTGGCCATTATAGTGATGATCTACCGAAACATTCAAAGCATCGATATCGGTGTACTAAGCAAATTAAAAAACTAATTAAGCGCACCTATTCCGCCCAATTAATATGTCTTTATTATTCCTTATTCCACTTTTACCCTTACTAGGTTTTGCTATTAATGGTTTAGCATATCCGAAATTACCGAAGCAAATCGCGGGAATTATTGGAACTATTCCTCCCCTAGTTGCCTTCGCTCTATCGCTACAATTATTCTTGAATTTTGATGGCCAAGCGCAAATTCTTACTATCGCAGATTGGATTAATGTAGGTTCATTAAAAATTCCATTTGCCTTCCAAATCGATCAATTGTCCATTTTAATGCTCTTGGTTATCACCGGAGTAGGCACCTTGATACATATGTACTCGATTGGGTATATGGCGCACGATGCTGGTTTTGGCAAGTTTTTCGCCTTCTTAAACCTGTTTATTTTCTTCATGTTGATCCTGGTTTTAGGAGCTAACTTCACCGTTTTATTCATCGGATGGGAAGGCGTAGGTTTGTGTTCATACCTGTTAATCGGTTTTTGGAATAAAAAGAATTCGTACGGGGATGCAGCCCGAAAGGCCTTCATTATGAACCGCATTGGTGACTTAGGGTTCCTGGTAGGTATATTCTTGTTGATTCAGGATTTTGGGACAACAGATTATCAAACGATTTTTGCAGCCATTCAAAGTGGCGAGTATACAACCGATTTAAGCCTTATCGCCATCTGTCTATTCGTCGGAGCGATGGGTAAATCAGCGCAGATTCCTCTATTTACCTGGCTTCCTGATGCGATGGCAGGTCCTACACCCGTATCTGCTTTGATACACGCAGCTACCATGGTAACGGCGGGTATATACATGGTCATTCGCGCGAATGCCTTATTCGAATTAAGCCCAGAAGTACTACATTTCGTAGGCTGGATTGGTTTAGCAACGGCCTTATTAGGCGCAGCAATCGGTCTATTCCAAAACGATATTAAGAAAGTCCTTGCCTATTCAACTGTATCCCAATTAGGCTACATGTTTATGGGTTTAGGTGCCTCCGCTTATTCAGCTTCATTCTTCCATGTAATGACACACGCGTTCTTCAAGGCCTTATTGTTCTTAGGAGCAGGTTCTGTGATTCACGCGATGTCAGACGAACAAGATATTCGCCGTATGGGAGGTTTGAAATCGAAAATGCCGATCACGTTTATCACCTTTATGTTAGGTACGATCGCGATTGCAGGTATTCCTCCCTTTGCTGGTTTCTTCTCGAAAGACGAGATTTTAGCTAGCCTTTACCACCACGATCCTTTGATGTGGGGTTTAGCGATTTTAGGTTCGGCTTTAACGTCCTTCTATATGTTCCGCGTGTTTATCCTTACTTTTTATGGAGAATTTAGAGGAACAGAAAAACAAGCACATCATTTACACGAGTCCCCTATCACAATGACTTTACCTCTGATTATTTTAGCGGTATTCTCTGTGGGTGGTGGATTGATAAACTTGCCTCATTTTGCAGGAGGAAATGAATTTTTAGCTCATTGGTTAGCGCCTTTATTGCCTATGACGGGAGAAGCTGGCGAGGTAAATTTCTTAAGTTTGGAAGGAGGAGCCCCTCTATTAGCCGCTTTCTTACCAGCGTTCTTAGCGATCTACTTATTCGGAATGCAGAAGTCGGTACCATCAGAGGACGCAGAGATTTCAGGTATTCAGAAGGTGATTTACCACAAATTCTACATCGACGAATTATACGAACTGCTTTTTGTGAAACCGATAGCCTTCTTGTCTAATTTCTTCTTCCAAGTTATCGACTTTTTAGTGATTGATTTATTCGTAGAAGGCCTAGGCCGTTTTGTTAAATATGCTTCGAACGAATTTCGAAGAGCCCAAACAGGTAATGTAGGCATCTACTTATTCTGCATGGTCGCGGCCATCGTTGTCATTTTATTTGTTAGTTTAAAAAGTACGATCCTTCCTTAAACATTCGATCGCCACCTAGCTATGTATCTACTATTTATACTTTTATTTCCGCTTTTGATTGGATCAGCTTTGTTGATCTTCAAGCCAAAAAATGCGTTTGCCATTTCATTAGCGGCATCCATTATCGAATTAGCGGCAACGGCCTTCGTTTTGCAAGAGGCGCGTTTGAGCCCTGTTTCCTTCTCAGCCCCTTGGGTGGCTGAAGCTGGATTATCCTTCTCCTTATATGTGGATGGAATTAGTGGTGTGCTCATAGGGCTTTGCGCTTTATTAGTGCCTTTCATCGTAGCGACTACGGCTAATACGGATCGTGCGAACAACTCCCAATTCCAGGGTTTAATGCTTGCCATGCAAACGGCCTTGATGGGTGCGTTCTTAGCAAAAGATGCTTTCTTATTCTACTTTTTCTTCGAAGCCTCTTTATTACCGATCTACTTCTTAGCTGCTATTTATGGTGGCGAGAACAAGAACGCCATTACATTTAAGTTCTTTGTTTACACTTTGTTTGGGTCTTTATTCTTCTTAATCGCCCTAGTATATGTGTATTTACAAACGCCAGGCGAGTTTCACTCTGCGGATATCGAAATTTTGTACCAAACCACGAAAGGCCTGAGTGCTGATCAACAAAGTTATTTATTTGCTGCCTTCTTCTTAGCATTTGCTATTAAGATGCCAGTATTCCCCTTCCATACTTGGCAGCCAGATACTTATACGGTCGCGCCCGTTCAAGGAACGATGTTATTATCAGGGATTATGTTGAAAATGGGAACTTACGGAGTCATCCGATTTGTGTTACCTATGTTCCCCGTTGGCGTCGCGACATGGGGCTTGACGGCTTCCGTACTTTCGGTAATCGGGGTGATTTATGGATCCATTATCGCTATTCAACAAAAGGACGCGAAACGCTTATTAGCTTATTCATCTTTTGCTCACGTAGGTTTGATGTCTGCCGGTATTTTAACGGGAAGCATCGAAGGTATTCAAGGAGCGCTATATCAAATGTTATCTCACGGTATCAATATCATCGGTTTGTTCTTCGTAATCGAAATCATCGAGCGCAGAACTAAATCGAGAGAAATTGCACAACTAGGGGGAATCACTCAATTCTCGTATCCATTAACAGTGACGTTTGTGATCTTGAGCTTAGGTTCAGTGGCACTTCCATTAACGAATGGATTTATAGGGGAGTTCTTATTATTGAAGAGTGTATTTGACCAAAACATGACTTTAGGCATTATCGCAGGTATCACCATCATCTTAGGAGCGGTGTATACGTTGCGCTTAATTCAGAAATCGATGTTTGGGAATGTGTCTAGAATTACGGCTGAATTTGCGGACTTAACGGGAGCAGAGAAAGCAGTATTGATTCCTTTAAGTGTACTCGTAATTTTAGGTGGAGTTTTTCCATCGATAGTTTTAGGTTTTAGTGAACCAGCGGTTCAGCAATTAATTCAATGGTTCAAATAAAATAGTAAAAAAGCATTATGACGGCTATCATTGCATTATCACTTCTAGGTATTTTAAATTTATTCTTGGGCTTTTGGTCCTCGAGAAAGGTTATTCAAGCAGCGACCCTACTATTTTTAGCGGGCAGCATGACTTTAACGGCTTTGGACTGGAATCACGAAATGTTATGGTACGGACACATGTTCCATACCACGAACACGTCGATCAGCTTCAGCTTAATCATTCAATTAGCCGCTTTTATGGTCGTTAGTTTTTCCAAAGGCTTTGGCATCGATGAAGAACATACGCATCCAGCAGAATACTATGCGATTCTATTATTCTCCGTGGTAGGAGCAATTTTAATGGTTTCCTTCGACCACTTGATCATGTTCTTCGTGGGACTTGAAATCTTATCTGTAGCCATGTATGTGCTAACGGGATCCGATAAACGTAATTTACGCTCGAACGAGGCGGCCTTGAAATACTTCCTAATGGGTTCTTTTGCAACGGGTATTTTATTATTCGGAATCACTCTAGTTTACGGAGCCACCCGTTCATTCTACCTAGCGAACATCGCCTTAACCATCGCCAATACGCCACCAGAATCGACTCCTGTTTTCCTTTCGATCGGGGTATTATTGATGTTAGTCGGTTTCTTATTTAAGATCTCCGCTGCACCCTTCCATTTCTGGACGCCAGATGTGTACGAAGGTGCGCCTACCATCTTTACGATGTTTATGTCTACGGTTGTGAAGGCCGCTAGTTTTGCCGCCTTATACCAATTGCTTTCTGGGCCATTCGGAACGATGTATGGCACCTGGGTTTACCCGATCTATTATATCAGCATGTTAACCTTGCTAGTAGGTAATGTCACAGCGGTTTACCAGCAATCCGTTAAACGAATGTTAGCTTATTCTAGCATCTCTCATGCTGGTTATATGTTATTAACGGTGAGCGCTAATCAAGTGAGCACTCCGTCTAGCATCTTGTATTATTCTTTATCCTATACCCTTGCGACTATCGTTGCTTTTGGTGTAGTGATGCTTGTAGCGGAATACCAAACAGGGCGCACAGAGAAACCAGAGAATTTCAGTTCTTTTGAAGGTTTGGCCAAAGCAAATCCAGGTCTAGCTTTCTGTTTCACGATATCTATGTTGTCATTAGCGGGGATTCCATTAACAGCAGGTTTTTGGGGTAAATTCTTCGTCTTCTCAGACATTTTTAACAGACATGTCTATTATCCCGTGATTTTAGCTATTATTATGTCTGCTGTCGGAGTTTATTATTATTTCAAAGGTATCATTGCGATCTATTTCAAAGAAGGGGATATCGATCGCATCGAATTACCTGGATTAGTGAAATTCGCGATGTGGGCTTGTACTATAGGCACCTTGCTATTAGGCGTATATCCGAGCATCGTTAAAAACCTCTTTTAACCCAAGCATTTGAACCAAAAGAAACCAGCCCTATTTAATCAGAAAGACTTATTCGCTTACTTTATTGTAGCTGGACTAGGGGCTTGTGTTCAACTATTAGCCGGTGGATTAATTAAAGATTGGTTTCGCGTTTCCTACGAAGACTCGATTCTTCCCGCCTATTTTATCGCCCTAGTAGTGGGTTTTTTCCTGACAAAGCTTTTTGCCTTCAATGCTCGTCAAAGCCAGCAAACAAGACGCGAAATGGCAAAATACGTAGTAGTGGCTAGTTTCTCCGGAGGCGTCACCTGGCTATTTAGCACGATCCCGTATGAATACATCCATGCGCGTTACCCAGATTTCTTTTTACATATTCCTTATTCAGTAAAAAAATTAAATATCACCCAAATAGGAACCACCTTGCATGGAATGGGATATAGCTTCATCTCTAATTATATCTTACACAAGACTTTCACCTTTAAGTCAAGTGGCTTCTACGATCGTTTCAAGGATCTAATAAAATAGGACTTATCTAATTTAGCTATTTGGCTAAGCCTTAATTCTTAAGGATTCTTAAGTCAAATATGTGTCGTATGGGCACATTTTTATAAATATGATTCCATTCCTTAAAAATTTCTTAAAAAAATAGTTGCATTTATTTGTACTTATAAATTTATGCCGTAGATTTGTAACTCAAACCTTAAACAAAATAAGAAATGAAAAAAGTATTCGCTCTAGCTTTCGTTGCTGCAATGGTAACTTTAGCATCTTGTGGTGAGAAGAAAGCAGAAGCTTCTGCTGATTCTATGGCTGTTGATTCTGCTGCTGCTGACACTGCTGCTGCTGACACTGCTGTTGCTAAATAATTTTAGCACAACGATCACAAAAAAGTCCATCGCATGCGATGGACTTTTTTTTTGCTTAAAATCAGGATGAAGAATAAAAAAATCGATTCTTTTTTTGATCACTTCCCTCCCAAAGTAGCGGAATACTGCTTTCAGCTTTGGCATGATTATTCGTTTGACTTTATCGTCAGTAAATCCCGGGATTCTAAATTAGGGGATTACCGTTTCAGTCCAGCAAAAGGACATCAGGTAACTGTTAATCACAACCTCAACCCTTACGCCTTCTTAGTAACCTACATCCACGAAGTAGCACACCTGACTACGTATCTGGCTCATAAGAATAAAGTGCTTCCCCATGGACAAGAATGGAAGTCGCAATTCTATGTACTTTTCGAACCCATTTTAGATGAGGAATTATTACCAGCAGAACTCGTCAAAGTCCTGAGCGCTTATTTGAGAAATCCGGCAGCATCCTCTACCGGCTATCAACCTTTAGTCGATATATTAAAATCATTCGATACAGAGTCCCCCGCAGGCATTCCTATTCATGAATTAGCTGAGGGAACGGCCTTTCAATTAAAAAACCTTTCCTTGATCAAAGGGAAACTTCGTCGAACACGTTACATTTGCAAAGAAATTAATTCAGGCCGAAATTACTTAGTTGCCAAAAATGCGCACGTGTTACCGATTAACATTTCTTAGTATTTGTTTACTCTTGCTTTTGGCAGCCTTTACAGGACATGCTCAAAGTTCGGTTTTAGCTAGCGGCCGTTGGCTAAAAGTCGGCATCACCCAATCTGGTATTTACCAAATTACCCCATCATGGCTCTCAACACTAGGCCAAAAAGCCAGCCAAATGGGCGTGTATGGTCATGAAATAGGAGAATTACCGCAAGCAAACTCGACGGCCCGACCTATCGACTTACAAGCCATTCCCTTCCTGAAGCAAGGTGATGCTATTCTATTCTGGGGAGAAAAATTACCGAATCATTATAGCGATACGACTTTTTACTTCATCCGTTTAGATGATCCAGCACCGAAAGCCATCGCGGAAATTTCGGCTGCAGCTGGTTCAGTGGCGCAAACTGTTGATTATGGACTAAGTAGATTTCATTATGAACCCGAAACATATAACTTATTACAATCGGGACGAGAGTGGCTGGGGGATGGATTTTTTGGCAATGTAAACCGGACGATTCAATATCCTTTAGCGGATTATAAAACGGGAATTTCTAGCGTTCTAACAGGTCGACTCGCGTCGTCCTCCATTGCTCCCGGAACCTTCAGCTTTTCCATTCCTGGTAATTCGATTAATCCCCTTATTTTCCCAGCTACCACCGGGGGGCGCTATGACCAAAAAGCCTTTGTTCAACACTTTTCTGCTCGTATATTTCCAGAGATAAAAGACCAAAACTGGACCTGGAACTTAGCCTACTCGAATACCACTGGATCTGGTTATATCGACTATATCGATCTCGAATATCCGCGAAAATTTAATGCCTTAAACGAAAATCCGCATTATATCCTAGCCAATAAGACGGATTCCAGCTTCACTATTTCCATTCAGAATTTACAGGCAAACCACCAGGTTTGGCTAAAAAAATCAGGAAATAGCTGGAAAAAAATAACAGCAAACGAACCGAATCTAGCCCTTAGCCAGGTGAATCCAGGGACAGAACTTTTGATTTTCAATCCTTCGAAAGCAGCTGATCCGAAAACGGGGGAAATTATTGCGAATCAAAATATTAGAGCAGATGCATCGGCTGACCTGATTATCATTTCTAGTCCTTCCATACTTCCCGCGGCAAAACTATTAGCGGCTTATAAAAAGTCAAAAGGAATCAGTACTAGAACCTATTCGACTAAGGAAATATTTAATGAATTTTCTGCTGGCAAATTAGATGTAACAGCTATTCGAGATTTTATTCGATTGAAGAAACCTCGCTATGTCCTCCTTTTTGGGGATGCAACGGTCGATTATAAAGGAATTAATAAGGTAGCCACGGCTACGGAGCGATTGAATTATGTGCCTAGCTATGAGAGTAGGGAATCCTTAGAACCTTTACAGACCTATGTGTCCGATGATTATTTTGGCTTATTAGCTGAGAATCAGGGAGAATGGCTAGAGGGTAATGATGCTACGAACGAAGCTTTATCGGTAGGCATTGGTCGAATTCCAGCTAGATCATTTGAAGAGGCAAATACGGTAGTCAATAAACTGATCAGTTTTGAGTCCCAAAATCGCAAACAGCCCTATCGTTTCGCCTGGTTAGCCGATGATGGCGATTTGAATATCCACGTTCAAGATGCAGAAGACTTCTCGGCATTAATTCCTGAGGCATTCCTGGTACAAAAAACCTATTTAGATCAATTTCCCCAAGAAGGAGCTAACGGAATTTATACCTCAGCCGCTGGCAAAAAAGCCAGTCTCGATTTATTTAACCAAGAGGCAGATTTTATTCATTTCTTGGGTCATGGATCAGAATCAGCTTGGACTGACGAAAAAATCATCACGAATAACGAATTACAAACCCTGAAAAACAGCCAGCATCTGCCCATTCTTTTAACGGCTACGTGTCAGTTTGGTCGATTCGACGATCCTAATCAAATGTCAGGCGCCGAAATCAGCCTATTGTCGAATCAGGGAGGAGCTATTGCCCTTATTTCGACGACAAGACCCGTTTTTCAGAGTAGCAATTATCTATTCGGTCAAGCATTTTATAGACAATTAACTAATCATCTAAATGATATTAATTACCGCTTAGGGGATTTGTTCAAAGAGTCGAAAAACGACAGCCAATCTGGTGTTATTAACCGTAATATCACACTTTTAGGGGATCCTTCGCAAGCTCTACCTTGGAATCAAAAACAACTAAGTATTACAATAGACACCTTGGCCTCCGGTTTAATTCAAGGACAGACCACTCCCAGCATTGATGGAGAAATCCAAGTATATTATTATGGGGAGGATCAAGATAGGCAGACTTTGGGAACAAAAACAGAGAAATATAATTACCGTATCCCCGGAAATCTAGAAGGAATGCACTCTGCCAGCGTACTAAAAGGAAAATTCAATCTAGCTAACCTGCCTGCGTCTCGATTAAAATGGATCGCGCGTAGCGCCACTGACACCTATGGAGGAGGAATGAAAAGTGTGTTGAAAGCCAGTTCAGAAGCAAAAGAAAGCACTCCTCCTGTGCTTTCCGCAAGCTTATTAAACGAGTCTAATCCACAAGCTTGCTCGCCTAATCCCATCTTAAAAATCAACATAACAGATGCCAGTTCGCTTCGATTTGTGGGGCCAAAAGGTGAATTAGCTTATTTGACCATAAATGACACCTTGAAAATCCCCATTGCAAGTCTTTTTTCACCCGATTTGAATAATAGTAAACAAGGAACACTCCTTTACCCGTTCCAATCTTTAAAACCTGGAAATTATCGAATTAAGGCGAATTGTTTTGACCTACATACGAATCAGGGATTTTGTTCGTTTGATTTCACAGTTTCCGCATCAAATAAGGAGAATAGTTCGCTGAGAATTTACCCTAATCCAATGACAGAACGAAGTAATTTCTCCTTTATACAAGAGAAACGTTGGACCAGCTACTTCTACAAACTAAAAATTTATAGTATCTTAGGGAAGCAAATTTTAGAGAAAACTGGCTTGGTTCCTGGAAGTGATTCCGTCAACCAAACTTTCTCGATCGATTGGAGTCCTGAAGAGAAAAACCAATTAGATTTTATTAACTATTATCAATTAGAATTAACTTATGATACGGGAGCCCCTTTTCAAAGCTTTAGCGGTCGTATTGGAAATATAAAATAGCCCATGAAACAATTAGTGACCCTGATTTTATGCACCTTAGGATTTAATACCCTAGCTCAAACGACTTTAGTTTCTGGCCAAATCAATGCCGGGAGAATTCCTACTCCTACCCTCTTGTTCTTAAACGTGGCACCAGATGCGCGTTCTGCGGCGATGGGGGATGCAGGAGTGGCCTTGTCAGTAGATGCTAATGCCATTCACTGGAATACGGCGAAGCTTGCAACTACAGAAAAGAAAATGGGATTTTCCATGTCTTACACGCCTTGGTTGCGTAACCTAGTCAATGACATGGCACTCTATAATATAGCGGGCTATACGGTGACGAAGAAGAATTTAGTCTTTGGCTTTTCGGTTGATTATTTTGACCAAGGCATGTTCCAAGCTACGTTAGATAATGGAACAAGTGCAGGAAATTTTAATTCAAAAGAATTTGCATTAGGCATTTCTCATGCTCGGAGATTATCGCCGGCGCTTTCTTTAGGGATGAATTTGAAATACATTAATTCGAATTTATTAGGTAACTACCAGGGTGGCGGAGGAATAAGCAATGCATTGAAGCCTGCAGAAACGGTGGCGGCGGATGTTTCGGTATTTTACTCCAAGCCCAGCGTAGGACCATGGAAATATAGCTATGGCTTGACCCTTTCCAACATATCAGGTAAAGTAACCTACGGCGGAACGGAGAAGAATTTTATTCCCACCAATTTACGTGTCGGTATGGCGGCAACCCATGAAATAGATGATTTGAATAAATTAACATTCACCGTTGACTTCAATAAACTAATGGTTCCTACTCCTCCAGCTTATGTAAATGGCAAAATGGTGGGCACGGATCCGGCGACGGTTTCGGCGATTGGGGGAATTTTTGGATCTTTAGGGGATGCGCCAGACGGGATTAGTGAGGAGATGAAAGAAGTGACTACCTCGATCGGGGCGGAATACCTATTTAATAATTCCTTTGCCTTACGAACAGGCTATTTTAATGAGAGTGAAATGAAGGGAAATCGCAAGTACTTTACCTTTGGGGTAGGCTTTAAGATGGACTCGAAATACGGTCTTGACTTTGCCTATTTAGTACCAAGTGGACAAGGAAGTCCCCTAGCGAATACCTTACGTTTAACGCTCATTGCGGGTATAAATCAGCCCGTTAAATAATATGCTAGATCGCAGTATTGCCCCAGCCGCCTATCCGGTGGAGAAAGTCTTATTCCCTACACCTAGCCAGTTTACCTTATCGAATGGAATCGAGGTTTGGGTAGTTTCTGCTGGAGAACAGGAGGTTTTTAAATTTGAATTAAGTACTAAAGCTGGTGCGATTCATAGTCCTTTGGCTGGAATAGCGGGAATGACAGCTTCGCTCATGAAACGAGGCACATCCGAACATTCAGCACAAGAGATACATCAAAGTTTTGATTTTTTCGGTGCATTTTGGGATATACAGGCGAGTCTAGATCACGGCACTTTTACTGTTTATGGCTTAAATAAGCACTTTAATTCTTTAATGCTGCTGGTAGCAGAAATTCTACAGGACGCCACATTTCCCGCTGAGGAAGTGGAAAAAGAGATTGAAATCGAACGCCAAAAAACGAAACTCAGCTGGGAAAAAACCTCCTATGCTGCAAGCCAAAAATTTCGTTCTCAAATTTTTCCAAACGACCCATATGGTCGCTTCACGCTTGCTGAATCCTTCGATCAATTAGATCAAAAAAAACTTATTCAGCAGTACGAAGCCACTTGGAAAGCACAGAAACCGGTCATTTTCCTGTCTGGCAAGATTTCAGAGGGACAAATAAAATTTTTAGATCAAACACTAGGCCAAATTACCTTTAGTAGCCCAGCGATTCACATTCCTACACTTCAAGTTGCTTCCAAGCCTCTAAAAATCAGGGAAGAGAAAGAGGACTCCGTTCAAAGTTCCATTCGTTTCGGTCTGTCTGCTGTTTCAAGAACCCATCCAGACTATTTTAATTTCAGCTTGATGAATACCGTTTTAGGCGGCTATTTTGGATCTCGCTTGCAAAAAAATATCAGGGAAGATAAAGGTTTCACCTATGGTATCTCCTCCAGCTTAGCCCCCTATCCGCGGGGCGGGTATTGGGTCGTGGGAACGGATGTGAATGGGGAAAATGTGAATGCGACTTTGGCAGAAATAAAAAAGGAAATAAGCATTCTTCAAAACGATTTAGTCCCTCAAGAAGAATTAGACATCGTGAAAAGCTATCTATTAGGGAGCTTCACTGGAGAGCTCACTCAAGCTTTCGATATCGCGGAAAAAGTGCGAGTAATTCAATTAAATGGCCTGGCAGCCGATTTTTTTGACCAGTACCAAGATCATATACAAAATATCCAGGCCCAGGATATTAGAGACATGGCTGCTAAATACCTGAACCTGGATCAAATGCACGAAGTTATCGTGGGCTAAGAATTAAAACGAGGCTAATTCTTTAAATTCATTCACACGGCCAGCTAAATCAGCTTCCGTAATTTCGAATAAACGTTCTGTTCCGAATTTCTCCACACAGAAAGAGGCCATCGCCGAACCGTGTACGATAGCCTTACGCATGTTTTCGAAGGAGATATCATCTGTCTTCGCAAGGTATCCGATAAATCCACCCACAAAGGTGTCTCCAGCTCCAGTCGGATCAAATACCTCTTCTAATGGCAATGCTGGGCAATAGAACATGCGATCCCCTTGGAATAGCAAAGCGCCATGCTCCCCTTTCTTAATAATTAAGGTTTTAGGTCCCATCGCCATGATTAATCTCGCGGCAGTACGGAGCGAATATTGCTCAGATAATTGACGTGCCTCCTCATCATTAATGCAAAGGACGTCTACCATCGTCAAAACGCGTTTCAAATCATCCATCGCCACATCCATCCAGAAATTCATCGTGTCCATGACGACTAATTTGGGGCGTTTATTTAAGCCCTGAATCGCTTCGATTTGAACCTGCGGCGTTAGATTTCCTAACATTAAATAATCACAATCCTGGTAAGAGGCTGGGATAGCTGGCTTGAAATCAGCTAACACATTTAATTCCGTCACTAAAGTGTCACGGGAATTCATATTGTTATGGTATTTACCAGCCCAAAAGAAAGATTTCTCCCCTTTCTTAATCTGCAAGCCGTCCAAGTTGATGCCACGAGACGACAAGGTGTCCATGTATTCTTTAGGAAAGTCGTCTCCTACCACAGCCACTACATTTACCTTAGGTAAAAAGAAAGCTGCAGACAAGGCGATATAAGTACAAGATCCACCGATAATTTTATCAGTTTTCCCATAAGGGGTTTCAAGGGCGTCGAACGCTACGGTTCCAATGGATAATAAGCTCATAATAAATGATTTAACCTACTTTAGGACAACGACTAAAGGCTTGGTTTGGGTTGAAAAAATATCGGTATGTAATAAAAGTTTTATCATTCGTGGCTCCTAACTGGGAGACAAATCGAAGCATTTTAGGATTAAAGTCCCCTACCCAGTTCATATCCATGGTCGCATAGGGATAGAAAGGATTCGTTCGAGCAACTTCACGGAAACGTAGCGCAATCGCGGATTCAACTCCCTTACCTTGGTGCTCAGGAGTTACGCCAAAAATCACCCCACAAGTCCGGGTCAACGTTCCTTTCATCTTTAATAAGAGGAATTTTATCATGCCCCACCAATTCAGTTTACCGTTTAGGTGTTTCACGATTTGGTTTAGGTCTGGGATTACAATAAAGAAAGCCACCGGTGTCCCATCGGTTGTATAGGCAAACCACAATAATTGCTCATCGATGATGGGCTTCATGGTTTTCACTAGTTTTTGGGCAGATTCCGAGCTCATTTCCTTCACCCCAGGGAATTTCGACCAAGCCGCATTAAAAATGAAGCGAAAATCGTCTGCGTATTTTGGTAGATTACTCTTCTCAATATGTTGAAAGACATAATCTGGATTGTTAAAAATGCGTTGCGCTTTTTCCTCGATTCCCTGCGTGACGTTTGCTCCTGCAATAGAGGAAACGAATACATATTGTTGAAAATAGTCCTTAAAACCGTAGTTTTCGAAGAATGCGATGTAATAAGGTTTCGTCCAGGGCATTTTATAGGTAGGCTCAAACTCCCAGCCTTTGACCATCAAACCCCAGAAACCATCGCGCTCCCCAAAATTAATCGGGCCATCCATCCCCTCCATTCCTCGCTCGGCTAGCCAATTTTTACAGGCATCAAAAAGTAATATAGCTGCACTTTCATCCTCAATACACTCAAAAAAGCCCATTCCTCCCACAGGCACTTCGCCTTCCTTGGTATTGCGTTCATAGAAAGCAGCCACTCGACCGATAGGCTCACTGGAATCCGAAAATAAAATCCAACGAATTGCTTCACCTTGCTTAAAATGGGGATTCTTGCGTGGATCGAAAACAGCTTCCACATCGTTATCTAATGGACGAATCCAATTTTGGTCAGTTGTATATAACTGAACAGGTAATTCCAGAAAGGTCTTTTTTAATCGAGTGTCGTCTCCTACTTCTCTCAAAAACATGCCAAAAACGATTTAATGCAAAACAAATACAAAGGTAATGAATTGCGTTTGGGTTTGGTGAATTAAAAGAATCCAATTAATTTTAATTAATATTATTCTCTTTCGATCAGAAACGATCCGCTTACCATGCAGCCCTTAAAAATATACAATACCCTGAGTCGTGAAAAAGAACTTTTCACCCCGATCCACGAAAATCACGTTGGACTTTATGTCTGCGGGCCCACGGTATACAACTATGTTCACTTAGGTAATCTGCGCACATTTACGTCTTTTGACATCCTAAACCGCTATTTATTGCATATCGGATACAAGGTGCGTTATGTGAGAAATATTACGGATGTGGGTCATTTAGTGGGTGATGGTGACGAGGGTGAGGATAAAATAGGGAAGATGGCCAAACTGGAAAAGTTAGAGCCGATGGAGATCGTCCATCGCTTTACACAGGATTTCCATCAGGTATTAGAAAAATTCCATGTTTTGCCTCCTAGCATTGAGCCTACGGCGACAGGGCATATCGTAGAACAAATAGAGACGACGAAATCCTTAATTGAGAAGGGAGCAGCTTACGAATCGAATGGTTCGGTCTATTTTGACATCGAGACCTATAATAAGAATGGGGGGAATTACGGCCATCTATCCGGTCGCGTAATCGAAGATTTATTAACCGAAACTCGGGATTTAGATGGGATGGGCGAAAAGCGAAATCCATTGGATTTTGCGCTTTGGAAAAAAGCGTCACCAGAACACATCATGCGCTGGCCGTCCCCTTGGGGAGAGGGTTTCCCAGGCTGGCACTTAGAGTGTACTTGCATGAGTCATAAATACTTAGGGGATACGTTTGATATTCACGGAGGTGGAATGGACTTAAAGTTCCCCCACCACGAATGTGAAATCGCGCAGGCAAAAGCGGCATACGGTCGCGCTCCGGTACGGTATTGGATGCACACTAATATGTTAACGGTGAATGGCCAAAAAATGAGTAAATCCCTGGGAAACTCCTTCTTGCCATCCGAATTATTTGCGGGAAGTCACGCCCTTTTAGAGCAAGCCTACAGCCCCATGACAGTGCGCTTCTTTATGTTGCAATCGCAATACCGCAGCACCTTAGACTTTTCAAACGATGCGCTAAAAGCAGCGCAAAAAGGCTATAAGAAAATCGCCAATGGCTTGCGCATCATTAAAAAATTAGTCTATCCAACGGATATCACGGCAAATCCAGATGCTGCTCAGGAAAAAGAAATCAACGACGCGATCCAAGGTTGCTACGAAGGGATGAACGACGATTTAAACACGGCCGTAGCAATTGCACACCTGTTTACTTTATTAAAGAAGATCAACTCTATTTATACCGGTGGAGTAGCTTTTGAATCCATCTCAGCTGAAACATTTTCGAACTTACAGCGTTCATATGTCAGCATTTTAGAAGATGTTTTAGGGCTACACGAAGAAATCCCTGCTGAAATGAATGGCTTGACCGATGAACTTCTTCAGCTTTACAAGGGTTTCAAGGAAAGTAGACAATATGATAAAGTAGACGAGATCCGCGGCGCCTTTAAATCAGCTGGATTATTAATTAAAGACATGAAAAACTCCATTGACTGGGGATACGAAGAATAATATGCTCAGAAATTTAACACCCACCGTACGGAATTTGATTTTCATCAATGTCGCGATGTTCTTAGGATCAAGCTTCATTCCAGATGAATTATTTGCCTTATATTTCTTCCAGTCCACTAATTTTCATTACTTCCAAATCATAAGCTACATGTTCATACATGCAAATTTTTTGCATTTGTTGATGAATATGTTTGGGCTATATATGTTCGGATCGATTTTAGAAAAAGTGTGGGGTGGACAGCGATTTTTATTTTTCTACCTTTTCTGTGGTGTAGGCGCCGGTCTTTTACATGAGGCAATTCAATATTTCCATGATTATGCGAGCATTCGAAAGGCGCTAGAATTAGCTATTTCGAATCCTAATTCCGATTTCTTGATGGATTATTTCAATCGATTTGATGGCAGTTCTGCGATCAACGAAGGAAAAATGAATACCACCGGGGCAATCGAACATTATAAAAATTATACTACCCAAAATCCAGTAGTAGGAGCTTCAGGAGGTGTTTTTGGCATCTTGATGGCCTATGGCTATTTATTCCCTAATTCAGAGATGTTTGTGTTTCCTATTCCCATTCCGGTGAAAGCTAAATACCTGGTGATGGGATTTGCCTTTTATGAACTGTATGCTGGCAGAGCTGCTGCTGAAGGAGATAATGTGGCTCATTTTGCCCATTTAGGAGGAATGCTTTTTGCGGTGATTTTATTATTAATTTGGCGCCAAAAGAGAGACAGTTTCTATTAATATGCTCAGTATTTATAACGATATAAAAAATATTATTCAGCAGCCTGGACAGGGCTTATTGAAGATCATTATAGCGAATGGAGCCATTTTCATTGCTTTAATGATCGTCCGCGTGGGCTTATTGATCGCTGGAAAATCTGAATTATTTGACGCCTTTTTTGCGCAGGTTTCTCTTCCTTCATCCCTTGATTTACTACTCCAAAGGCCTTGGAGTCTACTAACTTATTTTTTCTTGCACATCGAGGTCTTCCACCTGGTGTTTAATATGATGTTCTTGTATTGGTTTGGCATCATTATCCAGGATTTCATTGGAAATAAGCGCCTCGTTCAACTCTTCTTTTATGGCGGTTTAGCTGGGGCTGTGGCCTTTATAACGGCCATGAATACCGTCAGCTTTTTCATTGAAAAAGGGCCTAATTTTATGAATGGGGCCTCTGCAGGGGTTTTTGCGGTGGTGGTTGCCGCAGCCACGATTCGACCTAATTACGAAGTGCGTTTGCTTTTATTGGGGCAGGTGCAAATAAAATATATTTCAGCCTTTTATGTACTTTGGTCCTTCATTGAAACGACCGGATCGAACGCTGGAGGGAACATTGCCCATTTAGGAGGGGCGATTATAGGATTCATTTTCGCCAAAAACTTTTTAGCTTCATCCCGTCCACAAGCCCTATTTGAAATTAAAATTAAAGAATTTGCACAGGTAGTCAACCAGAAAATTCAAACTAGAAAAGAACCTGAAACTGTACCGGAGGACGAGTTAAACTCCATTTTGGACAAAATATCACAATCCGGATATGATAGTTTAACGGATTACGAACAAAAAAGATTATTCAAAGCGAGTCAAAAAAATGAATAAGGCTTAAAAACATTTTTACCTTTGCCTTGTTACTCTTTCACCCTTACATCACAAGCGTCTATGCAATTTGAAGCCGGTCCATTACTTAGTAAAATCAACTCTCCGGAGGATTTGCGTAAGTTGCCGAAATCAGACTTAACTCAAGTTTGCGCTGAATTGCGTCAGTTTATCATAGACAACGTATCGGTGAATGGGGGCCATTTTGGCGCCTCTTTAGGTGTAACCGAGTTAACTGTAGCCTTGCATTATGTGTTCAATACGCCTGACGATCAATTGGTTTGGGATGTGGGGCACCAGGCTTACGGACACAAAATATTAACTGAACGGCGGGACGTTTTTCATACAAATCGCTTAATTAACGGCATTTCCGGTTTTCCGAAGCGTTCTGAAAGCGTATACGACACCTTTGGCGTAGGTCATTCCTCTACTTCTATCTCCGCAGCACTGGGTATGGCAGTGGGATCACGCTATAAAAAAGAAACACAAAGGCAGCACATCGCTGTGATTGGGGATGGATCGTTAACCGCGGGGATGGCTTTCGAAGCCATGAACCACGCAGGTGATATCCCGAACAATATGCTCATTATCTTGAACGATAATTGCATGGCCATCGACCCTAATGTGGGGGCCTTGAAAGAATATTTAACGGATATCACCACGTCTCACACCTATAATAAGGTGAAAGATGACGTTTGGAATCTGTTAGGGAAGATGTCCAAATTCGGAAAGACGGCACAAGAGATTGTTTCCAAGATCGAAAATGGATTGAAAGCCACGCTTTTGAATCAAAGTAATCTATTTGAATCGCTTAATTTGCGGTATTTTGGCCCTATCGATGGTCATGACATCGCTAATTTAACGACTGTATTAAATGACTTAAAAGATATACCTGGCCCGAAGATTTTGCATTGCATTACGACCAAAGGAAAAGGATATTCACTAGCCGAAAAAGATCAGACGCTTTGGCATGCACCTGGGAAATTTGATAAGACAACAGGGGAAATTCACAAGAAAACCTTTGATGATCCACAACCGCCTAAGTACCAGGAGGTTTTTGGTCATACACTCTTAGAATTAGCCGAAAAAAATCCGAAGATCATGGGAGTTACTCCGGCGATGCCATCAGGATCTTCCATGAATATTATGATGCAGGCAATGCCTGATCGGGCTTTTGACGTGGGAATTGCGGAACAACATGCCGTTACTTTCTCCGCTGGCCTAGCTACGCAAGGATTAACCGTCTTTTGTAATATTTACAGCACCTTCATGCAACGCGGCTACGACCAAGTCGTACATGATGTTTGTTTGCAAAAATTACCTGTCATCTTTTGTTTAGATCGCGCTGGACTAGCGGGAGCAGATGGTCCTACACACCACGGTTTACTTGATTTAGCCTTTATGCGTTGTGTGCCAAACATGATTGTGGCTGCCCCTCGCAATGAGCAAGAGTTGCGTAATATGATGTACACGGCGTCTTTAGATTCCTTCAAGGCCCATGAAAAAGCGATGACCATTCGTTATCCACGTGGAGAGGGTGTTATGCCCGCTTGGAGAACTGACTTAGAAGAAATTGAAATAGGCAAAGGAGTTCAAATACTGGAGGGGGAAGAAATCGCCATCTTATCTATTGGACATATTGGGAATGAAGCGATCGCCGCTTGCGAGGCCGCGCGTGCCCAAGGATTAAAACCTGCTTTATTTGATATGCGATTCGTGAAACCTTTAGACGAAGCCTTATTACACCGCATTTTCAAAGAATTTAAGACGATTATTACCATAGAAGACGCCGCTATTCAAGGCGGATTCGGTTCAGCCATTGCTGAATTCCTGGTAGACCACAGCTATACTTCTAAACTAATTCGCCTAGGAGTTCCCGACGAAATCATCGAACATGGGGAGCAAAAAGAACTTTATGCCCTATGTGGAATTGATGCAGCAGGTATTTTAGTAAAAATCCTAGCTAATAGCTCTGTGCAACCTGTGAAAAATAATCCGAAAGCACTTGTTTCTTAATTTGTTAATAGTACTTTTCAAAGAAATATTCCCTACCTTTGCACCTTGAATTTCCCAGTTAAAGGAATTTCGTTTCATTCAACGAATACATTTTTATGCTAAGCATTCGCAACATTGCCATTATTGCCCACGTTGACCACGGTAAAACTACCCTAGTTGACAAAATCATTCATGCCTCCAAGATTTTTAGAGAAAATCAAGAATTTGGAGATTTGATCCTTGACAATAACGACTTAGAGAGAGAAAGAGGGATTACAATTACGTCTAAAAACGTATCTGTTCGTTATAACGGGGTAAAAATTAATATTATCGATACACCTGGTCACGCCGACTTTGGCGGTGAAGTAGAACGCGTTCTACGTATGGCAGATGGTGTGATTTTATTAGTGGATGCTTTCGAAGGCCCTATGCCTCAAACACGTTTCGTTTTATCTAAGGCAATTGCCTTAGGTTTAAAGCCTATCGTGATTGTAAATAAAGTAGATAAAGAAAACTGTCGCCCGGACGAAGTACATGAAAGTGTATTCGATTTGATGTTTAACTTAGAGGCGTCAGAAGATCAATTAGACTTCCCTTGTATCTATGGTTCTTCTAAGCAAGGATGGATGAGTACTGACTGGAAACAACCAACAGATAATATCATTCCTTTATTAGATGCCATCATTGAGCACATTCCAGCTTCTAAAGTACAAGAAGGTACACCACAAATGCAGATTACGTCATTAGACTATTCTTCTTTCGTAGGTCGTATCGCGATCGGCCGTTTAGAGCGCGGAACGTTAACAGAAGGCATGCAAATTGCTTTATGTAAAGCGGATGGTTCAACGAAGAAAATGCGTATCAAAGAACTTCAAGTATTCGAAGGTCTAGGAAAAGTAAAAGTAGAAAAAGTAGAGTGTGGTGAGATTTGTGCCATTACAGGTATCGAAGATTTCGAAATTGGTGACACAGTCGCTGATGCGGAGAATCCAGAGGCGTTAGAGCGTATCGCTATCGATGAGCCTACGATGAACATGTTGTTTACGATTAACAACTCCCCTTTCTTTGGTAAGGAGGGTAAATTAGTGACATCTCGTCACTTACGTGATCGTTTGTTCAAAGAGACAGAGAAAAATTTAGCCTTAAAAGTACTTACAACAGATAGCGAAGACAAGTTCTTAGTGTTTGGTCGTGGTATTCTTCACTTATCCGTATTAATCGAAACGATGCGTCGTGAAGGTTATGAATTACAAGTAGGTCAGCCTCAGGTTATCTTCAAAGAAGGAGAGAACGGAGAGCGCCTAGAGCCTATCGAATCATTAGTAGTAGACGTTCCTGCAGAAGTAGCTGGTAAAGTAATTGAATTAGCGACTCAAGGAAAAGGTGAGTTATTGATCATGGAACCTAAAGGTGACTTACAACACTTAGAATTCAACATTCCATCCCGTGGTTTGATTGGATTACGTTCGAAAGTGTTAACGGCTACCTTTGGAGAGGCGATCATGGCCCACCGTTTTATTCAATACGAAGCATTTAAGGGAGCGATTCCAGGACGTATCAACGGATCATTGATCTCAATGAACACAGGTCCTGCCATTCCTTATGCCATTGATAAATTACAAGATAGAGGGGTGTTCTTCATCGATCCAGGCGAAGAAATTTACACTGGAATGGTAGTAGGTGAGCACAATCGCCAAAACGACATCGAGGTAAACCTTCAAGCATCAAAGCAATTAACGAATATGCGTGCGTCTGGTACAGACACCAATGCAAAAATTGCTCCTAAATTAAACTTCTCATTAGAAGAGTGTATGGAGTTTATCCAAAAGGATGAATACTTAGAAATCACTCCTAAATCATTACGTATGCGTAAAATTTGGTTAGACCCAAGTGAGCGTAAGCGTAACGAAAAGAAGCCAAGCTAATTTCCGAAAGGCTGCCCTCACCGGCAGCCTTTTTTTATAGCTCTATCGCTTGCCGCTCATCCAAAAAATAATAGTGCCTGGGCAGATACGGCTTCAACACCCCCATCCAATAATCCGACGGTTTCTTCAAGAAATACCAAGTGGCCCCCCGCCAGCTTTTTAGCCAAACAGGATTCTTGTACTTTATCTCTTTGCCAATAACCAACGTTTGCTGCCCCCTACACTCTGTAGGTTGTCGAACATAGGCAAACTTCTTGCCATGATAAATCCATTGGACATTCCCCTCTAAAGGCCAGCGCAGCGTCAAGGTGTCCTTCACTCCTTCATTCGACCACAGTGGGCTTAGATGTGATTGAATCCAGGCAGGTTCAACGGAGATAGGTAAGGAAGCAATCGAATGCCGCCCTGCCATTTCTACCCAAACAGCTTCCCCCTTTAAAGTGCTCAGGTACGCCGCAGGTTTTATTTCTGGTATTTGCCAAAACAACAAACCCACTAGCGCACAACTTTTCCACCTCCGAGGCGCCCAAACTAAGATGGCGATAGCCATAAAATACCCCCAAATTTCAAAGAGTGAAATGCGTAAAAAGGGGATCACCGAGGTAAATCGTTCTACCCATTGAAACATCAAACCATGCAGTAATTGAAAACTAGTAGAAAGTGTATAGGCTAAAGGCTGAAAGGCCCATTCGGGCAAAAATGATCCAATCCCCAGAAGCAAAAAACCTAAAAAGAGCGCAATGGAAGAGAACAGAATTAAAAAGGGATTCAGCAAAAAAAACGAAACCGGATGCGGCAATTGATGGAAATAATAGACGATCAAAGGCCAGGTCAACATTTGGGCAGCTAAAGCGACGCAGGTTAATTCCCAAATTTGGGTCAAAGGCCAACGAAGCAAGCCTGTAAACTGAAAAAGACGTGCCCAGCGTTGCTGAAAAACAATTAATCCCCAAACCGCTAAATAAGAAAGTTGAAAACCTGGGTCATACAGCGAGGCTGGATGTATAAACAGTAGCACGAAAGCACTAAAAGCCAAGGTATTCAGACTGTTTTGTCTTTGGAGAAAAGTTTTGGCAAATAAAATCACTGAAAACATCCAAGCGGATCTCAAAACCGGCAAAGAAAAACCACTAATCCCTGCATAACACCAGAGCAAGGCCATCATCAATCCAAAAAACACATAAGGGCCCACCGGCCGGCGCTTCAATGAAAAACCAAAAATCAAGGAAAGACCCATATACAAAAGACCCACATGTAGTCCTGAAACCGACAAAATATGAATCGCCCCTAAAGCGGAATACGTGGACAAAGTTTCAAAATCGATCTTCGTCTTCACTCCTAACAACATCGCCTCCGCGACATCTCTATCACGGCCAGGCTCAAAAGCGCGCTCTAATAGGCTAACAAAATGGGCCCGCGCTTTTGTGAAAAAGCTCACATCCTCCTCGCCTTTCCGCAAAAGTCGAATTCGATCGACTGAAACATAAGCCGATCCTCTAATTCCCTTTAACTCATAATAGTCTCTCCAATCTTTTTCATGCGGAAAGAGTGGTGCGGGGAATGGTTTTAATCCTACGCGAACTTCATAGACATCCCCTGCCCTCGGTCTCTGAATTTGATTTGTTATATACAGCCGATACAATCCAGGACTTTCGTGCCATATCGCTGAGGAATTCCGAGAACCTATACATCGAGCTAAAACGGACCAAGATTTAGGTTTTTGCTCGACTTGACCCTCCACTTGAAAAACCCAGCCGTCGCTAGGACGCACACTCGGAACGGGTTTTAGATATTCAGTCCAAGCCATGGAACTGGCGACAAACAAAGCCGAAATTCCGATACTTTTTAAAATTCGAGAAGGAAAAAAAAGAAGAGGGGACGCAAATAGCAGCCCATAATGAGTTCCCGAAAACAGAATTCCCACCATCCAAAGCAGGACGATTCGGACAAAAGGAAAACGAGAAAAATAGGAGTTCATCGATTAGGCGGAAAGGCCTAAAGGTAGAAGTTTTTAGTAGCGATTAAGGCCTCCACTTCATCAGGAACTAGATATTTTATAGACTTACCTTGTTGAATACAGGCCCTTATATAGGTCGCCGAAATATGTAAAACAGGTGCCTCGATCCGCTGAACGTTCTTATGTGCCCACAAATCTGAGCTTGGCTCTTCTCCTCGTGGATAGACATAGAGGCCATAATAATCAAGTATTTGGTGGTAGTTTTTCCAGCTTTTGAACTGTTCTAAATTATCGCCCCCTATAATCAGCTTAAATTCCGTAAATGGATGACGCTCGGCTAAATGAACCAGCGTATCTATCGTGAAGGAAGGACGTGGTAAATGAAACTCGATATCTGACGATTTGAAGGCAAAATTATCTGCAATGGCACGGTCTACTAGATCTAAACGATCAAATTCGTGCAAGAGGCTCTTGGTCTTTTTATGCGGATTTTGGGGGGAAACGACGAACCAGATTTGGTCTACCTCCGTCTGATTCAACACGGCCTGCGCAATGATCAAATGACCCTGGTGAATGGGGTTAAAAGAACCAAAAAACAGGCCTACTTTCATGATTTCTTCAATTGATCGTATAAGGCTTGTGCTTCTGCCACAGCCTCCTCCAGCTTATCATTCACTAAAATCACATCAAATTGATCTTGAAAAGACCACTCGAATTTCATCTTAAATATGCGTTTCGACAAAGCCTCTTCGTCTTCCGTTCCACGAGAGCGTAACCGATCTTCCAACATTTCTAAGGTAGGTACCTTCACAAAAACCGCTAAAGCGCGATCCCCGTAATATTTTTTCAAGGCTAGACCTCCGCGGACATCCACATCAAAAATCACCTGTTTCCCCGTCGCCCAAATACGCTCAATCTCCGATTTAAGCGTTCCATAATAGGCTCCCGAATAGACCTCTTCCCATTCCACAAATTCATCATTAGCAATTTTCTGCCGAAAGTCATCTGGAGTCAAAAAATAATAATCCTTTCCGTGCTCCTCATGACGACCACGTTTATCCCGCGTACAAGCAGAGATAGAAAAGCCTAAATCAGCATTGCGTGCTAATAATTCTTTAACTATAGTAGTTTTACCGGAGCCCGAAGGGGCGGAAAATATGATGAGTTTGCCTTCCAAAAATTCTGAGGATTAAATGAACCAACAAAATAAGGGAATTAAGAGCAATATAAGCAGTAGAATGGATGATATTTTTAACCGAATGCTATCAACTAGACTAGAAGGGCATTTCGAATGACAAGAGGATTTTAATGCTTTGCGTAAAGCTGCTTCTAACTCATGCCCTTCTTTACATGGCAAACATTGATCCTTATTAGCCAAAAAACGGTTTTCTTCCTCAGCAGTCGCTTCCTTATCCAAGATTCGTTGGATCAGCTTCATGCAATCGGGTTGATGGGAGCAATTCGTTTTCATAATGTTACTAACAGAGCTTCTAAAAAAATAGTTCCTAACTAGGCTGACAACATGTCAGTTTTGTAGCCTTTCTTTTCCGCATAGGTAGCTAACGTTTGTTTTAACATGGTTCGCGCCCGGTGAAGTCGCGAGCGGACGGTTCCGATGGGGATATTCAGAATTTTGGCCATTTCCTCGTAGCTGAACTCCTCTAAATCGCAAAGTATGATAATCATTCTAAAATCAACGGGCAAAGCCTGGATAGCAGATGTGATTTCATCCCCCAGCATTTCGTTCACCGTTTCGGCCTTCAAATCCGCTTGAAAAGCGGGTTCCGGATCATCTTCTCCTGCAAAGGATTGCTCCACCCATTCAAATTCTACTTTGGATGGACCTCGGGATTTTTTTCGGTAATCGTTAATGAAATTATTCTTGAGAATGCGGAATAACCAGGCTTTGGCATAGGTCCCAGGCTCAAATGAGCCAATAAAACGAAAGGCCCGCATGCAGGTATCTTGCACTAAATCATGCGCATCATCCTCGTCATTCGTCAGTCGTAGGGCAAAATTATACATCGCATCCAGATGAGGTACAAACTCCTTTTCGAAGAGTATTCTTGCTTGCGATTCTGTCAGCTCGGTGGCTGAACTTGTTGATGTACTCATGGCGGTTTATCTATAAGATATACCTAGGCTTACAATTTAAACGCCAAAAAGTAAAGATGACAAAAAGGCCTATTTACCCTTGTTAAATAATTCTAACAAAGTAAACACCGTAAGCCCTAAAAGAGTACTTAAAAATGCCTTCAACAGACTGAGTCCGAATAAACTCGCATTACTTGCCTCTAAAAGAAACAACACTACATGGTGTGTGAACAACATCAAACCTAAATAGGGGAAAAACCACATCCATTTCATCTCATCAAGACTAATGGAAGACCGCTCATCATACCCATTAGCAGGGGTTAAAAATTTAAAAATGGAAGGCCGTAACCAAGTCACTAGAACCGTGGCGAAGGCATGCATCCCGTGCGTATTATAAAATATATCTAATAACCAGCCTAAGGCGAATCCTCCCAAAATAAGGTAAGCAGGCGGCGTATTAATAGGCGCTTTGATAATCGCCCATAAATAAATGAAGCAAAATCCGTAATAAAATAAGGCCAAATCCCGCAAGAATAGCAACTGCACAACGATCGATAAAACCACCGCAATCAACCACTTGTATTGAAAATTTGCGCTCATATTAGTCGATTTTAGGTTTAGCTTGGTCTAATTTCGCCTGCTGACCCGCAAATTTGTTCTCAATCACATACACATAACGCAGTGTGGAAAAATGGGTCAATAACATCACTTTGATATCGTGAAAAGTTCCGTCATCCTGTAAGCCGACTTTGGCCACAATACCAATCGGAATATTCGGAGGATACACGGCATTATAATCAGAGGTAACGATGGTATCCCCTTTCACTACTTTCTTGTATTTAGATACATCCATCAGCTCAGCCACTTCGGATTGATAGCCCGGCCATTTAATGTAGCCGAGTTCACCGGACGATTTAATTTTCGCAGAAACCGTATTACTGGTATGCAGTACAGAAACAATTAAGGCTAAATTCTTCTCGCAGGAAATCACCTTCCCTACGACGCCAGTGGAGGAAATAACGGCCATGCCTGGCTTGATGCCATCTTGGTAGCCTTTTTCGATAGTTAAATAATTCTGGGAGTTGCGCGTGCTTTGGTCAATTACTTTACAGGCAATGGGCTTGTAGCGATCTAAAGAGGCTTGACTAAAAAAACTAAGATGCTCTGCCTTTCCCTGTACCTGAGCCTGCAATTGAAAAATTTGCTGATGTAATTTTTGATTCTCAAGGGCTAATTCGCCATTGATCTCTCGCAATTGGTGGTAGCTTGCCACTTCTTGACGGGCAGATAAAATAGACGCTGCCCAGGCATTCGTCGTATTAAAATAAATCGTGTGTTGGTAATTATTGTAAGTAAACACAGACCAAAGACTGATCCCCTGCAGCAGAACAAACAAGAGCAGGTTTCGCTGACGCAATAAAAACTCAAACAGTTGATTCATCCCCTACTAGGTAATCAATACCGCACGGTATTTCTCTAAGTTTTTCAAAATCTCCCCTGTTCCGCGAATTACCGCCTTCAAAGGATCATCCGCCACGTGTACTTTCAATTGAGTTTTCTTCTCAATACGCTTATCTAAACCGTGCAACATCGCACCACCACCCGCTAAATGAATACCGTTATGGAAGATATCGCCGGATAATTCCGCTGGAGCTTTTTGTAAAGTCTCCATAATCGCCACCTCAATCTTCGTGATGGAGCTATCTAAAGCATACGCAATTTCTGAATAATTAATCAAGATTTCCTTAGGGATACCGGTCATTTGATCACGGCCACGAATTTCAAAATCCGCTGGAGGATTCTCTAATTCTGGTAAAGCAGATCCCACTTGAATCTTGATCTGCTCCGCAGAACGCTCACCGATAACTAGTTTGTGTTCTCTTAATAAATAATCTTTAATGTCGCGAGTAAACTCATCCCCCGCCACACGAATCGAATTTTCTACTACGATACCACTCAAAGAAATAATTGCCACCTCCGTGGTTCCTCCTCCGATATCTACTACAAGCGATCCATTAGGTTGTTCAATATCAATTCCGATACCGATTGCCGCAGCAATAGGTTCGTGTACCATATACACTTCACGTGCTCCAGCATGTTCTGCGGAGTCTTTTACGGCTCTTTTTTCCACCTCGGTAATACCCGATGGAATACAAATCACCATTCGTAGAGCTGGAGAAAAGAAGGAATTTCCCTTATCCATCATCTTGATTAAACCACGCATCATTAATTCTGCCGCGGTAAAGTCTGCAATCACACCGTCTTTTAAAGGACGAATCGTCTTGATGTTATCATTTGTTTTCTCGTGCATCATCATCGCCTGACGACCCACGGCTAATACCTTATTCGTATTACGATCTAAAGCGATAATCGAAGGTTCGTCTACAACGACCTGATCTTTGTGAATAATCAAGGTATTTGCCGTACCTAAGTCCATGGCAATATCCTTCGAAAGAAAATTAAATAAGCCCATCTGATTTTGTGATAGTAAAACACAAATTTACATAAAAAATGCCCTAAATTTTGAAAAAAATAGAAATTTACAATTTCCTCGAAATAATCATAAAATAGGCCAAAGCAGATGCTCCGAATTACTTCCATACAACAATCTACCTCTTATTGATATATTACAAATAAATACCCGAAAAAAAATAGGGCAAAAGGGACAAATTAATCGACGAAATAATTTGGAATTATTATCTGTTTTATTAGTTTTGTCCAAGTTTATTTAGGAAATCGTATTAATTACACCGTTTGGTGATAAATTATGGAAGATTACAACAAGATCATTGAGTCCTTAGGTGTTAAATTCATCAAAGCGAGAAACATTAGAATATTACAACCGATTCGTATCAAGAATTTCTATGACGTAGAAAATTCACTCTTGATATTGTACAAAGGGGAAGTATCTTTTGGTGAGGAGGAGACTCCAGTTGAAGAGGGTGATATGCTATTTATCCCAGGCGGTAAAATGATCAGCGTAACCTACGGAAACGCAGAAAAACCGAAAGCTGTGAACAATGAAGAGTTCATGACACATCGGGAATTGTATTTTGACCAAAACACCGACGCTTCGCTCATCGGAACGCAACCCAACTCTTTCGGGATGGTGGCCTTCGAAGCAAAAGTTTTCGATTCAGTTAACTTCTTTACTTCTTTAGATATTCCTCCGTTCTTAATCAAACGTGATGATAAATTAGCGGCGACTATCCGCGAAATCTTAGAAGAGGATCTTTCTGATGCCATTGGAAAAGGACGTATCATCAAGATCAAAACGGAAGAGATCGTTATCGAAGTCATTCGTTACATTATTGAAAACCGTTTATTCGTAGAGCAATTAGCGACGAACTCGACTTACTTTAAAGATCCTCGCTTAATCGATATCTTCGCTTATATCAAGGATCATTTAGGTGGTGATTTATCGAACAAAGTTTTAGCGAACGTAGCGAACGTTTCAGAAGACTATGTAGGTCAATACTTCAAGATGTTAACGGGTATTAACCCACAAGATTATATCGAGTACCAACGTATGGAAGCGGCGGTAGGTTTACTTCGCACCACGAAGAAATCTATCCGCGCGATCGGTTCCGAAGTAGGGTACAAAGACACGGCGTATTTCTGCCGTCGTTTTAAGATGATGTTTGGTATTCCAGCAGGAAAAATGAGACGAAGAGAATCGTTGATGAATATTTAAACAAAAAACCCGCTGATAAACAAAAAACCCGCTGAATTTCTTCAGCGGGTTTTTTGTTAGTAGACAGTCGGCAGTGGTCAGTCGACAGTAACTGACTACTGCCGACTGATCACTGGCTACTGTATCGAAGCGAAGCTGCGACTACATCAAATACTTCAACTTCACTAACTCTCTCTCCGTTAAGAATCTCCAGCTTCCGCGTGGAAGATCTTTCTTCGTTAATCCAGAGAAAGTGGTGCGGTCTAGTTTCGTTACTTCGTAACCTAGGTGTTCGAAGATACGACGAACGATACGGTTTTTGCCAGAGTGGATTTTAACGCCGATGACGTAGCCGTCTGGAGTGACTTTGGCCAAATCATCTACTTTAATTTCGCCATCCTCTAAAACTAAACCTTCCTTAATTTTTTCGAAATCTTCGTCCGTCAAAGGTTTATCTAATTCTGCCTGGTAAATCTTCTCGATTTCGTTCGATGGATGCGTTAATTTATCCGCTAATTCACCGTCGTTTGTTAATAATAACAAACCAGTCGTGTTTCTATCCAAACGTCCCACCGGGTAAATACGCGATTCTGTTGCGTTCTTTACTAATTCCATGACGGTCTTGCGATCGTTCGGGTCGTCGGTAGTTGTTAAAAAGTCTTTTGGCTTATTTAATAATAAGTAAACTGGTTTTTCGCGGTTTAACTTACGGTTACCGTATTTTACGATATCCGTCGGATGCACCTGATAGCCCATTTCTGTGATTACCTTATTATTTACCTTGATTTCACCCGCTTCGATTAATTTATCCGCATCGCGACGAGAACAAATTCCCGCGTTTGCGATGTAGCGATTTAAGCGAATTTCGTCAGAACGACGATCAGTTTGGGCGATTTTCTTTTGGATTTTCGCCGGAGCACGCTCCTTGTAACGATCTAATTTATATTGAGGCTCGAAAGCGGGACCTGCATCAAAACGCGAACGACTTTTAAAGGTCTCACGATCTGAATAACGGGGATTGCGATCTCCTTCTGGACGCTCAGGGCGATCAGCAGAACGCTCTGTACGCTCCTCATAACGACGCTCAATACGCGCAGTTGGATTTTCATCAAGCGGTGTAGTAGGCGCAGACGATTCCTCAGAACCCTCTGGCTTAGGGACCGCATTGCGATCCCAGCGATTTTCTCCTTTATAAGGCGTACGTGTTGGATTTTCAGTTCTGCCAAAAGGCTTGCGTTCGCCACCTTGGTAGGGTTTGCGCTCGCCATCAAATGGCTTGCGATCTCCTCCTTGATATGGTTTGCGTTCGCCGCCTTGGTAGGGTTTGCGCTCGCCATCAAATGGCTTGCGATCTCCACCTTGGTAGGGTTTGCGTTCGCCGCCGCCTTGGTAGGGTTTGCGCTCGCCATCAAATGGCTTACGGTCTCCACCTTGGTAGGGTTTGCGTTCGCCGCCGCCTTGGTAAGGTTTGCGCTCGCCATCAAATGGCTTACGGTCTCCACCTTGATAAGGTTTGCGCTCACCACCGCCTTGATAGGGTTTGCGCTCACCATCAAATGGCTTGCGATCTCCACCTTGGTAGGGCTTGCGTTCTGATGAAAAACGATTAGTTGATTCTTGTCTAGGTGCACGTGGTGCACTTGAGTCATTGCGTGGTCCGCTGAAATCGCGGCCTCCTGAAGGACGACCTTCTGATCTGCTTGCAGATCTTCCTGTGGATCTGTCTGATGACGCACGACCTTCTGATGGTCGGCTGTCACGACGGTTATCGTCGTTTGAAATTCTTTTTCTCATAATTGTACAACATCACTGCTGGGAATAAATGATGACGAACGTTTGTCATCTTGCTTTCGATTGTCGAAATTTAGGCAAAGGTATATAAAATAATCGGGTTTGTATTTACATTTACGTTAGTTAAGCCATATATGAAATTCCTAAAGCCATTCTATTCAAGCGTTTACCTCTTTTTGATAGCGATCGTCGGCTTATTGAGTAGCTGTAATTATGATGCGCGTCTGTTCAGAAAAGCAAAGCAAAATTTCGAGTTAGGGGAATACGAATGGACGATTCGGGAAGTTAAGCCTTTGGCCCAAAGATACTTCAGGGCCGCTGAAACGAATTATTTTGTAGCAGAATCCTATCGACTTTCGAACCGCATCCAGTATGCTGCGCCGTTTTATTTAATTGCCAAAGAAAGGGGCTACGAAGACAAAAATATCAACTTGAATCTCGCCTACGCCGCTAAAGCGAATGGAAAATACGCGGATGCGAAAAAATACCTGAAAGAATTTATCGATTCTAAACCCTCCCGCGAACTAGTGGTGAAGGCCGAAATTGAATTAGATAATTTGCCCGCGGTAGAGGAATACAACAAAAAGCCGAGCCCCGTAAAGATTCAAGGACTAGTGGGGAATACGAATCAAGCGGAATTTGGCCCGATTAAAATGGGAGATGACCTCATTTTAACGAGTTCGAAGAAGCCTTTGATTTACAAAAACAACGGACTCCCCTTCTTAGGTCTCTATAAAGCTCACCTGAAAAAACCCGGAGAGATTGAAAAATTAGAACTGTTCAGCCCTAATTTACTAGACGCTAACGCAAATGAGGGTACGCCGGCCTTTTCGAAGGACGGAAATTTGATGGTTTTTGCGAGAGGAAATTCGGGTAAAAGTAAGGATCCGTCACCGGACGTAGATTTGTATATATCTACTAAAAGAGATGGGAACTGGTCTACACCAGAACGCTTAGCGATCTCTGATTCAATTGGTTGGGATGGGAGTCCCGCTTTTTCACGTGATGGGAAAACACTCTATTTTAGTTCCAACAGACGCGGAGGAAAAGGCGGACTGGATTTGTATCGGGCACCGATGGATAATTCAGGACGTTTTGGAAGACCTATTAATTTAGGATCCACCATTAACACAAGAGGAAATGAAATCTTCCCTTATGTTTCTGAAGACGGAAAGCTCTATTTCTCTTCTGATGGACACCCTAGTTTAGGAGGTTTGGATATTTTCGTGGCTAGTCGTAGCGGTGATGAAATCCAAATTGAACACCTCGGCATACCGGTCAATTCAGTGGCCGATGATTTTGGCCTATTTTTATCGGATGTTACTCAAGGCTATTTCAGCTCAAACCGCGTAGGTGGTAAAGGGGATGATGACATTTATTATTTTGAGTCCACGGGTTCTGAGGATCGCTGGTGGTCGAATGAAATCACGATTACAGAAAGTACTGAGCCAGTAAAAGTGGCTTTATATCATCTAAGAACACAAATCCTTAATGCTAGAAACAAGCCGATCGCTAACGCTAAAGTAGGAGTTAAGCGCAATGGAGAAATTCAGCCGGTGATGTTTACGGACGCCAAAGGATATTTGGAAATCATCGACTTAAATCCTGCCGACCAAATCAGCTTCAACGCCAGCAAGGAGAAATTCTTAACCAAACGCAGCGAGTTTTTGATGGATGGCCGGGATATTCCGAAGCAATTATTGAAGAAGGAATTGACTGACACGACTTTTGACCATAAAATCATCCTAGGCCAAGCCGAAGTGGGCGAGGAAATAGGTGCCTTATTTGACGTAAACCCTATTTATTACGATTTAGATAAATCAACTATTCGTCCAGATGCCGCCGTCGAATTAGACAAAATTGTACAGGTTTTAAAGGATAATACGGATATTTCCATCGAATTAGGCTCACACACGGATGCGCGTGCGAGTGCGAGCTATAACATGAAATTATCGCAAAGACGAGCTGAATCAGCCGTTAAATATATCATCGAACACGGAATCGAGGCAGCTAGAATCAAAGCCAAAGGCTATGGAGAAACGCAACTCATCAACGGTTGCAGTGATGGCGTAGATTGCAACGAAGAAGCACACCAAGAAAACCGCCGAACTGAATTTAAAATCACTGATTTAAATGACTAATTACGTTCTAAAAAATGCCCAAATCGTTAATGAGGGCAAAATTATCGCATCCGATCTTCGAATAGCGGATGGACGCATTGCTAAAATCGCTTCAGATATCCACCCGGCAGCAGGGGACGTCGTAATAGACCTTAGTGGAAAACACATTTTCCCAGGTATGATCGACGATCAAGTGCATTTTAGAGAGCCTGGCTTGACCCATAAAGCAACTATCGCTAGTGAAGCGCGCGCAGCTGTGGCGGGAGGAGTGACGAGTTTTATGGAGATGCCGAACACGATTCCCAATGCTTTAACTCAGGAATTATTGGCGGATAAATACGCGATTGCGGCGGCTGGATCTTTGGCAAACTACTCCTTCTTCATGGGGGCCGGAAATGATAATTTAGAGGAGGTTTTAAAGACAAATCCGCGCGATGTTTGCGGAGTTAAAATATTTATGGGCTCATCGACGGGCAATATGCTGGTAGATAATACGCAGACTTTGGAAAAATTATTCTCCAGCTGCGAAATGCTGATCGCGACCCATTGTGAAGACGAACCCACGGTAAGAGCTAGAACGGCCGTTTTCAAGGAAAAATACCCAGAAAACGCTCCTGCTTACATCCATCCTTTAGTTAGGAACGAAGAAGCTTGCTATTTATCATCTTCGATGGCGGTGGATTTAGCGAAGAAAAACAATACTCGATTGCACATTTTGCACATTTCCACCGAGGAGGAATTAGCCTTGTTTGAAACGGGTAAAGCGGTGAAGGACAAGAGAATTACGGCAGAAGTTTGCGTGCACCACCTTTGGTTTGACGCCTCTCAATATGATACGCTTGGCAATCAAATTAAATGCAATCCTGCGATTAAAGATGCGCGCCACAAGGCGGCTTTACGTAAGGCTTTGGTCTCCGGGGAACTCGATATTATTGCCACAGATCACGCGCCACACACCTGGGAGGAGAAATCCCAGGAATTTTGGAAGTCGCCAGCAGGTTTACCCTTAGTGCAACACCCCTTATTAATTATGATTGAAATTGCCAAGGAAGGTCACATAAGCCTCGAGCTCATCGCCGAGAAAACGGCGCATGCCGTAGCGGATTGTTTCCAAATCGAAGAGCGCGGCTACATTCGCGAGGGATATTGGGCTGATTTAGCAATCATTGATTTACAAAAACCGACAAGCGTTTCTAAGGAGAATATTCTATTCCAATGTGGCTGGTCGCCTTTAGAGGGTCAAACCTTTTCCGCCTCCGTAGAACAAACCTTTGTTTCTGGTCAACTGGCCTATTCCAATGGCTCGTTCAACGAAGCCGTTCGGGGAAAACGCTTATTATTCAAGCGCTAACATGTCCTCGCTGCTCCCCTTTTATGCACCTATCGGGCTGGAAGCCGGCTTAGATGAAGCAGGGAGAGGTTGTTTAGCGGGTCCAGTAGTTGCCGCAGCGGTTATTTTGCCGCGGGATTTTCACCATCCTTTTCTAACGGATTCAAAGCAAATGACCTTGCGTCAACGCAATGAATTAAAGCGTTTAGTGCGCGAATATGCGATTGATTATGCCATCGCGGAGGTAGATGCGGCAAAAATTGACGAAATCAACATATTAAAAGCGAGCATTTTAGCCATGCACTTAGCGGTGGATAAATTAACGCATCGTCCGGAACACCTGTTGGTCGACGGAAATCGTTTTTATAGCTACCCTTTAACCCCGCATACCTGCATTGTGAAGGGGGATTCCAAGTATTTTTCGATAGCTGCTGCCTCTATTTTGGCCAAAACCTACCGGGACGAATGGATGGAAAAAGCAGCTTCTGAGCACCCTGGTTATGGTTGGGAACGGAATGCCGGCTATCCTACGCTTCAACACAGAAAAGCCATACTCGAAAAGGGTCAAACAATACTCCACCGAAAAACGTTTAAGGTAGAAATAAAATAATTTCTTAAATTAGCCTTCTATGAAGCTACGTATATTCTTTCTTTTCCTGATCAGCTACTCTGCACTGGCACAAGAATCCTTCCGCAAAGAGCGCGCTAACCGATTCGGCGTTGAACAAGATTTAATTTATCAGAACGCTCAGGCGACCGCAAAGAAAAAAGGAATCCCGCTTAAACTGGATTTAGGAAAAGACAAAGTCCTTCATTTCCAAGGCTTTTCTGAAATAGGGGAAGCACTCTATTTAAAGGCTGAATCGAATGCGCAGGCGGCGAAGATGACTAAGACGAACCTGCTACATCCAGGCGGAACTTTAGGCACTGGACTTACAGGTAAATCTGATTCAATAAAAGGAAAATTAGGAATGTGGGACGGCGGAGGAGTATTAACGAGCCATCAAGAATTCGGTGGTAGAGCTACGGCAGCACCAGCACAAACTGCGAGTACAAATGATCATGCTACTCACGTAGCTGGAATTTTAGTAGCAGGCGGCGTTAGCCCTTCAGCGAAAGGAATGGCTTATGAGGCGGATTTGAAGTTTTGGGATTTTTCGAATGATAATTCAGAAATGAGTACGGCTTCCACCTCCTTATTAATAAGCAATCACTCCTACGGTTATCAAGCTGGCTGGGTATACGACGAAACTAAAAAGAAATGGCAGTGGTGGGGAAATGACGCGGTAAGTGAAAATGAGGATTTTAAATTCGGATTATACGACGCCAATACCCAGACCTGGGATCGCATCGCTTACACTGCCCCTAATTACCTCATCGTAAAATCAGCTGGAAACAATAGAAATGAAAATGGTCCTGCCTCAGGAGAATACTATTTTTTACGTTCTACGAGCGATTCATCTAACAAAGCAAGAGCAAAAAACGATGGATATGATATCATTTCTACCTCTGGAACATCGAAAAACATCCTAACGGTAGGAGCTGCGTCTATTTCTTCCCTTATTCCCACGAAGGGATCCGACGTAAGTATTTCAAGCTTTACAAGCTGGGGTCCTACAGATGATGGACGAGTAAAACCTGATGTGATGGCCATAGGAACCAGTATGTTCTCTACAGATAACTCAAACGATAAAGCCTACGATACTAAAAGTGGAACTTCCATGTCTTCTCCACAAGCAGCAGGTTCTCTCTATTTAATTCAACAATTATACAATCGTCTAAATAAAAATACCTTTATGTTATCTTCCACTTTAAAAGCGGTGGCGATACATACTGCTTTAGATATGGATGCACTAGGCCCAGACTATAAAACGGGTTTTGGATTGATTCAATTAGATAGAGCGGCGGCTTTAGTGCGAAATGATGGAAACGGCCATTTACTAAAAGAGGAGAAATTAAATCAAGGGCAAACAAAAACCTACACATTTACAAGTTCAGGCAATGGCCCTTTAAAGGCAACGATCGCCTGGACAGATCCAGAAGCGTCGACGTCATCAGCTTTGAATGACCGTACTCCCCGATTAGTAAATGATCTAGACATACGTTTAACTAGTGGTTCGACGACTTATTTACCTTTCATCTTAGACCCTGCGAACCCTGCAGGCTTAGCTATCCCCGGTGATAATATCCGCGATAATGTAGAGCAAATAGTTATCCCTAATACCCTTCCTGGACAGACATTTACCTTAACAGTTAGCCACAAAGGTACCTTAAAGAATAGCGTTCAAGACTTTGGAATAGCGGCTTCAGGAATAGGTGGAACGGCTTATTGTGCTATTACTCCCACGACTACCACGACTAATTTTCAAACATTTACCTTAGGAACGGTCAAGGATTCAACCGGGCTTAAACCGGCATTTACTGCAGAATTTGGAGCTGCAGTTCCAGTGAAATTTAATTTTGCCGGATCCGGATCTAGACAGGTCCGCTTATACGCAGATTGGAATCAAGATGGAGATTTTATCGATTCAGGAGAGGAGTTATTTAATTCGGCAAATACTGCCACTACAATAAGCATTCCAAGCACCTTAAAGCAAGATAATTATTACCGAATGCGTTGGGTAGCAGAAAATGGCACAGGATCTGCGCCATCCTGTGGAGGAATTAGCTCTGGAGAATCTAAGGATTATGCTTTGCAAATCTTACAGGCTTCGAAAGATGTTTCCGCCGTTTCCATTGCTCAAATCACTCCTGGTTTTTGCGCTAGCAATGGAGTGACTAATTTTGTGGCCCGCATAAAAAATGCGGGATCTTTGACTCAAACAAATGTTCCAGTTTTATTAGAAATTAAATCTGGTACCTCGACTATAGGTACTGCTACTGGAACTGTAAGTAGTTTAGCTTCAGGCAGAGAAGTAGATGTAACACTTTCCGGAAACGTGACCTTAGTGGCGGGATCTAGCTATTCCTTCGAGCTGAAAACACAGTTAACAGCCGACCAAAATTCAGCGAATGACTTATTCACAATTAGCAAAACGATTGAAAATCCAGCCTCACCTGTGGTTACGGGAACGATTTGTAGCGGAGCAACTGAATTGAATTTAGCAGCGACTACTGGTAGTCCGCTTTGGTATAATGGTACAACATTTTTAGGTGCCGGAGCGACATTGAAAACACCGTCTACCGGGACTTTTTATGCGGCATTTGATAATTTAAGTACGACAATGGGCCCGGCGACAAAAGCAGATTTTGGGTCAGGTAATTACTACAGCAACTTTGGCCCTGAACCTATTTTCGTTGTCACCCAACCTACTATTTTAGAGTCAGCAGTCGTATACATAGGTACCTCAGGAACGGTGACTTTTGGAATATTTGACAAAGACACGGGCGAATTAATCGCCTCCGTTGCGAAAGATCTGACCGCAACTCGAACTTCTGCTAACGCCACTACAGTAAACAGTCAATTAATCGACGATAAAACGGACCCAGGACAAACGGTGACCTTAAATCTACCGTTCCCTAAGGCTGGTAAATACTTATTATCCCATGTATGTTCAAATGGCGCGTCTATTTTCAGAAGTAATCGTACGAAAGCAGATACAGTGAATGCCGTAACAAATATAGGCTACCCTTATACCATTCCTGGAGTACTTAGTTTAACTAGTGCTTTATTTAATGGAGCGGAAATTCAATCTGCCTACTATTACCTATATGGCATGAAGTTCAAATCGTATGCCTGCCCTAGCCCGAGAGTACAAGTGAATGTCACGACGGGCACTAGTCCTGTGGTCGCTGTTAGTCCGACAGGGGCTTCTAAACTTTGCCAAGGTGACAAGTTACTGTTAACAGGTACTCCTGCCTCCGGAACGCCTACCTACCAATGGTATAAAAATAGTGTAGCCATTCCTGGAGCTACAACGAATAAATTAGAGGTAAGTACCTCAGGAGCTTACGCGTTGTATTCAAGCTTCGATGGCATTTGTCCTGTATTATCACCTGCGTCCACTATTACAGTAACGAGTCCATTAGAACCGTTAATCACCTTTAATCAAGGTATTTTGACGACATCTGCTGGAACAGAGATCCAATGGTATTTGAACGACGTAGCCATCTCAGGAGCTACAGCCACTACGTATAAACCGACAGCTAATGGTATTTATAAAGTGAAATTAAAGGATGCCAATGGCTGTTTAGCCTCCGCATCTTATGGCATAACGATTTTAGCTGCCACGGCTGACAATCCTTATTCAACTTTTTATGCCTTCCCTAATCCGGCCAGCGAAGAATTACACATTGCAATCCCTAGCCCTTTTGTAGCATCCTCCTACCGAATCCGTATCAGTGATATGCAAGGGAGGGAGATGAGAGATTATAAAGTGGAGAGTAGAGATTATAGCTTAAGGGTAGATATCTCCGCTTTACCGGCTGGAAATTATGTACTGAATTTCCCAGAATTAGAAAACCAGGTAACCATTAAATTTCAGAAGAATTAAATTTTAGTTGTAGTTTTAGTTTTAGCCCAAACAAAGATCATTCGAGGCGATACTGCCTCATCGAAAGGCGCTAGTCTGTAGTCGCCTTTCAGGTCGACTAGGATAAATCCTGCTTGTGCGGCATAGGCGATGAAGTTATTCTTCGCCACTAATTCCACTTTTTCTACGAAAGAATAGTTTTGCCCATTATCTGTAAAATCAATTGATTTATACAAGTATCCTGCCTCTGACCAACGCTTTATCTGGAAAGAAATTCCGTCTCGTTCTACCGTTTCTATAGGGACTAAATTCGCTAGAATATAGGTCGGATTGAAGAAATCCAACACTAATAAGCCTCCCTCTTTTAAACCTGCAGAGAAGGTATTAAAGGCTTTTTGATTGTCATTTTGATCATCGAAATAGCCAAAACTAGTGAAGAAATTAAAGATGGCATCGTAGTGATTTTCTAAAGGCAAAGGTTCCCGTAAATCGTGCACAAAAAACAAGAGATCTTTGTTTTCAAACTCTTGGGCTGCCTCGATATTCGAAGGGGATAAATCAAAGGCGTCCACGGTGAATCCCAGTTGCGCTAACGTGATGGCGTGACGACCTTTTCCGCAGGCCGCATCTAAAACACGTGCTCCGGCAGTTAAACGTAGCTTTTGTTGAAGTGAGGTAATAAAACCTGCCGCTTCACTTTCGTCCCGCTGCGCATACAGAATGTGATAATAAGGGGAATCAAACCAGGTACTAAACCACTCTTTAGACTCCATTATTTGCGAATATTGACATTCGTTAAGAAATCATGGTAAGCTAAAGCGATCCCGTCTTTCAATTCAATTTTATGTTTCCAACCTAATGAATGCAATTTAGATACATCCATCAATTTTCTGGGGGTACCATCGGGGCGAGTTGAGTCCCATTGAATAGCCCCTTCAAATCCAACGATTTGCTTTACCGTTTCGGCTAATGCTTTAATCGTTACGTCAATTCCTGTCCCGATGTTCACCAGTTCAGAATCGCTGTAGGTTTCCATTAGATAGACACAAGCTTCCGCTAAATCATCCGCGTGTAAAAATTCGCGCATTGGGGATCCTGTTCCCCAAAGAGTCATGGAAGCATCACCGCGTTCTTTTGCTTCGTGAAACTTTCGAATCATGGCAGGCAACACGTGGGAGTTTTCTAAATCATAATTATCATTCGGACCGTAGAGATTCGTAGGCATCACCGAGATGAAATCACATCCGTATTGTGCCCGGTAGGCCTCGCACATTTTAATGCCGGCAATCTTCGCAATCGCATAAGGCTCATTCGACTCCTCCAGATATCCACTTAATAAATAAGACTCTTTTAGAGGTTGAGGCGCTAATTTAGGGTAAATGCAAGACGAACCTAAGAATTGTAATTTCTTGACTTTATTCACAAATGAGGCGTGAATGATATTGTTTTGGATGGCCAAATTTTCGTACAAAAAATTGGCTCGATAGGTGCTGTTCGCTATAATTCCGCCTACTTTAGCGGCTGCTAAAAACACATAATCAGGTTTTTCGCTGGCAAAGAAAGCAGCTACCTTCGCTTGGTCACGTAGGTCTAATTCAGCTGAAGTCTTCAGCAACAAATTCGTATATCCTACACTTTGTAATTTTCTAACGATAGCGGAACCCACCATTCCGCGGTGTCCAGCTACATATATTTTTGCTTCTTTTTCCAATGTTGTAATCCAATAAGGCCTCAAAAAATCCTTACAAAAATACACAAAGTCTCTGAGGTAATAAGTTTAATTCGTAGTTTTGGGAAAATTTATAGTGCGCTTATAATGCTGACTCGTTTACCCCTTTTCTGTCTACTTATTTGTTTGAGCCTTTTCGTTCAAGCACAGAATAGAGCTATTACGACCAATAAACCCCTCATAGACACCTCTGTTCATGAAAAAGGATTATTTAGCGGTCGATTCTCTACAGGTTTAGAAGACAAAGCGGCGGAAGCGAAAAAATTCAAAGAAGATAGCAAAGCCTTTATTGAGAGCTTGGGTGTGAAGGATTTGGGCAAAAAAATAGTCAAAACCGCTAAGAAAAAATTTCAACCAAAAGACGAATACGAAGGCATCAAAACCGAACGCAAACTAGGCAATTACGGAAGTGGCGTTCGAATGACCGTGGAAGAAGTTAATGTAGTCAAATATATAGAAGATGAGGTTTTAAGCCCCTATTCACAAGATATTTTCATCTTTGACCCATCACAATCCCGCGTTGTTTCGATTCCATTAAAAGACGCGAAGAACGCTCAAGTCTGCCACGGACCTTTCAAGAAATATGTGAATCAAAAACTCATCGAGGAAGGTTTCTACTTTATGGGCGCGAAGGATGGGCGCTGGGAAAACTATGGCCCTGAAAATGAATTAGAAAATAAGGTCTACTTCGAAAAAGGGTATACATCAGGGTCTATCATTCATTATTACGATGCGTCTAAAAAGAAAATTCAAGAGGTCATTCCTCGCTTTTATGGGAAAGTGCGCGGCACCTATTATTCCTTCTATCCGAGTGGAAGTCTTAAGGAAGACGGTCGCTTAGACGATAGCGTAAAAGTAGGCCGCTGGAGAGAATACCACGAGTTTGGTCGTGGCGGTCGCTTGAAAAAAGAATGGATATTCGCAAAGGATAAATTCGATACCTCCGAGCCTATTTTAATTCAGGAACGAGATCAACAATCGAAAGTGATTTTTCAGACCAAAGAACCTCTTTCCCAGCACAAGTCTGAAAATATCCCTCCGATTAACTCAGATGATGAAGATTTAGTGGATGAGGATTCAACCGAAAATTCGGACTATGTTCACCATTTGCATCCATATGCATTTTCGTACAGTTCAATTCGACTACTAATTCCTGGGGAAGACGCTGATCTTGCCTCAGGATATTTGAATATCCACCAAACCCCGCCTGATTTTACTGTTTAATTGATTTTCTACAACCATTTAAACAACTTTATGAAACAATCAGAATACATTCAATCCTTCATTAAAGGGGATTGGAAATCAGGAATTGCAGTCTTTTTAGTCGCTTTACCCCTTTGCCTAGGTATCGCTTTAGCTTCTGGAGCTCCCTTATTAGCTGGCCTTGTGGCTGGTATCGTGGGAGGAATTATCGTTTCTCTTATATCGGGATCAGAACTGTCTGTCAGTGGCCCAGCTGCAGGATTAACCATCATCGTGGCGACAGCCATTATTGAATTAGGTTCATTTCCGGGCTTTTTAGTAGCTGTCATACTTGCCGGTGTAATTCAAATTGCACTTGGGCTGCTGAAGTTGGGTAAAATCGGTGGATTCTTCCCTTCATCTGTCATTCGAGGCATGTTAGTTGCGATCGGAATTGTTATTATTTTAAAGCAAATTCCACATGCCATTGGGGATGATTTGGACTTTATTGGAGAATTAGAATTTAACCAAAAAGATGGAAAAAATACCTTTTCGGAAATTTTAGCCTCCTTTTCTACCCTGAAAGCTGGGGCTTTACTCATTTCTGCCATCGGATTAATTATTCTGTTTTCTTGGACGAAGCTAGGTGAAACATTTCGCTTTATGAATGCGCTTCCTGCCTCCTTATTTGTGGTTTTGGCGGGAGTGGCGATGAATGAAAGTTTTGCTTTATGGGCGCCTGATTGGTATTTAGGGGATTCGAAAGACCACATGGTGAATCTGCCCATTTTTGCTTCGACTAGCGAGCTTTGGGGTGGATTAGTTTCGCCTGATTGGAGTTTTCTTACAAATTCCAAAGTGTATTCCATCGCCTTGACATTAGCGATTGTTGCTTCACTAGAATCCTTATTATCCTTAGAGGCGACAGATTCATTAGACCCCTTAAAGCGAATTTCGTCACCAGATAGAGAGCTTTTAGCGCAAGGTGTGGGAAATGTAACCAGTGGATTATTAGGCGGGATTCCTATTACTTCGGTGATTGTGCGATCCTCCACAAATGTCTATTCAGGTGGAAAAAGCCGCATGTCTGGATTTTTCCATGGTATTTTACTTCTTGTCGCGGTGCTTGCTTTGCCGCTGTATTTGAATAAAATACCATTAGCCTGTTTAGCCAGTGTTTTATTGTACACGGGCTATAAACTTGCCCATCCTTCCGGTTTCAAAAAAGTGATTGCAGAAGGTTGGAAGCAATGGGTTCCCTTTTTAGTCACTATCGCCGTGGTCGTAGGTGTAGACTTGTTATGGGGAATCTTTATCGGGACTTTGGTAGGCTTAGTATTCGTCGTACTGACGAATTATTCGTCTGTCTTCACCGTTTTCATAAAGGGAAATGAGGTATTAATTAAATTCCAAAAGGACGTAACTTTCTTACACAAAATGGCCTTAAAAGAAGCGCTACGGAAGATTCCAACGGGATCTGAGGTATTTATTGATATTTCCAAAGTCCATTTCATGGACCACGACATTAATTTACTTATTCAAGAATTTATCGCCACAGCTCACGAAAGAGGGATTGAGGCAGATTTAAAACAGAAATAATCATGAAAGAATACAAAAAATTACTTTTGAGTAATAAGGCTTGGGCTAGTGAAAGACTAGAATTAGACCCGTCCTATTTTGACAATTTGTCGAAAACCCAAACCCCTCTTTTCCTTTGGATCGGTTGTGCTGACAGCCGCGTACCTGCGGAAGAAATCACGAATGTGGGTCCAGGTGATATTTTCGTTCATAGAAATGTGGCAAATATGGTAGTGCATACAGATATTAATTTATTATCCGTTTTGCAATATGCCGTAGAGGTTTTAGAGGTGAAACACATTATCGTTTGCGGACACTATAATTGTGGTGGGGTGAAAGCGGCGATGACCAATCAAGATTTTGGCCTAATTAATAAATGGCTTCGCAACATCAAAGAGGTCTATGAAAAACACTACGAAGATTTGCATGACATCAAGGATGAAACGGCTCGCTTCAATAAACTAGTGGAATTGAATGTCGCGCAACAGATCCAAAACTTAGCCAAGACGTCTATCGTCCAGAAAGCTTGGAAAAAACGCCAATTCCCTCACTTGCACGGTTGGGTATTCGATATCCACAAAGGCGAGATTAAAGAGGTGTTGAATATCAACGCCGGAGAATGGGAAAGCCCGGTGTTTAAATACGAGCTTTAACAAAAAAAGAAGGGGCCGCTGCGCGGCCCCTTCTTTCATTCTATTCAGTAAATTAAATTATACCGTCGTCTTAATCTTCAATTCATCTAACTGAGCTTGCGCTAAAGGAGATGGAGAATCAATCATCACGTCACGTCCCGCATTGTTCTTAGGAAAAGCAATGTAATCGCGTATCGAATCTGTTCCACCAAATAACGAGCAAAGGCGGTCAAAACCAAAGGCTAAACCACCGTGCGGCGGCGCCCCATATTCAAAGGCATCTAATAAGAATCCGAATTGAGCTTGCGCTTCCTCCGGAGTAAATCCAAGTACTTCGAACATTTTCGATTGCAGGTCTTTTTGGAAAATACGAATCGAACCTCCTCCTACTTCCACGCCATTCACGACTAAATCGTATGCGTTCGCGCGAACTTTACCCAATTCCCCAGCTAACATCAACGGAATATCCTCTGGCTTAGGACTAGTAAATGGATGGTGCATCGCAAACCAGCGATCTTCCTCCTCACCGTATTCTAATAGTGGGAAATCCACTACCCAATGTACTTTATAGTTATTCGGATCACGTAATCCCATACGTGTTCCCATCTCTAAACGTAATTCGTTCAATTGCTTGCGCGCTTTGTCTCCATCGCCTGAAAGCACTAAAATTAAGTCCCCTGGCTCCGCGCTAAACGCCGCTGCCCAAGTCGCTAAATCTGCTTCAGAATAGAATTTATCTACGGATGATTTCACCACGCCATCTGGTTGAACGCGGGCATAAATTAAACCTTTTGCGCCGATCTGTGGACGACGAACAAAATCCGTCAATTCATCCAGTTGCTTGCGGGTATATTCGGCTGCACCTTTCACACAAATACCGACTACCGTGTTCGCCGTATCAAAAACTTGGAAATCTTTTCCTGACGTCAAATCCACGCCATCGCCTTTCAATTCCACGAATTTCATATCAAAACGAATATCTGGCTTGTCCGAACCATAGTTTTTCATCGCGTCCGCATAGGTCATACGTGGCACCGTCCCGATGTCGACTCCTTTTACGTTTTGAAACAAATGACGAATCAATCCTTCAAACATATTCAGGATATCTTCTTGCTCCACGAAAGACATTTCACAGTCGATTTGAGTAAATTCTGGCTGCCGATCTGCGCGCAAATCTTCGTCCCGGAAACACTTCACAATTTGGTAGTAGCGGTCAAAACCCGAGACCATCAACAATTGCTTAAAGGTTTGTGGAGACTGTGGCAAGGCATAAAATTCGCCTGGATTCATCCGGGAGGGCACCACGAAATCACGCGCACCCTCTGGGGTTGATTTAATTAAAACGGGTGTTTCCACCTCGATAAAATCTTGCTTATCTAAGTAATTGCGTACTTCGCGACCCACGTGGTGACGCAATTGCAAATTTTCACGAATCGGATTACGACGCAAGTCTAGATACCGGTATTTCATGCGAATATCATCGCCACCATCCGTTTCATCTTCAATTAAGAAAGGAGGTAATTTAGCGGGATTCAATACGCGTAACTCGCTCACTTTGATTTCAATATCTCCGGTAGGCATCTTATCGTTTTTAGACAATCGCTCTACCACTATACCTTTAGCCTCCACCACAAATTCACGACCTAAACTACGGGCTAGCGTTAAAGCCTCCGCAGACGATTTTCCTTCCTCTAACATCAATTGAGTGACTCCGTAACGATCCCGAAGATCCACCCAAATCATTCCCCCTTTATCTCGTGAGCGCTGAACCCAGCCACAAAGTATTACCTCGGTGCCCGCGTGTTCGATGCGCAATTCGCCATTTGTATGTGTACGTAGCATAGAAAAATTTAAAATTCGAGCAAAATTACGGAAAAGGTCAGGGAGTGAAAAACATTTACCCTTTTATTCTTTTTTAGCTAATTTTGAGTTATGCCAAAAATAGGAATAGTCGGATCAGGTATGGGTAGCTTGGGCTTTGCCATTCGCAGCGCGGTAGCAGGGCACGAAGTCAGTGTTTTCGAGGCTAATGCCTATGTCGGTGGCAAACTAGCCCAAATTGAAATGGATGGCTTTCGTTTCGATGCCGGCCCGTCCTTATTCACGATGCCTCATTTAGTGGATGAATTATTCACGCTGGCAGGTAAAAATCCCCGAGATTATTTCTCTTATGAGCGATTGCCGGAGATTTGCCGCTACTTTTGGGAAGATGGCACCCGCCTGCAGACGAACGCTGCACCGGAAGAAACGGCGGCGGCGATCGCGGCTTCTCTAGGCGAATCGTCGGAAAATGTGGCGAGTTTTTTACGCGGAATCGGCGAGAATTACCACATCATTAGCGAATTGTTTTTAGACAATTCCTTACATTCTTTATCTACGTGGACAGGACCAAAAGCGCTAAAAGGTTATGCGAACCTGCACCGTTTGGGCTTATTCAGTACGATGCACCGCTCTCACCAGCGGCGTTTTAAGAACCCTAAAACGGTTCAATTATTCGACCGCTATGCCACCTATAATGGCTCGGATCCCTACCAAACGCCTGCAACTTTATCGATCATCCCCCATTTAGAATACAATATCGGTGCCTTTTTTCCGAAAGGAGGCATTATTAGCATTCCGCGTGCTTTGCATCGCCTGGCAACGGAATTAGGCGTGAAGTTTCATTTAGAGGAAAAGGTTTCTAAAATAGTGACGGAAAATAATACCGCCACAGGTCTAGAGACAAACAAAGGTTCGTACACATTCGATTACATCGCCAGCAACGCGGACATTCGGCCGAGTTACGAGAAATTACTGTCACAAGAACCAGCGCCTAAGAAGCTATTAACCCAGCCCAAATCCAGTTCCGGCATCATCTTCTACTGGGGAATGGACCGCAGCTTCGACGAATTAGGCGTACACAACATATTCTTCTCAGACGATTATCAAGGCGAATTTAAGGCCATCTTCGAGGACAAAACCATCAACAACGACCCCACCATTTACTTGCACATCTCTTCTAAAATGGAAAAGAACGATGCCACGGAAGGTGGCGAAAACTGGTTCATTTTGATGAACGTTCCGGCGAACGAAGGGCAGGATTGGGATGCGCTCGTGGCGAAAATGCGTAAAAATGTGATCGAGAAAATTTCGAGAACTTTAGGCGTGGATGTAGCGAAACACATCGTGGCAGAGGATTATTTAGACCCGATACGCATCGAAGAACGAACCTCTTCTTCTGGTGGCGCACTCTATGGAAATGCCTCGAACAACCGCTTTGCGGCCTTTTTACGCCATCCGAATTATAGAAATGCCATCAAAAACCTGTATTGGGTGGGTGGTAGCGTCCATCCGGGAGGTGGAATTCCGCTTTGTTTATCTTCGGCAAAAATTGCAGCGAAGCTTTTTGTAGAAAATGCGTAATTTCGCCTATTAATTGATAAAAATATGATTCAGAGACCACAATCCATTTTCTTAGCCCTAGTAATCATTGCGAATAGTATCGCGACATCGGGCATTTCTATTTGGCAAAAAATAGGTTCATCTGGCCAAAAAGCCGAGCTTTTCGCCAACCAATGGCAATTATTCCAAAACGAAAAAGAAGTGGCGGCGCATAGTACCATCGCGATCGCACTTTTAGTGACTTTATCGACGATAATCACCTTAGTGACTGTCTTCTCATTCAAAAACCGTATCCGTCAAATGATGCTAGGTTTGATCAATTCCCTGGTATTAGCAGGAGCGATGGGTTATGCTTTTTGGGTAATTTTCAAGGAGGCGGTGCCTACTTTTGAGCCAGAGATTCAGGGCAAATATGGTTACGGATTCTACGCGTTGGTGGTTTCGCTGCTAGCGAATATGATTGCGAACCGTTTGATCCGCAAGGACGAGATGCTAGTGCAATCGTCGAATCGTATGCGGTAAATTTTAGACGATACCCTCTTTCAACAGGTCGTGGAGATGTACAAATCCCACGGCCTTTTTATTTGCCGTCACCACCAACTGTGTGATATTTTTACTTTGCATGAGTGCCAAAGCTTCGGTAGCAAATGCCTCCACTTCAATCGTTTTGGGAGTTGTATTCATCATATCCGCCAAAACGATAGTAGACCAATCTTTCGAATTCTCTAACGTACGGCGAACGTCACCGTCTGTAATGATTCCCACTAAATCCCCTTTCGCGTCTAACACCGCTGTGGCGCCTAAACGCTTCGATGAAATCTCGTGAATGGCCTCTTGAATAGATGCGGAATGCGGAATAGCAGGAAACTCGTGTATCGGATAAAGATCCGCCACTTTTAAATAAAGGCGTTTGCCTAGGGCGCCGCCTGGATGGTATTTGGCAAAATCATCCGCCGTAAATCCTTTGCATTCTAACAAACAAACCGCTAGCGCATCGCCTAAAGCCAAAGCTACCGTCGTGGATGTGGTAGGTGCTAGATTCAATAAATCTGCCTCTTGATCCGCTAAGGCATGTAATATATAATCAGATTGCTGGCCTAAATAAGAATTCTTATTCGAAACCATCGCAATTAACTTCACTTTCAAACGCTTAATCAACGGCACTAACACCTTTATTTCCGGCGTATCGCCAGACTTCGAAATGCAAATCACCGCATCGCCGTCCTGAATCATTCCTAAATCCCCATGAATCGCATCCGCCGCGTGCATAAACAAAGCCGGAGTCCCGGTGGAGTTCATGGTGGCGACGATTTTTTGGGCAATAATGGCCGACTTACCTATTCCTGTAAATACAATTCTTCCTGGAATACTTAATAAATGTTCCACACAAGCCTCAAAACGGGAATTAATTCCGGCGCTCACTTGCAGAATTGCCTCTGCTTCCTGAGTTAAAACATTTTTTGCTGTAGATTGGATATTTTTGCTTAATTTCAATGTTAGAAGAATTTATAGGGGCAAAGATAAGTAGAAGCCCGCAGAAATTAACAATCGCCGAAACATCACATATAATCAAATTATGCCCCATCCAATAACTATCGATAGCTTAAAGGAACAGCTAAAAAAAACCTTTGGATTCAGCCAATTTAGGGGAGAACAAGAAGCCATTATTTTAAATACCGTTCAAGGCAAGAATAGCTTTGTTCTGATGCCTACGGGCGCGGGTAAATCGCTTTGTTATCAATTACCTGCTATTGTGATGGAGGGAACAGCCATCGTCATCTCCCCATTAATCGCTTTGATGAAGAATCAAGTGGACCAAATGGTGGCTTTTGGCATTAATGCTCAATTTTTAAATTCCTCTTTAACGCGTGCTGAAATCAACCGCGTAAAAGCTGAGGTCATTTCTGGAGTCGTTAAATTATTATATATCGCCCCAGAATCGCTGAATAAGCAAGAGAACTTGAACTTCTTAAAACAAGCTAAAATCTCCTTCGTAGCCATCGATGAGGCACATTGCATCTCGGAATGGGGACATGATTTCAGACCTGAATACCGCAAAATACGTACCATCATCGAGACGATCGATGAGAAAATGCCCATCATTGCTTTAACGGCAACGGCGACACCGAAGGTGCAAATCGACATCCAAAAGACCTTAAATCTAGAAGATGCAACCGTATTTAAAACCTCCTTCAATCGCAAGAATCTCTATTATGAGATCCGCTCGAAGAAAGATATAGACAAGCAATTAATTCGTTTCATTAAGTCGCATAACGGGAAAGCGGGAATCATTTATTGCCTTTCAAGAAAGCGCGTAGAGGAAATTGCTGAATTATTGCACGTGAATAGTGTGAAAGCCCTGCCCTACCACGCCGGATTAGAACCACAGGTAAGAATGTCGAATCAAGAAGCTTTCTTGAATGAAGAGGTGGATGTGATGGTGGCGACGATCGCTTTTGGAATGGGAATCGATAAACCTGATGTGCGTTTTGTGATTCACTATGACGCCCCTAAATCATTAGAGGGTTATTACCAAGAAACGGGGCGGGCTGGACGCGATGGTTTAGATGGGACTTGTATCCTATTTTATACCTACGACGATATATTGAAATTAGATAAGTTTAATAAAGATAAAGCCGTTACAGAGAAGGAGAATGCCAAAATTCTACTATCTGAAATGGTCTATTACACGAATTTAGGTGTTTGCCGACGTAAGCAATTATTGCATTATTTTGGAGAGCACATGGCAGAAAACTGCGGATTCTGTGATAATTGTATGCACCCTACACCTACTTTTAAGGCTGAAGACGAAGTAAGTTTGGTCTTGAAAGCAGTGCAACAAACGGGGGATCAATTCGACGCCGAACACATCGCAGACTTCTTAGTAGGTAAATCCAATTCCTTCATTGCGAGCCACGAGCAGGAGAAGTTATCCTTGTTTGGGACAGGAAAAAATCTTTCCTGGATTAGCCCTGAAGTAGATGAGGACGACGACGATGATGACGACGATTCAGATGAGGACACGCCTAAGAAGCCGAAAATGCGCAAAACCGCATCAAAGCCAGTGCCCATCGAAGACGAAAAATCACCTTGGATCTCGTTTATTAAGCAAATGGCGATCTTTGGCCTCCTAGAAAAAGACATCGAAAATTATGGTGTTCTTAAAATTTCTAAGGCCGGTACCGCTTTCCTAAAGCAATCCTTCCCTATTACCTTTTACCGAGATCATGACTACGAAAAAGAGGCAGAGCCTACAGAAAGTGATGATGATAGCGCGGCATTAGGCGCGAAAGCCTATGATGATGCGCTTTTCGAAATTCTGAAAACCCTACGCAAGAAAATTGCGAAAGAGAAAAATTTACCTCCTTACGTTATTTTCCAGGATCCTTCTTTGGAAGAAATGGCAACCACTTATCCGACTACACAGGACGAAATGGCCCAAATCAACGGGGTAGGAATGGGTAAAGTGGTGAAATTTGGTAAACCTTTCATCGAAGTAATTAATCGCTATGTGGAGGAAAACGAGATCGAAACAGCGAAAGAAGTGGTGGTTAAATCGACGGTTAATAAGTCCAAAATAAAGATTTACATCATCCAACAAGTGGATCGTAAAATCGACTTAGACCTGATTGCCGAACAAAAAGAGGTCAGCATGGCGGAATTGATAGAGGAAATCGAGACAATCTGCTTCTCTGGAACGAAACTTACCCTGGACTATTACATTAATCAGGTCATCGAGCTAGATAAGCAAGACGAGATTTACGAATATTTTATGTCTGCTGACACTGATGACATCGCGGATGCATTAGAAAATTGTGAGATTGAAGATGTGACCGAAGAGGAACTTCGATTAATGCGTATTAAGTTTTTAAGTGAATTAGCCAATTAATCAACATATGAACGTTTTAATTTTAGGTGCTGGAGGCCGTGAACACGCTTTTTCTTGGAAGATTAGCCAAAGCCCTATCCTAGGTAATTTATACATTGCCCCTGGTAATCCAGGAACCGCACAATGCGGAACGAATTTAGCTATCGGTGTGACCGATTTTGAAGGAATCGTGGCGGCCATTCGCAAACATGACATCGGATTAGTGGTGGTAGGTCCAGAAGAACCTCTTGTAAAAGGCGTTCGAGACTTTATCGAATCACACGACGATCTAAAACACGTGGGCATTGTAGGCCCTGGCGCAGACGGAGCCCAAATCGAAGGCAGTAAAGACTTCTCGAAGAACTTTATGCATAAATACGGCATTCCTACAGCTGCGTCACAAACATTTACAAAAGATACGATTGCTGACGGCATAGCCTACCTTCAAAAACAATCTCTTCCCATCGTGTTAAAAGCAGATGGATTAGCGGCTGGGAAAGGGGTAATTATCGCATTAACCCTTCAAGAGGCTGAAACTGCTTTGAATGAGATGCTTTTAGAGGCGAAGTTTGGCGATGCAAGTTCTAAAGTCGTGATTGAACAATTCCTTCGAGGCATCGAATTATCTGTTTTTGTCCTATCAGATGGAGAAAATTATGTGGTCCTTCCTGAGGCGAAAGATTATAAGCGCATTGGCGAAAATGACGAAGGTTTAAACACGGGAGGAATGGGAGCGGTCTCACCGGTTCCATTTGCGAATGAAAAATTCATGGAGGTGGTTCGTGCCAAAGTGATCGAACCGACGGTGAAAGGTTTGAAAGCCGAAAATATTGACTACAAAGGATTCATCTTCATCGGTTTAATGAACCACGAAGGCGAGCCTTATGTGATCGAATACAATGCAAGAATGGGGGATCCTGAAACCGAGGTAGTTTTACCAAGAATCGAATCAGATTTCCTATCTTTGTTAATTGCAGCCTCTAATGGCACGCTGAGCGAACAAAAAATTTCGATTTTGGATCAATTCGCTGTTACTACGATGTTAGTCGCAGGTGGATATCCAGAAGAATACCGCAAAGGCGATGTCCTATCAGGGCTAGAAAAAGTGGAAGACGCGATCGTTTTCCACGCAGGAACAACGTCGAAAGACGGTGAAATTAGTACCAGTGGTGGCCGTGTAATGGCCGTAACTGGGACTTCGAATACCTTGGAAAGAGCAATCCAGAAATCACAAAAGGCCGCTCAAACCATTCAATTCGAAGGCAAAAACTTTAGACGAGACATCGGATTAGATGTATTAAGATATGGCATGTAAATCGTGTTCTAGCGGATCTTGTGGATCTGCGAGCGAAACTGGTGAAGTAAAAGGTTGTCAAAGTAATGGCGGCTGTGGCACCGGTGGCTGCAATAAAATGAATGTCTTTGACTGGCTTTCAGACCTAGATGTACCTTCTTTTCAACGCTACGACATCGTAGAGGTGAAGTTCAAAGGGGGTAGAAAAGAATATTTCCGTAATGCGGATGTTTTAGAATTGCATACGGGGGATTCCGTGATGGTCGATTCGAGCAGCGGAACCCAATTAGGCGTCGTTTCCCTTCAAGGGGAATTAGTTAGGCTTCAATTATTGAAGAAAAACATCAAAGACGACGATAAGATCAAAACGATCTTCCGTTTTGCAACGGATAAAGACATCGAAAAGCATGAGCTATCGATGGCGCGCGATTTACCCACTATGTACCGTGGCCGTCAAATCATCCATGATCTTAAGATAAATATGAAATTATCGGATGTGGAATTCCAATCCGATGGATCAAAAGCGACCTTCTATTATTCTTCAGAAGACCGTGTCGATTTCCGAGAATTAATCAAATTACTCGCGACCGAATTTAAGATTCGGGTCGAGATGAAACAGATTTCATTACGCCAAGAGGCGGGTCGATTAGGTGGAATCGGGGTTTGTGGACGTGAGTTGTGCTGCTCTACTTGGTTATCTGATTTCAAAAACGTGACCACCTCAGCGGCACGCTACCAGAATCTATCCCTCAACCCAGTTAAATTAAGTGGTCAATGTGGTCGCTTGAAATGCTGTTTGAACTACGAATTAGAGACTTATATGGATGCCCTTAAAAGCATTCCAGCCATCGAAGGCCGAATTAAAACTAAGCGCGGGGAAGCTGTCCTTCAAAAGACGGATATTTTCAAGCGGATGATGTGGTTTGGCATTGTGGGAGAGGAAGCTATTTGGATTCCGGTGAGTTGTGATCGCGTAGCGGAAATCGTTGATTTAAATAAAAAAGGTATTATTCCCGAGTCGTTTGAGGATCTGAATCCAGATGCTCCTACAGTGGAAAAACCTACGTTATCTGAGCTAAACTCTGATTTAGAGCGGATGGATAAGAAATATGGTGGTGTAAAATCAGGAAATCGCAATAACCGCAAGCCAGGTGGAAATCGGGAAGGTGGTAATCGCGGACCACGTCCAGAAGGACAAGATCGTGGGCCTCGCCCGGATCGTGGACCTAGACCGCCGCGTCCAGAAGGTGAAAACCGCGGACCTCGTCCGGAAGGGCAAGATCGCGGACCTCGTCCGGATCGTGGACCTAGACCGCCGCGTCCAGAAGGTGAAAACCGAGGACCACGTCCAGAAGGTGAAAACCGCGGACCTCGTCCGGAAGCACAGGAGGGACAAACCCGTCCAGAAGGCAATGCGCCTCAGGCGGATGGATCAACGGCTACACCGAAGCCATTCAAGAAGAAAAAGAAGTTTAAACCAAGACCTCCTAGAGATGGTGCAGCACCTACCCCTGAAGCTTAGTTTTGGAATAATCATACTATTGGGCCTACTGCTAACCGCCTGTGGTGACGCTGGAGTTGCTTTAAACGAGACAAAAAGTTTTGATGAAATGGGTTGGATTCAAAAGCAACCCGTAGTTTTCAAAGTAACTATTCCCGATTCTGTCAGCAGCTATGCGGTGTATGCCGTGTTGCGACAAAATAACTCCTACCCTTTTTACAATTTGTATTTCAGCCCTAGCATTATGGATGCAAAAGGCAAAACAATACAAAAAGGCTTAGCCGAAGCTATTTTATATGACCCAAAGACGGGGAAACCGAAAGGTGCTGGTTTTGGTGATATCTATGAGAAAAAATTTCTTGTATATCCTGCTTTGAAATTTCCTCAAAAAGGACTCTATAAAATTCAAATGGAACAATCGATGCGCGTGGATACGCTGGCGGGGATGGTTTCCTTTGGCCTCCTCCTAGAAAAAAACGAGAGAAAATAAGAGCATGGCAAAAATAGATGAAATCGATAAAAAGATTCTCGCATTTCTACACGAAGATGCCTTTCTTTCGAATAAAGAAATGGCTCTAAGACTAGGAATGAGCGCAACACCTATCCATGAACGAATTAAGCGAATGGAAAAGGATGGTGTGATTACGGGCTACCGGGCGATGATTAACCCTGCCAAACTAGGTAAAACATTGACTGTTTTTTGTGACATTTCTTTAAAAGAACATGCTGCGGAATATTTGAATCAATTCGAAAAAGATGTGATGAATTTAAAAGAGGTAGCAGAATGCTATTGCGTGTCAGGACACAGCGATTTTCTCCTCAAAATAGTTGTCACAGATATGGATGAATACCGAGATTTCATTTTACACAAACTAGCGAGTATAAAAAATATTGGCAATGCACAGAGTCATTTCGTGATGAATGAAATAGAAAATGAGCACTTTATGCCCTGGATTTCTAATTCTTTAACCAATTAAGCCTATAAGATAGGGTAAGCCTTTTTGCAGATTTGATTACCTTAGTATGTAAACCTATTACCATGAATAAAATAACAAAGACATTACTGTCGATACTATCCATTGCCATCATCTTAGGATTGGCATTTTACCCGAAAATTAAATCCACTTTTTTCTCAAATGAGACGAAGGGAAAAGGCAAAGAAAAGGGGGGTCCTGGCGGAAAAGGGGGCAAGACGGCGGTGATTGTAACCGTTGTTAAATCAACTCGTTTGGACGATATGATCAATTCAACAGGGTCTATTTTACCTAATGAAGAAGTTGAAATCCGTTCAGAAATCGCCGGACGTATCATTTTATTGAATATCCAAGAAGGTGATGTGGTCGCAAAAGGCACCGTTTTACTTCGCATAAATGACGATGATTTACAGGCCCGTCTTCGCAAACTAGGCTTTAATAAAAAATTAGCCGAGGATAATGAAGCGCGCCAAAAAATCCTTCTTCAAAAAGAAGCGATTTCACAGCGCGAATATGATATTGCCGTGAACTCGGTCAATACGATTTCGGCAGATATCGAAGATTTAAAAGCACAAATCTTAAAAACTACTTTACGTGCACCATTCGCGGGAAGAATTGGTTTCCGTTATGTGAGTATGGGAAGTTATATATCTCCTAGCACTCAAATCGCGACTTTAACCAATACGAATCCAGCAAAAATCGAATTCTCCATTCCGGCAAAATATGCCACACAAGTAAAAAATGGGGGTACTATTGAGTTCATGACAGAGAACGAGGATAAAACTTTCATTGGCCGCGTTTATGCCATTGATCCTAAAATCGACCCTCAAACACGTACATTACAAATTAGAGCACAATCCCCAAATCCAGGAAATCAACTAGTTCCTGGTGCTTTTGCGAAGGTGAATTTGATTTTGAAAACAAAAGGGTCTGCGATCTTAATTCCGACGGAAGCTGTTGTTCCTGAAGCAAGAGGTAGCAAGGTTTTTGTCGTGAGAAATGGAAAATCAGTTTCTACCAAGGTGACTTTGGGAACACGTGGCGATAAGACCGTGGAAATTTTAGATGGTTTAGCGATCGGAGATACCTTGATTACGAATGGTATCCTTCAAGTGAAACCGGATGGCGAAGTAGAAATTAAAGAAGTCGTAAAATAATCCAGCTATGGCATCTTTCTCAGAGATCAGTATAAAAAGACCCGTACTTGCGATTGTGATGTCCATCACAATCATTGTATTCGGTATCATCGGATATACCTATTTAGGGGTCCGGGAATATCCATCGGTGGATCCGCCAGTGGTGAATGTGCAAACCTCCTATACGGGAGCGAATGCAGACATTATTGAATCCCAAATCACGGAACCACTAGAGGAATCGATTAATGGTATCGCTGGTATTCGTACCCTTTCAAGCTCTAGCCGCGATGGCCGTTCCAGTATCACCGTCGAGTTTGACTTGTCGGTTAATATTGAAGATGCGGCGAACGATGTACGTGATAGGGTATCGCGCTCGATGGGGCAACTTCCTAAAGACGTGGACCCTCCTATCGTGGCGAAAGCGGACGCAGACGCAAGTCCGATTTATAATATTAACGTATTTTCTACAACGCGTAACCTCCTTTCATTAAATGAATTAGCTACACGAAATATCAAGGAGAAATTCCAAACCATTCCAGGTGTTAGCTCGGTACAATTATGGGGAGAGCAAAAATATGCGATGCGTTTGCATATCGATCCGGAACGCTTAGCGTCTTTCCGATTGACGGCGCCGGATATTGTGAATGCTTTGGCCAAACAAAATATCGAACTTCCTTCTGGAAGTATCGAAGGAGCAAATACAGAATTAACCGTGAGAACTCAGGGTCGCATGACCACAGAGGAGGATTTCAACAATTTGATCATCAAAGAAGAAGGGGGTCGTTCGGTGAAATTTTCTGATGTAGGAAGGGCTGAGCTTTCGCCAGAGAATAACAAGACCTTCTTTAAACGGGATTTGAAGCCGATGATTTCCATCGCGGTAATTCCTCAACCAGGTTCGAATCAAATCGAAATCGTCGATGCCATTCACAAGAAAGTGGAGCAAATTCGCTTGACTTTACCGGCAGATGTGGAGATGAAAGAAGGTTTCGATAATACCCGTTATGTGCGCAAGTCGATCGAAGAAGTACAAGAAACAATTTTTGTGGCTATTTTACTCGTGACCATCATCATCTTTTTGTTCTTGCGGGATTGGAGATCCACGATTATTCCTTTGACGGCCATTCCGGTCAGCTTGATCGGTGTATTCTTCTTTATGTATTTAGCGGGTTTCTCTGTAAACGTGTTAACCTTATTAGGTATCGTTCTTTCTATTGGACTCGTCGTGGATGACGCGATTGTGGTTTTAGAGAATATTTACACCAAAATCGAGGAAGGTCTCAGTCCTTGGGACGCCGCGATCGAAGGATCGAAAGAAATCTATTTTGCCGTTATTTCGACTACGGTTACGTTAGCGGCGGTATTCTTGCCGGTGATTTTCTTGCAAGGTATTACGGGGCGTTTATTCCGTGAATTTGGAATAGTGGTCGCGGGATCCGTGATTATTTCTGCCTTTGTGTCTTTGACCTTAACTCCCATGTTAAGCTCGCGATTACTCAAGGGAGCCCATACTAAACCGTGGTTCTATACAGTTACTGAGCCTTTCTTTGTCGCTTTAACGAAAGGCTACCAAGATTCCTTAGCTACCTTTATTAAAATTCGGTGGATGGCTTGGGTAATTATGATCACTTTATTTGGCATTATTTACGCCCTATTCAAATTCGAAGCAATACCATCGGAATTAGCTCCTTTAGAAGATCGAAGTGGCCTTCGTATTAATGCGACGGCACCAGAAGGCGCCACTTTTGAGTATATGTTAAATTATACGGATGAGATGGCGAAGTTTTTAATCTCTGAGATTCCTGCCAAAGAACGGTATGCCGTTTACTCGATTACCTCCCCTCCTTTTGGAAATGGCGGGTCAAACACAGGAAGTATGCGCGTGATTTTAGCAGATCCATCAGGTAGGCGAACGCAACAACAAATTGCGGACGTGCTACAACCGAAGATTAAGAAATTTACGGGAGCGCGCGCGACCTTGATTCAGGAGCCCACTTTATCCACTGGACAACGTGGTGGGGGTGGCTTGCCCGTAGCATTCGTAATTCAGGCTTCTACTTTTGAGAGTTTGAAGAAGAATATTCCTTTGTTTATGGCTAAAGTTCGGGAGAGCTCGAAGTTCGAGGTGGCAGATGTTAACTTGAAATTTACTAAGCCTGAACTACGTCTAGAAATTAACCGCGATAAAGCCCAAAACCTCGGTGTTTCCATCCAAGATGTGGCAACAACCTTGCAGCTAGGCCTTTCGGGTAGACGTTTTGGCTATTTCGTTATGGATGGAAAGCAATACCAAATCATCGGTCAAATCGACCGCCCCATGCGTAATGACGTATCTGATTTAAAGTCACTCTACGTGAAAAATAATCGCGGGGATTTGATACAGCTAGATAATCTAGTGAAGATCACGGAGCAAAGTACGCCTCCACAGCTCTTCCGTTATAACCGCTACGTAGCGGCCACGGTGACCGCGCAAATGGCAAAAGGGGTTACCTTAGGGGAAGCCTTGAATGAGATGGATAAATTAGCAAAGGAGACTTTTGACGTATCTTTCTCTACTGCTTATGATGGACAAAGTAAGGAATTCAAAGAGTCTAGTTCTTCGCTACTTTTCGCCTTTGCTTTAGCGATTTTATTGATCTATTTGATCCTTTCGGCCCAATTCGAAAGTTTCATCGATCCATTTATCATCTTGTTTACCGTTCCTTTAGCGGTAGCAGGTGCCTTATTAACGCTTTGGGACTTCAGCCAAACCTTGAACATTTTCTCTCAAATTGGTATCATCGTCCTCATCGGACTGGTCACGAAGAATGGTATTTTGATCGTAGAATTCGCGAACCAACGCAAATTGTCTGGATCTGAAAAAATAAAAGCGGTACAAGAAGCAGCTGTCGCTCGTTTCCGCCCGATTATTATGACCTCGCTTTGTACGATTCTTGGTATTTTGCCGATCGCCTTAGCTTTAGGTTCTGGATCTCAAAGCAGGGTTTCCATGGGTATCGCCGTAGTAGGTGGCATGTTATTCTCTACGACCTTGACCTTGTACATCATTCCAGCGATTTACAGTTATTTATCGAGTAACCGAAAACCAGTACATGCTGAATAAAGAGATTTGGATGCAGCGCGCTTTCGACCTAGCCTTGTTAGGTACAGGGCGCGTTGCACCTAATCCTCTAGTAGGTTGTGTCATCGTACAAGGGGATCGCATCATAGGCGAAGGTTATCACCAGCAATTCGGTGGTCCACATGCAGAAGTCAATGCAATTCTTTCCTGTACTGAATCTGTTGAAGGTGCCACGGCCTTTGTGACCTTAGAACCTTGCTCGCATTTTGGCAAAACACCTCCCTGTGCTGATTTATTGATTCAATCCGGCATCAAAGAAGTTTTTATCGCTAACCTAGATCCGAATCCTCTGGTGTCAGGAAAAGGAGTATCTGCATTAGAAGCCGCAGGCATCACCTGCCATATCGGTTTATTAGCCTCTACGGGCGAATGGATAAACCGCCATTTCTTTACTTTCCATCGCCTAAAAAGACCCTATATCACGTTTAAATGGGCAAGTTCTGCAGACGGATTTATCGCCTCTAGCGGAGGAGAACCGCTTCAGCTATCGAACGAACTTTCGGCAATCCGTGTCCACCAAATGCGTGCAGAACACCAAGGGATTTTAGTCGGGGTCCAAACCATCATCAATGATAATCCTTCTTTAACCACTCGACAGGTGAAGGGAAATAATCCGTTACGAATTGTCCTAGATCCACACGGAAGGATTCCAGCTGATGCGAAAGTATTGACGGATGGAGGGGAGACTCGTGTTTTAAAATCTGCAGCGGAAATAGCGGAATTAAAAATTCAATCTATCCTAGTGGAAGGTGGGGCTAAAACCATGGAACGCTTATTTGCGGACGGGTTGGTGGAGGAAATTTGGAAAATACGATCGCCTAAGACCCTTGAGGAAGGGATTTCAGAACCGAAACTGGCTGTCAAATGGAGAGCAATTGATTACCTAGGAAATGACACCTGGTTTAAAGGAATCCTAAAACCTGAGCCAGCAGGTACATATTCAGGCCTAAAATAATGGCGGTGATCGCCCAAACGATTCCCTGCAAAAGCGCCGAATTCGCAAATTTACCCATCTTCTGTTTATCCCCCGTGAAGAGCACGAGCGGAATCACCGCAAAACTCAATTGCATGGACAAAATCACTTGAGAAAAGACTAGCAGTTCCCCTATCTTCGATTCACCGTAAATCCACGTGATAAAAAAGGCAGGAATAATCGCGATCAAGCGAGTAATGAGGCGACGGAGCCAAGGAGTAATCCGCAAATCGAGGAAACCTTCCATGACGATTTGGCCTGCAAGTGTTCCTGTTAAGGTCGCATTCTGGCCTGAGGCTAACAAGGCCACGGCGAATAAGATACTGGCTAATTTACTCCCTAAAACCGGATCTAATAATTGATAGGCATCCCGAATATCTGCCACATGCTGTAGATTATTTCCATGAAAGGCAGCGGCGGCTAAGATTAATATTCCCGCATTAATAAAAAAGGCTAAGCCCAGTGATAAGGTAGAATCCCAAGTAGCGTATTTAATTGCTTTGGCTTTATCCTCATCCGTATCCTTAATGGCACGAGTCTGCACGATACTCGAATGCAAATACAGATTATGCGGCATGACCGTAGCTCCTAATATACCGATCGCTACATAAAGTTGACTCGGGTTCATCACGACGGATGATTGCGGAACCAGGCCGGCCATGATCCCAGACATGGAAGGCTGCGAGATAAATAGCTCGTAAGCAAAGCAACAAACGATGACAATGAGCAGGGACAAAACGATGGATTCGATGACCTTGAAGCCTTTGTTTTGGAAATATAAAATCAAAAAGACATCTAAAATCGTAATCACAATTCCGGCCAGAATCGGAATCCCAAAAAGCAATTGCAAGGCTAGCGCCGATCCAATCACCTCGGCTAAGTCGCAGGCCGCAATGGCTATTTCACAGACGAACCATAAAAAGATGGCAACCGGCTTCGAAAAAGCATCCCCGCAAGCTTGCGCTAAATCACGACCTGAGGCCACGCCTAATTTTAACGCTAAATGCTGTAAAATGATGGCAAAGATGCTCGAAACAAGGATAACCGAAAGGAGGGTATAGCCGAATGAAGCACCACCAGCTAAATCAGTTGCCCAGTTTCCTGGATCCATATAGCCTACTGCGACTAAAAATCCTGGGCCCATAAAAGCGCGCAAATTCTTCCAGAAACCATTCCCCGTAGGCACGGGTATCGTCCCAAACACTTCGGAGAGGGATTTCATTTTAGGACTAGAACGCCAAGGACTCGACATAATTTAAATTTTAACAAATTTAAAAATATTTTTTAGATTAACCTAAAAATTTAATTTACTATATTTGCCCTATGGCAATTTCATTTACAGAAGAAAACTACCTAAAGGTCATTCACCGTCTATCAGAAGCTACTTCTGAAGATATTTCGACGAATGCTGTTGCGGAGCTAATGCAAACAAAAGCGGCATCTGTTACAGATATGTTACGCAAATTAGCGGACAAGGGTTGGGTGAATTACCAGAAATACCAAGGCGTGCGCTTGAGTGCTACGGGTGAAAAGATTGCACTTTCAATCGTGCGGAAGCACCGGCTTTGGGAAGTATTCTTAGTCGATAAAATGGGCTTTAACTGGGATGAAGTGCATGAAATCGCGGAACAATTAGAGCACATCGAATCGGATGACTTAGTCAATAAATTAGATGAGTACCTCGGATTCCCTAAAACCGATCCACATGGTGACCCCATTCCGAACAAGGAAGGTGTTTTACCTGAATTAGCCTATTCTCACCTATCAGAAATCAAGGCAAACAAAACCTGTAAATTAATGGGGGTGGCGCAAGATTCAGCGGTATTCTTACAATTGCTAACTAAGCTACATTTGAGTTTAGGAGCAAAGCTGAACATTAAAGAGATCAATGAATTTGATCGTTCGATTTTTGTCTCCATTAATGACGCAGAGCCCATCTTCATCAGTCATGAAGTGGCTAAAAACATTCTCGTTAAGATTTTAGCTTAATAAATCGAGTACCTCGTCTTCACTTAAGGCGCGTAAGATGCTCTCATCTGACGTGACTAATTCGGAGGCCAAATCCTTCTTGCGTTGCTGCAAGGCTAGAATTTTCTCTTCCACCGTTTCTTTCGAGATGAATTTATAGGTGAATACCGTTTTCTTTTGGCCGATACGGTGTGCCCGGTCTATCGCCTGAGCCTCTGCCGCTGGATTCCACCACGGATCTAATAAAAATACGTAATCAGCCGCTGTCAAGTTCAAGCCTACCCCACCCGCTTTTAAGGAAATAAGGAAGACCGATTGCCCATCGTCTTTTTGGAAACTCTCTACCTGACCTTTGCGGTCAATTGTACTACCATCTAAATAGGCGTAAGCTATACCGCGCTCGTCTAAAGCCTTTTTAATCAAGTTCAAGTGCTGCACAAACTGACTAAAGATCAATACTTTGTGATGTTGCTCTAATACCGTTTCTAATTTCTCTAAAACAGCTTCCATCTTACCAGAATCCCCCGTATAACCCTCCTCGCATAGCGATGGATGATTCGCAAGCTGCCGCAATTTCGTCAGACCTTGCAAGACGGAGAATCGAGATTTCTGTAAACCTTCGTCTTTAATCTGCTTTAATAATACATCGCGGTAGAACGATTTCGTCTTGTCGTACAGGCGCTCCTGCTCATCGGTCATCGAGCAATACGTCACGGACTCCATTTTCGCTGGTAAATCAGCGGCTACTTGACGCTTCTCACGACGTAATAAATAGGGCTTAATTAAGAAATATAGACGTTTTTTCTTCTCCATATCTGCCTTCTTCTCGATAGGCAATTGAAAATGATCTTTAAAATAGCGCTGCGTTCCGAGCAATCCGCTGTTGACAAAATTCATTTGGGACCAAAGATCCATCGTCGAATTCTCCAGCGGGGTTCCCGTCATGACAAGACGGAATTTAGCGTTTAATTTTTGAACGGCTTTGGTAATATTCGCTAAAGGATTCTTAATCGCCTGCGATTCATCTAAAATCACATAGGAAAAGGCTTGCTTTTCGAACCATTCGATGTCCGATCGCACCATTCCGAAAGAGCAAAGAAGTAAATCAACCTTTCCGATCTGAGCCTGCAATTTCTCCCTTTGTGGTCCGCTATAAACTAAAGCACGTAATTGGGGGGTAAATTTCTTTGCCTCCATCTCCCAGTTGTATAACAAAGAGGTAGGCATCACCAGTAAAGTAGGCAGGGTCTCCCCTTGCTCCTTCAAACTCTGCAACAAACACAAGGTCTGAACCGTTTTTCCCAGACCCATGTCATCCGCCAAACAGGCCCCTAAACCAGCGGCCTGACGCGTACGCATCCAGCGATAACCCTCTAATTGGTAGGGACGCAAGGTCCCTTTAAAGTTCTTCGGAATGGGATATTCTTTTGCTTCAAGCGCTAAATCATTGACTGTTTTAGAGCGTAAGGCCGTCTTCACTAAGTCCTGATTCTCCCATTCCTGCACCAATTGATAATGCTGACGACGTAAGAAAACACCCTCTTCCCCAGGACGCGTCTCTGAGAAATAGAATAAATCTTGGTAATCATGGAACCAGTTATCTGGAATCATCGCGATAGAACCATCCGGCAAATGAAATTCTTTCTTCTTTTGCAGAATGAGCTGACGGATTTTCAAGAAAGGAATCAAGAACTCCCCAAAAGAAATAACCGCCTGAATATCAAACCAATCTAATTTTTCTCCAATGCGAATATTGATTTCTGGCTTTCCAAGGAAATAACGGGGCGCTTGCCCATCCCCTCTAAATTGAACAACAAATCCAGCTTGATCGAGGGATTCTTTACTGGCAGTTAACCATTGAACTGCATCTCCACGCTGCATGAATGCTCGACCATCATTTTCCATCTTCAACCCTAAGGTTTTCAAAAGTTGGAAAGCGCGCTTTTCTTTTACGTGTGAACGCATAATTTTTTGGAAAGCATAGCTGTCTAACTTCTTTTCGAAAAGTACGTTCGCCTCAGACGATAATCCATCCCATGGGAATCGATTATTGCCGTATTGAAAGGACAACACAAAATTCCAGCGATCTGCCGCCTCTAAGGCTGCCTTCTTTTTCAAAGTCTCGTCCTCCTCTAATTTAGGCGCTGTGGGCCCATAAGAAAGCAAGAATTGAACAGGCTTCTCCGTATTGATAATCTCGAACCCTTTCGCATGAACTGGATAACGGGCCACCATGGCCTTAACGAATTTGCGGAAGTAATCTTCCTCCATATTCTTAGGAATCGCAACAAATTTCTTGTTTAAGAAGGGGCGTAATTTCTTACCCTCTAATTCTGGATTGAAGTGATACAACTTCTGGTTCATCAGCATCCATGCGGGTTCATCACATAAAACAATGGCCTCCTTGTGCTGGAACTCTAATTTATTGCCTAGGTATTTAAGCGTAGGGAAATAGTGTGTGTTTTCCTCATTACGCATAAAATGGAATAAAACATCTACTGCCTCTGCTTGGATTTGAACGGCTTGACGCATCGGATTTCCATCATTTCCCATAATGAAAAGCGTCTTTTCTGGACAAATAAGTCCAAAAACCTGACCCCTCTTCTTCTCAATCACCGACATAACGGCCTCTTGAATCTCCTTCTCTCCTTTTTCCGCGTCAAAAGTCTTCAAAAAGAATTCTTCCACCGTCTTTCGCTTCGAGGTATTGAACTTCTCATAAACGGCTATCGGTTTCATGCTCTCGATCAAGCCTACCGCCGTGCGATCGCGCTCATCTAATACATGTTCAAATTCGTGGAAATTCCGAGAAGTAAGCGTTTGATACTCCCATGTCAAAGCTCCTTTTTCATTTAATTGCACCACAAAGACTTCGAATAAGTATCCGAGGCATTCGTGAGACAATAAAGAATAAACAACCTGGAAAGGTTTGTTAGGGGAGATTTTCATTTAAAAAACATCCGGTTTCCCGGATTACAAGAGTCAAACCTTTAAAATTAAGGTTTTTTTCTCAATTGCAAGCAAGCCCAGTTGTTTTTTGATGCTTGTGCAACAAAATTAAGTTGCTGCTTTTCAGCCGATTCCAATAAAAGTGGGATGTCCTCCGTGTAGAAACCACTCAAGAAAAGTAGTCCCTCCGGCTTAATACGCGCAGCATACTCAGCCATTTCTGCTAATAAGATATTTCGATTAATATTGGCTAATAACACATCATAGGTGGTCGCATCCTCTTCCGCGATGGTTCCCAACGCAAAAGGAATCTCTTCGCAGCCATTTAAGCCTGCATTTTCGATGGAATTCTCTACCGACCATTCGTCGATATCGAAGCCGCGAACGAATCCTGCACCTCGCTTCTTCGCTACAAATGCCAAAAGCCCTGTACCCGTGCCTGCATCTAAAACACTTTTGTTCGTTAAATCCACATCAAACAATGCCTTCGCCATTAAGGAAGTCGTTTCATGGTGACCTGTTCCAAAAGACATTTTAGGATTAATGACTAGCTCTACCTGAAAACCAGGCTCCGAGGGATGAAAACTAGCTCGAATCAGCACTAAATCATCAATACGAATGGGATCATAATTGCTTTCCCATACTTCATTCCAGTTTTGCTTCTCTATCCGATTCGTTTCAAAAGTCTTTAGACCATAACGGGACATAATTTCATTCAAAGCCTCCTCCGAAAACTCCAACTCTGGGCAATAGGCAATCACACCCGTATCAGAATCTTCAAAAATATTGAATTGAATTTCGCCCAGCTCAGCGACTAAAATATCAGACAGCTCAGGACTGGCTGTAATTTTCACTTGAATCGTGGACATAAAATTAATTTGAAGGAGGGGTGTTTTTCTTTCCGAAAACAGAGATACCTATATAGCGCTTAGGCTGTAATCTAAAATCGAGCAACAGCTTATCCAGATCCACTAATGTTTTATTCAACCCTACATAAAGGCTATCGTTCTTAATCAATTTACCCGCTGTGCCTTCGCCACGCTCTAAACCTTGCACGATCTTCTTCAGCGAAACGACCGTAGCGTCTACTTCTTTTAACGTCTTCCCTATTCTAAGAGCCTGCAAGGAATCTGCCACTGTATTGAACTTCGTTAATAAGGGACGTAACTGCTTCTCCGTTTCCATTAAATCCGCTGACAAAATCTTCATGTTCGAAGAAATCTGAGCAATATTTGCTCGATTATCTGCCACAATACCATTCACCGACCCATTAAGGTTTGAAACCGTTTCATTCGATGTTTTCAATAAGGTATTCAAGTAAGTTCCTGTATTGTCAAACTTAGTAGAAATTTGACGAAAGGAAACTAAAAGCGAATCGGCATTAGCAATTACGGGAATCGCACGTTCTTTTAATAAGGTGGTTAAACCTACCTCCGTTTCGCCTTTTAAAAAGGAATCCTCTGCTAAATTTCCCTTGCCCTCTAAACGCAAGCGAATGATTTTTCCGCCTAAAAGCGCTCCATCAGAAAGAACAGCAACTGTTTTATCTGGAATCACCATGTCTTGGCTTAGGCGAAGGGTGACTAGGATTTTATTCGATTTTTCTGGTTGGATTTCTACCTTTTTTACCTTTCCTACTTCGATACCATTTATCATCACTTGATTAGAAACCATCAAGCCATCTACATTCTCGTATTCTACATAATAGATGCGAGCCGATGAGAATATATCATTGCCTTTCAGAAAATTAAATCCGAAATAAAGGATTAAAAAGGCTAATAATGCCAAAAACCCTACTTTCAATTCATTGCTTTTGAGCATCGTATTTATTTTTCGATTTCTTCTTTGTAAGCTTTAAAGGCAGTGGCAATTGCCGTTGCTACCTCTGATTGACCTGTGGAAGAAGTTAAATAATGCTCTTCCTCTGGGTTCGTTAAAAATCCCGTTTCCACGAGAACACTGGGCATCGCCGTGCGCCATATTACTAAAAAACCGGCCTGCTTTACCCCAAAACTCTTACGTTGATACGTCTTCGTAAATTGTTCTTCCACTTTCGATGCAAATTTTACCGAGCTAGCCATAAATGCGCTTTGGTAATTCGCCATCATAATATGTGCCAGCGGAGAGCTCGGATCAAAACCATCGTAAGTCTTTTGATAGTCCTTCTCTTGTAAGATAACTGAGTTCTCGCGCTTCGCTACGTTCAAATTACCATCCGTTTTATGCAAACCCATGGTATACGTTTCCGTTCCATACGCATTTTTATTCGCCGCCGCATTGCAATGAACGGAAATGAAAAGATCCGCTTTGTTGCGATTAGCGATATTTGCCCGTTCGTTCAATTCAATAAACGTATCCGTATCACGCGTATAAATAATCTTCAAATCGGGATGAGCCGCTTTTAGCTTCCTGCCTAACTCTTGGATAATTTGCAATGTTACAATTCCTTCATGTGAACCTTTAGGGCCTAAACATCCCGGATCTTTACCTCCATGGCCCGCATCTAAGCAAACCACTTTGATTTTATTTTTACTATCTGTTTTCTGGATGACCTTAGGCGTCCAAGCCGTCAGCAATAAACCCAGCGAGAAAAATAAACCGATAGATTTTATCTGATTAAACATTATTTTCTAATTGTTACACGTTGATAACAAGCAAAGATGTAATTTTGTAGGCTTGTATTTATTAGTGCAAATATAATTTTTAAATTCCATTTGGTAAAGAAATCCACATATTACCTTTTTATTACCCTACTTCTCCTTTTTGCTTCCCTTTCAGAAGCGAAAGCGCAGCGGGTAATTTCGACGGATACTTTACAAAAGTCCATCCCGAAAGACACGGCTGCAGATTTACAAACCACGGTTTACTATTCTGCCGTAGACTCTACGATCTTAGACGCAGATAAACAAATTGTGAATCTGTATGGTAATGCCAAAGTCAAATACGGAGAAATCTCCCTCGAAGCCAATTACATTCGCCTCGACTGGGCAAAAAATGAGGTGTATGCGATCGGAACTCAAGATACACTGACTAAAAAAATGATCGGACTTCCGGTATTTAATCAGGGAAGTGATAAATACGATTCGGACGAAATACGCTATAATTTTAAGACAAAGCGGGCCATCATTAAAGGAATCGTCACTCAGCAAGGGGAAGGATTTGTACAAGGTAAAAACGTGAAAAAAGATGAGGAGGAGAACCTCTACATTCGAAATGCCATTTATACAACTTGTAATTTAACGCATCCTCACTTCCACATTAAGGCGAGTAAGATCAAGGTGGTGGGTAAAAAAGAGATCATCTCCGGCCCCTTTCACTTTGAATTGAATGATATTCCTTTGCCTATTGGCTTACCTTTTGGCTTTTTCCCTTATTCTCAACCGAAAGAAGCTGGAAAATCAGGGATAATCATGCCCACCTATGGAGAGGAGCCGAATGGGCGTGGATTCTATTTACGGGAGGGTGGTTATTATTGGGCAGCAAGTGAAAATATTGGAGTACGATTTACCGGCCAAATATACTCCAAAGGCGGCTGGGGATTAGGCGCCAATTCGCAGTATAATAAACGTTACCGATACACAGGAAGCTTTAATTTAGCCTTCAATCGCAATAGTAATGGGGATGAATTTGACCCGACTAAGCGGACCGACTTTGCCCTACAATGGTCACATGCCCCACGGAGTTTAGGGAATTCGAGTTTCTCCGCTTCTGTCAACATAGCTTCTAATTCCTATAATCAATTTAATTCTTTCAATACGCAGCAATACCTAACGAATACCATCGGTTCTTCGGTTCAGTATTCCCGTAATTTTGGCCAAACGGTCCGTACCAGCATTAACCTAAGGATCAACCAGAATACCAGTACACGTGTTTTTGATGCGGGAACGGATTTTAACTTTGGCCTAAATCAAATCCAGCCCTTTAAAAAGAAAAACTCCTTAGGGGATCGTTTTATCGATCAATTCCGTGTCGGTTTAGATTTTTCAGGAGGCATTTCGATGACGAACCAAGTCGGTGATCCTTACACGCGTTACGAATTCGACGTATACCCCCGTTCTTCTAATTCGCTTAGAGGAACCATACAGAGACCTTTTATTCCTACTGGAGTGGACGATGTGCCAGCGGGGGTAATTCCGGTAGATGCGAGTACGCTACCTATACTTTGGGAGAAGGCCCAAACGAAATTTAATTATAGCATTCCTTTATCGTTACCTAACCTGAAATTAACGAAACATATCAACTTGACTCCGGGCGTTGCCTGGTCCGGTAATATGTACACCAGATCATATAAATACACATATGTCGCTGCTGATTCGACGGTTCGCATCGATACGGTGGGAGGTTTGCCTAAATTCAATTCACAGATTTCCTTTTCGGCGAGTATGAATACGCGATTATTTGGAACATTGCGCTTCAAAAAAGGCCGATTAGAGGCTATTCGCCATACCTTAGTTCCCTCTGTTAGTTTAAGTTATACCCCCGATAATTCAGATCCGAGTTTTGGTTATTTCCAAGATGTGCGAATCAATAACCGGAAATTCATCAATACAGACGGAAAGGAGCAGCTAGGTGATATTCGCCGTATCAGTACTTTTGATCCGCGTACGCTGAGTTATGGAAGTGCTACCGGGGCGATTTCTTTTGGTCTACAAAATACGCTAGAAGCTAAATTAAAAACGAAATCAGACACAGCCAGTGTGCTGACAGAAAAGGTCCGAATTTTAGATAATTTCGGCTTGAACGGTAGTTATAATTTGCTGGCCAAAGAATATGCGCTTTCCAATATCGGATTTAACCTCGCCTCTCGCGTGAAAGATTTTGACATTAATATGGGAGGAAGTTTCGACCCCTACCTCTATGTCGCTGATCCGCTATTTTTTGATATCGGACGCAGAACGCCTGACTATATGTTTAGCCAAGGAGCTGGTTTAGCACGCCTACAAGGTTTCAACTTCTCTGTGGGGCGTCGTTTCTCCGCTGGCAAGCCTAAGCCAAAAGAAAATAAAAATGCTAGTGAAGCCCAAATGAACCAAATAAACCGAAATCTAGACGACTATGTCGACTGGAATGTGCCTTGGAATTTCTCTTTTTCTTACCAGTATAGTATGAACAAGACTGGTTTAGCATCCCCACAAAACATCAGTGGACTTAGTTTCCAAGGCGACTTAAGTCTTTCAGAGAAATGGAAATTCTCTGTGACTTCCGGTTTTGACTTTAAATACAAAGGCCTGACTTACACGAATATGTCCGTGCACCGCGACCTGCATTGCTGGGAAATGAATTTTAACTGGACTCCGATCGCGAGCCCTTTCTATGGCCGCGCGAGTAATTATTCCTTCGATCTGCGGGTTAAATCAACCCTTTTGCAGGATTTAAAACTTTCCCGCCGACGCAGTTTTTACGATAAGGGTGGATTCTAGTTCAATTTTGATTTAAAGGTCTTAAGAAACTTATCCATTTTCGGTTTGATGACGATCTGGCAATAAGGCTCCGTCCCATTCTCATTGAAATAATTCTGGTGGTAATCCTCCGCCACATAAAACTCAGATGCAGCCGTAATTTCCGTTACGATTGGATTAGGGAAAACATGCGAATCATTTAGCTTTTGCTTCCAGGCATCTGCCTCCTTTTGCTGCTCAGGTGTATGAAAAAAGACGGCGCTGCGGTATTGAGTACCCGCATCTGCCCCTTGTCTATTTAAAGTGGTAGGATCATGTGTTTGCCAAAAAATCTCCAGCAAAGTAGCCACACTCACTTCCTTCGGATCATAACTCAATTGACAAACCTCCGCATGACCCGTCAAACCAGAACAAACTTCGCGGTAAGTAGGATTTTTCATCTTTCCACCCATATATCCTGAGCTAACTGATTTCACTCCTTTCACGCGTTGAAAAACGGCCTCCACGCACCAGAAGCATCCCGCTCCAAACGTAATTTTCTCTAACTTCTGATCCATAGTATTTGTCTGTTTAATCTTCTTATTTGCTTCTGTGGCGCTACCACAAGAAAAATGAAAAGCACTCGTGATGATGCTCAACACAATTACTGTAATTTTCGAGATCTTTTTCATCATATTTTATATTTTAGCACTAATTTCGCTTCCCAAATTACTTAATTTTCGTTCAAACTTGAAACAATCCTGGAAAGCCGCCTTTGAAAAACGCACCTTTGCCCTACAATTCGTAGGGGCCTTATCCGTGTTCTTAATTTTCCCTTTAAAAGCGGACGTCTATTTTCAATGGATACAATTACGCAAAGGAGTCCAATGGAACGATCCTTTACTTAACGCAATTCCAGCCCTAAATGTTTCCTACCTGATTTTTGGGATTATCTATATATCCGTTATTTACCTATTGTATCGCTTAATACAAGATCCGAAAAAATTCCTTTGGTTTGCTTGGGCATTTAATTTGGAGACCGCTTTTCGCTTCATAACAATCTACCTAGTCGCTCTAGAGCCGCCCTTTGGTTTAGTGGATTTACATGATCCGCTCGCTGAAATTTTCATCTATGGGGATAATTTAGCCATCACAAAAGATCTATTCTTTTCAGGACATACGGCCACGATGGTTTTTGTTTGCTTTTTTCTGCCTACTGCAAAAGAAAAGTGGCTAGCTTTCGGACTCAGCTTAGTCCTCGTGAGCTTATTGTTAATCCAACACGTGCATTATAGTCTGGACATATTAGCTGCTCCACTTTTTACTTTAGCGGCTATCTGGATCGTTAAAAAGAGTAGAATTAGTTAAGACGATTTCTTGTCTAAGGTCTCAAACACGGAATTATTTGATTTGTATTCAGGGATCATCTCCTTGATTTTCGCCACGATCGAATTATTGTCCCCACTTGAAAGCAAGAGGTTTAATTCATTTGTCGCCACTTCCATATAGGCGTAAGTCGGTGTATTTACTTCTGCTACTAAGATCTTAGGATGGTGCGTCGGAAGCGTATTTTCGTCGTTATTCAACAACTCTTCGTATAACTTCTCTCCCGGACGTAAACCTGTATATCGAATCTCGATATCCTTATCTACCCGTAAGCCACTAAGCGTAATCATCTTCTTCGCTAGATCTATAATCTTCACCGATTCTCCCATATCAAAGACGAAAACCTCCCCACCTTGACCCATGGTAGCTGCCTCTAGAACGAGTTCGCAAGCCTCCGGTATGGTCATGAAGAAACGAGTAATCTCTGGATGCGTCACCGTCACAGGACCACCACGTTCGATTTGCTTCTTAAACAAGGGAATTACTGATCCATTCGACCCTAATACGTTACCAAAACGCGTTGCAATAAACTTCGTCTTAACGCCCTCCAGCTGATTCATCGACTGCGTGTACATCTCAGCTAAACGTTTCGTCGCACCCATCACATTCGTCGGATTAACCGCCTTATCGGTGGAAACCATGACAAATTTTTCTACTCCCATTTCAGAAGCTAGCTCAGCTAAAATCCGGGTACCTATCACGTTTGTCTTAATAGCCTCGTAGGGATTATTTTCCATCAAAGGAACGTGCTTGTAAGCAGCAGCGTGGAAAATGATATCAGGACGGTGCGTTTTAAAAATCTTACTAACACGGCGCGTATCTGATACGTCTGCCACATTCACTATTAACTGCACATTAGCAGGCACTTTACCTGCTAATTCATATTCTAAATCATATAATGCGGATTCTCCCTGATCTACTAAAACTAATTTAGCTGGGAAATAAGCAATAAGTTGACGAACAATTTCACTTCCAATTGAACCCGCAGCACCTGTCACTAAAATAACCCTGCCCGAAATCTCATCACCTATGCGCTTATTGTTCATCTGAATCACCTCGCGTCCTAGAAGATCTTCAATCTTCACATTGTGAATTTGATTCATCGCAAACTCCCCTTCTACCCACTTGTCTACCGGCGGTAAGGCCTTTACGATAACACCTCTATCCAAGAAAATATCTGAAATTTTACGTTTCGACTTAGCGGACATGTTATTGATGGCCATAATGACCTCTAAACCATCATTTGACCCGATAAACTTATCCAAAACCTCTGGCAAGCTATATACCTTAATCCCTTCGATAGTTTTACCAATTTTAGACTCATTATCATCAATAAAACCTAAGATTTTATAATTCGTGCTTCGATCTGTTTGGAAAACATTCTTCGTTAGCATTCCTGTATAACCAGCACCATAAATAAGAACACCTATAGTAGGCTTAAATTGATTAATGAAGGATTCATAGAAACTCTTCACAAAAAAGCGAAGAATAATCATCCAGAATAAACAAATAAAGAAGTCAATAATTAAAATAGAAGCAGATAAATTAAACACATGCTCGAATCCCAAGGTATTTCGAATAAGCGCTGAAACGACAACCGCGCCCAATGACCCTACAAAGACAGCTTTTAAGATTAGAATCGCATCTTCAATACTCGTATGACGAATAATGCCCGCATAGGATTGGAAATATAAAAAGCCCAAAAGGCGTAATCCCAAAACAAAAACAAGCTGGGACGCAAATATGGAGAAATCAATTTCCGTCAACTGAAAATTCATTCTTAATAAAGTCGCAATGGAAAAGGAGAAGAGTACAATGAGTAAATCAAAGACTAATACCAGCCATCTCGAGAGAAAGCGATTCGAATATTTCCGGATGAAGGAAGACTTCGTCATGTTACTATCTACTTAATAAAAAATTATCAGGCAATTCCCAACATTCAAAATTACCAATTAAATCTCTTTTAAAAGCAAAAATTTATCAAACGGCTGATTTTGTAGACCAATGGCTAAGCTTTACCGAAGCCTGGCGCCGTTAAATCGACGATTGCGTCAGATTTCATGACCATTACCCTTTCATTACTAATATTGGTCATATATCCGATCGCTGTGACATCTGCGATTTTTTCTACTTTAGGAAAATCTTCCTGAGAAACAGTGAATAATAGTTCATAATCCTCCCCTCCATTCAATGCAGCCGTTAATGGGCTTACATTAAATTCGGTAGCTGAAAGATAAGTCTCATCATCAATCGGAATATTTTTCTCGAAAATACGCGCGCCTAAACCGGATGCATTACATAAATGAATGATTTCGGAGGCTAATCCATCAGAACAATCGATCATCGAGGTAGGTATAACACCTAAATCCCTTAATTCATGAATGATATCAAAACGAGCCATCGGTTTTAGCTGTCTCAATACGACATAGCTTTTACCTTCTAATTCAGGCTGCATTTCAGGATTTGATAAGAATACCTGTTTTTCTCTTTCTAACGAGTGTAATCCCATCAATGCAGCACCTAAATCGCCCGAAACACAAAGGACATCGTTCTCTTTAGCCCCAGTTCGCTTCACTAATTTCTCTTCCTCTACGACCCCTGTTGCATTCATCGCTATAATTAAACCTTGAGGACTCGACGTGGTGTCACCACCCACAAGGTCTACTTTATACTCTTCACAAGCTAACTTGATGCCCTCGTAAAGCGCATCAACAGATTCAACAGAAAAACGGTTGCTTAGGCCTAAACCTATCGTAATTTGAGCAGGAATCGCATTCATCGCAGCAATGTCAGATAAAACAACCGAAACAGCTTTAAATCCCAAATGTTGCAATGGAGTATAAGCTAAATCAAAGTGTACCCCTTCAATCAGCAATTCAGTCGTTGATACCACTTGGTTTCCTTTCGGATCTAATGCGGCTGTATCGTCGCCAATACCTATAACTGTCCAGTCCTGCTTCTCTACAAATTGTGCGGCCAGGTGATTTATTAAACCAAACTCCCCTAATTCTCCGATTTCTGTTCTCTTCTCCATATAACAAAAAAGCCGCCACAAGGACGGCTTTCATTTAATTAATTCTAATTAAGGATTTACTAAAGCCAATTTTACAATAGCACTGCTCGCTTTTACATAAGCAGTTGTTTGCTGAAGGCTAAGTCCTGTAGCTGTAGGTGTAGACAAGATGGTATAACTGATAGTGCCCCCTGTTCCTGTCGGTGCCCCTTCTGCACTTGTTAAACCATTTAATGTTAAACTAAGACCATCCGTTGCTACGGTATAAGTTCCAGTGAATATTTTACCGTCAAATTCCGTTAAAGTCACAGAACCCGCCGTAGATAAATCTAATTTATATTGAGAATAGCCTTGAACGACGTTCGAAGTACTTGTTTTATCGTATTTCGTTACACCATCCCATTGCGCAGAGTTGACCGCCCACGCTTTCTTTACTAATGTTGCCACGCTAACCACAGGCGGTGGCGGTGGAGTAGGTGTAGGAGCTGGATCGCCTCCGCCACTACATGCCATCACGGAGATAGCAAACAAAAAGACAATGAATTGTTTCATAGTAATTTTAAATGTAATGTAAAATTAAAAATCTTTCTGAAAAAAATGGTCTTTGTCCCTTTTTATTTAGCTTCGTGTAAAATATGAAGACATATACTCGCGGACAGTTAGCCCTCAGAAATGGGCAGGATAAGCCTGAGATTTGGGTCGCCTTTCAGGGCCTCATTTATGATATGACGCATTCCAAACTGTGGAAAAACGGCAAACACTACGAACATTGGGCTGGTCAAGACTTGACACCTGAACTAGCGGATGCGCCACATTCTGAGAAAGTCTTCGAGAAATTCACCCCCATCGGAATTCTAGAATAATATGATTTTAATCGTTGAGAGTGGTTCGACTAAAACGGCTTGGAGACTGATAAAGGATCCAACATCACCCTATGAAAGTTTCTCTAGCGTAGGAATAAATCCTTATTATGAGACCTCGGCTGAAATTGTGGCCTCTCAGGGAAAAGTTTTAGCTGGTTTTACCGGAATACCTATTCAAGCAGTCTTTTATTATGGAACTGGGGTGACGGGCGACGCTCAACGAGAGATTATTGCTGAGGCATTTCGACCTTTTTTCGCTACCTCTTGCACACTAGAGATCCAAAACGATTTGATTGCAGCGGCTAGATCACTTTGTGGTAAAACAAACGGCGTGGCCTGTATTTTAGGAACAGGGTCCAATTCAGGGTTTTGGGATGGAACTCAGATTTCAGCTCAAAGGCCTCCTTTGGGATTTTGGTTAGGGGACGAGGGCAGTGGGGGTCATTTAGGCAAAAGTCTGGTATTAGGTTATTTACACGGCCAAATGCCGATTGAATTGCGGGCTGTTTTTGAAAAGAGGTTTGGGGTGTTAGATCGTCTGACAGTTTTAGATAAGGCATATAAACAAGCATTTCCAAATCGCTGGTTTGCTAGTTTTTCGAAATTTTTATTTGACCATCGTAAAGAGGCCTTTTGTTATTCGCTGATCGAAAAATCCTTTGAATCATTTATTTCCTTGTATTTAAAGGGCTATGAGGATGCTGAAAGGCAGACATTTCATTTCACTGGTTCGGTTGCCTTTTACTATTCAGATATATTGAAAAAGGTAATGAAGAAAAATGCTTTGAAGCTAGGGCATATCAGTGAGGAGCCGATGGCGGGACTATGCTTGTATCACAAAGGGGAGTTTTGGCCATAAATTTGTAAATTGCACTATAAGCTGAAAAGCCTAAGACAACAAACTTAAAACATTGCCTATGCCATCTCATATTAAATCCATAGGGACTAAACAAAAAGCACTTCAGGTTAATTTAGATCGCAGTATCTACGGTTCTTTCGCGGAGATCGGTGCGGGTCAAGATGTGGCTGCTAATTTTTTCAAAGCCGGCGGAGCGTCCGGAACCATTGCAAAAACAATTTCTGCCTATGATATGGCCTTTTCGGATGCCATTTATGGTGAAGAGGCTTCTGGTAAATATGTATGCGAAACACGATTAATGAAGATGTTAAATCGGGAATTCAAATTATTGAATGTCCGTTTAACTGAATCAGCTGCTGAAAAGCGCTTTTTCGCCTTCGCAGACACAGTTTCTGCTCTGAATTTTCAAAAGACAAACGATGCCCACGGCTGGATCGGATTACGTTTTCAGTTAACTCCAAATGGTGGATTTAACGATGTGGTTATTCACGTAAATATGCTGGATAACGATAATATTTTACAACAACAGGCTTTAGGAGTTATTGGGGTGAATCTATTGTATGGATGCTATAATTACTACGAAAATCCTGAAAAGTTATTATTATCGCTTTTAGATGATTTAAACAAAGACCGTATCGAAATCGATATGATTCGCTTCGAGGGGCCAGACTTTAAGGAGGTAGATAATCGCCTCATGTCGCTTTATTTAGTGAAGCACGGGTATACGATGGCCGCTGTTTTTGGTCCAGATGGCAAGGTGATGCAGCCTTATGATGCTTTGGCCAAAAAACATATCGTAGCCGTTCGTGGTCGATTCCGTCCCGTAACGAATATTTTTTCAGACATGTTGAAAAAAGGCGTTGCTCAGTTCGAGCAAGAGTCGGATGTGGACGATGATAAAATCTGTGTGCTGTCTGAATTAACATTGAAAAGCTTAGAAAATGAAACGCATAAAATCGACGAGAAAGACTTCTTAGACCGCGTGGATATTCTATGTTCATTAGGCCAAACCGTCTTAATTTCTAACTTCCACGAATACTTCAAATTAGTTGACTACTTAAGCAAATTCTCTAAATTAAAAATGGCCCTAGTGATGGGTATGCCTAATTTAGCTTACATTTTCGAAGAAAATCATTACAAAGATGTGCCGGGTGGAATTATGAGCGCTTTTGGATGTTTGTTCGGTTTGAAAATAAAATTATACCTCTACCCTACCGTTTCATCAACGGGCGAAATAATTCAATTGAAAAATTTCCAACCGGAAGGACATCTACAAGGATTATTCCAATATTTGATCGAGAATGATAAATTAGCCGAGATCAAAAATTACGATGAGAAACTGATGAATATTAGCACCGATCAGGTGTTAGAAATGATACAATCTGGAACGGACGAATGGGTACAATATGTGCCAAAATCCGTTTCTAAAATGATCAAAGAGAATTCGCTCTTTGGCTATAAAGCTTCATAAAAAAAGCCCTGATCTCTCAGGGCTTTTTTTTATTTCATTAGATCGATAAACTGATCAAATAAATAGCGAGAATCATGTGGTCCTGGGCTTGCTTCTGGGTGATGTTGCACCGAGAAGGCTTTGCGACCTTTCACACGAAGACCTTCGACTGTTTGATCGTTTAGGTTAATGTGCGTTAATTCTGCCTGATCTGACGATTTCAATTCGTCCATCTTCACCGCAAAACCGTGGTTTTGTGACGTGATTTCCGAAAGGCCTGTGATTAAATTCTTCACTGGGTGATTCAATCCACGGTGTCCGTTGTGCATTTTGTAGGTACGTAAGCCGACTACTTGTGCTAGAATTTGGTGACCTAAACAAATCCCAAAAATAGGCTTATCGCTCTTCAAGAATTCTGCCACCGTATCAATCGCATAAGACATCACAGCTGGATCCCCTGGGCCATTCGAAACAAAGTAGCCATCTGGATTCCAAGCGGCAATTTCTGTATAAGTCGTCTTCGCAGGGAATACTTTTAGGTAGCATCCTCGTTCCGCAATATTGGTCAAAATACTTTTCTTCACTCCTAAGTCTAACACAGCGACCTTGCGCTCGGCTTTCTCATCCCCTAAGAAATAGGCTTCCTGAGTACAAACTTGTGAAGATAATTCTAAACCTTCCATGGAAGGAATTTTGGCAAGTGCCGCTTTTAAAGCTGTTTCGTCAAAAATTTCTGACGAGATTAAGCAATTCATTACACCCTTTGTACGAATGTGACGAACCAAAGCGCGTGTATCTATGCCTGATATTCCCACAATCCCCGCATTTTCTAAATAATCTTGCAAAGAACCATCTGCCGTTTCACGCGAGTGAATACTGGAGAATTCATTACAAACCATGCCGGCGATTTGGACCTGATTGGATTCCGCTTCCTCTGTATTCATCACACCATAATTACCGATGTGTGCTGTTGTATTAATAATCACCTGACCTGCATAAGACGGATCAGTATAAATTTCTTGGTAACCCGTCATACCGGTATTAAAACAGATCTCACCTCCGTGAGTTCCTATTTTTCCTAGTGCTTTCCCGTGGAAAATAGTTCCGTCTTGTAAAAGTAAAACTGCTGGTGTGGACTCAGTAAATCTCATAATAATCTGTTATAAAATATGGGTCAAATCCTAATTGCCTAAAAAAAGGGCTTCAACGGAAAGTTGAAGCCCTTTAAAAAATAATAAGAGAAAGATTAAGCGTCTTCTCCTTTTTCTTCTGTGGACTCCTCAGTTGCAGGCGCTACTGGAGCTTCTTCTTCAGCCAACTCTGGTGCAGCCTCTTCAGCTACAACTTCCGCTACTGGAGCTTCTTCTTCAGCCACCTCGGGTGCAGCCTCTTCAGCTACAACTTCCGCTACTGGAGCTTCTTCAATTACTTCTGCAGATGGTTGCTCAGCAGCAACAGCTACCGGAGCTGCAACTGAAGCCGCAGCTTCAGTTGTTTCTGTTGCTTTTGCAGCGCCTCCACGACGGCTACGACGAGTTTTACCCGCTTTCTCCGCTGATGCAGCTAACATTGTTTCGTTAAAGTCAACTAATTCAATGAAGCACATTTCTGCGTTATCACCTAAACGATTACCTAACTTGATAATACGTGTATATCCACCTGGACGATTCGCTACTTTCTCAGAAACGATAGAGAACAATTCTTTTATTGCATCCTTACTTTGTAAATAAGAGAATACAACACGACGATTGTTTGTGCTATCTGTTTTTGATTTTGTGATCATTGGCTCTACGTATTTACGTAATTCCTTTGCTTTAGCAACCGTAGTTTGGATGCGTTTGTGCAAGATCAAAGAAGATGCCATGTTAGATAACAAAGCAGCTCTGTGTGAAGCCGTTCTTCCTAGGTGATTAAATTTTTTACCGTGTCTCATTGTGTTATTTCGTAAGTTAAAAGCTCTTGCGAGCTGCGGTTAGTTTACCTCACGGCAAACCACCTATTACTTTGTTTAAATTATTAATTAATCTTCGTCTAAACGATATTTAGAAACATCCATTCCAAAGGTCAAGCCTTTTTCCTCGATCAATTGCTCTAATTCAGTTAATGATTTCTTTCCAAAATTACGGAACTTCATCATATCAGAGATTTCTAATTTCGCTAATTCACCTAAAGTGCGAACGTCAGCTGATTTCAAGCAGTTGTAAGCACGTACAGATAAATCTAAGTCAGCTAATGAAGTCTTCAATAACTTGCGCATGTGAAGTAATTCCTCATCTACTACATTATCTTCTTCTGCTTTAGGAGTTTCAAATGTCATTGTTTGATCAGAGAACAACATAAAGTGTTGGATCAAGATATACGCTGCACCTTTCAATGCATCTTCAGGATGGATTGAACCATCCGTCTCGATATCTAAAACTAATTTCTCATAATCCGTCTTCTGCTCTACACGCGTGTTCTCAATGCTAAACTTTACATTTTTGATCGGAGTGTAAATCGCATCAGTAGCAATGTGTCCGAATGGCAACTCGTTTGCACGAGGCTCATCAGCGGCTACATAACCACGACCCTTTTCGATTACTAAATCAATTTCAACTTCTTTCGAAGAATCTAAATTGCAAATAATCAATTCTGGGTTTAAAATTTCAAAGTAAGGAGTAAACTTAGCGATGTCACCTGCAGTGATAGCTGTTTGTCCTTTGATTTTCATAGAAACTTTGTTATCCAAAATTTCCTGTGTCTTCTTGAAACGAATTTTTTTCAAGTTCAAGATGATCTCAGATACATCTTCGTGAACGCCTTCAATGGCTGAAAATTCGTGTAACACACCAGAAATCTTAACGCTTGTGATAGCATATCCTTCTAAAGAAGAAAGTAAGATTCTACGAAGTGCGTTACCAATGGTAACACCGTAACCTTTTTCGAGTGGCTTGAACTCAAATAACCCATGGAAGTCTGTGGCTTTTTCCATCACAACTTTTTCGGGCATTTGGAATGCTAATATTGACATATTTCGTAGCTTAAAATGATACTGAAAAAACGTTATTGGTACTCTTTAAAAACTCTAGCAATCTCGTTAGGAGATTACTTAGAGTATAATTCGACAATTGCTTGTTCGTTAAAGTTTTCAGGGATCTGATCTCTTTCTGGCATAGCAATAAACTTACCTACCAATTCAACACCATCCCATTCTAACCAGTTAAAGATCTTAGGAGAACGAGCTGCTAACGAATTAGAAACTACTTCTAAAGACTTTGATTTTGCACGAACACCTACTAATTGACCTGGACGTAAAGAGTAAGATGGCACATTTACTACTTCACCGTCCACATTAATGTGTTTGTGAATAACTAATTGGCGCGCTGCACGACGAGTAGGAGCAATTCCTAAACGATATACAACGTTATCTAAACGTGCTTCACATAATTTGATCAAGTTTTCACCGGTGATCCCTGCCTTTACAGCAGCTTTGTGGAACAAGTTTTCGAATTGGCGCTCTAAAATACCGTACGTGTATTTCATTTTTTGCTTTTCCTTCAGTTGCACTGCGTATTCAGAAACCTTTGAACGTTTTCCTTTACCGTGCATACCTGGTGCATAGTTTTTACGAGCTAATGCTTTGCTCGGACCTAGAATTGCTTCACCGAAACGACGTGCAATCTTGGATTTGGGACCTGTGTATCTAGCCATTTTTCTTAAAAGTCATTGGACCTCTTATGCCCAATGAAGTAATTAAATTGTGAATAAAAGCGGGGGAAAATAATTACTAATTACCCCTGCATAAAAATTATTAAACGCGACGGCGTTTTGGAGGACGACATCCATTGTGAGGCATTGGAGTAATATCTTTGATGATAGATACTTCAATTCCTGAGTTTTGGATAGTACGGATAGCTGACTCACGTCCTGCTCCCGGTCCTTTTACAAAAACCTCTGCTTTCTTCATTCCTGCTTCAACAGCTACCGCTGCGCAGTTAGATGCTGCCATCTGTGCTGCGTAAGGTGTGTTTTTCTTAGACCCACGGAAACCCATCTTTCCTGCTGAAGCCCAAGAGATCACTTGACCCGCTGAGTTTGTAATGGAGATAATAATGTTGTTAAAGGAAGCTTTGATGTGTACTTGACCGTTTTGTTCAACGACAACTACTCTCTTCTTCGCTTTATCTTTTCTTTTTGCTTGTGCCATAATTTGAAAATGAAAATACGACGAGGTGTTACCCTCTTCTATTTATTATTTAGTTACTTTTTTCTTGTTAGCAACTGTTTTTCTACGACCCTTACGAGTACGTGAGTTGTTCTTCGTGCGTTGACCACGTACTGGAAGACCTTTACGGTGACGTAATCCACGATAACAACCGATGTCCATTAAACGCTTGATGTTTAATTGAACCTCAGATTTCAACTGACCTTCCGTTTTGAATTCAGCAGCGATGATCGCACGGATGGCGCTAGCCTCCGTATCGTTCCACTCACCAGCTTTCTTGTCAAACGAAACCGCAGCTTTCGTTAATATTTTTTGAGCAGTGCTGCGACCTATACCAAAAATATAAGTTAGTGCAATTTCTCCTCTTTTTTTGTCGGGAATATCAACCCCTGCAATACGAGCCATATAGGTAATTAATTGTTGTTATTAATCAATTTAAAATTCTGTCGAATTATCCTTGTCTTTGTTTGAACTTAGGATTCTTCTTGTTGATTACGTAAAGCTTTCCGTGACGACGGATTACTTTGCAATCTGCACTACGTTTCTTGATAGATGCTTTAACTTTCATATTAACTGTATTTATAAAATCAAACCTTTAATTATTTGTATCTGTAAACAATTCTAGCCTTACTTAAATCATAAGGAGACATCTCTAGCTTCACCTTATCTCCTGGTAAAATCTTGATGTAGTGCATCCTCATCTTGCCTGAAATATGTGCAATGACTTGGTGCGTATTTTCCAATTCTACCCGAAACATGGCGTTCGAAAGAGCTTCCAAAATAATTCCGTCTACTTCAATCGAGGACTGTTTGGCCATAATTATTAATTTATATATTCAACAATACTGTTGATGTTTTAATCACTTCTTCAATCGGGACAAAAGTCGTCAAAATGATCGGTCCTTCTTTCCCTACCGCTACCGTGTGTTCAAAGTGAGCACTTGGCTTGCGATCTTGTGTTCGGATAGTCCAGCCATCCTTATCAACTGAGATTTGACGCTTCCCTAAGTTAATCATCGGCTCGATCGCAATAACCATTCCTTCTTTTAACTTAGCTCCTTCCCCGCGGCGACCATAATTAGGCACCTCTGGACTTTCGTGAAGCTTCTTACCTACACCGTGACCCACTAGCTCTCTCACTACACCGTAACCAAAAGATTCCGTGTACGATTGAACGGCGAATCCAATGTCGCCTACTCGCTTGCCTGGTGAGGCTTGATTCAAACCTAAATACAAAGACTCTTTCGTCCGTTGTAATAATTTAACTACCTCCTCAGCCACATTTCCTATGGCATAGGTATAGGCGCTGTCAGCGTGGTAGCCATTCTTATAAACTCCTCCGTCTATCGAGATAATATCTCCGTCTTTCAGGATTAATTCTCCTGGTAAGCCGTGAACCACCACATCATTGACCGAAATACACAAAGAGTATGCATATTTTTGGGCTCCTACTTGGTAATTCAAAAAAGATGGATGCGCTCCATTATCTTTAATATATTCGTAAGCGATTTTATCTAAAGCCAAAGTACTAACTCCCGGCACTATCGCCTTCGCTACTTCTGCATGACACTTCGCTAATATTTCGCCATTCTGTTGAATGATCGCTAAATCAGCTGGTGTCTTTAAATAAATCATCTTAACGGCTAATCATCTCCGAGCGACCTTTCACTCGTCCTGATTGCATTAAGCCTTCATACTTACGCATCAACAAATAACTTTCTATTTGTTGCAATGTATCTAATACTACACCGACAAGGATAAGAAGTGATGTTCCTCCAAAGAAGGATGCAAAACCTCTCGTCACGCCAAACAAGTTAGCAACTGCAGGAAGAACCGCGATTAACGATAACATCACTGCACCTGGTAAAGTAATACGATCTAAAATAGTAGCAATAAATCCTGCTGTTTCTTCACCTGGCTTCACACCTGGTACAAAACCTCCACCACGCTTCATATCATCTGAGATTTGAGTCGGGTTAATGGAAATGGCTGTGTAGAAGAAAGTGAACACAATGATTAAGAAAGCAAACAATACGTTATACTGCCAAGTCGTGAAATCACCAAAAGCAGATGCAACCGAAGAGGCAAACTCTGACTTCTCAGCAAACGACTGAGCTACTAAACCTGGGATAAACATTAAGGCTTGAGCAAAGATGATCGGCATAACACCTGAAGCATTTAACTTCAAAGGAATGTATTGACGCTCGCCACCTACAGCTGTTGCTTTGCTTCCCACTACTTGCTTCGCATATTGAACAGGGATACGGCGAACTGCTTGAGTTACCATAATCGCACCCATGACAACAAAGAATAAAGCGATTAATTCAATGATGAACATCAAAGCACCTGACATTCCGCGTGATCCTGCTTCTTGTAAAATAGAGGCTGGGAAACGAGAAACGATACCGATCATGATCAACATAGAAATACCGTTACCAATACCTTTATCTGTAATCTTCTCTCCTAACCACATACACAGCATAGTACCACCAATTAAGATAGCCACGCCATATAAACGGAAAAACCAAGGATCGACCATGATGGCATCAGATGGAATCGTTACTTGTAAATAAGTAAACGCTTGTGCAGCTGTTACAAAAATGGTTAAGATACGGGTGATTTGGTTTAACTTCTTACGACCTGACTCACCGTCTTTCTGCATTTTTTGGAAATACGGAAGCGCAATGGTCAATAACTGAATCGCGATCGAAGCAGAAATGTAAGGCATGATACCTAAAGCAAACACCGAAGCATTACTTAAAGCACCGCCTGAAAATATATTCAACAAACCGAAAAGTCCGCCTTCTCCAGGTTCAGATAACTTAGTAGCGTCTACACCTGGTAAAGCGATATAAGAACCTAAACGGAAGAATGCAATGAAAAGAAGCGTATTAATAATACGTCCTCTTAACTCATCGATGGAGAAAATATGCTTGAAAGTTGTTATTAACTTGTTCATTCGATTAGAATAGAGGATTAACCTACATTTGCTTTACCGCCTGCTGCTTCAATCGCAGCTTTAGCAGCACCTGAGAAACCTTTTACTGTAACGTCTAAAGCAGCTGTTACAGATCCACGTGATAAAATCTTCACTAAGTCAGACTTAGATACAAGACCATTCGTGTAAAGTGTTTCAAATGTGATCACCTTGGTTCCGATTGCATCAGCTAATGCTTGCAACGTATCTAGGTTGATTGCTTTGTATTCCACGCGGTTATGGTTCTTAAAACCAAACTTAGGAACACGACGTTGTAATGGCATCTGACCACCTTCAAATCCTCTCTTGCGAGAATAACCTGAACGAGATTGAGCACCTTTGTGACCACGAGCAGAAGTTCCACCTAATCCAGAACCTTGACCACGACCAACTCTTTTTCTAACTTTTACCGAGCCTTCAGCAGGCTTTAATGATGATAATTTCATTCTAATTGGGGCTTAGCGCTACTGTTTCCAGTAACTCGCATGTTAATTAAATATTTTCAACTACAATTAAGTGGTTTACGGCACGAATCATACCTGCAATTGCTGGATTCAATTCAACCTCAACACTCTTACGGATTTTACCTAATCCCAAAGCTTGGATCGTACGTTTCTGTACTTCCGGGCGCTTAATTGCACTTTTAACTTGAGTAATTTTAACTTTAGACATTGTATGTTCTATTAGAGAGGCTTGCGCGCTCTGATTATCCATTAAATACTTTAGCAATAGAGATTCCGCGTTGGAAAGCTACCGTGTGTGGTGCTCTCATCTTAACTAATGCATCGATGGTTGCCTTCACTACGTTGTGTGGGTTAGATGAACCTTTAGACTTAGCTAGGACATCATGCACACCTACTGATTCTAATACAGCACGCATCGCACCACCGGCGATCAATCCTGTACCTGGAGCAGCTGGCTTAATTAAAACGAAACCGCCAGAGAATTTTCCTAATTGCTCGTGAGGAACGGTGTTCTTCAACAAAGGAATTTGGAACAAATTTTTCTTAGCATCTTCGATACCTTTTGTGATAGCATCAGTTACCTCGTTTGCTTTTCCTAAACCGTATCCTACGACACCAGCTCCGTCACCTACGACAACGATCGCTGAGAAACTAAAACGACGACCACCTTTAACTACTTTTGCAACACGGTTGATGGCTACTACTTTCTCCTTCAACTCTCCTTCGTTAACCTTTACTGGTTTTGCTTGTAAATGCGACATATCTATTTCTTAAAATTGTAAGCCACCCTCGCGAGCACCTTCAGCTAATGATTTAATTCTTCCGTGATACAAATAACCGTTACGGTCAAAAACTACCTTCACAATTCCAGCAGCCTTCGCTTTCGCAGCGATCGCTAAACCTACTGTCTTAGCAGCTTCAACGTTATTATTCACTTTATCTTTCTTGTATGAAGTAGCAGCAAATAAAGTCTTGCCAGCTAAATCATCAACTAATTGCGCGTAAACTGCAGAATTAGAACGATATACACTTAAACGCGGACGCTCCGCTGTTCCTGCGATCTTAGCACGAATCGCACGTTTAATGCGGGTTCTGCGTAAATTTTTAATTGTTGCCATTTGTTAACTTGTTTGTGTGGATTTCCGGCCCACGCTTATAATTTATTTTTTACCGCCTGCTTTACCAGCTTTACGACGTACTTGCTCTCCTAAGAAACGAACACCTTTACCTTTGTATGGTTCAACTGGACGTAGAGACTTGATTTTCGCAGCTACCTGACCGATTAATTGCTTATCGATAGACTTCAGAGAAACCAATGGACTCTTACCTTTTTCCATGGCAGTTACAATAGAAACTTCAGCAGGAATAGCCATGAAAATCGAGTGAGAATAACCTAAACTCAATTCCAATATATTTCCTTGATTGGTGGCCTTGTAACCAACACCGATGATTTCCAAATCTTTTTGGTAACCTTCACTCACACCCACGACCATGTTATTGATCAATGAACGATATAAACCGTGCATCGCTTTGTGACGCTTTTGTTCCGTAGGACGAGCCACAGTTAAAACACCCTCTTCGATGGTAATGATCATATCTTGATCCACTTGTTGTGACAAAGTTCCTTTAGGACCTTTAACTGTCACTAAATTACCAGCACTAATTTCTACAGTAACTCCTGCAGGTATGGTGATAATCTTCTTTCCAATTCTTGACATTAGACTTTAATTATAGCTTAAATTCCGAGATTACTCCCCTTTCAGCGTGAAACAATTATTAATATACGTAACAAAGTACTTCTCCACCTACGTGTAAAGTACGAGCCTCTTTATCTGTAATTACTCCTTTAGAAGTAGATAAGATAGCGATACCCAATCCGTTCAATACGCGTGGCAACTCTTCAGCACCATTGTATTTACGAAGACCTGGCTTAGAAATACGAGTCAAGTTCACGATAGCAGGTTGCTTCGTAACTGAATTGTATTTCAACGCAATTTTGATGGTTCCCTGCACGGATGAATCATCGAATTTATAGTTTGAAATGTATCCTTTATCAAAAAGTACTTTCGTAATTTCCTTTTTAATGTTGGAAGCAGGAATTTCAACTACCCTATGGCGTGCCTTCAAGGCATTTCTCAATCGGGTTAAATAATCTGCTATTGGATCTGTCATTGTTTTTAAATTTGCCGCAGGGTTTTCAAATGAGCCTGCAAAATTACAAAAATGAATTTAATTAATCAAATAATATTACCAGCTTGACTTAGTCACACCTGGAATCAAACCGTTAGATGCCATCTCACGGAACGTAACACGGCTAATGCCGAACTTACGCATATATCCACGAGGACGTCCTGTTAATTTACAACGGTTGTGTAAACGTACAGGAGATGCATTTTTTGGAAGTTTATCCAATCCAACGTAATCTCCAGCTGCTTTTAAAGCTGCGCGCTTCACTGCATATTTTGCAACTGCTGCTTCGCGTTTTCTTTCTCTTGCTTTTACTGACTCTTTAGCCATTTTGTAAAAATTTAAAGGTTTTTATGAAAGCCTTGCGGGCTACTTATTTTTTTTGATTTGAAAAAGGCATTCCAACCGCTGCTAATAAAGCATAAGCTTCTTCATCCGTTGCTGCACTCGTCACAAATGTGATGTCCATACCAGAGATCTTGCTTACTTTATCGATTGAAATCTCAGGGAAGATAATTTGCTCTTTTACCCCTAATGTATAGTTTCCACGACCATCAAATCCTTTTTCAGAGATTCCTTTAAAGTCACGAACACGTGCTAAAGAAACAGTTGTCAAACGATCTAAGAATTCGTACATACGATCTCCACGTAACGTTACTTTCACACCAATAGGCATGTCCTCACGTAACTTAAAGTTCGAGATAGCTTTCTTAGAGATCGTAGCTACCGCCTTTTGACCAGCGATTTGCGAGATTTCCTCGATAGCGATATCGATTAATTTTTTGTCCGACACTGCGGCTCCCACGCCCTTGTTGATTACGATTTTAGTAATCTTAGGTACTTGCATGATAGACTTGTACTGAAACTTATCTTTTAAGCTTGGTACAATCTCCTTAACAAAACGTTCTTTTAATCTAGGTACTGCCATTGTAGTATATTTTGTGGATTTCCGACCCACGGTTAAGTTCTAATTATGCGATAAATTTACCAGTCGCTTTAGAATAGCGTTGTAATTTACCCTTCTCGTTCATTTTACGACCTGTACGTACAGGTTTTCCATTTTCTACAACCATTAGGTTAGAGATGTGAATTGAACCTTCACGCTTTTCGATTCCTCCTTGAGGATTAGCTGCAGATGGCTTAACGTGCTTCGTTTGCAAGTTAGCTCCTTCTACGATTGCACGAGATTTATCAACAATCACTTGTTTGATCACACCTGTTTTGCCTTTCGCATTACCTGCGATAACTTGAACAGTATCTCCTTTTTTAACGTGCAACTTTGCTGGTTTACTTGTATTTTTTTCCATTGTATGATTATTAAATTGGGTTCACCCAATATTTCATCTAATTATAAAACTTCTGGGGCTAGGGAAACAATTTTCATGAATCCTGCATCACGCAACTCACGCGCAACTGGCCCGAAAATACGAGTTCCTCTCGGCTCATCATTTGCGTTTAATAAAACGGCTGCGTTATCTTCGAAACGAATGTAAGAACCATCTTTACGACGAATTTCCTTCTTCACACGAACAACTACTGCTCTTGAAACGGTTCCTTTCTTCATACTTGAAGAAGAAAGAGCTGATTTCACAGAAACGACAATCTTGTCACCAATAGAAGCGTATCTTTTGCCAGTACCGCCTAAAACGCGAATGACTAAAACTTCTTTTGCTCCAGAATTATCCGCTACACCCAATCTTGATTCTTGCTGTAACATACTATTTGATCTTTAAATTTTAAATTTTGTATAACAATATAGAATTACTTCGCCTTAGCGACTATTTCTATTAATCTCCAACACTTATTTTTAGAAAGAGGACGTGTTTCCATTACTTTCACTGTGTCACCGATTCCGCACTCGTTGTTCTCATCGTGTGCCATCAATTTTGTCGTCTTTTGTACGAACTTTCCGTACAATGGGTGTTTTACCTTACGGTCAACGGTTAGCGTGATAGACTTATCCATCTTGTTGCTCACCACTTTCCCAATTCTAACTTTTCTTAGATTTCTTTCTTCCATGGTTATTGGATTACTGTTAAACAATTGGCCGATAGCGTATTTGAACCAGCCTATTAAAAATTAATACTTATGCTTTTTTTGCCGCGCTTAGAGCAGTTTCTAACTTCGCGATCAATTTGCGGTTTTGACGAATGCGCATGGGGTTCTCAATCGGTGAAATAGCGTGAGCTAATTTCAAACGAGAGATATTCTCTTGCTCAGCAGTAATCTGCTTTGTCAATTCTTCAACTCCTAATTTTTGTATTTCTGCGTTTTTCATAACAATGTTATTTGGATATAGTCAACTGTAAGCCTAATATCCTATTCTGAATAATCTCTACGAACAACAAACTTTGTACGCATTGGCAACTTCTGTGCTGCTAAACGTAAAGCCTCTTGAGCAACCGCCAAAGGAACCCCTGACGATTCAAACAAGATAGTTCCTGGGCGAACATTAGCTACCCAATACTCAGGAGCACCCTTACCCTTACCCATACGAACCTCTGCAGGCTTCTTTGTAATAGGTTTGTCAGGGAAAACACGGATCCAAACTTGTCCTTCACGTTTCATAGCACGGGTTACCGAGATACGAGCTGCTTCAATTTGACGAGCGGTGATACGACCTGGCTCTAAAGATTTAATAGCGAATGATCCAAAATCAATCTCGTGGCCACGGGTTGCAACACCTCTTACGCGACCTTTTTGCTGCTTACGAAATTTCGTTCTTTTTGGTTGTAACATCTTCTTATAAGTCTAATATCTAATTCAAATATATTTTATCGCTTTCCACCACGGCCACGGTTCGCACCGGGAGCACCTGGCTTATTACGGTCTCCACCTTGATCAGCCGCTCCTTCTGGACGACGACGACCACCACGGTCATCACCACGTCCACGAGGTCCACGATCACCACCGCGAGAATCCGCTGCAGTTGATTGTAATCCCATGTTCGCATTAGGAGATAAATCTGGTTTACCGTAGATTTCACCACGGAATACCCATACTTTGATACCGATCTTTCCGTATACAGTTAAAGCCTCAGAGATGGCATAATCAACATCCGCACGAAGCGTGTGAAGAGGAATACGACCTTCTTTGTATCCTTCAGAACGTGCCATTTCAGCACCACCTAAACGACCTGATAACTTTAATTTAATTCCTTGAGCACCTACACGCATCGCTGACGCGATTGCTTGCTTCATGGCACGACGGAATGAAATACGTGCTTGTAATTGTTGAGCGATAGCTTCACCGATTAATTTCGCATCGATTTCTGGACGCTTAATCTCAAAGATGTTGATTTGAACATCTTTACCTGTGATTTTCTTTAACTCTTCTTTAAGCTTATCTACCTCTGCACCTTGCTTACCAATAACAACACCAGCACGAGCTGTGTTAATTGTTAATGTGATCCGCTTTAAAGTGCGCTCAATAATAACTTTTGAGATAGATCCTTTAGGAATACGAGCGGCTACGTACTTTCTGATTTTCTCGTCTTCGACAAGCTTATCAGCGAAAGTCTTTCCTCCGTACCAATTAGAATCCCAACCTCTCACGATACCTAATCTTAATCCAATAGGGTTAATTTTTTGTCCCATTTCTTGTTTTATCTAATAGTCTTTTATTCTGCTGTAGTTTCTGCCAAAATAGGTGCCTCAGAAGATGCCACTACTATGGTAATGTGATTCGAACGCTTCAAGATGCGGTGACCTCTTCCTTGCGGAGCAGGACGTAAACGCTTAATCGAAGCACCTCCATCAACGAAGATCATCTTGATAAACAAGTCCGCTTCCTCGATTTTAGCATCGACATGCTTGTTTTGCCAGTTAGAAACCGCAGAGAGTAATAATTTCTCTATCGATGCAGCACCAACTTTGGGCTCAAATTTTAAGATACCCAATGCTTTGGATACTTTCTGTCCACGTACCATGTCTGCGACAATACGCATTTTCTGCGGCGACGTAGGGACATTTCTTAATTTAGCAATTGCTTCCATTTTCAATATTGATTAAGACCCGAGAGTCTATCTATTTACCTTTTACCTTTGTCTTTTTTCGCCACGTGACCACGGAAGTTACGTGTAGGAGAGAACTCACCTAATTTGTGACCTACCATATTCTCCGTTGCAAAAACTGGAATGAATTTATTCCCGTTATGAACTGCGAATGTGTGACCTACGAAATCTGGAGAGATCATTGAACGTCTAGACCATGTTTTAATCACGGATTTCTTTCCGGATTCATTCATAGCCTGAACCTTGTTATCAAGGCGGTAATCAATGTAAGGACCTTTTTTTAGTGAACGTGCCATCTAACTATTTTTTTCTTCTACTGATGATAAGACGATTTGTGTTTTTCTTTGGATTACGAGTTTTCTTACCCTTAGCCAATAAACCGTTACGAGAACGTGGGTGACCTCCTGAAGAGCGACCCTCACCACCACCCATCGGGTGATCGACTGGGTTCATTACAACACCACGAACACGTGGACGACGACCTAACCAACGGTGACGTCCTGCTTTACCTAAGTTCACGTTCATGTGATCCGAGTTAGATACCGTTCCGATTGTCGCAAGACAACGAGCTAATACCATACGCATCTCACCTGAAGGTAATTTTAAGGTTGCATATTTTCCATCACGTGCTAACAATTGAGCATACGTACCAGCAGAACGAGCCATTTCAGCTCCTTTACCAGGTTGTAATTCGATTGCGTGCACTAATGTACCTAATGGGATGTTTGCCAAAGGCAATGCATTACCCACCTCTGGAGATACTTTCTCTCCTGAGATAACTGTTTGGCCCACTTGGATACCAGCAGGTGCCAAAATATATGTTTTCTGACCGTCCGAATACTCAATAAGAGCAATACGGGAAGTACGGTTAGGATCATACTCTACTGTTAATACCGTTGCTGGAACGTCAAATTTCAAACGAGCGAAATCAATCACACGGTAACGACGCTTATGACCACCACCAATGTAACGCATTGAGCGACGACCATCCGCGTTTCTACCACCCGTTCTTTTGATCGGTTCTAGTAAAGGCTTGTACGGTTTGTCCGTAGTAATCTCCTCGAACGTCGGCGCGATGCGGTGACGTTGTCCTGGAGTTGTTGGTTTAATTTTTTTAATTGCTGCCATTTAATTAGTTCAATTTATCGGGATGAACCCCCTTAGTTATTTTAATTAGATTCCTTGGTAGAAGTCAATTACTTCACCTGGAGCTACTGTTACAATTGCTTTCTTGATCGTAGAAGTACGTCCAGAAGTGACTTTAGTACGTGTACTCTTGGATTTTACTTTTCCAATTTGACGCATTGTTCTCACATCTTGAACATCAACACCGTACATCTTCTTCACCTCTTTGGCAATTTCGATTTTGTTTGCTGTCAATTCAACCACAAACGTGTATTGGCCTTTCTCTTGCATGGCTTGCGACTTTTCAGTCAAGGCCGGACGTTTAATAATGCCCATTTTTATTTTCGTTTATAACAGAAAATCTTCTGTCAATTAGTTACTGAATGATGACTCAATTTTTTCAATCGCTGCAGTCGTGATTAACAACTTACCTGCGTTCACTAAATCGTATGTGTTCACATCGCCTGCGGTTGTTACCTTAGTTTTAGGAACATTACGACCAGATAAGACTACATTTTTGTCTACATCTTGCATAATCAACAATGTTCTTGTATTATCTAATTGAAGCGCTTTCAACATAGCTAAATAAGCTTTTGTTTGTGGCGTTGCGAATGAAACTGAATCCAAGATTGCGATATCTCCACTCTGTGCTTTCGCAGCTAAAGCTGATTGGCGAGCCAATACTTTCACTTTCTTGTTCAATTTGAAGTGGTAATCACGTGGGCGTGGTCCAAAAATACGTCCACCACCTTTCATTAAAGGAGATTTAGCTGAACCTGCACGCGCACCACCCGTACCTTTTTGTTTCTTAATCTTACGAGTCGAGCGAGAAACTTCTGCACGCTCTTTCGATTTGTGCGTTCCTTGACGTTGGTTAGCTAAATATTGCTTCACATCTAAGTAAACCACATGCTCGTTAGGAACGATACCAAAGATTTCATCCGAAAGAGTAATCTTCTTTCCGGTATCTTTTCCTGCTATGTTATATACTGATAATTCCATGTTTCAGAATGTCTATTGTTTAGGCTAGGCCCAATTTCTAATTTTCAATGATTACGTATGAGTTCTTAGCTCCTGGTACTGATCCAGAAACTACTAACAAGTTTTTCTCCGGATAGATTCTCAAAACTTGTAAGTTTTGAACCTTTACACGATTACCACCTGTACGACCCGCCATGCGTAAACCTTTGAATACACGACCTGGGAATGAACACGCTCCAATTGAACCTGGGTGACGACCACGGTTATGCTGACCGTGAGTTTGACCACCCACACCAGAAAATCCGTGACGCTTAACAACACCCTGGAAACCTTTACCTTTAGAAGTACCCACTACGTCAACGTAAGTGTCTAATTCTAACATTTCTACCGTTAAAACATCCCCTAATGCTAGTGGTTGCTCAAACGTGCGAAATTCTACCAATTTTTTCTTGGGAGTTGTATTTGCTTTCTTGAAGTGACCCAACAAAGATTTTGTTGTGTGCTTTTCTTTTTTCTCACCGTAGCCGATTTGGATAGCGTTATAGCCTTCTTTCTCTACAGTTTTCACTTGTGTAACCACACAAGGACCGGCTTCAATTAGCGTACAAGGAACGGCTTTACCGTCTTCCATGTATAGGCTAGTCATTCCGACTTTTTTACCAATAATTCCTGACATAATATGTTAATATTTAAAATATAAATATGCTTACAAGGCTAACGTGGCTTGTTGTAAGACTTTTATTCAAAATCATCTCTCAAACGAGAGTGATATAGGAACCTAAACAATAAATAAGCAGAATTGGTATAAGGCGACAAGATGAACCCACTGTGTAAAACAGTGAAAAAACACCTTGTGTAGCTTAATATTTAATCGATGGGCTGGGCATTCAACGGTCATCAATCAATACCAGTTCTAACACAAAAATCAAGCTTTCCTCGATTTAAGACCTGTTTGACATGCATTTTATGTGTTTTAAATAAATTCGGGAAGTTCTGCCAACCTCTCTCTGAATAAAAAACTGCGTTTGTCGAACGGGAGTGCAAAGGTAAGAAGAAATATATTACAAACAAGAGTACTATTAAAAAAAATTATATATCAAGCAAATAGTCCGGAGGGAATGAGTCCGAAGGGATGGTAAATGGTGAATGGTAAATGGTGAATGATTCCTAAATGATAAATGGTGAATGATAAATGATCCTCCGGACTTCGGACTAAGACGAAGTCGACTAAGTCACGCAGTGACGACTAAACGACGCAGTCGTGACCAAATCGCGCAGCGATGACTAAACGACGCAGTCGTGACCAAATCGCGCAGCGATGACTAAGCGCCGCAGTCGCGACTTAAATTTGACACTCTCATAATATACATTCCCTGTGCCTTTTCTACCTTCGTGGAAACAATTACTTATATGAAAAAAATACTATCCTTATTCGCGGCTTTATCCTTTGCATTCACCTTACAGGCGCAACAACTACTGGAGGTTCCGGGTTTGAATGAATTTGCTAAGATTGATACCAATGGACATTCCGTTCTTCCAAGCGGTCGCTATGTGACTCCGGCAGGAAAAACAATACGTATTACGGATGATCCCTTTGGCCTTTCGATTAGTCCAGATAAGAAATGGGGAATTACGGTGCATAATGCGGCGTTTACGCGGGTGGATTTAGGAACGAATACGGCGAAGCGTTTCCCGGATTTTGGGACTTCTGATAAAATTTCTCCGTATGGAAAGAGTTCTTTTCTAGGAATTGTTTTTGCATCAGATAGCCAAAGCTTTTACCTCAGCGGTGGCGATGCCGGAAATGTACTTCAGGTGGATATACTAACAGGAAAGGTAATCAGAACGATTTCGTTAGATGGGAAGATAGGGGAAAAGACGTTTGAGGATAGTTTTGCGTCCGATATGGCGCTCTTGGCTGAAAAAAATGAATTGTTCGTCTTAGATCAGGGCAACTACCGAATGGTGCGAATTGATTTAAGTACGGGAGAATTGAAGTCGAGTACGGGAACTGGGCGCCTGCCTTTTGGCATAACCCTAAGTCCTGATCATCAGTTTGCTTTCGTGGCGAACGTGGGAATGTATGCCTATCCGATCGTGGAGGGGACAACGCCGGAGAACATTCAATCGCAATATATTCCGCACCATCCGTATGGAAATGATACGAAGGAGTCGCGGGAGGGCACCGTGGTGGCGGGAAAGAAAATTCCAGGTTTAGGTGATCCGCGCGCTGATGAGGCGATGAGTGTCTTTCAAATCGATCTAAACACAAATAAAACGGTCAAAGTCTACAAGCCTGGTTTTCAGTTAGGTGAAATGGTAGAGGAGATGGAAGTCGTAGGTGGATCTAGTCCGAATTCCATCGCCGTAGGATCGCAGTATGTATATGTCAGCAATGCGACGAATGATAATATCGCGGTGATTGATTACAAGACCAAACAAATTAAAAGCCATATCCCGATTCAATTTTCTTCCTTATTAGATAAGCGTCGGGGATATTTACCGTTTGGGTTGACCTTAAGCAAGGATGAAAAAACATTATATGTCACACTTCTAGGTTTAAATGCAGTAGCGGTGATCGATGTGCCGTCGAAGAAAACAACAGGATTTATACCGACGGGTTGGGGTCCTACCCGCGTGAAATTAGCGGCGGATGAAAAGACCTTGTATGTGACTTCATGTCGGGGTTTTGGTGCTGGGCCTAATGGCGGTGCTGGATATAAAGCGCCGAAACAAGGGACCTACATAGGCGATGTGCAATTAGGGACTTTCCAAGTTATTACTTTGCCTTCTTCAGCAGAATTAGCCAATTATACGCAGACGGTAAAAAACAATACGTTCGTGATCAAGGATGCGGCGAAGAGAGGAAATAACACCTTCTCGCTTTCGAAGCCGGGACAATCCCCTATCAAACACATCGTCTACATTACGAAGGAAAATAGAACGTTTGACGAGATTTTTGGGCAGTTTAAGGGAGCATTAGGCGATTCAACGATCGCCAAATATGGTCTAAACAGAACGGTTTACGAAAAAGGCAAAACGTTTAGAAACGTGGACGTTTCTCCTAATCACCACCAGATTGCGAAAGCATTTTCGATGAGCGATAACTTCTATTGCGATTCAGACGCCTCGATTCATGGCCACCACTGGATGATGGGTGTGATTCCGAACGAGTGGGTAGAGACGAATTCAAGCGTTTCTAAGTCTGCCAAATACTTCTCTGAGGCGCCAGGTCGCCGTTTTCCAGGTTCTACTGGGAGTATGGATCCGGAAGATTATGCGGAGATTGGGGGAATTTGGGAGGCATTAGAACGGAAAAATATTCCTTTCTATAATTTTGGTGAAGCGAACGAAACGGCTCACGTGCGTGAATCTTGGTCTGATACCTTAACGGGAGCTGGGCATATCGTGATGGTTCCCATGCAAAAAGCCTTGTATCCTCATACGAGCCATAATTATGCGGGTTTTAATATGAGCATACCGGATCAATTCCGCGTGCATCAATTCGAGACCGAATTCACAGAAAAGTGGTTGAGCGGAAAAGAAAAAATGCCGTCTTTAGTGACGATTCAGCTTCCAAACGACCACGGTGGAGATTTAGATTCTACGGCTGGATTCCCCTATCGTTCGTCTTTTATGGCTGATAACGATTTAGCTTTAGGTCGCATATTGCAATTCTTATCGCACACGCCTTACTGGAAAAACATGCTAGTAATCGTTACCGAAGATGATCCGCAAGGCGGCGTAGATCACATCGATGCACACCGCAGTGTTTTGATGATGGCCGGACCTTATGTGAAACGCGATTATGTATCTCATCGCCACGCAAATTTTGGTTCGATCTTGCGCGTAATTTATACGCTTTTAGGGGTTCCTGCTGTGAATCATTACGATCAAACAGCGAGCGTGTTAGATGACTTCTTTACCGATACGCCTAACTTTAAGCCCTACCAGTTTAGCTTTCCGGACAAACGTATTTTCGATGCGGACAAGACGATGATTCGTTATAATCGCACCATCGATTGGCGTAAAATCAAGAAAACAGTGGAGATGGATAATGAGGCAGATCAGCGTAAGAATCATTAATTACCAAGTATACCCGAGTTGCAAATGAAGGCTGCGGCCCATTCCGTCGATTCCGGAACCATGCATTCGATAAGGGACATCCCCTAAATTCACACCCTGCATTCCTAGTTGAATGTGGGGTGTTATTTTATAATTCGCTTGCAGCTGAAGAATTCCCCAGCCAGCGGTTCCACCCGGATTCATGCGGTTATCCGCTTTGTCTCCGGCACTCAGGCGGTCTTGGCAATCCGCAAAAATCCAAAGTAACGCGATATTTCCCTTTTCTACCTGGTAATTCAGTGACAGATTTCCATTGAAAGGAGGAATGCGGCGCATGGGTTCGTTTTGTGTTTGGTTTTGGCCCAAAACATAGGAAATCGAATTCCCTAGTTTAAAGCGTCCACCTAGTGCCAGCGTTTGCGACCACTCAAAACCATACAGGTAAGCCTGATCCACGTTTTCTTTTCGATATACCGGATATCCTTGAATGATTTCCGTCGTTTTAATCCGCGTAATTAAATTCGTCAAAGAAGTATGGAAAGCCGACCACTCTGCTCTGTAACGGCGGTTTTGGATACGAAATCCAAAATTTTTCGTCAAAGAATATTCCGGTTTTAACTGATAAGCTGGTTGTTCATAACGGAAATCAACAATTCCTAAACTGCCCAAATCATCTAAATTAGGCGCACGAAAACCCGACGAAACCGACCCGAAAACCGTGAATGAAGGACTAAGCGCAAAAGAAACACCCCCGTCATACACGAGTGCCCCTAAAGAAATCGTGGAATTTCCCACGGTCGTGTCAGGCAAAAGCGCCGAAGTCTGTTGGTAGCGCAATCCAGCATGTACTTGCCACGCGCGGTAGGCGTATTCGTGTAAACTAAAAGCGGATACGGTCGTGTATTGCGAGTTATCGGGATACAAAGCGCGCAAGGAGGTTGTTTTCGCTGCGGCTAAATCTATTCGACTACTTCTGACCGCATCTGCATAATATTCTACTCCGGTCATGCTGTGAACACCGGGAATAAACTCACTTTTGATTTGACCTATAATTCCTAGCGTTCTGACTTGATCCTCTTCCTTACGTAAAGTCGCACTTCCCTTTTTCTGTAGGGCCCTTTGCTCGATGCTTTCCTGGAAAGAAGCCGTCAATTCAGCGGATTGCAACCAGTTTTTATTTCCTTGATACGAAAGTCGAGAATAGGTCCGGCGATAGGACTGCATCGTCATTTCGTTTAAGGCAAAATTTTCTAATTGAATTTTATGGTACACAGGCACATGGTCCTGTACATTTTGTTGAATTAAGTTTTCTAGCGTCCAATGTTCGCCTAATTTTGCGCGGTATTGTAGCTGCAAATTTTGCTCCTCATATCCGGTGGGACGTTGTAACGAACCATCGCCTCCACGGCTAATATCTCCAAACGATTTCTTGCCCGCTAAAATGGAAAAGGAGTTGCGCTCAGACTGAAAGTTCACTCTGGCTAATCCACTTAGCTCCATACCTTGACTAATTCCTCTGCCTAATAATTGCCCTGACCAAGATTTTGCCCCAAACGACGGTTTTTTCGAAATCAAATGTATTGCTCCAGTCAAGGCGTCCGATCCATACTGAACCGAGCCTGAACCTCGAACTACCTCTATTTGATCCAATGAAAAAGGGTCGATCGTATTCAAATATTGATTAGGTCCGTAGCGAAAGGTGGAATTATTAAAGCGGATTCCATCTAAGACTAATAGGGTTTGATTTCCTGTCAATCCTCGGACAAAAGCGGAGCCTCCGCCCTGGTTTGTGCGTTGCAAAAAAACGCCTGGAACACTCGAAAGCAGTTCAGGCGTATTCATCAATTGATTGCTTTTCACTTTTGCGGCATACACCGGAATTGCCAAACGTTGACTAGCAACGGGTTGTCTACTCACACTGATCACTACATTAACTAAAGTGTCCGAAAGGCTGGTTAAAGCCATTCGGACACCTAAAACTCCTACTATAAGTAAATTCATTCTTAATCGATATCGGTTGTAGCTAAAATCGCTGCTCTTCTAGGTGCTGGCATTACCGAATCCTCCCCTTTCACGGCTTTCCAAATCACCTCGCTAAATTCTAAATCAGGAATCGAATCCTCTTTTTTGAAATCAAATTTAGCACTTTTTTGGGCACTTGGTGTGTTTTTCACGTTTAGCTCAAATAAATTCGTGCGAGGCAATTCGTGAATAAATGGAGTCAAATTAGGCGTCGCTGAGAAGCTACGGAACATCGGCGTGGCCGCGGCATCATATTGACTCATTGGAGGCAAGCCTAAGATTAATTCGATCGTACGTAACATCGACGAAGTAGAATAAGGCGTGTGATCTACGAATCCGCGCTTCACAAATCCACCCGCTACATAAGCGGTGGTACGGTGAGCGTCTACGTGGTCTGGACCGTTTTGGGCATCATCTTCTACAATAAATACAGCTGTTTCTTTCCAAATAGGTGATTTCGACAAATGCTCGATAAACAATCCAATCGCATAATCATTGTCCGCTACATACGCGAAAGGCGTCTTCTTGCCTAAGCGTTGACCTTCTGTATGGTCATTTGGAAATTGCATCGAATTAAAGCGAGGCACCTCATTTTTTGCTAACAAACGATCAAAGTCTCTCTTCCAAGCGTGAAAACGCGTGGTGTCCATCACATCTTGATTAAACGAAGAATAGTCTGGACAAAAATGATCAGCAATGGCTGGAATATTTGGTTTAAAATCGGTAGCAAATTCTCCATAGGTACGGTAGGAAATCCTTGCTCTTTTAGCGTAATCCCAAATAAATCCATTCTTCGGATTCGCAATGGCACGACTACCCTCTCCATCATAATTTCCACCACGTCCACCATACGAGGTAGGCCAGGTTTTCTCTAAATAATCCGTCGCATGTGCAGAAGTGGACCAGTTATGACCATCCGAACTCACTTCGCCATCTACATAAAAATTATCCAACAAGACAAAATCCTTCACCAGTTTGTGCTGATTAGGTGTATATTTTTCGCCAAACAATAAAAGCGTCGTATCCCCATTTCCACCAGCCACATCAGACAAAACTTGATCGTAGGTACGATTCTCTTTTAATATGTAGTACACATATTTAATAGGAGACGCATCGCCCACTTTCATCGGAATCGGATTGCCTTTCTCCCCTGCTGCATTCATTTCGCCCTCCTTCGTATACGGCGTGTTTTTATAAACAGCCTCAGAAAGTATCGCTAATTCTTGCGTGCTAGGTTCTTTGAAAACCGACATCGTCCCTTTCATTAAACCACCGATGTAACCCGAACGTACTTTGTTATCTGATTTTTGATAGGTTACCGATTGCTTCTTCTCAATGGGATTAGGGCCATCTGAATTAGCGAAAGAAGAGAATCCTTTTCCATTCGCCACATATAATTTGCCTTTGACTACTTTCAAAGCTGTCGGATACCAGCCGACCGGGATGAAACCTAAGGACTTCGATTGACCTGGGTTTTCTACTTCAAACACCGCTAAACAGTTATTGTCCGCATTCGCTATGTACAATCTTTCTTCATCTGCTGATAAGGCCAAACCGTTCGTCGAACTACCTTCCAATGCATTAGGTACTAAAGCTGCATTTAAAACTTCAATCTCTTTTCCCGTACGCGTATCTACTACTGAAACGGAATTGTCATTGCCGTTAGCTACGAATAATGTTTGACCATTTTTTGTTAACAACAACTCATTCGGGTGATCCCCCACGGCGATGGGCTTTGCAAAAGTGTTGGTTTTTATTTCAAACGGGAGAATCTGACGTGCTCCCCAAACCGAGATATACAGCAACTCCTTCTTCTTATCTAATAAACAAGTAAACGCCTCCGCTGGTAGTGCGTGAACAGACAAGATTTTTTTTGATTTGGCATCGACCACATAGAGAGAATTGTTTTCCTTCGTTACAACATATAATAAGCCTGATGCATCATCATATTCGATACCCGCTGGAGAAATGACTGCCTTTTTTTCTTCTGTTAACAGAATTTTATCTTTCTGCACCAGCTTACCAGCGGTAATTTCAAATACCAAAATGCAATTATCATTTCCTCCCGAAACAAAAACCGTTTTATTATCTGCCGCGACTTTTAAACCATACCATGACTTAGGTAATTCCTGGGAATCCAAAAGCTTGCTTGTGGCAGCGTCGATTAACTGTAAGCTTTGTACGCTTTGGCCATTATTCGTGACCAACAGATAGCGCTGATCAGGTGAAACTACCACATTTAAGGGTAAATCTCCTAAAGCGATAGAAGAACCATGAGGAGATAATTTCCAGCCATTCGGAAGCGTAACTCGCTTCGCTGTTAATTGTGATTTTAAATCCGATTGAGCCCATCCTGCGATAGAAATACTCAATAATAGAAGCAATAGGCGTGTTGATTTCATGTTTGTTTATTTGATGGAAAATTACAGTAAAGACCTGAGTAACTTGTCCCGAAAACTAAAGATTTTACAATTTGATATTATTACTTTTCGATGATAAACTGATCTCGGATCTGCCCATCGGCAGCCAGCCATTTTGCGTCCAATTTTGATTTCGACACATCTAAAATCATCGATCCCCCTATTTCCGTGTTTGTGTAAACCGCGGATTTTAGTGGGAAACCTTTTTGACGTCCACCTAATTTTCCACCTGAACCATTCACGATATAAATAACGCCTTGCCCGTTTTTGCCCACTAAGTAGTGATTAGGTGATTTTTCCGTGGCGACTACCTGCTTAGAAGCATCAAACGTATCATTTATTCCAAAATGTCCGCGCAAAGGGGCTGTTCTTTCATACACATGACTGTGGCCTGCTAATACGATATCTACCTTAAATTTCTCATAAAGCGGATTCACCTTTTCGCGCATATTTTTCATATCAGATTCGGTATCTGAATCATGTGATCCCTTCGAATAAGGAGGCTTATGAAAATAGACGATGGTGAAAGGGAGGCGATTAGCTGCTAAGTCTTTGGCCAACCAATCATACTGATCACCTTTCCCATCCATCACTTGATTTCCAGCAGTATCCCGCAATTCCGTGTCTAACGAAATAAGATGCAAAGAGCCATAATCCACCGAATAATAGGATTCAGAATGGGACGGAACGCCGCCCGACTGCCCTTCAGATGGAAGCGAAAAAATAGTGAAATAGGGCGGCTTCGTGGGATCGTGCTTCCCGGCATAATCGTGATTTCCGGGGGAAGGATAAAGCGCTAGATAAGGGAAAAAATCTTTGCCATAGACATCGAAAACGTATTTTTGGTACTCTTCCTCTTTCCCCGTATTATAGGCATTATCCCCTAACCAAATCCAGGCATCGATCGACTTTGTAGCCATGAAATTTTTAACAGATGCGGCGACTGCTTTTTGATTAGGTGTATCATATCCAAAGTCCCCTAAAGCCCAAATGCGCACTGAGTTAGGATCTCCCGCCTTTGGTTTCGTATGGAATCTACCACCTTTCCCCTCCGAAATGGAATAGCTGTAGGTTTTATTCGTTTTAAGTCCGCCTAGCTTCAGCACGTGGTCGATCACCTTGTTCGTATCCAGCGCTACTTGATTTAGCGCATTTTCTCCGAAACGGATGCGACTCGCCGTAGGCGTCACTGTGCGCCACTGAACAATAACCGATTCTGTAGTCATCGATTGCAGGTAAGGTCCACGAACGATCGAATCGCTCTGGCTGAACGCAGAAAAAGAAAGTAGAAGGAAGAGGATTTTTTTCATGACGTTAAATTAATGGTAAATGGTGAATGGTAAATGTTAAATGATTATAAAATGTTGCATAGTAATTGGAGAGCATAAAGAAGAGTAGAGATAAGAGAGTAGAGATGGTGAATGGTAAATGGTGAATGGTGAATGATCCCTTCGGACTCTTTCCCTTCGGACTCATTCCCTTCGGACTCTTTCCCTCCGGACTAGCGACTAGCGAAAATTGTATTTTTCTCATATCTGCCCTCGAAAAACGAATAATTGTTTGTACTTTTGGGCTTTACTTGCTGAAAATCCGGCAGTTTTTATTTATTTCCAAAGAAAAAAAAGTACTATGTCAAGTTTATCCAATCAAAAAGGAGTGTTGCACGGAGATGCGGTTCAAGAGTTATTTGAAATCGCTAAAAAAAATCAATTCGCATTACCAGCGGTTAACGTAACAGGTACTGATACAGTGAACGCGGTATTAGAAGCAGCCAAAGCGGTGAATTCTCCCGTAATCATCCAATTCTCAAACGGTGGTGGTATTTTCTACGCTGGAAAGACGCTTTCAAACGAGAATCAAGCAGCGGCAATCGCTGGTTCGATCTCTGGCGCTTACCATGTTCACCAAATGGCGAAAGCTTACGGTGTTCAAGTCGTATTGCACACTGACCATTGCGCGAAAAAATTATTGCCTTGGATTGACGGTTTATTAGATGCTGGCGAGAAATTCTTCGCTGAGACGGGACAACCTTTGTTCTCTTCTCATATGATTGATTTGTCGGAGGAGCCTTTGGAGGAAAACTTAGAAATCTGCGCTAGATACTTAGAGCGTATGTCTAAAATGGGCATGACCTTAGAAATCGAATTAGGAGTAACAGGTGGTGAAGAAGATGGCGTAGATAATTCTGACGTTGATTCATCTAAATTATATACACAACCGGAAGAGGTGGCCTATGCTTATGAAGTATTGTCTAAAATCTCTCACCGTTTCACGATTGCTGCGGCATTCGGAAACGTACACGGAGTTTACAAGCCAGGTAACGTGAAGTTACAGCCGGTAATTTTAAAGAATTCACAAGAGTTTATTAAGGCCAAATATAATTTGACTCCTGAGAAACCAATCAACTTCGTATTCCACGGTGGTTCTGGTTCATCTCGCGCGGAAATTCGTGAGGCATTATCTTATGGAGCGATCAAAATGAACATCGATACAGATACGCAATGGGCTTTCTGGGAAGGAATCTTAGGATTCTACAAAGCAAACGAGGCGTATTTACAAGGCCAAATCGGCAACCCAACAGGTGACGATTCTCCGAACAAGAAATACTATGACCCACGTGTTTGGTTGCGTAAGGGCGAAGAAACTTTGGTAGCTCGTTTAAAAACAGCTTTCGAAGACTTGAACGCGACGAATGCGAATCAGTATCTTTAGTCGCTAGTCCGAAGGGAAAGAGTCCGAAGTCCGGAGGGAACAAGTCCGGAGGGAAATAGTCCGCAGGGGCATTTAATAATAAAGGAGTCGGAACAATTGTTCCGACTTTTTTGTTGGACGAAAATAAAGAAATGATATTTGTATAAATTTTAACCCTCCGGACTAAAAACCTTCGGACTACGGACTAAACCCCTCCGGACTTCGGACTAAGTCACGTAGTGACGACTAAGCTGCGAAAGCAGCGACTAAGCCGAAGGCGACTACCCTTATGAAAACCGAACTCCACCCTGCCTCCTCCCGCGGAACAGCCGATCACGGCTGGTTAAAGACCGCCTTTAGTTTTAGTTTTGCTGGCTATCATAATCCGGCAAGAATTCATTTTGGTGCGTTGCGCGTGCTGAATGACGATTGCATTGCGGCTGGGATGGGTTTTGGTAAACATCCACATGATAATATGGAAATCGTGACCATTCCTATGAAGGGTGCGGTGGCGCATGAGGATTCGATGGGGACGAATGGGATTATTAATGCGGGTGATGTGCAGATTATGTCTACTGGGTCTGGGATTTATCATTCGGAGTTTAATGCGAGTCAAACAGAGGCTTTGGAACTATTCCAAATCTGGGTCATGCCCAAGCTGAAAAATATCACACCGCGCTACGATCAGCGAACCTATAATACGGAGGACTTTAAGGGGCAATGGAAGACGGTGGTTTCGCCGCTGGGGACGGACATCGATTCGCTGCAAGTCAATCAGGATACCTATTTTAATATCACGGAATTAGCGACTGAAGAAAGTCTGAGCTATGCACTTCACGGGGCACAGCAAGGAGCCTTTGTGTTCGTGATCGAAGGAGGCATCGAGGTCGCAGGTGAAAAACTGAGCAAAAGAGATGCGATAGGTATTTCGCAAACTGATTCAATCGAGTTGAAGTCTTTATCAGCAGAAACGAAGGTCTTGTTGATCGAGGTTCCTATGGTTTGGTAGATTTAACTTTAGCGTAACATTCGCTTAATCAGGAGTTTAAAGTGATGGCCTATTTTTGATAAACCAAATAGGTAAACATGGGCCGTCTTTCACTACCCACCTACAAAACTATCGTTATTTCAGACTTGCATTTAGGTAGCAAGGGAGCTAAAGCAGCAGAGGTAAACGAATTTTTACGTGCACATTCGTGCCACCAACTCATCTTAAACGGAGACATCATCGACGGCTGGCAGCTAAAAAAAGGCGGCAGCTGGAAGAAGAAGCACACGGCATTTTTCCGTAGTGTGTTAAAGATGATGGACAAATGGGATACGGAAGTGATCTATTTGCGCGGTAATCACGATGATTTCTTGGAGCAAGTACTTCCATTGAAAATTGGAAAGCAGTTTTCGATCCGCCAGGACTATATGTTGAAGAGTTTTGGTAAGAAATATTTCATCACACACGGCGATATTTTCGATAGTATTACGAGTCAAATGAAGTGGCTAGCCTATTTAGGAGATATCGGCTACACGTTCTTATTGTGGTTAAATAAGTGGTATAATCAATACCGTACGTGGCAAGGAAAACCCTACTATTCTTTATCGCAGGTTATTAAGCAAAAAGTGAAGGCGGCGGTGAATTTCATCTCGGATTTCGAGGAGAAATTAGCGGAATTAGCGAAGGCCAAAGGTGCAGATGGTATCATCTGTGGCCACATTCACAAGGCCGAAATCAAAATGATTGGCGGCGTTGCTTATATGAATTCTGGCGACTGGGTTGAATCTTTAACAGCCCTAGTGGAAACACACAAAGGGGAATGGCAAATCATCGAATTCCCGAACTACAATTTGAAAGCAGAATTAAACGAGATTTTAGGCGAGGCAGTCGCTGAAAAAGTAATAGCAGAATAAGATGGGAAAATTCGTATTTACCGTACAAGGAGAAGGTCGTGGGCATTTGACTCAAGCGATTTCATTTACGCAGATCGCACAAGAAGCTGGTCACGAGGTTGTTGGTTATGCCGTGGGTTCATTCCAAGGCAGAAAGATTCCTTCGTTTTTTCTAGATTTCATAGGCGACACTCCCCTGTTACAATACAATAGCCCATCGATAATTTTTGGTAATGGCAAATCCGTACAGCTAGCTAAAACGGCAATGCAGGCGGTTACTAATTTCAAAACCTTTTGGAATAGTGCGACACAATTAGAAGATTTCATTGAAGAGTTGAAGCCAGACGGAATCGTCAATTTCTACGAATCCATTACTGGTTTATATAAGTTGAAATCAGGGTCTAAAATCCCAACGATGTCCGTGGGACATCAATATCTATTATTAAATAAGAATTTCGAGAGCATCGCGGAGAAGAAAATCGACCGAATTCTCTTAAATATGAATACGATGATTACGTCGATCGGTTCTAAGAAATTATTGGGATTATCTTTCCGTCCGATCGATAATGACGCGAAGATTGAAGTGGTACCACCGCTTTTGCGTCAACAAGTAAAAAGTATTGTCCCGAAAGCAGGCGAGCGTTGGTTAGCTTATTTAACGCACTTTCGTTTATCAGAAGATATTATGGATTGGTCAAATGCGAATCCAGATGTGAAATTGGATTGTTTTTGGGATAATCCAGCGCGCAAAGAGACGTATCACTACTCGGATTCATTAACGTTTCATCCGATCGATGCGGAGAATTATTTAGCCAAAATGACCGAATGTGCGGGCTTAATTTCTACTGCAGGTTTCGAATCGGTAGCTGAGGCGATGTACTTAGGCAAGCCGGCCATGATGGTCCCAGTACCTAATCACATTGAACAAATGATTAATGCCTTTGATGGTGAAATGTCCGGAGCAGGAATAGGCGCAACTTCTTTTGACCTGAGTATTTTCAAAAAATATTTACCGTCCCACGTTTCTGTACAAAATCAATATCAGGAATGGGTGGCTAAGTCCCAAAACTTAATGGCTGGACACCTTTCTGATTTAATTGCTCAGCCGGTTTACGTGACTAACTTCAGTGAAAACCAAGGAACAGGTTTATCGGGTATGTTAGGCAAACGTAGATTCCGCTGGTCACGCTAGATAATCACAAAAAGGGAGCTCTAATTGCTCCCTTTTTTTATGATTTGTTAATAATATCTTCATCATTAATCAACATAGCGAAATCGCGATTTCCGTAGTTTTGTATAGACATTTAGTTCTATTAAATGAATAGAAGATCCCTTCTGCAAACCCTGGGATTATCCCTAGGAACCCTAACTCTTCCCCACATCGGAAGAGCAAATACCACCCCCTCTCCAGAAAAACCATTTCGAATTGCTCACATCACTGACGTGCATATGATGCCCTTGATCGGTGCGGCGAAAGGCTTTGCGAAATGTTTGGACCATATCCAATCTTTACCTCACAAACCCGACCTCATCATCAACAGTGGCGATGCAATTATGGATGCACATAGAGGCGGACGAGCGATTGCTGAAAAACAGTGGCGCACCTGGAATAATGTGATTGAAAAAGAACTTTCTGTACCCATTATTCAGTCATTGGGTAATCATGATATTTGGGTGAAAAATGAAAGCCCAGAAAGTATTGTTGAAGGGAAAAAATATGCCTTAGATGAGATCAAGGAATCTGCTTTGTATTTCTCCAAAGACCTGGGCGACTGGCATCTCATCAGCTTAGACAGTATCAGTCCTAATCTAGAAGGAAAATGGTACACTGGAAAAATAGACGAGGCTCAAATGGACTGGCTAAAAAATGAACTAAAAGCCATTCCTAGCCACAAACCCGTGATGATTGTTTCCCATATTCCCATTCTTGCGGCTTGTATTTTCTTTGACGGAAATCGTTTCGAAAATAATCAATGGAACGTTCCAGGCCGATGGATGCACGAAGATGCGAACGAATTGAAAAACCTTTTCACCCATTATCCTAATGTTAAACTTGCCATATCTGGTCACATACATTTACTAGATCGCGTTGAATACAATGGAGTAACCTATTGTTGCAATGGAGCCGTGAGCGGAGCGTGGTGGGGCGGTAATTACCAACAGACTAAACCTGGCTATGCCATTATCGATTTATATTCAGACGGTCGATTTACTAACACCTATTCATCTTATGTTTAAAGCCTGGGCATTTCTATTAATTGCAGCAGGATTCGAAGCGGCCTGGACCTACTCACTTAAGAAAGTAAGTTTGAATTCCATTAAGTTTGCCATTACTGAAAATCCTTTCTTCAGTGCCCCAGTGGGAAAAGAAATAGGTTACTTGCTTATGTACCTAGGACTAGGTGGCGCCAATATTTTCTTTTTATCTCTCTCGCTAAAAAGTATCCCATTAACCTTAGCTATCGCAAGTTGGACAGCCGTTTCACTTGTTTTTATTAAACTATTCGATGTGTTTATTTTAAAAACACCTACGAACAGTCTCGAAATCTTCTTCTTAACCCTGATTATTGTGGGTATTGTAGGACTAAAATTCAGTTCCCCTAGCTAATTCCAATGTTAAATTTTTCTGTGTTACCTAAATGTTAACATACATAAATTTTATTTAACAATTTCTTTACATAGCTTTGAACATCACATTAAATAAAACCATTATGAGTGAAGATAACAAAAAACTAATCGACCAAGTTGCACAAGCAATCTTGCCTAAACTAAAAGGACTTTCAGAAAAAAATGCGAAGAAGGTTTTGAATGAAACAACGAAGTCTGTTTCTTCTATCGTAAAAAAATATAGCAAACTAATTGCAGAGCAAGAGAAAGAGAAAGCGAAAGCGAAGGAGAAGGCTGCAAAAGAAGCTAAAAAGAAATCAGAAAAAGAGGCTAAGAAAAAAGCGAAAGAAGGTAAAAGAGTAGCGAAAGCGAAATTATTAGCTACTCTAATCGCTAAGGAAAAGTCTGCAGCACCAACGATAACTAAAAAGGCTCCTGCAGCTGTTGCAAAGCCGAAAGCTAAGCCAAGAACACGCACTCCGAGAGCAAAGAAATAAAAGGTTATAAAGTAATAAAAAAAAGGGGGGACAATGTCCCCCCTTTTTTTTGTTTTAATGAATCATCGACTATTTATTAGAAGAATACTTTAAACTTATTGGATAGGTGAAAAGCATTTAACTACTCCGTCATTTTCTGAAGAAACAACTAGCAAAGGCAATCCATTCGGACTTTTATCAGCAGAGATAAAAATAATTCCTTCAGGAGCATCCCCCGTTTTTAACGTCATTCTCCATAAGGGTAAATTTGGAATTGTGATGTCATAAATCATCACTGCATCTGTACGCTCGCACCCTACAAAGGCGTACATGCGAGAACCAATTTTACCGATAGCAATACCTTCTGGCTCAGAACCTTTATCATCTGAACGAGCATCATCATAAATCCCAGCTAAGATAGAGCGGTGATCTATTTCATTTTTAGTGTCAAAAACTTGATTACCCGTTAATCCATTCCAAACACTCATCGATCTTCCACCTAAGGAATATAATTCATCGAAATCTCCATCTGCATCCGTATCCCCTAGTGTCGTCGTAATATTTAAACGCCCTAATAGTGCTTCCGCTTTTAAAGCATCCCCTGTAGGAAAATTAGTGATATCTAATTTTATGTCTTTCACACGTTTGATTTCAGAGAATGCAGCATACTCTCTTGCATCACCTTCATTAGCTGTATATAAATACGGAATGCCGTCCTTCTCATACACCGCTAAAGCATCTGGCATATAAATACCTTTAATTTTAGGGTAGTTTGCAAAAAGCACTTTTGAGTCTTTATCACTAAAGTCAAACGAATTATTAGGATCGCTATAATCTTTGAAACCTAAAGGAAAGACATCCGTAATCGTTTGTGAAGTTAAGTCCACTTTTGCAATTGCATTGTTTTCTTGAAGTGTAACCCATGCCGTTTTAGAATCTGCCGATATAGTTACATATTCTGGCTCCACATCCTTTGCAAACGTAGCTCCTTTTCCAAAAACCCGAAAACCCTTCGTCTTTAAAGCAGCTGCATTAGGTTCAAATCCAGCAAAATTTACTGTTTTAACGGCATAACCTGCGCTTACTGTAATGATCGATATGGTTCCCTCCGGATCTACTGTATAGTCATCTGAAGGTTCTCCTTCGTTCGCGGTCATGATCGTATTTCCATCTGGCGAAAAGGTCACCATATCAGGTAATGATCCTACCGTAACTTGTTTGATTTCAGCGTAGTCTGATGTGTTAAAAATCACGCATTTACCTTCAGCTTGTTTATTCGTAGCTTCGATGGCAGCGGCTAATTTTCCGTTAGAAACTGCCACACTATTAACAAAACCACCGTAAGGAGCGATAGCAATTTCTTTAATTAATTTAGGACTCGCTGGATTAGAATAATCTAGTACATCGATTTTATTCACCTTTGAATTATTCACCACAAATAATTTTTTAGTGGTAGGGTCGTAAGCCGAAATTTCAGACGCCCCTACGCCTCCTAAAGCAATCGAACTAATTTCTTTGAATTGATAAATTTGAGGATCACTGATAACGTCTAAAATGCCCTCTTGCTTACAAGCAAAAACAAGGCTTCCTAAGAGAATAATTGAGAGTAATTTTTTCATTTTGAGTAGAACTTAAAAAAAGTGGCAGAAATTAATCTGCCACTTTTAGAATTAACAAGTAACTTAATTATTTATTTAACCACATAATATCGTTGATATCATCTTTTCCAGCGTATTGGCTAGTTATAGCCGCTGTGTAGTTTGTAGCGTTAGCCGTACGCTCTGTCGTTGGATAGATCCAACGTAAAGCGATACGATTTGAGTTTCCGTTACCTACTCCTGAAGAGAATGCTGGGAAACCTGTTCTTCTCCAGTTGAAATATGCTTCCATACCTGAGTTCATGAAGAAGGCAGCGTATTTCTGAGAAACAATTTTCTGGATAGCATTAGTCGCATCATAAGCTACTGCTGATTGTGCATAATACGTATCGAAATTAAAGTTCAATGTGTATTTAGTTTGGTCAGCTGCATCTCTTGTACCTGTTTTAGAATACGTTAATGTATTCGCTCCTTCTACAATACCGTAAAATGCGTGAGATGCTTTGATCCCTTTTTTGTACCAATCTTCAGCAGAACCTGTAGCCCAACCACGTGCGTAACCTTCAGCCATGTTAAAGCATAACTCAGGATATCCTACAATGAACGTATTTTCTCCTGTGTAGTTCTGGTAGTAACGTGAACGACTTTGGAAAGAATAGATCCCTGGAGCAAAACCTGCACCATTCGTAAGACCTGCATTCTTAGCCATGTCATCAATATTATCACCTGAACCTGCACCGCGGTAAGCTGTGTAGTCAGATGGTAATTTACCTGCTTTTAAATCTGAACCAGCTGGCTCGCAAGTAATCATCACACGTGGATCTTGAGTAGAAGATAAGAAACCTACATACGTAGAAGCCATGTTTTGACGCGTTGCATCGAAACCAAAGTTATCCGGGTTAGATGGATACTTGTTAAAGTTATTCCAAACAAATTGCAACGACTCAGCGTTAGACGCCATCATTGGGTATTTCGTAGCATTCGTTACCATTTCAGCAAACTTCGCTTTAACACCTATTTCTGCATCTGCATCTTTCTTAGATAAAGTGATCAACACACGTAAACGGTAAGCGTTCACTACTTTTTGCCATTTCTTCAAATCTCCACCGAAATAGAAATCTCCAGAAACCGTTTCACCTTTTGCGATTAACGTAGTCATATCCGCGTTTGCGTCGTCTAACCACTTTAAGATTTGAATGTAGATAACTTTCTGTGAATCGTATTTAGGAGCTGTATTCGCAATTCCTTTTAACGCATCCGTCATAGGTAAATCACCTACACGCTTCGACATTTGATCGAAGAAATACGCACGGAAGAATTTACCTAAAGCTGAATATCCATTCACGTCTGGTAAACCTAACTTCTTCGCTTCCTCTTCCATCTTTACTACGTTTTTCAACGTAGTAAACTGGTTTGGCATTTGGCCTAAATTATATTCATTATTTGCGTAATAATTATAATTAGAGCAATAAAACTGATTGTAACGCGCCTCCGCAGAGAATGGGCGACCGTTATCATTCATTACATTTAATTCTACAGACTGCAATACTAATGAGGCAGGAACCTGTACCGCGCGATTAGAGTCTTTCTCTAACTGGTCGAACGTTTTCTCACAACTGCTTAATGCAATTAGAGAGAAGCTCAACATACCTAAGATGATATTTTTAACTTTCATTGTTTGTAACATTTATATAAATGAAAAATTAGAATGTGAAGTTTAAGTTAACTCCGTAGCTTCTAACTGAAGGAGTTTGAGAACCTGTAGCTCCGTCTGTCAAGTACTGAGATAAATCAGTATCTTTCGCTTCAGCGAAGTACAATAAGTTACGACCTACGAATGAAACATTCGCGCCAGAAACTGCTTTTCCAAACCACTTAGTAGGAAGCTTAACACCTAAAACTACTTCTTTCAACATTCCGAATGAACGGCTCATTAAGTTACCTTCATTCGTGTTGTAATAACGTCCTACGTAATCTTGTACATACGTCTTAACGGTGTTAGGAGCGAATTGTAATTCAGAGAAATTCGTTACTTTACCATTTGCATCATACTTGATCGCAACGCCATTCGAAACTACTACACCTTGACCTACGAAAGCCTTCACACCTAGAGCGTCTTGTGGACGAGCCGCAGCGAAAATACCTTGTGTCGTTCCGATATGACGACCACCACGGTACGCTTGTTGTTGTGTATAGTTAATGATTTTACCACCGATACGACCATCAAATAAGATACTTAAGCTTACATTCTTGTACGTAAACTTGTTATTGAAACCGAAAACAAAATCAGGATTTGCGTTACCTAAATACTGCGATTGAGCTCCAGTTAATCTTTCTGGAATACCACCTGATGTGTTAATGATTTGTCCTGCTGGCGTACGAACGAAAGCGGAACCATAAATTTTATCCGTACGATCCCCTACTTTTAAGAACGTATTTAGGTTTGTGATACCTGGGTAAATTTCAGTTAACGTTTGCTCGAAAGTGGAGTAGTTAGCTAATACATCCCAGCTAAAGTCAGCTGTTTGAATCGGTGTTCCAGTAACTGAAATCTCATAACCTTTCTTCTGAGTCTTGATACCGTTCACTAAAGCAGAGGTATAACCTGAAGTAGAGGAGATAGGTAAAGAGAAGATCGAAGGACCATCATTCGAGATGAAATAAGCTGCATCGATCGCGATACGGTTTTTCAATAAACGCAAGTCCATTCCGAATTCCGTCTGAGAAGTCTCTGATGGATTCAAGTTCGGATTGCTCAATTCGTTTCCATAGGTTGCACCTGTTTGGTTATTGTAGAAGAAACCAGTTGAGTAAACCGTATTGTTTTGGTAAGATGGACCATCGTAAGGAGAGTTATAGTTTTCTCCAGAATACGTTCCTACACGGTTATCAATTGTAGACGAAGTTAAACCATCTTTTACGTTTGCATAAGATCCACGGAATTTCAAGAAGGAAACTACTTCTGGTAAATTCACATAATCAGATACCACTGAAACTGCTCCGAATGATGGATAGAAGAATGAGTTCTTACCTGCTGGTAAAGTAGATAATTTATCCAAACGACCCGTAGCAAATACCGTTAAGAATTTCTTGTAAGAAAAGTCCGCAGAGTAGTAGGCTGAAAGAACATTCATGTCAGAACCAAAATTACCCACTTGAACTGGAAGAGCCGAGTTCGAGAAGTTGTATAAACCTGGCACGTTCAAATAGTTCGTTGAAGCGAACATTGACTTGTATTGGAATACACGTTGAGACGCACCCGCGTTAATCTTCGTATTAAAGCCTGGTAATAAATCTTTGTCAAAAGTTAACAAGATTTCTGTGTTGTTCTCAAATAAAGAACGACGATCCTCGCGGTAATCACCACGACGCTCATCACGACCGTATGTACCTGCAGAGTAAGGGAATTTCTCTGTACGTACCATGTCCCAAGTCGTTACTTGTGTACGAGCTAATAAGTTTAAGTTTTCGTTAAACGTGTAACGTAATGACGCTTGACCTACGATATCTGTCTTGTAGTGAGAACGTAACCACTCGTATGACATGAAATAAGGGTTGTTGTAACGTTGGTATTCTGCATAGATTTGTTGAACACCTTCCTTACCTTTTTGCCAGTAGTTACGCATATCATCCACGTTCCAGTCAGCACCTGCCCAATAGATAATGTTATAAATGATCGAGTTAGGACCGTAGTTAACATCTGGAATGTTAGGAGTGTATTGACGGTTATACTGTAAGTTCGACTCAAACTTTAATTTGTTAGAGAACTTGTAATCAGCCGTGATATTGAAGTTCGTCATATTCAATTGGGTATTAGGAACAATACCTTTTTGGTAGATATGAGAAGTAGAGAAACGCAAGTTGTATTTCTCACCTGTTGCAGCAACTGAAACGTTATTAGTAGATAAGATACCTGTTTCTAAGAAACGCTTTAAGTTGTCTTTACCACGAGCAATCCAAGGAGTGCTTGAACGCTTACCTGTAATCGGATCAACTGGAGAATCATATTGTGGAATTAATTGTCCGTTAAAACGTGGACCCCAACCACCATCGTAGTCACCATCATTTAATCCACCACCTTTACCATCACCGAAAGCATAAGAACCGTGATCACCAGGACCATATTCGTCTTGTACTTCTGGGATTGCGTAGAAACCTGATTGCAATTGAGTAGAAGAGTTCACCTCTACTGAGAAACCACGCTTATCAGCAGAACCACGTCTTGTCGTGATTAAGATCGCACCGTTCTTTCCACGGAAACCATAAAGAGCAGAAGCCGAAGCTCCTTTTAATACCGAGTATGTTTCGATATCATCTGGTGAGATATTCCAAGTATCTGAGTTAATAGGCACACCATCTACTACATATAAGATGGTAGAGCTACCACGTAACGAGATATTAGGCTTACGTAATAATTCTGGTTGAGCACCGATCGTTAAACCAGCTACGCGACCTGATAATGCATTGATTGCATTCGGCTCACGTGCTTTGATCGTGTTAGCTCCGTCTACTGTTTGGATAGCCACACCGATTTTACGGATGTCTTTCTTAATACCCAAAGCCGTAACAACTACTTCTTGTAATTGCTTTTCGTCTTGAGCTAGAACAACATTTAATTCAGAAACATTTCCTACCGCTACTTCTTTAGAAGTGTAGCCAATCATGGAAAATTGTAATACTTCATTTCCTGATACAGTTAAAGAATAAGCACCTTGTGCATCCGTTAACGTACCTTTAGAACTACCCTTAACACGGATAGTAACACCTGGAACACCTGATTTCTCCTCTACGGAAGTAACCGTTCCTTTTAAGCTACGTGATTGACCGAAAGAAGTCATACTTGCCGTAGTAATCAATGCAAAAACTAGCCAAATCAACGATTTAGGGCTCATTTTAGCAAAAACCTTTTGTACAATGTTTTTCATATGAGTTTGTTTATTAATTATTTGCACAAAAGTAAATCGAATATTTAAAGGTAATTATTCCGAAAAAATAAGAAATAGTTAAGAAAATGCGTCCTGTGTTACGCCCATGTTAAGCCTGCTTTTGAAAACAATTTATGCGGTATTAAATCTTAGAAAAATACCATAATTTTTTTCCTAATAATTTCATTATATATGCGTAATGAAAAGGTAATCTCCGGCTAGTAACTTAGACACATGAAATATGTTAAATTAGTTATTTTAGATATGGCAGGAACTACTGTCATGGATCAACACGAAGTGGAGCATTGCTTTAAGCAGGCGGCCATAAAAAATGAATTGCATTCCAGCGATGAGCGTATCTTAGCCTTGCAGGGCTATGCGAAGTTGTATGTATTTACCTTACTTTGGACAGAGCAAGTAGGCGAAGGCGATCCACGCATTCCTGAATTAGCTGCAAAATCCTATGCAGATTTTAAAGAAATCTTAGAGAATCATTACCGCACGCAACCAGTTTTTCCTACGGAAGGTTGCTTAGAACTATTCGAAGCCTTACATACTAAGGGAATTAAGATTGCTCTTACGACCGGCTTTTACCGCGAGGTGGCTGATATTATTTTAGGTCGTTTAGGCTGGGTGCCTGACGTAAATACCACATCAGGAATTCACCTTTCAGTTACTCCCGACGAGGTAAATGGCGAAGGCCGACCATCTCCGGCGATGATTAGTTATGCTATGGAGAAATTAGGCGTTACGGATGTAGCGGAAGTAATCAATGTGGGTGATACGCCGGTGGACTTAGCCTTTGGGAAAAATGCAGGCGTTCGTCTGGCTTTAGGCGTTTGTAATGGTACGCATACCCGCGAGCAGTTAGCCTCGCATGAGAACGATGGTCTGTTAGATAAAATTTCCGATTTGATAGCTTATGTATAAGAACAGAAAATACGATTTAATCATCGTAGGTGGCGGAGTAATAGGAACCTATTGTGCCTATCATGCACTTAGAAAAGGAAAGTCCGTCTTATTATTAGAAAAGGATTCGCAACCTTTTGAAGCAAGTTTTCGCAATTTTGGCCAAGCAGTCCCGTCTGGACAAGCCTTAGATACGTGGTTTGATTATGGCAGAAAATCCTTACAAATTTACAAGGACCTACAACAGGAAACAGCTATTTCTGTGGTGAAAAATGGTTCTTGGTATGTAGCATCTGATGATCAAGAAATGACTTTACTGGAGGAGATGTTGCAGCTCTTTAAAGACCGCGATTACACTTCGCGTCTTTATACTGCTTCGGAGACTTTAGAAATCAATCCGCATTTTAAAAAGGAGTATGTGAAGGGCGGATTATTTATCCCGGAAGAAGCGTCGCTAAATCCATTGGTGATGGTGCACCGGGTGAGGGAATTTATGATTAAGCATTTAGGTTTGCATTATCAAAACAATTGCCCAGTAACCGGTGTAGAAAAAAAGCGCGGGGTGGCTATGATCAGCACATCGAAAAACCAAACGTATTGGGGAGATCAAGTGATTTTAGCGAATGGACGGGATACCCAATTTTTATTGCCGGAACACTATCCTTCGGAATTACTAAAAATCAGCAAATTGCAGATGATGCGTTTAGCGCCGCAGAAGAAAATTTTGAAATCCAATATTTTAACTGGGCTAACGATTCGGCGATACGACAGTTTTAAATCTTGTCCCTCTTATGCTAAAATTAATACTTCCTCTGAACAAAAAGTATTGCAATCAAAAGGCATTCACATTTTATTCAAACAAGCGGATGATGGCTCCATCATTTTAGGGGATTCCCACGAATATGTGCCTGCGGGCGAACAAGCAAATTTTGGTTTCGAAGTTTCCTCAGAGATCAATGAGATGATGTTACATGAGGCGAAACGCGTCACATCGCTAGAGAACTGGACGGTCGATTCTACTTGGGCTGGTTTTTACCTACAAGGAACGCATTCAGAAGTGTATACCAAAGTCGTAGATGACGTCATCCATATTATTAATGGAATCGGTGGCAAAGGAATGACCACCTCACCTGGCTTCACTGCAGAATACATTCAAAAACTATACTCATGAAAAAAATCATCGCACTTTGCTTACTAAGTGCACAATTATTTGGCCAAAAAGCACCGAAGAATGTCATTTTCTTAATCGGAGACGGCATGGGTGTCAGTCAAATTTATGCCGGACTAACGGCTAATCGTGGCCACTTAAATTTAGAGCGCATAAAGGTGATCGGATTTCATAAAAATCAGGCTTCTGACAATTATGTGACGGATTCGGCAGCGGGTGCTACAGCCTTTGCTACGGGAAAGCAGACCTATAATGGAGCGATTGGATTGGATTCTTTGCGCGTCCCAGCCACGACACTTTTAGAAATGGCTGAGAAAAAAGGTTTAGCTACTGGCCTTGTTTCTACCTGCGATATAACCGATGCGACTCCCTCTTCCTTCATTGCTCACCAACGCACCCGATCTATGCATGAGGAGATTGCACTCGACTTTTTAAAGACAGATATCGATGTGGTGATAGGTGGCGGAAGAAAGTATTTTGAGAAACGTAAAGACGGATTAAATCTGCTGAATACCTTACGTAAAAAAGGTTACCAAGTTCATTCAAATTTAGCCTTAGATGGTGTAAGTAAAGGAAAATTAGTAGCCTTGTACGCAGAGGAAAATCCCATTAAAGTAATGGAAGGCAGAGGAGATGCGCTCTTGTATTCTGCTAAAAAATCCCTTGAGATTTTAGGCCAAAACAAGAAAGGATTCTTCGTTATGATTGAAGGATCACAAATCGATTGGGGTGGACATGCGAACGATACGGATTACATCATTACGGAGATGGTGGATTTTGATAAAAGTATCGGTTATGCCCTTGATTTTGCGGCAAAAAACAAAGAAACCTTAGTAATTATTACAGCGGATCACGAAACGGGAGGATTTGCTTTAATGGGCGGAAATATGAAAACAGGCGAGGTAAAAGCGGCGTTTACGACGAAGGGGCATACGGGACAAATGATTCCTGTTTTTGCTTTTGGTCCTGGCGCCGAAGTATTCGGCGGGATCTATAATAATTACGATATCTATACCAAAATCAAGCAAGCCTTGCAGTTAGGTCAAAAATAAATCGTAAACTTTTCATGCGAATTGAGGAAGCCCACGGATTGGTAAAATGCGTGGGCTTCTTTGCGTCTTTTGTTTGAGGTGACTTCTATTGACTTTGCTTCTAGTCGAGTCAGTTCAGACTTCAGCACATCGATTAATTTACGTCCTACTCCTCTCCCTTGGTGATCTGCTGTCACAACCAGTTCTTGGATCTCAAAAACGAGCCCTTCGTGGTGTAAAAGTGACTGGCCTTTGCAAGAAATGAAGCCTATAATTTCCCCTTCTTCCTGCGTGGCTACAAAGATTAAAGTGAGCGGAGCTTCTAGGTATTCCGTATATATTCGGCTGAAAATGTCTTGATAAAAAGCACGCCCTTCTAACTCCTCTAAAAGCAATTTTACACCGGAACTATCAGAGGCGTCTGCCGACCGAATCGTATATTTTTCGCTCATATTATTAAATCATTATCCACAGATGAAATCTAGTTTAAATCCCCTTATTCAGCTTTTTTAGGCCTTTTATTTGGGCTAATTTAACATAAATAATCGAAAATCTATGTCGAACGCCATCGTCCAAAAAATCATCACCTTATTCAACGATCAAGGAGACTCTGCATACGGAGGAGAACCGGTTACGCAGGGGGAACACGCATTACAAGCTGCTCATTTAGCTTTAGCGGAAGGAGCCGCCAGTAGTTTAGTCACGGCATCCCTATTGCACGATATTGGGCATCTGTTACATGCGCTACCGGATGATGCGCCCGAGCAAGGCATTGATGATTTACACGAGGAATTAGGCAATCGATTTTTAATCAAATATTTCACGCCGGCCGTGTCAGAACCGGTGCATTTACATGTGGCGGCTAAGCGGTATTTATGTGCGGTGGAACCAGCGTATTTTGCGCTTCTAAGTGAGCCCTCCGTTATTAGTTTACACTTGCAAGGTGGGCCTATGACAGCGGAAGAATGTCAAACATTCGAAGCGAATCCGTATTACCAGGATGCCATTCAATTACGTCGCTATGATGATATGGCCAAAATCCCTAATCTAAGCGTTCAACCCATCGAATTCTACGCTGAGCTTCTACAGGAAAACCTGAAATGATCCAAGCGAACACAAAAGCTTGGAGATGGCATCCGGCCTGGTCGATGATCGCCGCCTTTGGTTGTTATTTCTGCGTCTATGGTTTTCGTAAACCGTTCACGGCGGGAACCTATGAAGATCAATTCTTTATGGGTATCCACTGGAAATCCATCCTCATTTCCTCCCAAATCGCCGGCTACATGCTCTCGAAATGGTGTGGCATTTTCTTCGTCTCCTCCATCACCTGGGAGAAGCGCGCAAAAGCAATCATTGTCAGTATCCTGATAGCAGAATTAGCTTTATTGGGTTTTGGATTAGTGCCCAAACCCTATAATTTAATCTTTTTATTGCTCAATGGCCTCCCGCTGGGCATGATCTTCGGATATATCCAAGGATTTCTCGAGGGAAAAAAAAATACCGAATTATTCATCGCTGCCTTAGGAAGTAGCTTCATCTTAGCCGATGGCGTCTCTAAATCGGTCGGTGTTTCCTTGTTAAACTGGGGCGTAGCAGAAAACTGGATGCCTTTTGGAGCCGGATTAATTTATGCCCTACCTTTTCTATTTTTTGTTTGGATGCTGACGCTGATTCCTCGGCCTACAGCCTCCGAAATCACTGACCGAGCAGAGCGCTCGCCGATGACACAAAAGGACCGCATTCAGCTCGTGAAGCAGTTGTGGCCTGGGATATCCGCCATTGCCCTTCTGTATTTATTCGCCGCCCTATTGCGCGGGATTCGATCTGATTTTGCACCCGAGATTTGGCGCTACTTAGGGTTTAACAGTGTGCCGTCTATTTATTCCCAAACGGAAATTTGGGTCACCGTGGGTATACTTTTGATTAACGGGAGTTTAGTGTTAATTAAGAAAAACCAAATCGCCTTTTATACGAGTCTTTTTGCGATCGCATCCGGATTCATGCTCCTTGTTATTGCAGGATTGTGGGGACGAGATGGCTTGTCTAGTTTTTGGTTGATCGTCCTAACTGGGTTTGGCATTTACCTTCCCTACCTCACCATCACAACGTCCGTGTTCGAACGCATGATCGCGATCACCAGACACAAAGCGAACATCGGATTCTTAATGTATATCGTAGACTCGGTCGGCTACTTAGGATATAATGTATTATTAATTGCGGCAGGTTTTATTTTTCCGAACTGGAACCTGCCGCAACTTTTTTTCTCTTGGATCACGATTCTAGGCTTTGCAGGGCTTGCCCTTTCTGCCGCATCGTGGATTTATTTTAAACGAAAATTAACCCGTAATCCAACGGAAGAATAAGAATAACAAGGCTGAAAGAATAATCGTTACAGGCAATGTTAAAATCCAAGCCATGACGATATTCTTAACCGTATCACCTTGAAGGTTTTTAATACCGCGTTGCGCCACCATCGTTCCAGCAATACCAGAACTTAATACGTGTGTCGTACTCACTGGCCATTTATAAGCTGTCGCCAAACCAATAGTAAGTGATGCAATTAATTCTGCTGAAGCGCCTTGTGCATAAGTCAAATGATCTTTACCGATTTTCTCACCAATTGTTACTACGATACGTTTCCAACCGATCATTGTTCCTAAACCTAAGGAAAGAGCCACCATCCACATCACCCAATTAGGTGCGAAGTCTGTCACTCCTGCCATACCTGTACTAGACGAAGCACCAAAGGTAAAGAAAGGAGCTTTCGAACCAGCTGTTGCTTTTTTCCAAGCCGATTTATCTGTTTCAGATAAAGCTACTGATTCACTTTCAATTAATTTTTTCGAATGCTTGTTGATAGTTAAAGCAGCCTTACGAATGGCGAATTTTTGATCCGTTGATAAAGTAGCCGGCGTTAAATTTTGTGTTGTAATTACTGCTAAGTCAATCGATGATTTTTTCAATTCCATCACGTAGCCACGTTCTTTATCAGATAACGGAACCGTATCAATCTTCGCCGCTATGGTTTGCACTGTAGCTAAACTTGACTTGATCATTTGCATATCTAGTGAAGTGTTAATCGCAAAATAACCAGGCAAGAAAGCGATCAAAATCACCATCACAAGACCAATTCCCTTTTGTCCATCATTTCTTCCGTGGAAGAATGAAACTAACGTACAGGTCGCAATTAAAATAGACCGAATCCAAAACGGTGGAGGTGTTTTTTTCTTAGGCTCTTTAAAGATTTCCTTATTTGTCACTGTCTTCTTTAGGATATACATTAAGATGATGGCCAAAGCAAAACCAAATAAAGGTGATAACAAAAGTGCCTGACCTATCTCAATTACTTTGTCCCAATTCAAAGCTGAAACCCCCTTATTCGATGCCTCAGGCAATAAGGCGTGGCCTAAGCCAATTCCAATAATAGAACCAATTAAGGTATGAGAACTAGACGCAGGGATACCAAAATACCAGGTCCCTAAGTTCCAGATAATCGCAGAAATTAGTAAGGAAAGTGCCATTGCCATCGAATGGTATACATTCGTATCGACGAGTAGCTCCGTGGGAAGCAGACCTATAATACTCATAGTCACACCAACGCCTCCAGTCAATAAACCTAGGAAATTCATGAATCCTGACCAAACAACTGCCTGCGTAGGACGCAAGGAATGTGTATAAATAACCGTTGCTACGGCGTTCGCTGTATCGTGAAAACCATTCACAAATTCAAACGCACAAGCGGCTAATAAACAGAAACAAAGTAGGAAAAACAGTGTAGGATCTAGACCGAACATAAAATTATTTTTATTGTAAAATATTCAATTTGCTAAAGTAAGTTGCTAATCTACAATCCATGTTAAGGAATTGTTAAATCGCCCTTTTTGAAATTACTATAATAACTAATACTAAAATAATTTATATGATTGCCAAATCCATAAAATCTACATTATCAAATCAATAAAACAAGAAATGCTGAGGAGAAACTCCTCAGCATTTTCTGTATTACACCAATATATTATCTTTAAAGCGCCCCTGTAGAAACCCAGGTTTTCTTTAGTTTATCGTATTTCAAATATTTATCCGGCCATTCCACATAATGTTTCATCGATAAATATTCCGTCAAGCTCCCTTTCTTCATTAATTCTCTAAACAAGAATGATCCGCGTTCCGTCACTAACTCTTCGGTGAAGTGAGGCGTATTTACTACTTCCTCAAAATTTTCTGGCTGTAAGCTCCCCTCTTTTAAAGTGAACTTACCTACCACCCCGCGACGCAATTCTTTCGAATTAGCAACCGGTCTACTAAGCAAAAAATAACAGTCTCCATTCTCTGATTTGGTCAATTTGACAAAATGAAAAAGGGGTAAACGACTGACGTATTCTGCCCTGAATTCCTTTTGAAACCTAGTGTCCAGATTAGCATAAACTGCATTTTCTGATACGAGGGTAATTACATTGGTTAATAAGGTATCTCGGTCAGCATCCGAGAAATAATATTCTGCTTCATCCTTCGAATGACAAGCTGAAAAAATAAATAAACTGATGAATATTGGTGCGAGTATCTTTTTCATTGGTGTATAAAAAAGGTCGCGTAGAAGTTCTCTACACGACCTTTAATAAAAAACTTACTATTTAATATAAAGTACTGAGTTAGGAGAATATTCAGCCCAACCTGCAGTCCAATCTGTAGCATTAAATGCTCCAACATAATCAGTAGCAATCATACCCGTTAAAGTAGGTAAAGCTGTTCCGATCAAGGACTCAGACTTTCCAGCAGTTAAAGTTAACGTAGGACGAGCCGACCATAAAGCTGTAGAAATACCTGTATTTTCTGTCGAAGTCAATACTTTATTCCCAGCGATTGCCTTAAACCATGCTGTTGCGGTAACACCTGCACCAATTTCGATTGGCTTAGTAGCTACAGTACCAGTAGAACTAGTTTTAGCGATTTGCTCTTCATCAGCAACAGCAACACCAAAACCATAAATGTTAGCGTTTAATGATGTGAATCCAGACGTTCCCCAACCAGAAGTACCAGCAATAACAACGTTTTTAACTACTATATCACCGTTTGCTGCATTGGTTTTTGCGCTACCTCTTTGGCTATCAATATATAAACCGGTAGGGTAACCTGTAATAAACGTATTGTAAACTTTCAATTTGCTATTACGACGTAATTGAGCACCATTTTGGAAGTTATTATCTAAATAAGATGAAGACGTTCCTTTAGCTCCAATAATAGAAATATTAGCAAAAGTTGCAGCTGTAAAAGGTGCAGCAGCATCTCCTGCTGAATTATTATCTACTTCAAAACCATTCGATCCCGAGGCATCAGCTAAGTTACCATCACGGTATCCTAAACCAAATTGAACGTTTCCTACATATCCGTTATCTACATCAAAGTCATCATCTGTTCCTTTGTATGCGATTAAATATTTCGCATTAACAGTTCCACCAAACCACTCGAATGAATCATCTAAACCATAAGAAGCTTGGATATACTCTAATGTAGTACCTGATCCTACTGAACCCATTGTTAATGAGTTGATCTCTTGGTTTGGATTCAATGGAATACCGGCGTACTCGATACGAACATATTTCATTGAACCTGAATTGTCGTCAGAAACTGTACCACCATGGAAACCTTTGTAACCACCTTCTAATTCAATTGTACCAGTTAAGTTGTTTGGAGCTTTACCACAAATAACAACTCCACCCCAATCACCTGGAGCACGACTACCTACACCTTCAGCAGATGTAAATACGATCGGTGCTGATGCAGTACCATTAGCGATCAACTTAGAACCACGTTGTACGATTAAAGTACCCTTAGTTCCCTTATCTCCAATAATTACTGTTCCTGCTTCAATAGTCAAAACACCAGTTTTAGTAATTGTACCAAAAACTGCTTCTTCACCTACACGCACATAACCCTTTAAACGGTAGATTTTGTTAGCAGTCCAAGTCACGCTACCTTCGATAACACCTTCTACTTCCACAATTGTCTTAGGAGGGATAGCAGAAACTGTAACTGGAATAGCTACTAATGAAGAAACTTGGTTTTTGTTATCTGTTACTTGGATAGTAAAGTTAACAGCAGATCCTGCAGTACCATCAATTACGTAATCCTTGATGTACTCATACGTTTTTTCGCCAGCTAATACTTTAGAATCAAATGCAGCACCGTTCTTTAAAACTGTGATTGACTTGATACCTGCAGGCGCATTGATAGTTGCCTTTACTTGTACGGTAGCACCGATAATACCCGCTAATGTTCCTGAAGAACTAACGGTAGGTAGAGGGAAAACTTCCTCTTCTTTTTGGCACGCTGTTAACGTAACCGCGCAAACGGCTAAAACAGCGAAAACCTTAAACATAGATGTTTGTAAAAGTTTCATTTGAATTAATTTTTAGATAGTTGTTTAAAATTTAAATTATTAGTTAGAAAATGGTGAAATGACGATTCCAAGTGAGATCACGCGACCCGGTGCATAAGACTGAATGATTTGATCTTTACCTTTATCAAAATTATTATCTTGGTTACCATCCTGTAGGATATAATTATCTTGGTTTAATAAGTCAGTTACCCCTCCTTTAATCATAATCGTTTTAGAGATCTCTTTAGAGAAATTAAAATCAATCACGTTTCTAGGCATTTCATACCAATCTGGATATGGAGAACCAAAGTTGTTACCTACCGCGAAGATGCGTTTACCAATCACATTGTAATTAAAGTTGACTTGTAAGCCTCGCTTCGAATCATTGTAATTTACCCCAGCATTAATGATGAAAGGTGATTGACCTTGCAACGGACGATTATCCGATTGATCTTTTGCTACCGCATCCTCTAGCTTAACTCTACTAAAAATATAGGTACCATTAAAAACTAAACTAGTTTTGCCTAAAAATGAATTAGGACTAGCAGCACTCAAATTTTTTCTAAATTCCGCTTCCAAACCAGTTGAATAAGCTGACTTAGCATTTGAGAAATTTAAGACTGGATTCGCCCCCGAAGCAAAAACTACCTCGATTGGATTTGTAAAGTCTTTGTAAAAGGCCGCGATACTAATTAACTCTGATGGAGTTGGATAATACTCAAAACGAAAATCGTAGTTTTGAATATCTGCATTCTTTAAAGTTGGATTACCCGAAACAGTACGATTATTTACAAAATCATAGAAAGAGAAAGGCGCTAACTCGCGGAACTCTGGACGATTTAATGTTTTACCGTAAGCTAAGCGAAGAAGTGATTTCTCCGTAAAGTTATAGGTTAAATTTACTGAAGGAAGAACGTCTAATCGAGTATTGTCATAGTTGATTGGTTTACCAACTAAATCGGCTGAATTTAATTTTTGACTATTCTGCTCAGCACGAACACCCGCAATTACATTAAACTTCTTACCTAGAGCGTAGTTTGCAGAAACGTAAGCCGCAATTAAATTATTTGTCGCCTTGTAAGAGTCATTGGGATTCGTTTGCTCATCTATTTTAATTCCTGTAGAAGAATTAAAATTTTGTGGATTAAATAATTGATCTATGGGTAAAGTAGTCTGGAAAGTAGGTGTCGATTTAACATACCCTAAGTTACGCGCTCCAAAGTTTCTAGCTTTATCCTCATAAAACAAACCTGTCTTAAATTCCAACTCCTTACCTGATTCTTTAGAACCGACGGCTATTTTTTTGATTAAATTCCAAGCTGCAGTGTAGGAGTACTCATCCAAATTAATGTATGTACGCCCTAACAAGAAAGTTTGAGCAGCGCCATTTGGAATGAATAAACTAGTATTAGCCCCCCCTGTGTTATAACGGAAACGCTTATAATCAGGTTGATTTCTATAGGCTGAATTATAACCAACCATCCAATCTGTTTTTAAAGTTCCACCCTGAAACTCGTGGCGACCTGTTAATTGACCCGTATAAATACCACGGAAAACTTGGTCAAATGAACGAATATCCCATTGAGAACCATTGTCAAAACCTTCGCGCTGAATGTACTGGGTATTTGCTAACTGATTGTACAAATTTTTAAATTCTAGTACAGAGCCATCAGGCAATTTAGCAGACCAGTTGTGAGAAATACCTACACGAAGAGCATTTGTGAATTGATTGTCAACGAATGCAAAAACCTCGTCAGGTTGCCCCGTAGTACCAATTTGAGAATATCCCCATTCATTACGCTCCATCTTAAAAATCGAACGAGTATTAGAGTAGTTGATAGCTGTTACATTTCCGATTTTTGTTCCGCCTAAATTAAATTTCAGACCTCCAGCTAAAGATGCTCTCAAGTCTGGCAATGCATTTGATTGAACAGGTAACCAGTTATTCTTTAATGATGAACCTATTACATCTAATCCGGACGGAGATGATCCTATTAGTGCAGATCTAGATGCAGGAAAAGATTTAGGCAAATCAAAATACCCTTGATCAAAACCCGTCCAAGACATGTTCGAATTTTTAGTCTCGTAGAAATCTGCACCCGTTGTTCCTTCTCTATAGGAGCTAGAAACGTCTAAGGTTAAATAGTTATTTTCTGGAATCGACTTCGTAAAGATTTTTACCACACCACCCGCGAATTCACCTGGAATTTCAGCTGAAGGTGATTTGAATACTAAGATGCGGTCGATTTGGCCCGCTGGAATGATATCGAATGAGAAGGAACGTACATCCGTCTCCATCGATGGAGCGAAGGCGTTATTTAATTGAACGGTGTTATAACGCTCGTTCAAACCACGAATGTTAATAAAACGCTCGCCGAAGATAGTTACACCCGGAACACGCTTCACAACCTCTGCCGCTGTACGGTCTAAAGTCTTCGTGATTTGTGCCGCTGAGATACCACTCACAACTAATTGAGATGCTTTGATTTCTGAGATAACAGATACTTCTGTATTTGTTAAACGCTGAGCTACTACTTTAACTTCCGCTAGAGTAGAACTTGTTTCTTGGATGTCTAAATTCAAATCAGTTACTAAGCCGTTTTCTACTTTAACGCCTTCGTAAATTTTAGAATCGTAACCTACATAAGAGATCTTTAAAGAATAAGAACCTACTGGAAGTTTCGCGAAAGAGAAAAAACCATTGATGTCTGTCGCCGCTCCTTTATTAATGCCTTGCACTAAAATGGTTGCTCCGATGATGTCTTCTTTGGTTTTTGCGTCTTTAATGGTACCGCGCAGGGTACCTTCTTGTGCAAATGCCGCTGTTGAAAGCGACAAGAATAAAATGATGAGATTGGTGTACTTGTAAATTAATTTCATAAAAGTTTGATACTGGTGATTTTGGTTACGCAAAAGTATCCTCCCTTTCGATGTTCTTAGTTATGCAAATGTTAGGCTTTTGTTACCAAATTATTAAATGGGATTAATTGGATTTAACAATTTGGTAACATTAACATTTTTCTTAGAAATTTTCCCTTTTTTAAGCCCATTTATAGTATAATTCTAAGTTTTTGCATTTTTTATAGAAGAATTTTCTTAGAAAAATTAAATTTAACATAGGGTTAATTTGTGGGGGATTGGAAAGCGGTAGTTTTGGGACATCAAACGGAAATAATTCCGCCTAAGATTTTAATTCAATCATTTATGAAAAAGTACACATTCGCTGCCCTATTTTTCGCAGCAAGCCTGTCTGTCGCTTCTGCCGCTACTGGAGCAGAATTAACGCTTCCTGTGAATATCGAATCTGTGGGTAAATTAAAGTATATGGTATCTGTACAAGCAGGAGCCACTGTTCTTATCTACGATGGAGAAAATCATGAGATTCACAAGGAGTACATTTCAACGCAAAAATTGTTCAATCTGGCAGGTTTATCTGACGGAAACTACCAGATGGTCGTGTTAGATAACAACAAGAAAGTGTTGACTTCGAAGTCATTTAAAATCAAAACGGAGGTAAAGCGCGATATCATCGCCATGAACTAAACCCCATTGACATTACATAGTGAAAGATTAAGGGGCAAAAAGGCGGACCAGTGGTTCGCCTTTTTCTTTTAGAGTATTTGATTAAATTCGATAATCTCGCCGTTCGGGCCTTTCACATTAAAGAAGCGTGTTCCATTTTTCCAAAAAGATAAAAAGGTGGGTTCCTTTTCCAAAATCTCAAATCCTGCTTGCTTTAGGGCTTCGAAAGCGTAATCCACGTCTTTCACGTCGATCGCGAAATGGTCGATGTGACCGACTTTACGTTGTTTGATTTCGGCTAATTGCTTTTCTGGCATTTGGTATAACTCCACAATCACCTCGTGATTTTTCATCATCACACAAGTACCAAAACCGCCGTCAAATTCAAAGGTAGATTCCATCACATTTTCAAAGCCAAGGCGCTCGTAGAAGGGAATGGAGATTTCCATGCAGTGAACGGGAATTCCAATGTGCTGGATTTTATGGATAAAGTTGATTTTCATTGTTTTCTGGATTTGATGCAAAGTACGACATTTTGAAAACTTAACACTGTTAATTATATTTAAGATGTAATTACAAAAACCATGAGCATAGTCGCCAGAAAAGAGAAACAGAAGCAGGAGATTCGGTCCTTAATCCTAGAGGAATCGATGAAATTATTCGTGGAAGAAGGTTTCAGCAAAGTGTCCGTTCGCAAGATTGCTGAGCGAGTACAATATAGCCCCACGACGCTCTACCTCTATTTTAAAGATAAAAATGAGATCCTTTTTCACTGCTGCGAGTCGGGATTTGGGAAGATGCTAGAGCATAATATAGCGCTCGGACTCATCAACGATCCAATTGAACGTCTGCACCAGATGGGGGTAAATTACTTGAGTTTTGGCCTAGAAAATCCGGAATATTATGATTTAATGTTCATTCAAGAGGCTCCTATGGCTGCTTTAATTGAAATGGGTGCAGGCTGGTCGAGTGGCGATCAGGCACTGGAAGCCTTAAAAATGATCGTTCAGGATGCCATGGACAAAGGATTATTAGTTCAGGCGAAAGTGGAAACAGTAGCGATGGCGGTTTGGAGTATGGTGCACGGCTTAGTTTCACTGGCGATAAGACAGCGTCTAGATAAGTTAGTGCCGGCAGAAGACGTCGAGAAAACCATGCATGAGTCATTAGATTGGTTATTAAAAACAATGAAAAAAGCCTAAGATGAAATATTTATTTTTACTACTTGCGCTGCCTGTTTGGGGTCAAAAATCTACCTTAGATGACTATATAAACACCGCCTTCCAGCAAAACATCACGCTACAACAAAAAACCATCCAAGTGGAGAAGGCGATGATCGCCTTGAAAACGGCGCAAAGCCTCTACCAGCCCAGCGTCGCCTTCCAGGGTGGCTATCAAAGTGGTGAAGGCGGTCGTAGCATCGCTTTCCCCGTGGGCGATTTGCTAAATCCGGTGTATTCAACCCTGAATGCCTTAACTAAAAGCACCGCCTTCCCGCAGATCGCAAATGTGGAAACGAATTTCTTTCCGCGTGATTTCTACGATGTGAAAGTGCAAACCACGATGCCCCTATTTAACAAGGACATCAGTTATAACAAGCAAATTCAGGAGCAAACGCTCAGCCTGCAACGCGAAGACGTAACTCTATACAAACGAGAGTTAGTAAAGCAAATTAAGACAGCTTATTATAACTATTTGCTTAGCTTGGGTTTGCAGAAAGTATATGAGAATGCGCTGAATTTAGCTAATGAGGGCAAAAAGGTGAACGAGAAATTGCTCGCAAACGGCAAAGGTTTACCCGCCTATCTACTGCGTTCTGACAGCGAAATCGCTAACATACAGGCGCAAATTGCCGATGCTACGAAGCAAAGCCAGGCGGCGCAATACTATTTCAATTTCTTATTGAATCGCGAGTTGCGTGCTGAAATTCGGATTGATTTCGAGGTGGAAACGGCTTTGAAGACCGTTTACGCCGTAGCACCCGGAGCGCGCGAGGAATTATCCCTGCTTTCTAAATCGATTAACATCCAAGAGACGGTGTTGAAAATGAACGAATCCTTTTACTTGCCTAAAGTAAATGGTTTTGTAAATCTAGGATCTCAGTCTACCCTAGATAACATCAGCTCAAAAAGTGGCTATTATTTCCTGGGCTTACAGATGGACATTCCCATTTTCTCCGGGAAACGTAACCTATACAAAGTGAAGCAGACGCAACTCGATATTGCCTCCGCAAAAAACTCCCTTGATCTAAGTACGAAGCAATTCAATATGGCCACCGAAATCGCACAGAAAAACGTGCAATCTTCATTAGTAAGCTTTCAAGCTTCTACTAAATCCTACGAATCGGCCTCCGCTTACCTTCGCTTGATCGAAAAAGGATACAAGGAAGGAGTGAGCACCTATTTAGAAACGGTGGACGCCAGAAATCAATGGATGAACGCCATGATCAACTACCAATTAAAACAATTCAACGTATTAATCGCCGCTGCCGCTTACGAGCGCGAAGCTGCTAGCTATCCCTTATAATGAAAAAAATCTGCCTAATTTCAATTCTTGCGGTATTTACCGCCTGCTCTTCTAAGAAGAAAGAAGCGGCCGTGGTGACCAACGATGTCATCCCAGTTTCCGTGATTTCCCTGCAACAAGAATCCATCTCCCGTCCTATTCAGGCATCGGGTGTGTTTACGACGGAGGATGAGACCTATTTAGGTTTCAAAATCGGCGGCGTGATTCAGCACGTCTTCGTTAAAGAAGGTGACGCCGTAAAAGCGGGTCAGCTATTAGCAAGCCTGAATCTGACTGAGATCAAAGCGCAGGTGCAGCAAGCACAGATCATGCTCGAAAAAGCGCAACGTGATCATGCGCGTGCAAAGAATTTATACCGGGACAGCGTCGCGACTTTAGAGCAATACCAAAACGCTAAAACGGGTCTCGAGATCGCTCAGCAATCCTATAATGCAGGTGCATTTAACCAAAGTTATGCAGAAATCAGAGCCCTGAAATCGGGTTTTGTGTTGAAAAAATTAGCAAACGACGGTCAGGTCGTGGGTCCTGGAACTCCTGTCATATTATTGAATGGGGCGAACAAAGGTAATTGGGTTTTAAAGGTGGGTTTGAGCGATCGCGATTGGGCGGCGACGCGTGCAGGGGATCCGGCGGAAATCACGCTGGATGCGGTGGCCGAGAAGTCATTCCAAGCGAAAGTCTTAGCGAAGTCCGAGGGAGTGGATCCGGTGACGGGGACTCTTTGGGTGAGTTTGCGCATGAGTGGTGCGCCGACAGCGAAGCTGGCGGCGGGGCTTTTTGGGAAAGCGAAAATTACACCACGGGAAAAGATTAAATCCTGGATCATTCCGTATGACGCCATTCTCGATGGAAATGCCACAGAAGGTTATGTTTTCATCACGAAAGATGGGAAAAAGGCGGAAAAAGTGAAGATCCAAATTTCGAGTATTGACCACGGAAAAGTGTTTGTCTCGTCTGGTTTAGAAGACGCACAATCACTGATTACGAGCGGAAACGCCTATTTAGACGCAGGTTCAGCCATTAAAATCATCCGCTAATTATGAAAATTTCGAACTACGCGGTAAAGAATTACCAGTTTACGCTGACCATGTTTTTGATGGTTGTGGTCGTGGGTGTTGTCACGATTATGACGATGCCTCGAGCGGAGGATCCGGACATGAATGCCCCTCAATTTCCCATTATCGCAGTTTATCCGGGAACAAGTCCGGAGGATATGGAGGAACTGGTGGTGAAGCCGGTCGAAAAGCGACTTTACGAACTCGAAAATGTCCGTAAAATCAATACGACAATCAGCGATGGTTTAGCGGTATTTGCAGTTTACTATAAATACGGCGTGGTGGTAGATGAGAAGTATTCCGAAATTGTTCGCGAGTTGAATAGTATCAAAGGGGATTTGCCAAAAGAAGTCATCAAGTTAGAAGCCCAAAAAGCGACGCCTTCCGGCACGAACGTGTTGCAGATGGCGCTGATATCGAATAATGCGTCTTTAGACCTATTAAAATCCACCGCCGAACGCCTGCAAGAAGACTTAGAAAAGGTCACCTCTTTAAAGAAAGTAACCATTTCTGGACTGCCAGAATCGCAGGTGAAAATCGATTTAAACATCGAAAAGATGGCACAAATGCAAGTGTCTCCGGACCGTGTTTTACAAGCCATCCAAAGTGAAATCGCGAATATCCCTGGTGGCAGTATCGTCGAAAACTCGAAATCCTATAATATCATCACCTCGGGGAATTACCAGAACATCGATGAGATCAAAAACACCATCGTGTTCTCCTATCAAGGCAAAAATGTGTTTCTGAAGGACATCGCACAGGTCTATTTCGATTATGCGCCAGAAAATCACATCACGCGACTGAATCAAAACCGTTGCTTATTCATCTCCGCCGCCCAAAAATCCGGCGAAAACATCGCAAAAACGCAGGAGGCCTATCAGCCAGTCATCGCCCAGTTCAAGAAGACGCTGCCTAAAAACATCGACCTAGTGGTTAATTTCGACCAAGCGGAGAATGTGAACACAAGATTAAGTGGCTTGATGAAAGACTTCATCATCGCTATTTTATTAGTGGCGCTGACCTTATTGCCTTTGGGATTACGTGCCGCTTCGATTGTAATGATATCGATCCCGCTTTCCCTCGCGATCGGTATTATCATATTAAATCTCATGGGCTATAGCCTGAACCAATTGAGTATCGTGGGTTTAGTGGTGGCTTTAGGGCTTTTAGTCGATGATAGTATTGTAGTGGTGGAAAACATTGAACGCTGGATGCGGGATGGGCACAGTCGATTAGATGCCACCTTGAAAGCCACAAATCAGATCGGGATGGCCGTTTTAGGCTGCACGGTGACTTTGATTATTGCCTTTTTACCTTTGGTATTTTTACCTGAAGCCTCCGGCGAATTCATCCGAAGTCTTCCGATGGCCGTTATTTTCTGTATCGTGGCTTCCTTAGTAGTTTCCCTAACGGTGGTCCCGTTTTTATCGAGCCGCATCTTGAAATCCCACCAGGGCAATCCGGAGGGAAATCTATTTATGCGTTTGCTGAAAAAATTGATTTCGGGAACTTATAGCCGGCTGTTGGATTGGGCTATCATTCGACCGAAGACGACTTTGCTGATCGCTTTGGCCATATTTGTCGCTTCCTTACAGCTCTTCCCTATCGTAGGATTCAGTTTGTTCCCCGCGTCCGAAAAGCCGCAATTTATGGTAAATATTTTCAGTCCCTTGCAGTCAAATTTGGCCTATACGGATTCGGTTTCCAAACTCATCGAAAGCGATCTGCGCAAGCTACCTGAAGTTAAATATGTGTCTGCTAACGTGGGAAAGGGAAATCCGAGGATTTATTATAATGCCATTCCGTTGAACGACCGGACGGATTACGCGAATCTTTTCGTGCAATTGCAGGAAGATGTAAGCGTCGAGGAAAAGATTAATCTAATAGAAAAACTGCGCACGAAGTACACGAATTACCCAGCGGCGATTATCGAGGTGAAAAATTTCGAGCAAGGGCCGCCGGTGGTGGCGCCTATCGAAGTCCGAATTTTAGGGGACAACATCGATACGCTTCGACAGATTGCGGCCCGGGTGGAAACGATGCTGAAGGATACGAAGGGGACGATTTATGTCAAAAATCCGCTGAAAAACTTAAAATCTGACATCAAATTCGACATCAATAAGGAAAAGGCGAGTATGCTAGGCATTCCGACCGTGAGCATCGATCGGATGATTCGCTTAGTGGTGGCAGGTTTTGATTTGGGAAAAATGACCGATAAAGAAGGAAAAGAATATGCGATTGTGGTTTCCAAACCGCATCCAAAGCACCCTAGCCTCGAAGTATTCGATCAACTTTACGTAAACAACGTTCAAGGAACGGCGATTCCGCTAAGTCAGGTCGCTGAAGCCAGACTCCAAACCTCCCCTGTCAGCATCAGCCACTTGAACAAGAACCGATCCGTTTCGGTGAGCTCCTTTGTGGAGAAAGGTTTTTTAAATAATGAGGTGATTGCGGAGACGGAAAAGAGTTTAGAAAAAATTGCTTTGCCGGCAGGTTATCATTTCGAGATGGGTGGGGAAGTGGAGAGTGCGAACGAGAGTTTTAGCGGTTTTGGGACGATCATTTTAGTGACCATTTTCTTCTTCATCGCCGTACTTATTCTCGAATTCGGAACCTTTAAAAGCACGCTCATTGTACTTTCCGTGATTCCATTAGGGATCGTGGGTGCCTTACTAGCGCTTTGGATCACAGGCATTCCGCTTTCCTTCGTCGCGACGGTGGGATTAATTGCACTAGCCGGAATCGAAGTGAAAAATACCATCTTGTTGGTTGATTTTACCAACCAATTGAGGGCCGAGGGTATGCCGATGGAACAAGCCATCCGGGAAGCTGGCGAAGTTCGTTTTTTACCGATTATCTTAACGACTTTGACGGCGATAGGCGGACTTATTCCGATTGCCATTTCGATTAATCCGCTTATCTCCCCTCTCGCAATCGTGATGATAGGCGGACTAATTTCGTCCACCCTGCTATCCCGCATCGTCACTCCAGTTGTCTATAAATTAATCCCCCCAGCCATATGACCTTGAGCACGATTTTACTACTTCCGCAGTTGATTATAGGTTCGTATACGTCCAAAGGTAACCCGGGCATCGAGGTATTTAATTGGGATGCAACAACAGGTAAGGCGACGAAAAGCTATAACCTAAACGTGCCAGCGGCTTCCTATCAGGCCATTTCTGGGGATTTATTATTCTCGGTTTCCGAAGAAGGCGACGGCAAGGCGAGCGTTTCGTCTTTCCAAAAGCGCGATGGGAAATACGTACCGATCAATACCGAATTAAGTCGCGGCGATCATCCTTGTTTCGTCTTATATCGGGAGAAATCGAAGACCCTTTATACAGCAAATTACTCCGGTGGTAGTGTGAGCGTATTTCAAACGGTTTCCGGGAGACTCAAACCCTTAGCGCAATACATCGAATATGCTGGATCCAGCACAAATAAAGACCGCCAAAACAGCTCCCACGCCCACATGGTCGCCCTTTCACCCGATCAAAACACCTTATTTGTGACTGATCTAGGATCGGATAAGATCTATGCACATGCCATTTTAGCGGATGGTCGCCTCGCTGAAAGTCGTTCAGAAATAGCCATTACACCCGGCAACGGACCACGCCATATTCGCTTCAATGCGAAAGGCGACCGCGCTTATTTATTGAATGAATTAAGTTCTGATGTGGATGTATTCGCCGTGAAAGGCTCGGCATTAGAAAAAATCCAAAGCATCCCGGCAGATACTTCGGCGGCTAAAGTCAAAGGTTCAGCTGATATTCATCTTTCACCGAACGGCAAATGGCTGATAGCCTCTAATCGCATTTCGAGCAATCAAGTGGTGGTCTTTAAGGTCGAAGCAGATGGTCGATTAACCCGCGTATTTCACCAAAACGTAGCCAAAATCCCCCGCAATTTTACTTTTGATCCTTCCGGCAAATTTGTTCTAGTCGCTAGTCAGGAGGAAGACCGGGTTCAGGTATTTTCGTTCAATGACACCACCGGTTCACTGCAGGACATACATCAAGATATCTTGGTCAAATCGCCGGTTAGCTTGCTAATTCGCTAATTGCCTTCACTAATACATCGAGTTCTTTTAATGTCGTGAAGACATTAGGAGTTATTCTACATCCGTGGATGTTTCCTCCATCGATGGCCACCGTGAAAATTTTGTATTCTTTCATCAGACGCTCGGCTAAAAGAGCCGGCTTCATTCCTTCTATACCCACATTCGCAATCGCGCACGATTTGCTAGGATCCGCTGGATGGTGCAAACGAACACGAGGTAGAGGGCGAACTTTAGTCGTCCAGTAATTTTGCAAAAAGCGTAAACGTGCTTCCTTACGCGCTGGTCCTAATTTTTCATAAAAATCAATCGCATCGTCCACAGCTAAATCCGTATAAACGGGAATCGTTCCCACGTGATTTAAATGGGCCAAATCGGTCACAGGAACTCCTTCATCCGCTAGTAGCGGCCATATTTTAGCTATTTTATCTTTGCGGACGTGAAGAATTCCTACGCCTAAAGGCACCGCGAGCCACTTATGCAAACTCGCCCCATAATAATCGCAATTTAAATCAGAGATTTTGAATTGAATATGTGCCACCGCATGTGCACCATCGACCATCACTTCGACACCACGGGCATGGGCCATGTCGCAGATTTCGCGGATGGGGTTGATTTGACCGGTGATGTTGACCAGATGGCAAACCATAATCAACTTCGTTTTATCCGTGATGGCTTTGGCATACAAATCAACAATTTCCTGATCTGAAGCTGGATTTGTAGGTAAGGAGATAATCTTCAAAACAATGCCCTGACGGCGTGCCACCTGCTGGAACATGTCTTGCATGGCGCCATAATCTTGGATGGCAAAGATGGCCTCATCCCCCGCCTTCCACGGAAATCCGCTAATGATCGTGTCCAAAGATTCTGTCGTATTACGCGTTAAAACTAGGGTATCTTCTGGGCAACCGACTAATCTGGCGACGCGAGCCGCAATCCGTTTTTTATTATCGAATTGTACCGTCCGCATGTAATAGGCTCCTTGCGCATTGACGGTACGGATATGTTGGAAGTATTTTTCCAAAGTCGCCTCCGGAGTGATATTATAATAACCGCTTTCTAAGTTGATATAGTCTGGTCTAAGTTTGTATCCACCCCGAATTCCCTTCCAAAATTCTTCATCTGAAGCGAGGGATTGGGCTGTTTGGGTTTTGGCATACGAAAACCAGGGTGCTGATGCCCCTAAAAGAGTGCAGGCTTTTAGGAAAGTACGTTTGTTCATGATAGAAATTTAACAAAAAAATTACATTTTGCCCTTGAATAATGAAGAATGTCATTAATTTTGTTTTCCGCCTCATATTAGGCTAGTACCTAGAACTATTTAACAACAAACACCATGATGAAAAGAAGAGATGCCATCTCTCAAATCGCCTTGTTATTAGGAGGAGCTTTCACAGCGCCTACGCTAATGGCTATGGATGTGAGAAACGGCAAAAACTCCATCGTTGCCGCAGATTTCAGCTTAACAGATGTGCAACGCAAAATCGTTTCAGCCGTTGCTGAACATATTTTACCCAGAACGTCTACTCCTGGCGCTATCGATACAGGTGTTCCTGCTTTCATCGAGTTGATGTTACAAGATTGTTACAAGAAACCAGAGCAATACAGCTTCTTAAAGGGCACTAATGATTTAGTTAAAGCCGATTTCTTAGGACAATCAGCAGCAGGTCAGGTAGCCATGCTAAAACTATTGGAGGCTAACACGAAAGATTTAATGAAGAGCTTTTCTCAGAAGAAAATCAAAGTGGGAGATAATATTGACAAAGACACGTTAGAAGGTGCTAATGGCGTTCCATTCTGGAGATTAATGAAAGAACTAACCTTGTTAGGATACTACACTTCCGAAAAAGGAGCTCAAGCGTCCTTTATTTACGAGCCAACTCCTGGCAAGTATGAGTTGATCACGGATATGAAGCCGACTCAGAAATCTTTCATGTATTAATCCGATAAAATTAGAAGACAATGAATCTTAATATAGATGCAATAAAAGGCCAAACATTTGACGCAATCGTCATCGGATCAGGTATCTCCGGAGGTTGGGCTGCAAAGGAATTAACAGAAAAAGGCTTAAAAGTAGCCGTTTTAGAGCGTGGTCGCGAGATCAAGCACATCGAAGGCTACGAAACGGCGATGAAAAATCCATGGGAATTTGATCACCGTGGTCGCCCTACGAATATGGCAGCAGAGGAATACTGGGCAGGAATGCGCACAGGATATACTCCGAACGAGGAGCACCGCTACTTATTCGAAAATGATAAACAAAATCCCTACTTGGAGAAAAGAGGTGGATTCGATTGGACCCGCGCTTACCACACAGGTGGTAAATCTTTATTATGGGGTCGCCAAACGTATCGTTGGAACCGCGAGGATTTCTTAGCGAACGAAAAAGAAGGCATTGGTACTCCTTGGGCGATTAAATATGATGATTTAGCTCCATGGTATTCGTATGTAGAGAAATTTGCAGGTATCTCAGGTCAAGCCGAAGGCTTAGACGTGTTACCAGATTCTGAATTCATGCCTGCGATGCAGATGACTGCTCCTGAGGTTCACTTTAAAAATGCAGTGAACAAGAAATTAGGCCGCCCGGTGACCGTAGGTCGCGTGGCGCACTTAACGAATCCTGGTAAACAGCAAACCGATTTAGGGCGTTCTTCTTGTAACTTCCGTAACAAATGTATGCGTGGTTGTCCATATGGCGCTTACTTCTCGTCACTTTCGGCGACTTTACCAGCAGCGATGCGCACAGGTCGTTTAACGATGGTTCACAATGCGATCGCAGCGGAGATCATCTATGATGAGGCGACGCAAAAGGCGAAAGGTGTTCGTGTGATCGATCAAAACACGATGGAGTCGAAAGAATATTTTGCCAAAATCATCTTCGTTAACGCGGGTGCTATCCAATCTACTTCGATCTTAATGAACTCTAAATCTGCTCGTTACCAAAACGGTATGGGAAATGATTCAGATCAATTAGGCCGTAACATCATGGACCACCACTTAGGTGCGGGTGCAAGTGCAACGGTGGAAGGTTTTGAGAAAGATTACATGTTCGGAAATCGTCCGAATGGTTTATATATTCCTCGTTTCCAAAACTGGGGCAAAGACAAGCGTGCTTATTCACGTGGTTTCGGTTACCAAGGTGGCGCTAGCCGCGAAGGTTGGGGCCGTGGCGTGGGAGCGGATGGCTTTGGTGCTGAGTTCAAAGAGAGCTTAACACACCCAGGTCAGTGGACGGTTGGTTTTGGAGGTTTTGGAGAAATTCTAGCTAATCCGGAGAATCGCTTCGTTTTAAGCAATCAAAAAGATAAGTGGGGCTTACCAGTATTGGAATTCTCTGCAGAATTTGGCCAAAACGAAATCCAAATGCGCGAGGACATGATGAACGAGGCAGCGACTATGTTAGAGGCAGCTGGTTTCAAAAACATCAGTGCTTACAACAAGCAAGGCACGCACATCGGTTTAGGTATCCACGAAATGGGTACGGCTCGTATGGGTACTTCGGTGAAGAACTCGATCGTTAACAGTCACAACCAAGTTCACGATGTGAAAAACGTGTTCATGACGGATGGTGCAGTAATGGCATCCGCTTCTTGTGTGAATCCATCATTGACTTACATGGCGATGACGGCTCGTGCAGCTGAATTTGCGGTTAGTGAGTTGAAGAAGAGGAATCTTTAATTTTTCGCTCTGCGAAAAATTAAAAGCATAGAGCATAAAGCACAAAAAATAAAGTTTGAATAAAAAATGGGGCTAAAATGGCCCCATTTTTTATGGCATGCGGGTTTACTGCTCTTTAAGGCACTATTGTGTGTAAATAAGTTCGAGGTACTAAAGTCGATTTTCAGGTATTGACAGATGTTGTCAAAGTTCAAAGAACAAAGTTCAAATAGCAAAATTAAATTTCCGGACTCATTTACTATTCACCACTTACCATTCACCATCTTTACTCCCCGAAGGGGAATCCATCTTTATTCTTTGTGCTTTATGCTCTATACTTTAAATGATTGCGCGCATGATGAAATAAAGAACCGACGGGCACATCAAACAACCCAATCCCGTATAGAAAGTAGCGGTCATGGCACCATAAGGAACGAGTTTGGGATCTGTGGCTGCTAGGCCAGCAGCAGTTCCGCTGGTGGTTCCCATCAATCCGCCAAAAATCATCGCCGATTGCGGTGTCTTCAATCCAATGTAGGGTGCGATTAAAGGAGTTCCAATAGTGACTAAAATCGATTTTACTACACCTGCAGCGATGCTGATGGCGATGATATCTGAACTCGCTCCTAATGCGGTTCCGGTTACGGGGCCGACTACGAAAGTACAAGCGCCGGCACCGATGGTGGTAAGGCTTTCGGCGTCTGTGATTCCCAAAGCATAGGCAATGATGACCCCAGATAAAAAGGAAATAATTACGCCTAAAAATAAAGATAAGATTCCGACAGGACCTGTCTTTTTGATGATGGCGAAGCTAGCGCCCATGGCGGTGGAAACGATGGCGAAGTCGCGGAACATGGGGCCACCCATAATTTCGAAACCGGAGAATCCGGGTATGTCGGCGATTCCTTTTTTGCCTAGGGTTTCAAGGCCGGCGAAATAGGCTAATACCAAACCCATAAAAATGGAGATGGCGGAGCCGGGGATTTTGTTGCGAGTGAGGGTTTTGGAGATCCACTCGGAAAAATACATGATGATTCCTGTTATCAGGAAGGCGAAGACTAGGCCGTTTTTGTCGAGGAAAGTGATGATGTATTCCATTAGTCTTTGGGCGCTAGTTTAGATAAAAGGGGCATGAGTGCGAGGCAAGCGATGACGGGGATGATGCCGGCTAAAAGGGCTAGCATGCCGTTAGAGAAGGCGACGCGGACGTTTTGGACGGAAGACATGGCCACGATGATGGGGATGTACATTTTGGACCAAAAGTTTACGCCCTCACCCATTTCGAGGTGGAAGAGACCGCGTTTTTCGAGTTCGTTTTGAGATAAAATAAGGAAAAGCATCGCAAAGCCGACGCCTCCTACGTTCGCTTGGATGCCCAAGAAACGACCGAGGGTTTCCCCTAGGATTTGGCCTGATACAAAACAGGCGGCTAATAAGGCAACTCCGCGTAAAAGCATATTAGTTTTTGATTAGGTTGATCACGTCTTTTTTCGTCACTTTTCCCATTGCATTTCGAGGCAATTCTGCCAAACGGTGGTAAGCTCGTGGTGTTTTATAAGCGGGCATTTGCTCGCGCATCCAGGCGTTTAAGGCTTTCGAATCTAAGTCTTCTTTGTATACGATGGCGGCGCTTACGAGTTCGCCCCATTCGTCATCTTCTACGCCTACGACGCAGCAATCGTCGATTCCTGGGTAGGTTCGGAGGACTTCTTCAATTTCCAAAGCAGAAATTTTATAGCCTCCTGATTTAATAATGTCGACGGAGTTTCGGCCCAAAATCCGATAACCTCCCAGCTCGTCCATTGTCGCGATGTCACCCGTTTTGAAGAAACCATCTGGCGTAAATGACTCCGCCGTGGACTCCGGTTTTTGCCAGTATTCGCTGAAGACATTAGCGCCTTTGACCTGAATCTCCCCTATTTCCGTACCCGGAATGACGTTATCCTGCTCATCAGCTAAACGTACTTGAACGCCCGGAAGCGGATAACCTACATGCCCGGGAACGCGCGGTCCGTCGTAGGGATTACTCAAGGCCATCCCGATTTCGGTCATGCCATAACGCTCCAAAAGACTGTGCTCACTGATCGTCTTCCAGCGTTCCATCACGGAAACGGGAAGCGCAGCAGAGCCCGAAATCATGAGTCTGAATTTGGATAGGATGCGGGTCATCTCTTTTTGGTCCATATCTGCCAAAGATTCCCAATAGGTAATCAACTTATAATAGATGGTAGGAACGGCCATAAAGACGTTCAACTGACCTTTTTTGAAAATATCGAACAACGCTTCCGCCGAAAAACTAGGCAAAAACTGGCAGGTCGCCCCCGCCCAAAGCGAGCAAGACACAATATTAATCACCCCGTGAATGTGGTGAAGGGGTAAAATGCAAATCGAATAATCCGCGGAAGTCCAGCGCCAGGCATCGATCAAAGTCGAAATTTGGGCATTCAAATTCGCGTGGGTGGAGACCACTCCTTTGGGCAAATTCGTCGTGCCAGAGGTATAGAGCATCATAGCGCGGCGGGAGTCAGAGACAGTGGGGAGAACTGAGTCCGGAGGAAAGGAGTCCGGAGGAAAGGAGTCCGAAGTCCGGAGGGTAATTAAATGAAGATTTAACTCTTCGCATAAAGGCTTCAAAAGGTCCTCGAATTCCGGGGAAACGACCACAATGCTCGAGCCCGAATTCTCAATCGTATAACGCAAAGACGGTAATGGATAAGTCAAACATAAAGGAACAGCGACTCCACCTGCCCGCCAAATTCCCCATTGCACCCGAACGTAATCAAAACCAGGGTTCACCATATAGGCGACGCGAGCTTCATTTAGGTCATTTTTACCGTCTAAAAGTTCAAATGCAAAGGCCTTCGAAGCGTCTAATAGCTGATTGTATGTGTATTGGGCACCATCCGAAATTATGGCTGTCTTCTCCAGGTGCTTTTCAGCTTGGGCAAAAATGGAAATCATGGGGTGTTAATAGGTTTAAGTAAAGATAGGGAAAAATGGCAAAAGAGTAGAGATTAGAGAGTATAGAGTAGAGGCAGGGACTTTCCCTCCGGACTCATTTACCATTCACCACTTACCATTCACTATCACTAATCTACTTTGTGCCTTATTTCTTCATCAATTTCTTCTTAAAGAAATCAGCTGTCGCTGTCATTACATCTAGACTGTTCGAGAACTTTAACCAGTGGTGGGTGTCGTCTACGATGACCCTGGTTTCTACCGGAACTTTGCGCTTTAAGAGGCGATTGATGATGTCCACGCTTTGGTGAAAAGGAATGTCTCGATCATCATCCGCGTGAATGAAAAGGGTGGGGGATTTCCAGGTGGAAATGGCCGAAACCGGGGAGGACAAATAGGATAAATCTGTTGCCCATTCGCCGTCCGGAGCGCGGTTCTGCTTGTCTAAACGCGGATCATTTGTCCAGTCGTGCATCCCGTGAATGTCCACGCCGGCTGCAAAAAGTTTTGAATCCCGAGCTAATCCCAGCGCCGTTAAATACCCGCCATAAGCCTCGCCATACAGACCGATTTTCTTTGCATCCACAAAGGATTGCTTACTAAGCCATTCGCCTGCCGCTTTCACATCTAGGTATTCATAGGCCCCTAAGTTTCCAGATAATTTAGGGAATTGGAATTCATGTCCATAACCCGTTCCGGAGCGATAATTGATGGATAGAACCACGAATCCCGCATTTGCCAAAAACTGATTCATGGCATACACATCCGAATAATAATTCACATCGTGCCAGCCTAGCAACAGTTGCTGCGTAGGTCCACCATGTACGTAGACAATGGCCGGCTTTTTTGAAGATCCATTGCTGTTATCGTAGAGTTGCCCAGAAATGGTCAGTCCATCTAATGATTTAATGGTCACTTGCTTAGGTTCTATGATGAGGTTTTCAGGAAACACGGATGAGATCAGATTGCCTGTTAGAGACTTCTTGGTTCCATTTTTGGGAAGTAAGAAGACTTGTGGGGCCTTTTGGAAAGTAGAACTAATGTAGGCGATTTCACCCTCCGTGTTTAGCGATGTGGCCGCCCATTCGTTGCCAGCTCCATTCGTTAAAACTTGCATGTCCGCCTTATCGATGGAAACTTTCCCCAGGTGCCGGTGATCTTTATCCACCGCTTCAGCCCCCATATTGCCATCGAATAAGAAATAGTTCCCATCCACACTTAAACTCGCATGCTCCACCGCAAAGTTTCCTGGCGTCAGCAGGGTAGGTGTAGTAGAGGTAGTCGTTCCGCTCGCCGTGGTATTAATCGCATATAAATGAGGCCAGCCGTCGTGATAAGATAGGAAATTAAGGGTTTGATCTTTAGGCCAAAAAAGTTTCACATCCCCTCCCGGATAGATCAGCGATCCTTTACTTGTTTTAGGAGCGGACCAAAGTGTCTTCGCACTATCCGCCGCCACATCAAACACCCGAATACTCCAAAAACTTTTCTTCTTACTCGTCAACGAATCAATCGAACCTCCCAAGGCATTCGATCGAATAAATGCTAGCTGCTTTCCACTAGGGGACCAGGTGGGATTAGCGTCTTTAGCAAAAGACGGATCAATCCATTTAATCTGATTACTTCCTAAAGTCAGAACCCCGATAAAAGACCGCTCATCACGATTCACTTCAAAAGCTAATTTCTCTCCATCTGGCGACCATTGTAATTTAGAAACCACGCCCCGCGTTTTAAAAAGTCGAGTGGGTTCCTCTATGTAGCCATCGCTTCCCGTCGTATCTAATTCTGCAAGCCAAGGCTGGCCATCGCGAATAACCGCCGCCGCATCCTTCGTAGGAGAAATTGCCGGCTCATCACCCTCCGAAACAGGACTCACGGGTCCACCCGCAAAAGCCACCTGAAATACCTTGACATTTTGTGGCAATATTGCCCCTGATGGATTCAAAGGTCTTAACTCATCTACCTCCGCACTGTGATCTCCGCCTCGAACATACAATACCCAATTCCCACTATCCGATATCGAAACCGAGGTAATCTCTTGCCCATCATCCAGGGTATAATCGGTCAATTTCCTTGCCTCGAAATCCGGAGCCTGCGCCACATACACATTACGAACCCCTTTCTCATTAATCACCCAAGCTAGCTTATCACCTTTCTTCGATCGAACTAAATTCGATGGAAAAGGGAAGGACTTTACTGCGTCCAAGGTAAAGTTTTGGGCGATGGCCGTGGTGGAGAATAAAAGCAGGAAGAGAAGGATGCGGGTCATTAAGATATATAAGACTATTTTTTTGAATTAACTGGAGTAGGAGAAACTAAGCTATCTAGTTTATACGTTTTATTAATATCAGCTTGCAAGCTATCGATTGCGAAAATCAATGCTTTTGCCTGCGAATGGGGCAAATTGCTCTGATCAATTACAGCTTTAATATTATTTAAATTCTGCCAATGGAAATTCATTTGTTCCTCCGAAAATTTAATGGTTACAAATTTCTTAGCAGAAAAAGACAATAAAAATAATGCCCCGGCGACGAATAATACTTGTTGGATTCTTTTTTTCATTTGATTTAAATTTTATTTAAAAATTATTGAATTACTTGGTAATACCACTTGTATGCTGTTTTAGTAGCTAGTGGTGTTGCATTCGTATTAAGTGTAAAATTAGTAGTTGTATTGTTACCTACAAAAACGGTAGATGTGCCCATTAGGCTAGCTGTCGCAGCATTTCCAGGGGTGATGATCACTACAGGAGCGCTACTATAAGCTGTGCTGTATTGAATTGTAGTTAATGTAGCATTTGCCGTAGGTGTTTCACCAATTGTTACTTCAATAACACCACTCATATCTGTACCTGTTATTTTCACAGCTGAACTACTTCCTGAACCCGCAGCAGCTTCAATTGCCGGGGTTGAAGAATTTCCTTTTAAGTGTTTTACAGATAGACTCTCGCCTGTTGTAATATTCGCAACAGAAGTTTTTAATGCAGCAATCTCTTCATTCTTCTGAGCATTTAATTCTTGAACCGCTTTTGCTAATACAGGGACTAAATTCGAATAAGTGATTCCAAGAACTTCTCCTTTGCTTATATCACCCTCTTTCCCAGTTACCACTTCAGGTACTAATTTTTGCACCTCTTGTGCTATAAAACCAACTTGTCTTAAATCATTGCTGATTAAATTATATTCAACTGGTCTTAACTTCAAAACAGTCTCTAATCCATATGTAGAATTGCTGATGTTCTTTTTAATACGAACATCTGATGCTGCCGTCCAGGCGACCTGACCCCCAATACTCGTAATTGCCGTGTTACCAATTCTTACAGTGTTGCTTGCACTTACCGTTGCCCCATTGCCAAGTGCTGTCGCATTGGTTAAAGCTGCACTAGATACGTCCGCATCATAGCCAATTAACGTATTATTTGAGCCAGTCGTAATGGCATTACCCGCATATCCTCCTAATCCAACGTTGTAGTTACCCGTGGTCACTGAATACAAGGCTTGATAACCATGCGCATCGTTCATCTGTCCACTCGTATTTGAATACATCGTTTGATAACCAATCGCATTATTATAATATCCATTGTTATTACTAAACAAAGTCTGGATACCTAATCCTACGTTTTGACCTC
>NZ_JBSKFT010000020.1:0-310 GCF_054558735.1 Aquirufa sp. A-Brett2-15D | reverse complement strand
CGGCATTAAATTTAAAGGCGAACCTTATATCACCGGTGTTTACGGGAACACCATCACTACCTACAGGAACAATAGCTGTAACACAAGGTGCGAGTGATGCATCCACTGCAATCGCAACTACTGCCTTTGTTAATAATGCCTTTACTACTACGAATATTGCGGCAGGAGTACCGAGTGCTACGACCAGTACGGCGGGTAAGATTGTATTGGCAGGAGATTTAGGAGGGACTTTTTCAAGTCCATTGGTAGTTACAGTGGGGGGGAAGTCTAATACAAGCATTGCGAATGCGATCACAACAGTGGAAGCAGC
>NZ_JBSKFT010000019.1:0-317 GCF_054558735.1 Aquirufa sp. A-Brett2-15D | reverse complement strand
CTAATACCAATTCGATCGCCGGACTCGATACACGAGTGAGTTCCAATACAAGTAGCATTACTGCTGAGATAACAAGAGCAACTGCTGCAGAATTAGCATTAACGAATGGAGTAAATGCAAACACAGCAAGCATAACTTCTAATACCAATTCGATCGCAGGTCTTGATACACGAGTTACTTCCAATACAAATAGTATTACTGCTGAGATAACAAGAGCAACTGCTGCAGAATTAGCATTAACGAATGGAGTAAATGCAAACACAGCTAGCATAACTTCTAATACCAATTCGATTGCAGGACTCGATACACGAGTGAGT
>NZ_JBSKFT010000003.1:0-441786 GCF_054558735.1 Aquirufa sp. A-Brett2-15D | reverse complement strand
TGGAACTCACTCGTGTATCGAGTCCTGCAATCGAATTGGTATTAGAAGTTATGCTAGCTGTGTTTGCATTTACTCCATTCGTTAATGCTAATTCTGCAGCAGTTGCTCTTGTTATCTCAGCAGTAATACTACTTGTATTGGAACTCACTCGTGTATCGAGTCCTGCAATCGAATTGGTATTTGACGTTATACTTACAGTATTGGATTGAACCTTACCCTCTAAAACTATAATACTGTTTGTATTAGCTAAAACTCGTGTATCGAGTCCTACAATCGAATTGGTATTTGAAGTTATGCTTAAGGTATTAGATTGAACCCTTACCTCTAAAGCGGTAATACTAGCTGTATTTGAGGCGATATTAGAAGTCAAACCTGCAGTATTAGAAGCAATACGAGATTCTAAGGCGGTTATGCTCACCGTATTTGATGCAATTGCAGTAGGTAACGTCTTAATAGTAGAAGAGGATACCCCCCCTACAGTATTTACTGTAGGAGATTCTGCCACACCGCCCAAATCCCCTGCTAAACTTACCCCTTTTGAAGCGCTTCCTGAACCGGAAACACCTAACATTGATGTAACGAAAGCGGTAGTAGCTATTTGATTTGAATTTGACCCATTGGGTGCCGTAGGCGCAGTGGGCGTACCTGTTAATTCAGGAGAAGCCAGTGGAGCTTTCAATAAAATATCAGCTGTGTTTACATTAATTTTAGCCGTATTTTCTAAAACGACTTGTTTTAAAATGGACACTCTTGATGTTAGAGTATCCAAATCACTTAATGTTACATACTGTTTGTCATTTAAGAATTGAGATAATTTAGTAGGCGCATTTTGCACGTTTGCATAATCTACATTATCTGCATAAAAGGCGTAAGGATTATAGCTTAAGAGCTGTGAACTTACTTCAGAAAATGTCTTACATCCGTCTAAACTGATGGCTACTCTCAAGGTCTTTGTGTCAGCCGTCCATATTATTGTGTCGAAGGTCCTATAAAGGGGTGGATTTGTCCCACTAAAATTAGCCGGTGGAGTACCTAGTCCAATGGATAAATTAACTAAGCCATAGCTATCTGTTGAATCCTCCTGCACCTCCTCATATTCTAATTGTTTATTAACATTGTAGAAAGAGAAACGGATACAGAGCTTTCCATTGGAGTAAGGCTGATTCGTTAGACTTGTTCCAGGAATATCTTTAGCTCTAGGGTCAATTATTACTGCTTGATAATTCAATGTTCTCTTGCTTGATTGAGAAAACGCAGCTAATGAACTTATTAATAATAGTAGAACGAGTAAAATTCTTTTCATAAAACTTATTTATTGATTCTTAGCCCCACCGAGAAAATAGCGGGTGCAAAATTTAACGTGGAATTGTTCACGAGAGAGACGCCCATTGTTTGGCCTTTTTGATACGAAAAATGACCGACTAATTTATCCGTGAAACTTTTTTCAATTTCAAACCCATAGCCTGCAATGATTTTTACGCCAGAAAACATGGGGTCTATGGTTAAGTCCAAATAGCGATTACCCAAGAGCTGATTGCCATGTGCTATTTTATTGACACTTAAAATTCCTTGAAGATTAATAGCAACTTGATAAGGAAGGGGAACGCGAACGCCTAATTTTCCAAAGACCCCAAGGAAATCTGTTTGGTAAGAGAAAGCTGTAGGTGGAATATCCCCTACGGCATTAAGCTGAGTGAACTGAGCACCCAAATCGTAATTCATGTAACTCAATGCTTTCGCCATGAGTTTATTTTTACTTAGGTAAATGGCAAATGGTTTTTGGGAAACTTGAAATTTCGCTAGATCGACAAGCTTAGGTTTATGTACAGAAATTTGGAATGCAATGCCCGAACCTGATTTCAAGGAGGTGATTGACTGCCCTTGATTATTTACGTAATCATAAGTAGTAAAGGAAAGACCTTGACTTAATTTAATCTGTTGACTAAACGAAGAAAAAGTACAAAAAAGAAGTAAAAGAGTAACCTTTATTGATTTCAACTTAATATTTGTTTAACTAAAGAAACAAGATAATTAAGCAAATCTACAGGCTGATTAACCAGTGATTATGTGTTGCCCCTTTAAATTACAAAGGCGCAAACCGGCTATTTATTGACCTCTGAAGGGTTTATTCCTATTCGCTTTCTGAAGGCTTCAGTGAATTTATTACGACTTTTAAAACCTACGTTTTGTGCTAAACTTTCAATCGTATGATTTTTCAAGTAGCCATTTTTTGCCAAATCAAAGGCCTCATCAATCCGCAAATCAGACTTCCATTGGCTGAAGGAAATACCTAGATACTCATTAAAATAAAACGTAAATAAGCGGTCTGAAATCTTTAAATCTGCCATCATTCTCGGCTTAGTAAAATCAGCAGATAAAAAGGGATTGTCAATTAAGTACTCTTGAATGGACTGCTCTAATTGTTGAATTTGGATTTCTTTTGGCGTCACTAGTGTCCTAGGTTCTGCCTGTTTTTTCACTTCGAAATAAAGAACATTTGGAAAGAAAAATACACTTAAAAACAGTAATGAGCCTAAAACAGACCCAAAAATTAAGATAGGATAAGGCGAAATTATTCCTCCGTGTGGTAATGAATTCAGGCTATAGAATGTAAATATGGTGATTAAAAAATTAGTCAGCAATAAACATGAAATTAAAAAAGTTAACCAGCCTCCATTTACTACTTTATTCGATTGATAATTTAACTCCCTTTTTATTTTAGAAATCCAATTCGCCAGATATAATAAATACCCTAAAAGTAAAACACTCTTAAGTCCAAGAAAATATTTTATCCCAATTGGTAAAATATTCGTACGTTCTACATCCAAATATTTAAATGAATGCAAATATTCTACGAATTGATACTTATATTCAATGGGCTGAAAAAAATAGGGTGAAATTAAAATTAGGCAAAGAAAGAATGGAATAAAATGAATCCAATCAGACTTCTTCCAACGAGACGATTGGGTTAATTCCATTCTAATGTAGAAATAGATACTAGGCCCTAATAAATAAAACAAAGGAAAAGTATGAACAAAAAGTATGACAGAAATGAGTGGAATCTTAAAATAAAAAAGAGCCACAGAAAAAGCTCCATAAAAACTATTCAAAAAATAGAATGCCGCTAAAAATCGATTTCTTGGATTAAATCGAAGAATAACAAAGCTTAAAAATATCCCCAGAAATGATAAGAACAGGACAAACATTACTATAAATTTCCCTAAAATTTATAAAAAAGAATTATATCTAGTATAATGATATTTTTATAAACTAATAATTCAGGCAATTGTTCAGTTGCTAATAATTTTACTCTTTTCGGGAATAATTGTTCTTGAAACATTCACCACTTACCATTCACCATCCCAGATCTCTACTTTATACTCTCCCATCTTCAATCTTCTCTGAACTTTGAGCTTTGGAATTTGAATTTCGCTAAAGCGAAATATAATGAATATTCCCCTTCAAATCCTTCAGCAATTTCTTCGTCCTTTCGGGTCTCGCATCCGTGATGAAGACTTGGCCGAAGTGGTCTTCTGCCATCATTTGGACCAAACGCTGGATGCGACGGTCGTCGAGCTTGTCGAAGATGTCGTCAAGGAGCAAGAGGGGTTTGCGGGGTTTCGCGGCGACGAGGGAGTCGAATTGGGCTAGTTTGAGGGCAACGACGAAGGATTTTTGTTGACCTTGGGAGCCAAATTTACGCAAAGAGTAGCCTTTGATTTTCAACTCAAATTCATCTCGATGAATTCCGATGGATGTCCGCTGCGCGGACAAATCCAGCGGTTCCGCGGCGCGCAGCGCCGCGTCAAAGCCCCCAGCTTCGAAAGTAGATTCGAGCTGAATATCGACGTCCTCGCGTTCGTCGGAAAGTTTGGCATAATGATAGGTAAAACTAGGCAAAAAGACCTCCAAAAATTCACGGCGGGCTTTAGCGAGGGATTCTCCCAGCTCGACTAAAGGCGCGTGGTAGCTGTCCAAATGTAGGCGATCGACCTGGCCGCGTTCTGCGAATTGCTTCAAAAGCACGTTGCGTTGTTGAACAATGCGGTTATAGCGCAAAAGTTGGTCTAAGAAATTACGGTCGAGTTGAGACATCATCCCGTCGAAGAAGCGACGGCGTTCTTCGCTTCCTTCGCGGACTAAATCCGTGTCGTGTGGATCCATTAAGACAACTGGAAAGTGGCCGATGTGGTCTGCTAGGCGGGGATAAGGTTTATCGTCGCGGAGAAATTGCTTTTTGGCCCCCTTCTGAAACAAACACGTAATCTGTGTTTCGCGGTCCTGTGTATCGACAAAATCCCCCTGCACCCGGAAAAAATCCTGCGAATGTTTCACGCAAAGTTGATCCGAAATACCGCGCGCACTTTTCGTCATCGACAGAAAATGGATTGCATCTAGCAAGTTCGTCTTCCCAATTCCGTTCTCCCCCACAATGCAATTTATCTCCGAAATAAAGCTAAATCTAGCCTCCTCGTAGGATTTAAACTGATTGACCTGAAGAGATTTGAGATGCATGGATGTAGGAATGCGATTAAAAGCGTGTAAAAATAAAGATTTTGTGCTAATTTTACAGAGTTAAGGCCCGGAATAAATACCGGCTTATCGCTTTAAATATATTCTATTAAAGAAGATGGCTAAGAAAAACGCAGACGCGCCCAAGTATTCGAAAGAGACGTATAAATTTTGGTACGAAACCATGCAATTACAACGCAAGTTCGAAGAGAAGTGCGGTCAATTGTACGGAACGCAGAAAATAAAAGGATTCTGTCACCTATATATCGGTCAAGAAGCTTGTTCTTCTGGTTCAAGATCTGCCCTAATTGAAGGCGATAAATACATCACAGCTTACCGTGACCATGGTATCCCTTTGGCCTTAGGAACCTCTCCTAACGCAATTATGGCGGAATTATACGGTAAAATCACCGGTGCTTCTAAAGGAAAAGGTGGCTCCATGCACATCTTCGATAAAGAAGTAGGTTTTGTAGGCGGTCATGGTATCGTAGGGGCCCAAATCCCCTTAGGAGCAGGCCTCGCCTTCGCCGAGAAATACAAAAAAACAGGTAACGTTTCTATCACCTATTTTGGTGATGGTGCAGTTCGTCAAGGTGCTTTACACGAGGCATTTAACATGGCGATGATTTGGAAATTACCCGCTATTTTCGTCGTAGAAAACAACGGATACGCGATGGGAACTTCCGTAGCACGTACGTCTAACGTAACCGAATTATACAAAATAGGCGAGGCATACGATATGCCTTCTGAGCCAGTAGACGCGATGAATGTAGAAGCAGTCCATGAGGCCGTTTCTCGTGCCGCAGCTCGCGCTCGTGCAGGCGAGGGCCCTACTTTCTTAGAATTCAGAACCTACCGTTATAGAGGTCACTCGATGTCAGATCCTCAAAAATACCGCTCTAAAGAAGAGGTAGAGGCTTACAAAGACCGTGATCCGATCGAACAAGTGAAATACACAATTCTAGAGCACAACATCTTATCGCAAGCAGAATTAGATGAGATCGACGCAAAAATCAAGGTTCAAGTTCAAGAATCAGTTGATTTTGCCGAAGCATCTCCATTCCCAGATAAATCAGAGGCCTACAAAGATGTGTATGTCGAAGAGAATTATCCTTTTATAGAAGAGTAGTCGTCACTGCGTGACTTAGTCACGACTGTGTCGTTTAGTCGCTGCTTCGCAGCTTAGTCGACTTCGTCTTAGTCAATATGTCAAAAGCTCATTCGCATCGTCGGGTGAGCTTTTTTGTTGAATATCATGATGTTGATAAAATGAAAGTGGGAGATGGAATGAAGGTGAAATAGAAATACCTTTGAAAAAATAACCACTATGAATTTTATCTTAAGTATCGCAGCAGGACTATTGTCGTCCTACCTATTTTTAATCTTCTTTTTACTAAATAAGAAACCTAAAATTCTCATTTCTAGCCAAATAAGTCGAATCCGATTTAATGGAGAACAAAACTACCTTTTCAAGTTTGTTAACTTAACTAACTCTGAAATCTTTGACGTACACATCGAACTCACCTTCTATAAACCGGTGGGAACATTTAATGGAAGCAACTTGCAGGGACGGGATATAAAACTTAAAGATAATTTTATCGCCTATGTACCTCGGGAAAGAAACGCAGATCAATTTTCCTTACATGCGGTGCGCGTTAGAACCATAGAACCTTTAGAAGAAACATGGCAGGATGAATCCTCCTTTATTCGACTAACCATCATTGCAAAACATGCCTTATCAGGATTTAATAAAGTTTTCGTGCAGGATTACCCTAGCTTAGATCGCATCAGTTCTGGGAAATTTTTATCTGGAAATTCTGTTGAATTAAAATAGGAATTAGCGGAATCAATTGAAAAATTAATGAGTAACTTTAACGAAGGTTTAACAGTATTTAAAAACCCTACCCATGAAAAAAGATATCATATTAGGCTAGGCCTACCGGAATTTGAAATAAACGAGCTTGTGGAAACACAGGCTTTTTTTTAGCTACCTATACTATGAAAGTCAACTGCGACTTGGGTGAAGGCATTGGAAATGATGCCGCACTCATGCCCTACATCGATGAGGCAAATATTGCCTGCGGATTTCATGCCGGAGATGCATTCACTATGCGCGAGACGGTTGCCTTATGCATTCGCCATGGCGTAAAAATGGGAGCTCATCCGTCCTATTTAGATCGAGAGAATTTTGGGAGAAAAGAAATTGAACTGAGTCCAGAGGAAATCTATTTGCTAGTCAAAAAACAAGTCGAAATACTAAAAAAAATAGCAGAAAATGCGGGGGCAAAATTGAACCACGTAAAACCTCATGGTGCCTTGTATAATACTTCCACGAAAAACGCGGCAATAGCAACGGCTATCGCGAAAGCGGTGAAGGATATCGACCCTAGTTTGATTTTGTTTGGATTGAAAAACAGTCATTCCATCGCCGCGGGAAAAGCACTAGGTTTACATACGGCAGACGAAGCTTTTGCAGATCGTCGCTATGAAAGCGATGGGTCATTAACTCCGCGTAGCCAGCCGGGAGCCTGCTTCACAGAAATTCAAGATGTCTTGGATCAGGTTCAAAAAATGAAGGCCGACACCTGGTGTATCCACGGTGACGGCCCACATGCGTTAGCATTCGCTAAAGCTTTACATAAACTTAAAACTCTACAATAAATCCAATGGTCGGAGTTACTTGAGCTCGATCATTTAAGAATTGGGTAGGAATGGCGTTGCTACCATTCTTAGCGATAGGCAATCCATTCGTCGTCGCAAAGGCAGAATTATCTTCTACACGTTTAAAGGTATAGGTCGGAACGCCTGGATTCACTGCGATGTACCAGTTCGTCACATCGATGAAAAGATCGATGGTTGTTTTCTTCAAATTGTATTTCTTATCGATACGCACGTCACTAGAGTTGAAGTTGGGTAGTCGTTGAGTGTTCAAGCGTGAATAATCGAAAGTGCCTTGGCCCAAAGTCAAATAACTTGACTTAGATGCTAAGTCGTCATAAGGCGAATACGGTGCTCCACCTTGGTAACGGAAACGAAGACCTAACTCCCAGTTGCGTGGGAATTTATAGCCCCAGGTTACACTTAAGAGGTGTTGATTATCCCAATTAGAGGCAATTAATTTTCCATCGAAACCGCTGTACATGCTACGGTAAAAGGTATAGGAAAGAATTCCGAAGAATTTGTCAGTTAGTTTCTTTTGGGCAAAAAATTCAAGACCGTAGGCCCGACCTTTCCCAGAAGTGGTCACATCTTCATTGCCTAAAATATTAAAGTCTCCACCTAAGTTTGCTAATGAAATACCATTGCGATTCGAGATAGGTACGTTCGCATAGTCCTTCACAAAACCTTCCAAGGTGAAGCGCAAAGATTCATCGTGTAAGTATTCTAGGCCAGCCACGTAATGATCGCTTTGCTGGTATTTCGCGTCTTGATTTACTAACTGAGGTGTCATAATTGCGAAACTCGAATACGTCTGATACGGGAATGTCGACGAAGTGTAGCCTAATATCGTATACGGGGCTAACTTGAAATAACGACCCACCGAAGCATTTGCCGTTAATTTATCAGAGAGCACATAACTTAAAGAAACGCGAGGCGAAATGGTTTCCATAGGATCCGAACCAGTCGTCGTGAAGCTGTTCATATCCGTACGAAGGCCGGCGCTTAGACCTAATTTGGAGTCAAAAAAGGTCTTCGAAACCTGGGCAAAAGCCCCGTATTTCCATAGGGAATTCAATGCGCTCGTATACGAAATTTTAGTCGATGGATAGGCTAACTTGATAGCCGGATTAGGGTCTATATTATTCAGTACCTGGTAGGTGCTGTTCGCGTATTCTACGAATTGAGTGGATAAGCCGTAATTTATCTTCCAACCATTCGTGTTTTTGTTCACATCTAGTCGCAATTTATTTTCCGTTTCGCGAGACGAATAATCAAAGTTTAAAGCCGACGGATCCTTCTTCAAATTATCCTCATAGCGCAAGAAATTATTGTCAAAAACGTTTCGGGAAAGCGCCACATTCACATAGCCATTATCCAACAATTTTTTCAAGGATAGTCCCAGCGTATAGTTCCATTGATTAACTAGCGGATTCGAATTATACACGTATAATTTTTCGGGTGTAACTTTTTTTAGTGTCCCAAAAGAGAAGTCATCAATCGCGCCCAAGCCCATCATCGAAAGCGTAGTGGTCGAATTGATTTGCTTGGTGATTTTAAACTGCGCATCCCAGAAGTTTGGGCGAATCGGAATATCTAAAGCTTGAAATAAGAATTGCAAATACGAGCGGCGAACCGAAGCTAAGAAAGTCGTTTTGCCTGATTTAGACAAAGGTCCTTCTGTGGTTAATGCGAATTCGGTGGCACTTAAACGGGCGTTGCCTTGAAATTTGTTGGGGTTTCCGGTGCGTTGTTTGAACTGGAAAACGGAGCTTAAGGCATTGTCGTAACGCGCATCGAAAGCGGATGAACTTAGTTTTACATCTTCGATGAACGACACATTTAGCATGCCTTGCGGGCCTCCGCTGCTGCCTTGTGTTTGGAAGTGATTTAGGACTGGAATCTCGATGCCGTCTAGGTAATAGACGTTTTCGTTCGGGCCTCCGCCGCGGATGATGATGTCATTTCTGAAACCTCCGCCTTGTGGGCCTCCGCCTACGCCGGGTAAGGTTTGGATTACTTTACTTACGTCAAAATTTCCACCTGGATTACTCTTGATTTCTTCTGAGGTCAAACGCTGAACACTTAAGGGCGACTCTAAGGTGGCGGCTTTGGCGGTGCGGCGGTTTTGGGTAACGACTACTTCGGTTAATTGTTGATTAGAGGGTAGTAATTCGATGTTCAAATAATTCTCATTTCCTGCATTGATGATCACGTTGAAGGCGGTGTATTTCTCGTAGCCGACTGCGGAGAATGAAATGTTATAAGTTTTTAAGGCCAAACCCGTTAATCGAAACGTTCCTTTATCGTCCGCTGTAGTGCCCTTTGTGGCACCATCTAACGTAACAGAAACTCCAGATATGGGTTTTTGCGTAAGTTGATCAATAATTTTTCCGGAGATGCGGCCTGTGTTTTGGCCAAATACCGAAAAAGAAAAAAGTAGAAATAACAGGGTTTGTTTCATTTTTGCTAAAGATGAGAAGGACAAAATTTCTTACCCCCGTAAAGGTAAGTCAGAATTTGAAAAATTTATATTAATTTACAGTGCCCAACTGAGATAAAACCTATTTAAAATGACAAAAATCACAATTATCGGTAGTTCTAACACCGACATGGTGATCAAATCAGGCCATTTGCCCGCGCCGGGAGAAACCGTTTTAGGCGGGGATTTCTTTATGAATCCGGGAGGTAAAGGGGCAAATCAGGCGGTGGCTGCGGCGCGTTTAGGCGGAGAGGTGCATTTTGTGTGCAAGGTGGGGAAAGATGTTTTTGGGGAGACCGCCATTCAGCAATTCAAGAACGAGGGAATTCACACGCGTTTCGTGACGCAGGATCCGTATGCCCCTTCTGGGGTGGCTTTGATTAATGTGGATGCCAAAGGCGAAAACTGCATCACCGTCGCCTCAGGTGCTAATAATTGCCTTTTGAAAGCCGACATCGAGGCGGCCTCTGAAATTTTCGAAGCCGGAGATTTCGTCTTAATTCAGTTGGAAACACCTTTGGAAACAGTCGTGTACGCCTCTGCTCTCGCGGCGAAAAAAGGACTCAAAGTCGTTTTAAATCCAGCTCCTGCAGCGCAACTACCCGCCGAATTATTCCCTCATTTATATGCGATCACACCTAATGAAACAGAGGCGGAATTACTGACCGGCATACCTGTAAACGATCTCCTATCTGCAGAAAAAGCAGCGAATATCTTACTAAATAAAGGCGTTCAACATGTCATTATTACCTTAGGCGCCCAAGGCGCCCTCTACAAAACGGCCTACGAAACTGAGCATATTCCGGTCGCAAAAGTGGTCGCACAAGATACGACAGCAGCGGGGGATTGCTTCAATGGAGCTTTAGTGGTGGGATTATCCGAGGGAATGAGTTGGCTGGAAGCCATTACGTTTGCTTGCAAAGCGGCATCCATTTCCGTAACTCGCTTAGGAGCGCAAGCCTCCATGCCTAAATTGGAAGAACTATGAAGAAATTACTACTTTTATTTCTGATCAGCTTTTCATTAGCAGCACAACAACGCCAAAAAGTGATCTTCGACTGTGACCTCGGGGACGACATCGATGATGCCTATGCTTTGGGTTATTTGTTAACGCTACAGGATCGCTACGAGATTTTGGGGATCACAACCTGCTATGGTCGCACAGATGACCGGGCCATTTTAGCACAGAAATTTCTGGCGGTGACTGGAGAGAATCAGATTCCTGTTTATGTGGGTAAAAATACATCCTCTAGTTCTGTTCGAGCGAATTGGTATGCGGATCAGTTTTATTGGGCGAAGGGATCCCTTTTGGCAAAAAAGCCACAAGGTGCGACTGAATTCATCCAATCTCAATTAAAAAAATACCCGGGAGAAGTCATCATTTTCTCTGTGGGACCCGTGACGAATTTGGCGCCTTTAGGAGCGGAATTACAGAAAGCGAAAGCCATCTATGCGATGTTTGGCTCCTTCAAAATAGGTTACGATGGCAGTTCGAAAATTAATTCCGAATGGAACGTTTTATGTGATATTCCTGCAGCAAAATCTTTCGTACAATCCGGTGCAAATGTCATTTATGCCGGATTAGATGTGACGGCGATGGTTAAATTATCTGCCGAAAATCGTTTGAAATTACTGATGCGCCAGTCGCCTTTAACGAGTGCTATGCAGGGACTTTATGTTCTTTGGGGGCAAGAAACTCCTACCCTTTTTGACCCCGTAGCCATCGGAATGGAAACCAATCCAGAATTATTTACGACCGAAAAAGTGCACGTCTATGTGGACGATCAAGGCTTCACTCGATTAGATCCTAATAAGCCAGCTAATGCCACGATAGGCACCACCATTAAAAGTGCTGAATTCATTAAAATATTAATGCATAACTACCTCTACCAAAACCTGAACTAATGAAAAAAATCCTCTTCTTCTGTTTACTAACCTTAGCCGCTCAAGCTCAAAATATTTCCATGAGCAAAGCCATCTTGAAAGACAAAATCAAAGGTGGCTGGGCCGGCCAAACCATTGGCGTGACCTTTGGTGGGCCTGTTGAGTTTCGCTACAATGGAACGATGATAAATTCCTACCACCCTATTCCGTGGTACGATGGCTATCTAAAAAATACGATGATCAACAATCCCGGTTTGTACGATGATTTGTACATGGATTTGACTTTCGTGGAGGTATTCGAAAAAGAGGGATTGAATGCGCCTATTGAATCGCATGCGAAGGCCTATGCGAACGCAGGCTATGCGCTGTGGCATGCGAATCAGGCGGGACGTTATAATATCTTGAATGGAATGATGCCCCCAGCGTCTGGATACTGGGAAAATAATCCGCATGCAGATTGTATTGATTACCAAATCGAGTGTGACTTTGCCGGCTTAATGTCACCCGGAATGCCGAATGCGGCATCTGAAATCTCCGACAAAATTGGTCACATCATGAACTACGGTGATGGCTATTATGGTGGGGTTTATTTAGGGGCTTGCTATACTTTGGCATTTATCAATAACGATATCAACAAGGTCGTTACCGAGGCTTTGAAAACCATTCCGACAAATAGCCAATACTATAAATGCATCGCTGATGTAATCAAATGGCACAAACAATACCCGAACGACTGGACAAAAACCTGGTTAGAAGTCCAAAACAAATGGGCAAACGACATCGGTTGCCCGGACGGCGTTTTCGCTCCGTTTAACATCGATGCGACCGTGAATTCCGCTTATGTCGTGATGGGATTATTGTACGGAAATGGTGATTTCACTAAAACCCTAGAAATCTCCACGCGCTGTGGACAAGACGCAGACTGCAATCCATCGTCTGCGGGAGGAATTTTGGGAGCCATGATAGGCTACGACAAAATACCCGCTTACTGGAAATTAGGCTTGAAAGAGGCGGAGGACATCGACTTCAAATACACGTCCACTTCCCTAAACGATGTATATGAAATCGGTTTCAAGCACGCTTTGCAAAACATCAAAAATAACGGGGGAAGCATATCAGAAAACGCCGTAAGTATTCCTTACACTTCCCCTAAAGCGGTAGCCTTCGAACAAAGCTTTGACCACTCATTCCCTACGGAGAAGATCAACATTGGGAAAAACTTGACCGACGAATATGACTTTGATTTCGAGGGAAATGGATTCGTAGTGCGTGGAGAAACAGCGAAATGGGCCTCTTTAGATACAGGCACTTTTGATTTGGAGGTATATGTAGATGGCAAGCTTCTGGAGAAAGTAAAACTCCCAGTGGCCTTCACAACTCGTCGCCACGAGATCAGCTGGAAGTATAAATTAGCGACAGGAAAGCACCACGTGAAACTGAAAGTGTTGAACAAGGTCGCGGGGTATGATTGTAAATTATTCGACGCAATCGTCTACGCAGAAAAGCCATTTATGGCGACGAATGACAAATATTACCGTTTAGGAAACCTAAAATAAGAGCCATGTTTATCATCGAAACCTATTCATCTGCCGTTTTATTGTGCATCGTGACCATGCTTTGTTGGGGCTCCTGGGCAAACACCCAAAAGCTCACTTCCTCCAGCTGGCGCTTCGAATTATTCTATTGGGATTATGCAATCGGGATTGTTTTAGCATCTTTGATTCTAGCCTTTACGCTAGGTTCCAGCGGAACGCAAGGACGTGGATTCTTAGCGGACTATGGACAAGCCAGCAGCGAAAATCTTCAATCCGCCTTCATCGGTGGGGTTTTATTTAATGCCGCTAATATTTTATTAGTCGCAGCCATTGGAATCGCAGGCATGTCTGTGGCCTTTCCGGTGGGCATTGGAATTGCCTTGGTCTTAGGTGTTGTGGTGAATTACTTAGCGGCACCGCACGGAAATCCAGTTTTGATTTTTGGTGGGGTTGCCTTAATCGCAATCGCCATTATTTTAAATGCGAGAGCCTATAAATCCATTTCTTCCTCTTCTGCCTCTAACAAAGGTTTAATCCTTTCCGTACTGGCGGGTTGCTTGATGGGGCTTTTCTACAAATACGTAGCGGCTTCGATGGCCGTGAATTTCGCCGCCCCTGAAGTGGGCAAATTAACGCCGTATACGGCGTTGGTTGTTTTCGCGGTAGGCATTTTTATCAGTTCTTTGGTCTTTAATACATTCCAAATGAAAAAGCCATTCTCCGGCGCACCTTTGAATTTAGCACATTATTTAGTGGGTTCTATAAAAGACCATTTAGTAGGAATTTTAGGTGGTGCCATCTGGTTTGTTGGGATGGCCCTTTCTATTTTAGCCTCTGAAAAAGCAGGCGCTGCGGTCTCCTATGGCTTAGGCCAGGGAGCGACTGTGGTGGCGGCAATTTGGGGAATATTTATTTGGAAAGAATTCAAGAATGCCTCCGCTGAAACCCATAAACTGCTGAATATTATGTTGCTGTTGTATGTGGTTGGATTGGCTTTGTTGATCGGGTCGAAGTAGTTAATAATCGTAATAAACAAATTGAATCCGGTCGCCTGCAATAAATACTTTCATTCCACTTACGGTGAGCGCTCTGTTTACGGTGGGTTATATCAGAATAAATAGTTAAAAAGACCTAATGGCGCGAACATAATATGAACTGTTCTTACCGTCGATGCCCTGTTCGCCACTGCCGAAGTACCCCCACCACGCGGAGGTGCCGTTGTTCGTGCTGTTCCCCGTAGAACTCCAATAGTAGACACTCGTAAAACTAAAAATCGAATTTTTAGCTAAATACATAAGATTCAACTCGTGTTTTGTTGGCAGCCTCCAATCGGTAAATTTTTTTCCATTAGCTGAGTGATTAGCTTCATTGCTGATTTTATCTTCCGCATCATACCAAGTACTTGATGTACTCTGATTTTGCGTTTCAGCTACTAAGCCGTGTTTACTATCTGTTGATAGAAAGAAAACGTACCCTCCTAAATCAGAGTTTAATCCTGTCGTATAGGTTGGTGATGATGAAGATGAAGACGCGGGCGTAGCCCATGTAATACTTGTACCAGTAGAAGTTAACACTTGACCATTAGTTCCCACTGTAGTTAAACCAGTTCCTCCATTTTGAATTGCTACCGCAGTTCCACTCCATACGCCGCTAGTGATTGTTCCTACACTCGTTAAACTAGAACCTGTTACTGTAGATTTAAAAGTGGAGCCTGTTAATGTTTCTGCAGCAGCTGGTGCAGTAATATCTGCAGTGCCATCAAAGGCTACTCCATTTATATTTCTAGCAGTTGCTAATTTGGTGGCTGTTCCTGCATTACCCGTTATAGTTGTTTGATCGCCAGAGTTTACACCAGATAAATTATTTAGGGTAGCCACACTGGTGGTTAGTCCTGTTAAATTAGTGGCTGTTCCTGCATTTCCTGTTACACTTCCTGCTATTGGATTGGTGACCGTTAAATTAGTTAAAGTTCCTGCATCCGCTGTTGAGGTAATTGTTATATCTGTACTACCATCAAATGCTACTCCATTAATGTTTCTAGCCGTAGCTAATTTAGTGGCGGTACCTGCATTGCCTGTAGTCGTAGTAGCTGTACCAGCAGTTGTCGCAGTTGCAGCATTACCTGTTATACTTCCTGCTATTGGATTAGTGACCGTTAAATTAGTTAAAGTTCCTACACTAGTTAAACCTGAAGTCACCACATTGCTTGCAAGTGCCGTTCCTGTCAATGTATTCGCATCTACTGCAATAGTAATATCTGCACTGCCATCAAATGCTACTCCATTAATGTTTCTAGCCGTAGCTAATTTAGTCGCTGAAGCTGCATTACCTGTGGGTGTTAAATAATCTGTTCCTGCTGTTAGAGGTGCTTGAACATTAGTGCCGATCACTAAACCTAAATTTGTTCTAGCAGCCGCAACGTTTGTTGCTCCCGTTCCTCCTTTTGCTATCGCTACTGTACCCATAAGGGTTCCTGCATCCGCTTCAGCTAAAATTGTTATATCTGCACTACCATCAAATGCTACTCCATTTATATTTCTAGCTGTTGCTAATTTAGTGGCTATAGCTGCGTTACCGTTCGAATTTAATTTCAAATCTAATGCCGCCTTTGTAGCCGTCGAAATAGGCTTAGCCGCATCAGTCGTATTATCCGCAGAACCTAATCCAACCATTGATTTCGTAATGCCTGAAACGGTACCCGTAAAAGTAGGAGAAGCAATCGGAGCATAATCATTTAAATCCGTTAACGCAGCTTTCGTTGCAAGCATTATTGTATCTGCCGTGACAGCCATGTGCGCTTCCAAAGCAGCTACCGTAGCTTTCAAGGCTAAAGCTGCATTTACATCTACTATATTAGCCTTTAAATCTAAAGCCGTCTGCGTTGCCATAGATATTGGCTTCGAGGCATCTGCGGTATTGTCTACTTTATCTAAACCTAAATTCGCGCGCGCAGCCTGAGCCGTGATGGCTCCTGTTCCTCCTGATGTTAATGCCAAAGTGCCACTTAATTTCCCTGCCTCCTCTGCAAAATGTGCATAAGGCAAGTAATTTAGGCCGCGATTACTGACCTCGGTATATTTAAAACCCAAATCAAAACTAACCTGCGTCACTAACTTCTTTACCGGACTGCCCCAGTTTATGTTTTCAAAAGTCCCAGCCGAACTCGTATTCTCCCCACCTCCAATCTCCAAATTAATCACCCCATACGCATCCGTTTTCGTCTTATGCAACTCCTCGAACTGCAATGTGCTCCCCGCATAGATCCCAAACTTCACCCAAACTTCCTTGTTCAAATACAGCTGGGCCTGAACTGCACTTCCGGGCAATTCAATAGCAGCAGGGTCCACAATGAGGGCCTGGTAATTAATCGATTTAATAGGGGATTGCGCGCGCGCCGAAAAGAAACAACACAGCAAGGCCGTGAGTATGAAATAGTTTTTCATGAGCAATCTTTAAACAGAACAGATTGCTTAGTAGTGGTTAAGAAGCAATACGAATATAAATTGATGGTAATTTGTTGAGCACAAAGGTACTAGGATTTTGCGGAGTGCAAAGGTGAGGTGGGATTTTATCAGAATAAAACAAAAAAGCCTTCCCAAAGGAAGGCTTTTTCAGACGCTTGAATTGTACTTGGGATGGGAATCGAACCCACACGAGCGTTACGGCTCACGGGATTTTAAGTCCCGCGTGTCTACCAGTTCCACCACCCAAGCGTCCTAGTAAAACTAAAAGCACCAACGGTGCTTTTTCGTTTTGAGCGAAAGACGGGGTTCGAACCCGCGACCTCGACCTTGGCAAGGTCGCGCTCTACCAGCTGAGCTACTTTCGCGTTTTGTGGTTGCAAAAATACGGTCTCCCTTTGAATTATGCAAGTAGAAATAAAATATTAGTGAAAATATTCTCTAAATTTATGCTTTCGAAAAAAACATGAGCATCCAAAAACTAGACCTAACTGACCACAAATTGCTGGAGATTTTACAGCAAAATGCGAAAATCACAAACGCCCAATTATCTAAAGAAATCGGACTTTCTCCTGCTCCTACTTTGGAGCGCGTGAAGAAATTAGAGACTTTGGGAATTATTCAAAGCTATCACGCTCAGGTTGATAGAGAAAAAGTAGGTTTAGGAGTGAGCACGTTTGTGACGGTGACTTTAACGGGCCATAAAAAGCAAGTGACGGAGTCTTTCGTGAAGCAAATCAACCAAATTCCAGAGGTAATCGAGTGCCATCACGTGACAGGTTCTGGCGATTTTATGTTGAAAATAATTTCCAAAGATATTTCGACTTATCAGAAATTAATGCTCGAAAAAATCAACGAAATCGAAGAAGTAGCTGCCACTTCCACGATGGTGATCCTGTCTTCATTCAAAGAAAGTAAGGTATTGCCGATTCCTTGAAAATTTATAGTCGGTGCATAAATTGCGGGATCATTCGGTTTTTCCAAGCCGTAAAAGTACCCGCTTGAATTTCCTTACGCGCCTCGCCCACCATCCACAGATAGAATCGTAAATTACACACACTCGCAATCATCGCCCCTAGCATTTCTTCGCAACGCACTAAATGACGCAGGTAGGATTTAGTATATAAACCGTGGACTTCATTCACGAAATGTGGATCAACCACGGAGAAGTCCGATTCCCATTTTTTGTTCTTGATATTGATAATTCCCTGAGTCGTAAAAATCATCCCGTTGCGCGCATTTCGTGTAGGCATAACGCAATCGAACATATCAATTCCGAGCGCAATTCCCTCCAAAATATTCGCTGGCGTACCCACGCCCATCAGGTAGCGCGGCTTGTCTTTTGGCAAAATATCCGTCACCTCATCCGCCATCGCGTACATATCTTCTACCGGCTCCCCCACAGAAAGTCCGCCGATAGCATTACCGAAAGCGCCTTTAGAAGCTATGTATTCCGCCGAAACCTTCCGTAAATCGGAGTAAACGCTTCCCTGAACAATCGGAAATAAGGTCTGATTATAACCGTATTTAGGATCTGTTTCATCAAAGCGCTGAATGCAACGATCCAGCCAGCGGTGTGTCATATCCATCGACTTGCGCGCATATTCATAAGTGCATGGATATGGGGTACATTCGTCAAAAGCCATAATAATATCCGCCCCTATCGTGCGCTGAATATCCATCACCCCTTCCGGCGTGAAATAGTGAATACTTCCATCGATATGCGACTTGAATTTAACTCCTTCTTCTTGAATTTTTCGGCCTGTACCTGCCAAAGAATACACTTGATATCCTCCCGAGTCCGTCAAAATAGGCCCCTGCCAGCCATTGAATTTATGCAATCCTCCCGCCTTTTCGATCACGTCTATACCTGGACGCAAGTACAGGTGATACGTGTTTCCTAGGATAATTTGGGCTTTAATCGGATCCGTTAATTCTGAAATATGAACGCCTTTAACGGTTCCAGCAGTGCCCACAGGCATAAAAATGGGCGTTTGAATCGTCCCGTGATCTGTCTGTATTTCCCCTGCGCGCGCTTTCGAGCTAGGATCCGTGTGGCTTATTGAGAATTTCATAGCGCAAAACTAACCATTAAATGGTAAATGGTGAATGGTAAGTGGTAAATGATGGATGATAATTTACATTTCATTTACCATCTACCATTCACCATTTACCATTGTGAAAGTGGCATTATTCCACTTTCATCACCCCATTCATAATCCTCCAGTGCCCTGGAAACGTACACAAGAACGGATAATTGCCTGGAACGCTAGGCGCTTTGAAGACCACTTTCACGCGACCATCGGATTCGACTAAAGGAGTATAAGCCAATACTTCCGGCATGGCAGGAATGTAATTTTTCGCTGCTCCATCGGCCGCCGTGATCATTTTATCTGCCGCTAAACCGATTTTTTCTTGGCTACCTAAAGTACCTAAAACCCAGTTATGCTGCATTGCATCGACGTTTTCGAAGATCAATTCGACTGTCGCACCTGCAGGTACGGTGAATTCCGCTGGGCTGTATTTCATCGCTTCTTTGATCGTCAAAATCGTGCGTTTCACGACTACTCCCTTCACTTCGGCAGAAGGTATTTCTACTTTCCAAAGACCCGCCAAACGCTCATACGCCTCCACATCTTGTGGGCGCAATTGCTTGCCTATGGCTTTTACGAAGTCGGTATTTTCAGTCGATAATTCTGCCACACGTTTCGCATTCCAAGTCGCTGAAGCACCTTTCAAGGCCGCGCCCATGGTAGGGCTAGCCACTTGTTTGATTGAACGCAATAAAGCGACGATATCATTGGCAGAATCATCTGAGGTCATTCCACGGAAAGATTTCTCCACGATATAAGAACCTAAATCAGCAGGTAAAGAAACTACGATAGGTTGTCTGAAGGTATTATTACCGCGATTCGATTCCCCTAAAACGGCTTTCGTATCGAGGTTTATTTCCATCACATAATTACCTGCCTCATCCGCTGTCCAGCCTAGGTTTCCGGTCCACGGACCGTTATTGTTTTTCACGACTGAAACAGTTTCGCCAGGAGCGGCACCATCCGTAAAAGTATAAGACTCTAGATCAGTACGGCGTCCCATTCCTTCGATTTTGACGGTTAATGGAAGCGGAGTGCCTTTTGGCAAAGCTTTGTCACCTCTATTTTTCACGCGGATAACGAAACTAGCGCCTTCACGTAAACGGAAGTTTCCGCCTTTGATTTGTACTTCCTCTACCACTAAATCAAGACCTGATTCTGTGCCGGAAGTGCTTGGATTCTTCGCCTCTTTCGCTAGTTTCTCCGCTGCTATGGCGCCTGATTGAGCTCCTTGTTTTGCGATGAAAGCTGCGCGACGAGCAGGACCACCGGCCATTACGTAGGCCGTTAAGGCATCTGGGATCCAGCGATCGGTTGTTTTCGAAGAGACGGCGATTTTACGTGCCATCGCCGCTTCTACTGCTGGAGAAGAAGGGGATTCAATTAAGGCTAAAATAGAGTGCAATACGACTAAGGAGTCTTTGTCATTGAGCATTTTTTGGTCCAAAATCAATTTCGCCGAAGCCGCCGTGCGTGGTAATACCTGCACCGCTTGCTTACGCACTGCCGCAGACGAATGTTTCATCGCGCGAGCTAAAGCGTCCATTGGTAAAACGCCTAAGCCTTCTAAAGTTCTTAGGGCGTGGATGGCACCTGGAGCGAGACCGATTTCATCGGTTTTGGCAGAACCTAACAGCGCCACTAAAGCGGGCACCACATCCTTATTTCCGCGCTCCGCTAAAAGTCGCTGTGCCTGTAAACGCCAAAACAAGTTCGAATTACTCAAGGCAGCTACACATTCCGCCGGCGTTTTCAAGGAAACTGGCGTGTATTCTGGTGCTTTATTATAGCCTACGCGGTAAATTCGACCGTGCGTAAAATCACGTAAATCCGTGTCATATGCATTACCGCCCCCATTCTTGTATCCTTGGGGAACCGGGTTGTGCTGGATGATATACGAATACCAGTCAGCTACCCAAACGGCTCCATCCGGACCTACTTGCGCGAACACCGGTGAAACCCATTCGTCAGCTCCTGCTAAAAAGTTAAACGCTTCTTTGTCGTTAAAATCTGAACCCGTCGGAACCTGGCGATTTTGGTGAATCACGTGACCCGTCGGCTCCGAAACGAAGGCAATCTGGTTCCAATATTCTTTGGGAAATGAACGAGCAGAATAGAAATTATGTCCCGCCGCTGCCGTAAATCCTCCAAAAACATCCACCTGACGCACCTTCTTTGTAATCGTCCGCATGTCTTTGTGTGTATCCGTATTCTTAGAACCGTTTAAGGTCATTGGCGCATGCCAAATATTGCGATGCGGAATAGCCATATACCAGCCGTGCGCGTTATTTGCCGTCGATCCGAACACATCCCCTGCCTCATTAAAGTCAAAGCCCCAGGTATTATTCGACGTCGTCGTCATGTGCTCCATCTTCGATCCATCCGCCTTAAAGCGGAAGAAAGCCTGCGCAAATTGAAGCGAATCCGCTCCCACTTTGCCCTTATAACCTGAATAACCTACGCAACCCCAGATCCAGTTATCGAATCCATAATGCAAATTCGACGGTCCTGCATGTGTATCACCTGTTCCAAAACCGGTGAACAAAATCTTCTTCTCATCCGCTACATCATCACCATTTGTGTCTTTCAACAAGATCATGTGCGGTGCTTGTGAAATAATCAAGCCGCCATTCGCGAATACCATTCCCGTAGGAATGCTCAGGCCATCGGCCCATTTCGTGAATTTATCCGCTTTACCATCCTTGTTGGTGTCTTCGCACAATAAGATGTAATCACTTCCGCCGGTTTCTTTACGTTCGTTCGGATAGTCTTTAGTGACCAAAACATACAAACGGCCACGCTCATCCCAGGCCATCGCGATGGGGTGCATCACGTTCGGTTCTGAAGCGAAAACCTGTAAATTAAAGTCCACCGGTACCTGAATAAACTTCACCGATTCCTCCGGACTTAAAGGCAATTGCTGCAATTGAGCGCCTTCACGTTTCTCGTAGTTTGGCAATTTTGCTTCGCGGTATTTCAATACCGGAATGTTCAATGCCGTTAATAAGGCTCTTTTTTCAGCACCTACCGCGTGCAAAATTCCTTGCGTCACTAGATCCTGAAAACCTTCCGTTTCCCAAGTCCGCTCGTCGTGACCGTAAGCCGTGTAAAATACATTTCCTTTACCGTAAGTTCTTGTCCAAGTATAAGGCTCCGTAGTCGCACCCGGTTTGTCTTTCGCTTGTTCTGGACCTATAATTCTCGATTGCCAAATCTGGTTATCCGGCTGCAAAGCGCTGTGCAAATAGGTCTCATCAACTGTCTTGATCTTCACGTAGGTGTTCGCCTCGTTTTTCACCCGAATCGAATCCATTCCGTGGCGCCAAAACTGACCGCCCACCATCTTCACAAACTCTTTTGAATTCCGAAAATTAAAAGACGCGCAGTGAATCGCCACTAAGCCGTGACCAGAAGCCACATAATTTAACAAGGCTTTCTCCTGGGGCGCTGCGATCGAATCGTGGTTCGCAAAAATCACTAAGGCATCGAATTTATTCAAATAGGCCTCATTCAGGTCCTTCAAAGATTCCGTATAGGTAATATTCATCCCCTTGATTCCCACCGCGGATTGCAGCGCAGGATATCTGTCAAAGGGTTTGTGGTGGCCTTTATCGCCTAAAAACAATAATTCGAGGCGTCTGCCAGGAGCGGCCGAAACCGAGAATTGAAACAAGAGTGCCGCAGCAAATAAGAGAAAACGCATAACTTAGAATTTAGGAATTTCAATGATTTTTCCGCCTTGAAGAGCAGATTCGTGAGCTAATATACCTACCGAAGTCCAGTTAGCGGACTGCGGTGCATTCGGGAATGGATCGCGATCTGCGGCCAAAGCCTGCAAGAATTCGTTCACCAAATGCGGGTGGGAACCACCGTGACCGCCACCTTGCGTAAACGAAAGGTGGGTATTATCGTCTTCATCGTACACCCCTTTCGTGGTGAAACGTTGAATTTCTTCTGGTAGATAGTGTGCAAAATCAGGTGTGGGAACTTTGGACGGAATCTCTGACTCCGGTTTTTTCGCCGTATGCACCACTAATTCTTCGCCTTCGATTAAAGGCCATTCCACCGATTTCTTCGATCCATATACCTCAAAACTCTCGCGGTATTGGCGTGCCACATCGAAAAGAGAACGGTATACCATCGCGCTTAAATCCGAATCACGAAACTTAATGTGCGCTGATTCCACCGCAAATGGGGAATTATAAGCCGGAATCAATTCTTCGCGAATCGTTCCCGAACCGAAGCAAGAAACATACTCCGCCTCTAAGCGCAATAAGCCCGCCACCGGACCCACGCAGTGTGTCGCATAGTGCATCGGAGGCAAACCTGGCCAATAATCCGGCCAGCCGTCCATATCTTGTTGATGCGAGGCTTTCAAGAATTGAATCTTACCTAACTCGCCTTTTTCATATAATTCTTTGATGTACAAAAACTCGCGGGCATACACCACGGTCTCCATCATCATATATTTCTTTTCCATCCGCTTGCTCGCCTCCACGATCGCCTTGCACTCTTCTACGGTCGTCGCCATAGGCACCGTACAAGCCACGTGTTTTCCTGCATTCAGCGCTTTAAGCGTCTGTTCTGCATGCAAGTGAATAGGTGAATTGATGTGAACGACGTCTACATTGGGGTCTTGGAGTAGCTTCTCTAAATCTGAGTAGCGAGTCTCGATCCCGTAGGCGTCCCCGATGGAGTTGAGTTTTTCTTCATTTCTTTGGCAAATCGCGTACATATTCGCCAACGGATGCTTCAAATAAATCGGAATAAATTCTGCACCGAAACCCAGTCCGACAATCGCAACGTTATATTTTTTCATAGTTTAAAAAATTTCAATCGTTCATTTACCATTCACCACTTACCATTTACCATTCATTTACCATTCACCACTTACCATTTACCATTCATTTACCATTCACCACTTACCATTTACCATTCATTCATTTACCATTAAATATAAAAGAAATAAATGGAGAAATCTACCGGGCTGTCCTGATTGGAGAGAGGAGATGAGAGAGTATAAAGAATAAAGCACAAAGCATAAAGATGGTTTCGCTTCGCGACGTATAGAAAAAATATTTCTCGAATTCATCCCCAAAGGGGATTCCGACTTTATTCTTTGTGCTCTATGCTTTATTCTTTTTTTCTAGGAACGGATGCGCCATCACCGTCAGCACCAGCAGAGATGTTCCCCAGTAGAAGGCGGGCTGCATCACCTCTTTTGCGCCAAAAATAAAGACCGCTAACAAAATCCCATAAACAGGCTCGAGCGTGATGACCAGATTGATCGAAAAGACGGAGAAAACTTTGTATAAATGTATGGTCTCGGTGTAGGCGTAAACGGTGCAAACGACGGCTAAAATGCCGATCCAAAGCCAATCCAGACCCATCGGAACAAATCCGGGCGAACCTCCTAGCAAGCCGGTTAACCAGACGGCACCGGTGATAAAACCTGCCGCCACCATCTCATAAACCGTGATTAATTTAGGGTCGTGCGTGTGGGTATAATTTCCATTAATGACGGAAAACAAGGCCCCGAAAAATCCAGCTCCGATTCCCATCACCAAGCCGATCCATTGCCCCGGTTCCACCGAAAAAATGATACCCAAAGCGATCACAACTAGAATTCCGAGAAAGACTTCGATCTTCGCGATGGGCTGTTTCTTCGCGATGGGCTCTAGGATGGAGGTCCAAAAAGTTTGGGTAGACAAGCCGGCTAAACACATCGCGACGGTGGAGACTTTGGCAGCTCCAAAAAACAGCAACCAGTGCAGCGAAACAAAAACGCCATTCAATAGCCAGATCTTTAAAACCGAGGAAGGTACCCGAAAAGATTTTTTCGATACCGCTAACATCAAGCCTAATCCAGCCGCCGCGATCACGCAACGAAAGAAGACAATCGTCAGCGCATTTGCACTCGTCGCATTGCCTAAAATGGCAGTGAACGCGTATAAAATCACGATAAAATGAATCTTGAAATAATCGAGAAGACGCGGCGCCTGTCTCATCTTTAGCGCGGAATGGTATAGTAAAGACCCACCCCCACAGCGGAGAATACGAGATTAGGTAGCCATACCGCTAACAAAGGCGGCATTCCTCCCCCTTCCGCGATCCCCTTGCTCATCATGAAGAAGAGGATGTAGATGAAGGCCAAACTAAAGCCCAAAGCGATTTGGAAGCCTACACCGCCACGCGCTTTTCTGGCGGAAACTAAGAAGCCGATAATCGTTAAGATCATCACTGAAAAGGGGTTAGCGAAGCGAAGGTATTTTTCGATTAGGAAGACTTCGATACCGTCTGCCCCACGGGATTGCACTAAATCAATGTGCTCGTTTAACTCTGGAAGAGTGAAGGTTTCATGCAATAAATGCTTGTTCTCGAAGTCTTTTGGCAATAAATTCAGCGTCGTATCAATCTTAGACCCAAATTTCATTTTAGTCGCTCCCGTAGTTCGAATTCGGTAATCGTGAATCGTCCACTTCTTCGAAGTCGAATCCCAAGTGATGCGATCCGACATCAATTTTTCCTTGATTTCCGTCCCCACAATTCGCTCTAAACTGAATCGATAGCCCGTATTCGTGCCATTATCGTAGGTCTCTAAATAGGCATAAGTCTCTGGCCCAATCTTAATATGGACATCACGCTTATCGAAATAGTAGGTATTGTTAATGTATTTATGCTCAAAAGGAACGCGAACTTTGTTTGCGTTAGGCACTACCCAACCAATCATGATAAAAGTGCCCACCGCTAGAATTCCTGAGCCGATTAAATAAGGACGCATTAAGCGCGTAAAACTAACGCCAGAACTCAGAATGGCAATAATTTCCGTCTTCGCGGCGAGGTTTGCCGTAAAGAAAACGGTCGCAATAAAGACCATCAAAGGACTGATATAGGAGGCCCAATAGGGAATGAAATTAAGGTAATAATCAAGGAGAATCTCCCTAATAGGGGCTTGCTTTCGAATGAAATCGTCGATTTTTTCCGTGTAGTCAATCACCATCACAATTAACACGATGATGAAAACGGCGAAAACGTACGTCTTCAGAAATTTCTTTAAAATGTAATAATCAAGAATTTTCATGCTTAGCAGCAGCGCTTGGATCGAAATTTAAACCGGAGAACCAATGTATAAATAATACCCGAGCTGTCCTAAAATTAGCCGGCACAAGCAGGAGCGAAACGGTCGTAATAGGCACCACATAGCCCATGGCGGGAGGATCGTTAAGGAAATTAAAGACTAAAATACCTCCCACTAACATAATTCCCACCGTGAAGGCATATGAAATATACATGGCTCCGTAAAAAAATCCTGGCTCTACTTCGTAGCGAACATCACAAGAGGGACAGTGTTCATGCATTTGGGCAAAATTGAACACATTCCACCACTTGTACTTAAACAGGCGGCCCTCATGGCAGTGCGGGCAACGGGCATTAATTAAGGCCGTAAGCTTGCTGGGATTAGACATAGAATCGGGTAATTTGTGCCCAAAGGTAAAGAAAATTAGACGATTAAACGTAACAAAGGTCTCGTTACGAAGGCTTTTTGTATCTTTGCTAAAATTAAACACACTCATATGTATTCAGCATTCGTAACCATTCACTCGATCTTGTTTCTAGTCGTGTTAGCGCTAGGAATTTTATCTATCTACAAAGGTTTAACAGGCAAAGTTTTTACGGAATCAGATCGTAAAATAGGCTTGTTTTACATGATCTCTTTGCACACGCAATTATTGATCGGATTAGTGCTTTATCTAGGCCTTAGCCCGGTGACAACGGCAGCTTTTGCTGATTTTGGCGCTGCAATGAAGGATTCTGCAACTCGCTTGATTTTAGTAGAGCACGTTACGGTTAATATCATTGCGATTGTATTAGCGACGATTGTTAATGCCAAAAACAAAAAAGCCATCACCGATGCCGCAAAGTTCAAAAACATGTGGTTATTAAACGGAGTTGGTCTTGTTTTGATTTTAAGCCGTATTCCTTGGAGCCGCTTAGCTGCTTTATTTGCCTAAATTAGCATTGAATGAATAAGTGCATTTTTTTAGATCGCGATGGCGTTCTAAATGTGGATCGCGTTGATTACGTGTACCATTTAGGACATTTTGTGATCCCCCCTGGCGTGAAAGAAGGCTTACAGGCTTTGAAAGACGCGGGCTATTTATTGATTGTTATTACGAACCAAAGTGGTATCGCAAAAGGCATTTATAAACGTGAAGACGTATATTTAATACACGATGCGATCCAAGAAGGAACAGGCGTGAAATTAGATGATATCTATTTTTGCCCTTACCACGAGAACTTTGACAGCCATTCGCTGACGCGCAAACCTGGATCCTTATTAATCGAGAAAGCCGCTGCGAAATACGACGTCGACATGGATGCCTCCTGGATGGTGGGTGACCACGAACGTGATATTACCGCAGGAACACGTGCCGGTTTACGGACCATTCGTTTAGCCCCTGTTGGAACTGAAACCAATGCCACACATTTAGTGAATGATTTACTCTCCGCTTCTAAACTTATCGTTTCGTGAAAAAAGTCTATTTAAGTGACGCCGGCCCCAAAGTTTCACCAGCCATTTATGGCTTCTGGCGTTGGGAAAAAGAAGACAAGAAGATAGACGAAATCGTTCATTTCTGTCTAGACAAAGGCATTAATACTTTCGATCATTCGGATCGTTATGGACAATATACGGCGGAGAAGAGCTTTGGAGAGCTTTTGGCAAAAAAATCCATACAGCGCTCTGACATCGTTTTGTTCTCCAAATGCGGAGTAAACATTCCCTCCCCCGCAAGACCAGACTTCCGCGTTAACCACGTGAACACTTCCGCAGCCCACATCACGGCATCGGTGGAGAACTCACTTCGCAACTTGCAAACAGACTATTTAGATGTCTTTTTACTGGATCAATTAGATCCCTTATCGGATATCGAGGCGACTGCTTTAGCATTAGAGAAATTAAAGAGCTCGGGGAAAGTAAAAAACATTGGTGTTTCGAACTTCTCGGTCTACCAACACCAGTTATTGGTTTCCTTCTTGAACATCCCGATTGTTTCTAACCACATCGACTTGAACTTGCTGAACACAAGCGCATTAGATAACGGCATCGTGGATTATATCAAACAAAAATACATGCGCCCTTTAGCGGTTTCCCCGTTAGCAGGTGGTCGCATCGAAAATGGAACAGACGAGCAAGCCTTGAAATTGCGCAAGAAATTGAACGAAATGGCGACCAAATACGATAGCAATATCGAATCCGTAGCCGTAGCGTGGTTAATCAAATTAGGGGCTTTGCCTTTGATCGGAACCTTAGAGGAAAATCGAATCCAAAACATCGTGGATGCTTTTGCGATTGAGATGGATCACCAGGATTGGTATGAGTTGTATAATACAACAAAACCGACGGTGTCGGTTTTAGATTAGAGAGTATAGATTTAAAGCATAGAGCATAAAGCACAAAGAATAAAGATGGAATAAAAAAGAGGCTTCAATAATGAAGCCTCTTTTTTATGGATTAGAGTTTACCTGGCTAAATACTTTTGAATATGTTGGTAACTCTTTAATATTAATTCAGCCTCTGTCGTATAATTTTTACGCCAAATACACGCAGCAGGCAATAAAGGCGTAAATGCCTCTACGACTAACCAGCCTTTATAATTCATTTTCTCCAGATGGGTAAACACATTATCCCAATGCACTTGGCCCTCCCCTAAGGTGGCACGAGTGCTTTCAGATAATTGAATATGCCCCACCTCATCGGCAATACGAACCATGGCTTCCCCTGTATTGAATTCTTCAATGTGCGCATGAAACGTATCAAACATGATCTTGACATTTGGATGATTAATCGCTTTAACTAAACTATATAGTTGGTCTGCGGAACTCACCACATAATTTTCAAATCGATTTAAATATTCTAATCCCAAAGTCACGTTTTTTTCTTTGGCATGATCGGCCACGGCTAACATACTTTCCTTCGACCAATCTAATTCTTGCTGAGTCGGTGCCGCACCCGAAAACACAGCTAATGCAGAATGAAAAGGCCCAGAAAGATAAGACGCTCCTAAATATGCGGTTATGTCAACGGCCTTTTTAAGAAAGTCTATGCCTTTCTGACGCACAGCAGGGTCCGAAGAAATGGTGTTCATATCCGCTCCTAAAAAAGTAACCGTAAAAACGGTTAGTCCCAGGCGATCTATTTCCGCTTTCCAAGGTTTCCAATATTCCTGGTCTACCACAAAAATGGGTATCTCAACGCCTTCATAACCCACTTCTTTTATGTAGGCTAAATGCTGGATAATGGATTCATTCATGTCGGGTCCATAGACCAGCGTATTCATTGCAATCGGGTATTTCATTGTATAACTATTTTGAATTGACCATTCCTCTGTAGGGAACATTTATATCTAATTTTCCTGCCCATTTCTGTGGTACTTTTAGGCCTAATTCCCAATGTATCGCATTGACAACAAGTCGTTGAAAAGGCGCTACTGAAAAATCTTCCGGATGTCCCATGGTGGTAAAAAACACTTTTCCTTTGTATTGATTTTCCCAAGTCCATGCGATGGGTTGATCTACCGCTGGCTTATCGGGATTCACCGCTTTGCCCATAAGTAGCCAATCGGTTCCTTTAGCAGGATAATCAGGTAAAACGCGGTATAGCCATGACCTGACATGAAATGTTGGATCTACACCCGTTAATATCGGGTGCTTTGCTTTTTCCGCAATGACCGTGGCATCGGTACTGGCGTTATGACCATAATGCGTGTGATTGGAAGGCCCACCCCAGCCGGGAGGCGCTCCAAAAGCTCTTTCAGCAAAGCCATTATACGCAACTAATGGATCTGTTTGCGGATAGTTAAACGAATGTGTGCTTGTCCTAAATCCCATGATCGGCTTTCCAGATTTTAAGTAGGCCTCTATGTGAGCCACTTGATCTGCTGGAAGTAGGCGCCAGCGAAGAAAAAATACGGCTAAATCCGCCTCCGCTAATATGTCTAAACCCGGTATGTCTCGCTCCGCATTTTGATCCGGAAACGATTTTAACACCTTCGTCCGAAAGCCATATTCTTTTTCCAAAATCGCGGCTAATAAGGGAAGCGTATTCTCACCTGAGTATTCATGGTCACCACAAACAAATACCACCAGGGGCTTCTTCGCTTTTGTAGGATCAGGTTCACGCGAAAAACTTGGCACAAATGCCAACAAAATAAATACAACAGTCAGACTAATATGAAGTAGTTTTTTCATGGTTATTTTTCGATAGGGTGTTCAGATAATAGCATATTGGCATTATACAAATCCTTTTTGTCAGCAATTTTAGCGCGTATTTCTTTTACTTTTTCCGGGTCGATAGGTGTTGCTTTATTACCAAATGAATTTCGAACATAGGTAAGAACTGACGCAATCTCTTTATCAGACATTAAGCCGCCATAAGGGGTCATGGGAACCTGGCCGGCATATTTAACGCCATTCAATTCCATAGGCCCCATAATTCCCTTGAGCACTAATTTAATTAAACGCTCTTGGTTTCCTGTCACCCAGATAGAATTAGATAAGGGAGGAAAACCAGAGGAAGGAAGTCCTTTTCCATTGGTCTGATGGCAGGTAGTACAATAACCGTCCTTCGCATACAATTTTTGGCCAGCGGTATACAAGTCTAAGTCTTTCCCTTTTAGAGTTGAAACTACAGCCGCTTCTTTATTTTTAACCACGTTCACTCCACTCGAATGAGCAACAGCTATTTCGTACGATTTATCCATCCAAGGATCTAAGGGATGTTTTTTTGCCAAAGTTATGATGGGCAAAGCCGTTTCCTTCGGTAGCCAAGATGCGGCCACAAAAGCCTCCATTCGAACACGCCCGTGAACATCTTCCACTGCTTTTGCTAACAAAGCGGCTTGGTTTTTCACTTGGTGACCCGTGTAGCGCAAAACGCGAACGGCTGCCGCACGAACATGGTAATCTTTTGCTTGTAGCAATTGGTTTAGTAGTTTTTGGTCTACCTTATTTAATCCCCAAGAAACCCACAATGCCTCTAACACATGATGCTCATAATCGGCCTCCTTTTTATCCAGATTCGCCACCCAGGTTGTAATTTTAGGTAATACATCAGCCGCCTTGTGCCCACGAAGTTCTCTGCGCACCCGGTACCGCGTTCTGTATTCAGGCAATTTTAAATTATCTAATAACTCATTAATGGATGCACCATAGACGTTAGCAGGCGTCACTAACGGTCTTGACGGATACGTTACTCGGTACACACGACCATGCGTATGGTCGCGCAATGGATCCCGAGCACTGTGCTGCATGTGTCCAATCAAAATATTGTGCCAGTCGATTACATAAAGTGAGCCATCGGGAGCAAATTCCATATCAACAGGGCGGAAATTACGATCTTGGCCCACGATCAAATCTTGGCGGTGCTTTGATTTATATCCGGTACCATCATCGCTTAGTTGATGTTGCTTCATTCCTAAAAATCCGATGGTATTATTAATTAAAAAATCACCCTGCACATTTTCAGGAAAATGACGACTGGACACAAACTCTAAACCGGAGGTAGGTCGGACTAAATGTTTTTCTTCCACTAAGGTAAATGACTTGTGACCTGTTTGACCATAGCGATTTTTAGTGGACCCGGGCATCATCCAGCGAACGTCTGGTCCAGAGGTTTCTGCAAAAAAGTTTTGACCCCATTTGTCAAAGGCGATTCCCCAGGGATTAGGTATCGACAACTGAGCTACACGCTCTAAATGATGCCTAGCAGGATTATACCGCATAAAGCCTCCATTGGTTGCACGAACAGTACCGTAGGGTGTTTCTACATTCGTGTGCAAAAATACCCCTTCTCCCATGTAAATAGCGCCTGATTCGTCAGTGACAAATGCGGAGATCTCATGGTGCGTATCATGGTCGTCAAACCCACTTAAAATTACTTCCTTCGAATCTGCCCGATCATCGCCATTGGTATCTTTTAATAATACCAAATTTGTTCCTTGGCTGACAAACACCCCAAATTCCGTGATTTCCATCCCAACCGGAACGTGCAAACCTTCCGCAAAAATCGTTTCTTTATCCGCTTTCCCATCCTTGTCTGTATCTTCAAGAATAATAATTTTATCGTTGGGCTTCGGATCGCCCGGCTTGTAATGTGGATAAGATGGCATACAAACTACCCAGAGTCGGCCCTTATTATCGAAAGTCATTTGAACCGGTTTGGCCAAATTCGGGAATTCCTCTTCCGAAGCAAACAGCTCAATTTTATATCCTGGAGCTACTTTAATCGCGCTTAACGCCTCCTCTCCATACATGTATTTCAAACTGCCGTTTTGATCCGGATTAAAATTCGTCTTTACCGGATCTAACTTCCGTGTCTTTGCATCTGCCGCGGCCAGATCATACGGAAGCCCTTTGATTGCTGCTTGGATCGCAGCCTCTCGATTATCCGTCATTTGACGAATTTTTTCGATCTCTGCAGGATAATTATCTTGTCCAAAGGGATTGTAACGGCGACCATATACGTGAACTCCATTGGGTATTTTAAAGTCCGTATGCCACATCCAGTTTTTCTCCGCGACGGCTGCAAACACATCCGCTCTTTTAGATTCGATGGCAGTCGATTTCTTCCCAAACACTTGATCCGCAAGTAATAGTGCTAATTTTTTGTATCCCGCATCATTTAATTGAAAACCGTCAATGGTCAAATCCTCCGCTGATGCTGCATACCATTTTTTAGATGCATCAAACGCATTAATAAATAAAACATTATTTTTCTCACACACTTCTTTCATCGCCTGTGCGTACAAAGTAATGTTTGCATTCTGAACCGTTCCGTTTGGTAAATCTATTTTTGCGCTTAAATCTTCAAAAGCCGTAGGAGAAACAATGGCTAGTTGGGGGGCAGAAACCCCATTGTATTTTTGCGCTAATGTGTGTTTAATGAACGCCTCTAATTCAGCCTTGTATATAGCAATCGCAGCCTTCCCTTCGTAGGATTCGCTATATCCAAAAAAACCGATAACAACATCCGTTTTTAACCGACTCATCCATTGGTCATGCGTCTCTAGGTGGCCTTCACTTTGCGAGGGATTAGCAAATTCCAATTGAAATTTTTCCGCTCCAGGAAAAGCCCAAGGCAGCATACGAGCTGAGTGCGGCCGAAATCCAGGCGTATCTCCACCGTCGCACATATTGCGAACCATCAAATTAAAGGTGGGATAACGGAGATGTAGTTCTGTTTCAAAATGATCATAATTGATCATGCGAGAGCCCAAATTGCCGCCTACTAATGCGATCTTCGTATTTCCTTCAATCGATAAAAAGGTAGGTGCTTTGGGCTGAAAGAAGCTAATCGTAAAAACGGAGATTACAGTTAGAATCAATCCGAGTTTTATTTTATGCGACATTTTGAATAATTTTTATAAGTAAATAGGTTTTTCAAAGTATAAACTAAGTAAAAAATTTAATTCAGCAAAGAAATATTAAATTCTAGTGGATTCTGAATCCTCCATTTTTCCAAAGTCCATTAAAAAAGGCTTCATTTCTGAAGCCTTTTTTAATTCCAACTTTATGCTTTGTGCTCTATTCTTTATGCTTTCAGACTATCTACGCCCAGTTCTCCTCCCACGCTCCTTACCGTGCGGTACAACCCGATTACTCCTCGGCGCCTCTCTCTTACGAGAACGGTTATTTGCAAATTTACCTACTTGGCCAGCGCGCATACCGACTAATTCGAGGTCGATGGTACGTTTAGCTAAGTTTGTGTCGCGGACTTTGACCTGCACCTGATCTCCAAACGTGAAGACACGGCCGTTCGATTTACCCACGATGCGGTAATTATTCTTGTCTAAATCATAGAAGTCATCATTCAAGTCAACCATGCGGACTAAGCCCTCGCAAGAGGTTTCGCCGATCTCGACAAAAATGCCAAATTCGGTGACGCCGGTGATGATGCCTTCGAAAATTTGGGGTTCGTGCAAGCTCATGTACTCTACTTGCTTGTATTTAATGGAAGCACGTTCGGCATCTGAAGCTAATTTTTCGCGATCAGAGCTATGCTTACATTGAATTTCTAATGGGGAGCGTTCTGCCGGGGTGCCGCCGTCTAAATAATGTTGCAATAAACGGTGCGTCATGACGTCTGGGTAACGACGAATAGGGCTCGTAAAGTGAGAATAGAACGGAAATGCTAGGCCAAAGTGACCAACAGGGTCAGTGCTATAACGGGCTTTCGACATCGTGCGCACGGCTAAACTCTGCAATACGCGCTCTTCGCCTTTGCCTTCGATGTTTTCCATCAAGGCATTAAACGATTTGCTGACGTGCTGCGGATCGGTCGTGACTTGGTAGCCGAATTTCTTCGCGAATGACGAGAATACCTGTAATTTCTCCGGGTCCGGTGCTTCGTGAATACGGTACACCATGGTGTTGCGCGGCTCCTCTTTTTTCTTGTTGAAGACGAATTCTGCGACTCTTTTGTTTGCCAAAAGCATATACTCTTCAATCAACTTGTGCGCATCCTTGCGAATACGAGGATAGACTCCGATCGGCTTGCCGTTCTCATCTAATTCGAAGCGAACTTCCGCGGTTTCGAAGTTCACGGAACCGTGCTCGAAACGCATTTTGCGGAAACTTTTGGCAATACGATTTAAATCCCGAATAACCGGCACTAACACATCATCTGAATCATTTTCAATCAATTCTTGTGCTTGTTCGTAAGCGAAACGGCGATCCGAGTGAATCACCGTGCGACCAAACCACTCTTTCACAATCGTGTCGTTCGCGTCTAATTCGAAAACGGCGGAGAACGTTAACTTGTCCTCGTTAGGACGAAGGGAACAAAGTCCATTCGATAATTTTTCTGGTAACATTGGAACTACGCGGTCCACGAGATAAACCGAAGTCGCGCGCTTGTAGGCCTCTAGATCTAACACGCTTCCGGGCTTCACATAATGGGAAACGTCGGCGATGTGTACTCCGATTTCGGTGTTGCCGTTTTTTAATATTTGGTAAGAAATGGCATCATCAAAATCCTTCGCATCGACTGGATCGATAGTAAAGGTTAAGATTTTGCGCATATCCTTACGCTTCTTTATTTCTGTGGCTGGGATCTGTACTAAGATCGAAGCCGCCGCTTTTTCTACTTCTTCTGGGAAATCATAAGGTAGACCGTATTCGGCTAAAATCGAGTGCATTTCCGTGTTATTCTCCCCTGCTTTTCCGAGCACCTTAATCACACGCCCTTCCGCTTTTTTGCCATCAGAACTCCAGCGAGTCACCTCTATAATTACTTTATCTAAGTGCTTCGCGTCCTTAATCTCGAACTTAGGCAAGTAAATATCTTCGTAGATTTTCTTCGAATCGGGAATTAAAAAGGAATAATGTGGCGTCACCTGAATCACACCCACTAACTCTGCCGAACGGCGTTCAATTATCTCTATTACCTCCCCTTCTGGGCGGTCATTTTTTCTCTTTTCTGAGGGTCTGCGTGCTTGAACGAGAACTTTATCCCCGTCTTTGGCATTCTTCAAATCCCCCGTCGCAATCCAAATATCTTTTCCTCCTTCTTCTGGAATCACAAAGGCAAAACGCGAATTTACGTGATCGACGCGGCCTTTTATTTGGAAAGACTCATTATCAAAACGGACATTCCCATCGTCATCCTTAAGTAGGCGATTTTCGTTGATCAATTTTATGACTAAATCCGAGTAAATCTCCTTCGTTTTACGATCACGAATCGCAAACGCCTTGTGGAGTTGATTCAACGAGTACGAACGGTAATCGTTTAATTCAAAAAACTCCAGGATTTCAGCCTTCAAGCCGCTCAAAAATTTCTGTTCCTTAGGGGATGACATGGTATTTCAATTCAAATTATCCCGCAAGGTACACATTATTGATTTCTTAATTCCTAATTCGGCATTCTATTGCTACCTTTGAGCTTGTTTTTCAGCCTTTTCAGATGAAACGTTCTCGCATAGCCCTCTTTTTATTACTCGCTTTCGCTTTAGGCGGTGGCTACATTTTGTGGAAGCCTGCTTCCGAGGTACCTGCCGCAGAAGTCACTCTAGTAGAAACCCCAGATTTTAAGGCGGATTCTGCCTATGCATTTGTGGCTCAGCAAGTTGCGTTTGGTCCACGTATTCCGGGTTCTGAAGCGAGTCAAAATACTCAGCGTTTTTTGGTTGCCAAATTAAAGTCTTACGGCTGGACCGTGACTGAGCAGCCTTTTACCGCTTTCCGCTATGATGGAAAGAAATTACAAGGCACGAATATCATCGCTCAATTTCAACCTGCTATCGCAAAACGCATTCTTTTAGCAGCACACTGGGATGCACGCAGTATCGCGGATAAAGATTCCGTACGCAAGAATGAGCCCATCGATGCGGCGAATGATGGTGCGAGTGGCGTAGGTGTTTTATTAGAAATCGCTCGCAACTTACATGAAACGAAGAACAAGCCGGCAGTAGGCGTAGACATCGTTTTATTTGACTTAGAAGATCACGGGGAACCGGAGGATTATACGGGAGAACACAAGCCAAACAGCTGGGCTTTAGGTTCACAGCATTGGGCTGCCAACTTGGTTCCTGCGAATTATCGCCCATATTATGGTATCTTGCTAGATATGGTGGGAGGAAAAGGCGCGATGTTTCCGCATGAGGGTACATCGATGCAATATGCGCCGGGAATCGTTCGCTCGGTTTGGGCGACGGCGGCGGATTTAGGTTATAGCAACCTGTTCGTAGATCAGGATGCCTTTGGAATTTCAGATGACCATACGGCGGTGAATGAGATTGGCAAAATCCAAATGATTGATATGATTGATTTACGCGCGACGAATGGCGGCTTTGAGTTTGGGAGCTTTCATCATACGCATGCAGATAATATAGAAAACATCGACAAATCGACCCTGAAAGCGGTCGGACAAACACTTTTACAGGTACTATACCGAGAATAATCTATGGAAGAAACAAACTTACAACACGTTCATTTAAATGACCTTCACGTATCTCTAGGTGCAAAAATGGTTCCCTTTGCTGGCTTTAATATGCCCGTATTGTACACCAACCTCATCGAAGAGCATCTTTGCGTTCGTAATGCAGTGGGCGTTTTCGACGTGAGTCACATGGGCGAATTCTTCCTGAAAGGGGATCGCGTGTTAGATTTCATTCAATATGTTACCTCGAATGACGCCTCTAAATTAGTGGACGGAAAAGTGCAGTATAGCTGTTTGCCAAACAACGAGGGTGGCATCGTGGACGATTTATTAGTGTACCGCGTAAACTCAACCGAATACATTTTGGTCGTGAACGCATCGAACATTGAGAAAGACTGGAACTGGATTTCATCACATAATACCTTCGGGGTGGAGATGGTGAATCGCAGTGACGAATACAGTTTATTGGCGGTGCAAGGTCCTAAAGCGATTTTGGCACTACAAAAATTAACGTCTGTGACCTTAGCGGACATGCCGTATTATTCCTTCAAAATAGGTGAAATGGCTGGTTTCTCTGACATCATCATCTCGAATACGGGATATACGGGTGCAGGCGGATTCGAAATCTATGTGAAAAACGAAAACGCGCTGGCGATGTGGAATGAGATCTTCCAAGCTGGAGCAGAATTCGGCATTCAACCTGTGGGTTTGGGCGCGCGTGACACCCTTCGGACTGAAAAAGGCTATTGCTTATATGGTCACGACATCGATGATACGACGTCCCCGATCGAAGCAGGTTTAAGCTGGATCACCTCATTCAACAAGGACTTTATCATGAAAGACCACCACGCCGCGATTAAAGCGAACGGTCCTTCGAAAAAATTAGTCGGCTTCGAAATGATCGACCGCGGCATCCCTCGTCAACACTATCCGATTTTAAATGCGGCTGGCGAAACGATAGGTGAAGTGACTTCAGGCACACAATCTCCCTCTCTTTCCAAAGGAATCGGGATGGGTTATGTGAGCACAAATCTCGTGGGTTCAGAGATCTTTATTTCCATTCGTGACAAAGCTATTAAAGCCGAAATCGTCAAATTACCTTTCTTATAAGATGAAAAAAATCGACGTCTGTTTATCGCCGGATTTGATCCATTTATACGATTTATCGGCTTTGGCTGTCGTTGTGGTGGATATTTTCAGAGCAACGTCATGTATGGTCACGGCTTTCGCGAGTGGCGCGGCAGAGATTGTGCCGGTGGAAGAAGTGGAACTATGTCAGCAATACGGATCTCAAGGTTATTTGACGGCGGCGGAACGCAACGGTATTACGCCAGCGGGTTTTGACTTCGATAATTCCCCTTTTTCTTATCAAGTAGAGAAGGTGAAGGGGGCCAAAATTTGCGTCACCACCACGAATGGTACGGTCGCCATTCGTCGCTCGAGCAGCGCTCCTGCCGTTTATGTGGGAGCCTTTTTAAATATCTCCCGAGTGGCCTCCGCACTGAAAGAGTGGAACGGGAACGCCTTAATCGTTTGCGCGGGCTGGAAAGGAAAACCTAATTTAGAGGATACGCTTTTTGCAGGTGCTTTAATAGATGCCTTAACTGGCGATTATGAAGTGGCAGATGATGCCGCTTTAATGGCCTTGAAACAATATACGGTAGCCTCCAACGATTTATTAACAGCGGTGAAGAATTCCTCGCACGTGAATCGTCTATTAGGCTTGGGAATTGAAAAAGATATCGCCTTTTGCTTGGAATTTGACCGGTATTCGGTGCTTCCTAAACTAGAGGGAGATGCCCTACGATTAGTATGATTTTATACAGCACAGAACACAAAAGTCCCAATGTAAGCCTAGAAGAGGCTATTTTCCGTGGTCTTCCCCCGGACAATGGCTTGTATATGCCTACTTCCATCCAACCTTTGCCGGCTTCATTTTTCGAAACGATTCAGGACCGTACCTTGCCAGAAATAGCGGTAGCGGTATGTGAAAATTTGCTGGGGGATAGCTTAAGTTCGGCAGATATTAAGAAAATCATCGATCAATCGATGACCTTCGAGGCTCCCATCGTGTCTTTAGAGCCGGGTGTGGAGGTATTGGAATTATTCCACGGGCCATCGATGGCGTTTAAGGATTTTGGCGCGCGCTTCATGGCGGCGATCATGTCCCATTATTTACTGAAGTCGAAACGCGAAATTCGCATTCTCGTGGCCACTTCTGGTGACACGGGCGGTGCGGTGGCGCAGGGTTTTTACAATACGCCAGGTATTTCTGTAACGATTTTATATCCGACCGGAAAAGTATCGGATATTCAGGAGAAGCAATTGACGACTTTAGGTGGAAATGTGACCGCATTAGAGATTGATGGGACATTTGATGATTGCCAAAGACTCGTCAAGCAAGCCTTCCTCGACGAAGAATTACGTTCAGCTTTTGATTTAGCCTCCGCGAATTCCATCAACATCGCGCGCTTAATCCCGCAATCTTTTTACTATTTCGCGGCCTATGCGCAAGCGAAAAAGAAAGGCTTGCATGCGCCTGTGGTGTTCGCCGTTCCGTCGGGAAATTTTGGCAATCTAAGTGCTGGATTAATGGCTTATAAAATGGGCTTGCCTATTCAGGCTTTTATTGCTTCTTGTAATGAAAACCATCCAGTGGCGGACTATTTACGCACGGGCGAATACAACCCCATTGCATCGGTAGAAACAATTTCAAACGCGATGGATGTGGGAAGCCCTTCGAATTTCATTCGCATGCGTTTGCTCGCTGGCGAAGAGTGGTCACAAGTTCGCAGGATTGTCAAAGGCTATTTTACGGACGATCAAAAAACACAAGAAATCATGGCGGACGTCTATGCTCGCACAGGTTACGTGATGTGTCCACACACAGCTGTGGGTTATGATGGCTTACAACAATACAAAGCAGAATACCCAGGAGATGTGACGGGTATCGTATTATCTACAGCACATTATGCTAAATTCTTGCCTACAGTAGAAGGGACTTTAGGTATTTCTGTTTCAGTCCCTGCCCGCCTAGCTGAGCTCTTGCATAAAACAAAAAAGTCCATCCCCATGGGGACAGACTTTTCAGCATTTAAGGCTTATTTATTACAATAAGACCTTGAATTTATCTTTTTGTTGGTAAGCAATAATCGCTGACAATACGATTATTATAATGCTTACTTGCACTGCACCTACAAAGCAAAGTTCAAACAAAAATATATTCACTATGATAGGGGCTAAAATAGTTAGGCCTAAAGCGCGTCTGCCCGGGATAAAGAGGAATACTCCACCTATAATTTCAAGCACTTTTACCACCTTCATTATTCCAGAAGAATCTAATAATTTATAATAAGAAGCGGCATCCCCTGTAAAAGGTAGTGTTCCTCCGATGGGTAAAAAATAACTTAGTCCTCCGTATAAGAACAAGGCTCCCATGAGAACAGAGGGTAAAAAATCGAGTACTTTTTTCATAATGATTGTTTTGGTTATAACTAAAATTAGGACTTTAAACTGAAGGATGCAAAATCAAGGGCGCGCAATTGTAAAGTTCGGTTACCTAAATATTCATTCACTTCCAGATGATACACTAGTTGAATAGGCAAGCGCTGCTCATAAGCGGCGCATAGTCCAGCATAAAAATCCGCCTTCATCCCAAAACCCACTACCTCTAAGCCCCGCTCGTCGGGAGTCGATCCCACATATATTTTCAGATGTTCCTCCTTCATCACGAAAGGACTTTTCGTCACAAAAACTGGCCCCGAGACAAAATTAGGTAACATATTCCCCGGTCCATAAGGTGATAGTCGTACTAATAATTTGTCATAAAATGACAGACTTAAAGCCTCTAAAGGAATCTGTAAGTCCACTGGCAGATCAGCTCTGGGCGAAATATTGGCTAAGCCCAGCTGTGCAATCCCCTCAAATCTTTCAATAAACGCCTGCAAATTCTCCGGCTTCAAATGTAATCCCGCAGCGTGCGTATGCCCGCCAAATTGCTCCAATAAATCCACACATTGCTCTAAAGCGTGGTGCACATCGAAGCCTCTTACCGAGCGCGCAGATCCCACTAATTGTCCGTGGGATTCGGTTAAAATAATAGTCGGCCTAAAATATTGATCCTGAATTTTACTCGCCACTATTCCCACGACTCCCTTATGCCATGCCGGATTAAACAAGACTGTACTTCGAGCTGACAACAAAAACTCATTGCCTATAAACATCGCCAAAGCCTGCGCCACAATCTCCTTTTCCACCACCCGGCGATCTAAATTCTGCTGCATCACCGCTTCCGCTAATGCCTCCGCTTCTTGATCATCTGATGCTAGCATTAATTTCACTGCCCCATGCGCATGATCCATTCGTCCCGCCGCATTGATGATGGGCGAAACTGAAAACACGATATCGGAGATTTGAATGGGTGCTTTCTTCTTTGCCTTTGTCAATAAATAGCCTAAACCGGGACATGGATTCGAACCTAATTTTGCTAGACCAAAAAAGGCTAAAACCCGATTCTCCCCATTCATGGGCACAATATCAGCCGCAATACTGCAGGCTAACAAATCCACCGACTCCCACAAGGGATCAAGCTCTAGATCGTTCGCAATGGCGAAGGCCATCATCAATTTAAACCCAACGCCAGCCCCTGTTAATTCTTTAAAGGGATAAGGGCAATCCTTGCGTTTGGGATCTAAAACCGCAACAGCAGCTGGAAGAGTCGCATCTGGTAAATGGTGATCACAGATGATAAAATCAATTCCATTTTCGTTACACCAAGCCACTCTATCGTGAGCCTTAATTCCGCAATCCAGAGAGATGATCAGGGTGTAATTATTGTCTTTCGCATATTGTATACCCGCCTGAGACACCCCATAACCTTCCGCGTAACGATCCGGAATATAGTAGTCACAATCTGCCCCTAAAATTCCGGCTAAATAACTGTAAACCAGCGTAACGGCCGTGGTTCCATCTACGTCATAATCGCCATAAATTAAGATTTTCTCTCCCGATTCTAAGGCTAGGCTAAGACGCTCCACTGCCTTATCCATATCCTTCATTAGGAATGGATCATGCAGCTGGCTGATCTCTGGAACCATAAAATCCTTTACCTGATCGAAGGTTTTAATACCTCGCGAAACCAATAAGGATAAAAAATAGGGATTCTTTAATGCCAAAGCCTCCCCTAAAGCCTCCACCTCCGCTGCCAGTGGTGCTGGCACGTATTTCCAATTCTTTTTTGGCTCCATTTTATAAAATTTCTATTTCGACGCGGCGGTTAATTTGACGCCCTTCTTCGGTGGCATTATCAGCCTTGGGCTTCGACTTACCATAGCCTTTTGTTCGAATTCGAGTTGATTCAATTAATCCTTTTAACAAGTAATCCTTCACTGCATTTGCTCGCTCTAAGGATAGTTTATTATTGATTTCGTCCGATCCTGTGTTATCCGTATGACCACTAATCTCAATGACCAAAGCCTTATTCTCCTTCATCACCTGCAAGATTCGTTTTAATTCCGGTTCCGATTCTGGTTTTAATGCCGCCTTTCCTAGGTCAAAAAACAAATTATTCACCGTAGCCGTGTTTCCCTTCACAAGGGGGACCATTGAAAGATCCCGATCATCTAATTCAAGATAGCGGCCACGAGCAGTACTTAAATCTACATTGATCGAAGTGGGAATTAAACCCTTCGCATTAGCCGTTATTCCGTAGTTTTTACCATAGGGCAAAACTAATTTATACTTACCTGTAGTAGGATCTGGTTTCGCCTGCCCTAAGGCTTTCCCAGTAGACAAGTCTTCATAGGTAACAGAGGCATTCTCTGGTACTTTACCTGTTTGTTGATTTAACACGGTTCCAGAAAGAAGAACTACTGGATCCGATTCTTGCGACGTAACGGAGCGTGTAGACGAATTCCCTAGTCTCCCTCCGGACTCATTTCCTCCGGACTCTTTCCCTCCGGACTCATTTCCTCCGGACTTCGGACTCATTCCCTCCGGACTATTCCCCACTTTCCCTCCGGACTCCTTTCCTCCGGCATCTTTCCCTTCGGACTTCGGACTCAGTCCCTCAGTCCCTGCGGCTTCCGACGACTCTAGTCCAAGTCGAAAAATATCCTTCTTCCCCAGCGATGCCTTCCCCGACATAAAATAGGCATAATCACCTTTCGCTGCGATGGAATAATAGGCATCGTATTCTTCCGTATTGATGGGTGAACCTAGGTTTTGGGGCTTCCGCCAATTTTGCCAGGTATCGTCTAATCGACGTGTCAAGTAAATATCTTGACTTCCTTGTCCTCCTGGTCTATCAGACGAAAAATAAAGCGTCTTTCCGTCGGCTGATAGGAATGGTGTTGTTTCAGAATATTTGGTATTAATACTTTCCCCTAAATCCAGGGGACGAGACCAACGCCCATCCTCATAAAAACTCACATATAAATCGTCGTCTTCACTGTTTTTCTTTCTTGAAAAAGCCAACAGAATAGCCTTCCCATCCATCGATAAATAGGCATATTCATTCTTCCCTTTGCTCATTTGTTCATACCCCGGAATGTCGACTTTAACTGGAACACTCCAGCCACCCGTCGTCTTGTTCGAGATGGAAAAGCCACGCGTTTCATAAGTTCCATTGACATAAGCGCCTTTCAAAAGAATCGTTTGGCCGTCTGGCGAAATCGATAAAATCGTGTTGTATTGATCACGATTCAGCACCTCAGAAAGACGTCTTGCCGAACTCCAGGTGTCCCCTACTTTTTCTGAGAACCAAATATCCTGTGAGCCCGAAATCGTCTCAGATCCTTTCACTCCATAGCGATTAGACGGATGACTTTTACGGCCAAAATAGAGCGTCCTTCCATCCGGAGAAATCACCGGATTTAATTCAGAATACTCTGAATTCACAGCAGATCCCAGATTCTCCGGAAGCTTCTGCGCTGACAGACTAATCGATATCAAAAAGAAGAATAACAGCTTTCTCATCCCACGTAAATCCACTTTTTCTCCATTTTTTCTGGCTGATATGCCATGATCCAATCCGCTAATTTGCCTGGATCTGATTCGACTTGCAAAGCATCCATGTTCGGCTGCTTCAAGAAACCTTCATCCACCATGTGCTGAATTTGCTTCAATTGCAGATCAAAATAGCCATTGATATTAAATACCGAAACAGGCATTTCGTGCAGATCTAATTGCTTCCAAGTAAGTATTTCAAATAATTCATCCAAAGTCCCAAAGCCTCCCGGCATCGCGATTACCCCATCCGCCATATCGGCCATCAGCGCCTTGCGGGAGTGCATCGTTTCGGTCACGTGTAATTCTGGTAAGCCTTTGTGCTTCACTTCCCAAGGTTCCATGAACTTAGGAATCACACCAATCGCGTGACCACCTAAACGTAGGAATTCGTCAGCTAAAACACCCATCAAACCTACACTTCCAGCGCCAAAAATCACTTCGCATCCGTGTGAATGTAAAGCCTGCGCTAATTTTACCACTTGTTCCGCGTAGACAGGATTATGGCCTTTCGAAGACCCGCAATAAATCAATATTTTTTTAGACATGTGTCAGTTCTTTTAATGCTTCATCGAAGCGGACAAAGGTAAATGAAAAGGAGGCGTCTTTCACCAGCTTTGCCGAAGACACGCGACTACCGCCTAGTACTAAACAAGCCATTTCCCCTAAAACCAGGCGAAGCAAAAAGCCGGGTATTGCGGGTAAGAAGAACGGCCTGTGCAAAGCTTTGGCAATTTGCTTATTCATTTCCCCCGCCCTAATGGGTTCCGGAGCCACGCCATTATAGACCCCAGATAACGTAGAATTTACCAACATCTCGTTAAAAATTTTCACTAAATCGGTAATATGTATCCAGGATTGCCATTGCTTTCCGGAACCCAAATTTGCCCCTAGACCCCAGCGAATCGGCTTCGATATTACAGGAAATATTCCCCCTGCAGCTCCCAGCACTAATCCGATGCGCACTTTAGCAACACGGATGCCTAAGGAAGCGATTTGATCTACCGCTGTTTCCCATTGCTTCGTGCAATCAGCTAGAAAATCCAAACCTGCAGGGGATGTTTCTACACATTCTTCCTCGCCGGCATCTGCCCCATAAAACCCGATAGCAGAGGCTGAAATGACTGTTTTGATTTGATGAGGTAAGGTAGATAAAGCTTGATATAATACCGCCGTACCGCGCACGCGGCTGTTCACTAATTCTCTTTTGCGGGCAGCAGACCAGCGTTCCTCAGCGATACCTGCTCCAGCTAGATGCACGATGGCATCTACCCCTTCGAAGGCAGCAGGGTCTACATACCCGAAGGCAATATCCCATTGAAAATCACCGCCAGAGCGAGACAAAATCACCACTTCATGGCCCTGAGAAAGCAAAAATTGCTTCAGAGCACCCCCCACAAAACCGGATCCCCCCGTGATTAATATCCGCATTTTAGTTTCCTTTTTTAATCGCTTGGTAAATCACTTCATTAATTCCGGTGCGAATATTCATGTCCGAAATTTTGGAATTATTCCGGGTCGGATATACCCTATTCGATAAAAACACATACACTAAATCAGATGCAGGATCTATCCAGGTATACGTTCCCGTAAAACCAGAGTGTCCGAAGCTCTCCGGACTAGCCGAGGCCGCCGCTGAAATACCGGCCTTATTGCGATCCACTTTATCAAAACCTACCCCGCGGCGCGCATTTTCTTCCACGCTGAAAGGATAAGACGTCCATTGTTTGATGGTGGATTCTTGAATGAATTGCTGTCCACCATAATAGCCTTTTTGGAGGTACATCTGCATTAATTTCGCTAAGTCATTCGCATTGCCGAAGAGACCTGCGTGACCCGAAATCCCATCTAATAAGGCCGCACCCTCATCGTGCACTTTCCCGTGAATCAAAGTCTTGCGGAAAAGTGAATCATATTCTGAAGGCACAATACGAGCAAGTGGAAAATGCTTCTCCGCTTGATACACTAAGGTCGACGCCCCTAAAGGTTTATAGAAGGTATCAGATAAGAAATCTGTCCAGGGTTTTCCAGTCAAACGCGGCGATTCCGATGGCAATAAATAATAGGATAAATCCGAATACACATATTCCTTTTTCTCGCGCAATGGACTCTCCTTAATCGCCTCCATAATCCGATCTTTCATCGTTTTGTGCGCGAATAAATTAGGCGCTACCGACGTCGGATATTCCTCCGATTGTACATAAGAAAGCGTGAACGGTTTCCAACGTGTCACATCTTTCGTGATGTCCACGTATTCCTTCCACATCGCTTTTTCGTCCTTGATATTTTTCTTTAAACGCGCTTCCCCTGAGGCTGGGCTTAAGAAACGCTCCAAGTATTTGTACTTCACATCGTCTTTTGTGAATTTTTCTTGGAATTTCTTGCTTTGGAAAATCATATCGGTACTGTCCACATAGTCCATCCAGAAGGGAATCCAGGCTTTTAAACGTGATTGATGGGTTAATACATCTTCATATAAAAGTCCGGATTTATTCGATTTTGCGAAGGACGGAACTAATTGCCCCATCGTCGTTTTTAACGAGAATTTACCTTCATCTTGCCATTTCATCAACGCAGGAATGGAGGTAGAAATCTTGGTTATAGAGGCCAAATCGAAGATATCTGACGTCTTTAGAGGAACCGTCGTTTCGTAGATTTGGTTGCCAAAAGCTTTGTGGTAAATAACCTTCCCTTCTTTAGCAATCAATACCACAACTCCAGGAGCGCCCTTTACTGCAATCGCTAATTTCGCCATCGAATCCACTTTTGCATTCAAGTAGGCAGACGAAATCCCTACTGCTTCTGGTAATAAATTGTATTGCAAACGCGCTAAGGAAGTCGTCGTCAAACCCATCCCCTGCTTATAAGTTGTATTCAAACTAACAGGCAATTTACCCGTCGCCGGAATTGCCCCAAAGATAATTTCCGCCGCCGCTTCCTGCTGCGTAATTCCATCTTGATAAGCCGTCATTAATGCCCCAGCGTTCTTCAAGCTATCAAATTGTGTCAGCGTATTCACATTCGCGAAATGAATCGCCACCGTTTTAGGCGTTGCAAAACGATTCACCAAGGTCTTGATCGCCGGTTTTAAACTGTAATTATTCGCCGGGCGAATCGAAATACTATGAATCCCCATCAACACCACATCATAGCTCGCAAGTGTTTTTTCAATGCGCGCAATCGTCGAATCCGCACTCGTTTCGTCTAGGTAGAAATGAGGCATTTCGAGGTAGTTGTGGGATATTTTTTGGAACTCCGTAGGAAAAGTAGAACCGTAAGCTGGTTTACCAATCGCTAAAGTCGCGATACGTGTTTTATCTAGCGCTTTTATAGGAACAAGCTCGCCTGGATTCTTAATTAAGGTAATCGTCTTCTCTGCAAATTCGCGGTTTAAGACCTCGCTTTTAATCGGATTTAAGTCTTTTAATAAATTCTCCACGACAATGGGAGAATAGTGGGCAAGACCTGCCCAGGCTTTGGCATTCAAAATACGCTTCACCCGACTATCGATATCCTCTTGCGAGATTTCACCATTCGTTAACGCCTTCTTAATCGCCTCAAAAGCCGCCGGAACGTCCACAAAAGTTTCTAAAATATCATTCCCCGCCAAGATCGCTTTTACATTCGCTGTGCCTTCTGGAAACATTTTAGTTGCGCCCTTCATATCCATCGCATCCGTAAACACGAGGCCCTGAAACTTCATTTCATCCCGCAATAAACCCGTCACAATCGGCTTCGAAAGCGTCGAAGCTAAGGATGCTGTCGTATCTAAAGCTGGCAGGTTCAAGTGACCCACCATCACTCCTTGTAAGCCATTCGCAATTAACTCTTTGTAGGGATATAATTCCAAACTGTCCAGACGTGAACGCGAGTGATTTAGTATCGGAATATCCAGATGAGAATCCACTCCTGTGTCCCCGTGACCTGGAAAATGTTTCGCAGAGGTAATAATTCCGGCCTTCTGTAGTCCTTTCATATAGGCCAAAGACTTCGCCGTCACATCCTCCCGGTTCTCCCCAAACGAGCGGAAATTAATCACCGGATTCGCTGGATTATTATTCACATCCACCACCGGCGCATAATTAATATGCACTCCCATCCGACGGCATTGCTCCCCTATTTGCAAACCCATCTTCTCGATCAGCGCCGCATTGCCCTGCATTGCGCCTAAAGTCATTTGGTAGGGAAAACGAAACGTCGAATCCAAACGCATCGCTAAACCCCACTCTAAATCCATCCCTATAAACAGGGGAACCTTGGTTCTATTTTGCAACTCATTCACTAACACTGCCTGCTTCACCGGATGCCCTTTAAAAAGCACAAATCCCCCCACATGGTAATCCTTCACAATCGAATAAAGTCGCGTCGTATCGTAGGTATCCGCCACATTTCCACGAGGCATCAATAATTGGCCAATTTTCTCGTCCACACTCAAAGTGTTGAAAACCGAATCGACCCATTTTGACTGCGTATGTGGAAATAAATCCTGTGAAAAAGACAGAAAAGGAAGAAGGAAAAATAGTAAGACAGTGCTGATTTTTTTCATAGCAAGGTTAACGTTCATATAAGGTGTGAAAATACGCTAAATGTGGGAATCTTCTGAAATATCGGGCCGAATTTTTATAGGTAATTTTCATTCCACGGAAAGGTGTTGTAATTTTGTGGCTTAAATGATGAACGTATGAGAAAAAAAATTGTTGCAGGTAACTGGAAAATGAACAAAACGGTGCAAGAGGCTTTCGTTTTAGCTACAGAAGTAGCAGAATTAGTGAAGTCTAGCGTTTCCGCGGATGTTCAGGTGATTATGTCGACACCCGCTTTGTATTTAACGGGTGTAAATCAAGTCATTGAAGGCATTCCTAACCTAGCTGTCGCAGCCCAAAACTGCCACGAAAAAGCATCAGGCGCATACACAGGTGAAATTTCTGCCTCCATGTTAGCCTCTGCTGGCGTACAATACGTTATCATTGGACACTCCGAGCGTCGTCAATACTTCGCTGAATCGAATGAGCAATTAGCCGCTAAAACTGATGCAGCTTTGGCAAACGGCTTAACTCCTTTATTCTGCTGCGGCGAAAGCTTAGAAACACGCGAAGGCGCTGATTTCTTAGGCCATGTAGCACAACAATTAACGGAAAGCTTATTCCACTTATCGGCTGAAGAGTTCGGAAAAGTAGTCATCGCATACGAACCTATCTGGGCGATCGGAACAGGTTTAACTGCTTCTTCAGAACAAGCACAAGAGATGCACGCCTTTTTACGTGCACATATTGCTAAAAAATATGGCCAAAGCGTAGCCGACGATTGCTCTATCCTATACGGCGGAAGCTGTAATGCGAAAAACGCAAAAGAATTATTCGCTTGCGCAGACGTAGATGGTGGTTTAATCGGTGGCGCTTCGCTTGTGGCGGCTGATTTTATTACGATTGCAACTTCATATTAGCAAAGCTTTGCTTTGCTAATATGAAGTAAAGACCAAAGTTCAAAGAGTAAAGTTCAAATGTGGAATAAATAGTCCGGAGGAAATGAGTCCGGAGGAAGATTTTGATCCTTGAATTTGAACTTTCTTCTTTGCTCTTTGAAATTTGGTTTTTGAACTTTGATATTTGAAAAAATGAACCACGTAATCGCATTCGATGCTGACGACACCCTTTGGGTGAACGAGCCTTATTTTAGAGAGACAGAGGATAAATTCTGTGCGCTTATGGAAGACTACTTACCTGTACATACGACGGGACAAGAGCTCTTCAAAGTCGAGATGAACAACCTCGCTTTATATGGATATGGGGTCAAAGGCTTCATGCTATCCATGGTCGAAACAGCCATTCAAGTATCTGGAGGCACCATGGGATTAGATGGAATCGAAAAAATCATCAACCTAGGAAAAGAATTATTAGAACGCGACATTGAAATTCTTCCTGGCGTAGAAGAAGTATTACAAGCCCTGCAAGGGAAATACCGCTTAGTCGTAGCTACCAAAGGAGACCTTTTGGATCAACAGCGAAAACTTGCTAAATCAGGCCTAGAACAATATTTCCACCACATCGAAATCATGTCGGATAAGCAGGAAAGCGATTATTTAAAACTCATCAAACACCTCGATGTGGATCCGGCCCATTTCACGATGATAGGCAATTCATTAAAATCAGATATTCTCCCAGTTCTTGCGGTGGGTGGACATGGAATTCATGTTCCTTTCCACACGACTTGGGCTCACGAAGTGGTTTCGCACAAGGTGGAGCATGAGAATTTTAGGGAGGTTATTGAGTTGCGGGATGTTTTAAATTATTTGTAAAGAATAAAGCATAGAGCATAAAGAATAAAGATGGTATCGCCTGCGGCGATAACCTTTATGAAATGTTTAAATCATTTCTGATATCATAAAAAAAGGGGCCGAGGCCCCCTTTTTTATTCCTACTTTATGCTTTGTGCTTTATGCTCTATTCTTTTAATTTTACTAAATCTCCGCAGGAGATTTAGTAAAATTAAACCCCTTCCGCCACCACTTCCTTCACACCCGGCACCATGCGCGTTAATAGCGCTTCGATACCTTGCTTTAGGGTTAACGTAGAAGACGGGCAGCCTGAGCAAGATCCTTGCAATAATACTTTTACTTGGCCTGTTGCTTCGTCAAAAGAGTGGAAGGTAATCGCGCCGCCATCAGATTCAACTGCTGGGCGAACGTATTCGTCTAAGGCTTGTTTGATTTGCTTGATAGCAGGGGTGTCATTAGATTGATCGTCTGCAATCGCCGTTTCAGGCAGAGAGAACACGGGGTGTTTCTCTTCGAAATACTTCTTTAAATAGGACTTAATCCCAAATAATTCATCTTCCCAAGCCACTGACTCGGACTTAGTTAAGGTGATGAAATTAGTGGTGATGAATACACGGGAGACGAAATCGAATCCGAATAAAGCAACGGCTAATGGGGAATTTTTCTCCTTCGTTAATCCGTCTGCTGGTTGTGTGTAGTCGAATGACATGCCTTCCGGAAGTAGTTCCATATTGAAGACGAACTTCATGGAATGCGGATTAGGCGTGGATTCAGTATAAATATGGATGGATGTTGTATTGTTCATGAGGGGGTATTTAAAAAGTAGAACAAAGGTACGTCCTATTTGGTTTCCAAAAAACAAAAAAACCCGGCATTTTCATGCCGGGTTTCCTATATAATGCGAGGTGAATTACTCAGCCTTAGCTGCTTTTTTCACTGGTGCTTTTTTCTCTGCTGTGTCAGCTGCTGCCTTCTTTGCAGGAGCTTTCTTAGCTGGAGCCTCTGCTGCTGCCTCTACTGCTACCTCAGCTACTGGAGCTGGAACTGCTTTCTTAGCTGGTGCTTTCGCTGGTGCATCTGCAGGAGCTGCGTCAGCTGAAATAGGTAAAACGTGAACGAATGAACGTCCTTTAAAACCTTTTTTGAACTTAACAACACCATCCGCTAAAGCGAATAATGTGTGATCTTTTCCGATTCCTACGTTTAAGCCAGGATTGTGAGCAGTACCACGTTGACGAACGATGATATTTCCTGCAATGATTGCTTGACCTCCAAATAACTTAACGCCTAATCGTTTAGAATGTGATTCGCGACCGTTTTTAGATGATCCGGCGCCTTTCTTATGTGCCATGGTATTATTTATTTATGCGTTCCGAAGAATCGCTTAGTTTAAGACTTATTTTAAATTGATTGATTCAATCAATACTTTTGTCAAATTTTGACGGTGACCATTCATTTTCTGGTAGGTCTTTCTACGCTTCTTCTTGAAAACTAAAACTTTTTCTCCACGTAAGTGAGAGATAATTTTAGCAGTTACAGTGGCTCCAGCTACTAAGGGAGCTCCTACGGAAATTTTTCCGTCATTGTCAACAAGTAATACCTTGTCGATAACCAGTGCAGCGCCTTCTGCTCCCGCCAAACGGTGGGTGTAAACAGAACGGTCTTTTTCTACTTTAAATTGCTGCCCGGCAATTTCTACGATTGCGTACATTTTTACTGTATTTAAGTGAAACAATCCCACGAGGCTAGTGATTCAAGACAAATGAAAAACTTTTAAAAGCCCTTTAAATGGGGGTGCAAATCTAAAAAATAATTCGCTTAATAGCAAACACTATTCATAAATAAATTCTCCGTAAGGGCTGCTGATGGTCAGCTTCTTAGTCGCTGAGGCCTCTACGCGGCCTACGATTTGGGCTGGAATACCGAAGGACTGGGAGATGCGAATGATTTCATCCGCGTGAGCTGGATTCGCATAGACTTCTAAACGATGGCCCATATTGAATACTTGGTACATTTCTTGGAAGCTGGTTCCGCTCTCTTTTTGGATCAAATCAAACAAAGGAGGAATCGGGAATAAATTGTCCTTAATCACGTGGACATGGTTCACAAAGTGCATCACTTTCGTCTGCGCTCCGCCAGAACAATGCACCATTCCGTGTAAATGAGGACGCAATTCAGTCAATAAAGCCTTCACGACCGGCGCATAGGTGCGCGTAGGGGAAAGAATCAATTGGCCTACGTTTAATGGGGTGCCAGGAACCGCTTCTGTTAAGTTGCGAGAACCAGAATACACTAAATCTGAGGGAACCGAAGGATCGAATGACTCAGGATATTTCGTCGCTAGGTATTTCCCTAGCACATCATGACGCGCAGAAGTCAAGCCATTGCTGCCCATTCCGCCATTATAAGTCGTTTCGTAATTCGCCTGGCCATCTGAGGCTAAACCGATGATCACATCGCCTGCTTGGATATTGCCGTTTGAAATAACGTCCGAACGTTTCATGCGGCCGATGACCGTGCTGTCCACGATGATCGTTCGCACTAAATCTCCTACATCTGCGGTTTCGCCGCCGGTGGAATAGATTCCGATGCCGTTATCGCGAAGCATTTGTAAGACTTCTTCTGTGCCGTTGATAATTTCGGCGATGACTTCGCCAGGGATTAAGTTTTTATTGCGGCCGATGGTGCTGGAAAGCAACATTTGGTCCGTTGCTCCTACGCAGATTAAATCGTCAGTGTTCATCACGACCGCGTCTTGTGCGATACCGCGCCACACGGAGATGTCGCCCGTTTCTTTCCAATATAGGTAGGCTAAAGACGACTTCGTCCCCGCCCCATCCGCATGCATGATGTTGCAATAGTCTGCATCGCCTCCCAAGATATCTGGGGAGATTTTACAGAATGCCTGCGGAAATAGGCCTTTATCTAGGTTCGCAATGGCTTTATGGACATCTTCTTTCGAGGCGGAAACGCCTCGTTGCATGTAACGGTCTGACGACATTTTATGATATTTTTAATTGGGCAAATTCTTTGGTAAAATAGGTCAAAATCACCTGGGCTCCTGCGCGCTTCATCGCTAGCAAGCTCTCCAGCATGGCTTTTTCGCCATCAATCCAGCCATTCGCAGCGGCTGCTTTCACCATGGCATATTCGCCAGAGACGTTATAGGCTGCAATCGGTAAATTTGTATTATCGCGGAGTAATGATATGATGTCTAAGTAGGCCAAAGCCGGTTTAACCATCAAGAAATCTGCTCCTTCTAATTCATCTAATTCTGCCTCGCGCAGCGCTTCGCGGCTGTTTGCGGGGTTCATTTGGTAGGTCTTTTTATCGCCAAATTTAGGCGCAGACTCCAAGGCATCGCGAAAAGGTCCGTAGAAAGCAGACGCATATTTCGCGCTGTAGGCCATAATGCCCACATTCGTGAAACCTGCATCGTCTAAAGAATCGCGGATATAACCCACACGGCCATCCATCATGTCTGAAGGTCCGATCAGTTTAGATCCGGCTTGGGCTTGTGCTATGGCCATTTTGGCCAATACTTCTAAGGTCTCATCGTTCAAAATCTCGCCGCCGCGAACAATCCCATCATGCCCATCTGAACTATAAGGATCCATCGCCACGTCCGTTAACATCGAAATCTCGGGGAAACGGCTCGTCACCGCATGAATGGCCTCTAAATAAAGACTGCCTTTACGATGTGATTCTGTCGCTAACGTGTCCTTGCGCTCCTCGGCAACTTGAGGAAACAGCGCAAACGAAGTAATGCCCAAGTTTACGCAAGATTCGATTTCCTTCAATAACAAATCCGTCGTGTAACGGTAAATGCCCGGCATGGATTTGATTTCCGTTTGGGTATTTTGTCCATCCATCACAAAAAGAGGGAAGAGTAAATCCTTCACTGATAGGCGATTTTCCTCCACCATCGTGCGGATAGCGGCACTGGAACGGTTACGACGCGGTCTATTCAACATAGCAATTGATTTTGAACCTGCAATTTAGGCATAAGCCCTGATTCCGCAATGAAAAAGGGGGATTAAACGATGCGATCAGATAAATCGCGTAATTGCTCCTGAAGGTCGCGCAACAGCCCTACGTAGGCTTCGAATTCGTAGCGTGAAACGGGTGCCATGGGACCGCCGGGGTCTGCGACGCCGGAGAAATGGGGATAATCTTTTGGCCTAAATAGAACCGATAAATCCACTTCCAGCACTTCCGCAATTTGCTTCATTCGACTTAAAGAAGGGTTCGTTAGCCCACGTTCAATTTTAGAAAAAGCAGATAAAGTAATCCCCACCTGTGACGCAACATAGTCCTGGCTATAGCCCTTGTCTATTCTAGTCTTTCTAATTAAGGTGTGAAATTCTTTCATTGCTTAAAATTCCTAAAAATTTAGGAAAAATTAAAGCGCTTTTAAAGACAGAATGTCAACTTTAAAGAAAAGGTACGTATTTTAATTGCGTTATAACTTACCTAGTGTCCAACCTTTTAGCTCATCGTGATGAAATTGTAATCCTGACTGGTCCAGAATCTCGATGAGGTCTAAAGTAATGTCTGCGTTGGTTTCAACATAGGTATGGAAAAAGTCATGCAACGAATCGCCGTAGATGCCTTCGCAGATGCGGATGAAGTCCGCTTTCGTATAGCCCTTTTTAAGCTGACCAAATTCCGCATTCATGGCCCGCATTATTTCTTTTAGCGATTTCCCATTTTTCGATTGCATTTTTAGGTCCAAAGCCAGGGCCACCACCGCCCCTTTATAATAAATCGACGCGCGCTTATTCGGCAAACTCGTCCCATAGCCATCCAGCCATAAATCGATTGAACTTTCTTCCAGCGATTGCTGCGCGGCAGCATCCCGATCGAAATGCAGTTTCAAATTCCCTAAAAGTCCTGCAAGGTATTCCTGCTGAGTCCAAACGCCTGACTCATATAAAAATAAATCCCCTAAATAGGTAGTGATTCCTTCTACGACCCAGCCCGTAGAAAAAGGCGTTTCTTGGTGATAGGTGTAAGGAAATAATGCTGCGGGACGAATCGTAGCGATGTTCCACACATGAAATAATTCATGCGAACCTAAACCGATCAGATCTTCGTACGCATCGCGATCTGGCGGGCCCATCACCATCATCGTCGATTTCGTGTGCTCGACGCCGTGGTAATAAGGGGATGGACAAACCCATAACATATAGTGGTATTCTTTGACGGGGAAGTGGCCCATCCAGTCTAGCTGGGTTTGGGTGAATTTCTCGTAAGCGTCGGTTAATTTTTTTGTCAAAGCCTGGCGCGATCCCACCACATCAATCGCAAATTTTACGCCATTGCAGTTCCATTTATGTTGAAAAATAGCTGGAGCGGCCATATAAGGGGAATCCACTAGCTCGCGGTATTTTCCTCCATTCTTGAAGGTGCACACACTTTTCCAGCCGTCGGGCTTTTGAATGTGTATTTCGCAGCGCTCGTTTTCACGACCTTTTACGTATAATAAACAGTTAATGAAATTGATATAAATCAAATCCGTTTCGATGACCGAACCGCCGGCATCAGGCTGATTCGCGTAATAACTATAGCGGATTTCGACAGGTTCCTCCGCCATCAGCTCCCAGGTAGAGGAAGCGATTTTGTGGATCGCAATAGGCACGCCTCCGCTGAATGCCTTAAGTACAGGAATATTTTTTGCAAAGTTTTGGGCTTGGTAACGTCCTGGTCGCCAAATAGGGAGTTGAATCACCTGTTTGCCCGGTTTACGAGGGGTAAACCGAAAAGTTATGTCGAGATGATCCGGATTTACCGCAGGTTGAAGATGATAGATCATGACTCAAAACAACATAGAAAATCAGATTTTAAGACAGAATTTCAAAAGATAATCTAAGCCGCCTTCTTTTTGATGGTTTTCAATCATAGTTTGAACTATATATTTATATGTAAATGGCATAAAGCCCAGAGATTTTTGGAAAACCGGATCTTGTGCGTATAAATAATCGATTAAAATTGTACTTGAATTATGAAGATTCGTTTTACTAGGCACACCAAATCCATTACTATTATACCATTCTACACCTGAATTAATTTGATCTAAAATTCTACTTTTATTTGCGAATGACTTTTTCTCAAGAAGTCTCGCGTAAATACCTAACATTTCATCGCCAAAACCTATAGAAGTTTTTAAATCATGTATATAAACTCTTCTTATTCCAACCAGATTATAATACCCCAGAATTGTGGAATAATAGTGATATCGCAACATTAAATTCAAATCATCGCTCTCAGAAAATTTAGAGATAATCTGATCTCCTATTTCCTTTAATTTGATAAATTTATCTATGCTGACTTCAGCCCCCCGCTGGGCAGCAGATGCTGACTCGATAAAGACAGATAACTTTCTAAATAAATATAAAGCGTATAAATCAGGATTATTTGATTTTTCAATATTTTGAATCAATGGTTCTACTGCTTCGATAGCGATAGGCAAAGTAATTGAATAAAGACCTCCATACTCCCCTAATAAAGAATACAAAATATTAAACGCTTCTCCTCCCGGAGAATTTACAGATAGCATTTGTCGAACTTCGACAGGAAATCTATTGACAAGATCTATAATTAATTCTTCTTTTTTTGCGTTTGTGTTTAACTGATTGATTATGTTGAAAGTTAATTCTTTATAGGTTGAAGCATTTATTATTCGCCCTCCACTCTTATTTAGTTCTTCTATATTTTGTTTGACACTTGAAATATCTTTTGTGTTTTTTTCAACATTTTGACCAATAAGCTCAAGTTGCTTTTGAATATTTCCCATTTCCTGCTCAAAAAAAACTGGTTGATTGGATTCAGTTGCAATAAATTGGGCTCGAACATAATTAAACTCTGAATTAACTTTAACTCTTTCGCCATTTACCATAGCATATTTTTCACTTATTCGTTTTTCATATAACAGGTCAATTATTTTTAGCACTTTACCTTGTACAAGACTTTTGGTCCTACTTTTAAAACTAGTACTAGAAGTGTTATTATTTTTAGATTCCGTAGAATTACTAATCGTCATATCATTAGAAGATGTAATAATTTTCCCATAAGCATTTTCTAGACTATTTAATAGTGCTAGATTGATAGCTTGGTCTTTATTTTCTTCTGGAGTAAGGTTAGAATCATATTTTACATAAAACTCTTCGTTTAATGTGGTATCAACGCAAGCAATGGATGAGGCAAAAGAAACACGACATGAAATGAAAAAAATTAAAAACAATAATATTCGCATGAGTAAACAGATTTATTGATTAGAATATAAAAAATTATTCATTTTATCCTTGATTTTTTCAGCATCGACTCCAAGTTCTTTTTTCACTTCCTCAAGCATAATTTTTTTTGCAGATGAAATATTATAACCAACCTGAACCTGAACTTCATAGTTATTTGCTGTTTCTCTGTAAATTCTCAACAAAGGAACAACTCTACCCAATTTTTGAGCAACTTTATTTGTTACAACGCTAACTGTTTTTGTTATACTTGCAGCTTCATCTTTTGACAACTGATTATTTGCTAAATTAGTTTCAGTAAAAGATTTAATATCAGATTCAACTTGTTGTACTAAATCGTTTTTCGCTAACTCATTTGCTTGCATTTCTGCAGCTGCAAGTGTCTGACCTACGGAAACTCCACTTGCAAAAAACCATTTTTGCATGCCCTCTTCATCTAACTCATTTTGTTTGTTGAATGTATTATTAAGCTGTTGCCCAATAGGCATATTACCTGGGAAATTGTTCCAACCCTCTTTTTCATATTTTTTTGATTCCTTTTTTACATCTCCAGAAAGTCTTGGGTATTTAAACTTTTGAGCATAAGATTGATTATAACATACAATTAATAAAATAAAAAGCACGTAAGAGCAAAATGTTTTCATGGTATTTCTATGATTTTATTATGATTAAATATAAATATTTTTAAATATAGTAGAAATAATTTTATTTGAAAAAAAATATAGTACTTACTATTTTTTAGGCTAATACTTCTTGTAATATTTGCAAGGAACGAATCTCTCCGAAGTTTTCCATGTGCAATTGATAATAATTTATCATCGCCGCTACTAATTCTTTACGCTCTGCCCGGTGCAGCACGATGGGATGACCATAATCTGCCTGAATCAATGCGTCCAGTCCCGCGAAGGTGGGGACGATGCACCCTGCCGCCTTTAATTGCTGGCAGAATTCCGCAGATGTGCTAGCGCCAAAACCCAAATAGGACGCTAATTGCCACAAAAACTGCAGGTGAAAGTTCTCAAAATGATCTACGGCTCGATCTAAATATTGCAATGATTGGCATAAAAACTCGAAAAGCACGGGATTCGCTTCTTCTTCTTTCAAGACTTTACTTAATACTTCAGATAAGAAAAGAGCGAGAGAAGACTTCGCAATATCAAAGGGGATTCCTTGGTAGGGAAAAGAGCATTTAGCTTCGGAGATGCGGTGCAAACCTTTTCCAGGCTTGTGGTAGACCTCTAAATCGAGCTGTGTGAGCGGCTGGAAGAGGGCCATTTTATGCTTGGCTTTGGCAGAACGAACCCCATTTTCGATATAAGAACAAATCCCTAATTCGGCCGTGTATACGTTTACTAATATCGAGGTTTCTCGATAACGCAGGTAGGAAATGACGATGCCTTGGGTTTTAGTTAACATGACTATCCGCCATCGGAATGCCGGTTTCATCCGAGATTCGCTGTAATATCTCTTCGATGGTGTCCGATTCTTTGAAGCGAATCGGGTCCTTGAATTCCACGCTTAAAGTCGTGTTTCGCTTCTTCAGAAAGAAGCCTTTCTTATCAAAAGCGCGTCTGAAGCCGTTGATTTGAACGGGAACGACAATGGGATTAGCGGCCTTAATTAAATGCGCCGTACCTTTTCTAATGGGCGCAAAAGGCCGCGTGGTTCCTTGTGGAAAACTGACAACCCACCCAAATGCGAGGCCTTTACTCACTTTTTCTTGTGCTTCTAAATCAACGTCGCGTTTCACATCCTGACCGTGTGCTCGCCAAGAGCGATTCACTAAAATCGCGCCGGCTAATGAAAATACTCTTGGGAGAAATCCGTCTTCTTTCATCGTTTCCGAAGCCGCCACGTAAAATAGTCGGGAGCGAGGTGCTAAAAGATAAAAGGGGAAACGAATGCTATTTTTTATCCGCCATTTCACGGAGAAAAAGATGTGATAAAAACAGATCACGTCCATGAAATAGGTTTGGTGATTCGACAGAAATAAGACGCCTTCACGTGGTAAATCCTCAATCTTTTCCGTTCCTTTAATTTCTGTACGATTATAAATGCTCAAGCGCGCATAAGTCAGCCAGCCTAAAACGAACACCACAATTCGCTTCATCCCGATCGGATTCCCAAAGGGATCGCGGCGCACCAAACCCCATCGGTCTAGGCAATCAAAAAACTGCTTTAAATATCGAATTCTCTTAAAATCCACCTGTTTTCTCTTTGCCTTTAGTGGCTGGTTTTGTTTTTGTTGGTTCTTTTTTCGCTGGCGCCTTCTTCACGGGAATCAAAGGTTTATAATACGATGTGAATCGTTTAACAAAAGCATTCTTTTCTTCCGCAGCGGCCTCCACGACTTTTATTCCGCCTTTTTTCTGTGTTTTCATCGACTCCCTGACTGTGGCAAGGAAGGAATTATCCGAAGAATAAACGCCTAACTCTCCCTCAAAATAAGCGAAATAATACCAAAGATCTTCCGATAATTCCCAATAGGCGTAAAACTCCTCCTTATTTGGCTTCTTCACTACCTCCATAAATCCTTTAATTGTTGCGTTCACATCCACTGGCCCCACATTAATCAGTGGTAAATCGCCAATGGAATAAAAAGCGCTCAAATTAGGGGACCAGGCCCATTTTACAGACGAAAAATTAATCATACTCGCAAATTCCGGATCGACTTTGTCTAAGGCGATGTGTTCGCGATCCATCTTTGTTTTGACAGATTCCGTCAATTTCTTCCCTAAAATAGGTTCCACTCTTTTCAGATATTCATCCCGATTCTCCGGTTCATCCGCCGCAGCTGTTTGCAAACCTTCATCTAGATTATAGCGCACAATACGGTCGCCCATTTTAGCGAGGATAGGAACAGGTACCTGGAATTGCAAACTGAGCCAGGATTCGATGCGCGGAATTAAGGTATCCAGCGACATGGAAATCTTGCCAAAAGACCGTACCAGCTTATTCCCCGTAAACAATTGAACCATACCATCCGTGTCTACCCGCTTTTTAGGGATGGATAAATGCATCTGGGATTCCGCATTTTTGATGCTATATACTTCGGAGGCTTCCGTCACTTCTCCCGCTGCTTTAAACAAGACCGGATCGTCTTCATTCGACATAGGCCCTAAGAAAGACGGGTATAATTTATTGTCTGCATTCACGAAAATTCCGGCGGTCACCGAGCGTCCAAGTTCATCTTTTAACTCATCGTTCACCACAATTCCTTTTGAATTTGCGAAAGGAATCCAAGCCGTTTTAAACTTCAATGTGCCTAATAAGGGACGAATGGAGCCTTTGAATTCTAAACTCGGTTTTTCTGATAGAAAATAGACATCCCCTTTAAACTCTTGATGTGAAGTCAGTTTCAGTGGCGTCTTCTCGATATAGCGCGCCTCTGCACGTATTCCTTCGGGAAGAAAATCGAAGTTCTTCATGGGAATTACTAAACTATCGCTTCCTTCAACTGGCAATAAATACGACGCGGTTCCTGTAAATCGAAGTGCATTAGCGGTGACGGTATTAATGTTTGCCAAAACATGGCCATTTACGGTTGCCCTCGCACCGGATAATGATTTGAATTGCCCACTTTTCGCGATGGCTAGCAGGCCTTTCGCTGGATAAACCGTGGCCGGCCCTATTTCTATTTCTTTTACTCCTTCTAGCGATAACACTTCTGAAACTTGATCTAAAATACCCGATTTGGCCAAAATAGGCCCTGATTTTACAGCAGAATCCAGCGATTGTAATTCGAGTTTTTGGAGCTTAATTTTCTGATTTTTTTGTTCCCAAATAGCCCCCGAATAAGTCGTTTTATACTTTTGAATAGGCAAAATGACTTGCGTCTCCTCCACCGGTTTGAAGGCTAGGTTCACTGCTCCTGGTACCGCTTCGATGGCGATTCTTTCCGCGATAAATACCGGTTTCTTTAGGCCTATCGAGAGCGAAGCGTCTTTCGATTTCCAAGTGGCCGGTTGGAAATAAAACAATTCCGATTGCAATTTCCCGTCCCCTAAGGTTATCTCGCCCTTTCCAAAAACCTCCTTCTGATGCATCCATACCGGCCCCTCTAATTGCAATTGATTTCCATAGAGCGCGAAAGAGTTTTTCTCCGGATAAACAGCAAGCGAATCCTCCTTAGGTAACCAGGTAAAGCGATGCGCTGGAAGGGTGGCAATGGGACCTTTCTTATTAGCCATTTCGCCTAATTTTCCTCCTAGACCCGTACTGACTAACGAATCTGGATACAAGAAAGCCTCTTTCGTAGCTGACTGAAAACCCGCTATTGAAAAGGTTCCAGCGGTGTGTAAGCCCTTTTTATCCATTTCGAGAGGCTCACTTAGCACTAAAGTTCCTTTCTTTTGATAAATGGCTAATGGAGATTTTTGAAAATAAGTAAAGCCAAAACTTTGGTCCGGCTTCAACACCAATTGCGTGTTTAAAGGAGGCAAAAGTCCGGGGGAATTGAACGTACCGATGAAAACAGGGGCCTTTTTAGTCAGACTATCTAACGCAATGGACGGAACTTTAAAATAATACCTTGATTCATACACCCCTTTTGCGCGCCAGGGCTCATCGAAATGAGCCGTCATTCCATTCGGGATGAGTAGTTTAGGGTATTCTGCAACACCGAAACGTCCGGATTTATTGCCTGGCGCACTCAAAATGATGGAACCCGATTCGTATCGAAATTGGCCTCCAAATTCTTTTGATTGGCCTTTTGGGATGAAAGTAATGGAATCGATTTTCGTGAATTGTGCCGTAAAATCATTGAATTTAAAGGCAAAATCTGGCCCGCGGAAACGGTAATCCCCGATCTTGATTTCTCCCAGGAAATTAAAGTCTCGCCCTTTTTGGAAGGTCAAAGCCTCATCATACGGAATAAATTCCGCCTTCAATGAGTCCGAAATCATCACCTGCTGAATTCCCCTGATCCGTAATTTCTTTTCCACTAAATCGAGGCTCATGGAGGCCGAATCTGCATCTAATCGATCTCCCATGGAGGCCGCATAAAAGGTGTCAAAATCCTTTTTCTCATAGGCCACCCGCGCATAATGCTTCCCTTGATTAGTGAAAGAAATTTGATCGTCCTCTATCTTCATATAGCCCGCCTCCACGAAAGACTGAAAGCCCGATTGAATCTGTTCCGGCTTGCGATTCACCAAGACCGCGAGATCCCCGATGGTAGCTGTTTCTGTTTTATTCTCCACTAAATAGCGGTATAGGATCCGTATGGGACTATAATTCAACAGCCCCTGTAATTCTTGGATCCGTCCGTAATTATAATAATCCTTCGATTCGACCCAAGCGGGTACCTGATTTCTGCCCAGAATCTGGTAGAAATCGATGCGCTTTTCTTTCACGCGCAACACCCCTAAATCCACTGACATTCGTATCTCGTGAAAAGTGTCTTCGAACAAAGATGGGTTCGTGGCGCCGGGTAATTTTTTAAAATGGAAGGTCTGATTTTTAGGATACCACTGACCTGACAGTTTGCCTCTAAATAGCGAATCTGAATCGCTTAAGGAGCTAGACCAACGTCCCTCTGGCACTATAATCGATGAGTCTGGCAGGAACCAAATCAGCGGAGCAGACATCGTCCCCAAACTTCCAAAACGCAATCGGGCGTCGCCCGTTAGTCCTTTGCCATAGTCCTTGAATAGGGGTTTGCCTTCTACTTCCCAGCCCTCCCCTTTCATTTTAACTAATTCTGTGGCCTTGAATTCAAAGCTAAATAATTTGCTTTTACGTCTTAGTGTGAGAGTTCCATCCCCCTTAATCGTATTTTCATTTTCTATCCAATTCCCTGATGAGAAGCATAAAATACCATTTGCAGGCTCTAATAGAAGGGAATCAAATTTTAAAAGCGCTTTATTATGCCCCAGTTTCTCGCCGGTAATTTCTCCGCCTTTTGCTAACCCTAAATTCGATGTAGGAAGCCACTGGAATTCCGATACCTGAAAAACAAGACTATCGTTCGCAATGCGATATGAAATCTCTGACGGGCCCCACTGATTTTTTTCAACCTGGGTTCCATTCACCCGAATAACATAAGGGCCTACCTGAATTTTTTGCGCAGAAAGGCCAAAACTCAGGGCGAGTATAAAAAATAGGATGCGAAACAAAGACGACGTATTCTGCATAAACGGATAAAAATACATAAAATATTCAGATATTTGGGTCAAATTAATTCCTATGTCTAACGTACTTTCCTTATTTAAAAATATAAAAGCCTTCATTTTTGACGTCGATGGGGTGATGACGGATGGCAATGTTCACGTGCTCGAAACAGGTGAACACTTCCGCACCTTCTATATCCGAGATGGCTATGCGCTTGAAAAAGCACGCGAGGCGAATTACACGATGTGCGTCATCACGGGAGGAAGTCATGCAGGGGTAAAAAAGCGCTTAGAAAACCTAAAATTTCAGCACATCTATTTCGGCTTAGGCGGGAAAGATAAGTTAGAAACCTACCTAGAATTATTGTCTAAACTTGGGGTCAAAGAAAACGAAATTCTCTACATGGGGGACGATATGGCCGATTTGAAGATACTTTCACGTCTGGATATTTTAAGTACTTGTCCGGCAGATGCGATCCCTGAATTGCATCAAGTCGTGAAATACGTTTCACCTTTCAATGGTGGGCGCGGTGCGGTTAGAGATGTGATTGAAAAAGTACTGAAACTACAAGGAAAATGGGCTTAATCTTACCTGTAAAAGGAATATCGCCTTCTTTAGGAGAAGAAAATTGGGTAGCTCCCAATGCCACCATTGTGGGCAATGTGCGCACCGGAAATCATTGTACGATATGGTTCAATGCAGTGGTGCGCGGGGATGTGAATGCGATCAGCATTGGGAATTATACCAATATTCAAGATGGCGCCGTGATTCATTGCACCTTTGAAAAAACCGTCACCACCATAGGCGACTACGTTTCCATCGCGCACAATGCGATCGTACATGGTTGTACCATTGAAGATAATGTGCTCATCGGAATGGGGGCGATCGTGATGGACAATGCCTACATTGAATCCGGAAGTATCGTCGCGGCTGGAGCCGTCGTGACCCAAGGAACTCGAGTTCCGGCAGGAACTATTTATGCGGGAAATCCAGCCAAATATTTAAAAGAGGTGAGCCCGGATGCGGCGGAAGTGTTCAAACGTACCGCCTATAATTATGTGGAGTACGCCTCTTGGTTTTCTAATCCATCCATATGAGCAACGATCCCTTACACGGTGTAACACTTGAAACAATCTTAACTGATCTTGTTGATCTATTAGGTTGGGAAGAGATGGCACGCAAGATTCGCATTAATTGTTTTGCGAGTGATCCGAGTATCAAATCGAGTTTGACTTTCTTGCGCAAGACGCCTTGGGCGAGGGCGAAGGTGGAGACGCTGTATATTTGGAATGTTAAAAAGATCGAAAAGAAAAGGGCTAGCTCGGAGTCCGCAGACTAGTTTCGAAGATTTAGTTTCGCAGGTTCACCAGCCACCCAAAAACAGCCGCTGTTATAAACATGATGATGCTATAAATCACCGCTGGAATCGTCATCGTTCCATTTCCTATCACATTTAAGGCTATAAAAATGGCTAACGTTCCATTGTGAATGCCTATTTCCATCCCTATTGCGATGGCTTGCTTCTTATTTAAATTCAGTAAACGCGGCAGATAATATCCAATCGAAAGACAGGCCACATTAAATAAAAGGCAGGCTAAGCCTACGGTTTGAATATCGTACATCAAGTGATCGCGTTCTTTCCATCCAGCTAAAAAGATGATCAAGGCGAGGAAAATGGCAGACAACATTTTCACTGGCGCTTCTAATCGCGCGGAGAATCCGGGTGCTTTTTTTCGAATGATCATTCCAATCGAAACGGGTAAAATCACGATCATACAAACTTCTAACACTTTCGAGAATTGCAAGGGTATGTACGCATCCTGTTGCATCAATAGCTTCATCGAAAGATTCACGATAAAGGCAATCGAAATGACGGAAAGAATACTATTTAGGGCGGTGAGGGTGACATTGAGGGCGACGTCGCCTTTGGCAATATGCGAATAAAGATTCGCGGAAGGACCTCCGGGAGCGGCTGCTAAAAGCATTAAACCTACGGCTAATTCAGCGGGTAGATCTAAAGCTTTCACGATGAAAAAACAGATGATAGGCAAGAGAATCATCTGAGTGCCCAATCCTATAATGACTGCTTTGGGGTATTCGTAGACCCGTTTAAAATCTGCGATGGTAAGCGATAAGCCTAAGCCCGTCATAATAATGGCGAGGGCGATGGGCATTAAAACGACAGAGAGAAAGTTTGCTTGCATGCGATATTTTTTAAACCTTGCGGTGCTTAAAATTATAAAAATCTTTGATCTTTCTCTTAAAAATATTGGTTCGTTTTGCGCTACGTATTTTTTGCCCGTCCATCGTGGTGAAAAATGCGGAGCTAATGAACACGAAAGGTCCCGTTTTATTGGTCGTTAACCACCCAGATTCGTTTTTGGACGCGGTCATCATAGGCGCTCTGTATCCTCGAAAAATCAACTATTTAGCCAGGGGAGATGTGTTCAGAAATCCTGTTTTCGGGTTTCTATTAAGACAATTAAACATGATACCGGTATTTCGCCAAAGAGAGGGGAAAGAGCATTTGCACCTCAATGCAAGCGCGTTCAGTCAGGCCGTACATTGCCTTCGTAATGATGGAATTGTACTGATTTTCATCGAAGGAATTTGCCTCAATACCCACGATTTGCAGCCTTTTAAGAAGGGGGCTAGTCGGATTTTGGAAAGCGCTCATGCGGAAGGGATATTCCCGATTGTTCAAATTGCGGGGATTGGCTATTCGAGTTTTACGGCTTTTGGGAAAGGGATTCACTTAGCTTTTGAGAATTTGTCGTGGACCACACCCATCAGAGAAGCAGCCGATCGCGTACGTTTTAATACAGTCGTTTTTGAGAAGATGGAACGCTTGATCAAAGTGCCGGTGCATCCCGGGTTCGCTCGTGGTTTACTCTATTATTTTGCTTTACCGCTTTATATCCCCGTGAGAGCTTTTGCCTACGCGAAGACAAAAGGAACTGTTTTTTTTGACTCTGTGCTTTTTGCGCTTTTGCTTTTCAGCTTCCCCGCTTATATTGCGCTTGTCGTGACGATCGTTCTGAAAGTCAAATTGATTCTAGGTTGATGAATTTTCGTGCTGGGCGGCAAACGGTGCAACCAGTGGGTTTGGGTTTCGCCCTTCATGACTAATAAACTTCCGGCTTCTAAAAAGACGTCGATTTTATCGCTGGATTTCTTGTGCTTGAAACAGAATTTTCTTTCTGCCCCAAAGCTGAGCGAAGCAATCGCCCCATTTTTTCGCAAATCTTTTTCGCCATCACTGTGCCAGGCCATGCCTTCAGAGCCGTCGTGGTAGAGATTCAATAAACAGGAATTATAGGTTTCGCCGGAATGCTTTTCAGCGAGGCTTTTTAAATACTGCAATTCCGATGTCCACGGTAATGCGGTCTTCGTGGTTTTACTATACGTATAAGAAAAAGGCTGGTCGCCGTACCAAGCTACCTTGCGTTTGGTGATAATACGCTTGCCATAAATGACGGCTTCGTCGTTACGCCATTCGATATTTTCGAGCAATGCCTTTGTGATCTCGAGCGCTTCTGATGGCGTCACAATTTTCCCGTAATAATTCACGACTCCATCAGCTGGAAGCAAATTCGTGGACGGATCAGCAGGAAAATCGAAGAGTTCCATTTTTAGTAAAAAGGGTCGTAGTACTAGCGTAAAAATAGGAAAATATCCCTAATTTGCGGCATGGACATGCCTTATATCGTCGATCAAAAATTCGAGAAACAAAGTAAGCTCGCCCCAGGCGAATACGAACATTGCCTTTTCAAAAACTGTACTTTCGAGTCAGCTGATTTTCAAAATTTTCAGTTCGTCGATTGTAGCTTCGAGTCTTGTAATCTTAGTTTGGTCAAAATCAGCGGGGCTTCGTTACAAAAGGTTCATTTCAAAGACTGCAAAATGCAGGGCCTTCGATTCGAAGCTTGCAATCCATTTCTATTCGAAGTGAGTTTCGAATCTTGCGTGTTAAACCTGTCTTCTTTTTATCAAATCAAGGGGAAGAAAACAAAGTTCGCGGGTTGCTCTTTACACGAAGTGGACTTCACAGAAGCGGATTTCACGGAGGCTACATTCGATCATTGCGATCTGACAGGTGCTCTTTTTGACCAGACAAATGTGAGCAAAGCGGACTTCCGAAGCGCCTTCAATTACGTCATTCATCCCAGCATTAATCAAATCAAAAAAGCGAAGTTTTCACCAGATGGTTTAGCCGGTTTATTGCAGGGCTTTGGCATACATATATCCTAAAATTTATCCTAAGATGAAAAAAATCCTACTCCTGCTACTAGTGAGCGCGTCTCTTTTTGCGAAAGGCCGATATCCTAGAACGATCGTCACTACCGACGGCGAGATTGATGACGTGGATACTTTCATTCGGATGCTCCTTTATTCGAACGAATACCAGCTGGAGGGTTTAGTTTACTCGAGCTCGATGTGGCATTATAAAGGCGACGGAAAAGGAACGAAATTTACATCTGAAATGGAGATGACGCGTACTATGTATGGAGCCAAAACCGATCTCCGCTGGCCAGGCGTTAACTGGATTCAAGACCTATTGAAGGCTTATGCACAAGTGCATCCAAATTTGATTTTGCACGATAAAAACTACCCTGCACCTGCTTACTTAAACAGTTTAGTGAAGGTGGGAAATATTGATTTTGAGGGGGAGATGGAGCAGGTAACCGAGGGTTCAGAATGGATTAAAATGAAACTGCTGGATACTGATCCGGAGCCCATTTACTTGCAGGCTTGGGGTGGAACGAATACCATTGCGCGCGCTTTGAAATCGATCGAAGAGCAGTTTGCGGGAAAGCCAGGCTGGGACGCATTGAAAGATAAAGTCTCGAAAAAAGCCATCATCTATACCGTTATGGATCAAGATGCGACTTATAAAAAGTACATTGGTGGACATTGGCCAGAGATTCGGGTCATTTACAATGCCCACCAGTTTGGCAGTTTTGCTTATCCATGGCAGCGCATGATGCCCAAGGCGACTCAGCCCTATTTTGAGGGGACGTACATGGGACCGAAGATTATTCAAAATCACGGACCGCTTTTACAGATGTATTATTCCTATGGTGATGGCCAAAAACAGCCCGGTGATGACGAGCACATTCACGGCGACCCTACTAAATTAACCAATGCCCAATGGGGTTCGTTCAAGCCCTATGACTTTATTTCCGAGGGAGATTCTCCGGCATTTTTACACCTGGTGGATGTGGGATTGAATAATTTGAATAACCCGTATTTTGGGGGTTGGGGTGGTCGATTCGTAGTAGCAGAAGGAAATCCGTTTCGTTTTGAGGATAACGAAAAGTCAGCAGATTTTAACCCGGAGACAGGGAAATTAGACATTAATTATTCCCAAACCCGCTGGTTAATCGCCGCGCAAGAAGATTTCGCGGCACGCGCGGATTGGTGTGTAAAATCGTTCAAAGAGGCAAACCACGCGCCGCAAATTACGGTGAAAGAGGGAATGTATGCTTTAGCAAAAGCAGGGGCGAAACTAACGCTGAATGTGACCTCGAGAGATCCGGATGGACATACGGTGAAGCTGAAGGTTTGGCCCTATCCTGAGGCTGGATCCGGCAAAGCAGAGGCGACATTAGTAGAGGGCCGCCTCCAAGTAACACTTCCATCTAGTGCAAAAAAAGGCGAGACCTATCACGTCGTGGTGGAGGGGACCGATACGGGTTCGCCGGCATTGACGAGGTATCGACGCGTGGTGGTGACTATTTACTAAAGTCGGTGATATACCATAATGCTTACAATACTCCGATCATAATAATTCAAATTAGGTCGTTGCTGAAAAGAGTGTAAATACCCTACATCAACTGTTAAATTCGATCGAATAGGAATACTCAATCCAGCAAACATCCGGTGTTGATCCAATCTATTTGCCGGATTTTCTTGCTCAGCATTCAATAAAATTTCTGTATTCACTTTTCCTTGTATTTGCTTAATTAAAGGAAAAAAGGCCTGAATTCGGTACCTAAAACGGTAATTACTAAAATTAATCGCCTCCCCTAATTCCGTACGCGAAGCATTAGTCTCTTGATTAAACCTCATCTCTGAGCGAATGCGGTGATCTATTCGAAACGAACCCCAATTATGCCGGTAAGAAATATCCACATGTGGACGGTACTCCGGAACGGCTAATCGATTTGATTCTAAAGGGTTATTGGAGGTATTCCAAAACACGGCAGCACCGGCAGAAATATCCCAATTCTTTTTTAGTACTCGATGCACATGTGCCCGAAATGCCATTTGGTGATGCACTAAAGGATCTACAAAATGACGGGTGTGCACTTCGCCTTGAACATACCATTGATTGTTAATGGGATAGGTCAAATAATATCCATACCAAACCTGCGATTGATGCTCAATATTCGACTGTGCAAAAAGAGTAAAAAGAGGGGCTAAAAAGAAAAACACATACTTCATTTGCCAAAATTACTATATATTCTATAAAAACCATAGACAATATATTCTTTAATCTTTCACACAACGAAAACCTGTGTGTTGTAAGCCCGAATCAGGGCTGGACTTCATCCGTGCGGAGCTGCGGTAGCTGGAACAATAGCCGTCATTGCAAAGGAATGATCCCCCGCGCATGACGCGTTTGGGGACGCCTGGTTCATCGGGATCGTTGCTTGTCGCTGGACCTTTGGGATTAATCACCAGACTCTTTTTATAATAATCATTGCGGTACCAATCCGAGCACCATTCCCAGACATTACCGGCGGTATCATACAATCCGTATCCATTCGCAGGATACGATTTCGCGGGTGCAGTAGTGGTTTTATATCCGTCCAAAGCCTGATCTTCATACGGAAAATGGCCTTGAAAACTATTCGCTTTGTAGGGCGCATTATTCACCGACTCATTTCCCCACGGATAAATTTTATCCTTCAACCCGCCGCGGGTGGCCCACTCCCACTCTGCCTCTGTGGGCAAACGTTTTCCAGCCCAACGGGCATAGGCCGACGCGTCGTCCCAGGAAACATGTACGACTGGGTGATTTTCGCGGCCTACCAAGTTTGACTCTGGACCCTCCGGATGTTTCCAATCTGCGCCTTGTATAAATTGCCACCACTGGGAGTAGTCATTCAAATCAACCGGACCGGTGGTAGCGACAAATACGAGGGAAGCAGGGGCTAAAAGAGAATCGGCTGGCTTAGGTGTTCCGGCGGGAACTTGTTTAGCTAATTCCGCCCAATCAATGGCCTTTTCAGCAGTCGTAACATAGCCAGTTGCTTTTACAAAGGCCGCAAAAGCAGCATTTGTTACCTCTGTTTCATCCATCCAAAAAGCCTTCACCTGTACTTTGTGAATGGGATATTCATCGGCGCGTCCTTGGGCATCGTGCGAACCCATGGAGAAAATGCCAGCAGGAATTCGCTTCATTCCGGCAGTAGATTTCAGAGAAGACTTAGGGGTAGCGAGTTGCTTAACCGATAGACGTTTAGGGATAGGAACGTGACAAATTGGGATTTTGGCCTGACTGAAAACAGCCAGGCTAATCACCAATAAAAAACTAGTTAAATAATACATAAGCCACCGCTAATGTCACGAACACATTAAAGAGTTGTGCAATTAAAAAAGCGTACAAAGGCTTCTTCCCTTCTTTCGAAAAAAGGTCCGCAAACTTCGTTTCTAAACCGATGCTAGTGAAGGCCAAAGCAAACCACAAACCTTGTAAAGATTTGAATCCGCCTTTCACCGTTTCAATCGTTTCTGACGAAATGACGAAAGAGAAAAGAAGAGAAGCGGCGATGAAACCTAACACGAACTTAGGGAAGCGCTCCCAGATGATTCCCACCGTAGGCTTGCTTTCCTTTACGGTGTCGGACTGGTTATTAGTCATCGTCCAATAGATCGAAATGGCGAAGGCCGCGAATCCAAGAAGGACGTTTTGTGAGAATTTCACAATCGTGGAAATCTTCAAGGCCTCCTCTCCTACCATCGTTCCCGAGGCAATTACTGCACCGGTTGTATCAATCGTACCGCCTAACCAAGCGCCAGTCACCGCTTGAGAAAGACCCAAAGCCTGAGCTATAAAAGGCAAGAAAATGATCATCGGAATCGCCGTAATCAAGACGATGGAGATTACGTAAGAAAGCTTTTTGGAGTCGCCTTTAATGGCTCCAGAGGTTGCAATCGCCGCTGAAACACCGCAAATGGACACCGCACTGGAAATCATGATGGCGAACTCTTCGTCGATGCCCATTTTTTTGGAAATCCAAAAAGCGAAATACCAAACCGAAATAACAACCACCAATGCTTGAATTAAACCGAGCGATCCGGCTTTTAATATATCCCCAAAAATCACGCTCGTTCCTAATAAAATCAAACCAATTTTCACAAACAATTCTGTCGAAAGCGTCACTGTTAACCACGCCGGCAAGGTGAAGAAATTGCTTAGCAACAAACCAATTGTTAAGCTAAAGATCACCGCTTCTAGGTTCCAGTTTTTCAAGAAGGCGTTGCCCGCTAAAACTAATGCCAATGAGGTAAGGACAAAAACAATCGGAAAACCTTTTGCGGTTCCTGCCACACTTTTGCCCAAAACACTCGCCGCCAATAACGCAATCACGTAAGTGAAAACAAAGATCTGGGCGAGCTTCACTAGGTTACCCACCGTGAGCACTTTTTCAGTTAAATCCGAGGTCGATTCCCAGCCGAATGAAGGACTTGGAATTTTGATCCCCGTTAGGGCTAGACCGATGATTAAAAAGCCTAAAAGGACAACTGTCCAATCTTCAGTTAATGCTAATTTCTTCATTATTTTGCTGGCGTCAAGACGATGTTTCTATATTCCACCGGACCGTGATCGCCTTGCATCATGATAGGACCCGGTGCCGCTTCGTCACTGTCCATCGCGCCGCCTGTGATGCCGGGGATGTTTTGTTCGACGATGACTTTTTGACCATTTAAGGTAACGGAGACTTTACGCCCCACTAAGGTGATGTCATAAGTCTGCCATTCGCCTGAAGGTTTTGCTGCTTGGAAAAGGGGATCGATAAAGCCATAAATTCCGCCTAAATAGATATTGTAAGGCGATTTTCCGTAGCTATCTTCCACTTGTGCCTCGTAACGTCCGCGTAAATACACGCCGCTATTACTTCCTGCAGGCAAGCGGAATTCGATGTGTAATTTAAAGTCGTTGAACTTTTGTTCTGTGCAAATATTCGCTCCCGATTCTGGACTTTTTAATGATCCATTCTCTACGATCCATTGGTTTTTAGGCCCTAAAGCTTTCCATCCCGTTAAATCTTTGCCATTAAATAAGGTAATCGGTTTGTCCCAAACTGGTTCCGCAGATCTCCATAAAGAGGGAGCAGGAACACCAGTGAAGGCCATCGCTTTGCCGTTTGGTTTTACAATCGTACCGGTTAATTTCCCGTCTTTCAAATCTCCCTCGAAAAACATATAGGGATCGAATTTATCCCATTGTGGCGGAATTTTAAAGGAGATGTGGCCGTCTTTAAAAAACACTTCTGAGATAGGACGAGCAGAACCGCCATCCCCCACAAAACGACCAGTCAACGTTTTAAGCCCTGAGTGGCGCACTTCTAACCAAGAAGGTGCGGTAGAAACTCCGCCATTGCGGTTTTCCATGGATACATTTAAGTCCCAAGCCCCTTCGAGAGGATGGTGCTCATCCTGCGCAAAAGCGCTTCCAGATAAGGCTAATAAAGCAAATAATAATTTTTTCATTGTTGAAAGGTTTAAGATTGAACGGCTTGCATTTTAGGCGAGATGAAATGAATCAATAACCACGCAAACAAATACGCACAGCCGCAAGCAACAAATATAACATTATATCCTGCTGACAAAGCATTATCAGCTTTATAAGAATCTAAAATCACTCCGATAATGTAGGGGAAAATCACACCGCCTAATGAACCTGCTAGGCCACCGATACCCACGACGGAGGAAACGGCGTGTTTGGGAAACATATCTGACACCGTCGTAAAAATATTCGCTGACCACGCCTGGTGTGCAGACGCCGCTAGGCTAATTAAGAATACCGCCTGCCAAATATCCGTCGCCCAGCGTGCCCCAATAATGGGAACCGCACACAGCGCAAAGAAGAACATCGAATACTTCCGTGCTTTGTATACGGGCCAACCCTTCTTCATCAACCAACCCGAAATGTAACCTCCGCCAATACTTCCGATGGAAGTGCAAGTAAATAAAATAGCCAAATGCAGACTAGGCTTTTTCAAGTCCAGCGCGAAGGTCGTCGAGAAATAAGAGGGTAACCAAAACAAGAAAAACCACCAAATGGGATCCGTGAAGAACTTACCTACGATGAAGACCCAGGTTTGGCGGTAACCAAAAAGTTTACTCCAAGCGATGGGCTTCACTTCGGTCGTCTCATCTTCTGACTGAATGTGTGCCAGCTCTTCTTTCGTTACTGAAGTGTGCTTCGATGGAATTTCGTAAAACACCCACCACAAAATCAACCAAATAAATCCGATCGCCCCCGTAATAAGAAAGGCCTCCTCCCAGCCATAAGCTCCTAAAATCCAAGGCACCATGATGGGCGCGACCATCGCCCCGATGTTTGCACCGGAATTAAAAATGCCCGTGGCTAAGGCGCGTTCTCTCTTCGGGAACCACTCTGCCACCGTCTTAATCGCGGCCGGAAAATTCCCCGCCTCCCCAGCTCCTAAAGCGGCGCGTGCCGCGCCGAATCCGAAGGTAGTCTTCGCCAAGGCATGCGCCATCGCCGCGAAAGACCAGATGACGATGGAGATGGCATAACCCATTTTAGAACCGATCTTATCGATCACCTTCCCAAAAGCCAACAATCCCAGCGCATAAGACGCCGTAAAACACATAACGATGAAGCTGTAATCCGTCTCCGACCAGTTCAATTCCTTCTCCAGCGTGGGCTTTAACAAGCCGATCACCTGGCGATCTAAATAGTTAATCGTCGTCGCAAAAAACAAGAGGGCGACCACGACCCAGCGGTAATTTCCTTTCATTAGAATCCAATTGAATTCCCGCCGTCAACCGGGATTGAGACGCCTGTTACGTAATTTGATGCATCCGAAGCTAAATAAACCGCTGCCCAACCGATGTCTTCTGGTTTCCCAAAATACCCCATCGGCGTGCGATCCATCGCCTTGTGTTTCCGATCCGGATCTGAATTCATCGCGGTCCGACTCATCGCCGTTTCAATAAATCCGGGCGCGATCGCATTCACGCGAACCCCTTTGCCAGACCATTCCGATGCCAATACTCTGACTAATCCATAGATCCCGGTTTTCGAAGATGCATAGGCAGCCACGCGATCGATTCCGTAGTAAGCCGCCATCGAAGAAATCATGATGATAGATCCTTTGCCGCGCTCGAGCATGTGCTTGCCCACTTCGCGTGTCAAGGCAAAAACAGCGTTCAAGTTTACATTAATAATATTCGCAAAATCGTCATCCGAAACTTCGACTGCAGGACGCTTCATGTTGATGCCTGCGTTGTTTACGAGGATGTCGATGGCGCCGTGCCGCGCAACGAGTTCCGCAACTAGCTGTGAAGTCAAGCTCAAATCAGCCACATCATTCACCGCATAATGTGCCCCTTTTCCCAGGTTTGCGACTGCTTCTTTTAGCACGTCTTCGCGGCGACCCGTGATGATGACCGTGGCTCCGGATGCTAAAAAGCATTTTGCGATGTCGAATCCGATTCCGGTTCCGCCGCCCGTGATGAGCGCCACGCGCCCCTGTAATGAGAATGGTTGTTGCATCTTATTTTTTCTAATGTAAAGTGGAGCGAATCGCTAATTCTAGTCCACGTATTTCCGCCAAACCGCGCAATCTTCCGATTGCCGAATAGCCTGGATAGGTTTTCTTTTTTAAATCATCTAACATTTGGTGACCGTGGTCTGGGCGCATGGGAATCTCCGCTCCGCCTCTTCTTTTTTCTTCTTCCACGACCGCTTTCACTACCTCGAACATATCCACATCCCCCGTTAAATGCGGTGCCTCGTGGAAAATTAAGGGATCGTTTTGTTCCCGTAAAGTAGTGCGCAAATGCATAAAATGAATGCGATCTGCAAAGCGGCGAATCATCTTCGGTAAATCATTATCCGCTCGAACGCCTAGTGATCCTGTGCAAAATGTAATTCCATTCGCACGCTCTGGCGACGCGTCCATTAATAAAGCTAAATCAGCTTCCGTACTCACCACGCGTGGCAAGCCTAACAAAGGGAAAGGAGGATCATCCGGATGGATGCATAAATTAATGCCTAATTCCTGTGCCAAAGGCGCAATAGATCGCACAAAGTAGTGCAAATTTTCCCGCAATTGATCCCCAGATATGTCGCGGTATTCGTCTAATAGACTTTGGAAATTCTCTAAATGAAAGGCCTCCTCTGAACCAGGAAGGCCTAATAGCGCCGTATTTTTTAACTCCGCTTTTTCTTCGTTCGACATGGAAGCAAACCGCTGAGCGGCCGCCTCTTGAACGCTTAAAGTATAATCCGCTTCAGCACCCGGGCGTTGTAAAATATGCAAATCAAACACCGCGAAATCCGTCCAAACAAAGCGCAATGCCCGCGCCCCATCCGGCATCTCGAAATTCAGTTTCGTCCTCGACCAATCCAAGACGGGCATGAAATTATAGCATACGGTTTTGATTCCGCAGGCAGCCAGATTTCGTAAAGACGTTTTGTAATTTTCAATCAGCTGAGCGCGCGATGGCAAGGCTTTCTTAATCCCCTCGTGCACCGGAAGTGATTCCACGACCGACCAATGCAAAGGTGTCCACTCCTTGTTTCCGGCTTGAATAATTGAAATGCGCTCTTGAATAGCTTCGATAGGCCAAACTTCCCCCACCGGGATTTGGTGCAAGGCAGTCACGACTCCGGTACAACCTGCTTGACGAATATCCATCAAGGAAACCGGGTCGTTCGGTCCGAACCAACGCATCGTGTGTATCATGTAAATTAGTTAATAGACTTATTACTAAAGTGCAAAATGCACAAAATTTACTGGATTTCTAGTGGGTTTAGAGGGGGATATTAATAACAGATAAGAACATTTATCGAATATATTATCGTATATTTACGGATATTTACGTATATAATTCGATGAAAATAAATAACCTCCAACTCGACATTGACATGAAAATTTTGTCTGAAATAGCTAAAATCGATCGATTTGATGCAGCTTGGACAAACTTTGAAAAACGCGAAGGGGACTCCTTGAAACAATTAAAGTCAATCGCAACTGTTCAGAGTGTAGGGGCGTCAACCCGCATTGAAGGATCCCGTATGACAGATGATGAGGTAGAGGTGCTTATCAAAAGAATTGAGATTTCGGCTTTTGAGGAAAGGGATCAGCAAGAAGTGGCGGGATATTTTGAAACACTAGACACAATTTCTGAACATTTTGCCTCCATTGAAATTACTGAAAATCAAGTAATGGGTTTACACAGTTTGTTGATGAAATATGGCGACAAAGATGTTTGGCATAGAGGCAAATTTAAGCAGGTCAGCAATACCGTAGAAGCAAATTTAGCAGACGGGAGCAAGCAAGTCATTTTCAAAACAAGCGAGCCCGGCCTTAGGACGCAAGATGATATGATTCGTTTATTTAACTGGTACCACACCGACCAGGAAACGGTTCCCCTCATTAAAGTGGCCGTATTTGTCTATGAATTTTTAAGCATTCACCCCTTTCAAGACGGCAATGGACGGTTAAGTAGGTTACTAGGTAGTCTTCTACTTTTAAAAAATGGCTATTCTTGGATTCAATATATCAGCTTTGAAAACGAGATCGAAAACAGAAAATCGGCTTATTACAAAGTGCTGATGGATACGCAGCGCAATAGGCCCGGGGAAAATATTACCGAATGGCTACGCTTTTTCTTGAGTTGCCTGAGTCATATTCAGAACAATTTAATGTTAAAACTAGACCAACGAAAAATGGATAATGCCGCTGCAAATCAACGAGAGCGCAAAATTCTATTCTTCATCGAAAACCACCCAGGAAGCAGATCAGGTGAGATTTCAAGTAAGCTAGACATACCGCTACCCACGGCAAAGAAAACGCTGGCGGAATTAGTAGAAAAGAAATTGCTTTATAAGGAAGGGGTGGGTAGGGGAACGGCGTATTTTTTGATTTAAATTATAATTCAATTCCTAATCGCCTCATAAATCGGGCTTTTTTGAGGCGATTAGCGAAATTAATCGACGCATTTATAAATTCACCTTTATCCACTCTATAGGTGTGACACCGTGTTCAGCCTTGAAGGCTAAATAAAAGGCTGATTTACTCTTAAATCCAGATTTTGAAGCAATCCCCTCGATAGAGGTGTTCAAGTGAGCCCCTTTAATAAATAAGGAGATAGCGTAATCAATCCGTAATTTATTACGATACACGGGGAAGGACACCTGCAGTTGCTTATTAAAGCAATTTGTAACGCGCACGTGAGGAATATTTAGGGCTCTAGAAATATCATGTAGAGAGAAGCTATCCTTAAGGTAAGGTTTACTATCACTTATGTAGGCAATAATGCGATCAAGATTTGCCGTGCTACTATCTACTCCTTCCTTTTTTAAGCTATCACTAAAAGTGATTTTTAGCGCTTGATTAAAACGCGAAAATATACTGGGATTTTCATTTTCGCCATATAAAAAACTAGGAAATAAAAAGAAACTAAGGGGGAATATGAGTAGCACTAAAAAATGAGACTGATTGAACACATAGGAACTAGCATTGTAATGGATTTGATAGTAATAATAAATTGCTAACAGAAAGTATGTCAATATGGTAATCACACAAACTGTCACTGCTTTACTTAACAATACGGATACCTTCTTTCTCAAGATTTGGCTCCCCTTAAACTTAAATTGATATGCATAATAAATGGAATAGACCGCGTAAGAAAAATTTGAAATCATGAAAAAGAATTTCTGAATTTTGCCCTGAAAAAATAAATACGGGACAGAGGTATACTTACTCTGAGAGCCATAGCGCATAAAATTAATCAGATCTATTTTTTCTGCCAAAGGCAAAGCGTAATAAGGAATTGAGTTAATAAATACAAGTACGAAGGGAATCAAGTGAATGAGTGCAAAGGCACTATAATCGATTTTCCCCTTAATGATGGACCTAAAATAATAATAAAGACAGGGACCAATTAATGCATAAATGGCATCCCAATACGTATATATATATACGATAAAGTCAGCACTTCCCTTCGAATAAAATACCAATAAAGTCATTTGGCGAAGGCTTGTAGCAATAATTAAAATAACTAAATAGACGACTCCTTTATTTTGATTCCAATGTTTAATCAAAATGATCATAGATATAAATACGACCAGAAGAATGGAGGAAAACATGATCAGTTTGAAATTTGGTTACTATCAAATGTAGTATTTAAATAATTTAAACACACAAAATTATAATCAGGTAGTTGTGTGGTAATAATTTATCGGAACTTCTTCCCCTCTTAAATAAGTTTAATCCTCTCTCATAAGCTCTTTTTTTGCAGATTATTATACTGTCATGCTGCTAAGAATTGTGCTTTTTACCCTACTTTCTTTCGTGTGTTTCGCCCAAACGAACCCCATAAAAATCTCCACCCTATCCTCCGGCATAGGTAGCACGAGCTATTTGCAATCAATCGGTCAGTCGTCGGTGGTTACCGGAACTAGTTCCGCTGGAAAATACGTGATGCGCCAGGGTTTTCTGCAGCCGTCGTCTCGTGCAATGGGTCGTTCTATAGAGCCGGTTTCGCTTATTACTTTAGAAACCTTCCCGAACCCATTCGTTTCTTCTTTTCGCTTGAAACTTTCTCGCGCTAGTTCGTCTGTTTCGACTGTCGAACTGTATTCCATTGATGGACTACGTGTCTGGTCCGGAGAAATCGCTGCGAATCTAAGCGAAGTCCAGCTCCTTGAATTTGATCGCCTGCGTACAGGAAAATACATATTACGTCTTGTTACTAACAACCAAGTAATCACTAAACAACTCATTAAAGATTAACATATGAAAAGAATTATACTCCTTCTACTTGTTAGTATTTCGTCGTTCGCCCAGAGCTATAAGTTCTCGGTGGGTTCAAATATTACTTCCTTCGTATTCACGAATTCAGCCGGATCAAATCCATCTTTCTTGCGGCCGGCATCCGGACTGCATTTAAGTTTGTCTCGCGAGTCTAAGCTTTCGAAATCATTTCTTGTTGATTATGGTATTAACTATAATCAGTTCAATAATGTAGGTGATGTGCAAAACATTCCCTTCTCTTATGCCACTGATTTCATCGGAATCCATGCTGGTATAGGTCCGCGACTTTCGCTAGGAAAAGGAATAGCGCTCGTGGCGAAGGTTTCTGCTACTGCCTCCACAATGGTAAATGGAAACCAGTTTCTATTAAACCGCTACGTGGATTTATCCAGCGATGATCAGTTCAATTCTATTCGCACCATGTACGGCTACAGCTTTGAGTTAAGCAAGCAAATCAATCCACAGATCGGCGTGTTTGCAAAATACCAACACTTAGATAGCTACAACTTCGGTAGCTCGACATTAAACTTCATCCCATCCACATTCAGCATAGGCCTTAGCCTTTCTAAATAATCTGTTTTATGAAAAAGTATCTGTTCTCTATCATTTTTCTATTAGTCTCTTACGTAGGTATTTCCCAAAAGGGCCTCTCCTATCAAGCCGTAATTCTCGATCCTAACGCCATCGAAGTACCCGGTCAAGACATCTCCGGACAACCCTTTGTAAACGGCGATGTGTGGATGAAATTCAGCATCTACAATGGTTCCACTTTGCAATTCGAAGAGGTGCATAAAACGAGAACTGATGCCTACGGTCTAGTCAACTTAATGATCGGATCTGTGTCCACAGCTTCGTTCAATTCCCTAGTTTGGGACAGCTCCCAAAAAACGTTACAGGTTCATGTTAGCTTTAACCAAGGTGGGTCTTACTTGAAAGTATCTGAACAGAAACTTTCCTATAGTCCCTACACTTTATTCGCTGAAACAGCTGGAAAATTAGGTGGTGTTTTAGGCATCGCAGGCGGAGGAACTGGAGCAACAACAGTAGCAGATGCACGTTTAAATTTAGGGCTAGATCAAGTGAATAATACCTCTGATGCAGCGAAGCCTGTTTCAACGGCGACTCAAGCGGCATTGGAATTGAAGGCGAATTTGGCGGATATAACGGCAGCCTTAGTGGCGAAAGCGGATACTGAAGATATTAAAGCGTATGTAGATTCAAAAATAGTTTCAAGCAACTTTACCTCCTCTAACCAGTCATCATCTACAACAACTATTTCGACCGCAGCTTTGGCATTAAAAGCAAACACCGCTGATGTAACCTTAGCGCTCTCTGCTAAAGCTGATACCGCTTACGTATTAACCAAAGTCGCAGCGGCTACCATCGTAGACGCGGACGCAAACACGAAAGGTAAAATTCAGTTAGCCGGTGATTTAGCCGGAACAGCGGCAGCGCCTACCATACCTGGTTTAGTTTTAAAGGCTAACGCCGCTGATTTAGTTACATTAACAACTGTTGTAAATGCTAATACGGTAAGCATAACCACTAATGGAACAGCCATTACAACAGAGGCAACTACCGCTAGAGCGGCTGAATTAGTCTTAACAAATAACGTAGCAGCAAATACCGCTAGCATCACAGCTAATACAAATGCCATCTTATTAAAAGCTCCGATTGCCTCACCAGTATTTACAGGAACGGTAGCCATCGGAACTGCTAATCCTTCTTCTGCAGCAGTATTAGACATCACCTCCACATCGAAAGGTTTGCTTTTACCGCGATTAACTTTTTCCCAAAAATCAGCCATCACTTCTCCCGAAGCTGGTCTTATTTTGTGGTGTTCTGATTGCGGAACAAACGGAGAATTACAAGTCTATAATGGGACAAACTTTGTGAACATGGTGGGGGCGAATGCGCAATTTGCTTTGCCTAAGGTGAGTGCCACTTCGGCTGCAACCGCTATTACTTCGAGTGCATTAACGAGTGGTGGATCCATTGATTCAGATGGGGGTGCGTTCGTAACTACACGTGGTGTTGTTTGGAATACTAGTATAAATCCGACCACATCTCTTTCTACAAAAACATCGGATGGAACAGGAATTGGAACCTTTTCGAGTTCATTAACAGGCTTAACTTCAGGAGTTACTTATTATGTGAGAGCTTATGCGACCAATAGCGTAGGGACAAAATATGGTCCTGAGATTACTGTCAATTCGGCACAAGCGGTGGCGACTTTAGCCTCTACAACAGCAGCAAGCACTATTGGTTCAACATCAGCCACCAGTGGTGGAAATATTACCTATAATGGAGGAGCGACAGTAACAGTGAGTGGACTTGTTTGGTCTACTACTTCTACTCCTACCATTGCGTTATCAACTAAAACAACCGATGGTACAGCTAACGGAATTTATAGCAGTTCCATCACTGGATTAACGGTAGGTACATTGTACTATGTTCGTTCTTATGCGACCAATAACGTGGGAACAAGTTATGGAGCACAAACAAGCTTTACGACATTAAATACTGCAACCATTTCAGCAACTACTGCAGCATCATCTATATCATCCTCATCTGCAACTAGTGGCGGAACAATCACATCTGATGGTGGATCAGCAGTAACAGCAAGTGGTATTGTTTATGGAACAAGTGCAGGTTCGTCTACTTACAGTGTAACATCGGGATCAGGGACGGGTATATTCGCAAGTAACTTAACAGGATTATTACCAGCCACCACCTATTATGTGAGGTCGTTTGCAACCAATAGTGTGGGTACCGTTTATGGTTCAGAAATAAGCTTTACTTCACTAGCTATAGCTCCAACACTTACAACCACTGCAGCTAGTAGTATTACAAAGTATGCTGCAAGTGCGGGTGGAACTATCACATCCAATGGAGGATCTACAATTACAGCATCAGGTATTTGTTGGAGCACAACAGCTACACCAACTACATCTAATAGTAAAACAACCGATGGTACTGCAAGTGGAACATATACAAGTAGTATCACTGGTTTAACGGCAGGTACTACTTATTATGTGAGAGCCTATGCTACGAATGCGATTGGAACGAGTTACGGTGCTGCGCAAAGCTTTACGACTTCATCACCTTCTACAACTTTAAATATAGTTGGTGATGCTTATGGAGGAGGTATTATTGCTTATATATATCAAAGTGGTGATCCTGGATATTCGTCTATTAATACACCAGTTTTAATTTCTGCAACTTCTGATCAAACCTCAGGTGGTCGTGTTAATTGGTCAAATAGTTCTAATTTATCAACAGAAGTTAATTTATCAGGGGCTAGCTATGAAATATTAGGCGCTGGTTCTGCAAATACAGATGCTATAATTAGTTTGTATACTAATACAGGAACTTATGCAGCAAAAACTGCTAGAGATTATAGAGGTGGCGGATTTTATGATTGGTATTTGCCGAGCAGGGATGAATTAAATAAATTGTATATAAATAGGGTAGTAATTGGTTCATTTAATACGAATAATAGTCATCCTGTATCAGTTTATTGGGCATCAACTGAAGCAAACTCTTCTGTTGCAAATGGTCAAAATTTCGGAACTGGAAGCTATTTACCAGATTCTAAAGCTTGGACATTCCAAGTAAGAGCCGTTAGAACAACAACCTTAATTCCAGTTGCTATCAATAATCCTGTTTTAGCTGCAACTACAGCAGCATCAGGAATAACTTCATCATTAGCAATTCTTGGCGGTAATGTAACAGACGAAGGTGCAACACAAGTAAGTGCAAGAGGTTTAGTATATGGTACTACAACAGGATCATCTACATTTAGTGTAACAGTGGGCTCAGGTGGGGGAACATTTACAAGTATACTGACAGGACTTGCACAAGGAACGACCTATTATGTTCGTTCATTTGCAACGAATGTTCAAGGAACAGGTTATGGTGCTGAAACAAGTTTCACAACACAAACAACTGCAACAATATCAGTTACTGCAACACCAACATCAGTTACTACTACATCGGCTACAGGTGGCGGAACCATTAGTAGTACTGGTGGTGCTACTATTACCACAAGTGGTTTAGTTTGGGATGCAAGTTTGAATCCAACTATAGCACTATCAACAAAAACAAATGACGGCACTATAACAGGAACATTCACTAGTTCAATCACTGGATTGACACAAGGAACATCTTATCATGTTCGTGCTTATGCAACCAACTATTTAGGAACTACTTATGGACCTGATATTACGTTTACAACAATAACAACACCTACTGTTTCAGCAACTGCTACAGTAACATCTATAACAGGAACTACAGCAACAAGTGGTGGAACGATTTCAGCAGATGGTGGTGCTAGTGTAATAGAAAGAGGTTTAGTTTGGGGCACAAGTACAGGCGCTTCAACTTATAGTGTAACTACAGGAACAGGTACTGGAACTTTTACAAGTAGTTTAACAGGGTTAAGTGTCGCAACCACTTATTATGTTAGAGCATTTGCAACAAATAGTGTGGGGACAGTTTATGGACCAGAAGAATCTTTTGCAACACCAACTACGGCAACATTAACATCAACAATAAGTTCAACGATTACAAGTTACACGGCAATACTTGGGGGTGTTTTAAGTTCAACTGGAGGTGCAACAACTGAAATAGGAATTCGATATAGTACTGACGTCAATTTTGGAACTTATTCTACCACGTCAATAAATGCGAATGCAACAGCCGGAACCTATACAACTACTATTTCAGGATTAACTGCATTAACTACTTATTATGCAAAAGCTTATGCTACTAATACAGCTGGAACTACTGAAGGAATAAGTATAAATTTTAATACACCTGCGCCTCCTATTGCTGTTGGTGATAGTTATAGAGGTGGAATTGTTTATTATCTATTAAAATCAGGAGATAATGGATATGATGCAAATGTTCAACATGGTTTAATAGCAGCCGAAACAAATCCAAGAGTTAATGCTACTGGTACATGGACCAAAATTGCAATAAACGGAAATGCTATCTTGGGTGCACAAAATACAGGGACACTTGTTGGAAAAAGTAATACTGCAGCCATTATTGCAAATCAAGGTACAGCAAGTACCTATTTATTCAGATATGTTAATGAAACTCAAATAGGTATTTACAACGATTGGTATGTCCCTTCACAAAAAGAACTTGAATTGTTTCGTTCGTTTATATATACAAAACAAGTTATTATTGGAGGAGTATTAACAAATCTATATACAAACGATGCAAGTACTGGAGACTCTTATTATTGGAGAAATAAATTAAGTTCAAATAATAAGTACGCCTGGGGTCATTATCTAACATCAACTCAAAATAGTAATAATTCGTATGCTTGCTATTATATAGAAGGAGGTTCTTTAGATAGTCATGGTTATGAAAGGACGCAGGGTAGCGATTTCACTTATGTTGCAATTAGATCTTTCTAAAAAGCTACAATTAGAGGTATGGCCAAACAAAGATGTTTCGTATCAATCCTACAAATTCACCTTTATCCACTCAATAGGTGTCGTCCCATGTTCTTCCTTGAAGATCTTGTAAAAGATGGATTTGCTCTTAAAGCCGGAAAGCTCAGCGATTCCTTCAATGGAAGTATTTAAGTGGGCCCCCGAACGCAACAAAGCTGTTGCATGTTCAATGCGTAACTTGTTTCGATAGGTAGGGAACGGAACCTTCAGTTGTTTATTAAAACAGTTCGTTACGCGGTTATGTGGGATGTTGAGTGCATGTGAAATATCGTGCAAGGAGAAGGCCGTTTTGACATAGGGTTTATCGTTTTCGATGTAGGAAATGATGCGATCTAGATCTGATGATTTTTCCAAAGGGTCTTCCTGAGAGAAATGTTTTTTTGAGCTCACCACTTTTTCCCAGGTAGCCCTTACATTATCTAAAAATGAAAGTGGCTCCTTTTCATTGTACAGCCAATTAGGCACAAAAAAGAAACTGATGGGCAATACCAACGATTTAAAATAGAGGTAATTATTATTGACTGCATCCGGATTTAAAAAGTCAATCATCCCTGTTTGGTTTGATTCTATAGACAATAAAAACAGTACCACTAAATCGGGAATAACAGTCAGTAATGTGACAATAAAAATCCGAGTAATTAAAATATTCACTTTCTTCTTGATATATATGCCACCCCCTGCTTTCAATCTATAGATAAATCGGATACCATACAAAATAAAGGAAGTGTTATAGACGGCTATAAATAAATACTGTTGTTTTAGCGTGAGAAACAGGTAGCCATGTATGTCTTTGTTTGCCAAAGACTCATTAAAATAATCCAACCTACTTTGAAATGGCAAGGCGTAATAAGGAAGTAGATTAATTAGGAAAATCAGCGAGGGGATTGCGAACAATAATAAGTATTTATCCCAAACAATGGACCCCTTCATGATGCTCTTCAGGTAGTATAAAAAGAAGGGGCCTTGAAGTACAATCAGTGGTTCTATATGGTACACTAACGCAAAGGTAGTAGGGTCATTGGTCGTATTTAGTACCAATAAAGCGTACTGCGTCAAGGCTTTATCCAGGATGATAAATAGTAAATAGAGGACTCCTTTGTTTTGGCCATAATGATTAACCAAAAAAATAAAGGATACAATAATTACAAGAATGAGCGAGGTATGTAACATATCTTTAGAACCTTTAGATTTCCAAATTCTCTTTAATCCAATCAATGGGGGTCGTGCCGTGTGCCTCTTTAAAAGTCTTGTAGAAAATAGATTTGCTCTTAAACCCAGACATCTCCGCTATCCCTTCGATAGAGGTATTTAGGTGAGTACCTGATCGTAACAAGGCCGTCGAGTGTTCAATTCTTAACTTATTGCGATAGGTAGGAAAGGAAACCTTTAATTGTTTGTTAAAACAGGTGGCCACCCGGTTGTGCGGGATGTTTAGTGCCTGGGAAACATCGTGCAAAGAAAAAGTTGTTTTGACATAGGGTTTCTCCATTTCTATATAGGAAATGATCCGTTCAAAATCCCTTGAGTTTTCGAAGGAGTCTTCCTCCGAGAATTTGGCCTTATCATTCACGACCCTTTTCCATGTAAGTGCCATGTTTTCCAAAAAAGACAAGGGATCCCTCTCGTTGTATAGCCAACTGGGAATTGCAAAGAAACTTAGAGGAAGCAGTAGCGTTAGAAAAAATAAGAATTGACTCCCAAAGACATCGGGATTTGTAAAGTCAACTTTCCCTAGCTGTTCTGATTTCGAAGACAATAAAAAAAGCACCAAAAGATTAGGAATCACATTGATAGGAACGATCACTAAAATCCGATTAATCAACACACTAATTTTCTTTTTAAGGTAGGTCCCATTCCCCGCTTTCGCTTTGCTTAAATACCGAAGGCCATACACGATACATCCAACATTATAGAACATCGTAAAAGATTGTTGATAATATACAGGGAGAAATAAGTGGGCTAAAGGTGGGCGGTTCCCCCTCGCCAGTCTAAAGTAGGCTACCTTATCTTCAAATGGGATTGCAAAATAAGGCATTAAGTTAATGACACATAAGAGGAAAGGGATAGACAACAAAAAAAGTGTTTTATCCCATACGAATTCCCCTTTCACCATACTCTTAAAATAGTAAATAATGAAAGGTCCCATCAGCGCTCTAAGCGGATCAATATGGGCAATTAAGGTGGCTAATACCAATGGATCCCGAGAGGTATTCAGCACGAGTAAGATCGTTTGACCAAGTCCAAAGGAGATGATGATCAAGACTAAATAGATGATCCCTTTGTTTTGATGCCAGTGATTAAGCAACAATAAAAGTGATACGATAAAGACAAGTACAAGCGAAGTGTATAACATAACATGGCGCATTAGAACGACAGGATAATATTAGTTCAAAAATGTGATTAATGAACTATGGCGATTTTCTTCTGTTGTTCAAAAACTATTTTTATGAACAACTAAAACTGAACTTTGGGGTAAAGAGCGATTTCTAAGGATAATTTTTGTGCCCAAATACACAAAAAATGTTTCTCAGAATCGCGTTTCTTTTGTTGTTCTCCTACGTGGGCTTCGCTCAATCACCGGTGAAAATTTCCACCCTGTCCTCCGGCATAGGTAGCTCGACCTATCTGCAATCGATCGGTCAGTCGTCGGTGGTTACCGGTACTAGTTCCGCTGGAAAATACGTGATGCGTCAAGGGTTTTTGCAGCCGTCGTCTCGTGCAATGGGTCGTTCTGTAGAGCCGGTCTCGCTTATTACTTTACAGACCTTCCCTAATCCATTCGTTTCTTCTTTTCGCTTGAAACTTTCGCGCGCTAGTTCTTCTGTTTCGACTGTCGAACTCTATTCCATTGATGGACTACGTGTCTGGTCCGGAGAAATCGCTGCGAATCTAAGCGAAGTCCAGCTCCTTGAATTTGATCGCCTGCGTACAGGAAAATACATATTACGTCTTGTTACTAACAACCAAGTAATCACTAAACAACTCATTAAAGATTAACGTATGAAAAGAATTATACTCCTTCTACTTGTTAGCATGTCGTCGTTCGCCCAGAGCTATAAGATCTCGGTAGGTTCAAATATTACTTCCTTCGTCTTCACGAATTCTTCAGGATCGAATCCGTCTTTCTTACGTCCTGCTTCAGGCTTGCACATGAGCTTGTCTCGTGAATCCGCGGTGTCGAAATCCTTCCTATTGGATTTTGGGATTAACTATAATCAGTTCAATAATGTAGGTGATGTGCAAAACATTCCCTTCTCTTATGCCACTGATTTCATCGGAATCCATGCTGGTATAGGTCCGCGACTTTCGTTAGGAAAGGGAATCGCGCTTGTGGCGAAAGCGAATGTCGCTGCCACCACGATGGTCAATGGAAACCAGTTTTTATTAAACCGTTACGTAGACTTATCCAGCGATGATCAGTTCAATTCTATTCGCACCATGTACGGCTACAGCTTTGAATTAAGCAAGCAAATCAATCCACAACTGGGTGTGTTTGCAAAATACCAACACTTAGATAGCTACAACTTCGGTAGCTCGACATTAAACTTCATTCCATCCACATTCAGTATCGGCCTTAGCCTTAGCAAATAATCTGTTTTATGAAAAAGTATCTGTTCTCTCTGATTTTAGTACTCGTTTCTTACGTAGGTTTTTCCCAAAAGGGTCTCTCCTACCAAGCCGTCATCCTCGATCCTAACGCCATCGAAGTACCCGGTCAAGACATCTCCGGACAACCCTTTGTAAACGGTGATGTGTGGATGAAATTCAGCATTTACAATGGCTCCACTTTGCAATTCGAAGAGGTGCAAAAAACAAGAACTGATGCCTACGGTCTAGTCAACTTAATGATCGGATCTGTGTCCACAGCTTCGTTCAATTCCCTAGTTTGGGATAGCTCCCAAAAGACATTACAGGTCTATGTCAGCTTTAACCAAGGAGGGTCTTACTTGAAAGTATCTGAACAGAAACTGACTTATAGCCCATACACTTTATTCGCTGAAACAGCCGGTAAATTAGGTGGTGTTTTAGGCATCGCAGGCGGTGGAACTGGAGCAACAACAGTAGTAGATGCCCGTTTAAATTTAGGCCTAGATCAAGTAAATAATACCTCTGATGCAGCGAAGCCTGTTTCAACGGCGACTCAAGCAGCACTGGATTTAAAGGCGAATGCAGCGGATGTAAATGCAGGATTAGCTTTGAAAGCAAATACAACAGATATGACTGCCGCTCTTGCTGCGAAAGCAGACACAGGTACCATCAAAACATTTGTAGTCACTCAAGTAGCAGCAGCAACTATCGCAGATACAGATGCCTCTACAAAAGGAAAGATTCAATTAGCAGGGGATCTAGCAGGAACAGCAGCAGCACCTACAGTGCCGGGATTAGCTTTGAAAGAAAACTCAGCTAATAAAAGCACTAATGTGACTACCGATGCCGCTTCAGATACGAAATATCCAAGTGTAAAATCGGTAAAAACATATGTGGATACACAGGTTGCAGGCGCAACAATCGCAGATGCAGACGCCTCTACAAAAGGAAAGATTCAATTAGCAGGGGATCTAGCAGGAACAGCGGCAGCACCTACAGTGCCGGGATTAGCTTTGAAAGAAAACTCAGGTAATAAAAGCACTAATGTGACTACCGATGCCGCTTCAGATACGAAATATCCAAGTGTAAAATCGGTAAAAACATATGTGGATGCACAAGTTGCAGGCGCTACTATTGCGGATGCTAACGCTACTTCAAAAGGTAAGATTCAATTAGCTGGAGACCTAGCTGGAACCGCGGAAGCCCCTACAGTACCGGGATTAACATTAAAATTAAATGCGAATCAAAAGGGTGTTGCTAATGGTGTAGCAAGTTTAAATGCCCAAGGAATCATTCCTTCTAATCAATTACCTCCGGTTACTTTATCCTCTACTAATGTGGTAGGAAGCGATGCTGCAATGACAGCTTTATCAAGCGCAACGGTGGGTAGTATTGCAGTAAGAACAGATGCAAATAAAAACTATGTACTAAGTGCACTACCTGCAAGTACTTTAGGTAACTGGATAGAATTATTAACACCAGCTGCGCCAGTGCAAGCAGTAAATGGTTATACTGGGTCTGTTAATTTAACGCAAACCGATTTAGGTTTAAGTAATGTAAATAACACTTCAGACATTAACAAGCCGGTTTCTAGTGCAATGCAAACAGCGTTAGATTTAAAAGCTAATAGCACAGATGTTAATACTGCATTAGCAACAAAAATAAGTACCATCGATGCAAATGCGGCTTTAGCATTAAAAGCAAATAGCACAGATGTTAATACTGCATTAGCAACAAAAATAAGTACTGCTGACGCAACTGCTGCATTAAATTTAAAATTAGATGCAAATAAAGTAGGAGCCGCTAGAGGTGTAGCTAGTTTAGATGCGGCCGGTAAAGTACCTACAGATCAAATCCCTGCTGTTTCATTTTCAAGTGTAAAAGTATTAGGAAGTGAGGCTGCTATGTTAGGTCTAAGTAGCGCCGTTATTGGTAGTGTGGTTATCAGAACAGATGAAAATAAAAATTATGTGTTAGCAGCATCTAACCCATCGGTGCTTTCAAACTGGATACAATTATTAACCCCAGCGGCGCCGGTACAAACGGTGAATGGCTATAGTGGAAATGTCTCCATAACAAAAACAGACTTAGGATTAGAAAATGTCCAAAACACCACTGATGCGGATAAAATAATTTCAACCAGAACACAAACTGCATTAGATGCAAAAGTGGATAAAGTAACTGGCAAAGTTTTATCAACAAACGATTATACCACCGTAGAGAAAAGTAAACTTGCGGCGATTACAGGGACCAATACCGGGGACCAAGATTTATCTGCCTATGCGACTAATACAAACGTTGCATTAAAAGCACCTTTAGCCTCTCCTACCTTTACAGGAACGGTATCTTCAGGTGCCATTAGTGCAACAAGTGTTACATCGCTTACGTATGCCTCTGCTCCTAAAACATTAAGCTATGCAGGATCGACCATTAGCTGGAATCCAGCTCAAGGATTAAATGCAGCTATTACGTTAACTCAAAACAGTACTTTGAGCTTTACCGCTGCTCCTCCAGTAGGTTCTTATGGTACGGTTGTTTTAACTCAGGATGGCACAGGAAATAGAACTATTACCTTGCCTTCCATTACGGGAAAAACGAATAGAGTATTGGGATCAACCTCTACCTCTACGGTAGCCTTATCTACTGCAGCTAATTCGAAAGATATCTTAAACTTTTATTACGATGGAAGTATTTGCTATTGGAATATAGGCCAAGGATATGGAACAGCGGCATCCACTTCGTCTGGCTCTACTACGTTAACTGGGGATCTTACCGGAGCTGGCTCTGGTACTGTCTTAACAACGCTTGCTAATACAACGGTCACAGCTGGATCTTATGGATCATCTACTGCTATTCCCACTTTTACAGTGGATAGTAAGGGTAGATTAACTGCTGCTGGTACCGTAGGTATTACAGCTGGGGTTAATTCATTAAATTATACCAATACCTCTTCTTATGCTGCAGGTGGAACTATATCAGGAACTTCATTAACCTTAACGCCGGCTGATGGAACAAATCCGGGTATCGTGTCGACAGGTGAACAAACTATTGCTGGTACAAAATTATTTAGTAGTGATTTATATGCGAATGGATTGACAGTGGGACGAGGTAGATTAGGTTTGGAATCTAACACAGCCATCGGTCGTGCTTCATTGGTTGCTAATACAACAGGTACTAACAATACAGGTACAGGTTATGCGGCACTTGCTGCCAATACAACAGGTACATCTAATACAGCTTCAGGTTTTGCGGCACTTTCTTCCAATACTTTGGGTAATAATAATACGGCTTCAGGTGCTTATTCCCTTCTCAAAAACCTAAATGGGACCGAAAATACAGCTATTGGATTTAGCTCACTTCTTGAAAATTTAGCAGGAGAAAAAAATATAGGAGTTGGCTCTTTTTCCCTTTACAATAATAAAAGTTCTAATAATACCGCTGTTGGATATTCGGCACTCGGGGCTAACGTAGATGGAACCAATAACGTGGCGCTAGGATTTAGTTCTTTGCCAAATAACACCTCTGGATCCAATAATACAGCTATAGGTAGATTTACTTTGGTTCTTAATACAATAGGTAGTAACAATACTGCACTAGGTTCGTTAGCGGAAGTAAATGCGAATAATTTTTCCAATGCGACAGCCATCGGATTTGGTGCTAGGGTTTTAGCAAGTAATACCATTCAATTAGGAGCTGATGGTTCTACCCTTTCTCCCAATGGTGTGAGTACACCTACAACTGCCATATCGAATGTTAGAACCTCAGGAACCTTAACTTTAGGAGCTATTACTTATCCAAATACAAATGGATCAGCGAATCAGGTATTAACTGCAACTGCAGGTGGCACATTAACTTGGACAACACCTGCTTCTTCTGGTGTCCCTTATTCTGGTGCAACTGCCGCCTTGAACTTAGGAGCTTATGAATTAACTGCGAATGGAGTAGCAGTAGGGCGCGGGGCATCAAGTAGGTCTAATAACTATGCCTATGGGTATGCAGTTCTAGCTTCTAATACAACAGGAAATTATAATAACGCATTTGGTCATCAAGCACTTACAGCTAATCAAGGTGGTCAACAGAATAATGCATTTGGAGAATATGTATTACCCAAAAACATAGGTGGAAATTATAATACAGCCATGGGAACAGCTGCCTTGAGAGAGAATACATCGGGAAGCGGTAATTCTGGATTTGGTAATCAGTCTTTACTTACGAATAGCACAGGTTCCAACAATACTGCTTTAGGTTACCAAGCTGACGTTACGGTTGATGGATTAAGCAATGCAACAGCGATTGGTTATAATACAAAAGTGAGTACAAGTAATACCATTCAATTGGGAAATACTGCCATAACCAATGTAAATACGAGTGGCGCTGTGACTGCTCCTATCTATGCATCAACTCCTCAAACTTTAGCAGACGGGTCCCCTATTTCTTGGAATCCTGCTTTAGGATTAAATGCAGGGGTAACTTTAGTGGGTAATCGTACGTTAAATTTTTCAGGAACCCTACCTGCTGGTTCTTATGGAACCTTAGTAGTGACACAAGATGCTACAGGGGGGAGAACCTTAAACCTGCCTTCTACGGCTAACAAAATATTAGGATCGACCTCTACCACTACCATTGCCTTATCCACTGCGGCAGGAGCTAAAGACATCATTAACTTCTACTATGATGGAACCAACTATTTCTGGAATGTGGGCCAAGGGTACGGAACTGCAGCTACTTCATCAACAACAAATTTAGCAACCGGTGTTACTGGAACTTTAGCGGTTACCAATGGAGGAACAGGTGCAGCTACCTTGACAGGATTAGTTAAGGGAACTGGAACAACTGCCATGGTAGCAGCAGTGGCTGGCACGGATTACCAAGCACCACTTACACTTACTACCACAGGTTCAGGTGCAGCTAGCTTATCGGGCAATACTTTAAACATTCCATCCACGACAAACTATACTTTACCTACTGCAAGCGCTTCTGTTTCGGGTGGTGTCAAAGTGGGAACTAATTTAAGCATAGATGGGAATGGCATTTTAAGTGCTGTCGCAAGTGTGGTAAGAATGAACAGTGATGAGTTTACTGCAACTGCAGCACAAACCACATTTACATTCACCACGACTAGTAGTAATACAGGTGCAGTTCAAACTCCATTGAGTAAACCATACATGTATATCAATGGAACTAGAATCAAGAATTCTGCCTATACGTGGACATCTGGAACAACGGTAACCTACATTCCAGCGAATAACAATAGCTATGCATTGGTTGCTGGCGATCGTATTCAATTTGATTATGCGTATTAATTGTGATGAAAATTGAATTGATTAAAATGAGATTAAAATGTGCATTACTTCTATTGGTAGCTATTTTTTATACCCATATTGGTAATGCACAAAACTACCTAGATAAAATTACTGGATTAAACAGTACCACTGCTTCCGTAGCCTATTCATTAAGACAATTAAGTAACGGGTTTACAGGGCCATTGGTTAGGATAAAAGTAGGGGCCTCCTTTTACGATGTATATCCTGATGTAAGCACCACTAAGTTTAGTTTAAGTTCCAAAATATCTGCACCAATAGGTACTTATAATGCAGCCGTTTCAACGGCAAGCGGTAATGCGTTAAGTACCATCATCTCGGGAACAACAGATGCTACTTTAGCTATTTGGTATGATCAAAGTGGCAATGGAGTTCATGTATTATCAAGTAGCCCAAATGCAAAAATCATAACGGCTGGGAGTATTAATACAATGAATGGGCAACCCACCGTAAACTTTACTGGCACGAACTCTTATCTAACTTCTTCTGCAACCGTTAATTATAGTGCTCAGACACTAGCGACGATAAATGCTGTCGCTCAAGACGTGGCCAGTATCAATTATATTTCAGGCATACTTTCAACAGGGGACAATGGAGGTTGGGGATTGTGTTATGACCCTACCACTACCATTAAAGGGTATTGGGTAGACGCTTCCGGAGGGAATGGTGCACTTTCAAATGAGCTTACTACTGAACCGAAAATAGTTACTGGCTTTGTAGGGATAACTACTAACTCCTTTATCTATATAAATGGTACGCAAAAAGGCACGAAAGCGGCACAATCCATTGCTAATGGAACCACCGATAGAATTTACGTAGGTTCTAGAGGTAATTTTAGCGGGAGACAGTTTATTGGAAATATTTCCGAAACGATGATGTTTCCCAAAACCCTAAGTGTGGCTGAACAAGCTGCTTTAGAATCTAGCCAATCTATTTTTTTAGCACCTAGTGTAACCATCACATCCAGTGCATCTGGAGCAGTCTGCGCAGGAACCAACATCACCTTCACGGCAACTGTAACCGGTTTATCAAGTCCTACCTATCAATGGACCAAAAATGGAATTGGTATTCCTGGCGCGAATTCTTCAACCTATTCGTCGACTACTTTAAGTAATAATGATGTGATTAAAGTTTGGGTGAATGCCGGGATTAATCCTAGTAGCATTGTATCCAATGGATTAAAATTAAACTTGGATGCAAGCAACCCCGGAAGTTATTCGGGTAGTGGGAATACCTGGTATGACTTGAGTGGGAATAACAATCATGCTACCTTAATGAATAGCCCAACCTATGATGCGGTTAGTGCAAGTATCGTTACCAATGGTACGAATCAATACTTATCCGTTCCACAAATTAGCACGTCTATTACAAATGTGACGATGCAAGCATGGGTCTATGTTAATTTGAATACAAAAGGGCCATTTATAAAAAATGGTACCGCTGGTGGTGGATACGCAATAGGAATAGGAAATGCGGCCTATGATCAAGTAGGCAGTAATGTGAATATGTTAGTGTATGGTTCACCAGGATGGATCAATACGGGTGTAAGTTATGGTACAGCAGGCTGGAAATTAGTTACCATGACTATGGATGGAATATCTACAGCAAGAGCCTATGTAAACGGCACCTTGATTGGCACATATGCTACTACACCCAATGCATCATTCACCGGGGCCTTAAATTTTGGAGCAAATATTGGTGATCAAAACGTGTATTACAATGGAAAATTTGCCGCTGCCTATTTTTATGACAGGGCATTAAGTTTGGCAGAAATCCAACAAAACTACAACGCTTTCGCTACCAAATCTACTGGTTATAGTTCTAATTCGATAACGGCATCCATCACAGGATCGGTCCCAACCATTACCGTAAATGGCGACGGCTGTACGAATAAAACTGCTTTAACGATCCCTTCTGGGGCAACGACATACGCTTGGTACAAGGACGATGTGGTGATACCAAGTGCAACATCGAATACATACACTCCTACAGCAAGCGGGGTGTATAAAGTGACGGTAACCAATGGATCTTGTAGCAGCACCTCAACTAATACTACCATTTACGAATGCGGAAGAGCTGCAGACGGAAGAATGGTTGTGGTAGTAGGGTCTACCGCCCTTGTAAGTAAAGAGGGAGCGATTAATAATGGCTTTGGAGTAGACGATGCAGGAAAGTTACTAGCTAAGCCTTGGTCGTATGTAACAGTGACCTCCCCCTACACCGCAAAAGTATGGATGGATAGAAATTTAGGAGCTACCCAGGCTGCAACAGGTGTGAATGATGTAGCTTCCTATGGGGATTTATACCAATGGGGAAGAGCTACGGATGGAGGTCAACTAAGAACAGCTCCACAGAATTCTACAAAATTAACTGACATTTCATCAAGAAGCACCAATTCGATTAGTTCTCAGCCTTGGACATCACAAGCAGATTGGAATTCCCAAACAGGAGGTGTTTGGAATGTACAACCTTGGAATAATACAGACGGGGGCGTAAACAATCCTTGTCCAAATGGATTTAGAGTGCCTACTGCTTCAGAATGGAACGCTGAGTTAAATGGAATGATCGCTGCAGGCTTAGTAACGAATAGCTCTTCCGCAACGAATATTGCTACAGGAGCCTATGCTTCTTTTCTTAAAATCCCTCAAGCGGGGGTAATTGAAGGAGGAGGTTTTTCAGGCACGGTGCTCACTACTAAAACTGTTTTTTGGACAACGGATCGATTAGATAGCTTTAGTGCAAAGGAAATACGGTTTTGGCCTACTCAAGGTGCATACCAAAATGCCAACTGGTATAGTTTCAGGTATTCAGTAAGGTGTATTGCAAAATAGATATATGAAAAAGCTACTCACCTTCCTATTCCTTTTCTCTGCATTTGTTTCAAATGCGCAAAACAACTTGGATAAAATTACTGGGTTGAGCAGTACCACTGCTTCTGTAGCTTATTCCTTAAGACAATTAAGTACGAGTTATACGGGGCCATTAGTTAGGATAAAAGTAGGGGCCTCCTTTTACGATGTGTATCCCGATGCAAGCACGAATAAGTTTAGTTTAAGTTCCAAAATCTCCGCGTCCATCAGCACCTATGATGCAGGAGTAACGGCGGCAAGTACCAATGCTTTAAGCACGATTATTTCGGGGTCTATAGATGCAACGATTGCGATTTGGTACGATCAAAGTGGCAATGCAGTGCATGTATTATCAAATACCTCCATTGCAAAAATTATAACAGCAGGCAACTTAAATACATTATACGGACAGCCCACTATTTATTTCTCTGGAAATAATGGCGAGTCGTTGTTGACCTCTTCTACTACCGTAGATTACAGCGCACTGTCAGGTGCAACGGTAAACGTAGTTGCACAAAATGTAGCTACAACTTCTGCTGTGGGAGGGATTTTTGGTGCTGCTAAGGCCATTGGTCAACCTGGTTACAATATATCCTATGGCGGTACGGGCAGTGGGTATCTATCAGATGGTGCGGGTTGCGAATATAAAACAAGCGTTAGTTCTACAAATCCACAAATAGTCACAAATATTTTTTTAAATACAACGACAAACCTTTCAAATACTTATATAAATGGGGTATTGAAAACTAATTCAGGTAGTCTCTGTTCACTAACCCATACCAGTGGATCAAAAATTTACATCGGGAGTGCGAGAGGGTATGGCCCATTTTCTTTTAATGGAAATATTTCTGAAGCCATCCTATTCCCAAGTCAATTAAGTGATGCAGTACGAAATCCATTAGAAACCAATCAAACTCAAACTTATTTTTCACCTGCTGTAACGATTGCCTCCAGTGCCTCGGGGGCTGTTTGTTTGGGCACATCAGTCACCTTTACAGCCACCACCTATAATTTTAGTGGCACACCTACCCTGCAATGGTATAAAAATGGAACAGCCATTTCTGGTGAAACAAATGCTACATATACAACCACCTCTTTAAGCAATAACGACCAAATAACTGTTAGAGCCACTCCTACAAGTGTATCTGCAACTACTGTAACAAGTAATTTAATTGCAAATTTAGATGCTGGCAATAGCAGTAGTTACAATGGATCTGGTAATACTTGGACAGATTTAACTGGAAATGGCAATAACGTTGCTTTAACCAATACTGGATATTCATCAGTTAACGGAGGAGGTATTGCTTTAAATACCAACGGGTACGGGACACAAACTTTATCAAATCCACCATTTAATGGTGATTTTACTTGGAGTACAATTTTCAAATACAATGATGCGAACTGGGATTGGATTTATAACGTTGGGGGATATAATGGTTTAGTATTAACAGCACTTGGTAAGCCTGCATTAAGCTGGGGAGGTTGGTTTAATAATAAGATTGATGCAGGTGCAGAAGCAGCACTGACGAATGGCAATTACTATATGTTAACTTTTGTCAGAAGTGGAAATGCGATATCCTGTTATCTACAAGCTAGCCCATATGGAGTTGGAAGTAATGTTTCTGGTAATATATCCTTAGTATCTCCACTAATTGGCAAGGGGCCGGGAGGGGAAGCTTGGCAAAACGGTATTGTAAATCTTATATTACTATACAATAGAGCATTGACTCAAAGTGAGATTACTCAAAATTATAACACTTATGCTGCTAGGTTTGGATTTAGTGCTGCAGCCATTTCTTCTAATTCGATAACTGTTTCCATCACAGGATCAACTCCAACCTTTACCGTTAATGGTGATGGCTGTGTAAATAAAACTACACTAACCACCCCTGCGGGAGCCTCTGCCTATGCTTGGCAAAAAGACAATGTAGCTATTCCCGGTGCAAATGTGAGAACATACACCCCTACAACAGCCGGCGATTACAAAGTTCAAGTAACGAGTGGATCATGTACCAATACTAGCACAGTAACTACTATTTATGCCTGTGCTAAAACACCAGAAGGAAAGATGTTACCCATTACATCTTCGACAACTATGGTAGCCACTTCAGGTGAAATAAGTAGTAAATATGGTGTGGACGAAAGAGGGCTAATTTTAACTAACTTGGTCACACCTATCACAAATGGCTTAATGTTATATTTAGATGCAACTCGGCCAGCTTCTTATGGAGGTTCAGGTTCGACATGGAATGATATCAGTGGGCAATTGCCTGCTGGATCGGCCAACTTAGTGGGTAATCCTACCTTTAGTTCAGGTAGCTTCACATTTGGACCAAATATGAATGCTTCAACATCAAAGACGTATACGATTAGTAATCAGTTAACCTTAATCGCATGGGTAAATCCATCTCAACCACAATCTACTTTTACTGGCGTTATTTTTCGTCGAACAAGTTATGATAGTGGGGGTACTGGTATTTTTTTATCAGGTAATACTTTACACTATGATTGGGACAACCAACATTGGAGCTGGAGATCCAATATAACAGTGCCTAATAATCAATGGTCCATGATTGTAATATCCGTGAAAGAAACAGAACTTACTGCCTATTTATGCAATGCAAGCGGAATAATTTCTGATACCAGAGGAAACGGACATGGTTCTTTAACTAGTAAAGGAGCCACTAATTTTCATATTGGCCTAGATCCATATCCAGGTAGAGAATTCAGAGGCAAAATGGGAACAGCCATGGTCTATTCTGTTGGTTTATCAACTGCAGATATCACTACCATTTTTAACGCCCAAAAAGCGTCCTTCGGTTTATAAAATATACATGAAAAAACTCCTACCCTTCCTATTCCTTTTCTCCGCATTCACTTCCCATGCGCAGCGCACGATGTTTGGGGGTAATAATAATTACGTGGCGCCGGCTGCGCCTCCTACCTTGATTACACAAGGGCTTGTTTTACATGTAGATGCTGGGAATTTGGCAAGTTATTCAGGTTCTGGTGTGAATTGGAATGACTTAAGTGGCAGTAATCATGGAACACTCACGAATGGGGCACTTTATAATAGCGGAAACGGCGGTAGTATCGTTTTTGATGGTATTGATGATGTTATCAGTTTTGGTAACATTTTAAATATGGGATTATCTAGTTGGACAATCTCTTGTTGGGCAAAATTTGATGGAGGATCAGGACTTATGGGTATTATTGGTAAAACATCATACAGGTCATATGAGGGTAGATATTCTATCTATATCGATGATAATAATTTAGTTGCGTTTTTTCAACCAGGTTTGAGTAGTATGATTATATCTACTCCACTAACACCCTACTTAGATAATAAATTTCATAATCTAACATTGACGATTAATCGTTCTTCCATGATGTATTTATACGTGGATGGGGTGACAGTAGGAACACCCGTTGACGTGAGTAGTACGAGTGCTATGAATCCAAATTCAAGTGATAAGTTTTACATAGGTTCTTATGCGAGTAGTGACGGTCAAAGCCCACAGTATTTTTATAAAGGTAATATAGGTCAAGCGTTAATATATAACCGAGCACTTACCCCACAGGATGTAACTGCTAATTTTAATGTCCTAAAATCCCGCTTCGGTTTATAAACTAGTTATGAAAAAATTAATCACCATATTATTCATCTTCTCCGCATTTATTTCGAATGCGCAGCGCACTATGTTTGGAGGGCAGAATAATTACGTTGCGCCGGCTGCGGCTTCGGTTCCCTTTCAGGCTCCTGCGATTGCCACTACTGATTTATTAGTATACTTGGATGCCGAAAATCCTACTAGTTATCCAGGTACTGGGAATATATGGTATGATTTAAGTACTAATGTAAACAATGGAACTATAGGAACGAACACGATTGCAAATACGTCCACTACACCCAAAAAATTTACATTTAATGGCACCTCAAGTAATGTAAGTTTTGTCTCTTCCAAATTTAATACTCCCTATACAGGAAAAACAGTGATAGTTGCAGCTAAAATGGATGCGAATTTTGGAACGATTCGATACAGAGCTCTATTTGGCAATTTAAGTCCGCGCAATTTTAATTTATATATTTATAATGACGGATCTAATTATCAAATTCATTTTTCAGCAGGATCTTGGGGGCTAAGTGATGTTGTGCCCCTCTTAACAGATCAGTGGTATGTATTTGCAGCTACACAAGATGCTAACACGATTCGATATTACCTGAATGGGGTATCAGTAGGAAGTACAACAAGTGCTCCCCTGCAACAATATCAATCCTCATCAAATGAATTTTTAGGAATGGCAGACAACTATTGGTATGGGGATATAAACACGGCCTTGATTTATAAAAGATGCTTGTCCCCTGATGAAATATTGCAAAACTTTAACGCACTTAAATCCCGCTTCGGGCTATAAATCTATCTATATGAAAAAAATAATCTTCTTCTGTTTATTATTCGCAGCCTTTATCGCAAATGCGCAGGAATCCTTTTTTCGAGGAAATAACAATTACGTAGGGCCCGTGATCCTAGTCCCTAACCTATCAGCCACAAGCGCTGCTACATCTATTGCACAAACCACAGCTAGTAGCGGGGGGGCCATTTCAGACAATGGTGGTGCGCCCATCACTGCATCGGGTATTTGTTGGAGTTCAACCTCCAGTGCACCCACCCTTTCGGATAGCAAAACCACGGACGGGCCATTGAGCGTAGGGACATTCAGCAGTTCACTTACGGGCTTGACTGCAGGCGTGACCTATAAAGTTAGAGCCTATGCCACGAATAGTAAAGGAACTGGTTATGGCCCAGTTATGGAATTTACGACACTAGCAGTTCCTCCATTTGTTGCGCCAACTGTAATAATTGGTACACAGCAGTGGATGAGTCAGAATTTAAATATTGAAACTTATAGAAATGGCGATGTTATTCCACAAGTTACAGATCCGGCCGCTTGGGGTAATTTAACTACGGGTGCTTGGTGTTATTACAATAATGATCCTGCTAATGGCGCTATTTATGGAAAACTATATAATTGGTATGCTGTAACTGACCCAAGAGGATTAGCTCCTCAAGGTTGGCACGTTTCTACTGGTGCAGAATGGAACACTTTAAATACCTTTTTGGGGGGAGATGCGGCAGCCAATAATAAGATGATGACCACCGGCAGTCCTTGGAATCCCATTAATTCAACCGCTACCAATGAGAGTGGTTTTTCTGGCCTTCCGGGTGGAGTCCGTAACGCCGGAGGATCTCCTTTCTACCGAATTGGCGGATTCGGTTATTGGTGGACTCCTGACAATGGCTACCGCTCTATTTCCTCCGTGGAAGGCTTTTATAGTACGAGCTCTGGAAGTCCTGGATACGGATTCTCTGTTCGTCTCGTTAATGATGAAGCCGCTCCATTTCAAGCGCCAGCCATCGTACAAACAGGACTCATTCTAAATTTAGATGCTGCAAACCCGGCAAGTTATTCGGGAACTGGGTCTACCTGGACCAATTTAGTGACTGGGAATGCTGTTACTAGCTTCTCATTAAGCAGTGGGTCCTATGTAAATAGTGATGGTGGAGTGATACGCTTCCCTAGTACGGGCGGCTTTGCTGAGTCTTCTACGGGATTTGCAAACCTAACAGCGTATACTGTGGAAGTTTGGGTAAAATCAGCTGGAACTAAAGGAGATCAAAATCCGCTAACGAGTTCAAATTATGCTCCTTGTATATTCTCTGAAAAAGTATCTGGAGGAACAGTGAATATGGCTTTGGCCTATAATGCAAGGGCCTGGTCAGGTGCGGCTCACAATAGTTATAGATACACCGCAGCCATGGGAGGGTGGTCGACTTTTGAACCAACTACAAATTATGGGTCCGATTTAAATAACTGGGTTCACATTGTCGCTACCTATAATGGTTCTGTATTAACACTTTACCGAAATGGAGTTTCACTAGGCTCTAGAACTACAAACATAAACTTGCGAGCATCTTCAGTAGGCTATTACATTGCGCATCGCTGGGATATGGGTGATGGCGTTTACGGAGACTATTCTATTGTAAATATGTACAATAGAGACTTATCCTTGTCAGAAATAAACACAAATTATAACGCGGTTAAATCCCGTTTTGGCTTGTAAATAGTAGTAGAACAATTAGATTGTTTAAGCCCAATGGACACGTAGTTCATTGGGCTTTTGTTTAGGCTGGATGACGAAAATCAGATTAGAGATTATAGAGTAGAGAGTATAGATAATAGATAACCCATCTCTACTCTATACTCTATAATCTAAAAATACGTGTTCACCGCAAATTCAAACTGATCCATAAAAATTCGTTTGAACGGCTGGATATTCGTTTGCTCATAAAATACCAGCATCGCCTTCTTGTATTCGAGCGAATCGATGGTTCTAAAGGAAATAGGACAATAGCCATTATTCAACAGAATCGCGTTGCTGATGATACGAGCCGTACGCTTATTCCCATCTAAAAAGGGTTGAATGTAGGAGATTAGCACCAAAACTAGTAAGGCCTTTTCGAACACGTTTTGCTTCACATTAATGAGCTGGCACATTTCGGTTAGCGCCTCTTTGATCTGGAACTCGTTATCGAGTGGGGTATAATTCGTGCCGGAAATACCCACTCTGGAATTGCGAAGATTTCTGGCGATGTCTAATTCTTTGGCCAAAATACTATGAATATCCTCTATACTCGAAACCGTCAACGGGTTCACATAAGTCGGATTTTGAATAATAAAATCAATCGCATCCTTGTGATTCAACAACATGATTGCCTCGTCCTTCGTTTTCCCTGCCGCCGTCTCTTTATCCTTTAATAAGCGCTCCGTTTCTAGTAAAGAATAGGTATTCCCCTCGATCTGAGATGATTTCCAGCTCAAATCGATCGCTAAACGTTCTAATTCTTTCTTATAACCATCAGGTGATAATTTAGCCGCATTGGATGTATGCTTCGCTTGAAATGAATTTAAAAAAAGCGTTTCTGTTTCCGTGAAAAGCGCTAGATTTTTTAAGGTTTCACTAATTAAGTCCAAATTAAAGGATGCCTGAATCGTTCTATCATCAATTTCTTTACTAAAGTAATCACCTACATCGACTGGACTTAACACCGCAAATCCTGGACTTATAATATAGCGGCTACCCTTGAGCTCCCCTATTTTAGTTAATTGGCCTTTAATACACAATCCCTGAAGTGACCTTCGCAGGGTAATTACACTTATAGGCAAATCCAGCCCCTCTAAAATTTCAGAAGATGCGCACTGGGGGTGATCCTTCACAAATTGAATAATCTCGGAATCTCTGTTTGTGGGCTTTTTGGGCATCTTTGTATTTTTATCGATCACAAAAATACAATTTATCGATCACTTTACACTCTTTTATGATCGATAAAATCATTTTTCGTGAGCGATAAAAGAGAACAGTAGTCAGTGGGTAGTGAGCAGTGGGCAGTAGTCCGGAGGGAATGAGTCCGAAGGATTCATTCACCATTTTATACCGCTCCATTTAATTAAAATTATTAATTTCAACCCATGCAACAATGGATATGTACTGAACCCGGAATACTGAGCCTAAACGAGGCAGAAATACCTCAGCGCGCGGCTGGATCTTCCCTCCTCCGCGTTCGAAACATAGGTATCTGCGGAACTGACATTCACGCCTTCGCTGGCAATCAACCCTTCTTTTCTTATCCCCGCATTTTAGGTCACGAACTGGCGGTTGAAATCGTGGAATCTGATACCTTTTCGCCCGGCGAATTAGCTACGATTATCCCTTATTTTAATTGTGATTCCTGTGAAGCTTGCACCGCGGAGAAAGGGAATTGCTGTGAAACTTTGCAAGTTTTTGGGGTGCATATCGATGGAGGAATGCGGGAGTATATCTGCGTAGAAGATCGCTACATTTTACTCGGAAATGGGCTATCGGCGGAAGAACTTGCTTTAGTAGAGCCTTTGTCTATTGCAGCACATGGGCTTCGGAGAGCCGCGATAAAACCAGGGGAAAAAGTCCTTGTAATGGGCGCCGGCCCCATCGGATTGTTCACGATTTTATTAGCGAAAATCCAAGGTGCTTTGGTCGAGGTTGCAGAACCGAACGCAGCTCGTTTGAAGTTTTGCATCGAAAATTTAGGGGTTTCAGAAGCCTCCGCGAACGCTTATTCCACCGTCATCGATGCCACAGGAAATCTAGCTGCCATCGAATCTGGTTTCGCTAAAATGGCCCATGGTGGGAAATACGTTTTGATCGGTTTGCAAAAACAATCGATCTCCTTCTCGCACCCTGAATTTCACAAGCGCGAAGCGACGTTAATGAGCAGTCGCAATGCGACGATCGAAGATTTCAGGTACGTGATGGATTTGCTAAGGAATGGCAAGATTCAGGAAGGGAGGTTTATTAGCCATCGTTTTGGCAAAAATCAACTTCTTGATATTTTTACAAAAATTAACGAGCCCGGTGCACAGGTAATTAAAGCGATGATTACTTTAGCAGAATGAAACGACTACTACTTTTCTGCCTGCTTTTAGGTGCCTGTAAATCACAAGAGGTCTTGCCAGAAAACTGTTTCAAAGGCAGGCTATCTTTAAAAGGAATTTGCAATAATTATGTGATCGAATTAGTGGAAGGCTCCATAGACACCTCGAGAGTCGAAGCCCAATGGAAAAATCCAGACACGGGTAAAATCTATACAAATGCGTTCGCACTTTCTAATCCCTGCGCCCTACCGGTTAGCCTACAGGAAGGCGACGAATTCTTATTCAAATTAGATGCCAGCCAGCTGACGGCAGAATGTGTTACTTGCAAAGCCTATTCCCCTACGCCTAGAAAAGCGCTCCCCATCTCTATTTGCCCCTAGTTGATTTTAAAATTCGTGATTTCATATCCGATTTCCTCATCCGCGATCATTTCAGAAAAATCGAAAAACACGCTAGTAGGATAACCGTAAGTTGGATTAAAATTCAATGTTTGCTTAACTGGTTTTCTATCCACATTTGCCTTGATCACCTGCAATAATTCTGGAATCGTATACATCACACCATAGCGTTCTGCTTTATTATACGGCGCGCCATTAACGGTGGAAATCTTACCATTTTGGACCACGATTTGATTTGGCCCCACATATTCTATAGTACAATAACAGACCCTTTTAAACGAAAAAGAATAGTTTTCAATCTTCTTTTCGTTCCAAAGATTCAGATTCACCGTCACGTCATCCAGCGGCTCTACGGTCTTGCAGCCAAGAAATAAAAGAAAAATGGTGAGTGGTAAATGGTGAATGGTAAATGATCGCCACCAATTCGGCTTAAGCATAGTATTAATATTTAGATAGCAATATTGGAAAATAATTTATTAATTAGAACGATATATGAGATAAAGCGTTAAGATTTGTAGAAATAACCGAAAGCAAATGAAAAATCTATTGATTGCATTCCTACTCTTATTTGCCACCCATGCGATGGCCCAAGATTCCACCTATGTCCGTTTGGAATTAAAAAATGGCAAAACGGTCGGTGGCCAACTAATTCAAAAGTCTGAAACGGAGGTTTCAATTGCTACATCAGATCTAGGTCAAGTCACCATTCCTTGGTCGACCATTAAATCGATGAACATGGTCGCAAAAGAGGAGATAGATCAATTAGCGAATCCTCAGCCATCCCGTTATTTCTTCGCGCCATCTGCGATTCCCTTAAAAAAAGGCGATAAATACTATCAAAATGCCCTGTTTTTACTCAATTCCTTCCAAGCTGGTTTAACAGATCATTTCTCCATAGGAGTAGGTATTCTGGTTCCTTTTGCCATTTATATTACCCCTAAAATAGGCTACCAAGTAGCGGACAAGGTGCATGTGGGAGGGGGAATTCTGTTTGCAACATCCCTTATTTCGGATTTTAACTTTGGTGTAGGAACCGTTTACGGATCATTTACTTATGGTTCGAACGAACATAATGTCACTTTGAATGCAGGCTTAGGAGCTGTAAATGAAAATAGCGGGCTGGGGAGTTCAAGTTATAACTGGAAATTCGCAAAGAACCCTATGTTTACTATTTCTGGCATGACTCGGGTTTCCAAAAAGATATTGCTAATTTCTGAGAACTGGATATTCTCAAATACAACAAATAACTATGACGCTAATAATCAATTGTTAAATTCAACAACTGCCTATAATGGAATTTTATCCGTAGGGGCACGAATAATAGGGGAACGCTCAGCCTTCGACGTAGGGTTTTTATCCCCTACTTTCACTAAGCTTTCAGCGATCCCCTATATTGCTTACAACATTAAATTCTAAAGGCTCTTCAAATACGCAATACTTAAAGGAACAAATTGCACCTCTTGATTACTTTCATCCTCGATGAAGCAATGCTCGATGCCGTTCTTTTTCGCTAGTTTGATGATGGCTTTCCAATTGCCCTGACCCGTTCCTACTGGGACGTCGTTTTCAGCAGGAGTTCCGCCCGTTAAATCTCCAGCAACGCCTTTGCGAAGATCTTTTACGTGCATTAATTTAAAGCGTGTAGGATATTTCTTCAATAATTTCTCTGGCATATCGGCGCCGCCGCCATGCATCGTCCATAAAACGTCCATCTCGAAGGAAACATATTCTGGATTTGTGTTTTGGATGATGTAATCTAAAAGTGTTTCCTTTTTGCCAAAAGGCTGGAACTCATAGCCATGATCATGGTAACAAAGCGTCAAACCATTTTCTCTGAACTTTTTACCTGCTTCATTGAATACAGCTACGGCCTTCTCTGCTTCCTCTAAAGTAAAACCTCCGCGAACCTTGTGCGGAATCCACGCGCACATCACAAATTTCGCGCCTAAAATCTTTGCCTTAGCGATCGCGTCTGCCGGATTTGCTAAATCGTTAAAATCCACCCCGGTAGAAGGAACAGAAATACCGCGATCAGCACACATTTGTTTGAATTGCTCTGGGGTTTGACCCTTTTGTGCGCTACCCTCGATCTCCGTTATTCCCATGGACTGAATAAGGTCTAAGGTTTTAGCTACGTCTTTAGGAAAATGATTCCGGAAAGTATAAGCTTGAACACCAATCGGATAGGTGTATAATTTCTGCGCTTGCACGAAGAAAGGCACTGCCAAAAGGCATACCAGTACTAGTTGTTTAATTTTCATTTTGTATAGGTTTTATGTAAAAATGACTTTTTTTTGTGAATTATTTAAGATTCTTAAAAAAATAATTTTCCATGCCTATCTCCTACATTGCTCAGCCTGAAATTACACTACAAGATTTCATCCACATATTAGATAAATCCACCTTAGGATTGCGCCGTCCTTTAGCAGATTTAGCGGCGATGCAACTAATGTTCCAGCACGGAAATGTATATGTGGGAGCGTATGATGGAAGCAAATTAGTAGGTTTAGCGCGCGTAATGACCGATTTTGTCTTTACTAGTTATTTGTCAGACCTAGCTATTGACGTAGACTACCAGCACCGGGGCATAGGGAAACAGCTTATCATTGAAGTCAAAAATTTTATCCCTAGAGCGAAGATTATCCTCTTAGCGGCACCTGCGGCGGAAGCATATTATCCGAAGATTGGGATGCAAAAACACGAACATTGCTACTTTACAGACAGTGTAGAAGAGTTGAAATAATTGGTCTTTTTCTTTGATTTTTAAACATTATCTGCTTTTTTTCGGTTTGAAAGCCAAAGAATAGTTTGGTAATCAGCATAATACCCAAATTTATTAAATCATTTTTTAACCCAATTTTTGAAACATTCATCGCTTATGAAAACAAAAATTACTAGCCTTTTGACACTAATCTTAGTGTTCATGATGCAGGTATCGTTCGCCCAGAAAGCAACGAAAACTGTAACAGGTACGGTAGCAGATGAGAACGGCCAACCATTAGTGGGCGCAACTGTTATCGTAAATGGAACAAAAACGGGAACTAACACAGACAAGTCTGGAAAGTTCTCGATCGCGGCCGCGGATGGCCAAAGTTTAACATTCAGCTTCGTAGGCTATACTAAATCTACGGTTGCTGTAACAAGTGCCACTTCATCTGTTCAAGTAGCATTAACATCTGACAATACCTTAGATGAGGTTATCGTCACTTCATACAGTACTACTGCTAAACAATCGTTTACAGGTACAGCGAAAGTAGTTGATGCAAAAAACATCGAGCGTAAAAACTTCTCTAACATCTCTAAAGGATTAGCGGGTGAAGCTGCCGGTGTAACGGTAATTAACTCTTCTGGTCAACCAGGAACTGCTGCTGCGATTCGTATTCGTGGTATCGGTACCGTAAATGGTAGCCGTGGTCCACTTTACGTATTAGATGGTGTGCCTTTTGAAGGAAATATCAACTCGATTAATCCAGGTGATATCGAAAACACTACTATCTTAAAAGATGCGGCTGCAACAGCTATCTACGGTTCTCGTGGAGCGAATGGTGTGGTGGTAATCAATACAAAGAGGGGTAGCAGAACGGGTGAGGCTGTAATTGAATTAGAATTAAAGTCTGGTCAAAACATGAGCTTATTGCCTCGTTACAGTACTATACGTAACCCAGAGCAATACATTGGGTTAACGTGGGAAGGCTGGTATAACAGAGGTGTTGCTTTAGCGAATGCTAACCCGACTGCTTACGCAAACACGAACTTGTTTGCTAACATGCCTAATTACAACATGTGGACTGTTCCTGCGGCTCAATTAATTAACCCAGTTACAAGACAAGTAAATCCAGGTGTTCAACGTCGTTATATCCCTGAGAATTGGGCTGATTACGGTTTCCAAAATTCAAATCGTAACGAAGCTAACTTAAAAATCAGTGGAGGTAATAGCAAAACACGTTATTTCGCTTCTTATGGTGCTTTAGAAGACATCGGTTACTCTGTAAACACAGATTACAAACGTTATTCAACTCGTTTGAACTTGACTCACAATCCGAAGTCTTGGTTAAGCTCTACGACGAACATCGGTTATTCTTACGGTGTAACAAACAACCCAGGTCAATCATCTGACTCAGGTTCTGTATTCTGGTTTGTGGATAACTTGCCACCGATCTATCCTTTATTCTTACACGATAACACAACTTCACAATATGTTCGTGATCCATACTATAATGGATACCAATACGATTACGGTGTAGGTCGTGGTTTCGGTGCCTTGACGAACTCAATTGCTGATGCTAAATTAGGTATCCGTAATACGAAGTCACATGATATCAATGCGGCGACTTCGTTGAACATCCAAATCACTCCTGGTTTATCTTTAGAGAACAAATTAGGTTTACAGTATTCAAACGCTTCTTTGGATTTACAAAACAACCCATTCTATGGTCCTAACGCTGGTCAAGGGGGTTATATCTACAAGCAAAAAACGGAGAACTTAAACTATAACTTGTTAAATTTATTACGTTACAAGAAATCGTTTAATGTTAACAACTTTGAAGCATTCGTTGCGCACGAAAGTTATGCAACCGAAACTAAATTTATGTTCGCTTCAATGTACAAATTAGTGATGCCAGACGGTGTTGAATTTAACAACGCGGTTATCTCTAACCCTCCAGGGTCTTACTTGAACAACTACTCTTTAGAGTCGTATTTCGGTCAATTAAACTATGACTATGATGGAAAGTACTTCTTATCAGCAACGGTAAGACGCGACGGATCATCTCGTTTCTTGAAAAACAAATGGGGTGATTTCGGTTCAGTAGGTGCTGCTTGGTTAGTATCTAAAGAGCCATTCATGGCAAATGTTCCATTGATCAAGGATTGGAAATTGAAAGCTTCTTACGGTTTAATTGGAGAGCAAGGTGGTATCGGTCTTTATCCTGGATATGACTTATTCCAAGTTCAAAATTTAAACGCAAACATCTCATTATCTTTCGTTTCGAAGGGTAATCCAGATTTAACGTGGGAGATTTCTAAGCAGATGCAGGTAGGAACTGAATTCAAATTAGGTAAATACCTAGACGTTGCTATCGATTACTACACTAAGACGACTGATAACTTAATCTTCGATCGCCGTGTGGGACCTTCAGTAGGTTATGCGTCTCTTCGTGTAAACGATGGTGCTTTACGTAATACGGGTGTTGAATTCGACGTAACAGCACACTTAATTCAATCGAAGAAGAACTACTTAGATTTCACAGTTAATGGTGAGATAATCGAAAACAGAATGCTTCGTTTACCGATCGACCCTGCTACGGGTAAAGAGAAAATCATCGACATCGATGGTCTTTATGGTAGAGCGGTAGGTCACTCGATCTTCGATTTTTACACTCGTGAGTACGCAGGTGTTAACCCAGAGACGGGTGTTTCTGAGTGGAACGTATATTGGGTAGATTCGAACGCAGATGGAATTCGCCAAGCAGCGGAAAACATCAAGTCAATGGCTGATTTCGAAGCTACTGCTACAGCAGAAACATTGAAGACTGTCAAAGTTTCTCGTACAACTGCTTATGCAGATGCAACAAATAAATTTATCAACAAATCCCCGTTCCCTAAAGTAAGAGGAGCATTTAGCTTTAATGGTGGAATAGGTAACTTTGACATCAATATGCAATTCCTATATAGCTTAGGCGGTTATGCGTATGATGGTGCTTATGCTGGATTAATGAACTCAGGTGGTGCTGCAGGTGGTAATAACTACCATATCGATATCTTAGAAAGATGGACTCAGAGAGGTCAAGCAACAAGTGTTCCACGTTTATCTGCGGGACAAGATGCTAACGTAAGTTCTGGATCTACTCGCTTCATTGTTAAATCGGATTTCTTGGCTTTGAACAACCTTCAAATCGGTTACAAGGTTCCTAGCAAGTTCTTCACAAACAGCCCTATTTCAGGTGTTTACCTTTGGGTGTCTGGAGATAATTTATTCCTAGCTTCTGCAAGAGATGGTTTTAACCCTAGTTCGGCTGAAACAGGTGGATCTGATACGTATCGTTACTCTCCACTGTCTACTATGACAGCAGGTTTACGCGTTAAGTTTTAATTTTTTAAACGAAATAAAAAGATGAAAACAGTATATAAAATTTTATTTGCGACTGTTCTTTTAGGAACGGTTAGTTGTAAAGAAGAATTTTTGCAGACAGAACCGACGGAATTGATTTCAGCAAATCAAATTCAGGAAGCGTCTGCATTAAATCCAGGTTTACAATCTGCGAACGTAGCAGGTATTTATGCAACGATGTATGGCGCTGGAACCGGCGGTACGTCTGGACACGATGACTTTGGTCATAAGTCATACGATATGTACGGAGACATGCTTTCCGGAGATATGGCTTTAACTTCGGTTATTTACGGATGGTTTAGAACGATTACAGAATTCCAAACAACGGTAGATTATACTCAAGCAGATAATTACCAAGTATGGCGTTTCTACTACCGCTTAATTTTCGCGGCTAACACGGTTATCGATGGTTTAGGTGGAAGTGAAGCCATTCCTGCAACGGCCTCAGGTCGCTGGTTCATGGGTCAAGCTAAGGCAATGCGTGCATTTAGTTATTTCTACTTAGCACAGTATTTCCAAAACGAATACACTCCATCTGAGAAGATTTTACCATTATACAAGAACACAGTAGATCCAAACTTGCCTAAAAGCACTGCAGCGGATGTGTATGCTTTAATGGTGAAAGATTTAACGGATGCTCAGTCTTTATTATCTGATTTTTCTCGTACAAATAAATCTGAGGTAAACGCTTCTGTAGCAAAAGGTATGTTAGCCTATGTTCACGGTGCCATGGGTAACAACGCTGCGATGAAAACAGTTACGGCTGATGTAATCTCAACTGGAGGATTCAAAATCATGACTGCGGCTGAAGCAACTGGTGGTTTTAATGCCTTAGCAACTAGCCAATGGATGTGGGGTGTAGATATCACAGTAGATTCTAAGCTTAATCTGATCTCTTGGTGGGGCCAAATGGACCTTTATACCTATTCTTACGCTTGGGCGGGAGATATCAAAGGTATGGACAAAGGTTTATATGATTTAATCCCTTCAGATGACATTAGAAAAGCTCAATTCTCAGCTTCTAATAAATTAGCTCCTATCGGGAAGTTCTACCACCCAGCTAAAGTAATCGGAGGTCAAAGAACAATCGACGCGGATTATGTTTACATGCGTGTGGAAGAGATGTACTTGTTAAATGCAGAAGCTTGTGCTAAAACAGGTGACGAAGCAGGTGCAAGAAAGTCGCTTAAAGCAATCATGGCATTACGTGTTCCTGATGCATCTTATATCGATGCGTTAACAGGTAAAGCGTTACAAGATGAGATTTACTTACAGACTCGTATTGAGCTTTGGGGTGAAGGAAAAGCGTACTTATCATTGAAGAGAAACAAGGGTACAACAAACCGTGGGTCTAACCACTTGAAGTTCGTTGCTACTCCAGTTCTTCACAACGATACACGTTTAACCTTTAAAATTCCTATTGAAGAGGTTCAAAACAACCCGAACTTGAATAAGTAATTCAGTTCAATCATTAAAAAGCCGCTCCTTCTTACGAGGGAGCGGCTTTTTTTATTTAAGCTTAGTAGTATCTACGCGGCTAGGGGTGTCTCCCCCAGAAATAATACTCGTTGCGCTCTTCGCGATGGCCTTAATGATTTCGGTCATGTTGTCTAGGTCCAAAGTCTGTACTTCATCACTCACCTTGTGGTAATTAGGCTCGCTGTCCATCTTCGATGTAGAAATGGTATGCGCTGGTACGCCTAACTCTGCTAAGGTTGCATTGTCTGAACGGTAGAACAAGTTTTGATCTGGATACGGATCTGGATAGAAAGTAAACTCAGATCCTGCTAAATTCTTCTTCAAAATTTCCCCCATCGACGACTTCTCATACCCCGTAATATAGGCGCTATTTCTCCCCCACTTACTTTCTGTTCCGATCATCTCTAAATTAAACATGGCCATCACCTGATCCGGGTTAAATTGCTTAGAGAAATAGGAACTTCCAAAGCCTCCGCTTTCCTCTGCAGTAAAAGCAGCAAAGATTAAGGTGCGCTCGTTATTCTTCATTTTCGCATAGTATTTCGCTAGCATCATCACCGCGGTGGTTCCAGCCGCATCGTCATTTGCGCCATTATAAATCGAATCCCCTTGTACCGGCTTGCCTATGCCTAGGTGGTCATAGTGGCCGGAGAAAATCACGTATTCATTCGGGCGAGATTTACCGGGTAGGATGCCTACGACATTAGAGAGTTGAAGTCGCTCCACTTGTTGAGTCGCCGTAATTTTAAAAGTAGAAGGAACCGTATTCGAAATCACGAATACGATGGTCGACTGGCTTTCTTTCATCGGACCTCTACCTGAAAGGCGCGGAATGAATTTCGTAAAGCTCTCATGCAAGAAGGCGATTGTTGGTTTCGTCGCATTCATAATTCGGTAGATGTTTTGGCCAAAATTCTCTCCTTCCTTCATGCTCGCCACTTCGTAACCCGATTTTTCGTCTATCTGAATGGATTTCTCTTTCGAAAGAATGGCGACTTGTTTAGAGTCAATTACCTTATCATCGAGGCTGCCCGAAGTGCTAATAAGCTGGGATTTAAACATGGGGAAACTCTGCAAATAAGAGTCTTTCGTTTTCTGCAAGCCTGCTTTCTCAAATTCGCCTGCGATGAAATTCGCCGCATTTTCGATTCCCGGAGTGAACAGTTTTCTGCCCGCTAATTCGTTAGAGGCTAAATAGGTTTCAATACGCTCGGTTTCTGCGCGCGTAATGATTTTGTCGATTTTCTGCGCTTGAGCCAAAAAGGGCAGCGCTAAGAGTAGATAGAATTTTTTCATTTTTCAATGTTAATGTCAAAGTCTAAAGGTAAGAGATGAAAAAGGGAGTCAGAAAAAGAAGGATTAGTAAGCGTGTAGCGGATCTTTCGCTAAATTTACTGAAATTAATTCAAGAATGATTCATCGCCTATTTTCTGAGCCTCTAACACCTTCGAACAGCGTTACACTTGATCTCAGTGCTTCGAATAAGGAGTTGAATCCATTCATATTTTCGAATATTGAGGCTTTTTGCTCGTATATAGACCAGAAATTAGGGGCCAAAATCGGTGTAGGCGGCTACCTCGAACACCGGGTCATTTATGAGGCGCACGAAAATTTCGCTACTACTTCTGCAAACTTTAGAAACATTCATTTAGGAATTGATTTTTGGACTGCGGCGGGAACGCCTGTTTTTGCTGTGGCGGATGGCGTGGTGCACAGTTTTCAGGTGAATCCGGGCTCCGGAAATTATGGGCCTACAATTATTTTACACCATCCACTTCTAGGGATTTATAGTTTATATGGGCATTTATCAGCCTCAGATCTGAAGGGGCTATCTGAGGGAATGCCCATTGCTGAGGGACAGCTTATTTGCCACCTAGGGGAACGTGATGAAAATGGCGGATGGCCTCCGCATTTACACTTCCAACTGATACGCGATATGCAAGGATTTCAAGGTGATTATCCAGGCGTTTGTTCTCAACGAGATCTGGCTTTTTATGCAGAGAATTGCCCGGATCCAGCTACTTTCGATATCCCCATTTAATCGCTTCTTCGATTAAACTAACAAAATCCGGATTCGCCCAAACCTCCTTCGAGTGCCCCATCGAGGTGTAAAAAGTCTTTCCTTTTCCGACCTTTTTATGCCAAGCCACTGGGTGGTTTTTCCCCATCCCAAAATTCTTATCTTTCATCCACAACATATTTCCACTAGGCAAAATTTTATCTCCATCGATGGAGTAAACTATAGTGGCGTCCTTAGGTTGATTCAAGAAAACATACCATTCGTCATTACCCTCAAAGGACTTAGATAACCCAGGTGAAAAAGTGGTGTCCTTCAATGAAACTTGCGCTTTTTGAAACTGCGGATTCAACGGATGATGCGAAAACTTAGCCCCTAAGAGATTCTTTTCGTACCAATCCCAATGATGTGAATCATCTCCCGCCCCGTGAATTCCCATCAAGGTTCCGCCATTCTCTACGTACTTCTCTAAGGCTTTTTGCTGTTCGTCATCCAGAACTCGTCCTGTCGAATTATTAAAAATCACGACCTCGAATTGTGCTAATTGATCCGTATTAAATATCCCTCCTGCTTCCGTTTCATATAAATACCAGCTGGGGTTTTTATGGCATAACTCTCTCAATTTAAGACTTGATGCATCGATCGATTCTCCGTGTCTGAATCCCGTCGTTTTAGAGAATAAAAGGATAGCCGGTTTTTCTGCAGGTATAGACAAAGCTGGTTTCTCGGTCTCATAAGAAACAGGGAAGCCGTTCTTCACTTTGTAGATAAATAGACTTCCAGCTGCGAAGAGTAGAACGACAAAAGTCAGCAATGTCCAGCCTAGGATTTTGAAGAATTTTTTCAAGGTTTTTTTATTTAGAATTAAGCCACAAGGTAGAGGTTCTAGGGAAAATTTGCAAATAGGTTTAAACGGTAATAGGCTGGTGAAAATCACCGCCTATTACGTACTATTAAATCATTTTTTAAAACCTTTTTCGCTTAGGGCTTCTTCGTGGTGATTTCTATAACACCGCTTGCTCCTTTTTCTCCGTATTTTGCTTTGGCGTTATCGCCTTTCAAGATATTCATTGATTTGATATCGTTTGGCTTGATATCGTTCATGTTCATCTCGGAGGTAATGACTCCATCAATGACAATGAGTGGTTTGTCTTTTTGGCCAGAGAAAGGCGTCAAAACGATGTTCGATTGATCTTTAGGAGATGTGTTTACGTAATAAGAACCAACAACCATAACTTTTCCGTTGCGAGTCCCTCTAATTTCCACCGTGTCTACTTTAATCGACTTAATGTCAGGAGGAGTCGGTGGAGTGGGAGCTCCTGGCGCAGCAGTGGGTGGCGGCGGAGGTGGCATATCTCGCGTGGCTACGGAAAACACTTTCTTACCCGTTTTAGGGTCTGAAAAAGTGGTGGAATCTGGTCGCATAGTGACCGTGAATTGGGTAACATTTTCTTTTTTAGCCTTCGGTTTTTGCGCACTTAATTGGATGGAAAATAAGGCCAAAATAAAAGCCAACATGGGCAACACAGCCACCTTTCTAAGGTAGGCGTATTGGGGGGTTTTGGAGGTTGTTAACATAATAATTCTTCGTTTAATGGATGAATAATAAAATGAGTGACTCGGGTTTAAAAAATGATTACCGTAATAGGTTTTTAAGAGCATTTTGGCAAAAGCATCCACTTCACCCGTGCCTACCGCGTCCCGGTCGGCAATGAATTCATGGATATTTTGCAATTCTTTTTGAATGATCCAGTTGAAAGGATTCATCCAAAAAATCGCGCAAATCGTTTGAGAAAATAAGCGATCGATGGAGTGGTTTTGGCGGATATGTGAAAGCTCGTGTTGCAATATTTTCCGACCACCTTCATCCTCTATGGAGATCGACTTCTTCCAAAAAAGGTTATTAAAAAACGAAAAGGGTGCCTCATCTAACTCCGTTTCGATGAAGTCAAACTCCCCCATATTCGTCACAGGATTTTTCTTTTTCAACAGGTATATTCGGAGAATACTATAGGCCAAATAACCTACAAATAGTGTACTGATTAAACCTATCGCTAGTATTTCCCAAGCCATGCTCGAATCTTGTACTGGCCCTTGGGAAACGGATGTTAGGTACATTAAAACCTGAGCAACTGGCAGCTCTTCCTCGGCAATCGTAAACATCGATAGGTTCAAAAATGGAATCACTAAACTCAACGCCATCGAAGCCAATAAATAAAAGCGATTGTAGGCGTGGTAAATCGTGTTCTTTAGAAACAGCGAATAATAACCAAAGAAAATCCCCGACAAAATCATCGATTTCAGCAGGTACATAAATAGTTCCGTCTTATTCATCGCCTTTCGATTTAAGGTTTTGCAACAACAATTCTAGATCTTCGATGGACATCTGTTTTTTGTCCACTAAATAAGACACCACATTCGCGTATGATCCGTCGAAAAAGGAATCCGTTAGACCGGCCATTCTTTGGCCTGAATAATCCCGCTTCGAGACCTTCGCGGAATACAAGTTGTTGCGATTCGGATTAAAGATTTGGACAAAATCCTTCTCCACTAAAATCTTCAACAAAGTCGCGACCGTATTCGAATGCGGCTTTGGCTCCGGCAACAGTTCGATGATGTCCTTTAGGAATCCGCCCTCTGACAAATTCCAAATCACCTGCATTACCTGCTCCTCCGCTTGTGTTAGTTTTTTCATCTTTTTCGTGTTTCGTTATATCTTTCGATGAGGCAAATGTATAACTAAATTTTTAGTTACAAAATCTTTCTAACTATTTTTTTAGTTATTTTTTCAAATTATCAATAAGCTGTTCAGATGGGGGCAATATTATGCGGAGATTTGGAAATACAAAATTTAAACGTAACTTTAAAGTTACGTTGTAATTGAAATAAACCCGTTAGATAATTGCCTAACTTAGAAAAAAATGGAAACTAAATCCTGGAAAAAAATAAAAGACTCGGTCTATGGCGAAATAGGAACCGAGCGCAGAGACGGGGTCGAGAGAGACTTCGAATCTTTCAAAATCGGCCTTCTTTTGCGGAATGCGAGGGAGCAAAAAAACCTAACTCAAGAACAATTAGGGACAATTATCAACAAAAAGCGTTCTTATATTTCTCGAGTAGAAAACGATGGGAGCAATGTTACCATGAAGACTTTATACGATATTGTTGAAAAGGGATTGGGTGGAAAAGTCCATATTTCTTTCGAAATATGATAACTAAAATTAGGTGCTAAAATGAAAAAAGGGGGGTCTAGCAGCCCCCCCTTTTATTAAACCCTTTTCAACAAAAATTTTACTATTTTTTACCTGCAGCTGCTGCAGCCATAGCAGCTGCCTCATTTTCATTAGCTTTATTATCCCAGAAGTGGTATTCTCCTACGATTTTATCCCCATCCCAACGATCCACAATGTGAATCGGAACGAATACTACTTTACCAGATGCACGACCTTTTGCTGACCAAACACCCCAAGTATCTGTCCATGTTTCACCATTTCCTAAAGTAATCGTCATAACGCGTAAACGAGATACGTTTATGTTCTCATACATCTTATGCTGACCTAAAAAAGTTGCCACATAGCCTGCTTTACCTTGAACATCTACTACGGTATCATTAGGGAAATAAAGCTTCACATTGTCTGCAATAATTGCCCCATAATTCGCAGAATCGTTCTCCGTATAAGCCTTGATTTGTGCTTTAACTGCTAAAGATTTAGCATCCGTAGATGTCATCATTCCACCTAAAGAATCCTTCGTTGCCTCCGTTGAAGAAGCTGCGGAATCTTGCTTTTGTCCGCAAGAGAATAAGGCTGTCGCAACAGCCATGATCATGATAATTTTTTTCATCGTTCTGTTTATTTTTATTTAATTGATACGGCTACCGTTGTAAGCATCGTTCCTGTCATAATTCTTTTAACAGTCGCTTGCTTCATAAATTCCTCTGCAGAAACTCCTAATGCTTTTGGAATTGCCTTGCTGTAGCTTTCCATCATTTGATCTATTTTTGATAGTTTATCATAGCTTTGGATCGTAAAATAGTTAGCAGAAACATCATCAGATGAAGGATAAAGTGTCTTGTATAAAGACCATCCGGAGATATTTCCTGCTTCGACTCTAGCCTCGTGAACTTTCAAAACCTTGTTTTCAAATGCCTCATAAGCTGCACCATCTGCCACTTTCATTAAATCAAAAACTAAGAATTGAGTCTTATTGGTTCCTTTTGCGGTACCATTAACTCTTTTGGAAATAGCTTGACGCAGGATAGTTTGAGTACTAGCCGTAGCAGCAGCAAGTTTATCGAGCGCAGTAGGATTTGCCTTTACCATGTCAGCAAAAATTTCCATTGGATACGTATGTAATTTATCCAAATCAGTACCGCCATTTACCGTGATATAATCAAAATCGATTCCTTCTGACTTCATCCCATTATAAGGAACATACATGATCCAATCGGAGATAACGCCGGCATTTTTTCTAACTTGATGAAGTTGCGCCCATTGCTTTTCGATGGCAATTGCATCATCCATTGTTTTACCCGGCTGTAATTTGTGAAACGCTACGATAGCGTAGCGATTTTGCGCGAAAGTCGCTGCAGATACCAGCAAGACTAAGGCTAATGAGGTAAGTAGTTTTTTCATTTCTTTATTTGGTTAAATGTTTCCTAAACCTAGAAACATTCTTATTAAAAGAAATTACATAACTAGTATCATTTGTTCCAAAATCGGATTTTGGAACAAATCCATCCACTAGTTAAGAGAAGAAATCCAGCTTCGAATTAACTCAACTCCCTCGTGATGAGTAAGTTGACGACCTAGTTCTGGCATCATGACACCGGGATCACGAGAAGCCATTCGGTAGTATAATATACTCTGGTCAGGCTTTCCCGGAACTATGTCATAACTTAAATTTCCGGATCCGCGACCCGCCGCCACCGGGGGTTTGAAGAATCCATAAGCCGTGCGATCTTTCGAATTCCAGTCTAAGTAAAGACCTGAAGATCGGGCTGGACCCGTCGAATTATGGCAGTGCGCACAGTTAATATCAAGGTACGCTTTTACGCGATCATCGAGGGAGGCGCTGGCATCTGAATAGTTAACGAGGGCGGGAATGTGGTCTTTAGGTAAACCCTTTAAAAGTCCGGTGGTCGACCAATTTTGTAATTGATGACCATCGTTTAATTGTCGAACCGAAGGACCGATGGGGGTCATTTCGCCGGAGCGTTCGTGGCAACCCTTACATTGGTTCATGTTAGGCACCTGGTATTCGAAGGACTGTTTTTTACCCGCGCCATCTATCCAAGAAACCTGGTCGCTACCACCCGCTACTTCGAGGACTGCGTCTGTTTGTTCTTTGTTCCAAATATAGGGCAAAGCCACCCAGCCTTTGGCCTCATGCAATAAAATCCGAGTTTCCATTAAGCGACGTCCTTTCTTCGGATTTCGCTCATCGATGGGATAATAAAAGGTCTTTACGATGGCCGTTCCCACCGGGAATTGCAAAACCGAATCAGGATTATAGGCCACAGATTTACCTTCTGGTAGCCTTACGAAACGTAACTTAGAAGCATAATCAGAGAAAAGAGGGGAATTCAAGGCATAAGGCATGACGCCATCAGCAGGAATTTGATCCTTTACAGTTCCTTTGAAAAAACCGTAATCAGATAGGTTTTCCTTGTAGTTTGCATCTGCTGATATCAAGCTAATAAAGGCAATAACCCCCAGAAAAAGTATACCTAAAATCCGCATTAGAATTTAATCGATTTGACGTTTTCTAAATCGCAATCAAAGAGATCCTTGCCTTGCTTTAAGCCTTTGAAATTATTCTCCGCATCGAGGAAGGCGGTGCTTTGGTTCACATTATCATGCACACAAATGGAATAATCTAAAGGATATTTCCCATCTGGACCTACTTTCTTCGGATTTAAAATGCCGTCATAAACGACCATCGGAACTTGGCGCCCTAAGCGTAAAACGAAGCGGTACATCTTACCAAAACGGCTATCAATCGGCACCCTTCTCGGCTTACGCTCGAAGGTGTTATGATGGATTGAAATGGCTGTCGGATACGGATCGTAATCCTTATCTTTAATAGCATTTTCGGTCATATAATAAGAGATGATCGCGACTCCAATCGTAGCGTGATTGATAATCTGATTCTCAAAAAACTCGACATTACTCGTCGCTAACACCATCATCCCCGTACCTTTTGGCACATTGCCCACGATGTTTCCCTTGGGTGCGAAATTCGCTAGGTTATTATCCTTCACTAGGTTGTGGTGAACACGAACGTGACCCCCTTTTTTTTGAACTAAATCAGGCAAATCAAATACTAAAATTCCGCCCGTATTACCGATCGCCTTGTTATTATATACATCCGCATACAGCGAATTTTCAATCTCGATTCCAGCTACATTTTGATAGGCTTCACAGTTGCGAACGATGATGTGCTGAGATTGTCCCACGTAAATTCCCGCATCTGAGGCACCTATGGCGATACAGGAATCGATCAAAACGTTATCGCATAATACAGGATATAGCCCATAGGAGCCATTGGTGGACTTAGGTCCACCCGTCCAGGCGGCTTTGATACGGCGAAAGGTAATGCCTTTTACATTCATCGTCTTGATCAAATCCCCTTTAGAATCCTCCGTCGTCATATCTTCTATAACGATGTTTTCACAATTCGAAACTCTGATTCCTTCTGCGCCTTGAGTTTGGCCTTTAAAACTTAGGATGGTTTTATCTATTCCCTTTCCACGTAAGGTGATGTTCTTTTTACCTTCCAAAGACAAACCCTTAGTCAATTGAAAACGCCCCGCCTCGATCTCAATCGTGGAACCATCTTCGGCTAGAATCAAGCGTTTCTGCAAGTTTTTCTCGAAGTCTGCTTGTCCTAAGGCGGTGAAGCTCAATAGGCTAAGAAATAGTATAAAGTGTTTCATTAAATAGGATTAAATCATTCGAAATTATCGATTTTTTTATAATATTACTCTAACAACCTATGAAACCTATGAAAATTGTTTACGCTAGCCTACTCTTTGCTTGGGCTTTTAGTGCAAAAGCACAAATTGAACAATCAGCCTTTATTTACGAAACGGCTCCTTATCCATCCTGTCATGCGTCTACCATCGAGGAAACGCCGACTGGCTTAGTGAGTGCTTGGTTTGGAGGAAAGCACGAAAAAAGTCCAGATGTGGGAATTTGGTTTAGCCATTATGTCAACGGTAAATGGGAAACGCCGGTAGAGATTGCGAATGGCGTGCAGGGGGATGGAAAGAGATATCCTCTTTGGAACCCCGTATTATTCCAAGTCCCTGGAAAAGAATTAATCCTATTTTACAAAGACGGGCCAGCACCTGACGAGTGGTGGGGCATGTTAAAAAGGTCCTTCGACGGAGGCAAAACCTGGTCAGCATCAGAAAGACTACCAAAAGACATTTATGGTCCTGTTAAAAATAAGGCTGTTCTTTTAAAAGACGGAACCCTTTTATGCCCATCGAGCTCCGAAGATCACGACTGGAGATTACACATGGAATTCACGCGCGATTGGGGGAAAACTTGGACCAGAACAGGGCCATTAAATGACGGTGTCACTACTTCAGCGATTCAACCGAGTGTTTTATTCTTACCAGACGGCCGCTTGCAATTAGTTTGTCGTTCTGAAAACGGATTTGTCCTTCAGGCCTTTTCAAGTGATTTAGGGCGCACCTGGACTGCTCTAGAGCCGTCGACTTTATTGAATCCTAGCTCTGGAATCGATGCCGTCACGCTGAAAGATGGCCGACACGTCATCGTTTACAATCCCGTTAAAAAAGGTCGTTCGCCTATCAGTGTGGCCATTTCTAGCGATGGAAAAATCTGGAAAGATATCGCCACTTTAGAAAACGAGCCGGGCCAGGAATTTTCCTATCCGGCGGTTATACAGACTAAAGACGGCAAAGTCCACATCACCTATACTTGGAAGCGGAAGAAAATTAAACACGTCATTCTTTCGCTTTAATGGCTTCGATAGACCTCCTTATCATTGTATTTTACCTCCTATCCATGATAGGAGTCGGGGTTTATTTCTCAAGAAAAAACAAGAGTTCGGCACAATTCACGACAGCTTCTGGAGCGATTCCGGGCTGGGCTTTGGGGCTTAGTTTCTATGCCACCTTTCTGAGTGCCATTACTTTTTTAGGGGATCCAGGAAAGTCTTTTGGGGCGAATTGGAATCCCTTCGTTTTCAGTCTATCGATTCCACTTGCAGCCATCGTGGCCACGAAATGGTTTGTGCCCTTTTACCGGGAGAGCGGGGAAATTAGTGCGTATACTCATTTAGAAAAGCGATTTGGTGGATGGGCTCGGACCTATGCGATGGTCTGTTTTATTCTGACACAGCTCGCGAGAATGGGGACAATTTTTTATGGAATCGCGCTGACTTTGAATGCGCTAACAGGAATCGATATGCGCCTGATAATTATCGTCGCTGGACTTTGCATCATTCTTTATACAGTTTTAGGGGGGATGGAAGCGGTGATTTGGACGGAGGTAATTCAGGCCGTTTTAAAGACAATGGGTGCCGCGATGATTTTGTATTTAATCACTTTGAAGACTACAATCAGCACGATTATTGAAACGGGAATGCGGGAGGATAAATTCAGTTTAGGTACCTGGAATTTTGACTTGGGTACGAGCTCTTTTTGGGTGATTTTGCTGTATGGCTTTTTCATTAATTTGACGAATTTCGGTATAGACCAAAACTACATCCAGCGTTACCATACCGCTAAAAATCCAGGCGATGCGGCGAAGAGTATTTGGCTCTGCGTTCTCTATTATGTGCCGGTTTCCTTCTTGTTTTTCTTCATTGGGACGGCACTATATGCCTTTTATGGGGATAATCCAGCGCTCATTTTCGAATTGAAACAGCAGGTTTCCCTTGAAAAAAATATCCCCTTAGAGGCCTTAAAAGCAAGTGACTATGGCGACCGAGTTTTACCCTTTTTTATGAAAACACAAATCCCGGCCGGCTTTTTAGGTTTACTGGTAGCGGCTCTCATGTCAGCAGGAATGAGTACCATGAGTTCCGGGATGAATAGTTCGGCCACGGTCTTTTTAAAGGACATTTATTTGCGCTATATCGACCCGGTTGCCGGTGAAAAAAAACAGTTTCGAGTATTGCTAGTAGCCACCGCTTGTATGGGCAGTTTAGGGATCGTTTTTGGCATCAGTATGATAGGCGTAAAAAGCCTTTTAGATGTGTGGTGGAAGCTTTCCGGAATTTTTGCGGGAGGAATGTTAGGGATATTTTTGCTTGGATTCCTAGCTAAAAAAGTAGGCAATTCAGAGGCTAAAATAGCCGCATTTTTAGGGCTGATTCTCATCGCAGGAATGTCATTTAAAGATGCCTTGCCCACCTACTTGCAAATTCCTTTAGATAGTAAAATGACGGTGGTGGTAGGGACGCTAAGCATCGTAGGAATCGGTTATTTACTACATAAAATTCGAGCCAAATGAACGCCTTGCCGCGCGGTTTTATTCCAGTTATGCTAACGCCGTTTAACGACGATTTATCGGTCGACTTTACGACTTTGCGCGCGCTGTGTGATAATTATATCGACAATGGAGTCGTTGGACTTTTTGCGAATTGCTTGTCGAGTGAGATGTATGAATTGTCTGCGCAAGAAAGATTAGCTGTGATCCAAACGGTGGTGGATCAAACGGCAGGTCGCGTGCCAGTGGTGGCAACGGGAACTTTTAACGGGTCTGTGGAAGAGATGGCAGACTTCTCGAATCAGGTATATGCGCTGGGCGTCGATGCGGTCATCGTTTTGAACAATCAATTTGTTGCCGCCGAAGAATCGGATGAGGTGTTTTTAGCGCGGATTCATCAATGGATGGATTTGACGCCGGGCGTTCCTTTTGGCATTTATGAATGCCCCGTTCCCTATAAGCGACTCGTGAGTCTTCCTGTTTTGCAGGATCTTTTAAGGTCCGATCGCCTGTGCTACCACAAGGATACATCGCTCGATATAGATCAGGTAAAGGCAAAAATTAACGCGGGGATGGGCGCGCGATTCGGTGTTTATGATGCCTATATGGTGCATGCCAAAGCCTCTCTAGAAGCCGGTTCGATGGGTCTTTCCTGCATTCAAGGAAACTTTTTCCCGGATTTAATTGCTGGTTTTTGCTCTCATCCTACGGATGAATTTCAGGAATTTTTGACTGAAAATATGGAGTTGATGCACTCCGCATATCCCACTAGCGCTAAGTATGTGTTGCAAAAACAGGGCTTCCCTATTTCCTTAGCCACGCGACGAAAAGTCGATCCTTTAACAGAGTCGCTGAAAGCAAAATTAGATGCCTTGATTACATTAGCTTCTCGGTATCGATCTCCATAAAATCGTCCACGAGCGGAATAAAGAAGTTCTGTACAAAAGCATCGTGCTGCGGATGAATCGAATAGGCCTGGTAAATTTCGTTTGAGGCGAACTCCATCGAGAAACCGTATTTGAACTTATTCTTCGAACTGGTTTGGCGTGAAACTTCCATTTTTTCTACTCCGCTAATTTCTTCCAAAGCTTTCAGCGCCACAAAAAATGCGTGTTTCTGCGATTCTGAAACCGTTGCTTTGAAATTAAAAATGCCTGCGTGTCGTATGCTCATAATAATAGGATTTAAGTGTCTAAATTACAGAATTTGGGGTGATTTATTAGCAAAAAGCGCCTTTATCTTGTAAATTGAAACAAAATCTAAATCTATGAAAAGACGTAACTTTATCGCCTCCGCTGGCTTGCTAGCTAGCACCGGAACTTTTAGTGCAGCCGCTAAAAAACCTTTATTGCACCATGTATTTTTCTGGCTAAATAACCCCGCATCCGAAGAAGACAAACAACAATTAGTCAAAGGATTGAAAGCCCTAAAAGGTATTCCGTCTATCAAAGAAATCCACATTGGGACTTTGGCATCCACAGAAAAAAGAGACGTGGTAGACACGAGCTGGGACGTTTCGGAGTTGATGTTTTTCGACGATGAGGCCGGCCAAAAAGTGTACCAAGATCACCCCATCCATGTCGACTTCGTGAAAAACTATGCGCACTTGTGGAAAAAAGTAATCGTGTATGATGCGGTAGATGCGTAAAGGAATTTGTTCCTAAATCCGTAAAGGGAACAAAGCTTGTTTGATGGTTAAGGAATAAGGGGAATTATTACGCGTTCTTTGGCACTTACATAAACCCATTAAACAATCAAAGAAATGAAAAAAATCATTCTATTATTCGCGCTTGCGGGAAGCATTTTCGCTTGTACTAAAAAAGAAGACGGCGCAGCTGCTTCTACTGGCGCAAAAGGCCAAAACGGTATCACCATCGACAGTTCTGCTAACACAGATTTAGTGAGAAAAATGATTGCAGCGTATGAATCTGGAGATTCGGCAGCTTATCGTTCTACCTATTCTGCTGATGTTGTATTTCACGATAACTTAGACTCAATGGGTATCGATGGAAATATGTCTATGTTTAAAGTATCAGCAGACAAAGGAATCAAAATTAAGGTTATAGTGGGGCCGGTTTGGGAAAACCAATTCGATAAGCCTTCTTCAAAAGGCTACACTAGTTACGTTATGAGTCATACAACTAATATCTACACAAGAGGCGATAAAACCGCTAAGAATGTCACTTTTGTAGTAGATGCAATCAAAGATGGCAAGCTAGTAGAGGAGTGGTTATTCTACGAAAAAGCTGCTGTTGCGGAATTATTTAAATAAATTATTTGGAGCAGCGCCCTGCGGACGCTGCTCCTTTTTTTAATTGATGAATGGCTAGCAAATTCAGGGGCCTAACAGTTCAATCTTAGCGCAATCCATAAATCTTCATCGATCGCATGGACCACGGGGTAATGTTGTCGGCGGCGGCGTTAACTCCTTCCGCTAATTTCAAGCGCAAGAACTTAGTACGAGTTGGGGTCATAGCCACGATATTATCTCCTTGTGTTCCTTTCACATTCGCTTGAACTAACTTCCAGTCAGATCCGTTAGTCGAGGCCTCGATGATTAAATTACGTGGATACGTATGCGTGAATTCGGGTGTGACTCCGGCAGCCGGTCTTTGGCCTCTTTTAAATCCAGACGTAGAGGTAAAATGGAACTCAGACAAGGTATATTCGGAAGGGAATTCCACTTGGAAAACCATGTCTTTTTCTTGCGTTTTGCCGGTTGACCAGCCTTCGTAATTGAAGGCGCTTTTGGGTGAAGCATTGCCTCCCACGCGAGTGGACGCGGTATGAGTGGCGTAGAATTTCCAGCTTTGGTCCGGAACAAATTCCATCGGAACCTGCTTCGCTAAAGACTCAAATTTATACATCCCCGACTGCTTGTTTGTGTTCGCACGGATGGCAGCCACCTGCGCAGGAGTCACGAATGACGCGTCATTTGATAAACCATTTCGGATATAAGAAACGACATCAGCAATCCACTGATCTGACTGCTCCTTCATCGGTTGCATTAAACCACCCGCATAAGTTTTACCTTCAATCGCTCCTTCTAGTCCGTGTAAAATCACGCGAATTGCATACTCTGGATGTTGCTGAATGCGGAAGGATCCTGCCAAAGCCGGCGCTAACAACTTCCCATTTCCCATCGGCTTACCCATCCCATCGTTCCCGTGACATTGTGAACATAATTCCGCAAACACTAATTCCCCGCGCTCTAAAACCCCCTTTTGCTCCTTGCTTAATTCCGGTGCATTAAATGGCCCATTCGTTCGTGGTTTAGGAGGCGTAATAATTTGCTCTCCTATCAACTTTACCCCTGCCGATTTATTGGAAGCTAGTGTTGCTTTAATCCCTGATTCTAGTTCAGGAACTTTGAGGAATTTTTGAGTAAAAATCGCCTGCATCACCACATCATTATCCGAATCGGCTAACGCTTTTTTATACAATTCCGCTAAGCCTTTTTCCCCCGCTTTGTATAAAGTTTCCGAAGCTTTCAAAGCTTGAATTCGAATGCGTGGATTCACGTCTGACATCAGTTTAGTAACAGTCGCCACTTTCAAAGAACCTAAGCCTTCTAATGTCCAAATCGCATGTATTCTTCCATTCACATTCGTCCCTTTCAAGGCCAAAGCATTCAAGGCCGGCACCACTGATTTATCATTGCGCTGCACTAACACCTGTTGTGCCATATCTTGCCACCAACCATTCGGGTGATTTAAATAGGTCACTAAAGTCGCGGACTTATCATCGTACATGCGAGGTTGTTTCGAGTCGCGCTTGAAGCCCTCATGACTTACTCGCCAAATACGTCCTAAACCCACCACTTTATCTAACTTGTACTGCTCAATTTTCATGCGTAAGTAAGAGCCTTTAGGAGTCCATTGTCCTTCTTGAATAATACCGTGATACATATCCACGATGTACATCGTTCCGTCTGGTGCGGTAGCCATATCGATAGGGCGGAACAAAGGATCGGTCGAGCGAATAAACTCGGATTTTTGATCTTGGAAAACGTTATGAAGTGTGGTTAAACCGTCCTTTTTAATGGGGTTGATTTGGCGTACAATACGCGCCACTGGCTCGCCATAAAATAGCTGCCCGCGAACTGAAGCGGGTAAACGATCTCCGCGGAAAATATCATTTCCAGCTGAGCCTGTCACGCGATTTAAGGAACCATCCGGCTGACGAATTTCGTCCATTCCACCCTGCATGTCGGAAACTTTTACCGGCGCGCCGTAAGGAACAACGAAGCCTGGTGCTAGCTCATTCGGCACCTCAAAATTGCCGTATTGAATCGGGAATTGAAAGTGAGATGGCACGCCAGAGGCTCCACCTTGAAAGTACAATTTTCCGTCATCATCCTGCGTAATTCCCCATTGAGCGCGGTTTGCACCGGTTTTTTCGCGGATAATTCCGGTAGGAGTTTCTCTGATTCGGAAAGCGTTTACCGTTGAATATAACCAGTTGTCCATCCCATAAAACAAGAAGGCTTGTTGGTGCTCTACATTTCCTGAACGTCCATATTTGTTAGCGAAAAACTCCTTTTTATCGGCCTTTCCATCGCCATTCGTGTCCGTGTATTTGTAGATATTATCTTGATCAGATTCCATTGTTAACACGCTATTTTTGCCATAAGGCAAAACAAAACGTGGGAAGATTAATCCGTCCACGAAGGCCGTTCCTGTCTCGTAAATTCCGTCATTATCTTTGTCTTCCCAGCGAGAAATACGGCTGGTCGGTTCTAATTCGTTTTTGGAATCCGCATCTAACATATAGGATCTTAACTCCAAAACATACATCCGGCCATTCCCGTCAAACACAATTTCCGCTGGCTGCTGAATCTGCGGCTCCGTTAAAACGGGTTGCATTTTATAGCCCTCAGGCAATAAAAACTTCTTTAATTGCTCGTCGATAGTTAAGGGTTGAACCGGAGCTTTAGGCGCTAAATCAATCCCTTTCCAGTTCTCATCATTTGGATCAACTCCATCCGGAATTTTCAAGGTATCTAAAGATGTCTTACTAGAAGAAGTAGAGGAATGAAAGGAGGCCAAAACAGAAAGCGTCAGCATTCCCGCCAAAGATAATACGGCTAATTTTTTCATGTAGGTTTAGAATTTTACACAAGAAATACAGAATTTCACTGAATTACAAGGGCTTACATCGAGATATCAGGGCAGGACATCTTACATAGCGACCTACATGGGAGGAAATAAGTCCGGAAGGGGTCAATTTGCCTGCAAGGATTTAAATAATAAATCCTTTAAATAGGTCTCGACAAATGACTGCTTATTCTCCTTACCCGCGTCAGTTAACCTAGGTAAATAATGGCTAAAAAATAGCTGCGAATGAGCTGTTTCAATGAGGGTACTACTTAAAGAATGTGGATAAGGATAGGCAGGATTATGGGACTGAATCAACTCCGAAATACAGGCACAGAGATCCTTAAACGGCTTAAATACCTTGTCTTCATTGATCTCTTTTACTTCTTTAACTAAGTATACTTTGCTACTCTCAGAAATAACGATTTGATGGAGGTAATTTTTATTATAATCCGTTTGACCAGCACTCTCCGGTAGCGCGTGCGTCAGCAATTCAACTAAGCGATTTAGTTTATCTGTAGAGGTAGACAAAGGCTGCAACTGAAATACGACCAAGTATTCCATATAAGACCAATACCAATTTAATATATAGAGAAGTATACGGTGCTTGTTCTCAAAATACCGATAAATAGTTGCCTCCGTGGTATTCATCTCTAACGCCAGTTTCTTAAAAGTAAAATGCTCGAAACCTAGCTTATAAATTAAATCAATAGCGTTTTTAACGATTTGCTTACCCAGCTCCGTGCTTTCCGGATCTCTGATGTAGATCTTTTCGTTTACCTTAAAACTGAGAGAATAGTCCATTTTAATTCGCTTATTACACAACAAATCTAATGATATCTTTACTAACACAAAAGATATTTTAACGTTTATTAATAATAGTATTACTATTATATAAAAAAGTATTCATAATTTTGCAGAAGAAACATAAGAATTATGCAAAATATAAGTCCGCTAAAGAGGATACAAGCACTAATCCGGGGTCATAAAAAGGAGGTTGTTTCGATCTATCTATTTTCGATTTTGGGTGGTATTGTAAACCTGAGTCTTCCGCTAGGAGTTCAAACTATCATCGGTTTAGTGATGGGTGCTACGATGGTCACCTCCATCTATGTGTTGATATTTTTAGTGGTTTTAGGTGTCTTTCTGATGGGTTTATTCCAAATCAATCAAATGAAAATTATCGAGTCGATCCAACAAAGAATCTTCACTCAATATGCGTATGATTTTGCGGAAAAGATACCTATGCTGGATTTGAAGCAAATGGATAAATTTTTTATTCCAGAGAAAATGAATCGGTTTTTTGATACCGTAAACATCCAAAAAGGTTTTGCAAAATTACTATTGGACATTCCAGTCGCAAGTGTTCAAATTGTCTTTGGGATTATTTTACTTTCCTTGTATCATCCCCTATTCATCATTTTAGGTCTTATATTATTACTCCTTTTGGTTTTGATTTTATATTATACCAGCGAAAAGGGGATCGAAACAAGTATTGAAGAATCAAATTATAAATACGAAGTAGCTGGTTTTTTCGGAGAAATTGCAAGAACAATTAAAACCTTCAAGTTTAGCCAAGGTTCCGATTTAAATTTGATTAGAACTGACAAAAACGTGAGTGGTTATCTGGGTGCTAGAACAAAACATTTCCATGTTTTACTTTTTCAATATAAAACCCTCCTATTTTTTAAGATCAGCTTAACCGCGTTAATGTTAACTTTTGGCTCTTATCTATTAATCACCCAACAGTTAAATATCGGCGAATTTATAGCCGCAGAAATCGTGATATTGTTGCTGATAGGCGCAGTTGAAAAGCTAATTATTAGTTTAGATAGCGCCTATGATGTGATCACGGGATTAGAAAAATTAGCAAGTATAACTGAAAGCCCTATAGAAACGAGCGGAGATTTAGAACTAAGTACTCGAGTAGGTTTAGAGATTGAAATGAGAAATTTCTCCTTTGAATTTGAGTCAGGCAAACCTGTTTTAGATGGTATCAACTTACATATTCATTCAGGTGAAAAAATACAATTAAATGGGCCAGATGGTTCAGGAAAGTCAATATTTATGCGGATCCTGACAGGGAATTATCTAGACTTCCAAGGAATATTGATGATCAATAAAGTTCCCATAAAAAATTATAGCCTATCCAGTTTGCGAAAACATACGGGCATATTATTGCCTGGACAGGAAATTTTTGGAGGGACCGTATATGAGAATATCAGCTTAGGTAAATCAGAAATCACCCCAGCTATCATTTTAGAGACGGCTAATCAACTCGGAATGTCTGATTTTTTAAATCACTTTCCACAGGGTTTTGATTCCTATATTGAGCCTATCGGTAAAAAAACTCCACAAACCATTATTAAAAAAATATTGCTTTTGCGTGCCTTGTCTGGAGAAAAAAGATTACTTCTTTTAGAAAATCCTTGGACTGGATTAGACGCAGAATTAGCAGAAAAATTACGCGAATTCTTGCTCAAAAAATCAAACGCAACCGTTATTATTTCTACCCATGAATCGAATGGATTCGATCAAAAAATTATCATAAAAAATGGAAAAATTTAAGTCCTTTAACGAAATATACTTGCGTGATAAGGGGCCTAAAACCAAGCCTTGGCTAATCGGTTTAGGCTTAATCATGCTAGGAATTTTGTTTTTGCCTTGGACCCAAAACATTAAATCGAAAGGAAATATTACCAGCCTTTTCCAAGAGCAAAAGCCACAAAAAATCTATAGTCCCATCGCTGGCAAGATGAATCGCTGGTGGGTGAAAGAGGGGGATTTTGTGACCCAAGGGGATACTTTGGCAAAAATCAGCGAGATCAAAGCCGAATACTTAGACCCTAAATTAATTTCGAGAACACAAGAGCAGTTAAATGCAAAAATAGGAACGGTTGGATTTTATGAGCAAAAAGTAAAATCGACGGAGGATCAAATCATAAATCTACGCACCTCTAAGAAATTAAAACAAGATCAATTAGCTAATAAAATCACCCAATTACAGCAGAAATTAACGGGAGAAAGATCCGAATTAGATGCAGCTTCTAATGAGTATAATTTAGTAAAAGATCAATTCGAACGGAACCAAAAAATGTTCAAGGAAGGTTTGATTTCGCAAACGACATTCCAACAAAGAAATGCGGCGATGCAGAATTCTTTAGCGAAAAAAACCATCTCAGAAAACAAGGTAAACCAAACCCTGCAAGAGGTTCAAAATACAAAAATTGAATTGCGGGGAGTGGATCAGGAATACAGTGAGAAAATGAATAAGGCGGAGAGTGATAAATTCCAAAGTCTAGGCATGATCGAAACGGGTAAAGGCGAAATCGCTAAGTTAGAAAACCAAGTCTCGAATTATACAATTCGAGATGAAATGTACTACATACTTGCTCCCCAAAGTGGACAAATAATTAATGCGAAAAAAGCGGGTATTGGAGAAATTTTAAAGGACGGCGAAGAGTTGTTAACCATCGTACCATCGAATACAAACTATGCAGTGGAAATGTACGTCCGACCTGTGGACTTACCCTTATTGATGCCTGGCCAAGATGTGAGGTTTATTTTTGATGGATTCCCGGCAATCTTATTTGCTGGCGGCTGGCCAGAACAAAGTTTTGGAACCTTTGCTGGCAAGATAAAAGCGGTTGAAAACAACATCGATGAAGAGGGTATGTTTCGTGTGATCGTAGTGGAAAATCCGAAAGAGAAAAAATGGCCTAAGCAAATTAAAATGGGAGCCGGAGCAAAAGGAATAGCCTTGCTGAATGATGTGCCACTTTGGTACGAATTATGGCGAAACATTAATGGATTCCCACCAGATTTTTATACGTTAAAAAAGGATGAAAAATAGTTTTATTGCCTTCTTGTTTTTGAGTTTTTCAAGCCTAGCTCAGACGCCCGTATTATATCCTGAAGCGTTCCTAAAAATCGTACAGACCTATCATCCCATTGCTAAACAAGCAGGGATCGGGGTGCAGAAATCGGAGGCCCAAATCCTACAAGCTAGAGGTGGTTTTGATCCTATACTTAGTCATTATAGCACGCAGAAAACCTTCGACGGGAAAAACTATTATACCTCCCACGCTCCTGAGCTTAGTATTCCCACGTGGTATGGAATTGAATTGCGATCTGGCCTTGAAAATTTACAAGGAACGCGCCTGAATTCGAATGAAACTTTAGGTGAAACTAGCTATATCGGGATTACTGTTCCTCTAGCGAAAAACTTGATCATGGACCAGCGTAGGGCTAGCCTTCAGCAAGCTAAATTAATGAATCAAATGGCCCTTCAACAGCAGAGAAGTATTCTCAATGACCTCTTTTCGGACGCGATGGGCTCGTATTGGAATTGGGTAAAAAGTGTGCGCGTTTTACGAATTGTGGATCAGAATCTACAGATTGCGACCGCACGTGTTTCTTTCGTGAAACAAAGTGTAGAGCTAGGAGAAAGACCAGCCGTAGATACGGTAGAAGCCACGACTCAGCTTCAATATTTTGAAAATCTATACCAAGAAAAATGGGTGGAACGGGAGAATTCTCGCCTCTCCCTATCTGTGTATTTATGGCAAGAGAATAATACCCCGCAAGAGTTATCTTCAGAGGTGCAGCCGGCAGAAGTGGCGAATGAATTCGCTTGGCTTGCAGACTTTGACCTAAATCTTTCCTCGCTTATCGAAAAAGCCTACGCAAATCACCCGGATTTGAGTGCTTATCAATTCAAGATTGAGGGACTTCAGGTGGAAAAAAAGTTGAAGTTCCAAAGCTTGTTGCCTAAACTAGATGTGACTTACAATGCTTTATCTAAAGGGCTCACGCCTAGCGTGGAAGTGCGCCCGCTTTTTGAGAACAATTACCAATACGGTATCAAATTCGAAATGCCACTTCGCCTTTCAAAAGGCCGGGCCGATTACGCTTTGGCTAAGTTAAAAATTCAAGAAGAGTCGCTTAATTTGGCCCAAAAAAGACAACAAATTCAAGTGGAAGTGAGTTCGTATTTTAATCAAGTAGAGAGCCTAAAAAAGCAAATTGATACACAACAGAAAGCTGTTTTAAACTACCAAGCTTTAGTAAAAGCAGAAGAAACCCGATTTGAACAGGGAGAATCTTCCTTATTCTTAATCAACACGCGGGAGACCAAAGCGATGGAGGCGGCCGAAAAATTAACCGAGCTAAAGGCCTACCTATTTAAGGCAATCTATGCCTTGCAGGCAAGTGCGGGGGTATTAATTTAGGAATTTTGGGCGTACCTTTGCCTTTTCTAAAATATCCCCTCTATAATGCCTAATTCTGCGAACCGCACGAAAATTATCTTAATATTAGGAATCTTGTCAGCCATTGGACCCTTGTCCATTGACATGTATTTGCCCGCCTTTAAAAACATTGCATCCGTGCTGAATTGTTCGCAAGAACAAATGGGCTATACGTTATCGAGTTTCTTCTTTGGGATTTGCCTGGGGCAGTTAATCAGCGGTCCCTTACTCGACCATTTTGGACGCAAAAATGTACTTTATATCGGTTTATCCGTCTATGTTCTAAGCTCAATTGCTTGCGCTTTCGCTACTTCGGTGGAGATGCTCGTGGTATTTCGCTTATTCCAAGCATTAGGTGGTAGTGTGGGAATGGTCGCTCCTAATGCGGTGATTCGAGAGACTTTTGAGGAAAAAGAACGGCCCAAGGTTATGTCATTAATGATTTTAATTTTAGGTGTTTCACCCATATTAGCTCCTTCACTAGGCAGTCTATTATTAACCATCGCGAGCTGGAAAGCTATTTTTTTAGTCCTAGCTTTCATCCTTACTGTTATTATTTTCTTGATCAAATCTTGGTTACCTGAAAAGACGAATCGCGAACACGGCGGACCGTTCCGCATTACAACGATCATTAAGGCATACAAGGCCTTGTTCAAGGAAAAAGAATACCTCGTTTTTGCCTTCACGGGGGCGATAGGGGCCGGCAGTATTTTCACCTATGTGGGTGGTGCACCGCTAACCTTTTTAACATATTATGGGGTGGATGAGTCCAAATTTGGGTTCATTTTCGCGATCGTTGCTTCCGGAATTATCTCGGCGAGTCAATTGAATCGCGTGGTTTTGAAGAAGTATTCGAGTTTACAAATTTTGAAAGTGACATTGCCCACGCAATTAATCCTGGGCTTGATTTTATCTATTTTAGCAAAGCTAGACTTGCTAACTATGGAAATAAATATCGCCTTATTATTCCTGATTATGGGTTGTCAGGGTTTCAATTTCCCCAACGTGGCGACACTTGCCTTGCGTCCATTTCACCGAGGGGCTGGTACTGCCTCCGCGATGTTAGGCTCTATTCAGATGGCTTGGGGAGCTGTATGTGCTACGCTGATTGGTCTGCTATTTGACGGCACACCTTTCACCATGGCGATCATCATTTTCGGATGCGCGGTGCTAGCTAATTCGATTTTATTCGGAATCGGACGAAAATATATTTCAGTTTAAGGCTTTAAAAGCTCGAAATAGCTGACCACGAATTTATCGCCTTTCAAGTAGCCTTGAACTTTGGCCTTACGTACAGCCATACAAAAGCCTTTCTCTTCATGGGCATCCCCATGATCGTCTAGCCCCGTGCCTTCGACCGCATAGGCCTTCCCTTCGTATTTAACCGCGAGGTAGCATTCCTTTCCTGGCATTTTAAAATTACACGAGCCACAAGACGCTTCTAGTTCTAAAACTGGCTTAGAGGCGTCCAGCTTCCCTGCCGGCTTAGATTGTGCAGAAGCCGTAAAGGCTGCTAAAAAGAAGAATAAAAAGAGCTTTTTCATATAGGTAAAGTTAAAATAATAAAGGAAATACAAAGCTAACAATCGCTGCCCAAACGGCATAAAAAGGAAGGTAGGACGTCAAGCTTTTTTCTACGGCTTCGATACGTTCATTCCCTTTTAGAAATGACCACAGCTTCAGCGTTGTAATCATCAAATGCACCATGACGAGTGCATTACTTCCTAACACAGCCAGGCGATTCGGTGTAATGCCAAATTCCACTAATCGGAAACCGATGGCAGACAAGGCAATGCCATTATCTATAATCGCTAAAACCGCTAGAGCAAATAAGAAGTATTGGTGAACGCGGGACGCATTTTGCTTAGTCGCCTCCCCTAAGGAGAACAAGATCAAGGCCATTACTCCAATGAGTACACCGTTAAATAGGAGCAAAAACTCGCGGTCATTATAGGGGTCTTTCCCAGAATAAATGATCGCCACTAGGAAAATGGCTAAGGTCAAAGTCACTAAAGGGGTAAAAATACGTGCGATGACAGGGGAAATTTTGCTGACTAAGCTGGCGTTTTGGCGAACTAAAAAGGTAGCGAAAAGAGGCACAGACGGAAGGATCGAAAGGACTAAATAGCGGAAATAAAAATCCTCAATTTTTAACTGAATTAAATTAAAGAGATTAATCGTCAACGCGGTAAATAGGCCTCCCGCTAATCCAATTACGGTAGTCATCACGACTAAATCTCCATGATAACGCAAGAAATCCATTCTCTTCGCGGGATCTGAGCCTGCAAAAATATAGCCAACCGAAAGCCAAATCAAAATAGGAATATGCAGGCAGGTTAAAAGTAAGGTGGTGTTTTTTTCAGGTAAAAAATTGATAAAAACAATGGAAGCGGCTAAAATCGCCAAAGGTGCCAAAAGCTGTCGAAGCGACATCCCCTGCTTATAAGCGAAATAAGCGCCTATCCCCGGCATCACGATAAAGGACATGTTGCGGGGAAAATAACGATCATGCGAAATGGAAAAAATGTCCGGTAACTGCATGAGAAATCCGGCTAACAGCGCAAAAATTCCTACCACGATCCAGTCGCTCATCGAACCCCAGGAGGTGGTCGAAACAGCTAATCGTTCCCGCCAAATTTGCGCCGAAACCTGCGTGGAAATTTGAGGATATACCGCTTCGAAAGCTCGGCTAAATTCCGCTGGGTTCGAGCGATAGAGTTGCTCAAGCCCCGCTGGATTTGAAATATCAGTGATAATTTGGTTTTCCATTTTACTTTTGTTTTGCATTCATCTCAGAGGCCTTCCCCTTAGGAGCACCATATACCTTCCCCGCCGCCGCATCTTTCAAAAAGCGATCAATATACCCCTGGCTAATCTCTGGATTGTCTTTATACTTTACCCGAAGCGCATCTAATTGCTTATGTAAAACCTTCCGAATAGATGAATATGCCGGATCAGTATACACATTTTTCATTTCCATGGGATCCTTCTCGCGGTCGATTAATTCCCATTCATCCGACTTAAAATAATAATGAATCAGCTTGTACTTCTTCGTCACAATCGCATAATGCCGATTCACCATGTGCTCTGCTGGATACTCATAATAGTGGTAATAAACCGCATCCCGCTTCCATGGCTTTCCAGTCATGAGAGGAATTAAACTTTGGCCTTGCATATCCACAGGAGCCGGCACGCCAGCCGCATCTAAAAAGGTTTGCGCATAATCGAGGTTTTGAACTAATGCATCCGAACGCTGGCCTGCCTTAATATGGCCTGGCCAGGAAATCATCAATGGCGTTTTAAAGGACTCGTCATAGACAAATCGTTTATCAAACCAGCCATGTTCCCCTAGGTAAAATCCTTGGTCGGATGTGTACACGATGATCGTGTTTTCCATTAATTTATTAGCTTCCAAATAATCCAATAAGCGCCCCACATTTTCATCCACAGCACGCAGCGTGCCTAAATAATCTTGCATATAGCGCTGAAATTTCCAACGCATTTTATCTTGATCCGTCATACTCGGATAGGCCTTCAAAAATTCCGCATTGATCCGATCATAGACTCGGTCAAAGTTCGCTTTTTGACTCGGATTTAAGCGACCCATGTCCGCTTTAAATCGTTGCTTATCAGATCTGATTTCAGGAATCTTTAATGAATCCAATACCGCAGGATAGATTTTATTATCCCCAGCCCAACCCATACTCGTTAAAATATTCATCTCGGCCTCTTTAGCAGGCGAAGTTCGTCCAGCATAATCATCGAAGAGCGTCTTCGGTTCTGGAAACGTTTTTTGAGTCATTTCGTCCAAATGCCGTTCCGCCATTAACCAAGGACGATGTGGCGCTTTGTGCAAATACATGAGCATAAATGGTTTCTCTGAAGATCGCTCCTTCTGCAACCAATCCAGCGTCATATCGGTGATAATATCCGTCACGTAACCCGTGACCTTGATCTTCCCTTCATTTTTGGTAATAAAATCAGGGTTATAATAATTCCCCTGATCGGGAAGAATCTTAAATTGATCGAAGCCCTTCGGGGTATTACCAAAATGCAGCTTGCCAAACATGGCCGTTTGATAGCCATTCGATTGCAATAATTGCGGAAAAGTAGTGTTAGTCGTATCAAATGGAAAATGATTATCCACTTTCCCATTTAAATGTGAATGCTTGCCTGTTAAAATGGTGGCGCGACTAGGGGCGCAAATCGAATTCGTAACACTCGCATTAGTAAATAGAATGCCAGACTGAGCAATGCGGTCAATGTTAGGGGTGGAAAGCAAGCGCTGATCATAGGCTGAAATGGCCTGATAAGCATGGTCATCTGACATGATGAAAATGATGTTTGGGCGTTTATTAGGATTCTTTTGTCCCAAAAGAGAATGACTTAGCATCCCTATAAAAACCCAAACAACAATTCTTTTCATCTTATTTTAATTTCATATTCACTGGATCCCATTGAATGATCTTCTTGCTGAAGTAACTTTCGTTACAAGCTAAAGCCGGCGCTGCCGCTCTAAAGCCAAATGTCGCATCTTCCACCACGCTCGTTCCATTGCGAATCGCGTCAAAGAAATTCGTGAAGTGATCCACGTGCTCATCGTATCCTGGAGGCGCTTTGAAAATAACATCTTCTTTAATCGGGCGCTTGCGTTGCGCTTCTGTCCATTTAGCGTTGTAATCCCGTGTCATTTCTTCCTGCATACTTTTAGGAAGTGTAAACACGGAATCGTATCCACCGAAACCTGGTGCTTCTGGCAAAATGCTATGCTTCACAGAAATCGTATTTCCTTTCACGTCCATCACCCCTTCCGAGCCGATCAAACGAATCACCTCTTGGCCACCCGTTCCACTGATAAAGTTGACTTGCAAAGTTAGTTGGAAGGCTGGATGCTCCGGCGTGTTTCCATATTGCATGACGCCAGACATGACATCAGGCAAGTTACGACCATCATTCCAGTGACTAAATTGCCCCGTAGAGAAAATCGTTTCTGGACCCTTAGAGTTCGTCATGAAGTGCGTTCCTGACAACAAATGGATGAATAAATCGCCCGCTACGCCAGTTCCTACCTCTTTAAAGGCACGCCACCAGAAGAATTTCTTCGCGTCGAATTCCATTTTAGCCGTAGCCTCAATGAAGCGATTCCAATCACACGTAGATGCGTCTGCATCTTTAGGAATGGTATATTCCCAGGCGCCTATAGAGCTTTGGCGATCATATACCGCGTTGACCATATTTAGTTTCCCGATCTCGCCCGCTGCTAACATCTCTTTCGCTTTCGCTAAGCCGATGCTACTCACGCGCTGAGATCCTACTTGTAAGACTTTGCCGTATTTCTTTTGGGCTGCAATCACCTTAGGGCCTTCGTCTATTTTATAGACCATCGGTTTTTCGATGTAGACGTGTTTGCCTTTTGCCAAAGCGTCGATCGTAATGCGCGCGTGCCACACATCGTGTGTCGCGATGATCACCGCATCGATGTCCGAGCGGTCTAATAATTCTTTGTAATTACGTGTCGTGTATAAATCTTTCCCGTATAATTCCTTCGCGTTTTCGATACGTCCCGTATATAAATCACAAATTCCAGCTAATTCGACTCCGGGAACTTTCAGTGCTGAGGCTAAGTCAAAGTGACCTTGTACCCCAAAACCAATCACTCCTAAGCGAATTTTTTCGCCCACTGAAATGCGTTTTTCATAGGTTAAAATACGTTCCTCTGCTTTTTGTTGAGCGCCTAAAGAGGCGAAGGGCGAAGAGGCTGCCACGAGGCTAGTTGCCCCAATTTGTTGTAAAAACTTCCTTCTCGAAGCTTGACTATCTTTGTTCATTTTAACGTTCATATTAACTAGGTTTTTTGTGAATTTACTTCCTTTTTACAAATCTTCCAAAGCATACCGTACGTAGGCGAATTTCTTGCCATCTGGACTCCAAGAAGGCACATTAATCGTTCCTTGTCCTCCATAAAATTCCTCCGTTAAATCTTTCACTTCTTTCGTTTTCAGATTCAACAGACGCAGTTTTACTTGATGGCCAAAAGGATGGGACTGCTTTTGGTCCTCCACATAGGTAATAATCGTAGCCACCTTGTTATTAGGAGAAATGTGCGCGAACCAATTCGAATGCGCATCGAAAGTCATCTGCTCTGGATCAGATCCATCCGCCTTCATCCGCCAAATCTGCATCATCCCTGAACGATACGAATTAATATAAATGTATTTGCCGTCTGGAGAATATTCCGGCCCATCATCTAGGCTTTCATCTGTTGTCAAGCGAATTTCTTCCCCTCCATTTGTCGACATCGCGTACACATCAAAATTCCCGTTTCTAGACGCGCAATAAACCATCATTTTCATATCTGGGGAAACCCCGTGCCAATAAGACGGCGTTAATGGAGTAAGTTGAACTGGCTCACCCCCATCAGCTGAAACTTTATAGATGAAGGATGAACCTCCTTTTATCTCTGGTTTTCCACTGGAAATAAACAAGGTTTTTCCATCAAAGCTGTACCCATGATCATTATTCGCCTTCGCGACAGAACCCGTGTTTAACTCGCCTAATTTCTCGCCTTTCGGGCTGATTTTTTCAAGTTTTCCGTAGGCATTGATGAGTAGAAACTTTCCATCACGAGACCAGTTAGGGGCTTCGAAATGCCGCTTCTCCGTTAGGATTAAATCCGATTTGCCCGAGGCAAGATCATAAACGTAAAGTGAGGTGATCACCTTTTTCCCAGCAGGTATCTGAGCAGACAAGGATAGGCTGAACCCCAGCAAAAGGATAGCTATTGTTTTCATGTTTCATCGGTTTAGAAACATAAGTTAGAAAATTATTTAGCTTTTCATGTCCTGACCGAAATGAATGAGATTATAAATTAGCTTAGATTTGTTGCTAATAATCTATCACTATGGAAATCACAATTCTAGGTTTAGCCTGGGTGTTTTACTTTTTTGTCCACAGCTATTTAGCCTCCGCAGAAGCAAAATCGATTATTGAAAGGAAATTCCCCTTCCTTTTTACCTATTATAGGATCCTATATAACCTCATTGCTATAGGAGGATTGATTCCTTTAATCATACAAAGTTTCCTAATCCCAGAGGCCTATTTGTTCTCTGGCAGCAAATCGGCGGGGGCATGCCTTCTAGTAATCGGTTTGATATTATTAATCCTGGCTTTCAAGGCTTTTGATGGAGCAGAATTTCTAGGGATTAAGGCGGAAGGAAAACCTGAATTAGTCCAAAAAGGGATGTACCGCCATGTTCGCCATCCCCTTTATTTCGCAACAATCATCTTGATTTTAGGTCTTTTTTTGCTCGTCCCCACCGAAAAAATGGGACTCATCTTAGTGATTTCCTATAGCTATATCCTGATCGGCTACCGCTTAGAGGAGAGCAAATTAATTGCTGTTTTTGGCTCAGAATATACCTCCTACCAAAAACGCGTTAAAGCACTTATTCCTTACCTATATTAGATTACAGTAACAATAAAATAATGGTCAAAACCGCTCCTGCCAACGTAAATAGCATCGCTTTTTTAAATATACTTGTCTTAGGCAAAAACATCCAGAAGGATGAAATCACGAAGAAAAGTAAGGATAAGCCGAAGAAAATATTGAGGTAAAAAAGCGGGTCATTCGTGGTTGCCTTGTGCAATTTCGTCATCTTATTTACGATTGCAGGCTGCTCTGAAACGGTATAATCCGCGGCCCCGGTCTTTGAGTTATAGGTCCCTTGCTTAAAGGAAACTACATCGCCCATCGTCGTGTCGGGCTTAAAGCCTTTAATGTGTAATTCTTTCCCTAACGATTCCCCTTGCAAACCTGGCTTTAAAGTTTGCACCTTGTGCACATCGCTCTTTAAAAAGCTTGTCTCGCGAAAGATTAAGATGATTCCGCTGATGGAATAAACCGCCATAATACCAGCTAAGAAGAAGCCTAGGTAACGGTGATAAGTACGCATTTTAGTGGATACTGAGCTCATAAGAAATATTTACAGGTTAATTTTTACCCCAAAATTAGCAGAAAAAGGCATTCCAGGCCGGTATCCTTGTGGTAAATTTGCCACGATGTACCGATTATTAAACATATTATTAATCGTGGAGAAAAAGGAAACGAATTTAGTCAAGTGATAATTTCCGCTCACATCCACTACCCAATATTCCCCCATCGTATTGACATCCGTGTATTTCGCACTCAATGAGGGGATAATCTCTGCCGGTTTCCCCGTTTTAACTCGGGTATCTCCCGTGTAGCGACTACCCAAAGTGATATTAAATTTCTCCGATTCCAGCCCCACACTAAGTGACAAAAGCTGCGGCGTAATAAAGGGGATAGACTCTCCGCTGTTAATCGTTCCTGTACCCCAATCGCCTCCAGCATTCACGAATGTTTGCATAAACTTCGCGTCATTATACGTGTAAGCGATGCTCAAGGGTAATCGCCATTTTGTAGATGAACGCCATAAGTTTTGTTCCAAACTAAATTCAATTCCTTGGATTTTCGCGTTACCCGCATTGAACATATCGCCGGTTCCAGCTCCGCCACCGGAGACATTATCCGACCCTAAAATGTTTTGGTAATTATTCAAGAAGCCAATCGCCTGCAGCTTAAAGTCCTTATAATTAACCTTGTATCCAAGCTCATAACTAATGGCTGTTTCCGTTTTTGCTTGAATGGCACTTGAACTTACGGAGGGCATTCCCGGAGGAGAAAAACCTTTATGTACGCCACCAAAAACACGCATATTTTCTCTCACAACATAGCTTATCCCGACCCCAGGTAAAAGTATATCCAATTGATTCGTTGCAGATTTTAAGGCAGTGCCTAAGCGAGCATTATCATTATTGCCAAAATTATCGAAGGCCAATTCCATATTCTCATACCGTATTCCAGGGCTGATGGTCAGTTTATCCCAAGCCATTTCATATTGCACATATCCCGCCACACTTTTTGCCTGGCGAATTTGATTCTCCGCATTTCCCTTAACACCAGCAGAATTCAACACCATCGTGGCATTAGACATAAGGTAAGTAGATTGCGTGGCATATCGATCCGCTTGGTCTTGGTGATAACGAATCCCCGCTTGAATTTTATGTCGAATGTCCCCTGACTCAAAATCATACGTCAGATTCGTTTGAACACCCAACACGTGAAAGGTCCTAGCGGCACTTTGGAAATTCAAATTACCGTTCGACTGACCCGTCATGATAGAATAAGCCGTTGCATTGCTCGCAGGATCTGCTAAAATAGTGGCAATACTCACTCCTCCGATCGAATTAACGCGCGCCCAATCTCTAAACGTTTTAGCGGCATAGGCCGTAGAGATGATACTTAATTTATTTGTTGGGTTGATGCTGTGTGTCAAAGAAAGATGCTGGTGATTCATATCCAGCAGGTCTTTTTGCGTTGCCGCATAACGTCTGTTGGAATTAGTTAGGAAATCATTGAAAATCAGGCCTAAATACGTTTCGTTGCCCTCCTCTGACATCGTCAAGAATTTTAAGCTAAGCGATTGATTGATCGGGGCGTTTACATCCGAGTGCCAGCGAACCTTCCCCATCAAGTCTCTACGATCGAAACCAGTATTCGCACCAGAAGGTAATTCCTTAAATCCATTACTGGCAAGGCGATTAACTTCGAACAGGTAGTCGATATTTTTATGGCTATTCCCTATCCAAATTCGTTGCTGATTCGTGCCAAAACTTCCATACGAAAGCTGAGCAAATCCTTTAAATGCGTCAGGAATAGAGGTGGAAATTAGATTAATAGCTCCTCCTATCGTATAAGGGCCATGTTTTACCTGGCTACTTCCCTTTAAAACCTCCAGCTGTTCCATCCGCGCAAAAGTGGGGAAATAATAGGCCGACGGATCTGAATAAGGCGCAGGTGCCATTAAAATTCCGTCCTCCATTAAGGTAATCTTTGCGCTACGATTCACGGGTGTACCTCGTAATCCGATGTTTGGACGTAGGCCAAAACCTTCCTCATCGCGTACATTTATTCCAGGAATAGTTTGAATGACTTTATTTATATCGGGTTGGTTAAGCTTTTGAATTTTGGCAAAATTAACCAAAGCCCCAGAGCCCACCACTTTATAAGGACTTGTCCCCATGATACTTACTTCCTTTAATTGCACTGCATGTAAACTGTCAGTAGACTCCGATTGCTGAGCAAAAACAGGATGAAAAAAGGCAAAAAAAACGATAAATTGATGTATTGAAATTTTAGGCATTTTTATTTAGACTAATTATAAATAATGCCCAAAAGTAAAACGCCATCTGCAAAAATGCAAGCTTATTTAGAATTATTTTAAATAACTTTTATTCCGTGTAGTGCAACTAGCTCTTTTATATCGACGGTTAAGCGCTTAATCACATTCCACTTAGCATAAGGTCGGTTGTAACAGAGGCTTACTTCCCGTTCTAACTTCCCATCTTCTAATTCAATCAGAGCAGTTCTACGTTTATCGGAGAGTTGCTTTGCGTACAGTTTGGGCAAAACGGTCACTCCTTGAAAATCATCTACTAAATTCAATAGCGTTTCAAAGGTATTTGCCTCAAAACGAAGATTCCCCGGTAAAAATTTATTCTTTTTTAATTCGCATAACTGAATGATTTGATCTCGGAGACAATGGCCGTCTTGTAATAAAAAAAAGCGTTGCTGATTAAGTTCAGCCGTTTTGATCGAGGCTTTTTGAACATGCCCATACAGCACTAATTCCTCTTTATAAAGTAATTCCGTTTCTAGATCCGATGAGGAAATCGGTGTACTTAAAATCCCCAAATCCAACTTCCCTTCCTGCAGACTTTTCATCAATTGAGGAGTGGTTTGCTCCTGAATTTCAAATATCAAGGCCGGATATTTCTCCAGTAAGGGTTTTAAAATAATGGATAATAAGGAATTAGCAATCGTAGGAATGACCCCTAATTTCACCTTGCCTTCCATTTTACGGTTAATGGATTTAGAGGAATCCATCAGTGCATTCGCATGTGCCACTACCTGTTGTGCTTGATTAAGTATTTCGCGGCCATTTTCGGTCACGGCAATTGGACTCGCCTTGCGATCGAAAATCACAATATCCAGCTCCTCTTCCAGTTTTTTCACCATGGCGCTTAACGTCGCCTGTGTAACATGACAATAATCCGCTGCTTTGGAAAAACTTTTGAACTGATCAACTGCCAGTATGTATTCTAATTGATGAATATTCATTGATATAGATTTTATCTATGCCAAATATAGAAAAAATCAGTTTCCTCTATACTAAAATAGGCTTTAAATTAGCTCCACTAAAAATAAAGAATCATGAAAAAACTACTATTCATTGGTGCATTTTTCGCTACAATGGCGGCACAAGCCCAAGACTATTCAGCTAAACCGGCAAATCCGCATGCGGCAGCAGGTGCTAATCCACATGGAGCTAATCCACACGCAGCAGCAGGCGCAAATCCACATGCGGGGATGAATCCGCATACGGGCATGAAGTTATCGGGAACTACGAATAACGACTGGTGGCCAGGACAATTAAACGTGGCCATGCTTCGCCAAAACTCAGAGAAGTCAAACCCAATGGGTGCTGACTTCAATTACATCAAAGCATTCAAGAGTTTAGATTATGCCGCTTTGAAAAAAGACATCGGCAAGGTATTGACTACATCACAAGAATGGTGGCCGGCTGATTTTGGCAATTACGGACCCTTATTCATTCGTATGGCTTGGCATAGTGCAGGAACCTATCGTTCAGGTGACGGCCGTGGAGGTTCGCGCGCGGGCCAGCAACGTTTTGCGCCATTGAACTCTTGGCCAGATAACACAAACCTAGACAAAGCGCGTCGTTTGTTATGGCCCATCAAACAAAAGTATGGTGATAAAATTTCTTGGGCTGACTTAATGGTCTTGACTGGAAACGTATCGCTAGAACAAATGGGCTTTAAGACTTTTGGTTTTGCCGGCGGTCGTACGGACGTTTGGGAGCCCGAGAACAATGTGTATTGGGGTTCTGAGAAGAAATGGTTAGACGATAAAAATCGCTATTCAGGTGATCGTAAATTAGAGACGCCATTAGCGGCGGTTCAAATGGGATTAATCTATGTGAATCCAGAAGGGCCTAATGGTGTTCCGGATCCAATAGCTTCTGCGAAAGATATCCGCGAGACATTTGGCCGTATGGCGATGAACGATGAGGAAACTGTTGCGTTAATCGCAGGTGGTCACACGTTCGGTAAAACACACGGTGCAGGTCCTGCTACAAACGTAGGAGACAATCCGGAATCAGCGGGCATCGAAGAGCAAGGAATGGGCTGGAAAAGCACGTACAAGTCAGGAAAAGGAAAAGATGCTATCACGTCTGGTTTAGAGGTGACTTGGACGTCGACACCTACACAATGGGGTATCGGATACTTGCAATTATTGTTCAATAACGAGTGGACTTTAGAGAAAAGCCCAGCAGGTGCTAACCAATGGATTGCGAAAGATAGTCCAAACATCATCCCAGATGCGTTTGACAAAAACGTTTTCCACAAGCCGACGATGTTAACGACGGATATCGCGTTGCGCGTTGATCCTGCTTACGAGAAAATCTCCAAAAACTTTTTAGAGAATCCGGAAGTATTTGCGAAGGCTTTTGCCAAAGCATGGTTCAAATTAACGCACCGCGATATGGGCCCTAGCTCGACGTATTTAGGACCAGAAATTCCGAAAGAAGAATTGGTTTGGCAAGATCCAATTCCAGCGTTGAATCACGAGGTAATCAATGCGCAAGATATTGCAGCTTTGAAAGCATCCTTATTGACTTCTGGTTTATCGATCAGCGAATTGGTATCGACGGCTTGGGCTTCGGCTTCAACTTACCGTCACTCAGATCGCCGCGGTGGTGCAAACGGAGCGCGTATTCGCTTAATGCCACAACGCAATTGGGAGGTAAATAATCCAAAGCAATTGGAGAAAGTCTTGACGGTTTTGGAAAAAATTCAAAAAGATTTTAATGCCAAATCAGGTAAGAAAAAAGTATCCATCGCCGACTTAATCGTCTTAGGTGGTTCAGCAGCGGTAGAAAAAGCAGCAGCGAATGCGGGTGTGAAAACAAGCGTTCCTTTTACACCAGGTCGTATGGATGCGTCTCAAGCGCAAACGGATGTTGCATCGGTAAACTTGTTAGAACCAATGGGTGATGGTTTCCGCAACTACTTGAAAACGCGTTACACACTTTCGACCGAAGAAATCTTCGTAGACAAAGCGCAACTATTAACGTTAACGGCGCCAGAAATGACGGTATTAACCGGTGGTATGCGTGTGTTGAACACGAATTACAATGGTTCGAAGCACGGTGTGTTTACAACGAAGAAAGACGCGTTAACGACTGATTTCTTTGTGAATTTATTGGAGATGGGTACTACCTGGAAACCAACGAACGATACGAAAGAAGAGTTCGCAGGAACGAATACAAAAACAGGAGCGGCAGTAGCTACGGCGACACGTGCTGACTTGATTTTTGGTTCGAACTCAGAACTTCGTGCACTTGCTGAAGTCTATGCAACGAAAGATGCACAAACTAAATTTGTGAAGGATTTCGTAGGAGCTTGGACGAAAGTGATGAACTTAGATCGTTTCGATGTGACTTATAAATAGTTTTTTGGGTTGAGTTTAAAGCCAGCTGCTCGAAAGGGTGGCTGGCTTTATCTTTTAAAATTCTCAATCGCTTTATGCGATCCATCGCAACTCGGCTTCCGCTTCGTTAAACCGCAAATGCAATCGGTAATTCCGATGCCTTTCAGTATGTATTTTTCATTTTTCTCGATGCGCGAAGTGCGTGTTTCGGACTGCTTCCCGTCTGAAAAAAAGCGCAAATAGGCACGCTGACGACCTGGGGTGAGTGTTGAGAAGGCTGTTTTCAGAGCAGGCTTCGCAGCGAAAATAGTGACTAATTCTACTGGAAATGGTATCTCTGCAGGCTTCTCTAATTTAAGTCCTAGCTTTTCTACCTCGATAGCTTCGAGGATGTAGGCTTTAATGAGGTCTTCTTTGGCCAAAATCTGCTCCACCGAACTAAACTTCATCCAACGACCTAATTGCGTATGCTCTCCGGGTTTAATTAATAAGCCCTCCTCGTCCTGCAGCAGCGCTCCATTGAAAAAATTCAGGGCACAATGCTCTTTTAAACTAGAAATGGCGATTAGATTTTTCGAGCCCATCCTATACACCGGGGTCTTCCACTTATAAGTTTCGATCATCATACAGTCGAGTAAAATATGACGCAAATACGCCATCTCTGCACGCCACTTGTCGGCACTTTGTATGAATTCGTCTACATTAGGGTCTTTCATCTGATTAGAAATAGGTTCGAATGTGCTTTCCTATACAAAGAAAGAAAAAAACCTATGAAATCACGTATCCTTTTGGCCTTGCTTTTTGCATCCGGCTCTCTATTCGCACAAACGCAACCTGTGTTAGTGGCCATGAAAGCTCCCACTTTACGTATCGGAAAATTATCGTTTAAAGATTTAAACAAGAATAATAAACTAGATAAATACGAGGACTGGCGCTTGCCTGTTGAGGCACGAGTGAAAGACTTGGTTTCGCAGATGACTTTGGAAGAAAAAGTAGGCTTCATGCTGATCAGTACTACGCGTATGGGAGGCGATCAAGTTTTCAATAATGGGGTTCAAGGCAGCACTGGACCTCGACCGAAAATCACGGAAGGCTTTAACGAGGAAGATCAGGTACAAAGTACCAATATGTTTACGCGTAAACCATTAGCTTCCCCTAATATGGGAGCTGCGGGTACGACCAAAGGGGTAACGCAATTTCACCTTCGCCATTTCATTTTACGAGCGAATGCTGAGCCGGCGATTTTGGCCAAATGGTCGAATAATCTACAAGAACTTTGTGAATCTACTCGCCTGGGTATCCCCGCGATTGTGGCTTCCAATCCACGAAATCACGTGACCACAGATGCCTCGGTGGGATTAAGCGTAGGCGTAACATCCTTCTCAAAGTGGCCGGGTGAATTAGGTTTAGCAGCCATGCGCGACTTTACGTTAACACGCAAATTTGCAGAAACGGCAGCGACCGAATGGCGCGCGGTGGGTCTACGAAAAGGCTACATGTACATGGCTGATTTAGCGACGGAGCCGCGTTGGGGTCGAGTGGAAGGAACCTTTGGCGAAGATGCTGATTTAGCATCGAATATGATTACGCAGATTGTGTTAGGGTTTCAAGGAACTAAACTCTCGTCTTCCTCCGTGGCGATGACCACCAAACACTTCCCAGGTGGCGGCCCGCAAGAAAACGGACAAGATTCTCACTTTGATTGGGGAAAATTTGCGCATTATCCTGGCGGGATGTTTGACTTTCACGTGAAGCCATTTAAGGCTGCGATCGCGGCAGGAACGTCGGCGATTATGCCTTATTATTCTGCGCCAAAAGGCAAAGAGTTCGAAGAGGTAGGTTTCTCATTCAACAAAGCAATGATTGGTGATTTATTGCAAGGCAAATTAGGTTTCAAAGGAATCATCAATTCAGATACGGGCCCTATTGAGATGATGCCTTGGGGGGTAGAAAACATGACTATTCCGGAGCGTTACCAGAAGGCGTTGAACGCGGGTGTAGATATTTTCTCCGGTTCTGCAGATCCAACGACCTTAATCGAAGTGGTTAAGAAAGGAATGGTTTCAGAGGCACGCATTGACCAATCGGTAGCGAAATTATTGACCGAAAAATTCGTCTTAGGTCTATTTGAAAATCCGTATGTAAATGTGGAAGACGCGGTGAAAATCGTAGGTAATAAAGAGGCGGTGGATGCGGCTAATTTAGCCCTTCGCAAATCTATCGTACTAGTGCGCAACGACGAAAAACGTTTGCCTATCGCGAAGAAGACCAAAGTCTATTTCGAGACCTATTTCAACTCTGGTCGCAATGCAGCAGAGGCGATCAAGGTGTCAAAACCGAATTATCCAGGCTTAGAATTCGTATCCACGAAGGAGGAGGCAGATGTCGTTTTATTGTGGTTAATTCCTTCAGCAGGTGGTTTATTCAGTTCACAGGGTTCAAAAATTGATTTAAATTTGTCGGCAAACCGCATCGACGTCGCACATGTAAATGAAATATTGAACGCGAAGCCAACGATCCTAGCGATCAATTACACGAACCCGTGGGTGATTGGGGAAATCGATAAGGGGAAGGCTTCTTCCATTATTGCGACTTTTGGGACGACACAAGATGCCCTGTTAGATATCGTAACGGGAGCTTATAATCCATCAGGCAAAATGCCATTTACCACTCCGTTGAATCAAGCAGTGGTGGATGCAAATAAATCAGATGTTCCGGGGTATATGGAAGGCCCGGGGTATGGTTTGTTTGCGTTTGGACATGGATTGAGTTATTAAAGGAAGGGGGCTTAATCGCCCCTTTTTTATATCTTTGGGACAGAACATGTACTTGCTATGAACCCACACTTCCCTGCCTTCAAACGAATCATTACAAATCCCGTACTATTTAAGTTTTTTGTTTTCCAAAAGCTTTCCTCCGCTTTTTGGGCAGGACTTTCTATCGCCCATTTCGATGAGAAATCGTGTGAAGTGCGCGTGAAGCTTTCTTGGTTTAATCAGAATCCGTTTCGTTCGATGTATTTCGCGGTGGAGGCGATGGCAGCTGAGATGAGTTGTGGGATGTTGGCTTTGGGGCAGATATATAAACGTCAACCGGCCGTGAGTATGCTCGTGGAAAAACTGGAAGCTAAGTTTGTCAAGAAAGCAACCGGGGTTATCATTTTCACCTGCGAAGATGGCGAGGCTTTACGTGACACGGTGAATGAGGCATTGCAAAATCCGGAGGGAACAAAATTGCAAGTAACTTCTATAGGCCGAAATCAGGCGGGCGAGATTGTCGCTGAGTTCTATTTAACCTGGACGTTTAAGGCGAAGAACTTATAGGTTGTATTTCAAGCTGATTGTACCTATCACTTGGCCGTCTGTTAGGGTATAATTGCCAAAAGCTTTGGCCTGAAAATGCTCGTTAATATCATACGAAATCGTCTCCGCTACACCCGTTAAATCGCCCACGCTCAAATAATATCCTTGCGATAAAAAGTTCCATTTTTTGTGGTGGTAATTCGTATTTCCAGAAATCAAGGTCACTTTAAAATCGGTATTGCGCGCCTGACCATTTAATATGAAAGAACCCACGCTCATCTTTTTGCTCAACGGATAAGACATCGTTAATTCCCGACCGAAGAAACTTGTCACTTCATAATCCTCCGTCATTTGAAAAGCCGGCATGTGAATTCCAATTATAGCCTTAAATTTCTTATCAATAAATCGGTAACGTGTAAATAAGGCTACCGTGGTGGGCGTCATGCTCTGAATACGCATCATATACATCAAGTGCCCTGTTAAACGTTTTTTAGGATTGGTCCCCGCATTAATGATTAAATTAGGCTCTTTCGAGGTAAAAGCGGGGATAAAGGAGAATCCACCCGTACTCATTTCAATGCTTGCGGTTTGAGCAGTTAGTGAAAAAGAGGCTATTACAAGGCAAACGATAAGCAATTGTTTCATTTTGATACATTAATATTATAAGGCGGTGCAAAGGTACGCCTTTTCTTTCTGAAAACATCCTAGGGGCTTTTAAGTTATTCATTTATGCCAAAGTCCCCGATCCATATTGTCTGGTTCAAACGTGACCTCCGTTTTACGGATCACGAGCCGCTGTACCGTGCTTTGGACTCCGATATTCCAGTGTTATTGGTTTATTTCTTCGAACCTTCTCTGATTGCTTTCCCTGACAGCGATGTGCGGCATTGGCGATTTGTGCATGAATCTTTAATGGAAATGCGGGGGCGATTAGAGGATCGAAATGGACAGCTTTATATGTTCCATTCCGAGGTAATTCCTGTGTTTCAGGCACTGGCTTCTGTGTACGATATCAAGACCCTATTTTCTCATGAAGAGATTGGAAATGGACTAAGTTATCAGCGGGATAAGGAAGTGGTCGCGTTCTGCGCGCGGGAAAAAATTGCTTGGAAAGAGACCCCCACGAATGGTGTCATCCGTCGCTTAAAATCTCGCAAAACCTGGCAGCAACGTTGGGAGACTACGATGCGAAGCGAACCGTTTTTTCAGCGGGACGGTAATTGGAATTTACTTACGTTATCTTCTAACTTTTATACCACTTTTAAAGGCCCCGAATTACCTGAGACTTTTCGTACTCGCAATCCTATCTTCCAAGAAGGGGGCGAATATTGGGGCTGGAAATACCTGAAAAGTTTTATCGATACCCGACATGAGGGATATAGCTCTTTGATCAGTAAGCCAGAGGCAAGTCGAAAAGCCTGCAGTCGGATTTCCCCCTATTTAGCCTACGGGAATATCAGCATGCGCATGGCGCACACGTTTACGATGCAGCATTATAAAACGGCTAGAAACAAGCGTTCACTACAAAATTTCGTGTCTAGACTTCACTGGCAGAGTCACTTTATTCAAAAATTTGAGGATGAATCACGGATGGAATTTGAGCCAGTAAATAAGGCCTACCAAAGTCTCGAAAAACCGCGTGATCTCGCACTTATTGAAGCTTGGCAAACGGGGAAAACAGGGGTTCCTTTAGTGGACGCCTGCATGCGCTGCGTGGTCGCCACTGGTTATTTGAATTTCCGCATGCGCGCCATGGTCGTCTCCTTTTTCGTCTTTAATCTATGGCAAGATTGGCGGGATTTAGCGCATTTTTTAGCGCGGCAATTTCTCGACTACGAACCCGGTATTCATTACCCCCAAATCCAGATGCAAGCCGGCGTCACCGGCATTAATACCATCCGAATTTACAATCCGGTAAAGAATTCGTATGCCCATGATCCAGATGGCATTTTCATTAAAAAATGGCTTCCCGAATTAGCACAGGTTCCTCCCACACTGATCCACGAACCTTGGAAACTGAGCGATATGGAACAAACCCTTTATGGAGTTAAGATAGGTGTGGATTATCCAGCGCCCGTCGTAGATTTAAGTGCAACTCGTAAGACGGCATCGGATCAAGTGTGGGCGATGCGGAAAACGAAGAAGGCCCGAAAAGAAAGTAGTCGAATCCTACAAAAACACGTAAACAAATGAGCGCATTCCTGATTTTCCCACACCAGCTTTTCGAAGAGACTTTGGCTCAGGAGGAAGATGTTTTCTACCTGGTCGAATCTGATTTATTCTTTCATCAATACGCCTTTCACAAGCAGAAATTGATTTTTCACCGGGCGAGCATGCGGGCCTTTGCTGATCGACTGCTTGCAGCTGGAAAGACGGTGGAATACATTGACGCACAGGATCCACGTTCTTCAGAAGTGGCATTAGCGGCATCAATAACGGGCGAAATTACCCTATTCGACCCAAATGATTATTTGCTCGAGCGGCGCCTGCGTCGTTCTGGCACTTTACGTTTTTTACCTAGTCCTAACTTCTTAAATACGGACACCTCCCTTTTAGGAAATCGCAAACCCTATTACCAAACCGCTTTCTATACCCAGCAACGGAAAGACCGCGGAATCTTGTTAGAAGAAGACGGCAAACCCGTGGGAGGTCAATGGACTTATGACACGGAAAATCGCAAGAAAATTCCGAAGAATACGTTCATCCCGGCCCCATTTCCAGAGGCGGTCCCGAACGAATATATTAGCGAGGCAATCAGCTATGTGGCATTGCATTTTCTGGATAATCCCGGCGTGAGCGACATGCCCTTTTCAGGAGCTTATTATCCCGTGACACATGCGGAAGCTCAAGCGGCTTTGGAGTTGTTTCTAAAGGAACGAATACACTTGTTCGGTGATTACGAAGACGCGATAAAGGCGCAAGAGAAGACTTTGTTTCACAGTATTTTAAGCCCGCTGATCAATGTGGGTTTGTTAAATCCTACAGACGTAGTCGCGCGCGTAGCAGCATCTGATGGACCTTTAAATAGTGTGGAAGGCTTTATAAGACAAATCATCGGCTGGCGCGAATTTGTCCAATTGCTGTATCGAAAGATAGGCGTTCAACAGCGCACTACGAATTATTGGGGATTTACAAACGAAATGCCAGCTGCTTTTTATGATGGAACCACAGGTGTGTTGCCCATCGATCAATCGATTCATAAACTATTGAAAACGGGCTATAATCACCACATAGAGCGCCTGATGGTGTTGGGAAATTTTATGTTATTGTGCGAAATCAAGCCCGACGCGGTTCATCGCTGGTTCATGGAAATGTACATCGACGCCTACGATTGGGTGATGTTGCCTAACGTGTATGGCATGTCGCAATTCAGCGATGGGGGCTTAATGACCACGAAACCTTATATCTGTGGTTCGAATTATATCCTGAAAATGAGCGATTACCCGAAAGGCGAATGGCAAGAGATTTGGGATGGCTTGTTTTGGCGATTCTTAGATAAACAGCGGGAGACTTTCCGCAAAAATCCGAGATGGGCGATGCTGATTAGTACCTGGGACAAGATGCCTTTGGAAAAAAAGGAAACGCATTTAAACAATGCTGAAACGTTTCTAGCTAAGCTTTTTGCTTAGTTTATTCCAAAAAGAAAAGAAGCTATTGAACTCCCCTACTAATCCTGGAGCCAATGTCGGATGCTCCTCGCGGACCCCTTGAAAATGAGCGTTAATGGGATGATCACGGAACATTCCACGCAAGGGTAAATCCGAATATTCGCCATAATAAATCTGCATTCCGGGTATGTTTTCAGCGAGCGAAAGGATAAACTCAATCGTCTTAGGAGCCATCGGATGCTTCGCAAAATGACTGGGTTCTAAAACCAAAATACGGTTGCCTACTTCGCCTTCGTGGAACGTGGGATCTAACGTATAGTGGGTGTAAACGAAGGTGGGTACATCTGCTTGAATCTTGAGTGCTTTCGTCACCGGTGCCGTGAAAACAAGCTCGGCTTTCGCGGATTCCCTTAATTCCTCTGGTACTTTGCGCAAAGGTAATTCCTCATAACTATAATCTAAAAAAGTGCCTTGTTGCTTGCTGCCAGTGTACTTATTAACATTCTCCTGATTCACATAATACAACTTACTACTAAAAGTACCTGCGCACCATTGCCAACTCAACGCATTGCTCGCTAAATCCCCATCCAATAAATGATAATACAACCAAGCAGCAGGCGCCGACCAATGGTATTTCCCCACATTACAAGTAATGGAAGCAAGGTACATGCGGAGGTGATTGTGCAAATATCCGCGCTGCGGAAACATGGCTAAAAAAGTGTCCAATGATCGAATTCCCGTCTCTGCCGCTAACACAGCAGCCGGAATTCCTCGGTGCAAAACTCCTTCTTGCGGATGCCGAATATCTGTAAAAATGGCATCGCCTTTCTGGAACCAAGTACGCGTATAAAACTCCCGCCAGGCTAATTCTTGAATGAATTTTTCAGCCTGATCCATGCCGATTCCTCGCTCTTTTAGTCGTGTAACGACTTGAGGTACGGTGATAAATCCACGTGATAAATACGGCGAAAGGTAGGAAACACCTCCGTTTAGAAAATTACGCGAACGGGCGTAATGAGCCGGATCGAACGCATCAATACGGGCATAAACGGCCTCGAGTGTGGTAGGAAATTCCACTAGCGCTTGCTGATTTTATTCATACTAATGCCTCGCTGCAGCGTGCATTTGAAGCGCGGATCTACGGCAACCCGTTTTTGCAGGTGTTTCGTGCCGCGACCCGTCATGCGCTTGCGCCACATCCGAAAACTGGACTCTTTGCTATTAAGACGCATGAATTCGATGACCTCTTTTTCTTTTAAGCCAAACTGGAACTCGATCGCCTCAAAAGGGGTGCGATCTTCCCACGCCATTTGGATGATGCGGTCGATGTCCTCATCGGAAAACTTATTTGCTACGTCTGCACTTTTCACCACAGTAGATAATTTGATCCCAATTCTTCTCCCATTTCTTGCGCCAGGCGAAGGGGCGATTGCAAACGGGACAGGTTTTGGAAGGTAAATGTTGTTTTTTAACGCCTTGCATAGGGATTAAACGAGGAGGGCGACAAATTTGTTTTGACTATTTTGCGTTAATTATACTAAAATCTCTCCCCTCAGATAGAGGACACTTTTCCCGGCAATTTCCACTCGATCGCCTTTCAGCGTGCACGTGAGAAAGCCTGTACGCTGGGATAATTGCATCGCCGTCATGGTTTGTTTACCTAAAACGCTGTGCCAAAAAGGCATCAATGTCGTATGAGCCGAACCTGTCACCGGATCCTCATTCACCCCACAAGCAGGACCAAAAAACCGAGAAACAAAATCCGTCTTTTCTCCCGGAGCTGTCACGATAATGCCGCGCACCGGATGAATTTTCAAGGCTTCGAAATCAGGTTGAAGACTTAGGATATCGGCCTCAGATTCATAAATGAAAAGTAAGTCTGTTTTCCCTTTATAAACGGCTAGCGGAGTCAGGGAAAGTCCCGCGCTATGCACAGGTTCAACCGCAATTTCATTGATCGTATCACAAGGGAAATTCAAAACTAACTCATCCTCTCTTTTACTAACCATAAGTGGGCCACTGCGATGGGATAGGAAGTGTACATCATCACTCGTGTGACCTAATTCGTGAAATACCACATGCGCACTCGCTAAAGTCGCGTGGCCACATAAATCGACTTCCACGGTGGGGGTAAACCAGCGAATTTTATATCCCTCACCAGACGGAACAATAAAGGCCGTTTCTGCTAAATTATTCTCCTGAGCAATATTTTGCATCAGCTCGTCCGAAAGCCATTCATTTAAGGGACAAACGGCGGCAGGATTACCTTTAAACAGTTGATCGCTAAAGGCGTCGACTTGGTAGATGGGAATTTTCATGAATTTAAAGCCATTTTTTGCGGCGGAACCAAGTAAAAATAAATGCACTGATGAGCACCATTGCCAAGATTAACGTGGGGTATCCCCACTTTGAACGCAGCTCCGGCATATAATCAAAGTTCATACCATAAATCCCCGCCAAAAAGGTAAGTGGCATAAAAAACACGGAGAAAATGGTTAAAACTTTAATGACTTCATTCGTTTTTTGCGCTGAAAAAGATAGATAGAAATTCACCAGGTTAGAAACATCCTCGTGGATAAGGTCGTAAATTTTTACCAATTTTGAATGTAAGTCCCGCACCTCTTGTAGCACAGCTGCATCCTGCTCTAGTACATTTATGGAACTAACCGCCTCTTGACTAAATAAAAGCAATTTTTTGCTGATAAGTGATTTTCGTTTGATTTGATAGAGTTCGGACAGCATTAGATGGGTTAAATTTTGGGCAAATACCTTCCTCTCGAACTCATCTAATTCGTTAGACAAATTCACAGCAGGCAATTCATAGGTATGTAATATGTGCCAAAGAATTTTCGCCACCAAAGACTCTACTTGTTCAAAGATTCCTGTAGTAAAAAAACGTGTTTGCACCTCTTGAATAAAATCGTGTGGCAGACGATGAATAGTTATTAAGAGTCCTGCTCGATAAAAAAAAGCCACTTTAGTCGATAAGGATTGGATCGTAATGTTTTGTTTCCGCGCCGGATGAATCAGCATTCGCGTGATAATAAAATGCGTGCCGTCCACATCTTCATGCTTAGGTAAGTGGTCGGGTTGCATACAGGCAGAAATAGCCTGCTTATTAAGCGAATAAGTCTGGCTTATTTCATCTAATTCTTCCTGGGTAGGAGCGGTCAAGTCGACCCACTCCATTTGCTTATTAGGGCTAGTTAATTTCTGTATGGACATGTATCACGATTCAATTAGTCCTAAGTAAGACAAAAAGATCGAAATACCGACAATTTATGTAGTCTTTTTTAGGCTACTTCCTCGTAAACCGCATCTAAATAATCGTAAATCAAATTAAAATACGTAACCGCTAAATCCCCCGCTTCATTGTCATTAGATAAATCAAAAATGGTTGATTGAAAAATACACGTTTCAAAAATTTGATCGATGTAATAATCTACATCAAAAATTGATTTTGAATTTGAGGTGTAAGATTCAAAAACGGCTCTTACAAGCTCCATTTGCGGTTCTGATAGTCTTAAAGCTGATTCCATGATCATTTTTGTTTAAGTGATTTTCTCATCAAAAATAACAGAATAATGGAGTGCCTATATAATCAAATAGTTAAGTAATTAGCACCTTTCTGTTATGAATTTGGTGCCCATTTAATGACATATAATTTAACTAATACGTAATGTATTTGCAGCGAAAATAGAGGATATTACATGGTATAATTTTTAGAATGGCCGGCATGATTAAAAACTTTATTTTCCTCACGTGTTTCGCATTTATTTCTCAAGCTGATCCTGGAATATCTGCCCACCGCGGAAATACAGGAAGGGCGCCAGAAAACACGTTAGCCACGTATAAAAATGCCCTAAAATTACGGGTGAATTTCATCGAAATCGATGTGCGCACTTCGCTCGATGGAGAATTAATCATTCTGCACGATGGATCTCTTAATAGGACGACAAATGGAGAGGGCCCAGTAAAAAATGTACCCTTTTCTGAATTGAAAAAACTATCGGCGGGAAAAGGCCATGTAGGATTTGAAAAAGAAAAAATTCCAAGTTTAGTGGAAGTTTGTCAACTGATTTCTCGCTGGAATAAATGGCATACGAAAAAAACCTTTATCTATGTGGATTGCAAAGAGGTGGCGCCTAAGCCCTTGGTAGAAATACTTAAAAAATACGGTCTCGCGTCCGAGTCTTGCTTTTATGGGAATGACACATTTTTGCTCTCGCTAAAAACCGAATTCCCTGGAGCCCGACTGATGCCTAGCCTCCGGAAAAAGGAAGAAATAGCCTCTAAAATAGCGGCTTTACATCCCTACGCGTTCGATGCCAATTTTCTTTCCTTAACTAGCGAAATGGTGGTAGAAATTCATGCGGAAGGAATACATGTATTCACGGATTTGCTAGGGCCACTAGACAAGGACGTTAATTATACGAAAGCGGCTCTTATGGGGGTGGATTTAATTCAGACCGACAAGCCCGCCTTAGTCCTTAAAACCCTTCACCGTTAAATATATCCCCAGCGAAAACTCCCATAACGCTATCGGTACGGCTGACAAGCCTGCTAGAGGAGCCCGTTGATCAAATAAGCCGAAAAGAACCGCCACATCGCCGGCAGCTAACGTAAATGCCCCTATGATTCCGATGATAGGAAGAATGCGGGGAACTAAACGTGTTTGGTATAAGAGAGTTCCTAATAGAAGCCCGTTAACGGCTGGGATGAAACTTTGGCTTATCAAAAAAAGGCGATCATATAGCATCACTAAACCTCGCGACATCACTTGCGCTTCTGCTCCTAGGCTCCGCAAATTCAATACTGTTAATAACGCAGCAACTCCAGCAAAAATTAGTGCGGCCTCTAATACGCGTGCGGCCACAAAACCCAAAGCGAGCGTTTCATTTTGCTTCTTCAATACTGGATAAAGCACAATCGCCGTGCCTATGCAGAACAAGGCCATCAACAATTCCAAGATCCCGCCAATGACCACATCGGAAGAGGGGGCAGCACTGAGAATAAAATTAGACTGATGAATTTCGTGGTATAACGACAGGGTCGGTATCGAAATGAAGGTGAGCAGGTAAAGAATACCCGCAGCGAGGGAAGTTTTGCGTGATGCTGTCATAGATGCAATTACGCTATTTTACTCCTGGCTTACACTGATTATTATTTAAATGGTAATTAGGCACGATTATGAAAGAATAATAGATTCTAATTAGCAAAAATTAATAATTTTTATTTAGGTTTAAGACAAAATACATAATGTCTTATTATGAACTATACCTTAAATCAATTACAGATTTTTGTCAAAGTGGTGCAAACTGCCAGCATCACGAAAGCTGCAGAGGAGCTTAACCTAACGCAACCTGCCGTTTCCATTCAGATCAAAAACTTTCAAGCGCAATTCGAAATTCCACTTCTTGAGATCATAGGCAAGAAAATTTATATTACGGATTTTGGCAAAGAAATAGCTCACTCCGCTAAGGGTATTTTAGATCAAGTCTATGCCATCAATTACAAAACGATGGCCTTTAAAGATCAGCTGGTGGGGCGCCTAAAGATTTCCATTGTTTCCACCGCAAAATATGTATTACCGTATTATTTAACTGGATTTCTACGAACGAATCCTGGTGTAGAAGTTAGTGTAGACGTGACAAACAGAGAAAAAGTACTAGAGAGTCAATTAGAAAATGAAGTTGACTTTAGCCTCGTTTCCGATGCGGTAGATAATCCACATTTCGATTATATTGAAATATTAACTAATGATTTATACCTAATTGGAAATGGGGAAACCGCTTTACTGAAGCCCACTTTTAATTACCATGAATTTAAAAACGAGCTTCCGTTGATTTTTAGAGAATTAGGTTCTGGCACTAGAAAAGTGATGGAGACTTATTTCAAAAAACAAGGAGTGGATGGCTTGAAAAAAATCGAACTAATGTCAAACGAAGGCGTTAAGCAAGCAGTAATAGCTGGATTAGGTTATTCTATTATGCCTATTATTGGCTTAAAAAATGAATTGAAATCGGGAACGTTAAAAATCATTGAAAGACCAGGTTTGCCTATTTCCACTAGATGGAAATTAACGTGGCACAAGGACAAAAACTTGTCTCCTGTAGCGAAAGCATTTTTAAGCTATTCATCTGAAAATAAGGAACAAATCAAAAAGAAATATTTTGACTAAAAAAAAGCCAAGCAAAATTTGCCTGGCTTTTATAAAATATTTTTTTCATTAACTAAACTAACACGTTTGAATTAATTCATTGAGTTAGAATCGTTTGCGTACAAAAATAGACGCAAGACATGATTAATGATATTTAAACTATTTTATAAAATTCATAAAAAAAATTAATGCTTGCGCCGCCGTGCAGGCGTTCGAGAATGTTCCTCACAAAAAAGACGCTGTTTTATTTTTCTACAGTTACAAGACCCGGAATCAGCACATTTTCATTCGATTCTGCCGCGTAATCTATGCCTTCAATACCGAAACCAAATAGATTTGAGAAATCTGATTTATAGCCATTTAAATCTCCGATTGCCGTTAGATTCTCCGTAGTAGCGCCTTTCCATAATTCAGCCACTTCTTTTTGAACATCTGCATTCATTTCCCAATCGTCAATGCGGATACGTCCTTTTTCATCTACTGGAACGACCTCATTTGTATATAAGCGTGCACTGAAAAGGCGTTGAATTTGCTCAATACACCCTTCATGCGTAGCGTTTGCTTTCATAATCTTGTAAAGCAAAGAGATATATAAGGGGATTACTGGAATCGCTGAACTTGCTTGCGTTACTAGGGCTTTGTTGACTGAAACGAAGGCTTTGCCTCCTATTTTGGCCAAATCCTCTGTAATCTTAAACGCCGTAGCTTCTAAATGATCTTTCGCCATTCCGATCGTTCCCTTACGGTAAACTGGCTCTGTCACTTTAGGTCCAATATAAGAATAGGCAACAGTCGTCGCGCCATTCGCTAGAACACCCGCGTTCAACAAGGCGTCCATCCACATCTGCCAATCTTCGCCTCCCATCACAGTTACCGTATTCTCCATATCCTCCTCGCTGCAAGGTGTAATCGTCACTTCCGATACAATTCCGGTGTGAAAATCAACCGTCTTATCCGTAAATGTATCGCCGATAGGCTTCAAAACGGAACGATGCAACACGCCCGTTGTCGGATGTTGACGAACTGGAGAAGCTAAACTGTAAATAACTAAATCGATTTGGCCTAAATCTGCCTTAATTAAATCGATCGCTTGTCTTTTCACTTCGGTAGAGAACGCATCGCCATTAATGCTCTTCGCATAAAGGCCTGCTTTGCCTGCCGCTGCTTCGAAAGCAAGGCTATTATAATATCCTGGAGAGGCTGTTTTGCCTTCTGAAGGTGCTTTTTCAAAGAAAACTCCGATCGTCGCGGCATCCGATCCGAATGCGCTCGTGATGCGAGACGCTAAACCAAAACCCGTAGAGGCTCCGATCACAAGCACTTTTTTAGGGCCATCGATGGCTCCCTTTGATTTAACGTAGTCAATTTGATTTAAGACGTTTTTTTCGCAACCCTTCGGGTGAGATGTTAAACAGATAAACCCTCTCATTCTAGGTTCAATAATCATAGTGCTTGAATTTTGTTTGTGCAAATATAGTCAATGCCCGTATATTTGTCATAACAGTACCCGTTTTCATGCTCTAAGATCTGATCGCGGGTTACTTCCTAGGATTCAAAATCAAAGAAACACGCTCCAAACAATCGTCTAAGTGATAACGTACTTCTTTGTCCGTTACCTTCCCTTTTGCCACAGCCAAACTTGCTTGAAGCGACTTCAATTCACCACGAACAATCGAACGCACATCTGACTGCGCTACTGGATAGGTTTCACGAGCCCCGAAAGGACTAGGGGGTGCAGGAGCCTGGTCTGTCATCAATAATTTCATTCGCTCAATGTAGGCTTTCTGTAAATTACGACGATACAAATCGATGTTCTTTCCGCTAGCTAATTCACTCCAAATACCACCGCGCAAGTCTTGGAAAAGATCAATCGTCTTGTAGTTATTAGGCGTAGTTAAGGAGCTGTTATCTAAGCGCGCAAAAGTCTCTAAACTTAACATCCGGTTCAGCGGACTTACTTGTAGACTTCTGATTCTATCCACGTACCCCATCATGTGATGCGTCACTACTTCCTTGTTGATCAACCAATCTACGTTCGAAAACGCATTGGCAATGATCCAATTCACAGCGGATTGTTGGCTCGCTTTTGGAACCACGTTATAAGACGAAATATTTTGATTCGGTTTAGCATATTGCTCGTAAACACCGCCCACCATCGTGGTCACATGACCCACATAGCGAGACCAAGAACCTAATAATTCGTCGTTTAATTCGATTAAATCTTCGTAATCGTTCGTCTTTTTGCTGGTCCAATCGGCTAAGTTTTTAGCCACATACTTCAAATTTTTAACCGCATACGTACTCGCGCGAACGGGATCATTTCCCACATCTTCTGTTTGAGAACTAGGATCAAATGTCGTTCCTTGATTGCCAAAACGGAATCTAGGATCCCCTGCCTTCGCCTCCACCCATTTATTCAAGGTAGGCACTTCGTCTTCCGGACGAACCGCATCCGGCAAAACGCGATAACCCCAATTCACTGCATAATTATCATAAGGCCCCATTTGACGGATGTAACGCACTCCCTGGTCTCCCGGCTGCGCGATGTAATTAAAGCGAGCATAATCCATGATACTCGCAGAAATACCCTCCTTATTGGTGAAATCAGCCTTGCGGTAATTCTCCACTTCATAAGAACTACTCGCCCCCATATTATGCGGGAAACCTAACGCGTGACCCACCTCATGTGAAATCACCATCTCCATCATCTCCCCAATATCCTCTTCACGGGTATCAAGCGTGCGAGCGTTCACATTAGAAGCTCCCGTTTCTAATAGGAAACGGTTACGGTAAGAACGCAAATGGTTATGGTACCAAATAATATCACTTTCAATAATCTCGCCAGAACGCGGATCGCTGACGCTTGGTCCAGTGGCATTTCGTGTTGTACTCGCTACATAGCGAATCACCGAATAACGAATGTCTTCAGGAGAAAAATCCGGATCCTCCGCTGCGGTCGGTGGATCTTTGCAAATAATAGCGTTTTTAAAGCCCGCTACCTCAAAGGCTTTTTGCCAATTCTCCACCCCTTTCTTCATGTGCTTGCGCAACTTCATCGGTGTCGCAGGATCCAGGTAATAAACGATTGGCTTAATGGGTTCTACTAGTTCTCCACGCTTATAAGCTGCCATATCTTTCGGCTCTAAACGCCAACGCTGTATGTAGGTTTTTTGATCTGATTTAAGTTCTTCACTCGAATAATCGTATTGTTTTTGGGTGAAATAACCGACGCGCTCATCAAATAAACGGGGCTTCATCGGCTTCTCAGGCAATAAAATCATCGATTGGTTCATCTGCAAACTGATGGTCTCTGTGTAAGCCGTCGCAGATGGCTTCGATGCGTTATAAGTGAAATCTTGTAGCACTTCGATATTCAAAGGGAATGATTTGATGGAGCGAATGAAACTCCGAGACGCATCTAAATTTCTTACCCCGTGTGTTACGCGCAAGGAGGCATCTAACGCGCTCATCGCCGGAATGTCACTGCCGTAAAACTTCGTAACGTCAATAACTAAAGAAGTCGAATCTTTGCTGTACGTTTCAATGTCAAACATATACAAAGTCGGCTCGTAATTATTCGCCTTTACCGATAAGCTAATCGGCAATGAATCTGCCGCCACCGATGTGTAGGACTTGATTTTGATCATAATCTTTTCTTGGAATTTCTCCCACACAATCAGTTGCTCCCGGGAGGACGTTCCCGCATTGACATAGCCTCCGCCGATACCACTAGGAAGTTTGGCGATTTGGCTAACTAATAACATGTCTTTGCCCAGGTGTTTCTTCGGGATTTCGAAATAAAATTTATCGCCTACTTGGTGCGTAGTGAATAGGCCTTTTTTGGATTTAGCTTCCTTGGTAATGACTTGATCGTATGATTTGGATTTAGAAACCGGTTTTTTAGCGGCTAAGGTATCTGCGGGTTTCGCAGCAGGAGCAACAGGTGTTCTAGAGTTTTGCGCTTGGCTTAAAAAAGTGACTGCGCACAGGCAGACAAAAAGTAATTTTTTCATAGGTTTGAGATCATATTCTGATGTGTAAACCAAATGTAATAAATCTTGTTTTAAAATTAGTAAGACTCGACCCCTACAGGATAAATCTATTTGGAATTGTGGCCTGCTTTTTCCAAATTGGCAATTCAAGCATTCCCGAAATATATGCCCATTTGGCTCCTTATCGGCATAGCCATCCTAGTATTAGTGACCCTCATCTCGGTCATGAAACTACAGCCATTTATTTCCTTTCTTTTCGTTTCGCTAGGCCTGGGAATCGCTGGTTCGCTAAGCCCCGAACAGACCATTTCCGCGATGCAAAAGGGAATTGGGGGGACGCTGGGGGCTATAATTCCCATTATTATTTTAGGGGCCATGATGGGAAAGATGGTGGCCAAAAGCAAGGCGACGTTCGTGTTATCGGAATACTTTGTTCAACTTTTTGGCCCTAAAAACCTACCGGTAGCCTTCATGTTAATCGGCTTTATCGTGGGACTTCCTCTCTTCTTTTCCGTCGCCTTTTTATTACTCGCGCCACTCGTTTTATCGACCGCAGAACGATATAATTTACCGCCGGTTTATTTAGGAATACCCATGCTGGCCTCGCTTTCGATTACGCAAGGGTTCCTGCCTCCGCATCCTGCGCCCTATTATTTAGTGACGCATTTACCGGGCGCTGAAATGGGTGCGACACTAGGTTATGGTATCCTGATTTCCATTCCGGCGATGTTGGTTTCCGGCTGGTTGTTTGGGAAGACCTTAAAAAATATACCTGCCTCTCCCATGTCTTTTGTGGAAGCTGATGAAGCCGGCCAAAACCCGAGTGTGGCAACAAGTTTATCCATTTTATTATTACCGGTGGCATTAATCGCCATCAAATCATTTGTTCATTTACCGCTCTTCGATTTACTAGGAGAACCGATGGTTGCCTTATTAATCTCCGTGTTTGTTTCGGTCTATTTTCTCGGAATTAAACGCGGAATTACTTGGCCCGAAATCAGCGGATGGTTACTGGATTCTATCAAAGAAATTTCGCCATTGATGTTAACATTTGGAGGCGCAGGCGCCTTCAAAGAAATATTACAGGAAATGCACGTGGGCGATGCCTTGCATAAACTAACGCAAGGGGCTGAGCTGAATCCCTTGATTATTGCCTGGGGCATTGCCGCGGTTTTGCGGATTGTAACCGGCTCATCTACGGTTTCAGGCATCACCACCGCTGGCTTGATTTTGCCCTTATTGGCCTCCTCTGGAACGAACCCGAATCTGCTCGCCTTGAGCATCGGCGCGGGATCCATGGTATTATCACATGTGAATGACGCGGGCTTCTGGCTCTATAAAGAGTACTTCGGCGTATCCATTAAAAACAGCTTGCGCTCCTGGACCGTCATGGAGACCATTCTCGCCGTCGTGGGATTGCTAGGCGTACTCGGCCTGGAACTAGTTCTGTAATAGCACTTTTTTGCCCGTTTTTGCTGACTCCCTAGCGGCAGATAAAATCTCCACCACCACTTGATTTATTTCATAAGAAGACAAGTCCATTTTGGGCTTAATACGACCTTGCACCACCGCTGCTAAATACGGAAAAACATTGGAAACCTCGTGAGGCAGAGGGTCCAGCGAAAGCATGCCTTCCTTCCCAAATCGATCCCCCGAAACATAGCGCATCTTGTTTGTTTTATCTGCCACCAAAATTCCTTTCGTCCCATAAACTTCCGTATCCTTTCGGTCAAAAGGCCAGTTCCATGAGGCTTGAATAATCGCCTGGCAATCCGGATAGGTTAGAATGATACTCGCCTCATCGTCTACTTTGGGATATACATCCGGCTTCAGTTGTTGCGTCACCGCCGTCACCGCGATGGGTCTTTTGCCATCCATCAACCAGGTCATGATATTCGCGCCATAGCAACCAAAATCAATGATCGCCCCACCCCCATTCAGCACAGGATCTGTCAGCCAATTCAAAAACTCCGGCGCACATCCGATTTCCTTCGGCCCACGATGACCATCCATAATGACCACTTTGCGAATCGTTCCTAAGGCTTTTTCTTCTTTGACCATCTGCCACATTTTGGCATGAGACGAATACCAGGTCGTTTCAAAGTTTGTCAACAGATGAATCGGATTTTTTGCCACCATCGCTTTAATTTGGTTCAAGTGATCCATATTAACGGCCAAAGGCTTCTCCACAATCACATGTATTCCCTTAGGTGCACAGACTTTGACTACTTCTAGGTGTTCATAAATACTATTGAAGGCCGCAATCGCTTCTGGCTTCGTTTTAGCTATCAATGCTTCTAAGGAAGGGAACCAAAGGGAGTCTGGTAGATTTTGCTTCTTCAAAAGCGACATCGCTAGTTCTTTATTTGGTTCTGCAAAACCGACGATAATTACATCTTGCTGAGGCTTTTTAATCGCCGTATATACTTGCCCTACGTGTCCATGGGTCATTCCGGCGATACCGACACGTAGCGGTTTGGCCTGAAAAAGGAAAGGAAATAGGAGGAATAAAAGTAGCTTTTTCATGATTATACTTTTTTCGGGAATTTATAAAATTTTACCTATATAATTGTGCAAAATCGTATATTTGAAATTGCGGCCTATCCGCTCGTATCCTGATAAAGGCAGAATGGACAAATTAGTAAAAGAAGCGATCGAAAAAGAAGCCACGCTGGCTACAAGGAGACATTTCTTGCAGTCGCTGGGGACAGGTATTGGCTCCCTCGCCTTCGGCTCTGCGCTATGGAATTGTTCCTCGCCTTTAAAAAACCAACAGGCCTCTACCCGCATTCCTCCCCATTTTGCGAAAGCGAAATCCGTCATATTTTTACATATGGCTGGCGCGCCATCACAACTAGAATTATTCGACTATAAACCCATTTTGGCAAAATTTGACGGCAAAGAATGCCCTAAAGAATTGCTCGATGGGAAGAAATTTGCTTTCATTCGAGGCGTGCCTAATTTACTCGGGCCTAAAGCTAATTTCATGCAACACGGGAATGCAGGACATTGGATATCAGACCACATGCCCCATTTAGCCACTCAAGCCGATAAAGTCACTTTTTTAAAAGGCATGTATACGGATCAGTTTAATCATGCTCCCGCACAATTGCTGATGCACACTGGATCCGCGCGACTAGGGCGGCCGTCATTAGGCTCTTGGGTTTCGTATGGCCTGGGATCCGAAAACGAAAACCTCCCCTCCTTTATGGTTCTTGCCTCCGGGGGTAAAAACCCAGATGCAGGAAAGTCTGCCTGGGGAAGCGGTTTCTTGCCGTCGGTTTACCAAGGTGTCCAATGTCGATCCGAAGGAGAACCCATACTTTTCATAAAGAATCCGGAAGGCGTAAATACCGATATCCGCAAAGCGAGTATCGATGCCATCAATGCGGTGAACGAAGAGACCTTCGCGGAATTTGGCGATCCTGAAACGGTGGCTCGAATTGCGCAATACGAGATGGCTTATAAAATGCAAAGTTCCGTACCAGACGTCATGGACATAAGTAAAGAGCCGGAATATATTCATCAATTATACGGAACAAATCCGGGCAAAGAATCATTCGCAAATAACTGCTTGCTCGCCAGAAAAATGGTCGAAAAAGGGGTTCGATTTGTGCAGCTTTTTGATTGGGGTTGGGACGCGCATGGAACAGGGAAAAATGAATCGGTGGATTTTGGTTTACATCAAAAATGCCTGCAAACGGATCGAGCCGTTTCCGCGCTATTGATAGATTTAGAACAGAGGGGATTATTGGATGAAACCTTAGTTGTTTGGGGCGGGGAGTTTGGGCGTACTCCCATGCAAGAAAACCGAGAAGGTAAGAAGCAAAGTTTTTTTGGGCGCGATCACCACACGGAGGCATTCACGATGTGGCTGGCTGGTGGCGGAATCAAACCCGGGATGTCCTTCGGTGAGACGGATGATTTAGGCTATGCGACGGTGAGTGGAAAAACTTCCATTTATGATCTGCAAGCCACCATTTTACATTGCTTAGGTATTAACCACGAAGAATTTACATTCCCTTTTCAGGGGCGAAATTTCCGCTTGACCGACGTATACGGGAAAGTGATTAAACCGATTTTGGGTTAAGGGATGAAAAAAGTATACATTTTTCTGGGCCTTTGCATTGCGGGAATCACCGCATACTACGTTTCGAGCAAACAACAGCAGGTGGATTATAGCACGCAGATCAAACCCATCCTGAATAAAAATTGCATTTCCTGCCACGGAGGGGTAAAAAAGCAAGGCGGCTTTAGTTTACTTTTCCAGGAAGAGGCGCTAGGAAAAACGAAATCCGGAAAACCTGCCATTGTTCCTGGTCACCCAGAACAATCCTCCTTTATTCAGCGACTGCATAGTCGTGACCCGGAAGAAAAGATGCCTTATCAAAGACCGGCTCTTTCAGCAGAGGAAATTGATTTATTAACCACTTGGGTAAAAGAGGGGGCAAATTGGGGAGAGCATTGGGCCTATCAAGCTGTAGAAGATCCTAGTATCCCGTCGGGAAATTGGTGGGAAAAAGCGCTGAGCTGGGTGGGGATTTCGCCGAGTTGGGCAAAAAATGACCTGGACTATTTCGTACAAGCGGAGCAAAAAAATCACGGACTTTCCCATGCCGCAGCGGCTGAAAAAAACGATTTATTGAGACGGCTTTATTTGGACTTAACGGGGCTTCCGCCTACCGCGTCTGACTTCCTAGAATTTGAAAAAGATGCATCAGATCAGGCCTACGAAAAGCAAGTGGATAAGCTGTTGAAATCTCAGCATTTTGGTGAAAAATGGGCCGCCATTTGGATGGATCTAGCGCGTTATGCAGATACGAAAGGATATGAAAAAGATGAGGCGCGGAGTATTTGGAAATACCGGGATTATGTCATCGCCTCCTTCAATCAGAATAAGCCTTATGATCAGTTTATCAAAGAGCAACTAGCAGGGGACCTGCTTCCGAATCCGCAAGAAAACGACTTCATCGCGACTGCTTTTCACCGCAATACCACGAACAACGATGAGGGCGGGACGGAAGATGAGGAGTTTCGCACGGCAGCTATTTTAGATCGGGTAAATACCACTTGGGAGGTACTTCAAGGCACTAGTTTTGGCTGTGTACAATGTCATTCTCATCCCTATGACCCCATCCGGCACGATGAATATTACCGGTATATGGCTTTCTTCAATAACTCCCGTGACGAAGATGTTCCTGATGAATCGCCTACGTACAAACACTATAAACCGGACGATGAAAAAACGATTGCGCGGTTGAAGGCATTTTTAGTAAATCAGCCGATGCCCTCCCAAAAAGCATGGGGAAATATGATCCGATTTGTAGAGCCTAAAATTCATCCCCATTGGGCTGACCAGTTTGAGAATGGGGCTTTGGCAGATAATAAATATTTAGCAATTCGGCATAAGGGTTCCGCTAGATTTAAGGCTGTTCCCATGATGGGGAAAACAAAGCTGTTGATTGCCTGCCGAAATTCGGGTCCAGCGCCCACCATCTTGAACATTCACCAAGGCACAAAAACAGGGCCGATTATTGCGTGCATCAAATTAGACACCACGCTACAAGAAAAGTATGCGGCGCCTAAAGGCCGTTGGGTAAAAGGGTGGGCTTATACCTTTGTTAACATCCCGTCTCTACCGGGAAAGCAAGACCTCGTTTGGGAGTTTATTAATGCTAGAGCGAATCCGGATCAAACAACGGCAACCATTGGATTTTTTGCTTTACTGCCGGAGGTTCCAACGCAACTTAAGTCTACCGAATTTGAAAATCTAGCTATACAGGCCATCGCATCTGAACCTGAATTGACTACGCCGGTTATGCTAGAAAACCCAGCGGATTATGCTCGAACTACGCGGGTGTTCACGCGCGGTTCTTGGTTAAATCCGGGATCTTCCGTTCAGCCAGGAATTCCAGCGCTCTTTAAAAATGCGGCAGTGACTAATCGATTGGATTTAGCGAATTGGATCGGATCCAAAAGCAATCCATTAACCGCCCGAGTAGCGGTGAATCGATTCTGGGAAACTTTATTTGGAATCGGGATTGTGGAAACGTTAGAAGATCTGGGAAGCCAAGGTCTTGCTCCTGTAAACCAAGCCTTGTTAGATCATTTAGCTTATAAATTTCAGGTTGATTTTAGGTATCAGCCAAAAGAATTTTTAAAGTACCTCGTGATGTCAGCCAGCTACCAGCAATCATCTATTACTGACGAAAAAACGCGGGAAAAAGATCCGAATAATCGCTACATCACCCGAGGTCCACGCATTCGCTTAAGTCCAGAACAGCTACGCGATCAGGTGCTGGTTTGGTCTGGTTTATTAAGTCCAAAACTAGGGGGTCCAAGTGTTATGCCAGAGCAGCCGGAAGGTATTTGGAACGCTCCCTACAGTGGCATGCAATGGAATAAAAGTGATGGCGAAGACCAATGGAGGCGTTCGCTCTATACCTATTGGAGGCGAAGCAGCCCCTACCCGACGATGGTCACTTTTGATGCCGGAACGCGGGATATTTGTCTTTCTAGGCGGATACGCACGAATACGCCTATGCAAGCTTTGAATACCTTGAATGATCCCGTATTCTTAGAGTCCTCTCAGTTTTTTGCGCGCAAATATCCTGAAAATGGAATTGCTTTTATTCAAAAAGGCTATGCCGATTTATTTGGGAAAACGATCTCTCCGAAAAAAGCGGAGAAATTGAATGCCTTTTATGAGCAAACATGGAACTATTATCGAACGCATTCTACGGAGACTTTGGCCTTTTTACGACTTTGTCCAGATAATGAAATTCCCCCTAATCCTGCCCTATTAGTGGCGAAAACCTTAGTCGCAAATGCCTTATTCAATATTGATGAAAGCGTGAATAAACCTTAATGAAATGAAAGAACCTATACACCGCAGAGACTTTTTAAAAACCAGTTCCGCACTTATCGGCACCTCTTTGCTAACGAACAATTCTATGAAAAAAATCGCACCCAAAGCGGGGGAAATAACCCTCGGTCACGGATCATTCACCTACAAAGTAGTTCCTAATTGGGGCATATTAGATGCCGGGAAAAATCCAGTAAACGACTGCCACGAGATGGTGGAAGATGCGAAAGGACGACTTTTTTTACTAACAAACGAAGTCAAAAACAACGTCCTTATTTACGATAAATCAGGCAAGCTTTTAGACTCTTGGGGACACAGCTATCCCGGGGCACACGGCTTAACTATTTTAAATGAGGGAGGCGAACAGTTTTTATTGATTTGTGATAATACCCGCCATCAAGTGATTAAAACCGACTTAAAAGGTCGCGAAATTTTCAAGATTGACTACCCAAAAGAGACGGGAATGTACGATCATCCCCATCAATTTGTTCCCACTGAAACGGCGGTAAATCCGAAAAATGGCGATATCTATGTGGCAGATGGGTATGGGTCTAATTATATTATTCAGTATGATTCGAAGGGTCGCTACATCCGCCATTTTGGAGGATATACAGCAGGTTATGCGGACGATAAATTCAATTGTTGCCACGGCGTTTTAGTCGATACACGTGATCCGAATAACTGGACTTTATTAGTGACAGACCGGGTGAACAATAGCTTTAAGAGATTCACTTTAGACGGCAAATTCATTACTCGTTACCACTTACCTGGCTCTTTTGTTTGTAGACCCGTTTTACACGGGGACTATATTTTAGCAGCCAGCTTCAGGAGTACAGACGCGTCCTGGCCAGGTTCTGGATACATTCAAATTTTGGATAAAAATATGAAGGTTGTTTCTACTCCGGGCGGTTCGGAACCCATCTATAAAAATGGTGTTTTGCAAAAGCAAGTAAAAGACGACGAAAATAAAGTGTTCTTCCACCCACATGATGTGTACGCAGATTCCGATGAAAATATCTACGTGCCGCAGTGGGCATCTGGAAAAACTTATCCTATCAAATTAGAGCGAATCGGATAAATGATAGTTGCGGAGGCGGGCCAGCCATGGCTTTTATTTTGGGGACATTTCCATCCGATGCTGGTGCATTTACCCATCGGGATGTTTTTCATTGCAGGTATTTTGTATTTTTTTGCCAAAGAACGGGATTCAGAACCTATCGTGATTCGCATTTTAATCTGGACCTCCGCTTTTGCGGTAATCTCTGCAGCGATGGGTTGGGCACTGGCGCAATCCGGGGAATACGATCCAGATACTTTACAAATACACCAATGGCTGGGCGTGAGTACCTGCGTTTTGTCTGCGGGTTTAGCTTACGCCATGCGCACGGGAATGCCATGCCGTCTTAATAACGCGCTCTTTATCCTCGGCCTAACTTGCCTCACCATCACTGGCCATTATGGAGGAAATCTAACGCATGGATCCGATTATTTAACGGCGAGCTTGCCTGCTTCGGCACGCGAAATTTTAGGGATAGAAAAACAGGAGAAAGAACTACCTAAAATAACTAACCTACCAGAAGCGCTGGTCTATGGACAGCTAGTTAAACCACTTTTAGAACAGCGATGTATTTCCTGTCACAATGCCGAAAAACAGAAAGGCAAACTTCGATTAGATACCCCCGAATTTATCTTGGTAGGAGGAGAAGATGGGAAGATCATTTCCGCGGGAAAGCCCTTAGATAGCGAGCTCATTAAGCGCTTATTGTTAGACGCGAATGATGAACACCACATGCCGCCCAAAGGAAAAACCCCACTAACAGAAAATGAAATTACCTTGCTACATTGGTGGGTACAAAATGGCGCCGATTTTACTAAAAAAGTGGCGCAGCTACCGGCCGATGAAAAGATAAAGACCGTTCTAAAAACTTATACGCAAGTGGAAGCTACGCAGGAGTCGCCCGTATTTAAATTATCGATAGATGCCGCGGACGAAGCAGACCTAGCGATCCTAAGAAAGCACGGATTAGTAGCAAACCCCATAGCAAAAGACCAGCCCTTTATAGAAATAAATGCCATCAATGCGCCGCTCATTTCGACGAAGGAACTCGCAGATTTAAGCCGGATTCAAGATCAAATTGTCCATTTGAAATTAGGCAATACGCGTGTCGGAGGTGATTTTATGAAAGAAATTGCTGCCATGCCTTTACTCATAACACTCGACCTACATCATACGAAAATCACCGACAAAGACCTAGAAGGCCTTAAAAACCTTGCCTACTTAGAATCACTTAATTTAGTAGGAACTGCCATTGGCGATAAAGGGCTGAGTGTTTTGGCGAAAATTAAATCCCTGAAGCGTATCTATTTATGGCAAACCCAGGTAACTGAAAAAGGACTCCAGCAACTTAAAAAAACAAGGCCTGATGTAGTTATTCGATCAGGTTTTAAAGGTCGATGGCCCTTGGAAGTAGATAGTGCCGTAATAGCTTCCGGCAAATAGCAATTTTCAAAGAAAAAATTTAATCGTATATTTCCGTATTCGTTGTGAAAAATATGACATTATTGAACAAGCGATTTTGGTTCTTATTCATCCTGGCCGTCGGGAGCATTTTTGCGTATACGCAATGTTCCGATACCCAAGCCCAAGACACCTCCATGCCCGATGTCATTGACTATAACTACCACATCCGCCCTATCCTTTCGGATCGTTGCTTTAAATGCCACGGGCCTGACGCAAACAAGCGCAAATCAAACTTACGTTTAGACACCCAAGAAGGAGCATACGCGGCGTTTAAAGATAATCCATCCATGCATGCCATCGTTCCAGGAAATCCGGACGCTTCCGATGCATTCATGCGATTAATCACGAAAGATACCTCGCTTCGGATGCCTACGATGAGTTCTCATCTAACGGTTTCTGAACATGAAATAGACCTCATCGAAAAATGGATCAAACAAGGTGCCGTCTACAAGCCCCACTGGGCATTCATAAAACCTGTGAAGTCGGCATTGCCAAAGGCAGATGAAGATTGGGTACGCAATCCGATTGACTATTTTGTCTATGCAAAAATGGCCGAAAAGTCGCTGGAGCCTAGTGCTGAAGCAACTAAAGAGCAACTTTTAAAGCGGGTTGCTTTGGATCTTACCGGCTTGCCTCCGAGCCTGGAGATGCAGGATCGATTCCTTCGCGATGAAAGTCCAGAAGCATACGAAAAAATGGTTAATGAGCTTATATCGAGCAAACATTATGGCGAGAAAATGGCCGTTAGCTGGCTAGATTTAGCCCGTTATGCGGATTCTCACGGGTATCAGGACGATGGATTGCGGACCATGTGGCCCTGGAGGGATTGGGTGATTCACGCCTTTAATTCGAATTATTCCTATGCGAAATTTGCTTCTTGGCAACTGGCCGGCGATTTAATGCCGCGTCCCTCGAAGGAGATGATGCTGGCCACCGGCTTTAACCGCAATCACAAGATCACGCAAGAAGGAGGGGTTATCGATGAGGAATACCGGGTAGAATATGTGAATGATCGGACGAATACGTTTTCCAAATCTTTCCTAGCGCTCACCTTCGAATGTGCCCGCTGCCACGATCACAAGTATGATCCAATCTCCCAAAAAGATTATTACAGCACCTACGCCTTCTTTAATCAAGTGCCAGAAAAGGGCTTGTTTGGGACAATTGATGCGTCCTTCGCGGATCCTCCGAATATGTCCATCTCCACGAAAGATGTGCAATCTATTTTGAAGTTCATTCACAAAAAGGACACAGCCACTGTGGACGTAATGGTGATGGCGGATTCTGTACGTTGGAGACCTACGTATGTGCTTTCCAGGGGAAATTATGATATGCCAGGGCCAGAAGTAAGAGCTGGAATACCCAAAAGCATCCTGCCCTTCAGTCCTGCCAAGTACAGTCAAAATAGACTAGGCCTATCTCGCTGGTTACTAGATCCTGCGAATCCATTGACGTCCCGCGTTTTTGTGAATCGGTTATGGGCACAGTTTTTTGGTAGAGGAATCGTGAAAACTGTTGGGGATTTTGGAATGCAAGGTGAACTGCCTACTCATCCAGAATTATTGGATTGGCTAGCGGTTGATTTCCAAACACACGGCTGGAACATCAAACGATTAGTGAAGCAAATCGTCTTGTCCGCCACTTACAGACAAGCCTCCACCGTAACATCGGCATCACAAAAAGTAGATCCTGAAAATAATTATTTATCCCGCATGTCCCGTATCCGTATTCCGGCGGAACAAATAAGAGATCAAGTTTTGGCCTCCGCAGGCATTTTAAATCCAGAAATCGGCGGGCCTAGTGTGAAGACCTACCAGCCGAAAGGGCTTTGGGAAGTGGCCACTTCTGGACGTGGATCGCTGATGAATTATATCCAAGATCACAACCAGGATTTATACCGCCGTGGGATGTATGTCTTTATCAAACGAACGGTTCCGCCACCTACCATGTTGATTTTCGACGCGAGTAATCGAGATCAATGCGAAGTTCAAAGGGGTCGAACAAATACGCCATTACAGGCTTTGGTGATGATGAACGATCCACATGTGTTAGAGAGTTCGCGTGTTTTAGCAAGTCGAATCTCACATGAAAAGGGATCCATAGAAGAGAAATTGACGAAGGCATTTAGACGAATTGTCTGCCGGGCTCCTAAGAAAAAGGAGCTGAAAATGCTAATAAACTATTATAAGGCAGAGCAGGAATCTTGTGTGAAAAACCCGAAAAAAGTCCAGAAATTGATGCAAATAGGGGAATACAAACAGGACAAAGCGGCTGTTACGGGGTCCACGGCAGCAATGATGCTGACAATTCAATTAATCTTTAACCTGGAGGAGGCCATCATGCGCGTGTAATATGGAAAACGAATTCTTTAAAAATCGACTGAACATTACGCGCCGGCATTTCTTCGGTCAGGCGGCGGCAGGCATAGGCGGATTAGCCCTGGGCTCCTTGCTCGTTCCTGAACTTTTCAAAGGGGATGCTGCGAGCCAGTCCCTGCCTTTAGGTGTTGCGCATTTTGCCCCTAAAGCGAAGCGGGTAATTTATTTATGCCAAAACGGTGCCCCGTCGCAATATGAGAGTTTCGATTACAAGCCTATGCTTAATAAAATGGCAGGGCAGGATTTACCAGATTCAATTCGCGGGACCCAAAGGCTCACCGGGATGACAGCATCTCAGGATAAATTCCCGCTAGTAGGTTCGTATTATAATTTCAAACAACACGGAAAATCGGGGACGTACATCAGTGAAATATTCCCACATATAGGTTCGATTGCAGATGATATTTGTGTGATTCGAACCATGAGTACGGATGCGATTAACCACGATCCCGCCATGACCTTTTTACAAACAGGCGCCCAGGTAGGTAACCGCCCCAGTATGGGTGCGTGGATGTCCTATGGTTTAGGAAGTGAGAACAAAAACTTGCCTGCTTTCTGTGTATTGCTTTCGCGGGGTAGGGGAAATGGACAAGGGGTTTATTCAAAGCTTTGGACAAATGGATTCTTAGATTCTACGCACCAGGGAGTTGTATTCAGCAGTTCTGAAGATCCCATCTTGTATCTAAATGATTCGGATGGCATCGATAAAGCGGGTAGAAGACGTATGCTAGATCAATTGGCTGAATTAAATCACGAGGGATTTGCAGAAAACAAAGACCCGGAAGTGGAGGCCAAAGTGCAGCAATATGAGATGGCTTACCGCATGCAAACGGCCGTTCCGGAATTAACCGATTTATCTAAAGAGCCTGATCACATTATTAAAATGTATGGGCCAGAATGTCTAGTTCCAGGAACCTATGCTGCGAATGTGTTGCTAGCGCGTAAACTATCTGAATCGGGCGTTCGCTTCGTACAGATTTACCACCAAGGTTGGGACTCTCATGGCAATCTGCCACAAGAAATGGCAATGCAAGCGCAAGATGTAGACCGATCTTCAGCAGCGCTGATTACCGATTTGAAACAGCGCGGATTATTAGACGAAACGCTGGTGATTTGGGGAGGAGAATTTGGTCGTACGAATTATTGCCAAGGTAAATATACAGTCGACAATTACGGTCGCGATCACCACCCACGTGCTTACAGTATTTTCATGGCCGGCGGCGGCGTGAAAGCAGGAACCGTTTATGGGGAGACGGATGAGCTGGGATATAACGTCGTGAAAGACCCGGTTCATATCCATGATTTCCATGCGACGGTACAGCATTTGATGGGTATTAACCACGAACAATTAACCTATAAGCACTTAGGACGACGCTACCGATTAACGGATATTGCGGGGAACGTTTTACCAGGATTAATGGCCTAATGGGAAAGGTGGAAAAAATAGGTAATTTGATCTTATGGGGCTTACAAGGCTTCTTGATTTTCCTCTTGATTTTCCAATCGAGTTTTGCCTTACCCCTTACCGGAATCGGTCATTTACACCCTCTAATTTTACATTTACCTATCGGATTCGGGGTGCTTCTTCTTGCCTTATTTAGTATTAAAAAACACCTTCCTTCCTTCGAAATAGTAGCAGAATTTTTACTTTTATTGACTGCGATTTTCTCTACGATGACGGCCATTTTTGGTTTGTTTTTGGCCAAAGAAGGAGGCTATGAAACATCTGCCTTGGATTGGCATCAATGGTCAGGAGTGGCAGTGTCATTTGTGTATTTTACTTGGGTTTTAGCCCGCAGAAATTTCCTCGTGGGAGCCTCGCTGGGCTTCATTGCATTGATCTTCGCGGGACATACCGGGGCGAGCATAACGCATGGGGAAGATTACTTGCGTTTTGGAACAAAGTCGACAGAAATCACTCCCGAAAGTGTCGTTTTCGAAGACATAGTCCAGCCCATTTTAAAGGCTAAATGTGAGTCATGTCACAATGACCAAAAGACAAAAGGCGCACTCAAAATGAATAGCATTGCGAACCTGATGAAGGGTGGAAAACATGGCGCTATTTGGAAGGCGGGCGATGTGCTAAATAGCCATCTGATCCAGCGAATTAAACTCCCGATGAACGCGAAAGAGCACATGCCTCCACTGGGGAAGGCACAATTAAGCCCTGATGAAATTACACTATTGACTTTATGGGTAAAAGAAGGGGCTTCGTTCGAACAGAAATTAGGTCAGTATAGTCTTGATTTTCAAAAGCTAGTTCAACCAGCAGCGTTGACAACGAGTTCGAAAGAATACGATTTCTCTGCCGCTTCCGAATCAGAAATCGCCGCAGTAAATACTCCCTATTGTACCGTTTATCCCATCGCTTATGAATCCCCGGCTTTGCAAGCAGATTTTTATGTGGCGGCAAAATTTGACCCAAAAACACTATCCGATTTATCGCAGGTTAGCGAGCAACTAGTGGGATTGCAATTGTCTAAGATGCCCATTAAAAACGAAGACTTGTCGGTGGTTTCTACCTTCCAAAATTTAGAAAAATTGAACCTTAACTTCACCTCCATCGATGATGCGGGACTCAGTCAATTAGCGAGCTTAAATCAATTAAAAGAATTGTCCATTTCGGGAACAAAATTAGGGCGTTCTGGTATCACAAAACTACTACCGAAGCTTAGCTCACTACGTGAAATTCACGTGTGGAATACCGGACTTTCGGCAACTGATTTAGCCAGTTTACAGAAGCAGTTTCCTAAGATCAAATTCGATGCTGGATACATTCCAAAAGATGAATTACTGCAGATCAATCCTCCTATTTTGGTCAATGAAAATCTCATATTAAAACCTGGCGAAAAGCTCAACTTCAAGCATACGTTACGGGACGTTATTTTCCGCTACACGGTGAATGACTCGATTCCAGACAGCCTTTCTTTACTATTTACGTCAGGTCCGGTGGCAATAAATCAATTTACTAAAGTCCGCATTCTAGCCACTAAACCCGGCTGGCTTGCCAGCAAGCCCATCGACATGCGCGTTTATAAATCAAATTTTATTCCTGCACGCATCGATTTACTCACAAAGCCAGACCCGTCCTATCCCGCTGCGGGTGGCGCGAGCTTACTCGATTTTGTTTTAGGCGCTCGCGAGGTAAAAGGCGTATCCAATTATTCTTGGCTTGGATTTAAAGAAACTGAATTCGATGCTGTCGCCACTTTTGCAAAGCCCACACCCATCCACGGTGTTACGCTATCTTATTTAGAAAGGACAGATTCAGATGTGTTCCCGCCTGTACGTGTAGAGATTTGGGCGGGGGAATCGCCTGATAATTTAAAGTTATTGACTACTGTAAAACCCGTTCAACCCAAAGAAAAAAAGGGTTATTCCCCACGCGGCATCAACATCCCGGTGACTGCTAGTCCAGCAAAATATTATCGAATCAAAGCCGAGCGTTTGAAAAGGCTTCCCGCTTTTGTGGACAACAAAGGCAAGGGCGCTTGGTTACGGGTAGATGAATTATTGTTTTATTAATTGCAGCTTCTAAAGCTGAATGCGTTACGAAAATTCGTCGAATTTATATTTTTGGCATTTTCACGAATTGACACATCTAGTCAATACCTGAAAATCGCTCCTACACGCAAGGCGAAATTTAGACCCCACACACCGCAAGCAATCAATATTTTTTTATATTTACCTAAACTATTTAACGAAAATATGAAAAATCAAGTAGCCGGAATCGTCTTCTTTTTGATTCCATTTTTAGGATTTTCACAAGCGAAAGTCAAACCAGAAAACGCTTTACAAAGCTATTTAACGAATGGCGACGCGACCTACTCCTGGGAAATAAAAGACTCAGCTAGCATGGGAAGCACAAAAGCCTACCAGGTATTACTAAGCTCCCAAAAATGGCGAGGTATAAAATGGACTCACCAGCTCACCATTATCGTCCCTAGTACTATACAATATGACGGAGCCCTGCTTTTCATCGACGGAGGAAGCAACAAAGATGAGCTGCCAAACTGGAGCAAAGACAGTCGTCTTTGGCCTGTCTTAGGTACCATCGCCATCAAAAACAAAGCGGTAGTCACTATCATAAGACAAGTCCCCAATCAACCCTTTTTTGACGGGAAAACCGAAGATGAATTAATCACCTATACCCTAAATGAATTCCGTAAAGACAAAGATTATTCCTGGCCTTTATTGTTCCCCATGGTGAAATCGGCAGTCAAAGGAATGGATGCCATTCAGGAAATTGTGGCCCAAAAGACTCAGCATAAAATCAACAATTTTGTGATTTCGGGAGCCTCCAAACGCGGTTGGACGACTTGGCTTTCAAGTGCAATTGATGACAAGCGCGTGAAGGCAATTGGACCCATGGTGATCGATATGCTGAACATGCCTAAATCACTAAGCTATCAGTTTGAGACCTATGGCGAATACAGTGATCAGATCGAGGATTACGTTAAAATTGGCATCCCGCAAAGCACGGATTCCCCGGACGGTAAAGCCATCACGGCGATGATCGATCCTTATTCGTATCGCACAAAGCTTAACGTGCCTAAGATGATTTTTGTGGCGACAAACGATCCGTATTGGACGGCGGATGCCATTAAACATTATTTTGACCAAATCCCCGGAAAAAACTTAATCCATTACGTACCTAATGCAGGCCACGATTTAGGGGGAGGCAAGCAGGCGCTGGAAGGATTGAGTGCCTTCTTTGGCCTAACTTTACAAAACAAAGAGTATCCTGTAAGCACCTGGAATGTAGTAAAAGGGAAAGAAGGTTTTGAATTAACCGTGCAGGCAAAACCGGAGGAATTAGTGGAAGCCGCGATTTGGGCGACTACCTCTGCAGACCGAGATTTCCGCAATAATTTATGGCTAACGCGTCGCGTGAAATTAGAAGGATCCACGGCAAAATATACCATCCCCTATGTGAAAAAAGGCTACCAGGCCTTCTACATGGATTTGAAATACAAAGATCCAAGCGGCGGAACTTATACCGTAAGTACCCGCATATTTACGACGGATACAACGAATGTATTATAAAAAAGGGGGGCAATGAAAGCCCCCCTTTTTAAATCATACCCTAAACAAAATAAAATTTATTTCTTTTGTGAAGCTGCAACTTCAGCGTATAAAACTGTTGGGTCAAAATAGCGATATTCAGTAACGATTTTATCCCCTTCCCAAATAAAGGCAAGGTGCAATGGTGCCGAAATAGAGGCATTTGTAAACTTTCCTTTGCCCGTCCACATACACCAAACTCCGGTATGAACTCTTCCATCAGCAAAAACGAAAGTCTTAATGTTATCCGTCGTTACCTTAATATCCGTGAAAAAATCATGGTTCATGCGCTCATTAGCTGCAAAACCTGCACGTCCACCAGGATTTGGCTTCGTCTTTCCATTTTCCTGGTTAGCAGCCATTTGATCATAAATCTTAACCGTATCCACATAGATTTCATAAATCTTTGTTGAATCATTTTTCATGTAGGCTTCCAAGGCCTCCCTTACTTTTTGAGATTTTTCATTTTGTGAAGAAAATGTTCCCGTATCTGGATCAGAAGATGATGCGGCATCAGCCTTTTTTGTTTCTGGTGATGTACAAGCAAACATCGTTGCCATGACCATCAGGGGTAGTAGTAATTTTTTCATAATAAATAGTAAATTTAGAATAGTTAGTTTGCCAAATATAAGTATCATTTTGACACTAAAAACAAATTCTATATTATTTTACTAAAATTAATGTAACAAAAAAGCCCCCGGTAGAATTACCGAGGGCTCTGCATTTTATGGTTTCTAAAAAATTAAAGAACTAGATTTTCTTTAAAGCTTTTATATCTCCCGATCATCTCCTGTATATAATTCTCTTTATCATTTTTCATTCTTGTTTTTACAATCCCCGTATAGGTGTCCCCTAAATGATCATAAAAGAAATCAGTCGTAAAAATGGCCATTTCTACCATGATGGGAAAAGTTTCCATTCCTTTTTCTTCAAGTAAATAATGAATATTCTTCTTGTTTAATACCCCCTTCGTTCTGCTGACAAACCCGGTTGACTCTAATTTTTTAAGTCGATTGGAAAGCATTTTGCTAGGCATTAACTCAGGAGCAACTTTGAATTCATTAAAGGTGTTCTTATGGAAGAATATCATGTCTCTCAATATCAATAGCGACCATTTATCGCCTAATACATCAAGTCCGGTTGCTATAGGGCATAATGATCGAAACATATCCTTGTTGTTCTTTTTCATATTGGTGCGAAAAATTAGAATTGTTAGTTAAATCCGATTTTTGCCAAACCCTTATGGCTAATCACAATCGCCTCTAATGCTGTCTCGTTAAAACATGCATCTTGCTCCACAAAATAGTACTGCATTCCTGACAGCTTTTTGTTATCTAAAACGCGCTTGAAATCAATTTTGCCATTACCTACAGGTGCGAAACGACCTTGATCATCCATATCTTTTACATGCCAAATCTTAAACCGGCCTGGATAGCGTTTGAAATAAGCCACTGGATCTGCGCCAGCTTTAGTTACCCAATATAAATCCATTTGGAAATTAACATACTTAGGATTGCAATTCTCTAATAAATAATCAATCACAACGGTCCCGTCTGCGTCTTTCACGAATTCGAAATCATGGTTGTGATACAATAATTGTAAACCAGCAGCAGCACATTTTTCGCCTAATTTATCAAGGATTTGAGCTAAGTTTTTAGCCCCTCCTTTCATGGTCATTTTTGCCCCATCGTGTCCAAATAAGCCCATAGGAGGTACTGGAATCACAAAATATTGGAAGCCGGCAGCCTTCAAATCGGCAATTTGCTGATCGATATTTTCAAACGTAACCGTTCCCTGGTGAGACGAAATAGGCGTTAATTTCATCTCATTTAACAAGGATTTGAAATCCGCTGGAGATAAATTATAGAACTTGCCGTTTTCGTAACCCGCTGACTCCACGTTTACATAACCTGCTTGAGCTACTTTTTCTAGCGTCGCGCGCGCATCTTTCATCGCATCACGCACTGTATATAAGGCTAAACCGCCAAAAGGCTTTTCCGCCCGAACATCTTTATCTGAAGGTTTAAAGGAAACTAACGACAACGCCATAACGACGCCTATCGCTAAAATAGAGTTAATTTTCATGGTAACAGTATTATAATTTTTGTTGAAAGTCGAATTTAATGTATTTTTTCGATAAAATAAGCCTCTATTCCTGTAAAAGCAATTTCATATCTTCGATGCATTGGTCTGCATCCAGGGGAATTGTCCCGTTATAGATACCGCGAATGCGGCCTTTTTGATCCACAAGCACGATATGCTCCGTGTGTAAAAACTCATTTGTGTCCTTATTGTAGCCTATAGACTCTTCCGCAAAAAAGGACTGACGGGCGAGAGTGTAAATGGATGCTTTAGGACCTGTTAATAAAGACCAATTCGAAGAGGCGATTTGGAATTTATCTGCAAATTTATGCAAGGTTTTAACGTCATCCAGCCAAGGCGTAACGGTAAACGAAACAAGCGCTACTTTTGAATTCGTATGGAACGCTTTTTCGATGCGATTCATTTGGGAGGTCATATCTGGACAAATATTACTGCAGCGGGTAAAGATGAAATTCGCGACATAAATTTTTCCTATAAGGGATTTACTATCGAATAAAGTGCTGTCCTGATTATAGAAAGTAAAAGGCTTAATTCGGTGCGTAATTTTCGAAGCCGCCTCCGCCTCGCTTATAAAATAGGGGGTAAAATCGGGGGTATTATAGTAGGGGATTTTAGAAACGGGGGCTTCTGTACAGGCAATCAAGAAAAGATTAATAAGCCAGTAATTTCTCATTACTATTTTTGCAGTTTTTAGTGCCTAATAAGCCGTAACGGCGGCCTTGAATGATGACAAAGTTAGAACGAATTTTTCCGTTTGCGTGCCACATTTTTTGGACGCCCTCTTCCTGTCCATTTTTGTAATGAGCTAGGTGAAATAATTGTCCATTCTCCGCCCATTCTTTTAGTTCGCCTTCGTAGGTATCATTTGCGGCGGTATATTCAAAACGCTTCTTTCCATTTTCCCAAAAAGCCGTTTGCAAGCCTTGCCTCACCCCGTTTTGGACATATCGGATTTCCATAATTTTTCCGGAGGGGAAATACTTCCTTTCGACTACTTCGTCCGCTGATTCGCGCGGCGAGCAACTCCATAAAAACAAAAAGATTAAAGCGTATTTCATTATTGTGATACCGATCCAGGTGTACCATAATAGCCGTTCCCATTTAAATAAGGCGCCTCAGTCGTGAAATGGTAATGGTAAATTCCATTTGGATAATCAACGGTAACATGCGTATGACCATGATAGATATCTAAATCAGCATTCGTTACCGCGGCGCCAGTTTCTTCTAATGGGCCGTAGATAGGGAAGCCATCTAATAAGAATCCCATCAGTCCGGACTTAGTTGATTTCACTGTCGTCAGGTGTAAAGGCTCCACATGGTAGTGATATACGCCGGTTTGTTGTGGATGCCCATAAAACTGATCAAAACCACCCATTTCTCCCTTTAATTCTTGGTTATTAGGCCCCGCATATTGATTAAAAAAAGGAATACCATTCAAGGCGACTCCTATGGCGCCTAAAGGGGTGGCACGGTGATTAGGGTCTACCTTAGGATTAACGGGTATTTTAAAGGTGCCAGATTGCTCGACAATGGAATTAGGGTTTTTGGCAAAATTCAAACCACCATAAGTCGTACCTGAAAATGCTTGATACAATGCGTTCGTGGTAGCATAATAGGCACTTTTATGATCCGGCAAACCCTTCGTTTTGATGGTGATATAGGTGCCGTCATTTGTGACACTGGTAGCTCCGTAAATTTTCTTATAAACGGCAGGGACTTCTACCGTAGCAGGTGTGGGCGTGGGTGTGATGGGCGTCACCGAATCAGTCTTAGAACACGAAACGATTAGGGCACACACTACCGCAATTATTATTCGATTTAGCATATAAAAACGTCTTTAAAATTTGATGACACAATTTTAAAAAATCCTATACAAAAATTTACAGGAAGTAGACGAAACAATAGGATTTAGCTGACGTATAAGGTTGATAATAAGGATATAACTAGTTAAAGAAATGCGCCACTAAACTCTCCCATTCTTCCTCTAATGTATGTGACGGACGCACTTTCTTCGCTTTAGCATACCAATAATCTGCATTCCAACTATCCCCTTCCTTGCGGTGCAAATAAGCATGCACCCAAGCAGCATCTGCACCAGATAATCCGTCCACAAGATCGTGTGCTTGTTTCCAGTCGCCTTTAGCGTCATACCAAAGACTTTTTAGTATAGGAGAGAACGCCGGATCGGGGGCATCCAAGGCAAAAGATTCTCTGAATGATTTACTACTTTTCATAACGTAAATATGAATAGAAAATAGTTATTTCACGGTATAGAAACCCATAAAATGAAAAGCGCGATTACCCTACTTTTTCTCTGCATATCTATTCAATTAAGTGCACAAACCACTTTATTTGAAAAAGTAGAACGCTTATTAAAGACTCAAATCATCGCTGAGGCGAATAAAAACTTAACAGAAAAGCCCATTACGGTAACCCGTTTTAAGAGTAAAAGATCTGCCGGCGGAAAACATGATTTTTTCTCTGAAGGAGATTATTGGTGGCCTGACCCTGCAAATCCCTTTGGCCCCTACATTCAAAAAGATGGCCTAACTAATCCAAATAATTTTACTGCACATCGAAAAGCTATGATTCGCTTTAGTCAGATCGTCGCGAATCAAACTTCCGCCTATCTAATCACAGGACGTCCTAAACACGCTAAGCAAGCTATTAAACACATTAAAGCTTGGTTCGTAGATACGACGACGATGATGAATCCGCATTTACTATATGCGCAGGCAATTAAGGGAAAAGTGACGGGACGAGGGATTGGAATTATTGATATGATACAACTGATAGAGGTGGCTAAAAGTATTGAGATTTTGGAAAAACGCCAACAGATTAACGAAGCTGATCGACTGCAAATTCATGCCTGGTTTACAAATTACTTACGTTGGGTAAACACGCATCCATACGGAATAGAGGAGCGGGAGGCTAAGAATAATCATGGTACTTGCTGGATCATGCAGGTGAGCGCTTTTGCTCAATTAGTGAACGACACTCAACTCTTAGATTACTGTAAAGAACGTTTTTTAACCATCATTTTACCTAATCAAATGGATGAGCGTGGAGCTTTTCCGCTGGAACTAAAACGAACAAAGCCCTATGGTTATTCCCTATTTAACCTGGATGCTGTTATGACAATCGCACATGTGTACAAGGTCAAAAACCCCGCCCTAAAAAAAGGAATTGACTTTTTATATCCTTATGTAAAGGACAAAAAAAACTGGCCCTTCCCGCAAGATGTGATGTACTGGGAGGAGTGGCCTGTTGCGGCGCCCTTTTTATTGTTTGGGTATCAAGATTACGCTGAAACTAGTTGGTATGAAACCTGGGAAAAACTTCCTCATTTCCCAGAAAATGAAGAGGTGATTCGAAACCTGCCTATAAGGAATCCGTTGATTTGGTTAGTGGATTAGTTTCCGTAGATTACCACGATTTATTCAATTTTCTACCAAGCAACGCATTCGCGTCAGCATCATTGAACTTTTCCGTTTTTGGGTTCCAAGCCAATGATTTTTTCGTCTCATAGGCAATGTTTCCGATGTTACAAACAGAGGCTGTTCTGTGACCGATCTCCACATCACACACAGGTCGTGTGCGATTGCGCATCGCTGTTAAAAAGTCCATGTAATGATTTGTGCTTTCGTAAACGTGCTTTTCATTAGGGCCTATGATACGATCTTTCAAGGCCGCATTAGATGTTTCTAACTTCTTGCGTTGCACACGTAATGTACCCTCGGTTCCTACAAACTCGATGGCATTATTCCACTCCCAAGGCTGGTGTGTCATCGTAATTCCGTTCGCGTAGGTATAGGTCAAAAATTCATTTCCATTGGTATTAGGTGCGTCCACACGAACAGGTCCGCTTCCGTCCATATCAAGTGACCATTGAACAATATCAAACATGTGAGCGCCCCAATCCGTCATACCACCACCGCCAAATTCTTTGTATTTTCTCCAATTAGGAAACACGTCTTTTGAAATGGGGGGAGCTAATTCGGAATTAAAGGAAACCGCATCGTTAGGTCCTAGCCACTTCGTAAAATCCAATCCAGATGGCAATTCTTCAGCGCTTAAATCATAGGCTATGGGTGGGGGACCTACATTCACTTTAATCGATTTCACTTCGCCTATATAGCCATTGCGTATTAATTCCGCTGTTTGTCTAAACTCGGGCCAAGAGCGCTGCATGGATCCAGTTTGAAAAACACGCTTATATTTTCGTGTCGCATCTACCATCGCACGACCCTCTTTAACGGTCAACGAAAGCGGTTTTTCACAATAAATATCTTTGCCGACAGCAGCAGCTAGAACTGCCATAGATGCATGCCAGTGATCTGGGCTAGCAATCACAACCGCGTCAATGTTCTTCAATGCTAACAACTCTCTAAAGTCTTGATATTGGGGTATTTCGGTATAAGTCCCCAGCGAAGATGATTTCGAATAAATTTCTTTTACCCGATATGAAAACAGGTTAGCCTTTGCTTGGTACACCTCTGATGCAGCGGCTATGCGAACCTCGCCTGTGCTCAAAAACGAATTAGATAATCCCCTTCCCTGCTTTCCTGTACCAATAAAACCTAAATTTATGAGATCACTAGGTGCTATGTAAGGAGATCCATCAGGCCGAATCCCTCCCAAAACATGCCGAGGAACAATGAAAAAAGAGCCAATGGCAAGACTTGATTTAGTCAAAAAATCACGTCTCTTAATCGAGTTTGAACTTTTCATAATTTACATTTTTAGGTAGAGGAATTTAAAATCAATTCGCTGTAACACGCTGAGGCTAAGCTAATAAATTTTAATGAGGTAGCAAGGTGTCGAATTGAAGTTTCAATAGATTTTTAGTAATTTTCAAATGCTAAAATTTCCAAAATGAAAAAATTAATTCTGGGTATTAGTTTGCTCTTTTTAGGTTGCCAAGAAAAACCGCGACCTAATCTCGCCAACACGCCTGAATTACAAAAAGCATTGCAATCCATTCAGATGCTGGACGGATTTGAAGTGGAGCTTGTCGCAGCAGAGCCTCTGGTGGAAGATCCCGTGGCCATGGAAATCGACGAAGATGGCAATTGGTACGTAGCAGAAATGCCAGGATATCCCTTAGACCTCAGCAAAAAGGGACAAATACGAAAACTAGTAGATACAAATGACGATGGCTATCCGGATAAAAGCATCGTCTTTGCGGACGGGCTTACGCTTCCCATGGGCGTCATGCGCTGGAAAAAAGGAATCCTTGTAGCCGACTCCCCTAATATCCTCTATTTCGAGGATACAGATGGGGATCAAAAGGCAGATAAAAGAGAGGTCGTACTGACCGGGTTTTCTTTATCAAATCCACAACACAACATGAATACCCCGAAATTCGGGATAGATAACTGGATTTACTTGGGGCATTCGGGTGCTATCAACTCCTTTACGTATGAAGATATTTTCGGGGATAAAGGGAAAGAAATCACGTTCCCGAATAAGCCCAATGCTGCATTTTTACCTAAAAATGGAAACGGAAGAAACGTTCGGTTTAAGCCCGATTCCTATCAAGTCGAGTCGCTTTCTGGGGAAACACAATATGGGCACACAACAGATCCGTGGGGCCGCCGCTTTTACACCGATAATGCAAATCATTTATTCCATGAAGTTATTGATGCGCGCTATGTAAATGCAAACAAGAACCTGGTCATAGCGGATGCGATGGAAAAAATACCGGATCACGGAAATGCCTGTGAAATCTATCCGATTTCAGAAAATCCGAATCATCAATTGTTAACGGATGTAGGCGTGGTTACCTCCAGTTGTGGAATCACGTGGTATGATGGTGGGGCTTTTGGCAAAGACTATAATCAAGTTGCTTTCGTGGGAGAGCCAGTGCATAATTTGGTTCATGCAGATATCATCGAATCCCATGGGGCTACGTTTAAAGGGAAACGCTTGGTAGAGAAAAAGGAATTTTTGGCCTCAAAAGACCCCTGGTTTAGACCCGTTAATTTTTACGTAGGACCAGACGGAGCTATGTATGTCGTGGATTATTACCGCCAATTAGTGGAGCATCCGGAGTGGATGTCGGAGGAGGTAAATAAAAGTGGCGCCTTGTATAATGGCTCGACAAAAGGCCGTATTTACCGCATCACGAAAAAAGGTGCGGGCCCGATGGATTGGATGAAATCGGTGAAGTTATCTGCTGCATCTTCCGCAGAGCTTGTGAAATTATTAACGCATGAAAACGGCTGGTACCGTCGGACTGCGCAGCGTTTATTGTTTGACCGGAAAGACAAATCCGCGACGCCTTTGTTAAAAGAATTAATAGCAGATGATAAAGCTTTGGGCGGTGTTCAGGCGCTTTGGTTATTGCATGATTCAGGTAATTTAGATGCCAAAGACCTTGCCAATGCCTTAGGTTCTTCCACAGAGGGCATTCGCGAAAATGCTCTACAAGTGGCCGACCGGATGATCGACAAACCTGGATTTGCTAACAATCCTACCTTGCAAAAGCAACTCGTCGGTTTATCAGACGACCCATCTGCCCGCGTTCGATTCCAATGGTTATGTTCGTCGAGCTTTTTACATTTACCTAATTCCGCCGCTTTGCGCGCTAAAATTTTAGCCAAAGATATAGAAGACCCTTGGGCGGGAATTGCAGCGATTGCCTCCTCCCAGGATAGCGAATTGGAATTGCTAAAATCCTCCATTCGCACGTTAGGTGGAAACCCTTCTAAAGGCAAATCCACCTTTTTCAGTTACCTCGCAGCGACCCTAGTTAAGAAAGGAGATACTGCCTTCTTAACTTTAGCCATTGATGAAAATCCTTCGAATGACTGGTGGCAAGCCGCTATTTGGTATGGCGTTGCGACACTCATCAAAGAAGCAGGAGTGCCGTTCCCGCTAGAAGAAAAACAAAAAGAGGCGCTGTTAGCATCGTTCATGCAGACAAACCAGCCTGAGCTTCGCCCCTCTATTCTTTCGCTATTCAAATCTCTCGGGCTTCCTAAAAACACGACCCAATTCGCGCTCGTGGAGCAGCGATTTAGCCAATCTAAAGATGCCCCATTTCAGCGAGATGCCTTGTCGCTGTTAGCCTTGCGAGGAGACGCAAAAACGCAAGCCACATTAATCCAATACCTCTCTTCGAAAAGCCCCGTTCACTTGCAATTAGGCGCCATCGAATCCTTACCAAATACCCTAGCTAAGACCGATTTACAAAAGATAAATACCTATTATCCGTCGTTATCAAAACAGGTAAAAAAAGCTTGGATTGCGTATTTACTGGAGCATGAAAATCAAGTGACCACCTTACTCCAAGAGGTAAAGAAAAACAATATCAAACGCTCCGATTTAGAGTGGCCACAAATTGTAGGGCTCATGAATTATTACGATACGGGGATTAGAGGTTTAGCGCGTTCGGTATTAGCGATTGCAGAGGATCGAAAGGCCATCTTACAAAATTACCTACCCGCTGCAGATATGGCAGGGAATGTACAGGCAGGCGAAAAAATCTTTGAGTCAAATTGTACTTCGTGCCATGCGATTAAAAATCTGAAGGGAGTAGATTTTGGGCCAAATTTAAACACCTTGAAAAGTAGAAATGCGCTATCGATTATAACTGAAATTATAAATCCGAATAATTCGATTGCCGACAAATATGGCCAATGGGAATTGGGGTTAAAGAATGGCACGCGACTCACAGGTATTATTACTTCTGAAAACGATCAAACGATCGCGTTAAAGTTGATGGGAGGAAGTGTTCAAAACATATCGAAATCGAGTATCAAATCAAGAAAAGATCTGCGCCTATCTGCCATGCCCAATGGCTTAGAGGCGAACATTAATGTAAAATCCATGGCTGATTTGTTGGCGTATATTAAAAAATAACCCCTAAGATCCCTTGATTATGCTTCGTTTTCTGCCCTCATAAAGCTGCAAAAAACAAAGTTTTGAACGGCTCCTGATGGGGTAATATGATCTTCTCTTTTGCACGCTAAATTTTGAAACCCGCTTGTTTCGAATTTTTCTTTCATCCCCATTTCATCGTATTGCTTTATCTCTAATCCGCTGCATTTGAAGGGGCCGTCTACTGAAAAAGTCCCTACTATGACAAGCCCGTCGACTGATTTTTTGACAATTTGGAGGTACTTTTCGATTTGAGTTGTATCGGTTTGAAAATGAAACGCTGCCCTGTCGTGCCATACGTCATACTTTTCTTTTGGACTAAAATCTAAAATATCACAGACAATCCACTTTACTTTGTTTGCATCCTTCCCTAATCTTTCTTGCGCACGAAGAATGGCGGATTCTGATATGTCCAAAACCGAAACATTCGAATAGCCTTCTGCTAACAAAAAATCAACTAGCTTGCTGTCGCCGCCGCCTATATCAATAATTTTAGCGGTTTTAGGAATAGAAAACTTATGAATAAACTCTAATGAAACCGCTGGCACTTCTTGAGTCCAACTCACCTCATTAGGTTGCTTCGTTTGATATATTGTATCCCAATGTTCTTTTATATTAGTATTCATGAAACAAATTTATCTAGTTACTCTGTTTTTATTTGTGACAAATGTCACTGTAGAAGGAGGGCTAAAACCAAAGCTATGAACAAAATTGATATCCAAACGTATTACTTCGAGAATGATGGAGATATTCCTAACAACAAACTCCCTGTCTTAATTTACAAAAATGCGCTAAAATACATCGCCCCGCAAGATTTTGAATATTGTTTTAGCCAAAATGGCTGGACAAATAATTGGCACGATATTATTTTACCAACTGATCATTTTCATAGCAATACGCATGAAGTTTTGGGGCTAAAAAGTGGGCAAGCGCACTTAAAGCTAGGCGGGAAGAATGGTGAAATTATCCACGTTGAAACGGGAGATGTGATTATCCTTCCAGCTGGCGTTGGGCATTATTCGATGGACAATTCCGTGGATTATCAATTTGTGGGAGGCTACCCGAATGGAGCGGATTGGAACCTAAAGTTTAGTTTGAAAAAGGAAGACAGTAATTCCATTTTGGAAGAAATATCCCATATCCCTATTCCAGAAAAAGACCCCATTTGGGGCATCGATGGGCCGCTTTTAAAGTTTTGGAAATAATAAATTAAACGTATTTTTGTGAATGATGTATAGGAAGATTAATCTACTTTTAGCTATTTTATTTATTTCTTGTCAATTTTCATTGGCGCAAAATAATCGCTTAACAACCTCGAATACCATTGGTTGGTACAATTATTTTGGCACGTTCAAATTATCAGAAAAGACCGGAATTCACACGGAATATCAATGGCGAAGAAATGACCTAATTTCAAATTGGCAACAAGGGCTGTTACGAGTTGGGTTAAACTATAATGTGACTCCAAGAGCCCTATTTAGAGTGGGTTATGCCTGGGCTGAAACTTTTCCTTATGGGGAATATGCCCTCAATAAATTTGGTCGAGAATTTACAGAACACCGCATATTCGAAATGGTTCAACTATCCCATAAAGAGGGTATTGTAGATATTTCGCACCGATTTATGTTAGAGCAAAGATTTATTGGACGCTATAGTTCTGCCAATGAAACGACCGAAGACGAGTATCCACGATCAAACAGGGCCCGGTATATGGTTCGCCTTCAAGTGCCATTTCGTGGTCGAGAGATAAAGGACAAGACGGCCTACTTTGCGGTGTATGATGAGGTGCTTGTCGGCTTTGGGGAAAATGTAAATGCTAATATTTTTGACCAAAATAGAATAGGTATTTTGTTCGGTTATCGCTTCAATAAAACTCTCCGCATTGAAGGAGGATATTTAAACCAAACACTACAATTAGGGAGGCTAATTAATGGCCAAAATGTGTATCAATATAATAATGGATTTATCATCAACGCTAACTTCAATATTGATCTATCGAAGCCAAAAGATTAAACCCATCACACTTGGTTTTACGAAGATTTTTAAGTTGGTTAGAATTTGATTTAACATTAACCTAATAACAACTTATGAAAATTTTAGCGCTACTCGTTTTTGTCACGTTCTCCGGATTCGCACAAAACAGCTACAACCTCATTCCTTTACCTAAAGAAGTCACACCTGTTACAGGCCTATTTGTAGTTAAAAAGTCTGCGACCATTGGTTATTCACATGCCGATTTCGCTCCCGTGGCTAATTTACTGCAGGAGTATCTACAAGGAGCCAGTGGATATCCAATCAGTGCAAAGTCAGCTAAATCAGCGGTGATTCAATTTTCGCAAAACAACTCTTTAGGCGAAGAAGCTTATACGCTTCAAATAAATTCTTCTAAAATCATCATTCAAGCAAAAACAGGAAAAGGCGCTTTCTATGCCTTGCAAACCTTGTTGCAATTAATGCCGTCGCAAATCTATGCGGGAACAAAACTTGCCACAACCATCGCGATTCCCAACGTCCTGATAAAGGATGAGCCTCGGTTTTCTTACCGTGGTTTAATGCTCGATGTGGGCCGCTATTATTTTCCAGTGGCTTCAGTTAAGCGTTTCATTGATTTAATGGCCATTTACAAAATGAATAAATTTCATTGGCATTTAACAGAGGACCAGGGCTGGCGAATTGAAATCAAAAAATATCCCTTGTTGACATCCATTTCATCCGTTCGCAAGGAAAGTATGTTAGGCCATTACAAGGACCAAAAATATGACGGCAAGCCACATGGCGGATTTTATACCCAGGAAGAAGTAAAAGATATCGTTGCCTATGCCGCTAAAAAATACATAGAGGTGATTCCTGAGATTGAAATGCCGGGGCATTCCCAGGCGGTATTGGCGGCTTATCCGCAGTTTGGGGCTAATGCCGACAAGCTTTACCAAGTGAAAACGAAATGGGGCGTATCGGAAGATGTTTTGTTTCCGCGAGAGGAAACATTTACGTTTTTGGAAGATGTACTAACAGAAGTAATGGCTCTATTTCCAGGTCAATATATACACATCGGGGGAGATGAATGTCCGAAAACCCAATGGAAGGAAAGCAAGTTCTGTCAAGATTTAATTAAAAAATTAGGCCTTAAAGATGAGCATGAATTACAGAGTTATTTTATTCGTCGGATCGATAAATTCGTCACCTCAAAAGGTAAAAAATTGTTGGGCTGGGACGAGATTCTAGAAGGTGGTCTTTCTCCTAACGCAATGGTCATGTCTTGGCGTGGAACGGCGGGAGGCGTCGAAGCGGCTAAGCAAAATCACGATGTAGTGATGTCTCCTAATTCGTATTTCTATTTAGATTATTACCAAGCTGATCCGAAAACGGAGCCGATTGCAATCGGAGGTAATTTGCCTTTGAGCATGTGCTATTCCTTTGAACCGAATCTGCCAGAATTGACCGCTGAGGAAGCAAAACATGTGGTAGGTATTCAGGCTAATGTTTGGACGGAATACATTAACAACATTGCCTATGCGGAATACATGACGTATCCGCGGGCTTTAGCGCTTTCTGAAATTTCTTGGTCGACGAAAGAATCAAAGAATTATCCGGATTTCAAGAAACGCTTGACGGGTCACTTGCCTTCGATGGACGCTTTAAAAATTAACTATTCGAAAGCTTATTTAAGCCAGCCTTAATGGCTTCGTTATAAAAAATGAAACGATACATACTGATTCTTTTTTGTTCCATTTTAACCTCTGCTAGCCTTTTTGCACAGGTTAAATCGGTAGCGGGCCGACCGAATATCGTATGGATTGTTTGCGAAGACATGTCCCCTCACTTAGGATCTTATGGAGAAAAAGTGGCCAAAACTCCTGTTTTAGATCAGTTAGCAAAAGAATCCGTACGCTACACGCAAGCCTATTCCACCGCTGGAGTTTGTGCCCCCAGCCGCTCTGCGTTGATTACCGGTCATTATCAAACATCCATTGGCGGTCATAACATGCGAACTTTAGGACTTTCTGCCTCCGCCACAAATGATTATCCCGTAGGCCTAAAACCTTATTCCGCGGTCATCCCCGCTGGAGTAAAATGTTTCCCTGAATATTTACGGATGGAGGGATATTATTGTACAAATAATGCCAAACAAGATTATCAATTTGATGCGCCGGTAACAGCCTGGGATGAAAGTAGCAAAAAGGGACATTGGCGGAATAGGCAAGATAAAAATCAACCCTTTTTCTCTGTTTTTAATATCGAGACGACGCATGAGTCTCAAGTTTGGGCTCGAGATAAAGAGCCGTTGTTAGTCGACCCGAGGACTGTAGAGGTGCCTCGCTATTACCCGGATGATAGTATAAGCAGACATGTCATTGCCCGGTTTTTATCTAATGTCATGGTGATGGACAAGCAGGTGGGGCAAATCATTCAGCAACTGAAAGATGATGGACTTTACGATAACACTATATTGTTTTTTTACAGCGACCATGGGGATGGGATGCCTTTTGTAAAAAGAGAATTATACCAGCGGGGCCTGAAAGTACCTTTATTAATTAAGGCGCCATTTTTGACCAAGGGATCGACAGATGATCAATTGGTTAGTTTCGTAGATTTTGGTCCGACTATCCTTTCTTTGGCAGGAATTACCATTCCTAAAACCATGCAAGGGCAGGCTTTTTTAGGGGCCAAAAAAGCAAAGAACAAACGGAAATATATTTATGCAGCGAGAGACCGGATGGATTCAGAATACGAGCGCGTGCGTGCGGTAAGCGATGGTCGATTTAAATATTTGCGCAATTACATGCCTGAAAAACCGTATTATCAAGACATTAAATACCGTTTGATGAACCCATTGATGACGCATATATTAGCACTCAAAAAGGAAGGTAAATTAAACGAGGACCAGATGTATTGGTTTAGGCCAAACAAAGTGAAAGAAGAGTTATTTGACACCCAGCAGGATCCCGATGAATTTGTAAACCTCGCCTCTAATCCTGCTTATGCTTCGAAACTTGCTGAACTGCGCAAAAAGCAGGAGGATTGGATAAATCGCTATGGTGATTTAGGGGCGATCAATGAATTGGAATTAATCAAAAATTGGTGGGGAGGAAAATCCGAGCCGCCACAAACAGCTACACCTAAAATCCGTTTAGTCGCAGGAAAAGTCCACCTTTCTTGCCAAACAGACGGAGCCTCGATCGGCTATCGAACAGACACGAAACAATCCTGGAGCGTATATACAGGTCCTTTTATAGCACCTGCCGGGAAGAAAATTTTTGTAACAGCCCAACGAATTGGGTATAAAGCCTCATTTGCTGAATAGTAGTTTAAATCGCTTCGGAATTTCAAAATGCAGCGCCTCTGGTAAAATTACCGGAGGCTTTTTTATTATATAATTTATTGAAAAAATAATATGCTTTTGTTTCTAGTTTCAAAATGATACTTATATTTGAGGAATATATTTTCACCATAAACATTCAAAAAATGAAAAAACAACTATTAATGGTTGCATTGACTTTAGTAAGCTTTGCGCCATTCGCTCAACAAAAAACGAGCACCATGAATACTGCTTTTTGGAAAGTTAAAATGGGCCATTCTAACTCTTTTGTAGATGCGTCAGAAACATTCATAACTAAATTTTTTCCAGTAAAAGACGGTAAACCTCAGGTAACCGGATATAATATTACCGGGGGGAAACACAACGGAGAGTATTTATTTATAAATAATATAGGGAAAAGCTTTGCTGATAGAGATGTGGTAACTCCTCCTACCATGGAAAATATAAGATGGAGCGATAATTGGAACTTAAACATTGCGCCCCATCTTGAAGGTATTACCGCTGATCTTTTAGTCTATAAACCTGAAATGTCCAACCTCGGGGTAGACGACAAGTCAGAAAAATTTGTAAACACGGAATGGACAGTTACCAATAGTTCCAAAGCGTTTACTGATGTTTTACTAAAAATGCCAAAAGTTTGGAATAAATTAGGACGAAAAATAGGGATGTGGGTGACATTTACAGGGGAAACTAGATATTATCTAGTTAGATATTTCCCTAATGGATGGAAAGATTTAGATGATACAAAAGATTCAGATTTTGCTGTTGCTTGGGATGAAGTATATGGTAAAGGTGCTTGGGAAAAAGACGGTATAATTTTCGCTAATGGATGGACTAGAACCGATCGTTTTATGATGACCTTAAATAAAAGATTAACTAGTAAGTAAATAGTAAACAGGTATTTAAAAATGGGAAAGGGGTCGAATTCGACCCCTTTTTTATTTTACCTAATATCAAAAGTTCCGCTGACCGCCGTATTAACAACAAAAGCAAAAAAACTACTACTCCAAAACGAAAATGAGCCACTATAAGCAAATGCTATGCGGTATTGTGTACTAGAATATGGAACTACAAATGCTGAGTGACTCCACGTTCCTGAATATACGATTCCGCCTTGCATAGGAATAAGATAAGGAGACATGGATGTAACATTGGGCGACCATATCGCCCCTGTATATGTGGGATTGTAACCGGCATTCGTGTTAAACGTAATCCCTATAGGTAAAGAAATAAGGTAATCCCCGCTACCGGCTGCCAACCCCTCATAGCCTAATTGCAAATAAATTGTTTTAGTTGCACCATTGTCAACAGCATAAGTCCGATCGATTGATCTTGTACCTGAAGTAGGCGCGGTTGTTGTTGCCGAAATGCTTATAGCGTTAGAGGCTAAAATGGACCCGTTATTACCAATTTTTGTCCAGGCAGTGCCATTCCAATAATAGTACCCTGCCGAAAGATTAACATTATTCCCCGTATTATATACCAATAATGCAGTTACCGGATTTGGAATTGTGGTAATATCCGTCGTGCTTGTTAAGGTAACACGAGGAGGTAAGAACCCTTTGTTTGTTGAACTAACCTCTAATTTCGCAGATTGATCTGGCGTAGTCGTGCCAATGCCTGTTTGAGCTTTTGAAGCAAAAGCGATTAGGATGAAAATGACGAAAAATGGATTGGCTTTAATTTTCAAAAAAAGGATATTTTCATTTCATTTGAAAAGAATCAACTTCGATTCTCTCCGTTTTTTATACCGCTATTTAGACAGAAATGCCCCTAAAAATACACAATTTTCTGTAAAAAAATTAATCCTACCTCCTAACCCGATTAAAAGCAAAAAAGGCAACGCCAGAAGACGTTGCCTTTAATAATCTTAGGATTTAACCTTTTACTTCAAAGTAGCTGGCCAAGGTTTGCCTGCGTTAGACTTCAAAGCAACAATACCGGACTCGCCATAGGTATTTACCCACTCGAAGGTAAGAAGCGCCGGAGTAACACTCTTAACAGTCATAGAGTAAGAATCACCGTACTTATCTGCACCACTCATAGTCAACTTACCACAAGCATCACTGATACGTACGTTACCTGATCCCCATGCATCTGGATAACACTTGTCCCAAGCACCGAATGTACCATCAGACACTGTATAAGAACCAGGAGATGCAGCTACCGCTGTCAAGGTGATTTTTCCTGAGTATGTAGCTCCACAGAAAGTCTCCAATGCATCGAAATCATACGTCCCTGCTAAATCCGAAGGACAAACTACAGCCGTTGGATACTGGAACGGAGAATCGTAGAAAGGCGCACCCGCTACGTTAGTTGTCACGTTATTAGAAGAGAAGCTTCTTCCAAACTTGTCGATCAACACTAAACGGAATTCGAATACATCGCTTCCACTAATACCCGCATTCGTCAAACCTACCGCAGCAATAGCCTCAGCAGCCGTCACTTGGATGTCTGCTCTCAAAAAGCGAGATTTGTCCGTTGTTTTAAAATCAGACGCCTTAAGGGTCTTCACTATCACGTCATTTGCTGGTGTATATTTTAATCCTACACCAGGAATCAAACGTCTGTGACGTACACGTACTTCCACAGTTTGAACTGTTTTTCCGTCTTCTTTATCTACCGCCTCGATGGTTAGCGCAAACTTTGAGCTCGCCAGATCGAAGAAGTTAAAGGTGGTGCTTGTTCTTGTAATAGTTCTCAAGTAAGCTCCTGTGTCGAAATCTTTGTAAGGAACGTTAGGCTCCACAGAATCTCTACAAGAACTTAGAAAGATGAGCGCAGTTGCGAATAAGCAGAAACTATATCTTAACATTTTCATATTTTCTAATTTTTAAGGTTAATAAATCCACGGTGATGCAGGATTCTTATCCCAAAACACTTGAGTCGCTAAATCCTTTTTCTGAACTGCTTTGGTATTTGTAACCATGTAGTTGTTAGGATACAAGAATGATCTTACAAAAGATCCTGTTATCGATTCCAATCCTGGCTGCATACGATTTGGCTTACCCGTTCTTCTGTACAAGTTATAAGCTTCCATACCATTACCATAAAGCGACAACCAGTACTCTCTACCTACGACGTTCATTTTAGTATCGTTAGTAGACGCAGCATCAAACTGTGTTTCAACATATTTTTTGTAGTTGGTCACACGAGAAGTGAACGTAGCTGATGGTTCAAAAGCTGAAATGGTAGCTCCTTCAGCACCTGCTACTGCAAACGCACGAACATAGTCCATGTGTTTCTGGATACCAGAAAGTAACAAAGTCTTAGGAGTACCCGTAGTTCCCAAAGTGACAGCAGCTTCAGCTAACATAAAGTCAACATAAGCAGCTAACATGATAGGGTGAATACCAGCACCTTTATTGCCCAAAGCAGGATTTGCTACAGGAGCACCAGAACTGTTGTCAAAACGACCACCCGATGGGAATACTCCATAAGCAGTACGCTTCAAACCATCTGGTGGAATACCGTCTGGATCTAAGTGATCACGACCCCAGTATCCTTTGTTACCCGCAGGATTACAATAAGGATAGTTTCCTACTAAGTAGTGAGGAGGTGCGATCTGAGAGATACACTCTTGCTCGTCTACGTTAGTCGTATTCGTCAAAGTTTGACGGTACAAGTAGTAACGCACGCGAGGATCATCAAAACCTTTTTCCACCGTTAAATGGTGCATGAAATCCGTAGACTGGTAGTCACCACCACCGGCAGTATACTGACCAGCAAACTTAGGATGTCTAGAATCTGGATCCGCTGCAGTAGTACCAAAACGGAAGACGAAATCGTCGCCAGTTCCGATAAGTGCATTTGCTGCAATCAGTGCGTTGATTGCATTCTTAGAAGCATCTGCATTCACTAATTTGGTATTCAAGTGATGCTTTAACTTAAGTGTATTGACTAACTTATTCCAACGGGTATAATTTCTAGCGTAGAAGTAATCGTTAGGAGTACCGCTAGAAGTAGTTGCCGTAAAGTGAACAGAAGCCTCATCTAACAATTTCAATGCAGCGGCATAGATGGAAGGTCCATCATCCGTCTTAGGACTGAAATTGGATGCGTTCAATGCCTCAGTGAAAGGAACGCTACCATACGTATCTACTAAATCCATCAAGACCATCGCCTTGATTGTCTTAGCTATACCCATGTGACGCTGAAGATTTGACTTTTGAGCCAAAGGCAACAAAAATTCAACATCTGCCAGAACATTCGCATAGGCATTAGACCATGTACCATTCGTAGAACCAGCTGAATAAGCTGCTTCATACAAGGCAGATCCTTGGTTGATTTGACGCGTTAAACGCGCCCCACGATCTGACACACCATACCATAAACTTTGGTAGTTAAGCTGGATACTGTTCAAAAGAAAATCAGGGGATGCAGTAGTTGCGTTAACTGCATTCGGGTTTTCCAATAGTTCGTCCAGTTTCTCCGTACATGACGTAGCAAAAACCATTCCGGCAGCCAGCGTCAGTCCATATATAAATCTTTTCATTGTTGTTTCAGTTTGGGGTTAGAATGTAAGAGTTAACGTTCCACCCAATCTACGAGAGCTAGGTCCAGTTACGAAATCAAATCCAAGTCCGTTACCCACACCAGTACCCAATACGTCAGTATCGAAGTTCATGTTTGGTGGGAAGTTAAGCGCTTGGAACCACAAGTTAGTACCACTCAATGTGAAAGATGCTTTCTTGAATGGAGTTTTAGCCATTAACGATTTTGGCAAGTTATAAGCTAAAGAAACCTCTCTCAAACGAACCATAGATCCATCAAATACGTTCGGCTCATCAGTAGCTCCCTGGTAACCAGAGAAGAAATAATCAGCTGCGGTAATTTGACGATCGTTAGGAATGTAGCGAGGCGTTCCGTCTGCATTATTACCATCTTGTCTTACACCTGGCATGATGAAGGTCATTTCACGATCAGCTACTGGATCCTTCGTTACACCACGGGCTAAAGTAGCCGTTACCGTATTTGACATGATCACACCTTTATGGCGGTATTCCATCATTGCACTTAAGGTAAATCCTTTGTAAGAGAAGCTGTTAATGAATGAACCGGTCCAAGCTGGATTAGGATCACCCAATACCACAGGCTCGTTAGTAGGCTTGTGTACACCAGAAGAAAGGATGATAGGCTTTCCTGTAGCAGGATCTCTATCAAAACCAATACCCTTGATGATGTTGAAAGGCTGACCAGGAACCGCGAAGTTACCTAAATCGGTAAAACCAGCAACTACTACTTCTTCCAATCCACTACCTAATTCCATTACCATGGTTCTATAAGTAGCCCAGTTAAGGGTAGAGTTCCACTCAAAACCAGATTTAGTAGAAACTGGAGTCGCAGTTGCCTGGAATTCAGCACCACGAGTTCTGATACGACCAATGTTGATCGCAGTTGAGGTAAATCCTGTAGATGGATCAATTGGTGCATTCGTGATCAAATTTGTCGTGTTTTTCTCGTAAATAGAAACGTCAAAACGCAACTTGTTATTGAACATAGCAGCTTCCACACCGAATTCTGCCTCGCCATGAAGCTCTGGCTTCAAGTTAGGATTACCCAAGGTGTTAGATACAGAGTGCGTAGTAGTTACTGCTCCATTTACATCGAATGCTCTAGCAGCCTGCGATAGTACATTACGTGTCGTGTACGGGCTAGGATAACCTGCCGATGTACCATAACCAAATCTCAACTTCAAGTCATTCAAATTAGAAGATTTCCAATCAAATGCCGTCGTCGGGATGAACGAAATAGATGCACCTGGATACAAGACACTTCTGTTCTCTTTTTCTATAGTCGAGGTCCAGTCATTACGAGCAGACAAGTTCAAGAATAAGTAATCAGAATAGTCTAACGTAATATTAGAATACACACCATATCTTCTCTCGTCTACTCCGTAATTCATGGTACCGCCAGAATAAGCGTCGTTGCTGGACGATGTAGAAAAGTTAGAGTGTCTAAACAACCCAAAAGCTAATTGGCCTTGAGAAGCAACACCTGATTGTATGTAAGAGTCAAATCGAGTGTTTCCACCAAGTAGGACACTCATGCTGAATTTGTCAGAAAACTCCTTCTTCCAGTTCACGATCAAATCTTGATTCCAGATGGTGTTGTTGATATTAATCGTTCTATAATATCCGTTTTTAGTTGCTAAGTTAGCCGTAGCTCCTCCTTTGTTATACAAAATCTCTTGTAATTCAGAGTAGGTGTCTAGTCCCAAACGATACGTTACAGAGAAGTTGTTATTGAAATCATAGTTCAAAGAAGTAGAGTTAAAGAAACGCTTCACATCTGAAGTGTTCTTGTAATACCTAACTAACCAGTTCGGGTTAGTGATATCGTTACCGCCTCTAAAGTATACAGAGCTTTTATCCACCGGATTTTCGTACGGAAGGTTTTCCAAATCCACAGAACGTGGGGTAAACAATACGTGTCCAAAAACAGACGGAATATCAGAACCTGAACCATATGATGCGTTAGCAGGAGGTGAATCTAGATCTGTAATCGCGAAAGTAAAGGAAGATTTTACCGAAAGCTTGTCGCTGATGGCAGAATTCAATCCTAATCCGAAGTTATACTTCTTCAATTCGTTACCTGGCGTAAAACCTTCTTCATCTGTATAGCCAAAGCTTGCATTGAAACCAGTCTTCTCTGAACCACCTGCTACTTGAACAGAGGTATTAGAGATCAAACCTTTTCTAAAGAAGATTTGAGATGGGTCCTTGTAAGCCTTGTAATCATACTTCACTGGCGTGCCACCTACTTTGCCGTCCACCCAGAACTGAGGGAATGCTTCACGTACAGAGGCAACAGAAGAAGTAGCATACGGGTGATTAATCTGCAAGCCAGTATTCATACTCGGACCGAAGTTAGAGAAGAAGAAACCTGGAGCCTGCTGGAAACCGTTACCATATTCTGTACCGTAAGTAGGCAAAGAAGCCGCTTCGTTCGTAAATACGGATTGATTGATGGTTACGTTCGCCGCTTTTCTCTTAGATGCACCAGATTTAGTAGTAATCAAAATTACACCATTTCTACCTTGATCACCATAAAGAACAGTTGCAGAAAGACCTTTTAATACAGACATGTTCTCGATGTTGTTTGGATCAATATCCAAGAAACGAGATGACGTCGTAGCACCACCTGCGGTAAATCCATTTTGAGCATTCGTAGAGGTGTTAAAAGGAACCCCATCCACCACGAATAATGGCTGGTTATTACCCGTTGCTGATTTATAACCACGGATAATCATGTTCGTACCGGATCCTGTCATACCGTTAGTGGAGGTAATGTTTACCCCAGCTACTTTACCCTGCAATACGCGGGCAACGTCAGCTTCCGGACGATTTTCCAATAGGGCACTGCTTACTTTAGTTACGGCGTAACCCAGTGCTTTTTTCTCCCTTTCAATACCGATAGACGTTACTACCACTTCGGATAGTTGCGCTGCATCAGATGTAAGGGTTACATTGACTACGGACTGGTTACCGATCGTCCCTTCCTGAGCCTTAAGGCCTACGAAAGAGAAAATCAATACATTAGATCCCGCTGGTACGTTAATGGAATACTTACCACCTTTATCGGTAGTAGCACCCACTGACGTCCCTTTCACGAGAACTGTTGCACCTGGCAAACCTAGACCGTCTTCCTCGGAAATTACCGTACCGGTAATCACCCGCTGCTGCGCTGAAACCTCAAAGCTGAGGGCCATTGTAAAAACCGCAACAACGTAGAGTAAAATTTTTCTCATAAGGTGTTTAGTTTAAGGAGTTTATTTTATTTAATCAACAATTATAATACACAAATCGATAATTTCAAAAAAATTGGAGGCTTTTTTAAAAAAATGTTAAATCAACATTAAATGATTGTAAAGTGCCAATTCATCTAAACAGACAAGCCGATCGTTTCCGATCGGCTTGTCTAGTGTGGGTCCCCTTTTGCTTGAAAGATTCAGAAAGCCTCGAATTAACGTAGGTTTTAATTCCCTCGGCTTTAGTTTATTTTATAAGCGTTTTCAAGGTAGAAAAAATGATTCCCATCGTCTCTGGCCCAATACTCATTCCCGTCAGATATTTACTGTGGGGAATGTTATTACTTGAATCAAAAAAGCTTGGCTTGACGATATAGCCTAAGGCATCCTGTGATAAGCCTAATACAAATTTGGGGCCCTTATTATTCATTAATTTCTTCGTCGCAAGGCCTAATGCTGGACTGGTTTCTCCTGGATGGGTTGCAAAATAAGCCTCTCCTATACTAAAAACAGCAATCTCAGAGCTGACCGTTTTTCCGAAGTTTCTTTTAATGATCCCGGATTTGGACAACATTTGAAAACCCGGATTCGCTAAAGGAAAGTCAACTTTAGCAGAAGCAAAACCTAAATTTTTACTCGTGTTCTTGCCTTTAGGTAATTCGAAAACATATTTCCCTAACGTAGTTCCATAATACTTTGCTTGATCGTAGGTATGAGGAACGCCTTCTGGTTGAACCCACCCCCCTATTGCGCCTTGCAGGAACATATTTACTCCGCCTTGTGCTGCATCTAAATAGGTATAATATCCCCAAACATAATCCGAACTTGCGGCCGTGCTGGTGTCATCCATGATCGTGGGATGGCAGGCAAAATTAGTCAGTGTAGCTATATTCTTTCCATTTTGATCACTGAATTTAATGACACTCACCGACCGGTCCAGCTCCCCTGGCTCTGAAATATTCTTTACCCAATCCTCTCCAAAAGAACCATTTCCATAAGATATACTTACCGGTTTTCTAGCTTGGGCAGCTTCCTTTATGGCTTCTACCGCCCTGTCCACAATAAGCTGCATGTGTTTATCATTAACACCTGAATGCGCTAAATCTTTGCCCCAAATACCCACTACATCTGGCCCGGAATGGGTATGTGTCGATGACATGACAATATGTTCAGGATCAATTAGAGGAAGTTCGGATTTAATTCTAGATCGGATTTCTTGTAATTGAGGATACAATAATCCGATGCAATCAAAGGTGAGAATGGTAATATTATTGGTAGTATTGCTTACCACCAAAGCTTTGACATACAGGTTATCATGCACGTCCATAAAAGGTCGATTGGGTTTCCCTCCTGCCAGGTATAAAGAGTCTTTATCAGGATTTATGGTTCGTGTTGCGGCCCCAGCAAAAAAATCTTGTGCAGTAAGCGATAATTGTGCTAGCAAAAATAGTACTAAAAGTGCTGTTCTGTTTTTCATATGTGGTATAATTATAGCAAAAAAATTCAAGCCGATAAACCATTTTTCAAACTTTTTAAACTAATTTGAAATTCTAAACCTATTCAAAATGAAAACTAATCGTCATAAATTCATATGGCTGTTTGTGTCTTTGCTGGCTATTCAAGCGCCCTGCTTTGGCCAGATCAAACAGCTAGAGAAGGGGTTTAAATCCATTTTTAACGGAACATCCTTGCAGGGATGGGAAGGAGATCCTGCCTACTGGCGGGTGGAAAATGGGAGTATTATTGGCGAAATCACGCCTCAAACCTTATTAAAACGGAATACATTTTTAATTTACCGGGATTCTCAACCGACTGACTTTGAGCTAAAAGCTGAGTTTAAAATTTCAAAAGGAGGCAATACAGGAATTAATTATCGATCGGAGGAATTGCTGCCCGATTTGCCTTTTGCATTAAAAGGATATCAAGCTGATATCGATGGTGAAATCAGGTATACGGGCCAAAACTATGAGGAAAGGGGTCGAACGACTTTGGCTTATCGAGGCGAAATTGTATCTGTGAATGAACAAACAGATGCGGCGATTAAAACAAATTTACGGGCATTTTCGCAAAATAACGCTTGGTTGCCCCGCACGGTAACCGGCTCTTTAGGCAATAAAGATTCGTTGAAAACTAGTATTAAATCAGAAGATTGGAATGAAGTACACTTAGTTATCAAAGGCAAGCGTCTACAACATTTTGTAAACGGCATTTTGATGAGCGACGTGACGGATTTAGATCAAATAAATGGTAAAGCCTCTGGCTGGCTGGGTGTGCAAGTACACGTGGGGCCACCCATGAAAGTAGAGTTTAAAAATATTCGTATCAAAAATTTAAAATAGCAATGAAATCAATCCGTAAGTATTTAATCGCCAGTGTCGTGTTGCTTAGTCTAGGAAGTTTGGGCTTCAACCAATTATTCAAAATTGAGCCTGCTCACGTAGAGGGGGCTGATTCAAAATTGGATAAAATCCGTTTGCAGCCGGGGTTTAAAATCGAACATTTACTTAGCCCATCAGATGAAAACATCGGATCTTGGGTATCCATGACATTTGATGATAAGGGCAGAATGATTTGCTCAGATCAATATGGCGGTTTGTATCGCTTAACGATTCCTGCCGTAGGAGCTGAAAGCGTGAAACCACAAATTGAGAAATTAAAATTTGGTAAAGGTGCTGATACTTTAGGTATCGGAAACGCGCATGGTATGCTTTACGCATTCAACAGTTTATATGTGATGGTTAATGCACGTGCAACTAAACCGGGGGCGGTTCGTGGAACTGCTTCTAACTTTACTCCTAGAGGTAGCGGTTTGTATCGCGTGCAAGATTTAGATGGGGATGATCAATTTGACAAAATCACGTTGATGAAAGAATTTGTAGGCGAAGGCGAGCACGGTCCGCACAGCATTATTCTATCGCCTGATAAAAAATCGATTTATTTAATTTCAGGAAATCATACCGATGTCCCTCCAATGGACGCCTATCGCTTGCCTAAAAATTGGCAAGAAGACAATATTTTTCCTTTGATTAAAGATCCGCGGGGGCATGCAAATGATCGTTATGCACCAGGGGGTTGGATTGCAAACATTGATCCAGAAGGAAAGAAGTGGGAATTAATCAGTGCGGGATATCGGAACGCATTTGATATTGCCTTTAACGAAACAGGGGATTTATTCGTGTATGATGCAGATATGGAGTGGGATTTTGGTTTACCTTGGTATCGACCTACGCGTATTTGCCATGTAACGAGTGGTAGTGAGTATGGCTGGAGAACGGGTAATAGTAAATGGTCCACCACCTACCCCGATAACTTGCCTCCTGTGTTAAATATTGGACAGGGGTCACCTACGAGTTTATTGTCTTTACGGGATGCTAAATTCCCAGCTAAATACAAGAAATCCCTATTGGCTTTCGACTGGACTTTTGGCATCGGACACATCATTAAATTAAAGCCTTCGGGATCTACCTTTCTAGCTGATCGGGAAGAGTTATTTTCAGGTATTCCTTTGCCTTTAACTGACGGAGTTATTGGCCCAGACGGCAACTTATATTTCATGACGGGCGGTCGTCGCCTTGAATCTGATTTATATCGCATAACCTACGTGGGGCCGGAGGAAACTTCCGCTAAAACAATCGTGGGTGCGCCTAATCCGTTAAATGAATTACGCCGCAAAATCGAGCAATTCCATCAAGGTCCTAATCCTGCCGCTTTAGCCATGGCCTGGCCACATTTAAAACACCCAGACCGTTTTATTCGGTATGCGGCTCGTATGGCATTAGAGCACCAGCCTGTTGCCGAGTGGAAAGATAAAGCCCTATCAGAAAAAGATCCGATTGCCGCAACGCAGGCGCTTATCGGTCTGATTCGTCAAAGCAAGCCCGAGTTTAAATCAGGGATTTACGCCGCTTTATTAGCGATTGATAACAAAGCGCTCTCTGAATCTCAAACACTAGATGTATTGCGTGCCTACGAATTAGCGATGTTGCGACTAGGAATGCCTGATGCGCAGATGTCCTCTAAAATCATTGCAAAATTTGATGCCAAATATCCATCAAACCGCATGAATATGGACCGAGCGTTGAGTCGCCTACTCATTCCATTAGAGGCCCCTAACGTAATCGCGCGGACCTTAAAAATAATGGAAACAAAGGATACGGCTAGCGCAACGGCATACCGGGTGGAATCTGCCACTTCATCTGCGGATTTAATTATGCGTAACCCACAATACGGAACGGATATTGCTAAGATGTTAGAGAAAATCCCGCCGGCACAACAAACCTACATGGCAACCATGTTATCCGCGGCTAAAAATAATTGGACTCCCGAATTACACGAACGTTATTTCAAGTGGTTTAAAAATTCATTCCAATTTTCAGGCGGACGCAGTTATGTGGGCTTCATTGATCGAGCACGAAAATTAGCCTTAAAAAATGTGGTTGAAAGTAAGCGGGCTTACTTCGACAAATTAGGCGGTGCAGATCTCTTGTCTGCGAGTGGGAATGATGTGATGAATGTCGATAGCCCGAAAGGTCCCGGAAAGCAATGGAAGTTAGATGATGCGGTAGCATTATTAGATGCACCATTAATAGACCGTGATTTCCAAAACGGAAAATCGATGTATGCCGCGACCACCTGTATTCGTTGCCATGCTTTAGGAAGCGAAGGCGGGGGAAACGTAGGGCCAGATCTAACTAATTTAGGTACGAGATTCTCGAAAAAAGATATGTTAGAGGCCATCATAAATCCAAACAAAACCGTTTCGGATCAATATGCCGCGACGCAATTTATGCTGCGCAATGGGACTTCGGTAATAGGCCGATTAACCAATCAGGATAAAATGGCCTATTACGTTTCTCAAAACCCTTATGCACCAGATCAGGTGGAGAAGATTTTGAAGAAAAATGTCATTTCATTGAAATACTCTCCTGTTTCAAGTATGTTACCCGGACTAATAAATAGTCTAAATGCAGACGAATTAAAAGACCTAATGGCCTATTTAATCGCGGGTGGAAGCGAGAGTAATGCTCAATTTAAAAAGAAATAAGTTCGTCATACATGTCACATTGGACCGGTAAAATAGCGAATCACAGGCAATTAGGAGGCATCGAAACGTCCATTTTAGATAATGGGGCGGGTCGGGGTGTTCGAATTGCTTGGATGGATACCGGAACGGGTTTCCGTTATAAAGTGGTCATTGACCGTGCCATGGACATTGCGGATGCATTCTATAACCAACATAGCCTGGCTTGGATTAGCCCGGTGGGAATTACGGCTCCTCAGCCTATGTCGAATCATGGGATTGATTGGCTACGTACTTTTGGTGGTGGCCTGCTCGCTACGTGTGGGCTTGATCATGTGGGTGGTCCAGAGGCTGACGAATCAGGGGACCGAGGAGTCCATGGTTTTATAGGAAATTTACCGGCTGAAATCATATCAATCGTTCAACCCGATTTGCGGAGTGGCTCGCTGGATATGTCGATTACGGGTATTATACGCCAACATAAAATTTTTGGGCCCTGTCTCACGCTAAAACGTACCATTTCAGGTAGGTTAGGCGAAGCGGCTTTACAAATCCATGACGAGGTAATTAACGAAGGAAATACCGCTGCGCCGCTGATGCTTTTGTATCATTTTAATTTCGGTTGGCCGTTGGTAGACGAAGGCACGGATATTATCTGGAAAGGGACGCACCGCGTCGCATCAGATCCTCAACTACTAGGCGTAAAGGACATCAAGAAGTGCCCACCTCCACTCGAGCTTCATCAAGGAAGTGGGGAGTCTGTTATTTACATTGATCCCGAGGCTGATGCCGAGCATAAAGTTCATTGCGGACTTTGGAACAAAGAAAGAGACCTAGGCCTGCGCATCACATTTGATAAGCGTGAATTACCTTGTTTGACGAATTGGCACCATTTTGCAGAACACGAGTATGTCACAGGAATTGAACCTGGCACGAACCCGCCCATTGGCCAAAAAGCCGCGCGAGAATCAAACACTTTAACTAGGCTGGCCCCCGGGGAGAAAAAAGAAATAACGTTAATGCTAAGTATTTTAGCGCCTAATTTACCTAAGTCAAAAGAGGATATAGATTTTTTACATTTAACACCATGACAAATGAGCAATAATGCAGCTAAAGCGCTTGCGCAAGGAAAAGGTATTTTACGTTTGGCGCCCACTTGGGTTCCCAGGTCTTTTTGCGTGCCTGGTAGAAGAATAAAATTACATCCAGATGATTATTATGTGCTCGGTGGTGTTCGAGGTGGAATTGATGAGCGCTGGTTATCCTCTACGACTCCGGCTAAAAACGGTCCATTAACTGGTGAAAACGAAGGCTTAAGTGCCGTTGTTTATTCCGAAGGTGGAAAAGAAGAACAGCTTCTGTTGATTGATGTCATCGGAGAATTGAAAGGAGAGGTGATCGGTGACCGTTTGTGGAATGAATACAAATCGTGGCCCATGTATTCGAAGTTTTTTGATAACATGGGGCCTTTGCCTCACCACATTCACCACAATGATGAGCATGCCGCTAAAATAGGCCAGTTAGGGAAGCCGGAGGCCTATTATTTCCCACCGCAATTAAATAACCATGGTGGGGATTTCCCATATACGTTCTTTGGCATTGCTCCTGGTACGACGAAGGAACAAATCAAAGAGTGTTTGATGAACTTCACGAAAGGGGATAATAAAATTACGATGTATTCCCAGGCGTTTCCTTTAATTCCTGGGACGGGCTGGGATGTTCCTCCGGGAATGTTGCACGCACCGGGCAGTATGTGTACCTATGAGCCACAAAAAGCATCCGATGTTTTTGCGATGTATCAGTCGCTGGTTAATGAAGCCGTCATTCCAGAGGAGTTATTGTGGAATGGTACTCCCAAAGAGGATATTGGGAATTATGATCAATTGATGGAGGTCATCGATTGGGAATTAAATACGAATCCGAATTTATTAGAAACGCGCTTTATGCAACCGATTCCGGTGCGGGATGAGGCAGAAATGGCGGCACAAGGATACTCTGAAAAATGGGTATGCTACCGATCAGATGCGTTTAGCGCAAAAGAATTAACCGTATTTCCTGGCCAAACAATTACCATCACGGATGCCGCCGCTTATGGTTTAATTATGATGCAGGGGCATGGTAAAATGGGGGTCTGGAATATCGAGACACCGGCCATGATTCGGTACGGACAATTAACTAACGATGAATTTTTTGTCACAGAGTCTACCGCAAAAGCCGGTGTTGAAATCACGAATTATTCCTCTACGGACCCAATTGTTATGTTGAAACATTTTGGCCCAGCTAACCCAGATTTAAAATTATAACCTATTTTAAACATGAATACGTATCCTAAATTACACAATGCAACTTGGCCTGGAATTGTAGGCAAAGGCCCCGATTCAGAGCCAGTAATTTCACTTGATAAAATGCTCGCCATGACAGCCGCCGCCGAAGTTAATGGCGTTAAGTTTGATGGCGTGGATATTGGTTTGCTGCCTCCTCACTTTGATATTGAAAGCGGGAAAGATGGCGCTAAAGCCCTAGCAGATAAAGTGGCCGCTCATGGCTTAGAAATTGGGAGTTTGGTCGCTCCTATTTGGGCAGGGAACGCGATGGGGGATAAAGATGCCCGCGATACCTTTGTGGATATGGTGCGCAAAACCTGTGAAATAGGTGCGGAACTGCGCCATTTAGGCATTCGTCCTAATGGCATTGTCCGGATAGATTCTGCTGCGGGAGTAGCAGATTGGGCCAAAGATCCGAAAGGAAATTCTAAGTTAATTGTGGATACCTTCCAAAGAGCTTGTGACGTCGCCGCAGATTTCGGTGAGCGATTAGCTGCTGAAGGAGAAATATGTTGGGGAGGCATGCACTCCTGGCGAAATATGATTCAGACCTTAGAGGCCGTAGATCGTCCAAACATTGGATTCCAAGCGGACATGTCCCATACCTTACTTTATACGATGGGATATAATTGCCCCGAAGACCGCATTTTACCCGTAGATTATAACTGGGAAAATCGCGAGATTTTGAAAGCTTCGTTAAAAGAATTGACGGCTGCTTTGCGCCCATGGACGATTGATTTTCACGTGGCTCAAAATGACGGAACCGTGCATGGCACAGGAAGTCATGATAAAACAGGGCGGCACTGTCAAGCGACGGATCCCAATGGTAAATTGGTCATTTCCGAAGATGCTGGATTCTGGTTAAGAGATGCAGGTGGCCAATTAACCAAAGCGTTCAAGCACATATGTTGGGACGGCTGCATGTTCAGCAATTCCGTTATGGAGCAACAACAGACCTGGAATGATATTTTAGCGGCCATGATCGACGTGCGTAAGGCACATGGTTGGTCATAATAAACCTATAAACTATGAAACAAATACGAATTGGATTAATTGGCACTGGATTTATGGGCAGAACCCATTCCAATGGATATAACCGAATCCCAAACTTTTTCCCTGAGTTAACCTGTAAGCCCGTTTTGCAAGCTGTTTGCTCGCGTAATGAGGCAAGTGTGAAAGCTTTTGCAGAACAATGGGGGTACGCCTCATATGAAACCGATTGGCGGAAATTAATCGCCCGGGATGATATTGATGCGGTCGATATTTGTACGCCTAATGATACGCATGCAGAAATTGCCATTGCCGCAGCTGCCGCCGGAAAAATGATTTTATGTGAGAAACCCTTGTCTCGCACCTTGGCTGAAGGAGAGCAAATGGTTGCTGCGATTGAGAAAGCTGGCGTGGCGAATACGGTTTGGTATAATTACCGACGTTTACCTGCGGTTAGCTTGGCTAAGCAAATCATAGATTCAGGAAAACTGGGACGTATATTTCACTACCGGGCTAACTTCCTTCAAGATTGGACTATTTCGCCTGATTTACCACAAGGAGGTGCCGGAACTTGGCGATTGGATGTGGACGCGGCTGGCTCTGGAGTTACGGGGGATTTATTAGCCCACTGTATTGACACGGCCATGTGGTTAAATGGGGGTATTGCAGATGTGTCCGCGATGACGGAAACCTTTATTAAAGAACGCGTGCACGTTAGTACGGGTGCAGTGAAAAAAGTAGGCATTGATGATGCGTGTATTTTCCATTGCCACTTTGATAATGGCTCTTTAGGCCTTTTTGAATCTACGCGCTATGCGCGTGGCCACAAGGCCCTGTATACGTTTGAAATAAATGGGGAACATGCTTCGTTGCGTTGGGATTTACATGATTTGAATCGCTTAGAAATGTTTGATCATGCGGATGACGCGTTAACGCGGGGGTGGAAATCCATATTAGTTACAGATGGAAACCAGCCTTACATGGACAAATGGTGGGTGCCTGGTTTAATTATTGGGTATGAGCATAGTTTTGTTCATCAAGCGGCTGATTTTTTCAAAGCAATAGGAGAAAATACACCTTGTGCGCCTACCTTTAGAGACGCGTTACAAACACAACGTGTTTGCGAAGCCGTCATTGAATCAGCCAATACGAAGTCTTGGAAAGACACGCAGGTGGAATGGCCCTGAGTACGCGTTTGACTTTGTAAAAGACTGAAAATCGCAGAGCAGGCAGATTTTTTAACCATAGAAAATCCGGATTCTAACAAAGCATCTGCTAAAAGTGTGGAGAAGCTGATCTTCGATGGGAAAACAAGACAAATTAGTCTTAGTCCAGAAAATAGAAAAACGTTTTCTGTCAATTTATCCAATGATGGACAAACCATGACCATAAATTCCATTGTATATTTTATAACGAGCACCCCTTACAAAGTCAATGTAAAACAACAAGCCTATACCCGCGTGACCGAGGTTTAGAACTTGAGCAAAGATGGAAAGTCTATTGCTGTTTTGGCCAAAGCAAAATCGAACATTTGGGATGAAGAGCGTTCTTGGAAGACTGTATTCGATAGAATCGATTGATCTTTAATGCTGGTTTTTAAACAAAAAAAGAGGCAAGAACACCAACGAAGAACAAGAGTTTTTTGAGAAGTTTCATCCCAAATCTACTGGCAATTAGTAAGCTTAAGCTACTTAAATCAAGAGTTAAAAAAGAATAATGTTATCGGCTAAACTCGGTATCATAACAATTTGATGATGTAATTTTGATCCAGTTCATACGAATTAATGAGAACTTAAATGCTAAAACTCTTGATCATGAAAAACATACTTTTACTCCCCCTTTCCTTCCTGTTGTGCTTTCCCCTGCTTGCGCAAAAGCTCAACCAAACGCAAATCATCGGTAGCCATAATAGCTACAAAAGTGCCATTGCACCCGAGATTCTTACTTACCTCCGTGGCATGAATGCTAAAACTGCCCAAGGACTTGAGTACGAGCATGCGCCACTTGAAAAACAATTGGACATGGGTTTAAGAAACTTAGAACTTGATGTTTTTCACGACCCACAAGGCGGCCGATATACGCGACCTAAAGGGATAGAAATAATCAAAAAAGGAGGAAATCCTAACTTCAACTTTGACCTAGAAAATAAGTTGACTCTACCTGGTCTCAAAATGTTCCATGTGCAAGACATTGATTTTCAGTCGCATTACCTCGTTTTTGCAGAGGCCCTTCAGGCACTCAAAAAGTGGAGCAATGCGCACCTGGACCACCACCTCATCTTTATTCTGGTCAATGCGAAGGATGCTCCCATCCCCAATACGGTTCGTCCACTTCCCTTCACTGCGACGGCCTTGGACAGCATTGACTTGGAAATCAGAACGCACCTCGGCTTGGAAAAGCTACTCATCCCAGACCAAGTAAAGGGAAGCTTTGCCTCCTTGGAGCAAGGTGCCCTTAACGGTAACTGGCCATCCCTAGACCAAGCAAGGGGTAAATTCTTGTTTGTATTGGACGAAAGTGAAGAAAAAATTAGAACCTATTTAACTAAAAAACCAGGCTTAGCCAATGCCGTATTTTTCGTCAACCTCAAGGAGGGTAACCCAGAAGCTGGATTCCGCATAATTAACGATCCTGTGAAAAACGAAGCCTACATTCAAGAATTGGTTCGAAAGGGCTATATGATACGTACCCGATCCGACTCAGGCACGGAAGAGGCTCGCACCGAAGATTACACCCAGTTTGAAAAAGCAAAATCCTCCGGAGCCCAGGTTATCTCCACCGATTATTACCTCCCGTCCAAGCTATTCAAATCCTCGTACAAGGTGTTTTTTGAAGGAAACAAGTATGAACGAGCAAATCCCGTTCTGAACCCAAGTAAAAAATAAACTAATTTTTGAGATTAAAAGAAGGGCGTAAAAAAACCGATCGACACAGCCGATCGGTTTTTTTGATAAAATTTAAGGTTTTCTATAAGTAAAATAGGCGGTTATTAATATCCTGCGTTTTGAACTAGATATCCTTTTTCGTTAGAAGAACCATCGATAGCTCTCTGAGGAATAGGGAACAAACGCTTTTGAGGATTAGTGCTTTCCTTACCCGTCCAAGTCTTTTCAAACTTACCAAAACGGATCTGGTAGTTTCTTCTGAACGCTTCCCAATACAATTCAAAACCTGATTCTCTAAACAAGATATCTGTCGTTAGTGTAGTCAAAGCAGCTGGACGCTGACTTGCTCTGGCAGATCTTGAAGTTCTCAAGGTATTAACATCAGCCAAGGCACCTGCATTGTCTCCATTTCTCAATTTAGCTTCAGCACGCATTAGGTAAATTTCCCCCAAACGGATCAACACCAAGTCAACACTACTGTAAGAACAGCAATCTGGACCTGTGCTGCTGAATTGGTACTTTGAGAATCTGTAACCTGTATTGTGCAAACTTCCTTGCTCTGTGAAATCAACCTGCAAATTGTGGTTCACATAAGTTCTGTTAGCACCGCTGGTTCTCGCATTGATTACTGGATAGATTCTTACTTTGCCATCAGGACACAAGATGATTTTTCCACCTGCGTCTTTTCTTGGACCCCAAATCACACCACGAATGATACCACGATCAATTTGGAAAGACTTGGCATCCACGCAATAGTATTGGTTCTCGTCATTTGCAGGAGTAATACCTGTCAAGTTCTGTAAGTTTGCTGGCACCATTGTTTGCTTCATGCTGAAACGAGCATCTGCCACCGCTGGATCTACTGAACCATAAGCATCTACCCAAGTTTGGTAAAAATCTGTCGTCATCGCTGCGGCATCAGTACCACGGGTATTTGGAAATTCAGGTCGTGGAACCAAGTCGCCCGAGATGGACCAGTACTGCCATCTTTGGTGCTCAGTCTGCAATACACCGCGCTGATCCATAGCGAAGATAAGCTCACGGTTAGTGCTATTATTATCTCCGAAAATATCGAAGTACTCAGCAGAAAGTGCATAAGGACCAGCAATGATTTCGTTAGTATACTTGATCACATTATCCATATCTTCTTTCTTGAAGCTAGGAGCTCCGTAAGGAGCACGATACACTGCAGCATTTAAGTACAAACGTGCTAACAAAGCTTTCACTGAAAACTGGTTCAATCGGCCAGCACCCTTGTCGCTCTTAATTACGTCACGAACAGATAGCAATTCTTTTTCGAGATAATTAACGGCCTCTTGACCTCTTAAAATCTCAGACTTATCGTTAGTAGCATCTTTCTTAAATACTAAGCCCCAGTTGTCAAGAATCATCATATTGATGTATGCCTTCATGGCAACCATCTCATAAAGCGCGTCCTGAGCAGCAGTATTACCTTTTTTAACTTCCAATTTCATTCGCTCTTCTGCAGTCAAAGCACGAGACAAACCTAGTGTCATGTAAGTCCAGGTATCACCTACCAAGCTATTACCTGGAGTAGTTAAGTGCTGGTGTACAGAGATAAATTTCCCCCCATCAAACCAGTCTCTTCCACCTCGGTAAGGAAGGATTGCCTCGTCAGAAGCAATTTCCTGAAGACCGAAATTTGCTGTGTGTAACCAAATCGCACCTCTCAAAAAGCCGTATACCGGACCAATTGAACCACTTACTACTTCCGCCTGACCTGAACCCGTTAGGGATTCGTCAATGATATCTTCTTCTAGCGTTGTACACCCGAAAAATGCGAAGATGAATACAGTTAACGGCAACAATTTAAATACTAGTAATTTTTTCATTTTTTTTCGATTTTATAACTCTTGAATTGTAATTAGAATGTTAGGTTTAGACCAATCAAGAAAGTTCTAGCCTTAGGGTAAGTAAATCGGTCGATACCGAATGTTTGAATACCGCCGGAAGTGGAGCCCGTATTTACTTCTGGATCAAAGCCTGAATAATCTGTCAAAACAAATAGATTTTGACCAGTCACAGAGAATTGAATGTTCTGGAATGCTTTACCTAAGCCAACCTTACTTGGCTGTACGTTGTACGCAAGAGTGGCGTTATTCAATCGTAGGAAAGATCCATCCTCTAGGTAACGCGTAGATACAATGTTGGCGTTAGCCAGGGTCTCGTTAGGGTACTGCACTGCAAAGTTTGTAGTATTGTTAGACTGAGCTAATAACGCCTTAGGAAATAAGGTCATGTTTGTATGGTTAAACACCTTGCTTCCAGACATTCCATTAAAGTTTAAGCCCAACTGGAAATTTTTGTAGTTGAAGTTGGAATAGAAACCATAGATTAATTTTGGTATCGCACTACCGACTACAGCTCGGTCATTGTCTAACACCTTGCCATCCTTATTTGTATCCTTGTACACACTGATACCATCCTTCACTCCTTCAAACTCGTACATGTAAAAGGCTCCAATCGGCTCATTGTTGATGTATCCGTTGATGGTTGCACCGGTCTGTCCAGAACCCTGAGCAGAACCCGTCACCAAAACAGCATAAGGAGAATCAACTACTTTGTTTTGGATATAGGTAGCGTTACCTCCCACATTGTAAGTAAATGAACCCTTTGGGTCAGATTTGTAATCCAAGGCCAATTCTATTCCGTTGTTCACAATCTTCATGTCTGGGATATTATTCCAGAATGTAGCAGTTGGCTGAATAGGGTCAGCTGGAACAACCTCCAAGAGAATGTTAGAAGACACCTTGCTGAAATAATCCAAGGTTCCAGTCAATCTAAAGTTGAACAATGAGAAGTCAACACCAAAATCTAGCTGAGAAGAAACTTCCCACTGCAAATCTGGGTTGGCCAATCGCGTATACGTAATTCCGTAAGGATATTTATCAATCGTAGTTGCTGCTGGATCGAGAGGATAGGTGTTAAAACTTCCTGCACCTGTCGCTAATCTGTTTTCAGAGAAACTTGCAAGGGTAATTTTTGAAGGAATTTCCTGATTACCTGTTACACCGTAGCTGGCACGAACCTTCAAGTTATTGAAGAAAGAGTTGGCCATGAAATCTTCGTTAGTCACGTTCCATCCTAAAGCAACGGAAGGGAAGTAGCCATACTTGTTGTTAGCACCAAACTTAGAAGAACCATCAGCTCTTAATGTTGCGGTTATAAGGTACTTGTTAGCAAATGCGTAATTCACTCGACCAAAATAGGATTGCAATTCATTTCGTACAGCCCCAGTGCTCACAGCAGTTGGTAACGTTACCGTGCTAGTCTGATCTTGGTATCTTGGCTCGATGTTGTTGTTTACAAAACCCTGGAAAGAAATGGTCTTACTTTCATCACGTAAATCTTGGTAAGAGTGTCCTGCCAAGAAGGTCAAATTGTGAGACTTTAAGGACCAATTGTAGCTTAAGGTATTTTCTACAAGCTGATTGGTATTGGGATCAAAGATCACATCTAGGGCCCCATTTGAAATGTTACCTTCGTTTACTACCGAAGGAAATGGCTTGTACTGAATATCACGGTTCGTAGCAGAATAATCCACACCAAAGTTCAACTTGTATACCAAGCCCTTCGCAAGCTGAAGAGAAGGAGAAATAGAAGCCAATATTCTATTATTGATTGCCATGTCTGTATAGATCTGGTTTCTTCTCAATGGATTAAGCGAATTAGTCGGCAAATCTGTTGGCTGTCCGTTAGTGTACGCAGGAATCGTTGGGTTCAAGGTGATCATGTCGCTGATCACAGAAGTAATCGCTGGACGCAAGTTCTCAGTACGAGAAGCAGTTAGGTTGTAGTCCACATTCAACTTGCCGTTTAACGCCTTCTGGTTGATGTTCAATTTACCAGAGTAACGCTTCAAGTTGCTATTTTTCAAAATACCATCCTGATCCTGGTAGCCAATTGACGCAAAATAGGAGAACTTTTCACTAGCTGCACCACTTAAAGAGAGGTTTGCATTTTTAGTAATACCCGCTTGAGTCAATTCGTCTTGCCAATTAGTGTTTCCTTTCAGATCAACCAAGGTTCCACCTACAGCCTTTACCTGAGCACGGAAAGTAGCAGCATCAAATACAGGAAGCTGGTTTGGAAGGGAAGCGAATCCAGTTGACAAATTAAGGTTTACTTGACCCTTACCTGATCCTTTTTTGGTAGTGATTACCACTACACCGTTGGATGCTCTCGAACCGTAAACCGCTGTTGCACTCGCATCTTTCAACACGTCAATGCTCGCAATATCGGCTGGGTTAATGAAGTTGAGCGCGTTTGTAGCCACACCAGTAGAGGAGTTGTCTAACAAGAAGCCATCCACTACATAAAGCGGCTGGGTTCCAGAGCGCAAACTACCTACACCTCGGATGATCACATTTTGGTTAGCTCCTGGCTCACCACTTACAGAGGTAATGGCCACACCTGCCAATTTACCTTGCAAAAGCTCCCCTGGGTTGTTAACTACACCCTTATTAAAATTTTCGCTTTTTATAGAGGAGATTGATCCAGTTATATCAGCACGCTTTTGGATACCGTATCCTACAACCACAATTTCATTTAGCTCAGAATTGTCTGACTCCAATTGAATCGATAAGGTAGTTAATCCATTTACTGAAACTTCCTTTGAGTTGTAGCTCAAATAGGAAATTACTAAGATGGCGTTTTTTGGAGCATCCAAAGAAAATTTACCGTCCGAATCGGTAGCAATACCTTTAGAAGTGCCTTTCACACGGATATTTGCTCCCGGAAGTGGCGCACCATTTTCATCAAGTACCGTTCCGTTTACCGGACCAAGTGGTATATTTTTGTTATCACTAACTTTGCCCGACACTTGAGTTTGTTGGGCAAAAGTAAAATTGAGGGTAAGCAGCAAACATGCCGTCATTAAACCCCTCCAAAAGCTTTTTTGAGCAATCATAATTGAGTAGTAGTTTTGGACTGGAATTATTTAGATTTAAATTATCCACAAAGCTATCTCAAGTCTCTTGCCTGAATATTAAATCCAAATTAAAAATTAATTAAGAAGGCCCTTGAAAAATTAGCTTTAAGAGGCCATTTCTACTAAAATTGGCTCTCCCCAGATAATATTGGGATAATACTATTTGTATATTCGACAATTCATCCACCTTTCAAAGTAAGGTAAGCGGCAGCGCTTCCCCTTTTCTTTTTTCTACCTGTCCTATAGTTTGATGGCTTTTATGCGTTTTAATTTTCACAAATAAATATAGGTAGGTTTTTAAATGAAAAAAGTCACCATTTCTGATGACTTGTCCAGTGTGGCTCCCTTAATAGGTGGAATGTTGCAGCCAATTCCTTCAAAACAGTCCTTATATTTTGGAAAGATTTTCCAAATCATTTAAGTCTTTTGCTCTACCGCTAATTTTTTTATTCCTTCTGAGATCATTTATATGAATAACTTTCATTGGAATTTCTTCAAAAACGGTATTCAGCGCATTGTTATAAATTTCTTGAAAAGTAAAACCAGAGATTTCTTTCAAAATTTCAATACACACTGGAGGTCTTCCAAATGTGTACACATTAATTTGGGATTGATGTAGAAAGGAGTCTTCGGACATGTCAAAAAGTGGCATTTGAAATTGTTCAAATGCCTGGACCAATTTTGCGTAATTAATTGTTGAAACTTCTACAAATATATCTAAATCCCCTGTCGTTCTAGGGAATCCATGATAGATTACAGAATATCCTCCAACTAAGACATAATTGACTTCATTTTTATTCAGAGCCAATAAAAATTCTTGAAAATCTAGATTAAAGATATTCCCCATGGCTAATTTTTGCGCATTGAAAAAATTGATTTGTCCATTTTAGGAGGATGCCCTAAAGTATAATTAAAAGAAACACTATTTAAATAGGCAAAAACCTTAGCAATTTCTTCCTTTCTCATTCCTAAATAAGGTATAACCTCTTCCTTCATTTCAAAAAGGTTTCCAGAAGTGCTATATGTCCTATCTAATTTTAGCATGATCAAATATACTATGAATTTTTAAACCTTCAATCAAATAGAAATACAACGAAAAAGCCGATCATTTCTGATCGGCTTTCCTATTTGCTCCCTTAATAGGTGGAATGTTGCAGCCATTTTCTCTATTTAAATCAACCAAACAACACTTTATGAAATTTTGAGGGCGTTTATTACTCATTCCAATGATGAAAAAAAGAGAATCTGCCTGTCAATTCAATTATTACAATTGAATCAAAACGACTTTATTTAAATGGAATGCTAACTACTAAAGTCAATCTCTAAAACTCTTTTTCTGCAAATTCACTGGTAGGTAGCTTTGCTTTTTTAGTAGAGGAACGGAAATTATAAGATAGATTTACCAGAATAATATTTTGTTCTTGAATATAATTCGTGCTCGTATAAAAATTTGATCCGCGTGTTGAAATGCTCTGTTCGTTCACTTTCATATTCCCTAAAGCCAGGTTTTGCCATTGGATAGTTAAAGAGAGTTTATTCGCTAACAAGCTTTTTTTAATGGAGACATTCGGTTGATAGAATCTAGAATTGATACCTTGAGCCGTATTTTTAGCGGATAGATAAGAAAGGTTAAATTGTGCGGAGGTAGTGGAATTAAATTGATAGCTCAAATTTGAGTTGATAGAATACACAAGTCCGGATGAATTTACAGTAACCATGTTGTTAAAAAGGGCTCCGTTAATGTTGAGTTGATAGACATTCCCGCCTAAAAATAGCTTCAGTTTTTTAAATGGATTATAGGTTATACCTACTTCTGAGCCGACTAAAATTGCTTTTCCTGCGTTCGTATAGATTCTGTTCAAAATGGTGTCGTTATAGACGCTATTTACCCGGTTTACTATGTTGTCGATGTTTTGGGTATATAAGTTTGCATAGAAAGACCCTTTTCTAAAATCTTTGGTAATTCCTGATTCTACAATAGAGATGAATTCTGGCCGGATGGTTGGGTCCCCTTGTTCTAACGTTTCGCTATGTTCTCGTTCTGGATAAGGGTTGAGTTCATTGTTTGTGGAACGCTGAACACGTTTGCTATAAGCAAATTTAATGCGTAAATCATCTTTTACATTATAAAGTAGGTTAGCAGAAGGGAAAAAATTGCTCAATTCTAGGATTGAGTTGTTTATCCCTTTACTCGCAATAAACTCACGAAATGCATTTTCATACCGTAAACCCGTTGAAAATTCCATTTTTTTATAGGTTCCACCGTATTGAATAAAAGCACCGTGTATTTTATTAATAACCTTTATTTCTGCTGAAAAATCCGGGTTGAAAATAAGTGCGGAACCGTTCCCAACTTTTTCAAAGTAATTAAAAATCCCTTTTTGATGTTGATTTCTAAATTGATACCCTACCGTCATTTTGCCTAACCCTATCGTTTTTTCATAGTCAATTTTGATTCGGTAGGCATCCAATGGATTTTCGCCTGTGTTAAGGGTATATTGAAGGGTATCTGCATAATTATCTGCGCGCAAATTTCGATTTTTAGTATACCCATCGATCATAGCATATTCGTAAAGTCCGGAAATTATGACAGTTGATTTATCCAGAAATCGATGCGTATAATCTACATTATATACATTGAATGTCCCCGACTTTAAAACTAGATTCGTATTAAAGTAATTACTTCTTCCAAGGATTTTATTTGTACTTATATCATATTTAACATTATTGTATAAGATGTCGGCTTGTCTGTACTGCTCTCGTTTCCCAATGTAAATTCCAGCAAGGATTTCATCATTTTTTGTGGGTGTAAATAGAACAGAACTTCGTAAGCCCAAGTTTTCTCGCCTTAAACTTCTCTCCCCCTCACTGGGGAAACTAGTAAAAATGTTATTAATTGTCGTGTTTACATCGCCTTCACGTCTTCCTGCAATATCATTCTTTAAGTAATTTAAAGAGGCAGAAATGTCCCATTTGTTTTTTTGGTAAGTCGAGCTAATGTCTAAGCCCTGCCTAATTGGTTCAGATTCGTTTTCATATTCTTTTATTCGAGGAAGTCCATATTGGACATTTGTGGTAAGTGACCACCCTTCATTGGTCCCTTTTTTAGTGGTGATATTAATAATTCCAGCTTTCCCATCTGCATCGTATTTCGCGGACGGTGCCGTGATTAATTCTATGTTTTCGATCGTATTTGCTGAAATTTGAGACAGAATCGTAGCTGCATCCACTTGCGTGGGTTTCCCATTGATAAGAATTAAAAACCCTTTTGATCCTCGCATTGACAATTCGCCCTCCGCATTTACCATTATGGATGGAATGTTTTTAAGGACATCAATGGCTGTTCCTCCTTTAGCCACTTCGAATTGATCTGCTTTAAAAACTTGCTTTTCCAACGTGGCTATTACCTTGGGTTTTTCACTAGAAATGGTTACAGATTCCAAGGTTTGATTTAAAGGAGACAAGAAAATGTCACCCAAGTTTAAGGGGCTATTTGATCTGCCTACAAATAATTTAAGGAGTTTAGTTTGGTACCCAACATATTGAATTTTGACCTCATAATCACCTTCAATTAAACCACTGAACTCAAAATTGCCTTTCTGGTCTGCAATGGCCCCTTTCGTGAGATATGCCTGATTGTTGGATTCTAATCGGATTGTTGCGAAAGATAAAATTTCGGAGTTCAGAGAATCTACTAGTCTGCCTTTTAGTTGATAACTCCTTTGGGAAAATCCACTAAAGCAAACTAAAATTAATAGGTATTTATACATTAATGAAAAGTTAAACTAGTGTGGATTAATTAACTTTTAAAGTTACGGAATCCAAATCTAGAATTTTTTTTTTTGTATTTTCTTATCCAGATACGAATTCAAAAGCCTTAATGAATTTATCTAAAATGTTTTCCCCTCGCTTATTATGTAAGCGTCTCCAAAAAACATACTTATTAAAATTGGAGAAAAATCATCACCCCCTCTACTGAGCTCTAACCTCAAAATCCAATATTAAAACCTCCATATAAATTCGATAGACCACATTTCTCCTCATCACAGTGATTTAGGGTTGCAGCTTTTACGAAAAACGAGGTATTGAAAATCAAAAAGATGCAACCACAAAAATGTCTCTTTACAGAAAGATATGATGGTTTTTAAACAAAAAAAGAGGTCGAAAATGACCTCTTTTTGATTTGTGCTCCCCTTACAGACGAAAGATGCAACTATAATGCGATGATAGAGTTTGTTACTATTAAGAAATTAAAGGGTTGAAGTTCCTGCTATTTTAAAAGAAGGTCTTAATTACATCCCTGAAAATCAAGAATAGAAACACAAGTACGCCCACGATAACTTCATTTCGGTACTTTTTAAGGAATTGAACAAGTTTATCCATAAAACATAAAAAAGGTTACACTATAAAAGTATAACCTTTTTATCATTATTGCTCCCCTTACAGACGAAAGATGCAACTATAATGCGATGATAGAGTATGTGACTATTAGGAAATTGTGTACCTTCAAAAAGAATAATTTCAACAAATAACTATGGCAGACAAAAAGAATAAAAATTCAGGAAACGGTATTGCACTTGGCTCTTGCTTTGGAGTAGTATTTGGAGCAGCCTATGGAATTATTTCTGGAAACATTGCCACAGGTGCAGGATTTGGCTTAGCAATTGGAGTGTTTATTGGAGCAATTTTCGACTTTGTGAAGAATAGAGAATAAATTAAAAGATGCAACTACCCTAACTCATTGACGGACAAAGAAAAAGCCATCATTTCTGATGGCTTGTCTTATATCGCTCCCTTAATAGGTGGAATGTTGCAGCCAAATTTAAACGATTTCTCTATCCTTAAACACTAAATCATCCTATTTGACTAGCAAAAGGTTGCTGGTAAAACCGCTTCCCTGTCGCTTTGTATAATGCATTCGCCATCGCACCAAAAATAGGAGGGAATGGCGGTTCGCCAAGACCCGTAGGATCTACTTCATTTTGAACAAAATGGACATCAATTTTCTTAGGAGCTTCGTTATGTCGAATCATTCGATACGTATCAAAGTTCTTTTGATCTGTACGGCCATCCGTTAAAGTCAATTGACCAAACAAAGCATTACCAATGCCATCAATCGCCGCACCTTCCGCCATATTTTTTGCACCTTCTGGATTCACAACCACTCCGCAATCTAAAGCAGAGGTAACCTGATCCACGATAACTTGGCCGTCCTTCACATGCAAATCTATTACCTGTGCAGCATACGAATTGTGACAGAAATACGCTGAAACTCCACGTTTTTTACCTGCATTTTCTGCTTTCCCCCAACCCGATTTATCCCGAACTAATTCCAATACTCCCATGTATCGCGCCGCATCGTAATCGTTGCTTTTGCCTACAGGATTTTCTTTTGCTCTTTGTAATAATTCTAAACGGAAAGCAATCGGGTCTTTACCCATGTACTCTGAAATCTCATCTAGGAACGATTGCTCTGCCGCCGCGTTGAAATTAGAACGAGGGGCACGGAAAGCTCCTATCGTGATGTTAGAAGGAATTGCCCAGCTCTCTGCTAGGTAATTATCTAAGGCTCCTGCTGGAAATCGATTCGCGTGTAGAGGAGATTCCGGAACACCACCACCTTTAATATGCATTGCAGTTAGACGCTTGTTCTCATCGAAAGCAGCACGGTAGGTCATTTGATACATCGGTCGATAAATCCCCGCACTAACATCATCTTCCCTTTTATAAATTAATTTAACAGGTGCGTTTGCCTGCTTCGAAATCAATACAGCCTCAACCATATAATGGCCATAAGCTCTTCGACCAAAACCTCCACCCATCCGTGCTAACTCTATCTCAATATTTTCTTTTGGAATACCTAACCGAGCAGCAACTGTATTCGCAACCATATCCGGCCCCTGAATCGGCCCTAAAATACGAACCTTATCCCCCTGAACGTGTGCGAAAGTATTCGTAGGTTCCATAATATTATGGGCTAAAAACGGCGCAGTATAAGTCCGCTCTATTATATGTTTCGCTTCCGCAAATGCCTTTTCGGGATCTCCATCTTTTCGTTCTATTCGTCCTGGTTTTTTATCCATTTCAAGCATCTGAACATAATGTTTTTTCGTGCTTTCTAGACCCGCAGGTACGATAGTATCTCGTCCACCCATACCAAGTTCCTTAGTCTCTGGTGCATTTTCCCATACTACTTTTAAAGCCTTCCGAGCATTCATCACATCCCATGTTGTCTTTCCAACCACCGCGATTACCTCGTTAAAAGTTCGTGTATCGAACATGGCTAGTTTTTGAGTAGGCTCATAAACTTGTATTTGGAAAATATCAACAATTCCTGGCATCTTTTTCGCCGCCGTCGCATCAAAGGACTTTAAGCGCATACCGAATGCTGGTGGTCGTTCTGTCATCGCAATAAGCATGCCTGGAACTTGGTAATCCATACCAAACAAAGATTGGCCTTTCACGATTTTGGGTCCCTCCACATTCTTCTGTGGGGTACCTAATAACTTGAAGTTTTTATTTCCTTTTAAAACGATGTCTTTCGGAACAGGTAATTTCGAAGCTGCTGTCGCAAAAGATCCGTAGGTCGCTGACTTCCCACTGAAAGAATTCATCACCATTCCATTTGCGGTCGTTAATTCCGCGATAGGAACATTCCATTCTTGGCTGGCCGCCGTTAGAATCATTTGACGAGCTGAGGCTCCAGCAGTACGTAATAATTTCCACGCTTGGCGAATAGATTGACTACCTCCCGTAAATTGACGATTGTATAAAGCAAGACTATAATTTGCCTGCTCCACCTGAACAGATTTAAAGTCAACGTCTAATTCCTCTGCGATGAGCATGGGAAGTGAGGTCATAACGTTTTGGCCAAATTCTGGATTAGGCGAAAATATCTTCACTACATTATCTGGTGTGATCTTGATGTAACTCGTTAATTGTTCCCAGGTAGGCTCCGCACCTAATGCCTTCAAGGTTTCCTCCGACTTCGCAGAAGCGAACCAAGATATACCTAGCATCAGTCCACCACCTGTCAAGGAAGATACTTTTAGAAACGAGCGTCTGCTATAATTTTCGTTGGTCTTTTTCATCTTATTTCGAGGCTGCTGCTTGTAGGATAGCTTTTTTAATTCGTGTATACGTTCCACAACGGCAAATATTACCCGTCATGAAATTCTCAATGTCCTCTTCCGTGGGTTTCGGCGTGCTTTTTAAAAGGGCTGCGGCACTCATGATTTGGCCTGACTGGCAATACCCGCATTGTGCTACATCAACGTCTAACCAAGCTTTTTGGACTGGGTGTTCTCCCTTTTCTGCTAAACCTTCGATCGTGGTTATTTCTTGATTTGCCAAAGCTGAAATAGGCAACTGACAAGACCTAACAGCCGAACCATTTAAATGAACGGTACAGGCACCACAGGAACCCACGCCACAACCGTATTTAGTACCTTTCATGTCTAGAATATCCCGAAGCACCCACAAAAGTGGCATGTTCTCGTCCACCGTAACAATGTGGGATTTCTTATTAATGCGAACTGTGAATTTCTTGATCATAGTCTATGTGATTTTAAAGAATCAGAGCAAATATATTCAAATGCGTCGGTTATTACTTATTCTATTCAAATTAGGTTAATGTTTGATTTCGTGGGTATCACGCACACTACTAAATGTAAGTGCAAGCATCTTCCATTCTCTACCTTGTTTTTGGTAAACCTCAGTTACAGTAAACTCCGTAACCGCTACTTGCTCACGCACGATAGCGTCTAATGTGATACGATTCCAAACAATGGCTGTTTTACCTAAAATCTCGACGGCACTATCTTTGATAGTGGCTTTTTTATACCAAATACGTCCTGTTTTTATAATATCCAATTCTTCGTCTTTTTTCCATGTTCCACTCATATGAACGAATTTGGCCTTATCATCGAATAATTTCTCTAATTTTTCTACATTCTTTTCTGACATCCATTGCCATTTATCATTCGACAATTGAATTAACTCCTTTTCTCTATTAATTTGAGCAAAGACAGTTGAAATAGAAATGAGCATGAAGCTCAATATGTAAACTAGCTTTTTCATTTAATTTATTATTTAAGTTTTACTTGTCTTGATAAATGTGAAAAGGTCAATTGTGCCATTTTCCAAGTATTATTCTCATATATATATGCTTCAGTAACCATAAAGGGATTAGTTACAGAATTACTACCTACTTGCGCGACTAAATCAATATCACTTAAAAGAATTGCAGTATTTCCATAGATTTTTACACTAGTGGAATACACCTCTGCTTGTTTGTACCAAATGAAACCACTTTTTATTATATCCAATTCTCGTGCCTTTCCCCAAGTCCCTCCCATATGAACAAATTCACATTTGGTATCAAATAAAATCTCTAATTTAACTACGTCTTTGTCTGACATCCATTGCCACTTGTCTTTAGAGAGTTGCCTTATAAAATCCTCCGTGTTCGATTGAGCGAAAGAACTAGTAACTGCCAGAAGTGAAAAGGCCAAGAATAATGTGATTGCTTTCATTTTATAATTTATTTATACCGCAAATTTGAAACAATAATCGTTTGCATTGAGTACATAAATTCAAGTATTATCTACCATTTTTACAGATATGGTTTTTTATTGATTTGCTTATATTCGATAATTGGTAAATTCGTTTCAAATATTCGTGACCCATGGAATTGAATTACCCAATCAATAGCATAGCGCAATACAATAAAGATAATAATCACAGGACCTTGCACCCTTTGGTGTCAATTATTGATTTCTCCAAAGCTAATATCCGGGAATGGGGCGATGCAGATAAGATTCGTTTTCAATATGGATTGTTCTCAATCATCCTGAAGGACGTCAAATGTGGCGACATGAAATACGGTCGACATTCCTATGATTATCAAGCGGGAACGTTAGTCTTTTTTGCTCCAGGCCAAATTGTCGAAATCGAAAATCCTAAAGTTCCCTATCAGCCAATGGGTCATGGCTTAGTCTTTCATCCTGATTTATTGCTGGGCACTAATTTAGGCCGAACGATTGCCCAACATAAATTTTTCAACTACGAATCACACGAAGCACTTCATTTATCAGACGATGAGCGGCAAATGATCTTAGATTGCTTTGCAAAAATTGACTTTGAATTGAATCAGCCCATTGATCAGCATTCTAAAAAATTGATTGTATCAAATATTGAATTGTTTTTAGGTTATTGCCAGCGCTTTTACGATCGCCAATTCATAACACGGGATCATGTAAATAAGGGTATTTTAGAACAATTTGAAATCCTATTGAACGGCTATTTTGAATCTGATCAAGCACAGGTATATGGTATTCCATCCGTCAGTCATTTCGCAAATGAGCTACATTTATCAGCCAACTATTTTGGTGATTTAATCAAAAAAGAAACGGGGTTAACTGCAAAAGATTTCATACAAAACAAGACCATAAGTGTTGCCAAAAATCGAGTATTCAAATCTGATAAAACTATAAATGAAATTGCATTCGAAATGGGATTTAAATATCCACAACATTTTACGCGCTTATTCAAGCAGCAAGTTGGACAAACTCCAAATAAGTACCGTTCGTCGAATTGATTCAATTAACCACTTCGGAACTTGGTTTTTAAAGTCTAATCGAGACAAATTTAGGGATCTATTTTTATGATTTAATTTCTGCTTTAAAAACAATTTCACACTTCCCATCTTCTTGATTTTCAAACCCAATAGTTCCATTCTGAATACACCACAAAAATCAATGAATGGATGTAATAGGGGATGTTTTTAAACGAAAAAAGTCACTATTTCTAGTGACTTTCCTGTTTGCTCACTCTCCTGGGCTCGAACCAGGGACCCCATGATTAACAGATTTTTAAGGGTCATAATGTAATCCCCTTGTACATCGTATAAACCCTAATTTGGTCTAATTCTTATACTAATTAGTTTGGATTGTCCGACTTTGTCCGTCCCTGTTCGACATTCTTGGCGTAATTCTTGGCACAAAACGAAAATATCTTTTACTTATTTTTAAATGGAAACTCAACACTTAAATATTCCCAGCTCATTTTCAATTTACCTTCAATGGCATTTGTTTGTAATACTTCATATGTAAGTGCTTCAATTAACTTATCATTTTTTGTGGGTTTTACCTTGATTCGTATGATGTCATTTTCTTCATTATAATCATCTGCTAAGTGCATATCCCACGTTTTACTCAAAATCAAAGTCCAAGTTTCTTTTCCTGGAATAGTAAAAAATCCATATTTACCTTTGGGAATAACTTTACCTTCAACTAGTATATCCTGACCAAAATCTATCCAGGTAGCCTTGTGAGCTCCCGATGACCATACTTGATTATAGGCAACTAAACCATTCCAAATATTCCGACCTCTCACACTCGGCGAACCGTAATCTACATGTACGTGATTTGTGCCTACCATTGCCATTGCCGTCATTTTTGGACTTTTGGGTTTGACCGCTGTTTTACTGGTATCGGCTGGGGGTTGATGGTTTTGGTGTTGGGCATAAACACCAACAGAAAGAACCAATAAGAGGTTTAAAACAATAATTTTTTTCATGATTTTGTTATTTTAAATTCTATTAATATACAATTTAAATGTTTTTAGTACGAAAAAGTAATTCCAGCACCAAATCCCATATCGCTATCATAATGTGATGTAATTCCCATGTTTTTGTTTACGATGTAACGAAAACCGGCCATGTATTCCTTATCGGTATTAAGCATAAAACTCATTCTAAGTCGTTTGGTAATGGGCATATCTTCTCTCATAAATTGAAAACGAATATTTCCATCTTGATAGATTTCAGCTTGTCCTACAATGAGTAATGGCAGCGTGTAATTTACACCGACAGTAATAAGACTTCTTAAGTCCTTGCTATTGGATTGTCCAAATAGATTTGTTTCTTGTTCATCTATTCCAAACTTTCTATAACGCCAATCAAAGCCTATAAATGGCATTAACCACTGCATTTTACCAATGTACCTACCAATGTGCGTTTCCACTTCATAGCCATGGAAATCATGATACCCCAATCGCCATTCAGAGCCAATGCTCCACCTTGTATTTTGTAACATGGCCATCCCATCATTACCATTAGTTGCAAAATCATTCTCAGCCATAAAATGAAAATTACGGTCGTCTGCAAACAGTTTCCGTTGCGCAAGTTTGGGATTAGGAATCAATGGATTGGGCATTTGATTTTCATAACTAAATACCCTCCCCATACCACTCATCATGTGGTATAAAATATGACAATGAAAAAACCAATCCCCCTCAACATTCGCATTAAATTCTAATGTGTCTGTTTCCATCGGCATTATATCAACTATGTTTTTTAAAGGAGCATTTTGTCCTTGACCATTCAGTAATCTAAAATCATGTCCATGTAGGTGCATTGGGTGGCGCATCATGGAACCATTGTATATTACAATTCGAACATTCTCCCCTTTTTTGATGAGTATTTTATCCGACTCTGAAACGACTTTATTGTCTAAACTCCAAACGTACCGGTTCATATTACCCGACAGTTTAAAGTATAATTCTTTGACGGGAGCTTCCTTGGGCAATGCTGTTATAGTAGGGGACTTCAACATGGCATAATTCAGAGTTATAATATCTCCCAGTGCATTGGCATTATAACGATTAGGGTCATTGTCATCTTGTTTTGGTTTAGCATCGCCCGTTATTTCAGGATACATCACCACATTCATGTCCATTTGATTTAAACTCATGGCCATACCCATATCATCCAGTTCACCATTCATCTTCATCATGTCATTCATCATCTTCATCCCTTCAAAATACTTTAATCGGGGTAAAGGTGATTTCAACTGTTTAATTCCATTTCCAATATAAATGGATGCGGAATTTGTCCGGTCCTCTGTCGTTGCCAAGAATTCATAAGCTGTTTTTTCAGCGGGAATAGTTACAATGACATCATAGGTTTCCGAAACTGCAATAATTAATCTATCAACTTCAACCGGCTCGACATCGTTACCATCATTTGCGACCACTGTAATTTTTCCACCTGCATAGGTAAGCCAAAAATAGGATGATGCACCCCCATTTGAAATTCTTAATCTAACCTTGTCACCCCCTTTCAACTCATTTCCATAGATACTTTTAAATTCAGAACTTGGCAGACCATTCATGAATATTTTTTCATAATAGACATCACTCACATCCATCGCCATCATTCGCTTCCATTCATTTTTCATTTTAGTTTTAAAATGACCTGCAGAAATTGCCTCACCATAACTTTGAACGGAGTTCTTTTTCAATGCCGGATAATCATTAGCATTATGGAGCATCCGGTGAATGTTCTCGGGGTTTAGATTGGTCCACTCACTCAAAACAATAGGTAGCGTAGGTAAGTCATCTATTCCCTTTCTAAAGGTGGGGTCATTGGGTCTTTTTAACATGACAAAATTCCCATACATGCCTATTTGTTCTTGTAACCCTGAGTGTGAATGATACCAGTGGGTACCATTTTGAATGATGGGAAAACGATAGGTATGAGTTGTATTTGGCCGAATAGGCATTTGTGTCAGGTTGGGAACCCCATCTTCTTTATTGGGTAAAAATAGCCCGTGCCAATGCAACGAGGTTTCCTCCTTAAGCTGGTTATGAACATGTATTTCAGCCGTATCTCCTTCGGTAAAAGTCAAAGTAGGCATAGGTATTTGACCATTAACCGCAATCGCTCGTTTTTCTTTGCCAGCAAAATGCACTAAGGTATCCTTTACGTACAGATCATAACGAACGACTTTTTGGGCGAAAACAGTCGATGAAAACAGTACAAAAACGGTAATTATAGCATTCGTTTTAATAAAAACGATTAAAGACTTCATTCTCATATTACTTGGACTAAGAACAATATTTTTAATAAAGTAGCTCATTAATTTATCGTTTCAACAGTTTTACCACATCCAAGCATTTTAGAACCATAATAGGGGTTTTTAACGATGTTCTCCTTGCTCAACCAATTTGCCCCCTTGCCTTTGTTAGCCATTGGACAAAATTGATAATAAGTAGGCGTTTCTTGTTTTGAAACTTTTATCAATGAATACATATTCTTTGAAAGAGAAGTGAAGTGGTCTCTTTGATGACCGGCATCTTTAGTTTCTGAAATATGTTCCGCATCAAAAACTAAATCTTTCATTACTTTCATCCATTCAGCATGTTCCTCTTTCGTTAAATTTTCCATTTTAACAGCGTTTATAGAATTTAACAGCAAAGCGGCTTTGGTTGCTGCCAAGGTACCGTCTGTTTTAACTAAAGCATCTTTCACTGCAAAATAAGAATTGAAGACTTCTTTTAGTTGTAATTGTTCCACATCTGTTTTTGTCTCCAATATTGGTGCGACAACTTTTTCTTCTACAACAAGATTTACCGCTTTTGTGGCTTCAATTTTTGCTATGATTTTTTCTGCCCGTTCATATTGGCAACAAGTTTCAAGTTTAGCATACACATTGTCAGGAGCGAGAAATTTGTCGCTGTCATACCCCGCCAAACCGATGCGCTTTAAAATTTCATCTTGATTTGTTTGTTTTTCATCATAGGTAAGGACTGCCATTTTTGTGTCCTTATTCCATTCTACCTGAACAATATCTTTTACATTGGCCGCAGATTCGATGGTCTTCTTACAGATAGAACAATTTCCATAGATATGTACCGTTTCCACTTTGGCATTTTTAATTTCTGCGAAACATGTCGAGATGGATAGCAATAATGCCATTGCCATCAATAAGTTTATTGATTTCATTTTTTTAAATTTTACTATAAGAAACAATGAATTTTTAAAGCACTATTTTGCTTCAGATAAGACAGTCCTGTGGCTGTCATGGCAATAAATTAGCCTATATTGGGAGGTGTCCAAATGTAGTTAAAACCTGATGAATGGTAGGTTTCTTTGTATAAAGAATTTACTTTATTGCGCATCAAAAAAGTATTTAAATCAACTCTTACTAAAAAATTAGACAAAACCAGCGAAGTTAAATTTGAAGGACAACTACATTTAGAATTATCACAATTACCTCCACAACTATTGTCTTCCTTCTGTTGGGTGTTTTTATGATTATTGCAACAATCCTTTTTATTAGATTTCTCAGACGTGTATTTTAAACAGCAGGATTTCTCCGCTTTCTTAGATTTTGTTCCACACGCATAGGATTTCGCGGGCATGGTTAGGCAGCCAAGAAATGTAATTATGAGTAGTATGTGGAATCCTTGCAGCATGGTAATTATAACGCTAAAAGTACGAAATTGTTTCAATTTTTAATGAATTAGCTCTAAATTTTAATACTTCCTTCAAATAAAGTGCTGTTATACTAATTTCACAATTAATGATAAAACGTGCAATTTCTTATAATGATTGAAAAAGTGATGAATGTCAAATACTGCCTCCAATTTACACGAAGTTAAAAGAAAAGTACTTATAGGATTTCCAATAACCAAACCTGCTCTTGGCACATTCTTGGCGCAAAACGAAAATATCAGATATAATCCTCTTAGAAAAAGGTCTTAAAACCACCAAACCCTCTTCTGTGCTCGAACCACGAAAATCGATGAATAAAGGAAATAGAGATGAATTTTAAACGAAAAAAGTCACCATTTCTGATGACTTTCCTGTTTGCTCCCCTTTTCGACGAAAGATGCAACTATAATCCGATGATAGAATATGTGACCATTAAGAAATTGAAGGGTTGAACTTCGTATAAAGTTGCAGAAAATGAATGCTGTGTCGTACCAAAATGAAATTAGTTACCTTTGAGGTATGATGAAAGTTATCTTTTTATTACTCATACAGACAGTCATTGTTTATCAAGGTTTTGCCCAAAAATTTACACCTGTTATAAAACAAGATATTATAATCAATAGTGAAGGAGCTAATCTTGCAGGAACAATATATAGACCTAAAAACGCGTACGCCTCCGTTGTAATTGTACACGGTTCAGGCCAAGAATCTAGAATGACTGAATTCGCTGAGTTACTAGCAAATAATGGAATTTCAGTACTAACCTATGATAAACGAGGGGTTGGTAAATCTGGGGGAGTTTATGCTGGACCAGAGGTTGGAACAAATAATGTTGACTCCCTTAATATCAATTTATTAGCCAAAGACGCACGTGCTGCATTGAATAAAATAAAAAATTATAGTAATGGTACGCCAATAGGACTTCTAGGTTTCAGTCAAGCTGGATGGATTATTCCTATTGCTGCAAATTATAATCCACTTGTGAATTTTATGGTTTTATTTAGTTGCCCTACAATCACTTCCCTTGAACAACTTAGGTTTCAGTTTTATACCAACGGGAATACTAATTTTTGGGTAAACCATACTGAAGAAGACGCTCGAAACCATATCAAAAACGATTCAGACCGTTATCAATTTATCAGTACTGACCCAAAGGTTGCTTTAAGAAATATTTCGGCACCATCACTTTGGCTATTTGGGGAAAAAGACATTCAGATTCCTGTAAAATTATGTATTGAGCAAATCAATACCCTTAAATCAGAAGGCAAACCTTTCGAATATACTTTATTCTCAAATTTAGGACACAATACTCCATTTACTGATGATAAATCACCTGTAGAAATTGCTATTAACTGGATAAAAGAGAAAACTAAAAATTTCAAACCTTAATAGATTTTTAGTTTAAATGTCTGCTTAAAAGATGCAACTAGTCTAACTACCTGATAGACAAAGAAAAAGCCATCATTTCTGATGGCTTGTCCACTCTTGCTCCCTCTCCTGGGCTCGAACCAGGGACCCCATGATTAACAGTCATGTGCTCTAACCAACTGAGCTAAGAAGGAATATAGTTCCTATTGGGATTGCAAAAATAGGGGGCTAAATCAGTAAAAGCAAGATAGCCCCCCGTTTTTTTCAATTTATTTCTTGTCAGCGGCCTTTTCTGCTGCTTTCGGATCCTTCTTTTTCACTAAGTCTCCTTCTTTCAACTTCTTAGCTACCGTCGCGTATGGCCCTGCAATGATCTCTTGTCCGTCTTTCAAGCCAGACACGATTTCGATATTTTCAAAATCAGAGATCCCCGTTTTCACTTGGATCATTTTCGCTTTACCTTTTTCCATCACGAACACCACTTCTTTCGTGTTTTCCTTGCGCTTCTTAGCTTCTAAGGCATCGTTTGAGTTCATTGAGTTCGTTCCATCTTCTTCTTTCTTTTCACCTTCTGCTACAGCGCCTATTTCGCGCGTTGTCACAGATGATAAAGGAACGGTTAAAGTGTTTTCCTTTCTGTTGGTCAAAATCTCCACAGAGGCCGTCATTCCCGGCTTTAATGGATAAGATAATTTCCCTTTGATCAAGTCCGCATAAGAAGAACGCAATACACGAATCTTCACTTCGAATTCCGTTACTGCATCATTTGAAACGGCAGAGGCGCCGCTCGAATTCGCAGAACTCGCGATCTCATAAACCACCCCCTTGAACTTGCGTTCGCTAGAAGAGAACGCATCCACGTCGATTAATACCGTATCTCCGATACTTACGCGGGTAATGTCATTTTCGTTTACATTCACACGCACTTCCATTTTATTCAAGTTCGCGATGCGCAACATTTCCGTTCCCGCCATTTGTGATGTTCCTACCACGCGCTCCCCTAATTCAACGTTCAACTTGGAGATAATACCGCTTTGAGGAGCATAAATCGTTGTCTTCGTTAAGTTCGTTTTTGCTTCTTTCAAAGTCGCCTCTGAAGATTTCACATTGTAGTTTGCCGCATTCACGTTTGCTTTTGCTGCCTCTAAATCTTGTTTCGCCACTGTATAAGCAGATACGAATTGGTCAAAGTCTGCGTCAGAAATAACCTTGTCCTTATGCAACTTCGCGTTACGATCGTAGTCGATTTTGGCTTTAGAAAGACGTGCTTCGCTTTGGGCTAACACCGCCTTACTTTGTTCCATATTAGCTTTCGTCGCATTCATTTGTGCTTCTGCACGTGCTAAAAGAGACACATAGTTATCTGGGCGAATCTTCAATAATTCCTGGCCAGCTACTACTGAATCGCCTTCCGCCACATTCAAAGAAACAATCTCTCCCGAAACGTCTGGCGACAATTTCACCTCTACCTCCGGCTGAATCTTTCCAGACGCACTTACCTTTTCAATGATCGTCGAACGAGAAACCTTCGCGAACTCTACTTCTGTAGGCTCGACCTTCCCGATCCATTCCATTTTTTTGGCTAGAAATAATCCTCCAAAAATTAATACCACCGCGCCTCCGATGATCATCCAAGTCCGCTTACTGTTGTTGTTTGTTGCCATAATTGTTTCGCTTTGCGAAAGTCCGGAGTCGTATTGCTGCGCAAAAGTCCGAAGTCGCACTTATTTAATTATAATTTATTTAAAACCAATTACCTCCGGACTCATTCCCTTCGGACTGTTTTTTAATTGCTTTGCAATTAAAAAACCAGCGCCTTCCCCTGATAAAAATCCAAAATCTTCGTTCTAAACACGAAGTCATATTTCGATTGAACCAAGCTCAAACGCGCACGATCTAAATTCGTTTTTTGTAAGTTATAACTCACAAAGTCGATTGTTCCTGCGCCAAAACGGCTTTCCGCTGCACGAAAAGACTCTTCTAAAGCTGAAACTTGTGAAATCCCTGCCTCGTATTTCATAGCTGCATTGTTTAGATTCAGATATGCTTGCTCAATATTTTGACGTAATGTCAAGCGAGCTCTTTCTGCCTCAATGGAAGCATTTTCTCGTTGCAAGCCGGCCTGTGCAATTCTAGTTCTGGAAGCAAATCGAGTGAAGATGGGGATATTTAATCCTACGGAAAGCACTTTGTTTTGGGTATTATTGATTTGATCAAAATACCCCAAGGTTAAAGCATTCGATTGATTCGCCGAAACGCTTGCGTTGAATGATAAAGTAGGTAGGGTAGCTGATTTTGCTACAGAAATTCCTTTTAATGCACTCTGAACCCGTAGATCCGCTGCTTTTACTAAAGGCTGAATAGTTAAGGCTTTGGTATATAATTCGTCTAATCCTGTTTCATATCCCTTCGTGTTAGGAACAGGAACCTGGATGCGCTGCAACTCGATCGATGAGATGCTGGAATCATTTAACAGTTGTAATAAGGTTAATTTATTGAGGTCTAAGCTGCTGTAAAAATTCACTACGTTCGACTCTTCATTCGCTAATTGCGCTTTTAAATCTAACAGATTAGAAGGTGCAAGCGAGCCCGCATTCACTAATTTCTCTGTGCGCGTGATTTGTAATTTCGTGATTTCCGTCTGCGATTTAGCAATAGTCAATTGGTCTTCCGAATTCAAAATGGCTAAATAAGCAAGCACCACTTGAAGCGAGATATTTTCTTTAATAGAAGCCAAATCTTCTTGTGATGCCTTCAAGTTGTAATCATTCTGGAGAACTGTGTTACGGATTTGGCCCCCATTAAAAAGAAGCATCCCCGCATTTAATCCCAGGTTATTGTAATTAATATTACGCGAATCGAATCCGTTCGTAAACGGGTTAATACTACGGCCAAAACTCGCCGACTGGTTAATATTCGCATTTAAATTAGGCAAAGCGTTGTTTTTCGACTGCTGCAATTGCAATTGTGCATTACGCAAACTAACCTCCGAAGACTTCACATTTAGGTTATGTTGTAACGCAATTTCCACCGCCTTAGAAAGTGATAATTGAACTGCATTTCCGTTCGCCTGAATGGCTGACGCGCTCTGTGCCTGTGCTTCTAATCCACTCACAAATAGAAGTGCTGAAAGGCTAATTATTTTTAAATACATAGGTCAACGATAAAATGTATGCAAAGGTACGCAATCCGCCGTTCGTCGCTCCTTATTTTAGGATAAACGGCAAGGGTTCAGGATAAAACTTCATTTTAAGGCACGACTTGAAACATTTGTTTCGCAACTTTACGAGAGAAGGCATTAAAATGCCACCATTCATATTCGATCGCTGTAAATCCTGCTTGAGTCATCACATTCCGCAAAATCAACCGATTATCGATCGCTTTTTGGCTTAATTTCCCGGCTTTTAAAAGCCTCGCCTCCTCTTTAGGATAAGCCATTTCGCCAAAAAAATCATATTTCGTCCCCATCTCTAACGGCTTTCCTTTCTCGTCTGCCACCGTTAAATCGATCGCGCTTCCATAATTATGAATCGAATGCTCTTTCGGATCTGCCACATAAGTACGTCTTTTCGCTGGAGGGTATTCCGTTAATGTATTCCAAAGCTCCCACTGCTTCGACAACGGTCTCGCCGCATCATAAATCAGCAAATGATAGCCCGGATGTGCTTTTTCTAAGCTTTCCTGTGCCTTTTTTAGCTTTGCCATCGTCTCTTTCTGCAAATACGCATGCGTCAAACAACCATACACGTCCTTCTTCATAAAATTATCAGAGGTCGCATATTTTAGTTCGACTAAAACACCCGGCACCTGCGAAGTGACCTCTTGAAGTCCTTGTTTCTGCATAGAAATCTCAGCGGCACAAGTAGTTTTTTGTGCCCTCAACGATAGGCTTGATAGCAGTATAATTCCTGCTTTCCAGAATAGTCTCATAATTATGACGGAATTTTCCCTAAATTTAATCGTTTTTTACCTCTTAGAACCTATGGCTTTAAATTGGATTTGGTTTTTATTTTTCGGCGTCGCATTCGTAGTCGCCCTCATTCAATTTATCTTTTTCGGAAATTCCGACATATTTAAAGTACTTGTCGACGGCATGTTTGACTCTGCAGAAGTCGCCGTAATGAAAGTCGCCCTTCCCTTAACCGGCGTGATGGCCTTTTTCATGGGCATTTTACAGGTAGGGGAGAAGGCCGGTGCGATCCATTTTCTAGCCCGCAAAATTCAACCTTTTTTCTCTCGTCTTTTTCCTGAAGTGCCTAAGGACCACCCAGTTCATGGCCAAATGATCATGAACTTCTCCGCTAACTTATTGGGCCTCGATAACGCAGCAACCCCCTTTGGCCTGAAAGCGATGCAAGGTTTACAGGATTTGAATCCGGTCAAAGAAACCGCCTCTAACGCCCAAATCATGTTCCTCGTGCTACACAGCGCTGGCCCCGTTTTAATCCCCCTTTCCATCATGGCCCAACGCGCCATTTATGGTGCTCAAGATGCCTCAGACGTATTTATTCCCTGCCTAATGGCCACCTACGCTGCCACCATCACCGGTTTAATTTTCGTCTCAATCAAACAGAAGATTCGCCTTTTCGACCCCGTCCTTTTCGGCTGGCTTTTCAGTATCACCGCCATCCTAGCCGGTATCCTTTGGTACTTCAGCAGCCTTTCTAAAGAGCAAATCGACATCCAGTCCAAACTCTTCAGCAACGGCATCCTCTTCACCTTGATATTCTCCTTCATCGCCGCGGCCTTTTATAAGAAAGTAGACATATTCGGCTCCTTCGTCGAGGGCGCCAAAGGCGGCTTCGAAACCTCCGTCCGCATCATTCCCTACCTCGTAGGAATGCTCGTAGCCATCTCCTGCCTTCGCAATTCAGGTGTTTTAGGTTTTATCGTTGACGGAATGAAATTTGTCGTAGACAGCATCGGAGTCGATAACCGTTTCACCGACGCCATGCCTACCGCACTTTTACATCCGGTTTCCGGCAGCGGCTCGCGCGCCATGATGATCGACACCATGAAAACCTTCGGCCCCGATTCCTTCGCTGGCCGCCTGGCTTGCGTCTTCCAAGGCTCCGCCGAAACAGTACTTTTCGTCATCGCCCTTTACTACGGATCCGTTCAAGTGCGCAACATTCGCTATACGCTTTGGGCGGGATTAGCGGCGGATTTAGTGGGGATTCTTACGGCGATTTTTGTGAGTTATCTTTTTTTTGGATAGGCAATAGATGGTAAATGGTAAGTGGTGAATGGTAAATGATGGCATCTAAAATTCATTCATAATTTACCACTTACCATTCACCATTTTATTTATCTGCTAATGCTGCTACTAATTCAAATCCGAGGCTTTCTATTTTGAGGCGGACCTCGTGCTTATTCTTCAGCCCGACAATCTTCGCCACCTGGCCTGTTAATGGCCCAGATTCGATCGTGATGTAGTCGCCTACTTTAGCGGTTTTTCCAACAGTTTCTACTTCAAGGTGATCGGAAAGAAATTGTTTAATGGCAACAATATCTGAATCTTGAATGACAGCAGGTTTATGTAACCAATAGACGAAGTTCACGACCCCTAGGGTTCTGCGGACGAGGCCGCTTTGTTTTTCGAGGTCGATGTTTACGAAGACATAGGAGCGGAAAAGGACTTCTTCTACCCACTTTTTGCGGTCGGACCATTGTTTTTTGCGCTTCGTGGTGGGACAATAGGCTTCGATGCCTAGGTCTTCTAGACGCAAGGAGACTTTCTTCTCCATTCGGGATTTCGTGTAAATAGCGTACCAGGCCATGCTTATAAACGGGCGTCAGCCAAGTCTTTTGAGAGTATAGATTTGATGTCAAAAATGACTCCGTTTTCGGCGCGCAGAGACGCAAAAGGGAGGTCTAAAAATTCGGTGTGCGCTACGGTCAAGACGATCGCCTGGTAGCTAGAGGCTAGTTTGGTGACGAGGTCGATGCCGTGTTCGTGTTTTACTTCGGCGGCGTTTGCCCAGGGGTCGTAGACGTCTACGTCCATGCCAAAGTCCAGGAGTTCTTTGTAAATATCAACTACGCGGGAGTTGCGGATGTCGGGGCAGTTTTCTTTGAAGGTGATGCCGAGCATGAGGGTTTTGGCGCCGCCGATTTTTTGGCCTTTATTAATCAACAGTTTGACTAATTTATTCGCTACGAAAATACCCATGTTGTCGTTCACGCGTCGACCGGAAAGGATTACCTGTGGATAATACCCAAGGCTTTCGGATTTGTGCAATAGGTAATAGGGGTCTACGCCGATGCAGTGGCCGCCTACTAATCCGGGTTTGAAATTCAAGAAATTCCATTTCGTTCCGGCGGCTTCTAATACCTCGGTGGTGTCGATGCCCATGCGATCAAAAATCAAAGCCAATTCGTTCACAAACGAGATATTTACGTCGCGTTGCGCGTTTTCGATGGCTTTACTTGCTTCGGCAACCTTCATCGATGGCGCTTTGTGCGTTCCGGCGGTGATGATGGAGCGGTATAATTTGTCGACTTTTTCGGCGATTTCGGGAGTGGAGCCCGAGGTGACTTTTTTGATTTTGGTCAACGTATTCACCTTATCGCCTGGGTTTATGCGCTCTGGCGAATAGCCACAGAAGAAATCTACATTAAACTTTAATCCTGAGAATTTTTCCAAAACAGGAACGCAGTCTTCCTCGGTGCAACCGGGGTAAACGGTCGATTCATAAATCACTAAATCGCCTTTTTTCAAGGCTTTTCCGATCATCTCGGATGCCTTCAAAAGCGGACTTAAATCCGGTTTTTTGAAATGATCAATGGGGGTGGGAACGGTGACGATAAAGGTATTGCAAGAGTTTAGGTCTGCGGCGTTAGACGAAAATGTCAAAGAAATCGACGTTTTTAATTGCTCTGCTGTTACTTCTTGTGTGCGATCGAAACCTGTATTCAATTCCGCGATGCGGCTGGTGTCGATGTCGAAACCGAGTGTGGGATTTTTTTTGCCAAACTCCACTGCCAGCGGAAAACCCACATATCCTAAGCCTATAATGGCGATCCGTGTACTCATCTTATTTATTCGAGAATAATTTTACATCCGACAGAATCATGTCTTTTACGAGCGCGGCTAAGTCGTATTTCAGGGTCCAGCCTAGTTTTTCTTTGGCCTTCGTCGGATCCCCGATCAATAATTCTACCTCCGTCGGACGGAAATAGCGCGGATCGATCGCGATCACCTCTTGCCCTACTGGCACCTGATAAGCGGGATTTGAGCAAGAAACCACCGTTCCTTTTTCGTTCACGCCCTCGCCGGAGAAAGCTACTTCGATACCTAATTCCGCGAAAGAAAGGCGAATAAACTCGCGCACGGTCGTAGTAACGCCCGTCGCAATCACATAGTCTTCTGGGGTGTCTTGTTGCAAAATTAACCACATCGCCTCGATATAATCTTTCGCGTGGCCCCAGTCGCGTTTCGCGTCCAGATTCCCTAGATATATCTTTTTCTCTTGTCCTAAAGCGATTTGGGCGACTCCGCGGGTGATTTTACGCGTTACAAAAGTCTCACCGCGAAGCGGGGATTCGTGATTAAATAAAATCCCGTTTACCGCAAACATGCCATAGGCTTCGCGGTAATTCACCGTGATCCAGTAGCCATATAATTTAGCGACCGCATAAGGTGAGCGCGGGTAAAAAGGAGTTGTTTCGGATTGGGGAACTTCCTGTACCAGGCCGTAAAGTTCCGAAGTGGACGCTTGGTACACTTTGGTCTTTTTAACCAAACCAAGCAAACGTATGGCCTCTAAAATGCGTAATGTTCCGATGCCGTCTACTTGCGCTGTATACTCGGGTTCGTCAAAGGAAACTTTCACATGGGACATCGCCCCTAAATTGTAAATTTCGTCAGGCTGAACTTCTTGAATGATGCGAATGATATTCGTTGAATCACTTAAATCTCCGTAATGCAGGATAAACGAAGCCGAATCCACGTGCGGATCTTGGTACAGATGATCGATGCGATCCGTGTTAATCAAGGAGCTTCTGCGCTTGATTCCGTGCACGATATAGCCCTTATTTAAAAGAAATTCCGCTAAATAAGCGCCATCTTGTCCTGTTACGCCCGTAATGAGAGCTACCTTTTTTCCTGTCGACATACGATTCATTAAGAAATCAAAATTACGCAAAAAACGGGCCTAACGCAATTTATTCGTATAGGGCCAAAATCGCCGCCTCATGTTTCGCGTAGATTGCCTTGCGCTTTAATTTCAGGGTAGGGGTGATTTCTCCATCGCTTACCGTGAATAAACGCGGCAACAGAACGAATTTTTTCACCTGTTCGTATTTCGCCACCGAAGCCATAGTATCTAGTACCTCTTGATCCATTTTTTGGAGAACCTCCTTATTTTTGATTAGCGCCTCTGGGCCTTTGGCCTGAATACCTTGCTGATCCGCCCACACTTGCAAGGCGTTAAATTCTGGTATAATCAGTGCAGAAGGGAATTTTTGACTTTCGCCTACCACCATACATTGCTCAATGAAAGCAGATTCTTTCAGCTTATTCTCCACTAATTGTGGCGCCACGTATTTACCTCCAGAAGTTTTGAATATCTCTTTCTTGCGATCGGTAATCTTCAAATACTTGCCATCTACCATCGTTCCGATGTCGCCCGTGTGGAACCACCCTTCTTTATCGATAGCTTCTGCCGTCGCTTCCGGATTTTTATAATAACCCACCATCACAGAATCTCCTCTTACACAAATCTCCCCATCTTCCGCAATCTTTAATTCGATACAGTCGATTAGCGATCCCACGCAGCCTACTTTAAAGTCCACCGGTTTCACTCGAGACACAGAAACTACCGGAGAAGTCTCCGTTAATCCATATCCTTCTGAAACCGGAATGCCTGCCGCCCAAAAAACGCGCGACAAACGTGGTTGCAAAGCCGCAGAACCTGACGCGATTAAACGAACATTGCCACCTAAAGCTTCTCTCCATTTGCTGAAAATCACTTTTCGGTAGAAGGCTAATTTTAAAGAATCTAGTAAGCCTAATTTTTCCATCGGGTCGTATTTCAGACCAAACTCCAATGCGCCGAAGAACAACGTCCGCTTGATGCCGGTAAGCTCGTTTCCTTTGGCCAAAATCTTATCATACACTTTCTCAAGCAAACGTGGAACCGAAGCAAACATCGCTGGTTTCACCTCTCTAATGTTATCCGCGATCGTCTCCATGCTCTCCGCATAATAGACCGAAACACCGTAATACATATACATATAAATGTCAGTACGCTCATAAATGTGGCATAAAGGCAAGAAGCTTAAGGCCCGATCTTCTGGCAATAAATCAAAGAAATTGCCCCTCACTAAAGATTTCACATTGCTCACAATATTGTGGTGCGTTAACATCACGCCTTTAGGGCGCCCTGTTGTACCAGACGTATAAATCAGCGTCAATAAATCACTTGGCTGCACCGCATCCATTAAAGGCTTCAATTTTGCCACATCTTTTCCTTCTCCTAAATCCTTCACGGTTGTCCAGCGCTCCACATCAGCCACAGGATCAAACGTATAAATGCCCTTTATTTGCTTATTCCCTTTCGAGGCCTCCTTCACTTTCAGATACAATTCTTCGTTTTCACAGAACACAAACTTCACTTCTGCATCCTTAAAAATGTAGTCGTAATCTTCAATCGTGATCGTGGGATACATCGGAACGGTAACTCCGCCTATGATTTGTACGGCAAAATCAACAAAATTCCATGCTGGACGATTACCAGAAATGATCGCCACTTTTTCACCGGGCTTAATTTTTAATTCAAGTAAACCTAAAGCAAGGGTTTGAATCGTTTCCAAAGTTTCGTCGACCGAATACTTCTTCCATTCGTCTTTTCGTTTCAGGCAAAACAGATCTTCTTTTTTAAAGGTCTTGTAAGCGTCTAATAAATCAAATACGCGGGTGAATTGTTGATGAACCATATAGTGAAGGGTTTAGAGCTAGCAATTTAGTGAATTGTATTAAATATAGTTCTTTTTGCACCTAAATTACTTATCCACAAGTTATCCACATTAGGTACACTGTTTTGATCTTTTTTTGTCTTACAAAGTCTACATTTTAGATCAAAATATCAAAAAAGCATTAAAACTCTTTTTTTAGCTTTAAAACTTATCCACATACATAAATTAAAAAAAGAAAAATATTTTTAAATCTCTTTTTTGTTTCTTCTTGTTGTTCTCTGTGGATAAGTGGATAAGTCAAAATCGTGTTTGTAAGTACTTGATATGCTTACAATTTGAATAATCAAAAGGCATTATGCCTGTGTGGATAAGTGTCTAACAACTTGTGGATAACTAAGGACTTATCCACATAGGACTAGGTAGTCAAAAACTTATCCACAGTACGAGGTGAAATTTGTGGATAGAATGTGGATAAAAACGGCACTTATCCACACACCTACGGGGTGTTTATCCACAATTCGGTTAATTGGAAATTAGCCTTTAATTTAATCTTTGTATCAAAGTAATAAATAAGTTCAGACTTTGTTTTCGTCTTGTAATTCCCAATATCCCACTGCCCATTTTCATTTGTGTCCTCAATAACCCGTAGTGTGTAAATGCCAGGTTCCACGTTTTGGAAAGAACAGGGGCCGCTTGATTTTTGTTCGTACGCCTTTTCTAGCTTATCGCCTCGTAAAAGCTGGTAGATATAATGCCCGGGCTTGCGAATGCCCCCTTCAATGGTTCCGGTTTCTTCTGGATCTAATCGTTGAATGGCTTGTTTGTATTCATTGGAAGAGTCGGCCTCTGGGCCGATGAAAGCGGCTTTGTCTAAGGCCAAAGAAAAAATTTCCCTAGGTGGCAAGAAGGCGCTTTTAATAGTTAAGACGGTTTGAAGTTTATTCCACCTAAATGCTTCATCTGGAAAAGTTAAATCATCTTCATTTTCGGTCAAAATATGTACTTTCTTAGACACCCATTGCAAGACAGGCTTGGGGAAAAGAATCAAAATAGAGTCCGTGACAACGATTTTAACACCCACTTTAGGAAAAACATCGAAGCCCAGCGGCACGTTAGTTGCCTTTTCTTTTTTGGCTAATTCGCGGAACTTTGCTTTTAGTTTAAAGCTCGTTTTGCGCCCTAACGAGTCAGCTAATGACGCCTCTATTCTCAGTGTATCGGCCTTATTATAACCGCCTACATAGATGCGCAGATTGCGATCGTTTTCGATTTGGTAAAGAGGCTTTTCCGTGGAAGAAAATGTCAGGTCGGCCGCTTTAATTCCTCGCGAAAACTCGTATAAAATAGTTTTTGTTGTAGACGTTGTTTTGGACAATTTCAGCGGGTCTTGATTTTGAAGAGCGATTTTAAAGTCTCTGGTTTCGTTCTTGTTCAGATCGATAAAGGGCTCTGTGATGAAGTCTACGGATTCTTTTGCTGAATTATAAATCAAGCTATTATTTGCATCCTCGAAGGCAGCCATGTAATATTTGCCGGCCGCTAAATTCTCTAAGGCGTATACACCGGAGGTATCGGTTCTTACGAAATAATAGGGCTTTGCTTTATCTATGCTTAGGGTATCGTTATAAGGATAAAGCCCCACAGTGATGTTATCGGCTTTTTTATTAGTCAGTAAATGCTTCACGCTTCCCTGAATTTTCAGCGAGTCAATCATATTCGAAGTGCTGAAAACGAGTTTAATGTTCTTGCCCTTATTTCGTTCGGCGACATCTTCAACCGCATTTCTAAAATTAAAGGTATAGGTGGTGTTATCCTTTAAGGCACTGTCTAAAACCAAAGTTAGGCCCATGGGACGAATGCGCGTTTCGTAATTACCGATGGACGGCGTGATCAATAATTCTTGATTCAAGCCTTTAACCGTAACGTATTCATTGAAATTTAACTCGATCTTTTTCCCTTTGTAATTCTTGCTTTTGTTTAGCGGAATGGATGTAGTTACCACGGGCGCTAGCGTATCCTTTTTACCACCAGGAGGCGAGGCCATTTGGGCGCAGCTCTGTAGAAATACCAAGCCGATTCCTAGGCCTAGGAAAATCGATAAAAGGCTGAATTTCAAGTAATTACGCATGTTCAAATAGATAAAGATTACTCGAATAATTTGGTTTGCCTAGCATCGCTCTTAGGTTAGAAATTAAACCGATTATGAATGAGTGAACGAGTCGTTTATTTCCTGTCTTGTATTCGTTGCTTAGCAAAGAAATATAAAAGCTGTCAAAAATAAGCCCGCGGCTCGTCTTTAATTTAAATCCATATTTTGCCGCTAAAGCCGAAATGGTCGCAGGTGTAAAATGGTAGATGTGTCGTGGAACATCGTAGGCCGCCCAATATTCTTTGAAATAATTTGCATCAAAACTCGCTGGGTTAGGCAAGGCTAATAAGAGTTTTCCGTCAGAGGCAATTCGATTTTTAAAAAAGTGGAAATATTCGTCCAGCTCATATACGTGTTCTAAAACATGCCATAAAGTAACCACCTGAAATTGTTTTTCTGGAGCGATTTCTTTCAAAGATGGCGCAATAGTTATCCCCGTTAGTTTCGCCGCCCTAGCGGCTGTTTCTGGGTCTAATTCAAGGCCCGTAATGTTCCATCCTTTTTCCTTTGCCGCTGCGAGAAAATGTCCGTTACCACAACCTACGTCTAGCAATTCTTTAGTTCCTTTTTTCTCTGGCTCAATCCAATTTGTTTTCGATTTTAGCGTAATGCGGCGAATAGCGTGGTAGAGTTTATTGACAATACCTTCGTTGGTATCACTGTGTGAAATATAAGCGCTCGCTTTGTAGTAAGGACTCGCCTCGTTCGCTGCTGGACGCGGGTTAGTATAAACCAGTTGACAATCATCACAAGTGACGATGTGGAACATTTCATTCGACACGGTATAATCTTTTGCCTTGAATTTTAAGGTTGAATCAGGGGATCCGCAAACGGGGCAGTTTTGTATATTTTCCATTAGCGACCCATGAATAAAAGTAAGATGGAAACATCCGATGCCGACACACCCGAGATGCGACTTGCCTGTCCGATAGTCTGCGGTAAAATGGCTTTCAGTTTAATGCGGGATTCAGTCGACAAAGTTTTGATCCGATCGTAGTCAAAATTAGCTGGGATCGACAAGTCTTCCATTGATTTCATTTTGTCTACCATTAGGCGCTCTTTCTCGATATAGCTTTCGTACTTCACTAAGATCTCCACTTGTTCGCGCACTTCTTGTGAATAGTTTCTAACAAGGGGTTCGACACTAGGGTGTGTTGCGATTCGGTCAAAAGATAAATCTGATCTGCGTAACAAGTTAATTATAGGAGCCCCCTCTTTCAGCGTCGCGCTTCCCTCCTGCTCCAGCCAGTCGTTTACTTCGGCCGGCCGTATTTTAGTGTTTTTAATTTCTTCTGTCAAAGCCGCGACTTGCGCTTTTTTCTCTTGGAATTTATCCCAGCGCAGTTGCGTGGCCAAGCCCAATTGAAAACCTTTCGCCGTTAATCTTTCATCCGCATTGTCTTGTCTGAGCAGCGTTCTAAATTCTGCTCTGGAGGTGAACATGCGGTAGGGCTCATCGGTTCCTTTATTAATTAAATCGTCGATCAATACACCGATGTAAGCATCTGAACGAGACAAGGTGAACGGATCTAATTCATGAGTTTTTAAGTGGGCATTAATGCCCGCCATTAATCCCTGACAAGCCGCCTCTTCGTAACCAGTAGTACCGTTGATTTGGCCCGCAAAAAATAAGCCACTCACGCGCTTCGTCTCTAAAGTCGAAGTCAATTGGGTAGGCGGGAAATAATCGTATTCGATCGCATAACCCGGACGGAACATCTTGGCTTTTTCAAATCCCGGGATTAAACGAATCGCTTCGAACTGTATGTCTTCTGGCAAGGAAGTCGAGAATCCATTTACGTAAATTTCTACGGTACTCCAGCCTTCTGGTTCTACAAAAATTTGGTGTGAATCCTTATCAGCAAAGCGGTTGATCTTGTCTTCTACGGACGGGCAATAGCGTGGGCCGAGTCCTTTGATTCTTCCCGCGAACATGGGCGAACGATCAAAACCTTTTCGTAAGACTTCGTGTACTTTCGTGTTCGTATGGGTGATCCAGCAAGAGCGTTGTTCCGTTAATGGAGTCTCGGTTAAGTAAGAAAATGAGCTCGGATTTTCATCGCCTTTTTGTTCTTCCATCGCCGAGAAGTCTAGGCTTCTTCCGTCGACACGCGGCGGAGTTCCCGTCTTCATTCGTCCCGATTCGAAACCGAGACTAATGAGCTGTTCGGTTAACCCGATGGCCATCGGTTCGGCCATTCTTCCTCCTCCAAAATTCTTCTCCCCTATGTGGATTAATCCGTTTAAGAATGTCCCGTTAGTTAACACGACTGTTCTGGCGGTGAAGGTCATTCCCATGCGGGTGATGACCCCTTTTATTTCGCCTTTTTCTACGATTAATTGTTGTACCGAATCTTGCCAAAAATCAACGTTCAAATTCCCCTCCAACGCGTTTCTCCATTCCTCTGCAAATCGCATGCGATCGGATTGACAACGGGGAGACCACATGGCCGGACCTTTAGAGCGGTTTAGCATTCTAAATTGAATCATGGTCTTGTCCGAGACGATTCCAGACATTCCGCCTAGGGCATCGATTTCTCGAACGATTTGGCCTTTTGCCACGCCACCCATTGCTGGATTGCAAGACATCTGCGCGATCGTCTGCATATTCATCGTGACCAACAAAACGCGTGACCCCATCTGCGCCGCTGCATAAGCTGCTTCGCATCCGGCGTGTCCTGCACCCACCACAATTACGTCGTATGAATTTAGCATATCTTGTAATGTTTCACGTGAAACATTTAGTATTGTTTAATATAAAAATCTTCCTTCTCGGTCATCAATGCTTTGTCCTCTTTCTTCTTGTCTTTATAGCCGAGCAAGTGTAATAATCCGTGCACCATAACGCGCTCTAATTCTGTTTCTTTCGTCCCTAGCGCATCTCCATTTTCTTTTACCCGATCGATCGAAATAAAGATATCTCCTTCGATCTTATTCGGGTCTTCAGAATTATCAAAAGTAACAATGTCGGTTAGCGTATCGTGGTTCAAATATTCCTGATTGATCTGTAGTAAATAGTCATCAGAACAGAATACATACGTCAACTCGAGGATACGTTTTCCCTCTTGTTTAGCTACTTCGTTTAGCCAAGCTTTATGTTTTAACTTCTCTTTTAAGGAGAATGTTATGTCTTCTGTGCAAAAATGAATCATGTGCGCGCTATTAAACCGCGAATTTACGAAAAAGCATCCTCGAAATGCTCAATTTTAAAGGCTTGTGGATAAAAATTCACCGAAATGCTGTCAAAACGGATCTCTTGCCTCCATTTATGTTGGTATTGGTAAGCACAGGCAGCCCGGTTTAGCAGTCGAATTTTGTTTTGTGTAATCTTTTGTTCGGGATGTCCGTGGGTATTTCTTCGAAGGGATTTAACTTCTATGAAAATTAATACGTCGCCTTTTTTAGCCACGATGTCTACTTCTGCCCTCTTGTATCGGTAGTTTCTGGCTTCGATGGTGTAGTTGTTTTTGAGTAAATAATCGACGCTTAAGCGTTCGCCTAGCTTTCCTTGTGTCATATGTTTTGCCATTCTTGTATCTTTGTTTTTTACGAAAGGTAGCAGGTCGGGTTTCCGTATGCTATCAGGGTTTTGATAATGAATGATGCAGAATAAAGAAGTCCAATTTGTTGATTTAAAACTGATAGAATACAAGCAAGCTTGGGATCTTCAGGAGACTTTATTAAATCGCATAGCAACGGTTAAATTAGCGAACCGCGGGTTAGATGATACGTCGAAAGGGAGAACGAATAACTACCTATTATTTTGTCAGCACCCACATGTTTACACCTTAGGTAAGAGCGGAGATGAGTCGCATTTGTTGTTGCAGGAATCCTTTTTGGCGACCATAGGTGCAACCTATTTTAAGACGAATCGAGGGGGCGACATTACCTACCACGGACCCGGACAATTAGTGGGATACCCTATTTTGGATTTAGAGAATTTCTACACGGACATTCACTTATACCTTCGAATGCTGGAAGAGGCGATCATTAAAACCTGTGAAGGTTTTGGATTAATAGCTGGGCGAATAGAGGGGCTGACGGGTGTGTGGATTGACCCCGCTTCTGATAAGGCGCGTAAGATCTGTGCCCTAGGCGTTAAAGCATCGCGCTGGATAAGTATGCACGGCTTTGCATTGAATGTAAATACGGATTTAACCTACTTCTCACATATCGTTCCTTGCGGAATAGCCACTCGTGGAGTAACTTCCTTGCAGCAGGAATTGGGCCGAGAAATGGACTTACAATTAGTGTCTGACATTGTAAAAGCCTATTTGAGCGACCTGTTTAAAATGGAATTAGCGAATGTTTCACGTGAAACATTGAATGCATAAAGAATGGCGCGTTCCACGTGGAACATGCGCCGAACTCAAGAAATGGATACTTTAAAGAACTTCAAGAACACCCTCTTCGTAGACATCGAAACTTCGTCAGGAGTATCCGATTTTTCCCTTCTTTCAGATAAAATGAAAGAATTGTGGGTAAAAAAGGCGAAGAATATGGTGAATCCAGCTAATATCAGCTTAGAGGAAATGTATTTTGAAAAGGCACCTTTATATGCGGAATTTGGGAAGATTATCGTCGTCGGGATGGGCTTTTTGTTCGTAAATAAAGAGGGCGAGATGGCCCTAAAAGTGAAGACGATTGCACATGCGGACGAGAAAACGCTTCTCACGGAGTTCATCGCGTTTGTAAATAAGACCTATAAGTCGAGAGAATTAACCTTAGTGGCGCATAATGGCAAGGAATTTGACTTCCCTTATTTGTGTAGACGGATGCTAATTAATGGACTCGAGATTCCAAAATCTCTGCAATTGCAGGGCAAGAAGCCTTGGGAAATCATACACCAGGACACGATGGAGATGTGGAAATTTGGTGATAGAAGATCCTATACTTCATTGGAATTATTAGCCGAATTGATGGGTATTTCTGGGGTCAAAACCGACCTGTCTGGCGACCAAGTAAACCGCGTTTTTTATAAAGAAAATGGATTAGCTAGGATCAATGAGTATTGCCTAGAAGATGTGATTGTAGTGGCGCAACTCTACCTTCGTTTTCACTTTTTAGATCTAGTTGCGCCGGAGAATATTGTTAAACTATAGAGGTCATCATAGGGTTTTAGCCGGGTTGCCGAACACGCGTTTACTCGCAGCCACATTCTCAATCACCACACTCCCTGCTCCTACCGTAGCGCTCTTCCCTATCTTTACACTTCCCACGATAGTGGAGTGAATTCCGACATATGCATTGTTCTCGATGATCGCTTCTTTTCCTATCACAGAACCGGCTCCGATGGAAGCGTAATCTGCAATTTGTGCCCCCGTTTCGATGATGGCTCCGGAACCAATGATGACGTGATCGCCTAGTTTTGTTTCTGGTAATATTTGTGCTCCGCTTCCTACGAATACCCCATATGCTAGACTTTTAACATCTGCTATATTTGCCGTGGGATGAATGGCGTTAACGGGTTTTACTTCACGCTCTTCTAAGATCAATTCGATCATTTTCTTGCGCTCAATGGGGTTTTCTAGGGCAACGAATACGCCGCAGTTTTTGCCAATTAATTTGAAATAGGACTCATCATCTGCTGGCCCTAATACAGGAATTTCGCCGATGCTAGTGTCCTTCTTTTTCACATCATCATCTAAAAATCCATAGACAACGATGTCGTTTTTTTGGAAAACATGTGCTACTTCTAGGCCAAATGGATTAGCTCCAATAATTATTACGGGTAAGGATGTCATTTAGGATTGTATTTTATGCGTGTAATCTGATAAGGTAAAGCCGGGTTTTCCATCCTTTAACAGGATTAATTCGGTGTAATTCTCACCTAAAGCGATGCTTGATTCAGGGGACAAATGTAAGTCTTTCCCGTCGATTTCTGTTAATCCATAGAAGGGAGACATGTCACCGATGTTTTCTACGATCCAGGAATAGTGGATTCTTCCGTCGGTCATCGGAGTTTCTACGAGGTTAAATAGTACATCGGCTCTTACGCTTGAACTTAATGGAGCGTCTTTGATTTTGATATCTACAATGGCTCTTTCGTTCGTAGGCAAGGCTTCATATTCCTCAATGGATTCTGACACATAGCTTCCATCCGCGATCGCACAGAAAGCATCCAGTAAAAGACAGGCATTTAGTTTACGCAATGACCGCTTTTCTAGATCCCATCCTGCTCCACCGGATTCTAATAATACCAAACCGTATCCACGAGAGGAGAAGGTATCTCCGAAGGCGCGGGATTCATATTCGTCTGTCCATTTCGCAATTTTCCCTGGGATGATGGGTTGAATTTGAGAGAGCATTCGTTGGCAGATTTGGCCTGCACGTAAGCGAGAGGGAGTCCAGGTTCCATCTTCGTCTCCTGTAGTTGCCAAGAAGGCGATATGCGTTTGTTCCGGGCCGTTGCCTACAGAATATAGTCGGTTTTGGTCATGTAAATTAAAGGCAAATATGGGCTTGATTTCGTCGGCCCAAGCAGATAAAATGCGCGCTTCTACCGAGTTTTGTTTTGTCGCATCGCGGTTCATGTCGATGCCTAGAGCAGTTTCGCGTTGCCACCTTTCAGCACCATCCGCATTTAAGCGAGGAATGATGCGTAAGGTAATTTTCTGATGCAATTTTTGCTTAATATCCTGGGCAAACTCCCCAGAAGAGGATAATAAACGAAAAATATCGGCCAAAGCGAGGGTGGCTGTAGCCTCGTCTCCGTGCATTTGAGACCAAGCAATTATTTCTATGCGGCCTTCGCCCCAGCTAATCTCCTGGATAGGTCTATCCTCCTGTGTTTTTCCTATGGTGCGTACTGCAAAATTAGTAGACCATTCGGCTATTAATTCTTGCCATAGCTCTGCCGAGAAACGGCGTTTAGTCAGGCGGTTGTCGCGGAAGGAGTCGTATTGTTCGAAGGCTTTTGCAAACATTAGTAAAGTGGTTTAGGCAAGTAATCTGCCCAGGTTTGAGATGTAAAGATTCCTTTTTTTCCTGAGCCGAACAAGACTATTAGTGTAATGATGAAATAACAGAACCAGGCCGAGGGTCCAAAAAGTTCTACTCCGAGGAGGGTGGCGGCTAGCGGAGTTTTGGCAAGACCTCCATACAAACTGACAAATCCGATGGCCGCCGATAAACCCAAAGGCAAGGCTAGCCACGAGCCCAAACCGGAGGCCGCATGTGAGCCGATCAAAAATAAGGGCGTCGCTTCTCCCCCTTTAAATCCGAGGCCTAAACTTAGGTTAGTCGCTAGTATTTTCCACAGGGCAAAATCTGGAGCCGCCGTCGTGAAGGGTCTCAATAAAAATTCCGAACCTAGTCCGATCGTTTCGTGAAACACCGGGATGCTTAGGACTCCAAACAAAAGTAAGCCCGCGAGAATCCCCTTTAGCGGACCTTGTACGGGTGATTTGTCGAACACAGAAATTATAATCGATTCTGAGCGCTTATAGAGAAAGGCAATTAGGGCTAAAAATAGGCCCAGGAGCGCTATTTTCGCGTAAAACGCGACAGAAAACGAGGGCAAAAAAATCAATGGGTAAGAAAGATGTTTTGTGCCGTACACGTGGAGACTAACATAATTAGCCGAAAATGCCGCAAAAAGACAGGCCGGTATGTGGCGGAAATTAATTTTGCCCACCTCTCCTACTTCGAGTGCAAAAAAGGCGCCGGCGAGTGGTGTCCCAAAAACGGAGGCGAAACCAGCGGCCATGCCTGCTTTGGGAAAAACGTCTAAAGCTGATATTTTCTCACCTAACACTTTACCCATATTGACCGCGACTCCTTCTCTTCCGACAGACGCTCCGGCTAGATGACTGAGCCAGGAGCCGGGAATGATTAAGTAGGCCGGGAAGGGGAAGCTTGCGAAAACTAATCCTACAAGTGGTAAGGCATATAAATAGGATCCGTTCTGTTGAATCCAGTCGAGGCCGGCTAAAAATAGGGAGGATAGGCTCCCTGTGGCAAAGGAGAGGGCGACCAATAGGCCTAGATTCGCCAGAAATGCCTTAATTCGAGCCAAAACTATCGTATTTTTGTTTCAAAGGTAAGAATTATATTTTCCCTACCTTTGCAAATCTACTACAATGCCGAATCCAATGGATGAATTTTTAAGTTTGGGATTAAATCCACAGCTACAACGCGCTTGCACGGAGGTGGGTTACACGAAACCGACGCCCATTCAGGAGAAGGCGATTCCGCTTTTATTGCAAGGCCACGATTTATTGGGAATTGCGCAGACGGGTACCGGGAAAACCGCCGCCTATGCTTTGCCTATTTTGATGCGCTGTAAATATGCGCAGGGAAAGAATCCTCGCGCCTTGATTTTAGCACCCACCCGCGAGCTCGTGATGCAGATTCACACGGTGATGATCGGTTTAGCGCAGTTTACAGACTTGCGAATTCTAGCCTTATATGGTGGATTAGGGCCAAAGCCTCAGATTCAAGCACTCGAAGAAGGTATTGACATCCTCGTTTCTACGCCGGGCCGATTCCTCGAATTGTACCGCAAGGACGTGATCGTGGTGAAGGAATTGAAATTCTTGATTTTAGACGAGGCAGATAAGATGATGGATATGGGCTTTATGCCGCAGATTCGTCAGATTTTGGAAAAAATACCCTATAAAAAACGAATGAACGGCTTGTTCTCCGCGACCTTCCCAGAGAAGGTGGAGAACCTGTCCCACGAATTTTTAGAGTTTCCGATGAAGATCGAAATCACCCCGCAGGCTACGCCGGCGAGTCAGGTGACACAATCGGTTTACGAGGCACCGAATTTATTAACGAAGCTTCATGCCCTGGCTTACTTTATGCAAAACCCTGATTTTCATCGGGTTATGGTATTTTGTCGCTCGAAAGATGCGGCGAATGATGTGGAGAAATGGCTATTAAAAACCTTGCCTAAGGACCAGGTTCGCGTGATCCACTCGAACAAAGGTCAAAACACCCGTATCAATGCGATGGCGCAATTCCGCGAAGGAAATGTGCGCGTCCTGGTGACCACGGATGTGGCAGCCCGGGGAATCGATATCCCGAAAGTTTCTCACGTAATCAACTTCGATGTACCCTTGATTTACGAGGATTATGTCCACCGAATCGGTCGTACCGGTCGTGCGGAGGAGATAGGCGAGTCGATTACGTTTATTACTTTGGCGGAAAGCTACCACTGGACTAAAATCGAGGAGATCATTCAGCAGAAGATCGAAATCGAACAGCTTCCAGAGGGAATTAAGATCGAAGAAACGCCCTTTTTAGAGCAACAAGATATGTTACGCGCGGTCGATGATCAGCGAAAACGTGAGGACCCCGACTTTAAAGGTGCGTTCCACGATAAAAAATGGATTATTAAGGCCAAAGCGTCGGGCAAAAAAGTCCCTCAGAAAAAGGCCGTAACAAAAGCTGGACCTAAAGGCGGCGCCGTTCAAGGCCCCAAGCCCATCGTCCGCAATAATCGCCCAGGAAAGAATGCAAAATTCCGTCCAGGCGCAGCTTCAACTAAAAAGAAACGTTAGTTTTGTGTCTATGAAAAGAGTTCTGTTATTGTGTTTGATTTCGTTTGCCAGCATTACTGCATTTTCGCAAACAAAGCCCCCGGCAGGTACCAAGGCGGTCGCACCTGTAAAACCTGTTCGCGCAGCGAAATATGAGGTATTGTATGGTTCTAAACCACTTTCGAAAGCCGATCAAAAAGAATTAAATGAGTTCGTGGCGAGCTGTGACGCGTCTTTTGGCTCTAGGGCCGAAGCAGTTACTTTCTTCGCAGAGCGTGCTTGGGAATATGTGGCCTCTGCTCGTTTAGACACGGCGACCTATCGCTTTAATTTGATTAGTGCTTTGGACGCGAATAGTGTTGATGCCTTTTGGGGTTTGGGAGTTATTTCCTACCAAAGAGGGGACAACGATCTGGCTATTCGCCTGTTAAACAAGGGACTAGAAATAGATTCGACGGTGACGATGATGCGTGTGGACTATGCAATTGTGAAGTTGGATTGTTATCAGAAGGGGATTGATTGCGGGACTTTGGACGAAGTAGAAGCGGAATTAGTGCATGCATTGCAGCAAGATCCGAAGAACGCGAGTGCCTGGATGAAACGCTGTCAGGTCGCTTATTACAAGGAAAACTATGAGTTAGCGTGGACTTATTTCCACGAAGCTCGCGTGGCTGATATTTTGCAATTGGACCTGAATTTTGGGGCGCTTTTAGAAGCCAAAATGCCAGACCCTAAAGGGATATTTAAATAGTGTAGCGATGGGTATTCGTTCCTTTTTTGCCAAACCACTTGCGGCTCGTGTCGTTAAAAAGTACCGCTTAAGCCAAGAGCAGGCCTTTGAGCGCCAAGACTTTTGGTTAAAGCAACTGGTAGCAAAGGCGGAGAAAACTCTTTTCGGCCGCGGCCACTCCTTCGCTAAAATCAAGAACTACCTCGACTACCGTTCGAACGTACCCATCTTCGAATACGAAGACATCAAGCCTTATATTGACGAAGTAGTGGCGGGGAAAGAAGATATTCTTTGGCCTGGAAAACCAGCCTATTTCGCGAAAACCTCCGGCACCACCTCCGGCGTCAAATACATTCCGATTTCAACGGAATCCATGCCTTTTCACATCACCGCCGCCCGTGACGCCCTCTTGCATTACGTGCATTACAGCGGGAATGGGTCGTTTTTAGACCGCAAATTGATCTTTTTGAGCGGCTCGCCGGAGATGACCGAGACCAACGGCGTGCCTACGGGTCGCCTATCTGGCATTGTGAATCACCACGTTCCGGGCTATTTGCGCGGAAATCAAATGCCCACTTACAAGACGAATTGCATCGAAGACTGGGAGCAAAAGCTCGAGGCGATTGTGCAGGAGACGATTTCGAAGCGCATGGGCTTGATTTCAGGAATTCCGCCTTGGGTGCAGATGTATTTTGACCGCTTAGAAGAATTATCTGGCCAAAAAATAGGCGATCTCTTCCCCGATTTTCAAGTCTTCGTCACCGGCGGCGTGAACTTCGAACCTTACCGCGAGAAACTGATGGCCTCAATAGGCCGAGAAGTCGACGTGGTGGAGACATATCCGGCTTCGGAGGGATTCATTGCATTCGATGACTCTTCGGGCGAACCAGGGCTATTATTGAACGTAGACGGCGGTATTTTCTTTGAGTTTGTTCCTACGGATACCTATTTCGGCGCAAATCCTGTGCGTTTAAGCCTGACGGAAGTTGCGCTAGGCGTGAATTACGCCATTTTATTGACGACGAATGCCGGCCTTTGGTCTTATTCCATCGGCGATACCGTGAAGTTTGTATCCTTGAATCCTTACCGTATTGTGGTAACGGGTCGAATCAAGCACTTTATTTCCGCTTTTGGCGAACACGTAATCGCCGAAGAAGTAGAGAAAGCTTTCGCCGCCGGCCTTGCCGCTTGTCCCGAAGTTCGGGTGGCGGAGTTCACCGTGGCACCGCAAGTTTCTCCCGCGTCTGGCTTGCCTTATCACGAATGGCTATTTGAGTTTTCATCGCCACCGTTGTCTTTAGCCGTTTTTCAGGAAGCTTTAGACGCCTCGATGTGCGCGCAAAATATCTATTACCGCGACTTGATTTCGGGCTCGATCTTGCGCCCTTTAGTCCTTACCCCATTGCCCGCTGGGGCATTTATATCGTACATGAAGTCTCAGGGTAAATTAGGGGGCCAAAACAAAGTTCCCCGCCTCTCTAACGATCGGGTGCTGGCGGAGGGCGTCCTGCGGACTTAGTCGCGGCGGAGCCGCTTAGTCACGACTGCGTCGTTTAGTCGCCTGCGGCTTAGTCATCGCTCCGCGATTTAGTCTAATTTGTCGATTAAGGTTCCTGAGGGCACTATTGTGTGAAATAAACGTCGAGGTACTGAGAGGGCTTTTCAGGTATTGACACTTTCTGTCAATTTGCTTTTCGTTTTTTGGGCATAAAAAAAGCCCGAATTCTCAGGCTTTTTCAATTCGAATATTAATTAGGCGCTTAGCCTACAATTACATCTTTTTTCATTTTGTGTTTGTTTAAAACCTTGATAAAAGTAGGAGGAAAAACGGATTAATGATGCTTGGGGATCATTTATTTTACGGTTAAATAACTGCCCGATTTAAACCAAAATATTTCCTATTTCGTAGGCAAATTCAGGAGAGATATCATAATCCCAACGCTGTCCGGAATCATCTTTGGGGGATAAAATGACTTTCTCCCATTTTAGTTCGCCCATTTCACCAATGAGCGCTTTTTCAAAGATTGAATGGTCTTTTAATTGATCAATTCCATCTAAATCCTGGTGATTTAAAAGCAGGGGCAGTACTTCAATTCGCTTTAATTCTCCCGTATTGAATAGGCAGTCAACATAATAGGGAGCAACTTCGATTATTTTATCTATGCGTATCATTATTGAAGTGGTTTAATACTGTGAAAACTTTTGCTATCCCACATAGTGATTAATTCAAATGTATGAATTTCTGCCCAAGCTTGTACTAGCTTGAGTTTATTCTTTGGTAAATTTCCTGTAAGTATTGAGCCGTCTAGAATTTTAATATTGGCTTCGAATTCAGCAAATTTCACTTTGAAGTGAGGGGGTAGATGATCGTTGAAGAACATGTAAATAGTTAGGCCGTAGAATCGGCAAATTTCGGGCATATTATTAGTGGTTATTTTTACAAACCTCTAACAATTTTCAGCCGAAACCTATCAGGTTATTGATAATCGCAAGGAAGGTATTGACAGAAAGTGTCAACAGGCGAAAAGTTGTCCGAGTACCTTGAAGGTTTTTAACAAAAGGGGGCAAGATAGCCTAGTTTTATTGAATTGCTGAATATGAAAGGGCTTCATCGGGACTAAGAATAGCAAGATCTTTAACAGCAAAATCTTTTGGATTTCGTGTGATAATGGCATTAATTCCTACTTGTCCTTTGGCAGAATAATACTGGATGGCATCTTCAAAATCTTTGAAATCAGATCGCATCGCACTTAGTAAAATGGTCTTTGTTGCATCCAAAATTTGGCAATCTTCTGAAAGCAATTCTAATAAAGCAATCGTCTTTTTATGAGATTTGTTTTCCCGCTGTAATATATAATAAATGTTGTTGTAGGATATAGCGGAAATGTAGAGCTTGATTTTCTTCTTTACCGCTAGGTCGAAAAGGGATGTTGCCGATTCTGAGAATGGTTTTCGATCCGCCAAAAAGTCGATTAATACGTTCGTGTCAATGTAAAATTGTGGGATCATTTGGCGTATTTTTCAGCGATGGCATTTCCTAATTCTGATTTGTAATCGAAATCTGCTGGTAATTTTAAAGATCCTCTCAGCTTTACTACTTTGGGAGAAAGAGCGTCTTCTAAGGAACTCTTAGTGGATAAAACTTTTAAATAATTCTCTACTACATCTGAAAGACTTCGACCTTGGTCTCTTGCATAGGCTTTAGCAGAATCAATAATCGACTCATCAATGGTAAGCGTGAGCTTAGTTGTCATGATACACGTGTTTTTTTGATGGGAATCACACGTGCAATATACTTATTTTAAATAATAATCCTTTATTTTTGCCTTATAAATAATAACAAGAAAATGATAAAAGTACATGGATATGGGGCGGTGAATCCGCAGGCGCCTATTGCTCCGATTGATTTTGAGCGACGTGAGGTAGGGCCAAAAGACGTTAAAATCGACATTCTTTACTGTGGCGTTTGCCATTCTGATATTCACATGGTGCGCTCCGAGTGGGGTCCCTCGGTTTATCCGATTGTTCCAGGCCACGAGGTCGTGGGAACCATCACGGAGGCGGGAGCCGAAGTGACGAAATTTAAGGTGGGCGATCTTGCGGGAGTGGGCGTTTTTGTGGACTCTTGCCGCGAGTGTCCGTCTTGTAATAAGGGCCAGGAGCAATATTGCGACGAGGGCATGACGCCCACCTATAATGGTTTTTACCGCGATGGGGTAACGCAGACTTTTGGCGGATATTCTTCGACTTATGTCATCGACGAAGCCTATACGTTACATATTCCTTTTACCAAAGAGCTGGAGCGTGTCGCTCCCCTTCTTTGCGCCGGCATCACAACTTATTCTCCTTTGCGCTATGCAGGAGTAGGAAAAGGCCACAAGGTGGCTATTTTAGGATTGGGTGGTTTAGGCCACATGGCGGTGAAATTCGCGGCGTCTTTTGGCGCGGAAGTGACCATGTTAAGTACGTCTCCCTCTAAGGAGCAGGATGCTCGCGCGCTAGGGGCTCATCACTTCGCGTTGTCTACGGATCCAGCAACGATGGAATCCTTGAAAGGGTCGTTTGATTTTATCTTGAATACGGTGGCGGCGCCACATGATATGAATAAGTTTTTGGGCTTGTTAAGCGTGGAAGGCAAGATGCTTTTAGTGGGGATTCCTCCAGAAGATGCGCAAATAGGTGCTGCGACGTTGATTTCCAAAAGACGTTCCATCATCGGATCCATGATCGGTGGCATCGCCGAAACACAAGAAATGCTCGACTACTGCGCTGCCCACAATATTCTTTCAGATGTCGAAGTGATTGATATGAAAGATGTCAATGAGGCGTACGAGCGGGTGATCAAGTCGGATGTAAAGTATCGGTTTGTGATTGATATGAAGTCACTGTAAGTCGACTTTGTCGACAGTCGCGACTGCGTCGCTTAGTCGCGGCGAAGCCGCTTAGTCATCGCTTCGCGATTTAGTCGCCTGCGGCTTAGTCGCAGCTGCTTAGTCGTCACTTTGTGACTTAGTCCTGAGGTCGTATAATTTGTTAAAACTATAAAGTCGATTTTCGCGTATTGACAACATCTGTCAACACCTGAAAATCAACTTTAGTACTTTAGGGCTCACGTAACAAAGTGGCCATTGCGCCACCTCCGGACTCATTTCCTCCGGACTAAACGCCGAAGGCGTGACTAAGCCGCAGGCGACTAAACGACGCAGTCGTGACTCCGCGGCGCAGCCACGAAGTGGCTAGCCCCGCGGTCTTGGCTTCATCTTCAAACTATCCGCCGGATACGTCGCTTTCAACATCGCCATAGAGGACTTTGCCCAGTTGATGATTTTCAAGCGGTCGGCCTCTGAAATTTTGGCATTACTATGAAGGCCCATATACGTATAAGACGGCATCGGCATTTCGCCCTCTTCTACCTGTTCGATCACTTCCTCTAATTTGTGGTTCTGAACCGCGATCGGCATCTTCGTGAATGTGGCAAAGTTCAAATGCTTTTTCCCATCATTCACATGGTGATCTAACCAAAAACCAACCGGCTGAATGCGGCTATACCAAGGATAAGTTGATTTATTGGAGTGGCAATCGTTACACGCGTTCTCTAAAAGGACTTTTACGTCCGCGGGAACCTCGTATTTCGTTTCAATGGCGTAGGTATTATCGTCCGAAAGATTTTTTTCTGTAGGAACGAACTGGATGGCGATTAATACGACGATTAATCCGGCAATGATTTTGTTTTTCATGGGTTAACAACATTAGTGTAAACGCAATGTATCAATTAATTGTCTCGAATTCGCCCTTTTCTAGATTCTTACGGACGTTATTCGTCGCAAATATCTTGCCATTCATCGAAATATAGACTCCGGGCTCTATAATTTGGAGGAAGGCCAAAGAACTTCCCAGATTAAACATCCCATCCGAGCTGCCAAATTTATAAGGAATCATGGCGCCGGTGAGGACGATGGTTTTGGAGATTTTTTGGGAGGCTAAATACTGCGCTGTTTGGACCATCGTATCCGTCCCGTGTGTAATTAAAATACGATCAGCGGCGGCAGCAGAACAAGCAAAAGAGATCAATTCGCGATCCGTGTCATCAAATTCTAAACTGTCCTTCATCAAAAGCGTGTCGATGGACAACAACAACCTACTTCGCCCTTTTTCAAGCATCTCCGGGAGATGTGTATCTTTAAAAAAGAGTGAACCATTTAGTTCATTATACTCTTTGTCAAAAGTCCCTCCCGTCACAAAGATTTGAATCATATTATTTTCGTTGATAAGTGCTGGTTGTTTTTGTGCCATTTACGTCTGTAAAGTTAAACGTAAATAAGCCAGATGTGTTCCAGGAATAATTTACTGACCCTGTTTTTGTCCCTATTTTATAGGTCAAATTATAGCTAGAGCTTGTAGGAGCGCTAAAATCAGTAATAGTGGCACCTGTTAATGGCGTTAAAGCGGGTCTGACGGAGGAAGAAAAGGCTTGAGGTAAAATTTGGTTTTCTGGCGCTGGAGTGGCTGGATCTAAGCTTACTTTTCCTTTCATGGCACCGATGACATAAGGATAATTCGAGGTTCCGTGGTAATGGTAATTACCTTTCCACTCGTGTCCGTGATTGGTGTCCAGAGTTAGCATGGCGGTTCCGTCCGGTTCTTTGGCCCCATAAACCGCAAAACCATCCAAAGCAAAAGCAATCGCCTTTAACCCCGAAACAGTCGATAAATGCAAGGGCGCCGCATGGTAATGGTAATCATCGCCGCGGCCACAGTGACCGCCCCATTGATCTAATTCGCCGATTACGTAAGAGTCCTCGCCCCGATTATTCAGTGCATTAAAAATGGGAACGCCATTTACTGCAAGCGCCACGGCACCCTTCATAAAATTATTCGTCGTACTTAAAGGGGTGCTTGCATACACCGGTTGCAGGGGAATAGACCAATGATTCGTGCCGGAATAGGGCTGCGGAATGGGCACTTGTTGTTGCCAAGAGGTAATCCCGACCATCATATTGTGAGCCGGAATTCCGGTCGAATTCACATAAAAATACGTAGCATCCGATGCGGTACTTAAGGCTGGTTTATAAGGGGCGAAGGCGGAATCTAAAAAGCTAACAGGTGTTTTGGGAATCGTCGTGACGGGCACAACAGGAGCAACAGGCGCAATTTCCGTGGTTGTTTTACAAGCTAAGGCAACTAAAGCGAGTAAAAACGAGGAATAGGTAACTCGTCTAAAGACTAATCTTAGCCGTAATTTTTCGATCAATACTAGCGCGAAAAAGGCGAGGGCTAAAAGATAAAAATAGGGCAAATAAGAGATCGGTTTTTCTACGTCGATAAAGCCATTTATTTGCGAGCCGCGTTCCTTTTTTACCGCGGCAAATTTTTGATCTCTCGGACTTAATTCAGCCATAGAAACACGGACTTTTTTGCCTTCATATTGCTCTAAAATTAAGACGTCGGATGTCCCGGATGAATAGTTCCCACGTATAGTCGAACCATCCGCTAAATGCCAAATCCGTAATACATCTTGCTGACCATAATGCCCGCCTTCGTGTGCGAAGAGGGACACGGAAATGAAGAGAAAATATAAAGTCTTTTTCATAAAAAAGTAAAAGTTTTGACTCAGCTGCGATGCAGCGACTAAGCCAGAGGCGACTCTTTGACTAGTTTTTATCCGAACGGAGTTCGGATAAAAACGCCTCACTCACCTTAAAATACTGCTTGTTCAAACGATATACTTTTAGGCGCGAATCGGTGTCGGACTTTTTGAAAATGATGAAATTTGTATCTACTTGAAGGATGGCTTTCAGCTTTAAATTTAGTTGATTTAAAACGTCATTTTTAACGCGGATATTGTGGGAGAAGTGCACCCCCTTTTGTTCCACTAATCCCAGTAATTCATAGTTCGGAACGTCGTCTTTTTGTAGAAGGCGGCGAAGCACTTTTAATTCTGATTCTTCAAAATTGATGGCCGCCTTTCCTAAATACAGAATACCATTTTTATCCTTGATATGGGTGGCTCTAGACGGGCGGAATTTATTGATAAAATAGAGTAAAACACTACTTAGTAAAAGGGCTAAGAAGCCGATTAGGTATTGTGAATATTCCTTCCAAAGATTTTTTTCAATGAAGTCTGCCTTTTTGATTGATTTGCCTAAAAATTGATCGATAGGCAGAGAAATTAATTCGATTTCGCCATTAGCGTGGTTATTCGCAAAATAATAGATCATTCCATTTTCTACAAATGGCTTGAATTGAGGAGAAATTTTGGATGAAACAGCCTTATTTTCAAATATTTCATAGGTATCATTAGAGAAATTTACCCGGATGATTCTTCGGTCCTCGATGAAGGCAACATAGTAATTATCGTATTGAAAATTTTGTGAATTATTCCCAAAAAACAGCGCCGTCTTCCCTTTAAAATCCCAAATTTTAGACCTTAAATTAAAATGCCAAATTTCCTGACTTCTATCAAATTTTAAGTTGTCAAAGGCATCAATTACTATGCCATTAAAATAGGTGATATCGTCGCCGTTTTTGAATTGATTTACATCGAACATTCCTGGAGGGAGTTTGTCGCCCTGAACGGGGGAATAACTTTCCCATTCTTTGGAATTTAAATCGAAATAAGTGAAGAAGTTTCTGGCAGACCAAAAGCCATAGCCACCGAAACGAAAAATACGATTATCATAAACAAATTGTTGACTGCTTATTTGCATTTTATGTTCAAATGAATGGTCAATTCGAATTATTTCGTTGCCCTTTATCTCGTAGACTAGGCCTCCTAAATTTAGGCTTAAATAAATTTTATTATTAATAACGCTGAGTTCATATGAACTCGGGGAAGCAAATTTTTTATAAAAAGTGGAATCGCTAAACTTAAAATAGACAGGCTCAGAAACAGTCTGCTCAGGGATCTTAATGGTTTTATAATGATTCTTTTCTATCACATAAATATAGGGCTTGCAATAAGTCAGATTAGCCTCTCCACCATAGCTTAAATTAACATTTTCTGACCTGAGTAGAAAAGGCGACAATAGTAAAAGGCTAAGTACTAGTTTTTTCATTGAGCTCTTGAGACAGAGCTAAAATTAAGATAAATTTTCCAAATATTGGCTAGGCGTCATTCCTGTTTCTGCTTTGAACGTGGCATAGAAGCTAGAACGAGATGGGAAACCAGACTGTGAACCTATTCCGTCGATGGAAAGGGTGTCTGCCATACCTGATTTAAGTAATTCTTTTGCATGTTCCACGCGAATCCAAGAGCGGTAAGACGTGAACTTTTTATTCAGGATAAAGGCAAAGCAATAGATAATGTGGTGTTTAGGAATTCCTAAGGCCTCTTCCACATCTTCTACATCAAAATTTGGGTAGAGGTAAGGTTTCTCTTTTCGCAAGTATTCCTCGATTAACTGTGCAGTTTCTGTCAAAGGATCATCTACATCCGCCACTACAATCGCCTTTTTTGTTTTGACAGCAACGGTGGCAATAGGCATTCCGTACAGAATCTGTGGGAAAAACACGATTAAGGCAAAGGGTAAAAGTGCAAAAGCAATACCAGAGATATTGTAGGCAAGGACAGATTCTAAAACAACTTTACTAACGGGGGCCAAGTATAAATTAATCGTCATGGCTAAAAAGTTTGCAGCAACGAATAAGGTGACTAAAATAAGGGTAAGCAGCCAATTATAAACGAGTTTATTTTGCTTGTTTGAGTCTAAATTTTTGCGCTCTGTTCGGCGGTATTTAAGTAGTAAGAAAATGCTCGCACAGGCGTAAATAATGATGAGAGACGGCCGTGTTACAAACGATATTCCAGGTGAAATTATAAATCCAGCCCCTAATGTGCGGACATTGTTAATATCAGCATTGATCAGTCGGGCAATTTCTAATTTATAGTCGAAAGTGCTGAGGATATACGGCGCCATATTTATCACCTGTATCACAAAGGGCAATAAATGAAAAGCATCTTTCCAGCTACTAAAAATGGGTTTATCCGTTAAGGTATTTCGTGTGTAAAGATAGAGCAGTGGGCCAGGAAGGTACCAGTACGGCGAGAAATTACCGTAGAATATAGCGGTCCAAAAGGGATCGTGGTAATACACCGTAAAATAGTGGGTTAATCCATAGGTAGAAAAAATGATGAATATCCCGGTTAATAACAACGCATTTCGATTTATACGCCAATTGTAAATGGCGATAATCGCGGAGGTGATGATAGAGAACAGGGATATGTATAAAATCATTTAATCAATGAATTGACTACAATTTTAGCGATTAAAATTGTCAAATTTTCTTAAAGTCCAAAAAATATCCATTTTCTGACTAGTCCAAAAATTCAGAAATTGGACTAAAACGGTTTTATCTTATTAATACTAATCGCATTATTAATTCGAATTTTGCATGTTGAACGGTTAAAAACCCCCACTCAAGGCCGTTTACAATGAAAATTATGAACAAAATCGCGCTTCTTTTACTGTTTTTTGTGAGTTCAGTGTCAGCTCAAACTTGGAATATTTCTTTTGGGGCGAATACCACGAAGTATGTTTTCACGAATTCGCAGGGTGTTAATCCTTCTTTCATGAAACCTTCTTCGGGACTTCTCCTAAGTTTAGGATACGAAAAACCGCTGACTAAACGATTCCAATACGACATAGGTCTAGCCTACTCTCAATTCAATGCAGTGGGAGATGTTCAGAATATTCCCTTTTCCTACCAGACCGATTTCATGGGTTTATCAGGGGGTATTGGACCCAAACTAGAATTTAGAAATGATTTTACTCTGATGCTGAAAGCTCGCGCCGCGGTTCAGAAAATGATTAACGGGAATCAGTTCTTGCAAAATCGCTACGTTGATTTATCAGAGGATGATCAGTTCACTAGTGCCCGCTTCTTTGTGGGTTTCTCACTTGAATTAGAGAAGAAAGTGAATTCAAATATGTACGTATACACGCAATATCAACATGTAGATACCAATACATTCGGGACTTCGAGCCTGAACTTTGTACCCTCGACCGTTTCTTTTGGCATAAAGATCCAGTCGAAATAGATTTAATTATATGAAGAAATTTTTATCACTCATCGCATTCTCCTTGATTTCCTTCGTTGGTTTTTCGCAGACCAAAGGAATCAGTTATCAAGCCGTCATCATCGATCCGAATCCGATTCAAATTCCGGGTTCTGATATTTCTGCACAGCCTTATGTGAGCAAAGACGTATGGATCCGTTTTGGGATTTATTCCGGAACGACGCTGCAATACGAGGAGCTTCACAAGACCAAAACGGATGAATACGGTCTGGTCAACCTAGTGATAGGGGCAGGAGTGAATACCGGAAGAGCCGGAACTTTCACTTCGTTGAGCTGGGATGGTGTCACGAAAAATATCCTTACGAACGTGAGTTTTGATCAAGGGGGTCGCTACGCGGAAGTAAGTAATCAGAAATTGACGTACGTGCCCTACACGCTTTTGGCGGAAACGGCCGTAAAATTAGCAGGCGTTTTACCGATCGCATCTGGCGGTACGGGTGCGACGAATGCCATTGCCGCAAGGACAAATTTAGGCTTAGGCAATGTGGACAATACGGCGGATGCGGACAAGCCAGTTTCTACGGCGACTTTGGCCATCTTAGACGTGAAAGAAGCCTTAGCCAATAAGTCGATAAATATCATCGCGGACTCAGCTTCGTCGGTGAAATACCCATCTGTAAAGGCGATTAAGGAATATATCGACTCACGCACCGCGACTTCTAACCTCGCGAATCAGGCGAATAATGCTAATTTAGCGGCCAAAGCCACGGCTTTAGAAACCCCGCGCACCATCAACGGCGTGCCATTTGACGGTACAACGAACATCACGATTCCAGTGGGTGTAACGCCACCAGATGCAAATGCAACAACGAAAGGGTTTGTACAATTAGCGGGGGATCTAACGGGAACGGCAGCGGCTCCGGCTATTGCAGCAAACTCTATTACAACGGCAAAAATTATCGATGGCGCGGTGACAACAGGTAAGCTAGCAGCGGGTGCGGTGAATACTGCGCAGGTGGCAGATGGAGCGGTGACTGATGCGAAAATTGCGTCCGTTTCAGGTTCAAAAGTGACTGGAAATATTACGGGAAATGCATCGACGGCTACTCTAGCGGCTACGGCCACTTCAGCAAATACGGCTACGAAATTAACCACAGCGCGCACGATTAACGGCACGCCTTTCGACGGAACTGCTGACATCACCATCACTACGAATGCCTCCACTTTATCTGGAACTATCGGATTAGTGAACGGAGGAACCGGCGCGTCTACAGCATCAGGAGCAAGAACGAATTTAGGTTTGGTGATCGGTACGGATGTATTAGCCCAAAGAACCTTTGGAACAGCTGCTAACAGTGCTGCTACCGATTTCGTGGCTGCCACTGAAAAAGGCGCAAACAATGGCGTGGCAACTTTAGGAAATAATGGTAAAATTCCATCCGTACAGATTCCGGCGATTTCTTTCCAAAACGTTAACGTAGTCAATTCAGATGCAACGATGACCAATATTGCTGGCGCTCAAGTGGGAAGTATTGCGATTAGAACGGACAATAATAATAACTATGTGTTGAGTGCGCTGCCAGCAACGACTTTATCAAACTGGATCGCATTAGCGACTCCGGTTTCCGTATCTAGCATTAACGGTTTTGCAGGACCTAACGTAGTTTTAACTACGAATGAAGTGGCGGAAGGGGCTACAAATAAGTACTTCACGGATGCGCGAGTTCGTAATGCGATAAGCGCTGTTGCACCTCTGAACTTCAACACGACTTCAGGAGTTTTATCCATGACCGCTGCTTCTACGACATCGAACGGATACTTGAGCTCAGCGGATTTCACCACATTTAATAACAAGCAAACCGCTTTAACGGCTGGAGTCGATTATGCGACCCCTTCTGGAAATATCACGGGTAATGCAGCGAACGTGACGGGTATCGTGTCCATCGCGAATGGGGGTACAGGAACTTCTACGGCTACCGGTGCCTTGCTTACATTAGGCGCGGAACCGAGTGCGAATAAGAGTAATGATGTTTTGGCTGACGGTTCATCTACCACGAAATTCCCTTCATTTAAGGCGATCAAGGATTATGTAGATCAACAAAGTGCAAATGCGGGTGTGGCGGATAATAGTATTTCTTCAGCGAAAATAAATGGGTCGATTTCGATTGCCAAAGGTGGAACAGGCGCCTCTACCGCCGCAGGTGCCAGAACCAATCTAGGTTTAGTGATAGGTACGGATGTGATGGCAGCGAATTTCACCACAACCTTAACGGGTGATGTTGCAGGTTCTGGAAATGGATCATTTGCAACGACAGTAAATTCTGTGGGTGGCGTGAGTTCGAGTACGATAGCGACCTTGCCAGGATTGATTACAACAAATGCTAACGCCATTACAACTGAGGCTACGACAGCTAGAGCTGCGGAGCTAACATTAACGAATAGTGTGAATGCGAACACGGCGAGTATTACGTCAAACACGAATGCGGTGGCGGCGAATACGGCGAGTATTACGGCTAATACATCTGATATCTTATTAAAAGCACCACTAGCATCTCCCGCATTAACGGGAACGCCTACTGCTCCCACAGCTGCAACGAGTGATAATTCGACACAATTGGCGACTACTGCTTATGTGAAAAGTAATTTAGCAACGGTTAGTGCAGGAACCTTAACGGGTACTACATTAGCTGCGACTATTACGGGTTCTAGTTTAACTAGTGTAGGAACAATCACCTCTGGTATTTGGAGTGCTACGACGATTGATATTGCCAAAGGTGGTACAGGCGCAACGACTGCCGCAGGAGCTTTAACGAACTTAGGAGCGGAGGCTAGTACAAATAAAAGTACGAATATAACTACGGATGCAAACTCAACTGATAAATATCCGAGCGTTAAATTGATTAAGGATTATGTGGATACAAGAGTAGCTTCTGCAGCAGTTGCTGATGGAAGTTTGACAAATGCGAAATTAGTAAATAGCACCACCACATTAGGGGCGACCACTATGACTTTAGGCGGGACTGTGACATCGGTGACAGGATTGACGTCAATTGAATCGACCGGATTCACGGGGGCTTTAACGGGGAACGCGAGTACGGCTACGGCTTTGGCCACTGGAAGAACCATTTCAACAACTGGGGATGTAACTTATACCAGCGGCGCGTTCGATGGAACGTCTAATGTAACAGGGTCAGCCACCTTAACAAATACGACAGTAACCGCCGGATCATATGGATCATCTACGGCTATTCCAACCTTTACGGTAGATAGCAAAGGTCGTCTAACGGCGGCCGGAACAGTAGGAATTACGGCTGGCGTTTCTACTTTAGCCTATTCGAATACCTCGGCTGCGAATGGTGGAACAATCAGTGGAACGACTTTAACTTTAACTGCTGCGGACGGAACAAATCCTGGATTAATTTCGACGGGAGCACAGACGATTGCAGGCGCCAAAACATTTAGTAGCATCGCTACCTTTAATTCAGATATTTCACTTAATGGAATTACGGCAGGTTTAGGTAATGGGAATGTTACTTCTAACGCGGCCTTTGGAACTTCTTCACTTCAAGCGAACACGATTGGAAATTCAAATGCAGCTTTTGGAGGATCATCGTTAACCTCTAACACGTCCGGTTTTTACAACTCTGCTTTTGGGAAAGACGCCTTACGTAATAATACAACGGGTGTAGAAAATACAGGATTAGGCTTATCTGCGATGTATAGTAACGCAGGAGGAGGCTATAATACTGCCGTTGGCTCGTCTGCTTTAGTGGCCAATACGACGGCTGATTACAATGTGGCTGTGGGTAGACAAGCTTTGGGAAATACCAACACAGGCGGGTTCAATGTGGCCATAGGAGCAGCTACTTTAGGAACTAATACCACAGGAACAAATAATACGGCGATTGGATATGGAGCTGATGTAGCTTCTGCAGCATTATATAATGCAACAGCGATTGGTAACGGTGCCATTGCTAGTGCAAACAATACCATTCAATTAGGTATTTCTGGAGTGACAAGTGTAATTACGAGTGGAACAATTAGCGCGACTGGATTCACGGGGGCTTTAACGGGGAACGCGAGTACGGCAACTAAACTAGCGGCCACTAAAAACATTAACGGCGTCGCATTCGATGGGTCAGCTAATATTACAATTGCCGCAGATGCGAATACCTTAACGGGTACGACTTTAGCGAGTAATGTGACGGCGTCTAGTTTAACAAGTGTGGGCACCATCACTTCGGGTGTTTGGAGTGCTACGACGATTGATATTGCCAAAGGTGGTACAGGTGCCACAACCGCGGCAGATGCCAGAGCAAATTTAGGAGCTCAATCCGTAGATAACATGAGCACAAACATCACAACAGATGCTGCTTCTACTACAAAATATCCAAGCGTAAGTTTGATTAGGGATTACGTAGACGGAAGAGTTGCTTCAGCTGGCGTTTCAGATGGTAGTATCACGAACGTGAAGCTGGCGAATAGCACAACGATTTTAGGATCGACTACGATGACTTTAGGAGGAACGGTTTCTTCTGTAACTGGTTTAACTAGTTTAGCTGCGACTAATTTAACAGGTACTTTGTCGGGAACAGCAACAGCCTTAGCAACCGGCCGCACCATCTCTACAACGGGGGATGTGACCTACACAAGTGGTCCATTTGACGGAACATCTAATGTAACGGGATCTGCAACGTTAACAAACACTACAGTTACCGTAGGAACTTATGGATCTTCTACTGCCATCCCTACATTCACAGTAGACAGCAAAGGTCGTTTAACCGCTGCTAGCACGGTAGGAATTACGGCTGGCGTTTCAACTTTAGCGTACTCAACTACGGGAGCTTCGAATGGAGGAACAATAAGCGGAACGACTTTAACTTTAACCGCTGCGGATGCAAGTAATCCGGGATTAATTTCGACGGGAACGCAGACGATTGCGGGTGCGAAGACCTTTACAAATACCGCTACATTTAATACTGATATTTCAGTGAATGGTTTAACTGTGGGACGTGGTGCTGGAGCAGTTGCTTCAAACGCGGCCTTGGGTGCAACAGCTTTAAATGCAAATACTTCAGGCAACTTTAACGTGGCTGTTGGTAGCGAGGCATTGCAAAGAAATACGGGTGGTAGTGTAAACGTTGCTCTTGGTGCAGCTACGATTGACTATTTAACATCTGGAAATAATAATACCGCGGTCGGTGGTTTTGCCGGCCGAAATTATGGTCCAAACGGAGGCGCCACAGGTAATAACACTACGATGAATAATGGTATCTTGCTAGGTTACGACGCAAGGCCATTAGCTAGCGGAGGAACGGATGAAGTCGTTATCGGTATGAGAGCGATAGGTCATGGAAGCAACACGGTGACTTTAGGTAATAGCTCGAATGCTAAAACGTTCTTAACGGGGGATTTATCGTTAACGGGTAATATCACGTCGGGTATTTGGAGTGGAACAGAGATTGCGATTGCCAAAGGTGGTACAGGCGCAACTACTGCCTCAGCGGCTAGAACGAACTTGGGTTTGGGGACTTTGGCAACTAAATCGGCCATTGTGAATGCAGATGTTGATGCCTCCGCGGCGATTGATTTCACTAAATTAAATATAACCAAAGCCAATATTACTGGTCTGGGTATTCAAGATGGATTAACTGCTGGTTCAGGTATTTCAATTGCTTCAGGATCTATTGTGGTCACGGGCTTATCAAGCGCTAACTTGAGTCCGACGGCAGGAATTACTGTGGGACAATTAGCAACAAGCACAACAACTTTAGGTTCGACAATAATGACCTTGGGTGGGACGGTTACTTCGGTGACCGGGTTAACGTCAGTTTCATCGACAGGATTTACCGGAGCTTTAACAGGTAACGCATCCACTGCAACGAAACTTGCTGCCACTAAAAATATTAATGGGGTTGCGTTCGATGGAAGTGCAGATATTACGATCGGTGCAGACGCCGGAACCTTATCTGGCACATCATTAAAGTCAACTGTAACGGGCTCAAGTTTAACGGGTGTAGGAACATTGACTTCAGGAGCATGGAATGGGTCTACGATTGGTGTAACTTATGGAGGAACTGGCGCCACTACTGCCGCAGGAGCGAAAACGAATTTAGGATTAGTCATAGGTACGGATGTGTTAGCTTATCGAACTTTTGGAACAGCAGCGAATAGTAATTCAACGGATTTTGTGTCAGCGAATACATCAATTACTGGATCTACTAAAACCAAGTTAACATTTGATGCAAAGGGATTAATCACCGCAGGGGCAGACGCTACCACAGTTGATATTGCATCCAGTTTAGATAAAAGATATGTAACGGATGCACAATCTGGAGTATTATCAAATACATCTGGCGTGAATTCTGGAGATGAAACCGCAAGTACGATTAAAACAAAATTAGGCATTGCCACTCTAAGCGGATCTAATACGGGCGATCAGACAATCACCCTAACAGGCGATATGACGGGAACAGGAACCGGAAGTTTTGCTGCCACCTTAACGAATACAACTGTAACTACTGGATCTTATGGTTCTACTACAGCCATCCCGACATTTACGGTGGATAGCAAAGGTCGTTTGACCGCTGCAGGATCTGCTTTGATCATTGCTGACGCAGGAACACTTTCGGGGACGACATTGAAATCTACAGTAACAAATTCAAGCTTGACTTCTGTAGGCACCATCACTCAGGGGACATGGAGTGGAACGACAATTGCTGTGGCAAATGGCGGTACAGGAACGACGACTTCTACAGGGAGCGGGAGCTTGGTTTTGAATACTAGTCCTACGTTAGTGACTCCGGTTTTAGGAACTCCTACCTCTGTTACGTTGACGAATGGAACTGGGCTACCTATAGCAACAGGGGTAAGTGGATTAGGTACGGGAGTTGCTACCTATTTAGCCACACCAAGTAGTGCTAATTTATTAGCCGCAATGACAGATGAAACGGGAACTGGTGCTTTGGTGTTTGCAAATACACCTACTTTGGTTTCTCCAGTCATTGGTCTGGCAACAGGAACTTCGTTGACTTTGACCGGTGGAGTTAGTGCAGGAACCTCCACATTAACGAGTTTAAGTGTTACAAATAATGCGACAGTAGGAGGTAATTTATCCGTGGCAGGCACTTCAACATTAACCGGGAACTCAACTATAGGGGGAACTTTAGGAGTAACAGGCGCTACAACTCTAGCAGCACTTACAACTACAGGCGCTGCTACATTCAGTAGTACTGTTAAAATAACATCCGGTGCAGCGGCTGGTAAAGTCTTAACTTCTGATGCAAGCGGAAATGCTACGTGGCAAAATACCGGCGGCTCAATTACCACTTTAAGCGCCACCGGAACAGCTACATCTACAGCTTCATATATTATCTATACAGGTTCTACTTCTGGCCAAACCATTACAATTCCTTCCGCAGTTACTTTAGGAGCCGGAAGAGAATTAACCATTAAAAATGTGGCGAGTGTTTCTGTAAGCATAGCATCTGCTGGAGGATATTTAATTCAAGATAGCTCCACTTTAACTGCTATTGGGGCGGCCTTAGGAATCGAGCCTTCCAACAACTGGATGAAACTCGTTTCAGATGGGACAAATTGGTATGTCATGAGAGCCTTATTCTAAAAAATAAAGTAACATTAAATGAAAAAGCTTGCATTCCTTTTATTGGTGTCATTTTATGCCTTTTCCCAAACAGGAATAGGCACCACCACGCCTGCAGTAAAACTGCATATAAAATCAAACGGCCCTATTTTGAGATTAGAGGGTTCTGATCATGCTTATATGGAATTATATCCTCAGGGTTCAAGCACACGCTTTGGCTATCTGGGTTTCCCATTCGCAAGTTCAACGCAACTTTCATTTATGAATCAATTTTCAACTGGTTCGATGGCTTTTGGTACGAATGGAACAAACAAAATGTTTTTAAACTCTGATGGGAAATTAGGCATCGGAACGGCCACACCGGGAACATCATTGCACATTGAAAACGGGAATACCTTTGGTACTCCAGCCATTACATCAAGCCCTAGTATTGTCTTGTATAATACAAATAATGCATCATCTACGGCGAACTCAACAGTCAGTGTAAGAACTGCTGGGACAGGGAGTGGCAAGCCCTATTATAGCTTAGATATAAATGGAGCTTTTGGCTATAGCATGGGAATTAATAATCCGACAGATCAATTAATCATCAATGCAAGCTGGGACTTTAATTCAACTGCGGCGAATAATGCAATAATTATAAATAGGAGCGGACAATCAAGAGTGGTTATTCCTTCTGATGGAGGATATACGATTGGAAGTTGGCCAGGTGGCTGGGGCGGCGGATTGATGACCTATGATATTGCTTGTGCTGGGGTCTATTATAATGTTTTGACAGCAAGGTCGGATAGAAGATTGAAAAACACCATCGCAAGTTTAGATAGCGCGGTTATTTCTAACTATTTAAATCTACGTCCCGTTAATTATTATTGGAATGATGGATCAGATAATAATCACAAACAATATGGATTGATTGCACAGGAGGTGGAAATTTTATTTCCTGAAATGGTTTCAACAGCCAATGACAGTATGCAAACCAAGTCAATGAACTACCAAGCTTTACATGCGTTATCCTTAAAAGTAATTCAATCACAGCAAGCGGAAATCGAGGAGTTGAAGAAAAAGCAAACGGATTTAGATAGCCGGCTGTTATTATTAGAATCAAAAATCAAATGAAAAGACTAATCTTCTTTTTCTTGTTTGTTTCTTCCGCCGCGTTTGCCCAAACCGGCATCGGAACAACCACGCCTAATGCTTCCGCAAAGTTGGAAATTGCTTCTACCAATAAGGGCCTACTCATACCCCGTATGACAGATGCCCAAAAAACAAGCATTCCCACCCCTGCAAACGGACTAATGATTTACCAGACAGATGGGTTAATAGGTTTTTATGTGAATGCTGGAACTTCCGGAACACCAGCCTGGACACGCGTAAATACTAATTGGACACGTTCTGGGAACGATATTGCTTATACGGCGGGAAACATTTCTACTACTGGGACGATTACCGGGGGAAATTCTAGTACATCATCTCTTTCTGGATTTGCGGCGAATGTAGCATCCATATCGGCTAACTATTCAATTACTGCCGCTGACAACGGCAAAGTCATTCAATCTACAAGTGCTTCAGCCATTACAGTATCGATACCTACTGGTTTACCTACTGGATTTAATTGTACGGTGGTCCAAATGGGTGCTGGGCAAATTACTTTTTCAGGTACATATTTAAACAGAACCGGCTTTACTAAAACCGCGAGTCAATATTCGGTCGTTAGCATTCTTCATCTAGGAAGTAATAGTATTCTTGTGACGGGTGAAATGAGTAACTAAATATGAAATCATTCATTGCATTTCTTTTTCTTCTCATTACTACTTTGAGTAGTGCTCAAATGGGTTTACCCATCCAGACTTCTTTATTGCCAAAGAATAATCTCGTTGTGAACTATGATTTTTCCAAATCAGCTGGTTTTACTCGGGGCGCTACTACTGCGACTAATTTAGCGGGAACCGCTTCAGGTAATTCCACCTTGTATAATTCCCCCGTTTTTATGAATTCGTTAGGCTTTATCTCCTTCAACGGCTCTAATCAATATTTGGCCACACCTAACATTCGAACCTATTTCAAATCAGTCAATACGAGCACACAAAGGAGCTTTACAATGAGCTTTTGGTTCTACCCCCTTACTACCACCGGCGTTTTAGTCAGCGAATTGGATTCACATGTACCTAGTGGAGGTTGGCATGCCTCCAATATTGAAATACTGAATGGATTTATAAAATACCGAATTTGGAATGGACCTATCATTACCTCATCGTCAGCTGTAAGTATAAATCAATGGCATCACATCGCTTTAGTTTATGATGGAACTTCCGTAAAAGGGTATTTAAATGGGGTTTTACAAGGTACTCAAGCGGGTGCAAGAGATATACCGCCATCCAGTCAAAACTATGCCATCGGCGCAGGAGAGACTACCAATATGGGTGCAAGTGCTTACGGCAACTTTAATTTGGCACAATTTAAAATCCATAATTTGCCTTTGACTGATAAAGAGATTTTATCCGAATATGAGACACGAAAAGAGGAGTTTGATTATACCATTCATAGTCCATCTACGAATTCAAATCCGACGTATTGGGGAATATCAAGTGCATGGAATAGTGAAACAACATTTACTCAACTTCATTACACTCCTTGGTTAAATAATGCCACTTTAGGATGGGCTGCCAGTGCAAATGATGCTAATCAATGGATAACTTTAAATTATGATGTTCCAGCCTACATAAAAGGAGTAGCTATTCAAGGTCGAGCAAATAATGGAGGACAATGGGTAACGAAAGCACACATTGAATCGAGCTTAACGGGTAGCGCTCCTTGGACTAGAGTTCTTACAAATGCAGATGTGAATACGAATTCCCTTGATGATGTTAGAATCAATTTCCCTACTAGTGTATTTGCCAAGACCATTAGGGTGGTACCTGTGGCCTGGAATAATCATATCACTTTGCGTATGGGCTTATTAGTGAAGCCAAATGTATATACCTCTGACAATTTAGTGTTACATTATGATCCAAGCACGACAGAAAGTTACGCAGGAACAGGGACCAGTATTTCTGATCTAACTGGCAATGGATTGACGGGGACAATGAGTAATATCACATACAGTAATTCTGCATTCACCTTTAATGGTATTAATTCACAAGTAAGCATTCCAGATAATGCCTTGATAGAACCTGGAACGGGAAGTTGGACCATTGAAGTATGGCTAAATAATTCAGGTTCTTCAGGCACGGTGCTTGGAAAGTATAACAATGGCGGCAATGGTGCTAACATCTCCTATGCTTTGCGCTTAGTTGGGGCTAACGCTATCCGAGCCGACTTTAGTAATGGTTCAACTGCACAAGTTACAGATAACTACACTTTCGCAGCTAATAATTGGGTTCAAATGGTCTATGTTTGGGACAAGACGAATAATAATATTTATACGTATTCCAATGGAGTATTAAAGCAAACAAAAGCGATTGCTATTTCGGGAGGGATATTAAATGCGACAACAAATTTATTCTTAGGCTCTTATAATGGAGGAGAGTATTCGCAATATTTTACGGGTGAAATGGGAATAGTTAGACTCTATAAAAAAGCGTTATCCGCAACAGAAGTTTTTAAAAACTATGATGCGAACAAGGCTATTTACGGTATTATTCAGAATGGACTCGTGATGAATTTAACTAGTCCACCTAGTTCCGGCATAACGTGGACTGACATTTCGGGTAGTGGAAATAATGCGACCTTAGTAGGCTCTCCTACCTATACGGCATCCAATGGCGGAGGGTATACCACGTCAACTGGGTCATATATTTCTACCGGGTATAATTTACCAAATACTTTTACGGTGAGTGTTGCCTCTTCGTTCAATCCAACTACTTATTGGGCTACCATATGGGCTAATGAAATTTGGAATACGGGGAAAGGCTATCTTTCTTATTTTAATAGTGCAACTGGAATTGATATCGGAAGCCCATCCGGCCAATCAACTATTCCGATGAATGACTATAATACTGTTCATATCTGGGACTTCGTGGTTTCTGGAAGCACTTATGTTTTGTACAAAGATGGCGTTAGCGTGGGAACCGGAACATTTACTGCACCTTCTGGAGGACTTAGTACAAATGGACTTTATTTTGGTGCAAGACATACGAACGGTGGTACAGGTGCAACTGACTATGGACCAGGTACTTTTTATAGCATGCGGGTATATAATAGAGCATTAAATGTAGACGAAGTGAAAATTAATTTTTCTTTTTTAAGGTCTTCGTATGGGTTATAGTTGATTTTAAAAAGTAATAAAAATGAGTACAAGATAAAAAATGAAATTATTAGTCTTCCTCTTATTGTTTTCAGTTCAGTTATTTGCCCAAACCGGCATAGGCACCACCACGCCCCATGCATCCGCTAAACTAGAAGTTTCAGCTTCGGATAAAGGGTTTTTGCCGCCTCGCGTCACATTAACTAGCGCTACTGACATAACGACAATTGCTTCTCCTGCAGAAGGCTTAATGGTTTATAATGTAGGATCTGTTGGATTGCAAGCGGGCTATTATTATTGGAATGGAGCGAACTGGGCAACGATTGCTACCGCTTCTTCGACTGGGAGTGGAGTAGCTGCTTCAAATTTGGTAAAATTATATGGGGAAGCCTATTCAGCAGTTTCTGGAAAAATTGGGCATACAAACGGGTATTCCTTTACGGTATCTGTTTCAGGGAGGTATCTTTTTGATTTTTCTTGTACTGGTTATTCTAATGCCACAATAACTTATAAAGTTAGACAGGGCACTACCGATATTGGCACAGATGCACAAACTAGTTATAACAATACGGTTCATGTTGAATATAACGGAAAGATAGAGGCGAATTTGCAAGCAGGCGTTACCTATAATGTATATGTGAATAGTACTGGGAATCGAGATTCAGGAGATTATGATAGAGTGTATTACAAATTAGTAGCAGGAAATCTTCCTGTTAACCAACACCTTGCTTCAGCTAATATTCAACTTAATAATAATTACCTCTCTAATGATGGAGGGAATGAGGGAATCCGAGTGGATAATTCGGGGAATGTGGGCATTGGAACTAATACTCCAACAGCAATTTTAAATATTGCGGGTGGTGGCGTAAGAATCGCATCTGGTTTGGGGAATACTTCTACTAGGCCTTCCGTGAATACCAGTACCATTGGAAATTATGAAATCAGAGGCGTTGGAGGTGGCGCTTCTCAAATTGATGCACAAGATGACGGGTTTTTAAGGCTTTCAGCAGGTGGTGGAACAAATGCTATTCAACAATCCTCCATAGATTTATCAGGATATTCCGCTACGGTTCCAGATATGAACAGCAATATAGTTATGCGAACTGCAGGCACAGAAAGAGTAAGAATTGACAATAGTGGAAGTGTGAATATTACAGGTAAGATTAATTTAACGGATCCAAGTGGAAACGTCACCGTAAAAGTAGCCGCATTTGTAGATGCCGGCACCTTTGTTACACTTGACAACCTTAAGGCAACAGTTACAACTTCTGCTCCTCGTGGATTGAGTTTGGCAACTGTATCAGGCACATTAAATTTATATGTTCAAGGAGTTTATACAAATCAATCAGGTACCGCTAATACAAGTTATACGGGCACACCAGTTACTTATACAACTACTGCAAGTGGTTCACCGTTTGGGTGGAATTTTGAAGGAGCAGGGAATACCATAATTTATCATTTAACAGATGCTACCAATAGTCGATTGTATCGGGTGACTTTAATAATCATGCCAAGTTATTTTAAGAACTTTATCTCAATAGAGCGGCTATTATAATTTTTGCTAAATTTACCGCATGAAGCCAACCCTCTCCACCCTCATCGCCATCTTGGCCAGTATGCTTTACTTAATTGTCTACTTCATCCCGGACATGGGAGGGTCAGATGTGATGGGCGCGCAGTGGTTGTATGCGAGTAGTTTGAGTTTAGTTCTGGTAGGCTACATCGGCATTCGCTACAAGGAATACGCGGAGGCGATCAGTCAGGTGTTTACGTACAAGTTTACGCTGGTGTTTTCTTTTCTGCTTTTTTGGGCGATTGGCTCTTATTTTTATGCGATAAATCCGACGGAAACGCTGGTGACTTTGGCCCGTCTAATAACTACCTATTTCGTTTTCATAAATCTATCCATACTTTTCTATCAGCAAGATCGGAAGACTCTTTTCACGGGCATTGCGTTTGGAATTACACTGCTATTATTTTTTGATTCCATCTATATTCTGAAAGCTTTCTCTGCGAATTTGCGCACGATGGATAATTTAGATGCGGCGATTTTAGGCATTAATAAATACCATGGGAATAAGAACGTGACGGCGGCTAGTTTGCTCATCATGATTCCCTTTTCGATGTATGTGATTATGTCTGCCAAATGGCTGGGCAAAATTGCTGGAATCATCGCTCTTTTCCTGGGTGTATTCTCGCTCTTTTTATTGAACACGCGGTCGACTTATGTGGGCTTTGCGTTGATTACGGTGTTGTTTTTTGTGGGGCTAGCTTGGCAGAGCAGAACGCTTCTAAAACCGGCACTTCTCTTCTTTTTACTTCCAGCAGTTCTGGCAATTTTCGTGGCGAACGCGCGCTTACAATTAGCGGTGGCTGGGCAAGAAACAGAGACAGGTTATGGAACAGTAACGAAACGTATCGGGGATATTAATATCGCTAGCGAGCAGAACTCTCGGATTCACTTATGGGGAACCGCGGCAGACTATGCGTTGAAAAATCCTATCCTAGGAGCCGGCTACGGAAACTGGAAATTAGCCTCCATTCCTTATGAGCGCGAAGTAGCGAATGAGCTTTTTGTGCCGTATCACGCGCACAATGATTTCATTGAAATGTTCGCGGATTTAGGCCTACTAGGTGGACTGAGTTTCGCAGGCATGTTTTTGCTTTTACTCTATTACACGGTTCAATTTTTGCGAACAAAACGCGGCGATCCTTTGATGGTCATCATCGCTTTCTTAGCGGTGACTTGTTATGGCGTCGATGCATTATTGAACTTCCCGGCGGAGCGGACGGCGATGCAATCGATGCTGTCTTTAGCCGCAGCTTTGGTGTTGATTCCTTTGGACAAAAACACCAGAACTCTAAGCGGGATGCCGGTAGCCTATTTGATTTTAGGAATCGCACTTTTAGTCCCCTCCATCTACGTGGCGAACGAAACCTTTGAGTCCTTAAAGATTCAAAAATTCGTCATGGGAGAGGTCAACGCAGATCCTAAAATGGCGACGGTCGACGTGGAGAAATTACCAGACATTCCAAATCTTTCTTCGTCCACCTTGCCTATGAAGGCGATGATGGCGCGTTACTATATCCGCGATAAACGTTTTGATGATGCACTTCGCATATTGAAGGAAAGTGAAAACGACAATCCGTTCTTGCATTATAATGACTTTTTACGGACGTCTATTTATGCGTCCTTGAATAAAATAGATTCTGCTCATTTCTATGCGAAACGTGCTTTCAATGCGTGGCCTCGTGCGTCCAGTTATTATAAGAACATCATTTTTACGTCGGCTAAATTGAAGGATACAAACGAGATTAAGCGCGCATTGCAGGTTTCTTTAGACGCAAAAAATGACATCGCGCTGACGTGGAATCAATACCTGCTAGGGATGTTTGAGGTGAAGCAAGGCGCAGATAAAACCTTGCTTGCACAATTAGAAAAGACGCTGAAAAAATTCCCAGCGGATACGGCTATTTTAAACCCTACGACGAAAATGTTAAGAGGGGGAAGCCAAGACCTACGCGGCTTAACGGCCAAAGGAAACAGTCTATTTGTTCAAGGAAAATATACGCAAGCTGCTGCTGTCTATATCGAGCTTTCGAAGCAAGATCCGGGCAATTTCTCACACCTAGAAAATGTGGGAATTTGTTATTATGCGGGTAAGCGTTTTGAGGAAAGTTTGTTCTATTTTGGCAAATCCGAACAACACCCAGGGAATAATTCAGGAAAATCAGCTTACTTTGCGGGTATGTCTCAGCTTTCAATAGGAAAGAAAGCGGAGGCCTGCGCTAGTTTCGCCCGTTCTAAGGCAAAAGCCTACCCGGATGCGAGCTCCGCGATTTCACAAAATTGTAAATAAATAATATGAAAAGAATATTACTAGGTCTATTGTTCTTAAGTGGAACGGTCGCAGCCCAAGAAAATGATAAATCTATCGCTATTTTAGGGGGAACTTCAGATTTATGGACAAATAACCGCTTAACTGGGAAAGACGAATTTAACGCCTATAAAAATTTAGGTTTGCAATTCACCAAGCGTAAATCGGCTAACATAGACATCGTCTATACCTCACTGGCTGGTTTTCAAGGGGATTTCTCTAGCCCAGGTGCTTGGAACAACAAATTCATTTCTGCAGGCGCTAACATGCGCTATTTTTTCATTCCTCGTAAGAAGACCTCGGTTTTTAATCCGTTCTTTCAAATCGGAGCAGACGCTTTCGCCCGCCGCGACGAAGGTTTCCCAGGTAATGCTTACGAATTAAGTGCTTTAGGGGGCTTAGGAATTGACATTAAATTATCCCGTGATTTTTCTTTCATCGCTCAGTCGAACTTAGCCGTTCCGATGGCTCAGTCTACGGAGGCTGGCATGAAAATAGCTTCCGTTCGAGGATCGAATAACAGCACATCTTTTGGAATAGTATACCACTTCGGCTGGAAAGCGGCGAAGAAGAAAATGGACGAGGAGGCTGCGAAGGCACGCGAAGAAGCTGCAGCTAAAGCCGCAGCGGAAGCAGCGGAACAAGATCGTTTAGCTAAAATTGCCGCAGATAAGAAAGCGGTAGCCGACGCAAAAGAAAAGGCGGAAGCTATGGCGAAAGCGGAGGCAGAAGCAAAAGCAAAAGCAGACGCAATGGCGAAGGCCGATGCGGAAGTAAAAGCAGCAGCTCAGTTGAAAGCAGACCAAGAAGCGATGGCAGAGACTACGATTTTATACATGAATAATAAGTGGGAATTAACTGCGGAATCTACGGCTAAGTTAACAGTTGTGGCATCTGCGTTAGCAGCTCGTCCTGATATTAATGTACGCATCGATGGGCACTCAGATGCTTACGGCACCTCGAAGAATAACTTAAAGGCGTCTCGCTTTAGAGCACAAGGGGCAGCGAATTTCTTAGTGAAAAGCGGAATCGCAGCGACACGCTTACAAGTGAATGCGTATGGAGAAGACAAGCCAGCGGCATCGAATGATACGAAGGCAGGCATGACCCTAAACCGCCGCATTGAAATAAGAATTATCAAATAATAAATTTCAATTTTTTAAGCCTATATTTAGGTTTTAAAATCTAAAATTGAGGTTTATACATGGGATCAGCTAGCAGACACTTTTACTTTAGGGTATGGGGCTGGCTGATCCTATTTTTTTGTGTCGCGCACACATCTAAGGCGCAATGTAACGTTAACGATCCTTACGATAAGATAATCAGTGGCTATCACGCTTCCGTAGCGATTAAAAGTACAGGGGAATATTCTATCTGGGGAGCGAATATGACACCTAGCGGTCTAAGTGGGCAGGTGACGCCGTTAGAGATTAGTACGTCTAATTATTCATCTCTTACTGGAACCATTTATAAAGCAGGTATTGGAGGCTCTTACACAGGAACGTCTATTGATCAAGCGGTCGTATTGACCTCGACGGGTTTATTTGCTTGGGGTGCCGTGGGTTCTCTTTTTAACCCATCACTCACTACTTCCCCTGGAGTTGCTCAAATAACTCCTCCCGTAGGATCTTCTTCCATCGGTTTACCTATCGGTTTAGAGCCTTCTGATGTTAAAATGCTTTTTGCGATGTACAGAACCCTGGTTTTATTAAGCAAATCGGGGGATGTCTATGTATTAGGCTATATATCGGGGGCATTGGATGGAATTGGAGCGGTACAAGGAACGGCAGGAACGAATGTTTGGCAGCGGGTAAAAATTAATGCGACTACCTATTTAACGGGAGTTAAAGCGGTGCGTGGGCAAGTTGGAAATACAAACATTAACGCATTGATAGCTGAAACCAATGACGGTAAAGTGTATACTTGGGGCAAAACCACTTTTTTAGGCGATGGCTCAGGCGTAACTTATCGGTCTTATGCGACAGAGATGACCCTGCCGGATGATGTGAAAACGAAGGGAATTCGCATGATAGGGCTAACTGGGGGAGTCGTGGGCGGGAGCTCCTATAACACTTATTATGTCTTGAGCAATTCCGGAAATCTCTATGCCATGGGAGATAATAAAAATTATCAGTGTGGTGCTTTCACGCGCGATCTGGTGCATTTGAATTGGGTTCAGGCCAAAAAATCAGCCGCCGCTAACGATTTTCTAACGGACGTCATCTTCGTGACGGTACAAGAGCACAGTAATTCGGTTCCAGCGGCAGCGGCCATTACCAAGGTGGGGGATTTTTATTCTTGGGGCTATAATGCCCGCAATATGTTAGGCAGACCCATTGAAAACGGCTCCTATGATCCTGGCCTAGCCGGCGGATTTATCCAAGGAAGCGATAAAGCTCTTTTTGCCGAAATGGGCGGGCACACCCTGCTCTACGTAAAAGAAGGAAGTTCGAAATTCTGCTATGTGGGACACCGTATTAATGGTAGCATGGGCGATGGGACTTCTTTTGATGCGAAAGAACCCATCTTTAACTGCGACCAAACACCCACCATCGACCTATGTGGCTCCGTGCCAAACGTCTCTGATACGGCTACTTCTACCATTAACGCCAGCCCTAAAATCATCAGGGCAAACGGGACGGATTATTCCACGATTTTTGTCCAATTAAAAGATGCCAGAGGCAATAATTTAACTGGAAACGGAGGTTTGGTGACGATTTCCTCGACCTTAGGATCGGTTTCTGCGGTGGTCAACAATAACAACGGAACCTACACGGCCATTTTAACGGGGGGAATTACTCCTGGAACGGCGATTATTAGCTTCACGATTAATGGGGCGAATGCGGTTCAAAAAGATTCAGTGGTAATTTTGCCCTATCTTTGGCCTGGCGAAATCGAATCAGATCAAGCCCTCTGTTATCCGGCGAAACCTTCGCTTTTAACGTCTAAAATAGATGCCTACGGAGTACCTAGGCCTATTACGTATATTTGGCAGCAAAGTACGGATAACATTAGTTTCACCCAAATACCCGGCGCAACGGCGAAAACCTACTTGCCCCCACTCTCGAAAACGATCTATTATTACCGACGCGGGGCTCGATCCTCGCTGGATAGTTTAGAGTTTACTAATTCCGTCGCGATTCGAACGGAAGAAATTGCAGGTGGAAAATTAACGGGAACGGGCACCTTCTGTGGCGATAAAAACAGTCAATTAATGAAGCTCAGCGGTCACATCGGAACCATTGCAAAATGGCAATCTGCGGATACCCCAGACTTCTTAGTGGGAGTGGCAGATATCGCGAATAAGGATTCGAGCTATACCGCGACGAATTTGCCTAATACAAAATATTTCCGTGCTGTGATTACTCAGCCAGTTTGTGGCACGGCCTATAGTTCAGGAACGGTCATTATCATTAACCCGATCCCGGTTCTAACTTTTGTGCCTAATCCCGCAGAGGTAGTTCGCTGGTCTAGTATCGTCATCACAGCTTCCGGAGCGGATCGCGTTGCTTGGTCACCACGTTACGGATTATCGGTGGTGGATAAGCCGGTCGTAATAGCGAATCCCTTAAAAACGACTACGTATTCGATTAAAGGGACGAATAACACGGGCTGTAATAGTACGACGTCCTTGACTGTGACGGTACTTTCTGCAGGCACCTTAGATACGGACGGGGACGGTATTTACGATGAGGACGAAGAGAATCCATTGAAGTATAAGCCAGATTGTGACGGAGACGGCATTGAAAATAGATTAGATGCGGACCCTTGTCCTTTCTTCGAGCCACAGGGAATTTCGCCTAACGGGGACGGGAAAAATGATGTTTTGGTGTTTGAAGGACTATTAGCGAAACCGATTCCGAACCATATTTCGATCTTTGATCGCATCGGAAGTCTGGTTTATGAGACGGAAAATTACCAAAACAATTGGGGTGGCGAAACATCTAAGGGCACCGAGTTGTTTGAGAAGACGGGAGAAGTTCCGGATGGGACTTATTACTATATTTTGGACTTTTATGACAAAAGACCGACCGTGAAAAACTTTGTTTATGTCTTACGTAACGTTAAAAAATGATGATTGAATCCTATTTTGCTACCATCCCCAGCGCACACCGCGCACTGATATTAGCGGGAGGTATTACGCTTTTTTGGTTAATTGAAACGGGAATTCCCCTATTGAATTTTAAGGGGAATAAGTGGCAGCACGCGAAGCTGAACCTATTTTTAACCTTCACGACTATCGCGATTAACTTTCCCTTTGCCGTTCTTTTAGTAGCGGCTAGCGATTGGGCTGCAGAGGCTCATTTCGGAATTTTACATTGGTTCGCGTTGCCCAGCTGGGCTTTTTTAATCGTGGGATTATTATTGATGGACCTGGTGGGGGCCTATCTTGTTCATTTGATTGAGCATAAAATCAAGGTACTCTGGAAGTTCCACATGGTGCATCACGCGGATACGCAGGTGGACACGACCACGGCGAATCGCCACCATCCTGGCGAAAGTGTGATTCGAGCAGTCTTCGCGATTCTAGCGATTTTAGTTTGTGGCGCGCCTATGTGGATTGTCTTTTTGTACCAAAGCCTCAGCGTCGTACTCTCCCAGTTCAATCACGCTAACATTCGTCTGCCGCTTTGGTTAGACAATGCCCTTTCTTATGTCATCATCTCCCCTAACATGCACAAGGTGCACCACCACTTCGAACGTCCACAAACGGACTCGAATTACGGAAATATCTTTGCCTTTTGGGATCGCCTTTTCGGAACCTACGACGCTACTCCGATCGACCAAATCAAGTACGGTTTAGACGTATTAGAAAACGACAAAGACCAATCTTTTGCTTACCAATTAAGCTTGCCATTTAACCAAAAAATCAAAACAGACGAATGAAAAAATTGATGTTATTATTCTTGCTTCCGCTCTCGCTAGCGGCGCAAGTTTTATCCCCTGTGGTGCAGCCCACCGCAGACTTTGACCTAAAAAAATTAGAAGGAATAGACGCCTTATTGAAGTCCTATGTGGAGAAAAACCACCTAGTGGGAGCCGTAACATTAATCGTAAAAAATAACCAGTTGGTTCATTATAAGGGGCATGGCTATGCGGATTTGGCAAGTAAAAAACCGATGCCAGCTGACGCGATTTTCCGCATCATGTCGCAGACGAAAGCCCTGACTAGCTTAGGCATTTTACAATTATTCGAACAAGGAAAACTTCGTCTGGATCAACCCATTTCTGACTTCATCCCCTCTTTTAAATCCCCTCGTGTACTAAAGGATTTTAACGCGGCGGATACGACGTATACCTCGGAACCGGCGAAACGGGAGATCACTTTTCGTGATTTATTGACTCACTCATCAGGTTTAGATTATGCTGGAATTGGCTCGGATAAAATGATGGCCATCTATGCCAAAGCAGGTGTGCCATCCGGTTTAGGAGACAACGGAGTCACTTTATTGCAAGCGATCACGAAGCTAGGAACCCTACCATTAATCCACAATCCCGGCGATAAATTCACGTACGGGTTGAATACGGACGTATTAGGCTGTTTGATTGAGGTGATTAGCGGCGAAACTTTGGAAGGCTACTTAACGAATCACGTCTTCATCCCATTAGGCATGAAAGACACCTATTTCAATTTGCCAGCGGATAAAGGATCTCGCTTGCCTACGGTTTACACCGAAAACGAGCAGAACAAAATCATCACCTGGTCGCCCACTTTCCGCGGCATTAACCCGAATTACCCCTTATTCAAGAAGAGCTTCTTCTCCGGCGGTGCAGGACTTTCATCGACTGCTTTCGACTATGCGATCTTCTTGCAATGCATTTTAAATGGCGGGAAATACAACGGAAAGCAGATCATAGGCCGTCGCACGGCAGAATTAATGATCAGCCCGAACTATCCATTGGGCGACGATTCCTTCGGCTTGGGATTTATGCTGGTAGGCGAAAAGTCGGCGAATCGCACGATGCGTAATAAAGGATCCTTCTCTTGGGGCGGCTACTATGGCACGACCTATTGGGCAGACCCGAAGGAGAAACTGATCGTCTTGATTATGTCGCAGCACACGCCTAATTCGCATGGCGATTACCAAGAGAAAATTGAAAACATGGTATACGGGGCTATGAAATAAACCCCACTATTTTGAAATTCTTTTTGAACATCAAGGCAAGCCTTGTTGAAACGTAATCTCGGTTGTTAGGCCCATTGCGCTGAAGCGAAATGCCATGGTACGCGCTTTGGACGGATTTTTAATGGCTTCACAATGAGGGCCTTCTTCTAAGAAATATACATAATACTCCTGATTCCGATCCGCTAATTGTTGAATATCTGGCTTGCCTAGAATATCTTCCAAATCATTCGAGCTCACCCCCTTCCAAGTCATTTTATGCGTCTTCAGCCAGTCGACCTGTTTCTCCCGTGAACCTTTGCACCCTCCTCGATCCTGCTTAAATGCCTCCAGATCTAAACCCGTTAATTCGGGCTGTTTCGTACAGGCTGTGAATAATAAAAGGGCTAGGCCAAATGTTGTCAATATTCTCATGGTTTAAATTTAAGGAATTGTCGGTAAATTGCGACATAAAACCATCGCCGTGCACGTATTAATATCGCCTGATAAATTCAAAGGATCTCTATCCGCCTCACAAGTCTGTGAAGCCTTAGAAAAGGGCATAAAAAAACGTCGTCCTAAGACCATTTTCACTAAAATGCCCCTAGCCGACGGCGGCGAAGGAACCCTCGAAGTCATTCAACAATTACACGGCGGCGCCTGGATTTCAGTAGACACTTTCGATCCTTTACTGCGACCCATAAAGGCCGATTATTTGTATTTAGCCGACCAAAAAACCGCTTACATCGAAATGGCTCGTGCCTCCGGCCTTGCCCTTTTAGCGGTAAAAGAACGTAAGCCTTTAAAAATGAGCACTTTCGGAACAGGCGTATTTATTGCGGATGCTCTCGCTCGCGGCGCCACCCAAATCATTCTCACCATCGGAGGCTCTGCTACGAATGATGCCGGTATCGGGATGGCCGCAGCACTAGGTTGGAAATTTTTAGACGCAACAGGTGCTCCATTGGATGCAATAGGGGAGAATTTGATTCACATCTCGTCTATTTCAGCACTTTCGCTCGCGGAAACCTGCACCTTCACTGTAGTCACCGACGTGACGAACCCACTCGCTGGACCTGCTGGTGCAGCCCACGTTTTCGCCGCTCAAAAAGGTGCTAGCGCGGCAGTAATTAAACAATTAGATAAAGGTCTAAATAATATAGCATCCTTCTTCGGATCTATTGCATCTGAAGAAGGCGCCGGCGCCGCTGGCGGACTAGGAGCTGGCGCTCGCTACTTCTTAAATGCACAGCTTGTCTCGGGTTCTAGCTGGGTGATGGACAAAGTTCACTTTAACCGCGCCCTATTAAAGGCAGATTTTATTATCACTGGTGAAGGCAAGATTGATGCTTCCACCTGGGGCGGCAAAGTTGTTTCTGAAGTGATTAAACGCTGCGACAAAGTATTCAAACAAACTATTTTGGTCTCTGGAGCTTTCGAAAGCTCCGCGAACTTTCCCATTTTCTTAGACGAAAACGAAGTCTTCACCATCTCTTCCCGCGCTAAAGATGCTGATGACTCCATCGCGCGCGCCGCTGAGATTTTAGAGCAGTTGGGGGAGGAAATTGCGTTAAAGTATTTGAACTAATCGCTTCGCCGCTTCCACCAGCATATCATCTTCTTTTGCGAAGCAGAAACGCAGGATTTTATCGCCTGGATCGGTTGCGTAGAAGACCGAGACGGGGATGGATGCCACTTTGATTTCGCGCGTTAGTCGATCGGCTAAATCCACATCTTTTTCGGTTGAAATGGCCGAATATTCGAGGCATTGGAAGAAACTTCCCGCACTTGGAAGGACTTTCCACTTAGTTCCGCTGAATTGGGAGGCGAATAAGTCGCGCTTTTTTTGGTAAAAATCAGACAAACCGAGGTAATGAGCGGGCTCTTTTAGGTAATCCGCTAAGGCATATTGCAAAGGCGTCGCACTCGAAAAGGTGACCCACTGGTGTAGTTTACGGAATTCTGAAGTTAGGAAAGCCGGAGCAAGGCAATAACCTATTTTCCAGCCGGTGATATGATACGTTTTGCCAAAAGACCCACACACAAAACTGCGCTTTCGTAACTCCGGATGCAATAATACGCTTGCATGCTGTGCACCATCAAACACAATATGCTCGTAAACCTCATCAGACACGATTAAGATATTGGTTCCTTTGACGATTTCTGCAAAGGCATCCAGATCCTCCGTCGACCAAACTGCCCCCGTCGGATTATGCGGACTATTCACCATAATCGCGCGCGTTCGAGATGTAATTTTCGAAGCTAATTCGTCCCAATCGATGGCAAAATTTTGCGATGCCTTCAAAGGAATATGAATGGGAATTCCGCCAGCTAAACGAACAATCGGATCGTAGGCGTCGTAGCTAGGGTCGAACATGATGACCTCATCTCCAGGCGAAACACAGCAATGAATGGCCGCAAAAATAGCCTCTGTGGCCCCAGAAACGATGGTAACTTCAGATTCCGTATCCACCGGAATAGCATAAAAAGACGACGTTTTTTCCGCGAGAGACTGACGCAAAGCAGGAACGCCGGCCATAGGGGCATATTGGTTAAAGCCTTTAGAATAGTGTTGAAGAAGTTCTTGCAAAGCAGGCGCACAATCGAAACCCGGAAAACCTTGGGAAAGATTTAAGGCACCGTGCTCGAGTGCCATGGCTGACATTTTGGTAAAAATCGTCGTCTGAACCTGTGGCTGCTTAGAAGGAAATGAAATCATAGCCTAATTTAACAAGGCTTTTCCATCGTACCAAACCTGCTGTACGTTCAGCGCCGAATTCAACTCGACAAAGCAAGCCCTCTTCCCCACCTCAATACTGCCTAATTCGTTTAAATTCGCTACCTCTGCTGGATAAACGGTCGCCATTCGTAAGGCCTCTTCTAAAGGAATCCCGGCTTGCTGAACACAGTTTTGAATGGCCTCGATCATCGTTAAAGAGGAGCCTGAAAGTATCCCAGCCTGGTTAGTGAAGCGACCTTCTTTGGCCTGAAAAGAATAGGGGCCAGAAACATCATTCGTCACCGCATCGGTGATTAAAAATAAACGCCCCTTTTTCAGTCGATAAGCCAGCTGCAGCGATTTAAAATCGCAGTGCAATCCATCCGCAATGATGCTCGTCCAAGCATCGGAATCGAAGCTCGCACCCACTAATCCCAGCGCTCGTGATGTCCATTGTGACATCGCGTTGAATAGATGCGTGATCCGGCTAACGCCTTGATTAATGGCATCCATCGCTTGTTTATAGGTGGCGTCGCTGTGCCCTAGGGAGCACATGATGTGACTGCGCATTAATAAAGAAAGTTCCTCAGCGCTGAACATTTCCGGTGCGATCGTCAGATAGGTAGGAATACCTTGGGTGCGTGCAATTAGTTCTTCGAGAAAGGCAAGACTAGGTTTTTGGACAAATGCCTCGTTATGAGCTCCTTTTTTTATGGGGTTGAAAAAGGGCCCTTCCAGGTGTAAACCCACCAGTCCAGGACCTGAATAGTTTTTATAGGCTTCGATTGCTTTCCACATGGAGGCAGCTGGTGAGCAGTTTAGGGTGATTTGTAAGGCGACCGTTCCCGTTTTGTGATGCTCGTTGAAAGTCGCTTGAATGGACTCCGTCGTTTGGTTATTTGAGAATAGAATTCCGCCGCCGCCGTAAATTTGCAAGTCGATGAAACCTGGAACGAGGAAGTTTTCAGACGCCGCACCTTGGCCTTCCGAAATGGCCGAAATGCGACCATTTTCTAGGGAAATTTCTTTGTTTTCTAGCCATTCGTGGCCCGTGAAAATGCGGCTTGCAAACATCTTAATATCCCGTTGCTTGTCCGTCTTTTCTAGATTCGGTTGCGCCGAAATACACCTTCCGAACTGGGTCGTACATAATGCATTGGTAGCCACCATAAATACCATTCATGTAGCCTACCTGATGCCCTTTTTGCAATAATTCGCGAATGACCTCATACGGATAACCGTGTTCTAAGGTAATCGTACCACCGGTGGTTTCCATTGTTTCGCCCGTAGGTTCTGAAGATCCTTCGTGATTCATCCGTGGGTAATCTCCTGCTTCTTGTACATTCATACCAAAATCCACCACATTCATCACAATCTGCACATGTCCCATCGGTTGGTACGCGCCACCCATTACGCCAAAGCTCATTACCGGCTGACCATCCTTCGTCATAAACGCCGGAATGATCGTTTGGAAAGGTCTTTTTCCTGGCGCATACGTATTGTTTTCGCCCTCTTTTAAATTGTATAATTCCCCGCGGTCTTGAAACATAAAACCTAAACCATCCGGCATCATGCCTGAACCAAAACCTCTATAATTACTCTGAATCAACGAAACCATATTGCCATCCTTATCCGCCACCGTTAGGTAGATCGTGTCGCCCTCTTTCAAAGCCGGATTCCCCGCCTCGTAATGGCGACCCGCGCGGTTCGGATTAATCAACGCCCGGCGCTTCGCGCCGTACCCTTCCGAAATTAATTCCGCTACTGGAATTTTGGCAAACTCAGGATCCGCATAATATTTCGCGCGATCTTCGAAAGCGAGTTTTTTGGCCTCTGTAAACAAGTGCACATGCTCCGCTGAACCTAATTTAATTTTAGAGAAATCATAACCCTCTAAAATCGTCAACATCTGCAAAGCCGCGATCCCCTGGCTATTCGGCGGCAATTCCCACACATCATATCCGCGGTAATTCACCGAAACCGGCTCCACCCACGTCGAGGTGTGCGTCGCTAAATCGTCATAGCTCAAAAACCCGCCATTCTTCTTCATAAACGCGTCCATCGTCCGCGCCAAATCCCCTTTATAAAACGCATCGCGCCCCTCTTTTCCAATTTTTTCCAAGGTATTCGCTAGGTTCGGATTCTTGAAAATATCCCCCTCTACCGGCGGTTTTCCATTCGGATAATAGTGATTCGCGACATTCGGAAACTTACCATAAGCCGCTGGCACACGAGCCATTGCTGACGCTAATTCACCGTGCACCGGAAATCCATTGCGCGCATACGAAACGGCTTTTTCTAATACCTTATCCATCGGCATCGAACCGAATTTCTTATGCAACTCGAACCAGGCATCCACGCAACCAGGCACGCTAATAGGCAAAGGACCCAGCGACGGAATGTGTGTCAGACCCCGTTTTTTGAATTCGGCCAAAGTCAAAGATTTTGGCGACCTCCCCGATCCATTTATACCATATAATTTCTTCGTTTTCGCATCCCAAACAATCGCAAACAAATCCCCTCCAATTCCGTTCACATGTGGCTCCACCACACCTTCCATGGCATTCGCTGCAATGGCCGCATCGATCGCATTTCCACCGGCTTTTAACACATCAAGTGCAGCCTGAGTAGACAATGGATGGGACGTAGCTGCCATCCCGTTTTGGGCAATGGCTTGTGAGCGAGTCGCCCAAACTTTACCATAGGGACGATCCTGCGCATTCGTTAGCAACGGAAGAATGAGTAGAAGGAATAATTTTTTCATAGTGTTGATTTTGAAAGGGTAAATTAGTGGAAGATGGGCTTAAAAGCAAATGGGCTGTGGGGGTAGGGAAGTCCGAAGTCCGGAGGGAGAGAGTCCGGAGGGAGGGAGTCCGGAGGGTGCAACACATTTAGCTAAATCAAAAAACCCCTAGACCTACGCCCAGGGGTTTTTGCAACCTTGAACCCAATATAAATTACACAGTCTTAGTAAACCATTTTTGCTTGATGCGCTCCGAGATGTAATACATACAGGGAACGATTACAAGGGTTAAAACGGTAGAGAACGTTAATCCGAAGATGATCGTCCAGGCTAAAATTCCCCAGAATGCCGCGGAATCAGAACCGATGAAAATATGCGGATCTAATTCGGTGAATAGGGTAACGAAGTCGATACTTAAGCCTAAGGCTAAAGGAATCAATCCCAATACCGCCGCCGAAGCCGTCAACAATACCGGAGTTAAACGAATTCCACCACCTTCGATGATCGCCTCCTTCAAGTCATAACCGCGCTTGAAGCGAAGTTCCTCAATGAATTCGATCAAAAGAATACCATTTTTCACTACGATACCTGCCAGTGCGATGATACCTACGCCGGACATAATCACGGAGAAAGTCATCCCGAATGCCATGAAGCCTAATAAGACCCCGATTAACGATAACAAGATCGTTGCGAAGATGATTAAAGGTTTCACCGCAGAGTTAAACTGCGTTGCTAGAATTAAGTAGATTAAAACCAAAGCCGCTAAGAAAGCCACGGCTAAGAAGGCGCCGGATTCTTTTTGGTCCTCTTGCTCACCGCCCATGCGAATTTTGTATCCCTGAGGAATGTCGATCTCTTCGAAAAGCGTGGTTAATTCTCCCACGATTTCATTCGCATTATAGCCTTGAATCACATCAGAACCCAGGGTAATAATACGCTCTTGGTCTTTACGGTTGATTTGGCTGAAGGAAGTGGCATAATGAATATCTGCGATCGAATTCAAAGGAACTTGGCGCAAGGCACCACCCATATTCATGTCGCGGAAGGTGATATTCATTTGCAAAAGCTTCTCTGTTTGGTTACGAGAATCTCCTTTTAAACGCAACTGAATTGGATATTCATCTTTTACATCGCGGAATTTAGAGATTTCTGATCCGAATAAACCGGTACGTACCGCCATCGCTACCTGTGCGGAAGAGATGCCCTCGCGGGACGCTTTTTCGCGGTTCACGTCGATGATGATTTCGGGCTTGTTTGTTACCAGGTCAGATTTCAATTCTTGAATACCTTGGATACCTGCTTTCGTGATCGAAGCTCGTACCTTTTTCTCTAAATCTTGCAAAACAGCGAATTCATCCCCCGCGATTTCAATTGAAATAGGCTTACCAGTAGGTGGTCCGTTGCGCTCGCGTTCGATAGCAAGCTCGACACCTGGAAGTGGACTTTTGGCAAAATCTGCCTGAATCTCCGTTAAAACATCACCGGTTTTAATGCCATCTCGTAATTGTAATTTCTCAAACGCGATCGTCACCTTACTCTTATGCGGAGTGGCGCCACGGTCCGGTTGCATCGGATCTCCGGCGTTTTTTCCTACGTTCGAAATGATCGAATTCACAATTTTGCCATAACCTTGTTTTTGAATAAAGGTAGAAACCCGCTTCTCTATCACTTTCGTCACGGAATCGGTCACGACCGCATCTGTACCGATCGGGTTTTTGGCATAAATATAAATATAATCCGGATCACCAAAAGGAAAGAAAACCACCTTAGGCTTCACCACACCCATCAATGCGATCGTAAAGACCAACAAGAAGAAGGCCGCAATAGTCGCATAAATGGGACGCATGCCTGTTAAAACCCACGAAATTAACTTACGGTAATTCGTCTTAAAGTTAGGTAAGGTAGTCTCTTGGAATGGCACGATTAACTTCGGAGTGATCACAAAGTGATTCAACACATACAAGAGTAGACATAAAACCAGGAAGTTTCCAAAGCCAAAGTGACCCAAGCCGAAGCCCATCACATAACCGAAAACGGCTAAACTCAACAAGATGAAAACGGTGCGACGGATGTCCGAGAACGTCGGATTCTTCACATCATTCGCCTCTTCATCATGACGCTTCATGAATGTAATTGCGAATACCGGGTTCATCACATACGCCACAAAAAGTGACGCAAAAAGCGTAATGATCAACGTGATAGGCAAGTATTTCATAAATTCCCCTACGATTCCTGGCCAGAATAATAAAGGCAAGAAAGGCGAAATCGTCGTTAATGTTCCGGACAATACGGGAACAAATACCTCCGAAGCGGCTAATTTCACCGACTCCGTAATCGTTAATTTTTTGAAATTATTGAACAAACGGTGCGCGTTCTCGATGACCACAATCGCATCATCCACCACAATACCTAAGCCTAAAAGGAAACCGAAAAGAACGATAGTATTTAAGCTGAAGTCCAGCGAAGGCATGAACAAGAAGGTCAACAAGGCCGATAATGGCACGGAAAGGCCCACAAACACGGCATCTCTAACGCCCATAAAGAACATTAATACGATCACCACAAAGAGGAAACCTAGGACTACCGTATTAATTAAATCAGCTAATTCACCTCGCGTACGCTCCGATTGATCGGCTGTGGTAGTTACGGTTAATCCCGCTGGGAAGCGCGTTTCTTTGAACTCATCGATTGTCTTTTCAATGCGATCTGCCGCCATAATCAAGTTCGCCCCGCTACGTTTGATCACATTTAAAGTAATCACCGACTTATTGTTCAAACGCGCAAAATCTTGCTTCTCTTCGTAGCTGTCTTTTACTTCAGCCACGTCTTTTAATCGAACGCGTGCACCAGTAGAAGAACCGACCATTAAGTTAGCTAATTGATCTATCGACTTAAATTCTCCTGTGACACGTAACGAACGACGTACACCATCCACCGCTAAATCTCCACCGGAGATGTTCACGTTTTCGCCTTGTACAGCTGATTGAATGTCATAGAATGTCAAACCATAGCTTTTCATTTTATACAAATCCAGGTTGATTTGGATCTCTCTCTTCAAAGCTCCGATGATGTCCACGCGGTTAATTTCCGGCATTCCCTCGATCTCATCTTGTAAATCCTCCGCATATTTCTTCAACTTATCCAGCGGATAATCGCCGGCGATGTTGATGTTCATGATAGGGAATTCGGAGAAGTTGACCTCAGCCACGGAAGGCTCGCGGGTTAAATCTTTGGGCAAATCAGCAATCGCTTTATCCACCGCATCTTGCGTCCGCTGCTTAGCGACGGGCACGGTGACATCGGTATTAAATTCGACGATGATTACGGAAATATCCTGCAAGGCATTCGATTTCACACGCTTTACACCTGTGATGGATTTGATTTGCTTCTCGATCGGCTTATTGATCGTGTTCTCGATATCAGAGGGAGTAGTTCCAGCGTAGACCGTTTGGATAACCATTTGTGGCACCACGATGTCCGGAAATTGCTCCTTAGGAAGATTCGAATAGATTCCCATCCCCGCCACAAAAATGATGAAGGTAAAGATGTAAACCGTCGTACGGTTTTGGGCTAACCAGCCCACCATGTTATAGATCAAGCCTTTGCCTTCTGGCAATTGCTCATTTTTGATATTTTTTTCCATTTTCTACTTAGAAGGAGATGGCTGTACCATCCACTAAATCTTGAAATCCTTGAACAATGATGGCTTCGCCTGCTTTCAGACCGCTAGTGATCTCGGCTTGACCGTTATAAGTTAAACCGATAGTCACTTGACGCGCACGAGCTACTTTCTTGCCGTTCTCTTCCACAGCCACGTACACTAAATCTCCTTTTTCGGTCTTTTGGATGATATTTTCGCTGATCACAATCGCGTTCTTCTTCGAGGTATCGTTGATGTTAATCACCGCTAGCAAGTTTGGCTTTAAATCGCCACCTGCGTTCGGGATGCGTGCTTCGATGTCGAATGTACGTGTTAATGGATTGACGATTTTAGAAACCATAGAGATGCGGGCCTTTAATTCCTTGTCTAAATCAGGGAATTTGATGCTGATCTCGTCGCCTTGCTTCACGGTTCCTACATAGGAGTCAGCGATTTTAGCGGAGATTTTCAAGTTACCTAAGTTCACGATTTGAACGATAGGTACACCGGGAGCACCCATTTCACCCGCTTTTTGGCGAACTAATTCGATCGTTCCCGAGATAGGAGCCGTTACGCGAGATAAGGCTAATTGTGCTTTTAGCGTGATGATTCTTTTCTCTAAAGACTCCATGTTCGACTTCGCGCTCAAAAACTGAATTTCCGTACCGATCTGTTGATCCCAAAGCGCTTTCTGCTTCGTGAAGATGGTCTTCGCTAAAGATAATTGTTGGCGAACCTCTTCTAATGACTCTTTTAAGATGTTATTGTCCAAAGTCGCGATCAACTGTCCCTTTGAAACGGATTGACCCACCACTACGGGCAAGCTGATAATCACACCACCCGTTTGTGGGCTTACTAAAACCGTGTTTTCCGCTATGACATTTCCTTGCGCCTCTACGAAGTGCTGGAAGTTTTGAGCGACTAAAGGACTCACGCTCACCGTGATCACTTTCGCAGCAGCTTTATCCTCAGGCTTGCCAACCTCTTTTTCAAGAGTCGCAATTTTTGCCTGAATTTCTTTTTCCTGACTCTTTAAGTCAGCTAATTCTTGTTTTTTATCTTTCGATCCGCATGCCGCGAATAAAATGATTCCACTTAGGAGGAGGGCTATTTTTTTCATGTTTCTGTTAGTCTATGTATAGTGTACCGTTTGCTTTTTCTACTTCTACTTTGGCAATCAACGCATTATATAATGCCGTAAAATAATTTGCTTGAGATTCTTTAATCGATGATTCCGCATTCAATACCTCTAGGTTTGATCCTACGCCTTGTTGGTATTTCACACGTGTCACACGCGAGATTTCGTTAGCTAAATCTAGGTTCGCTTTTTGCTCTTTCATGGATTCCAAAGCGTTCTTCATGGTAATGCTCGCCTGTGTGCGTTGCAAGTCGATAGACGACTTAAGCAAACCATACGACTGGCGCACCTTTTGTAAGTTGTTAGCAGATTGAACCGCCTTGTATTTCTTAGAGAATCCGTCGAAAATAGGGATCTGCAAAGACATCGTAATGGCCGCATTGTCGAACCATGGTTTATTAACCAAATCGCTGAATGCATTTGCTCCTGCGTTATAACCGTAGTTTGCATTCAATAGTAAGCGGGGCATGTACCCAGCTTTGATGCTCTTTAGATCTAATTCCGCTAGGTTTTCCTGTGTTTGCAAGATGGAATATTCGATGCGATTCGCATAGCTAAACTCGCCCGCCGCGTTCGTGTTAAATGTCGCTAATTCAATTTTCTCTAAGCTCTCAGTTATTACGATAGGTTCTTCCATTGGATAGCCCATTTGGAATTTCAATAGGGAATAGCTCAATTCTTGCAGGCGATTCACGTTCTCCACTTCTGTACGTAAATTGTTCGCTTGTACATCTAAACGTTGCACATCGATTTTTTCCACAAAACCTTGTTGATTTAAAGCGCGCGTCTCTTTTAAAAGCGTATCTAGGCGGGCCACATTCAAGCGCAACAAACCGATGCGCTTTTCATTTACCAAAATCCCAAAATAAGCCTTCGTTACATTCTCCGCTACCTGTTGTTTCGACTGCGTCACTGACTTCACGGCTAAATCCTTGTATACGGAAGAAGCCTTCAAGCCTAATAAATAGGAGCCATCAAATACTAATTGGCTCAAACCCACGTTCGCAAATCCAGAATTATCTACCCCAAATTTCGCTGCAATCAATTCTCCCTCCGCCGCAGCAGGATTAAAAATTCTTGCTGGGATGAATACACGTTGCAAGATCAGGTTGTTTGTTAGAGCAAGAGAACCATTGACTTGTGGTAAGCCTATTGCTTTGATCTCGTTGATCTTTGCACTTGCATTCTGCAAGTCGATTTGGCTATTTTTTACCTGTACCTGATGCGTGATGGCATAGTCCACGGCCTGTTTTAGGCTGAAGGTCTGCGCATTAGCGGCTAGGGAAGTCAGTAAAAATAGACCGGCATAAATGTTTCTTAGGCGGATCATAAAATTAAATTGTTTTGGTAAGAAGTATAAAGTGTTAAACCTTTTTCGGTCAAAATTCCGCGCATGAAAATATCCATCAATGTTAGTTGAGTATCATACAAGGATAATTTATTGTTAGGATAAAAGTCTGGATTAAATGCCAAATCAACTTCGGCCATACGCAAGCGGGCTAATAATTCGAAATCAATATCATTTCTGAAATACCCGAATTGCGCTCCTTTTTTAAAGTCCGCGATTAGGTTTTTGTGAATGCATTTTTCTCCATGCTCTTTAAATAGTTGATAAGCGTTCGGGAAGTACTTTTGAATCTCGTATAAAAGGCGGGGATTCATTTGGGTGAATAAATCCTTCGTCATCTCGAATGACTTAAAAATCTTTTCGATCACGTTTGGATACAGCCTATCTAGCTCCTCCCATTTAATATCATCCTGTTCAATAAAGGTTTTTACGACTTCAAAAACCATGGAATCTTTATCCGGGAAATGTTGATATATTGTTTTTTTAGAAATGCCTAAATCGCTCGCAATGGAATCCATCGTTACGATCTTGACACCGTAGCGAAAAAATAATTCAGTTCCTTTTTCTAGAATACGCGATTTCATTTGCTAATCCCCTTGATTTATTGGGAAGCAAAACTATGGAAACTTTCAGAGACTACAAAGTTTTCTTGTATTATTTTTAGATTACCGGATGATTAAATTGGTTTAACGGCCAAAATCATCCTGCAAGCGGACGATATCCGACTCATCCGATGGGTTCTCCACATCCGTATGCTGCCAAATCTCCGTCACTACACCCCAGTTGTCTAAACCGACTAAACGGTGACGCATGCCGGTAGGCAACGTGATTAATTCACCCTCTTGATAAACGCCTGGAGCAGATTGCTCATCCGTTTCGGAGATGACAACACCTACCGGACCAGAATTCACGGTCCACACTTCCGCTCTGCGGAAATGGTATTGCCAAGACAAACGCATGGAAGGGGCCACGACTAAGAACTTAGGGCTCAGCTTTTGGGTAATCTGAATGGCATCCATCGAAAGCTGTGGAAAGAATTGGGCGGCAAACTTCGCGGCCTGACTTTCGTCTAATACGAAGAAACCTCCCCAAGGGCGGTTGTGATCTTTGTCAATAATCGTATAGCCTCGAGAGATGATATACGCCTCGACTTGCGCGAAGACTTCTGATGCAGGTGTGGTTGCGGTTAAATTCATAGCACAAAAATAAAAAAAAGACGGGAGAGCGTCCCGTCTTTTCAAATAAAACCAGTTAAAACTTATTATAAGGTCCAGCCGTTGCGGTATTCGCGTCTAACGAATTGGTTTGCCGCATCGAAGTTCGTGATGCGCATGTTAGCTGCATCCCACTCCAGTTTTTGGCGACCCACATACTTCGCATTGCGACCTTCGCCTTCGCGTAACATGTACGTACGAATGGCGATGTTACCCATTAAAACAGATTCCGTAAATGGCGCAGCATAATCGAATGGAGAACTTACTTCCATCTTGCCAAAACCAGCCTTACAAGCCTCTACCCACTGCGTATTGTGACCGTTGTCTGCCCCTTTCACACGCGCTAAGCTTGCTTTAGGAAGTTCAGATTCGTCTACGCGAGCTCCGTTTTTGTAAACTTTTGGATTTAAACCATAGGTACCACAAGTCATGATTCCTTTAGATCCGATTAAGATTACTCCATTAGAGCCATCTGCATCCCCGATCATTTCTGTCGCCGGAATTCCATCTGGATGTGGTGCCCGAAGGCCTCCATCAAACCACGTTAATTTCACCGGTGAATTATTCTTCTTCGAAGGACCATAGTGTAAAGTCACCATCGAGCTAGGAGGACATCCCTGTGGAATGTATTCCGGCGTCCAATCTTGCAAGAAGACAGAACCCACTGAACATTCTACGTCGATCGCGTCACGGATACCTAAAACTTTGAAAGGAGGGTCTAATAAGTGACATCCCATATCGCCTAAGGCACCTGTACCATAATCCCACCAACCTCTCCATTTGAATGGAAGTAAAGCCGGGTTATACTCTCTATATTTCGCAGGTCCCAACCAAAGATCCCAATCTAACTCTGCCGGCGCTGGAGATCCAGCGGCAGGATAAGCGATTCCTTGTGGCCATACGGGACGATTTGTCCAAACATATACTTCTTTTACTTTTCCGATCGCACCGCCATCGAACCATTCCATCATCTTACGAACGCCGTCGCCGGATGAACCTTGGTTACCCATTTGAGTGACTACTTGCATCTCGCGCGCTTTCTCTCCTAGGATACGAGCCTCGTAGATATCATGCGTTAAGGGTTTTTGAACATATACGTGTTTCTTACGACGCATCGCCTCCATCGCAATCGTTGCGTGGGTGTGATCCGGTGTAGACACGATAACTGCGTCCACGTTGCTACCCTCTTTATCTAGGGCAGCACGGAAATCGCGGTAAATATTTGCTTTAGGAAGATCGTTCTTGATACGAACGATTTGGCGATCATCAACATCGACGATAGCGACAATATTTTCAGCTCCTTTGTTGTACGAGTTCATGATATCACTGTAGCCTTTTCCGCCACCACCGATACCCATGATATTTAATTTGTCTGAAGGAGCAGTGTAGCCTTTGCCCAAAACATGGCGAGGTACAATGTAGAAGCTGGCTGCGGCTAAACCCGCTTTTTGCAGGAAGTTCCGTCTTGAATTATTACTCATGTTAGATAGGATTTAATGATTGGATGTAAGTTTGGAAAAAAAATTTAGAAAACAAAAAAAGGGGTCAGCTTTCGCTAACCCCTTTCCGTATAGAACAGGTGAATGTTATTATTCAGCCTTTTTGGATTTTTTCTCCAATTTTTTAATCGCTTGTTCTCTCTCAGCGCCTTCCATTTGCTCTTTTAAAGCAGATAATGCACCGATATCGCCCATAGTCGATTTCTCAGCTGTTGCAGTCGCTGGCTTGTTTTCAGCTGACTTCGTTGCTTTTTTCTTCTCTGGTTTCGCCGCAGCAGCATCAGCCGCTACTTCTTCAGCCGTAGCTGCAGTGAAGGTACGTGTGTGAGATAAGATGATCTTACGCTCTTCCTTGTGGAATTCTGTTACCACGAAGTCTAACGCCTCACCTACCTCAGCCACTGACTCATCTGCCTTAGTTAACTGCTTCAAAGGCGCAAGTCCTTCGATACCGTATGGCAATTCTAATACACCGAACTTGTCGTTCTTAGAAATGATGGTAGCTTTTTGTGTAGAACCTAAAGTGAACACACTTTCAAATGTATCCCAAGGGTTTTCCTCTAATTGCTTGTGACCTAAAGCTAAACGACGGTTATCCGCGTCTAATTCGATAACAATCACATCTAAAGAATCACCTACTTTAACGAATTCAGATGGGTGTTTGATTTTCTTAGTCCAAGACAAATCAGAAACGTGAACTAAACCGTCGATTCCTTCTTCTAACTCAAGGAATAAACCGAAGTTAGTTAAGTTACGAACAGTTCCCTTGTGCTTCGTACCGATCGCGTATTTCGCTAATAAATCAGTCTTAGTCCAAGGATCTTCTGTTAATTGCTTGATACCTAATGACATCTTGCGCTCAGAACGATCTAATGTTAACACTACTGCTTCCATTTCATCGCCTACCTTCAAGAAATCTTGTGGGTTACGTAAGTGTTGAGACCATGACATCTCAGACACGTGGATTAAACCTTCAACGCCTGGCAATACTTCTAAGAAAGCACCGTAATCAGCTACGTTAACGATTTTACCTTTTACTTTCGTACCTACTTCCGTTGTAACAGCTAAAGCCTCCCAAGGGTGCGCTTGTAATTGCTTCATACCTAAAGAGATACGTTTTTTGTTTTCGTCGAAGTCTAATACCACCACTTGGATTTTTTGATCCAATTTCAATACCTCTTGTGGGTGGTTGATACGACCCCATGAGATATCTGTGATGTGAAGTAAACCATCTACACCACCTAAATCGATGAACACACCGAAATTAGTCATGTTTTTGATCACACCTTCTAGTACTTGACCTTTATCTAAGTTCGTTAAGATCGTTTGACGTTGCGCCTCTAGATCTTTCTCGATTAATACTTTGTGAGATACAACTACGTTGTCATTTGTGTGGTTGATTTTAACCACCTTAACCTCCATGTTTTTGCCTACGAAAATATCGAAGTCACGGATAGGCTTCACATCAATTTGAGAACCAGGTAAGAATGCCTCGATTCCAAAGATGTCTACGATTAAACCACCTTTTGTACGGCGCTTAACGAAACCATTGATGATCGTATCTTCTTCTAATGCTTTCTCGATGTTCGTCCATGCACCCATCACCTTAGCTAACTTACGTGACAACGTTAATTGTCCGTTTGCGTCTTCTTGGTTCTCGATGTATACTTCAACCTCGTCACCAGCTTTCAAATCCGGCATATCGCGGAATTCTGAAGCAGATACTAAACCATCAGATTTGAATCCAATGTTAATGATTACTTCCCGGTCAGTCTTGCTTACCACAATACCTTTCACTACTTCCTTCTCTGTGACCGAGTTCAAGGTTGCTTCGATAGCAGCCTCCATTTTTTCTTTTTGATCCGCTGTATAATTACCGCCGAAACCTTTTCCTTCAACTAAATCCCAGTCGAAATCTTTTTTTACTTTTGACATAAATGAGTGCCCTTTTGGCTTTCGCCTACATCAACAAGCTGGGCTAACCTGTTGAATTTTAGTTTGAAACAATTTTTAATTTGGGGTGCAAAGCTACGAAGAATAATTTTATTTTCCATCTTTTGTGGTAAATTGAACACACAAACCTGCTTAACCTATGAAATATTGCTTTTTAGCCCTTTTTTTCTTGTCCCAAAACCTATTTGCTATGCCTAATCCCGGAACACCATTCGGCCAAACGCCTGCGGGCGAGTCTGTTACCTTATATACTTTGAAAAACTCCCATGGAATGGAAGTTCGGATCATGAATTACGGGGGCATTATCCAAAAAATCTTAACACCGGATCGCAGTGGAAAAATCGAAGACGTGGTGCTGGGGTTTGAAACTTTGGCAGAATACATTAAAGACACTCCCTATTTCGGAGCGATCGTGGGCAGGTTTGGAAACCGCATCGCAAACGGGAAATTCACACTAGATGGCAAAGAGTACACGCTCGCAGCCCAAAACAACGGCCAACACCTGCACGGTGGATTGATCGGCTTCGATAAGAAGGTATGGAAAGTGGAAGCTGCCTCCGCGCAAAGCTTAACCTTATCTTATGTTTCTAAAGACATGGAAGAAGGATTCCCCGGAAATCTGAGCGTAAAAATGACCTACACCTTATCGGAGGATAATGAAATCAGCATCGCCTACGAGGCGACCACGGATAAAGCGACGGTATTGAACCTGAGCAATCACTCCTATTTTAATTTGAGCGGAAATGCGAAACGCGATATTTTGAATCAAGAAATGCAGATCGATGCGTCTCGTTTAGTTGCTGTGAATAAGGTGTTGATTCCGACGGGCGTACTGACCCCAGTAGCTGGAACGCCTTTTGATTTCACGAAACCTCACGTGGTGGGGGATCGCATTAACGATACCTCCTCAGAGCAGATTGCCTTAGGCGGAGGCTATGACCATTGCTGGGCTTTGGATAAGCCTTTGGGAACTTATGCAAAAATCGCGACCGTCGTGGAGCCTATTTCGGGAAGAAAGATGGTGGTTTCTACGGATCAGCCCGGAGTTCAGTTTTATACGGGGAATTTCCTAGATGGACATTTGACTGGGAAATACGGGGTGCAGATTACGAAGCGCCACGGCCTATGTTTAGAGACGGAACATTTCCCGGATTCGCCTAATCAGCCAGCTTTTCCTAGTACGGTTTTACGTACAGGAGAGACTTATAAAACGAAGACTGCCTATCAATTTAGTGTGAACTAAAGCGTTTTCGCCTCGTTCCAGTAGATATCCATTTCTGCCAAAGTCATATCGGAAAGCGCCTGGCCATTCTCCGCCGCGCGCTTTTCGAGGTGCTGGAAGCGTTTGATGAATTTCTTATTCGTCCGCTCGACCGCCGTCTCCGGATTAATATCGATGAATCGAGCAAAGTTCACTAAGCTAAAGATCAAATCCCCTAGCTCGCCTTCTGCCTCCGCCTTCGCGGCCTCGTCTAATTCTTTGCCCACAAAAGTCTCTTTGAATTCGCCCAGCTCCTCCTCCACTTTCTCCCAAACCTGCTCTTTCTCCTCCCAGTCAAAACCTGCACCGCGTGCCTTTTCCTGTATACGCATCGCCTTCACTAAAGCTGGCAATGAACCTGGAACTCCGCCTAAAACGGATTTGTTTCCTTCTTTCAGTTTTAATGCTTCCCAATTCTGCTTTACCTGTTCCTCCGTTTCGGCTATAACATCCCCATAAATATGCGGATGGCGGCCGATGAGTTTTTCGCATAACCCGTTCAAAACGTCGGTCACATCGAAAGCCCCTTTTTCTGAGCCTATTTTGCTGTAAAATACTAAATGAAGGAAAAGGTCCCCTATTTCTTTGCGAATCTCGGTCAGATCATTTTCCATGATCGCATCCGAAAGCTCGTAAGTTTCCTCGATGGTTAAATGGCGCAAAGACTCCAGTGTCTGCTTCTTGTCCCAAGGGCATTTCTCCCGCAGGTCATCCATCATCACTAGTAATCGGTCAAATGCCTCCGCGGCCTTCGGGTATTTCATTCTTACGGGTTCAGAGCGTATACGCGAATGTAGTCGATTTGGAATTTATTAGGGAAAATCGTGTCATCCACACCTTTTTGTCCGCCCCAGTTTCCACCGATCGCTAGGTTCATTAAGATATGTTGTTTCTTGTCAAAAGGCCATTGTTCCCAGCCGCCTTTCGGGTTTTTAAATTCGAAATATTGCTTATCGTCAATGAAAGCACGAATGTAATCTGGCGTCCAATCCACACGGAACAGGTGAAATTCCGAATCCCATTTGTCTAAGGTAGTCGTTGCCGTCTTTTGTGTATTAATTCCGTGATTGAATGCCTTCGTGTGCACACTTGCATGTATCACGCCTGGATTGTAACCCACGTGTTCTAAGATATCGATCTCGCCATTATCTGGCCAGAATTGTGTTCCATAATCGGTTTGACTAGCGAGCATCCAGATCGCTGGCCAGTTTCCACGGCCGGCAGGGATTTTTGCTTTGGCCTCAATGCGACCATATAAGAAGTCATTTTTGCCTTTTGTAACGATACGAGCAGATGTATAGGCACTTGAACCAGCCGTTTCTTTGATCGCTTCAATAGTTAAAATGCCGTTCTCGATGTGCGCATTTTTGATATTTGCATTCGTATAGTTCTGCAGTTCATTATTTCCCCATCCACTATTTCCTACGTCATAACCCCATTTCGAGGCATCAGGTAATCCATCTTTTTCGAATTCGTCTGCCCAAAAAGGCGTCGTCGCAAACGTATATTCCTTAGGGGGAACGATGGGTAAATCAATGACATTAATTTTAGGAGCAGCGGGCTCGTCCGTTTTACAAGAGAGGGTGCTTAGGCTGAAGATGATGAGTGCTAGTCGTAACATAAGGAGGTTTGATTTTTCCCAAAAATAGTATTTCCCTCCGAATTTTCCTCTCCATTATTCGTATATTTCGAGATGGATTTCAAACTGACCTCTTCTTACCAGCCTACCGGTGATCAACCCGAAGCGATTCGGCAATTAGTGGAGGGAATTAAGAAGCAGGAACCCGCCCAAACCCTGTTAGGAGTGACCGGTTCCGGAAAGACGTTTACGATTGCGAATGTGATCCAGCAGACGAATCGGCCTACGCTGATTTTGAGCCATAATAAGACCCTTGCCGCCCAATTATACGGGGAGTTCAAGCATTTCTTCCCTGAAAACGCGGTCGAATATTTCATCTCTTATTACGATTATTACCAGCCCGAGGCCTTCATCGCTTCCACGGGAACCTACATAGAAAAAGATCTCTCGATTAACCAGGAGATTGAAAAATTGCGTTTGGCGACGACCTCATCCTTGATGTCTGGCCGCCGCGACATCATTGTGATCGCCTCGGTTTCCTGCATTTATGGTATGGGAAATCCGGAGGAATACCGAAACTCCATTATGCGGGTGGCGGTAGGCGATACGATTTCACGCAACCAGTTTTTGTTCCGACTAGTAGAGATTTTATATGCTCGGACCGAAGGTGAATTCTTGCGCGGAACCTTCCGCGTGAAGGGCGACACGGTAGACATCTTTTTAGCGTATGCGGACTTCGGTTATCGCTTTGTATTTTTTGGCGATGAGATCGAGGAAATTCATCGCATCGATCCGTGGACGGGCAAGAAGATCTCTTCGGAGACTATGGTGGCCGTTTTCCCGGCGAATTTATTCGTCACGGGCCGCGACACCTTGAACAATGCCATCTCCCACATTCAGGAGGATTTAGTGAATCAGATCGCGTATTTCGGTCGCGAAGGACGCCTGACGGAGGCTGAACGTATTAAGCAACGGACGGAGTTTGACTTAGAAATGATGCGCGAACTCGGTTATTGCTCGGGTATCGAGAATTATTCCCGTTATTTTGACCAAAGAAAATCCGGTCAGCGCCCCTTCTGTCTTTTGGACTTCTTCCCTGACGACTTCTTAATGGTAGTAGACGAAAGCCACGCCTCCATGCCCCAAATCCGGGCCATGTACGGCGGCGACCGCTCCCGCAAAGAATCCTTAGTGGAATATGGTTTCCGCTTGCCATCGGCGATGGATAACCGACCCCTTAAATTTGAAGAATTCGAAGACGTCATCGGCCAAACCATTTTCGTCTCCGCCACCCCCTCCGACTACGAATTACGCCGATCAGAAGGAGTCGTGGTCGAACAGATTATTCGCCCGACCGGACTTTTGGATCCTTTAATCGAAGTGCGCCCCACGAAAAACCAAATCGATAATTTACTCGAGGAGGTCTACGATCGCATCAAGAAAAACGAGCGCGTCTTAATCACCACGTTGACGAAACGGATGGCGGAAGAACTCTCGAAATACCTCGACCGCGTAGGCGTAAAATGCCAGTACATTCACTCCGAAGTGAAAACCCTAGAACGTGTCGAAATTCTACGCAATTTGCGCTTAGGCGTCATCGACGTCTTAGTGGGGGTGAACTTGCTAAGGGAAGGTTTGGACTTACCGGAAGTTTCCTTGGTAGCTATTATGGATGCAGATAAAGAAGGATTCCTACGCGACATTCGTTCCTTGATTCAGACCATCGGTCGTGCCGCCCGTAACGAAAATGGTAAAGTATTAATGTACGGGGACAAGATTACGGGTTCGATGGAACTCGCGATCTCCGAAACGAATCGCCGCCGCGCCATACAAATGGCCTATAACGAGAAGCACGGAATTACGCCTAAAACTATTTGGCGTTCACACGACGAAATCATGGAGCAAACCTCCATCGCTGATCGCTTGGCCAAACCTACGAAAAACTACACGATTCATCCGGATCAAGCTCCAATTGCGGCCGATCCGCTGTTGGCTTATATGAAACCAGCAGAGCTGAAAAAGCAATCCGAAACCATTCGAAAAGAGATGGAGAAAGCGGCACGGGATCTCGATTTCCCATTAGCGGCGAGACTGCGCGACGAATTAGTGGTGATCGAATCGATGCTGGCTTAATTTCAAAGCACACACATTCCGCACTTGTTGCAAATAATTTTGTTGAAATATCCACTCATATTCCGCTGTCATCGGATCAGTTAAGGTGAAGCGGAGGCTTTCGCCAGGCCCCATTTGGGCTAAGCGAGGAAGATCGGCAGATATCACATGCGCGACGCGGGGATAGCCACCGGTTGTTTGATGCGCCGCCATTAATACCACGAGTTGACCGGACGGAAGTAATTGAATGGTTCCTGCAGTGACCGCAGAAGATAACATCGCGCCCGTGGAAACCATTTTTAAAGGAGCTTGAACGAGCTGATATCCCATTCGATTCGAGGTCGCCGAAATGGCAAAATCCTTACTTAATAAAGTCTGTTGCGAACAGGCTTTGATGTGGTCCCATTCCCGTCCGCACAGAATCCGAATGGGTTCTTTATCCGGTTCATTTTCAGGCCCCATCGACCAGGGCATGATTTTAGTGCGCGACACTTGTTCGTCCTTTAGTTCTCGGGAGGCAACGTAGACGCGCATGCCTGATACCGGCTTTTTACAAGTCAAAACCGTACCCTTCGGCACTTTAATCGGCTGATTCATTGGGACGGGGACGTCATCTAAACAGGTGCTAAAATTCGCTCCACAAATAGCGAGCAAAGTGCTCGTCTCGAATTCATACACACCTGCCGGGAAGTGCATCTCCAGCACCTTGTCATATAAATCATTGCCTACTAGGGCATTGGCTAATTGCAACGAAAATGTGTCCATGGCACCCCCAGGTGGAATTCCCTGATGTTGCAGGCCAAAGCTGGGAAGACTCTGCAGCGAATCAAATAAGCCTTTTTTCACATTTTTCATGAGCGCTGCGGGATAAAACGTACACGATCACCTGCTCTAAAGGTAGGAATCAGTTTCGTTCGGCCTATAATTTGCCAACCCCCTGGCGAGGCAAGGGGGTAAATGCCCGTTTGATTCCCCGCAAGACCAATGTCCCCCGGCGAGATATTCACTGGGGTTTCTTTGCGCGCCACGGTGATGCGCTCATCGGTGGTACCCATGTAGGCAAAGCCTGGTAAGAAGCCCAAAAAATAAACCTGGTATTCTTTTTCACTGTGAATGTGGATGATTTCCGCTTCGCTCAGTCCGCAGCAGGTGGCCACAAAAGCTAAATCGGGCCCTTCATACCAACAAGGAATTTTATGTAGACGACCTTCTGGGGTCGACGCTGAAAATGGTTCAGCTAATTTTTCTTCTATCAGCGTTTTCATCCCAGCTAAACCTTGAAAACGACTTGCCACATAGCCTAAATCAAAGACGATAGTCAGGCTCGTATAAGCGGGGATGAGGTCCAAAGTTCCAGGCAAGGGATTCGATTGGAATTGGTAAAATCGCCGAATCACCTCTTCATGGAATTCCATGCTGATTTCGTTCCCGAATTCGATCGTGATCGCAGTATCGCCTAGTTCGTAGATTTGAGGGTTCATGGGGTAAATTTCCGAGGTAATTTAGTATTTTTAGGCAAATATCCCCCTATGAAGAACACCCTATTTTTGCTCCTCACTCTCTTAGCGTTCACGGCGCGTTCTCAGGAGGATTATGCTGATTTTTATGCCAAAAGAGAAGCTTATCTCAAGTCCGAAACTGGCTGGTTGAATTTAGCGGGTTTGTTTTGGCTGAAAGAAGGAGAAAACACCATCGGTGGGGCGGAATCAAACGACTTTGTCTTTCCTCACGCGGAGGCCTCCTTAGGGAAGGTTCTTTTAAAAAATAATCAAGTAACTTATAATAATCAGGTGATCTTTCCCTACTCGGATGCAAAGCCTACACTTATTTCGCATCAATCGCTTCGCTGGTTTATCATTCAACGGGGGGAGAATTACGCGATTCGCTTGCGGGATTTAGAGGGAGAATACCTAAAAGCCTTTAATGGGATTGAATATTTTCCGGCAGATCCGAAATGGAAAATAAACGCCAAATTCATCCCCACCGCAGGCAAAAAGGTGACCATCATTGACATTACGGGGCGTTCTTACCAGGAAGATTCACCCGGATTATTGGAATTTACAATCGATGGGAAGACCTATCGCTTAGAGGCGGGTCCGGGGGAGACGAAGGAGGGTTTCTTTATCGTTTTTGGCGATGCTACAAATAAAAAATCAACCTATGGCGCCGGCCGTTTTATGGACACAAAAGGATTCAATCCGGACGGAACAGTTACGCTAGATTTCAATAAGGCCTATAATCCGCCCTGCGCCTTCACTCCTTTCGCGACTTGTCCCTTGCCTACGAAGGAAAATAAATTGACTTTAGCCATTCCTGCTGGCGAGAAAAATGCGGGGCACAACTAAAATGCAGGCCTACACTAAAATCCGGTGGTAATTTTGTATTTTTGAACCCTTTATTGATTACCCCAAAACACATGGATTACCTAGCTGGCCTGAACGAGCCTCAACGAAAAGCGGTCGAATATATTGATGGTCCTTTGATGATTATCGCCGGCGCCGGTTCTGGAAAGACCCGCGTGCTGACGTATCGCACGGCTCATTTGATTGAGACCGGTGTGGATCCATTTTCCATCCTACTTTTGACCTTTACGAATAAAGCGGCGGGCGAGATGCGTCATCGGATTGAAACGGTGATCGGGTCTGCGGCGAAGAACATTTGGATGGGTACTTTTCACTCGATTTTTGCCAAAATTCTTCGTTTCGAAGGCACCCGCCTCGGCTACACCTCGAACTTTTCTATTTACGATACGGATGATTCGAAGTCATTAATTCGCGCCCTCATTAAGGAGAAGAATTTAGACGATAAAATCTACAAAGTTAATTTAGTCTTGAACCGTATCTCGAATGCGAAGAACCGTTTGATCGGCCCGGCGCAATACACCGGATCGTCGATTTTATCAGAGGAAGATCGCCTGGCTCGCATTCCGGCGCTGGGGGAATTATATCAGTTATATTGTGCCCGTTGTTTTGCAGCGAATGCGATGGATTTTGATGATTTATTGTTCCAAACAAACATCCTCTTCCGAGATCATTTGGACGTATTGAATAAATACCAACACAAGTTCAAGCACGTGATGGTCGATGAGTTTCAAGACACCAATGTCTCCCAATATTTAATCACGAAGAAATTATCCGCGGTAAATCGCAACATCTGTGTGGTGGGCGATGACGCGCAGTCTATTTATGCTTTCCGCGGTGCGGATATCCAAAATATCCTCAACTTCGAGCGCGATTACTCGGATTTAATGACCATTAAATTAGAGGAGAATTACCGTTCCACGAAGGCGATTGTCGCCGTGGCGAATTCGATCATTTCCCGCAATAAAAATCAATTAAAGAAGGACGTCTTCACCTCGAACGAGGATGGAGATGATATCGAAATCATTCGTGCATCGAGTGATAACGAAGAAGGCCGCATGATCGCTTCGACGATTTTTGAGGCAGCTCAAAAAGAGAATTTAAAGTGGACGGACTTCGCCATTTTATACCGTACAAACGCCCAATCACGTTCTTTTGAAGAGGCCTTGCGCCGCTTAAATATCAAATACCGCATCATTGGAGGCGTTTCTTTCTACCAACGCAAGGAGATCAAGGACGTACTCGGTTATTTACGTTTTACAGTCAATCAAAACGATGAGGAGGCCTTCAAGCGCATTATCAACTTGCCTAAGCGGGGAATTGGTGATACGACCATCGCTAAAATCGTCGTAACCGCGGCGGAGAATAAGGTACCGGTTTGGGATATCGTTTCTAATATCGGGCAATTTAATGCGGCTCGCGGAAGCGCGGGAATTGATGCTTTTGCGGATTTGATTAAGTCCTTTAAGTTGATGGTGGAAGTAGAGCAGAAAGATGCTTACGAAGTAGCGAATCACGTGGCGAAGGCATCTGGTTTGATGCGGGAGTTGTACGAAGACAAGACGGTGGAGGGCTTAGCACGTTACCAAAACTTACAAGAATTACTCAATGCCATTAAATCCTTCGTGGACAATCCGGAGAACGAGGACAAATCCCTTTCGACTTTTTTGCAATCCGTTTCATTATTGACAAATGCCGATGCGGATGAAGATCCAGCGGATCGCGATAAGGTGACTTTGATGACGATTCACTCGGCGAAGGGGTTGGAATTCAATCGGGTCTTTTTAGTCGGGTTAGAGGAGGATTTATTTCCGTCCCAAATGATGTTGCAATCCCAGCAGGACCTCGAAGAAGAGCGCCGCTTGTTTTATGTGGCGGTCACTCGGGCAGAGAAGAAATTGATGATTTCTTATGCGGAATCACGTTACCAGTTTGGCCGTTTGAAGGCATGTGAACCGAGTCGTTTCTTGAATGAATTAGATCCTAATTTTGTGAAGATGGCGAAGCCGGCCGGCGCGCGAAAGGAAGTTTCCAGCTTCCGCCCCGTCCAAAAAACTGGGTTCAGCGCAAAGCCAGCTCCATCCGCGGCACAATTGATTCAAAAACCAACGACGAACACGAATTACCAGCACGTAGTTTCTACGAATTTCCAGGCGACTGATGCCTTAGCTCTAGCTGCCGGCCAAAAAGTCGAGCACGCTAAATTCGGTTTTGGCCTCATCAAACGCATTGATGTGAATGGCGCCGAGCGCAAAGCGGTAATTGATTTTGAAAAGGGTGTGGGCGAAAAAACGCTCTTGTTGAGCTTCGCGAAACTAATGATCGTTACCTAATTCGGCTTAGTTTTGTGAATCGTCTTGATCAGCCGCTGGCCTATGCGTCACGCGTACTTTCTTGATGCGGCGCGTATCCACAGATTGCACCTTGAAGTTGAAGTCTTCGAAATTAAGATCTTCCCCAGCACTCGGAATTCGACCAAAAAGTTCGATAATCAAACCTGCCAGCGATTCACTTTCACCTTTGGCCTTCTCGAAATAAGCCGCTTCCACCTCAAATACGCGGCAGAAATCGTTCAAGGAAGTCTTCGCCTCAAAGAGATACACATTTTCTGAAATTTTCTTGTAATCCGCCTCGACCTCATCGAACTCATCATTAATCTCTCCCACGATCTCTTCGATGATATCCTCCATCGTCACAAGTCCCTCGGTTTCTCCGTATTCATTCACAATGATGGCCATGTGCACCCTTTTCTCTTGGAAATCATAGAGTAAATCATCGATTTTCTTGTTTTCTGGAACAAAGAAAGGGCTGTGCAAAAGGGGTATCCAATCGAAATTCTCATCTTGATCGATGTGTTTCAACAAGTCTTTAATATAAAGAATTCCCTCGATTTTATCGATCGTCTCCTTGTAAACAGGCACACGAGAATAGCCATTCTTATTAATGAGGTCCATTAATTCGTGAAAATTCATGCTCGTATCGATAGCCACGATCTCTCGTCTTGCCTGCATCACCGATTTAACGGAAATATTCCCAAAATTCAGAATCCCCCGTAAAATATCTTTTTCCTGATCCGTCGTCGTCTCATCCGTCGTAATCTCTAGAGCTTGGTGTAATTCTTCAGACGTTAAGGTATAGGATTTCTTCTTCACCCGTTTCTCGATCAAACCCGAAATACCTAGCAATGCTTTCGATAGAGGCGAAAACACAAAACTCAGGAAGCTAATTAATGGGGCAGAATAGCGCGCAAAATTGACATTATTTTGCTGGGCCCATACTTTGGGAATTAATTCACCAAAAAACGTAATGATAAACGTCACCCCAAACAACAAAAACAAAGTCACCACTAAAGTCTCCATGGACTGTTGTCCCAGAATCATAGAGGTTAAATAATTAGCCAGCGTAATGAAAATAATATTGACAAAGTTGATGGAAATCAACAGAGTAGCCAGTAATTGTTGTGGTTTATCCAGTAATTGGCTGACCTTTTTCTCACTACTTAATTCACTCTCGCGTAGGCTAATGCGCTGGTCTGCATTTAAGGAAAAGAAGGCTACCTCTGAACCAGCTAAAACAGCCGACAGAAACAATAGAGCTACTAAAATGAAGGAAATAAACCCAATAGAACTCAGGCTAATGGAAGGCTCCAAAGCGAGTAATAATAGATTGGGTAAGGGGTCTGGGTCCATAAAGGGGGTGAACTTATCAATGCAAATTTACAAAAAAGGGAATACGAAAAGCGATATCCCCTTTTTTGTATCAAAAATTTAAAATGGAAGATCGTCTCCTTCTTCCATCATGGGCGGGAATGGATCGCTTTTCGTCTCCCCAGCTAAAACAGCTTCAGGCTTAGGTCTTTCGGCTGCCCCAGCTGCTGGCGCACCTTCATTACGGCCACCGATTAAATTAATAGAGGTCGCACGTACTTTATAACCACGTACGGTCGCGCCATTCTTATCTTGCCACTCTTCAGAACGAATTTTTCCTTCGATGTAGACTTGGTTTCCTTTTCGTAAATATTGTTCCGCGATGTTCGCTAGGTTATCCCAAAGCTCCACGCGATGCCATTCCGTTTGATCTACTCGTTGTCCATCCTTCCCCGTATAGGATTCAGAGGTAGCGATGTTAATATTCGCCACTTTCACGCCGCTAGGTAGTGCGCGAACTTCTGGGTCAGCACCTAAATTTCCTAGTAAAATAACTTTGTTTACTCCAGCCATAATGATTTGTTTTTTAAATGGTTAGCTCAGCAAGGCTCCTTGCATTGCCTAAAGGTACATGGGCGAAATGTCTTGTAAAATAGGACAATCTAAATTATCAGTTATTAGGTTCAAAAGCAAAACTGATTTTCCTTTGCTCTCGAAGTCTGAGGGGCTCATCCATCCGTATCCGGTTGGAATTTCCAACGCAAAATTATCAGGAACTTGAACATGCCAAGCATGGCAATGAATTTTTCGGTGACTTAAAAGATGCACCGGCGGGGACTTCAAGGCCTTGCGCGAAAAAGGCAGCCACTCTGCCGGATCTTCGATTAAATAGAACTCCCACAAACCCTTCCAAATACTATTTTCAGCCCGTTCACGTACTAAAAGCTGCCCATTTTGTTCGATGATTAAATAGTCCATCTGTATCTCTTTGACCTTCGTTTTCTTCGATTTCACCGGGAAATCAGTGACCCGATGCTCCTTATTTGACTGACAAAAAACAGCCAAAGGACAGACCGAACAATCCGGCGCAGGCGTACATTGCAAGGCACCAAATTCCATAATCGCCTGATTAAATCCAGCGGGATCCTGAGCAGGGATTAAAGATTGAGCGAGGGAAGTAAAAACACCCCGGGCGGCCGAAGACGCAATATCCGTTTCCACTGCGAACACGCGCGACAAAACTCGGAAGACATTTCCATCCACTACGGCTTTGGCCTCATCAAAAGCAAAAGACGCAATCGCCGCCGCCGTATAGGGACCTACACCCGGAAGCAAAATGATCTCCTCGTAAGTTGGTGGGAAAGTCCCCGCAAAATCCCGCATGATCAGCTGGGCGGCCTTCTGCAAATTTCGCGCACGAGAATAATAGCCTAAACCTTGCCAAAGCCGCAGCAAAGACGCCTCCGGTGCTTCAGCTAAATCCCGAACAGTAGGGAATTCAGCCAGCAATCGCTGATAATAAGGTAAACCCTGAGCTACACGCGTCTGCTGTAAGATGATTTCGGAAAGCCAAATCGCATACGGATCCCTCGTTTTACGCCAAGGCAACTCTCGCTGATGTTCAGCATACCAAGTAATAATGGTAGACGCAAAGGGGTGAATGGAGCTTTTCTGCATGGGTAAAATCAAATTTACGAAAAAAATCACCCTGAATTTGAAAGAATTTTTAGAGAATTGAGAGAAAAACGTTACTTTTGTGTCCCTTTTAAAGAGGGGGAATTGTAATTACCTAAGAATCATCATTTAATAAATTGAAGAAACGTGACAAAGGCAGATGTAATTGCTGAGATTACCAGCAAAACAGGAATTGATAAGAAAGATGTATCGGAAACGTTAGAATCTTTTTTCGAAGTAGTAAAAAATAATTTAGCGAATCAGGAGAACATTTATGTTCGCGGTTTTGGTAGCTTCATTAACAAAAAGAGAGCACAGAAGATTGCTCGTAATATTTCTAAAAATACAGCGATCACGATCGAAGCGCACTATGTGCCTAGCTTTAAACCAGCTAAAGTATTCGTGGAGCAAGTAAAAACTAGTACTGACCCCACTAAATAAGCTTTAGGGCTTAGAAAGGGTCTAGAAAAATGAAAAAAAACCTTTTGATCATTCTTCTGGTAGGACTAGGGATAAGCACCCTATTGTTTTCATTGCCGAAAGGTAATGTGGCGGGTAAGACACAAAATACTCCTGCGGGGGGCGCTAACCGAGACGCGGGTAGCGAAAAGACGGAAAAAGTCGCAGAAAAGGAAGAGCATGCTGCTCCCCTATCTTCAGCTCAGTTAAAAGAGATTTCTACGTTGAAATCCGCTTTTGCTGCTGCTAAGACAGATGCTTCTCAGGTGAAAGCCTTGGAAAATCTGATGCGGGCTTTTATGAATGCGAGTCACTATGATTCTGCTGCGGTTTTTGCAGCGAATTATGCGGATCAGCATCCCAGTTTGACGAACGTTCTACGTGCCGGTCAGCTCTACTTCGAAGCACAAACGTATGCTTTGAATGGACAGAAAGGTGGTAAAATGGGCGAGAAAGCAAGATTGTACTTCACGAAGGCTTTGGCCATCGATCCAAGTAATCTGCTGGTAAAATCGAACATGGCGATGACGTACGTAGATACACCCACTCCGATGAAGGGCATTACGCTACTTCGCGAAGTGATTGAACAAGAGCCCACGTTTGTGCCAGCCTTGTTTAATTTAGGGATATTATCGATTAAATCGAATCAGTTTGGCAAAGGCCAAGAACGATTCACCCAGATATTGAAGCTGGAGCCTAATAACCATAAAGCCGCGTTAAATCTCGGTTTTTGTTTAGCCCAGTTAGATAAAAAAGAAGAGGCTGAGAAAGTCCTGAAGCGTGTTTTAGAGCAATCTAAGGATGCAGAGGAGCAGAAGGCCGCTAAAGAGTTGCTTGCAGAAATGCAGGAGCATTAGAGGTTGAAAATCAACTTCGTATAGTATTTAACACATTAATTCTTAACATTATGCCTTGCGGTAAAAAAAGAAAACGTCACAAGATTTCCACTCACAAAAGAAAGAAACGTCTTCGTAAGAATCGTCATAAGAAGAAATAGTCTTCGTAAATCCACTTTCCAGATGGGAAATGTATTTAGGTAACGCAGGAACAGGCATTTTTCGAAATGGCCTGTTTTTGGCGTTTATTTTAATTATCTTTAGACTATATGGGCCAATGGCCCTGTACCATTCTTCTCGACATAAATTGTGAGCAATGAATTAATCATTAATTCGACTCCCAAGGGGGATCGAATAGCCCTTTTGCATGACAAAAGGATAGTAGAGTACCATATTGAACAGTCTGAACCACAGTTTTCCGTAGGGGATATTTACCTCGGAACGGTTAAAAAATTGGTTTCAGGACTGAACGCCGCTTTTATTGACATTGGTTATGAAAAGGATGCATTCTTGCATTACCATGACCTAGGACCTAATTTGCCTACCCTGCAGAAGTTTACGCGGGAGGTAATGACGAAGAAAAGTAAAGTCATTCGTTTAGAGAACTTCAAGCTTGAGCCCGAAATTGATAAATTAGGGAAGATCGAGAAAGCGGTTCAAAAAGGACATTTGGCTTTAGTTCAAGTCGTTAAGGAACCTATTTCAACTAAAGGCCCTCGTTTATCTTGCGATATTTCCATCGCAGGTCGTTTCCTTGTTTTAGTTCCTTTTGCAAACGGTGTGAATATCTCGAAAAAGATCACCTCGAAAGCGGAACGCAATCGCCTTCAAAAGCTAATGACCTCGATTAAGCCGAAAAATTACGGTGTAATCGTGCGTACCGTGGCTGAAGGTAAAGCGGTGGAAGAAATGGAGCGCGACCTGAAGGATTCGATCGCTAAGTGGGAGGAAGGTCTTGTGAAATTAGTCGATGCGAAAGCTGGAGACAGAATTATCGGTGAAATGAGCCGTGCAACTTCGATGTTGCGCGACCTCTTGAACAATGATTTTGATAATGTCATCGTTGATACACCTGAATTGTATAATGAGGCAAAAGGCTATGTACACAATGTCGCTCCTGAAAAGGAGAAGATTGTTAAGCTACACCAAAGCAAAACCAAGTTATTCGAGCAATTAGGCATTGAAAAGCAATTGAAAATGCTTTTTGGCCGTTCGGTATCTTTGCCTGGTGGTGGATATTTAATCGTGGAACACACGGAAGCATTGCACGTGATCGACGTGAATTCGGGAAATAAATCGAATTCAGAGGATGATCAAGAAGCGACGGCCTTAAGTGTGAACCGGGAAGCTGCGAAAGAAGTAGCTCGCCAATTACGTCTTCGTGATATGGGCGGTATTATTGTGATCGACTTCATTGATATGAAGCGAGCGGAGAACCGTAAGTTAATTCAGGACATCATGCGCGATGAAATGCGTGGAGATCGTTCGAAGTACACCATTTTACCTTTGACGAAGTTTGGCTTGATGCAGATTACGCGTCAGCGTGTGCGTCCAGAGATGAACGTAGCCACGCATGAAACCTGTCCTAGCTGCGGCGGAACGGGTAGCATTACGGCGAGTATAGCGGTTTCAGACATTGTTGAACAGCATTTGGAACATTTGTTGACGAAGCAAAACGAGAAGAAATTGACACTTTTAGTGCATCCTTTCTTGAGTGCGTATTTCACCAAAGGCTTCCCTTCCATTCGCATGAACTGGTTCTTGCAATACAAGACCTGGATTACGATTATGGAAGATTCCTCATTTGGCATAACAGAATTTAAATTCTTAAACCAAAATGGAGATCAAATTGAGATATCATCTTAGATTTTTAGCCTGTATTTTCGGCCTTCTTCTACCTTCATTCGATTCGAATGCGCAATGGTGGAAGAAGGCGGATGAGGCGGAGAAGGAGCGATCTAAAGGGATGCTTTTACTCACTACCGAAGTTCAGACGGAGGCTACTTTGGCCATCAACCAGATGTATAACTTCCACTTTCCGGAAGCTGAACGCGAATTCAATTATTTAAAGATTAAGTACCCACAGCACCCGCTGCCTGATTTCTTGTTAGGCCTGATGCAATGGTGGAAAATTGTGCCTAATACGAGGAGCGAGGTTTATGACAATCGTTTGATTGAATATATGGACCAAAGTATCTCCAAGGCCGAAAAAATCTACGACGAAACCGAAAACCCCGAAGCAGCCTTTTTCATGGCTGCCGCCTACGCCTTTAAAGGACGTCTTCATGCAGAACGCAAGCACTGGACGCGCGCCACTTTGGCCGCCAAAAACGCCCTTAAATACCTCGAATACTCCCGCAATTTCGCCGATTTCAGCCCCGAACTCATGTTCGGCGACGGACTTTATAATTATTATTACTTCTTCATTAAGCAGAATTTCCCCCTTTTAAGACCCGTCTTATGGCTATTCCCTAAGGCCAACAAAACCCAGGGAATCGCCCAATTAGAAAAGGTTTCCTACCAAGCCTTCTACACTCGAACCGAAGCTCGTTATTTCCTTCTGCAGATTTACGGCATGGAAAACATGAACGAAAAGGCCTACGGAATGGCGAAATACACCTACGAAACATTCCCAGACAACCCCTATTTCCATCGAGCCTTTGCACGTTCAGCCTACATGAATGGAAATATTAATGAAGCATCGTCCCTTTCTAAAGAAATTCTGCGCCGCATCGAACAGCACCAAGTAGGTTACGAAGCAACCTCAGGCCGCTATGCCAGCTATATTTTAGGCTATTACGCCCTATATGTCTACCGAAACCAGGCCGAAGCCATGGCCTATTTCAAACAGTGCATGGCCTTCTCTAAAGAAACCGATGCCACCGATTCCGGCTATTACTGGGCATCTGTCCTAGGATTAGCACGCATCTCCTTCCAACAACAACAGTATGACGAGGCCGTAGACTTCTGCAAGGAAGTATTAGAAAACGCAGAAAAGAAGTCAGCACAATATACAGAGGCCAAAAAATTGCTTTCAGAATCCAAGAAAGCCAGACGCAAAAAACGATAACATGAAAGCAGACATCATCAAAAAACATTTCCCTTCCATCACGGATCAGCAATTAGCCCAATTCGAGCAATTGTTTCCTTTATATGCGGAGTGGAATGAGAAAATTAATGTCATATCTCGCAAGGATATTGATAATTTGATGTTGCACCACGTATTACACTCTTTGTCCATCGCTAAATTCATCGATTTCAAACCAGGCACCGAGATTTTAGATGTGGGAACCGGCGGCGGATTTCCAGGCATTCCCTTGGCGATCCTATTCCCCGAAGTGAATTTTCACCTAGTGGATAGCATCGGGAAGAAGATCAAAGTCGTTCAAGGCGTTGCTGAAGCCCTTGGTTTGCAGAATGTGCAAGCCACGCATGGCCGCGCCGAAGACATCGATGGCGAATTCGAATTCATCGTTTCTCGCGCCGTTACCCGTCTGTTGCCTTTCTACGGCTGGGTGAAAAAGAAGATCAGCCCGAATAGTTACCACGACCTGCAGAACGGTCTTTTGTTTTTGAAAGGCGGGGACTTAAAGGAGGAATTACAAGAACTGGAGCGAAAGCATAAGGTGTTTCATCTTTCCAAAAATTTTAAGGACGAGTTCTTTGCAACAAAGAAGTTAGTGCATGTCGCGGTATAGCTGCTGCGCAGCAGTCGCTAGTCACTAGTCCGGAGGGAATGAGTCCGGAGGGTGGGCAGTCTCTAGTCGATAGTCCGGAGGGAATGAGTCCGGAGGTTGATGGCTTTTTGCTTTGGTCTTTGATCTTTGAATTTTGACACAATCTGTCAATTCCTGAAAAAGCCATTTATACTTTTAGACTTTATCTCACACATTATTGGGCGTGAAGCCCTGAGAGGCACAATACTTAAATCCCACTATACGATTCGCCGAGGGCGACATTTTGACTAAGCGACGAAGTCGCGACTAAGATGCAAAGCATCGACTAAGTCCGAAGGACGACTAAATCGCGAAGCGATGACTAAGTCACGAAGTGACGACCTGCCGCTCCGCGGCTCTAAACAACTCCTTCAACGGTTTGATCTGCCTACGCGAGATAGTCACTTGGTGATCGTTAACTAATTTGATAATTTTGTGAATATTAAAATCAATGGCCAGAATGGCATTCATATTGATTATGGAAGACTTGGAAGGACGAATAAACCCTCTTTCTATAAGGAAGGATTCGAAGTATTTCAGGGTTCTACAAGAAATAATTTTGCTGCCGTCATTCAAATGAAATTTGGAATAATTACCTTCACCCTCTAGCCGAAGGATGTCTTTTATGCAAATGCTTTGATCGCCTAATGAAAGCGAGCAGTTTTGTTCATTCTTAATGGTTAACGTCATAATAGTAGAGCAGTTAGTACGTCAAATCTACGGCCTATCATTACAGATAATGACAATAATTAGGTTATTTGCGTTATTGACTATTATTGCATTTATTTCATTGATTAACCGGTTAATATATAATAGGTTACATATATTATATTAGCAAATCATGTAGAAATGGCATCTGATTGTTTACTAATATTTAAGATATCACGTACTTAACGGTACAGAGGTAAGGGATTTTTTACTTAATTTTCGAATAATAAAATAGAAAAATGAATACAAGACGATTTGGCCGGACAGGCTGGCAGGTGAGTGAAGTGGGATATGGCATGTGGGGATTAGCTGGATGGACTGGCTCTGATGTGGAGGAAGTAAATAAATCGTTGGATCGTTCAGTAGAACTGGGCTGTAACTTTTTTGACACCGCTTGGGGATATGCAGAAGGTAAGTCGGAGGAAATCCTAGGGGGTCTTTTGAAGCGTCATAAAGAAACCACCTTATATGCGGCGACGAAGATTCCGCCCAAAAATTTTACTTGGCCATCAAAGCCACATTTTTATATCGAAGATTGCTTCCCGGCTGATCATATCGTGGAATACACGGAAAAAAGTTTGCGTAACATGAAAGTGGAGCAAATTGATTTGCAGCAGTTCCATGTTTGGGAAGATGCCTGGGCTGATCGTGATGAGTGGAAGATGGCGGTGGAGAAATTAACTAAAGAAGGAAAAGTAGCTCATTGGGGTGTGTCGGTGAATCGCTGGGAGCCGAATAATTGTTTGAACACCTTAGAAACAGGTTTGATATCTTCGGTGCAGGTGATTTATAATATTTTTGACCAAAATCCAGAAGACCAATTATTTCCTCTTTGCAAGAAATTAGACGTGGGTGTGATTGCGCGCGTTCCTTTTGATGAGGGAAGTTTGACAGGTTTGATGACTTATGACACGACATTCCCTGCGAATGATTGGCGTTCGACGTATTTCGTTCCAGAGAATTTGATTTCGAGTGTGGATCACGCAAATGCGTTGAAACCGCTTGTTCCTGAGGGAATGGATTTACCGGAAGTGGCTTTACGTTTCATCCTGTCAAATCCAGATGTGGGTACGATCATTCCGGGCATGCGTAAGATTAAGCACGTGGAAAGTAATACCGCTACTTCAGATGGACAGGGTTTATCAAATGATTTAGTTGAAGAGTTGCGCGCGCACCGCTGGGAGCGTCAGCCTACTTCTTGGTCGCAGTAAAAAGTTCTTTTAACGCGGCCTCTTCCCGGAATCCCGATGTTTTAGTGATCAACTCCCCTTTAGAGAAGACGATGAAACTCGGGATTTCGTCTATTCCGTAGGCCTGCATGATGGCTTGGTTGCCGTCTGCTTCGACCTTTAAAACGGTCACGACGCCTTTGAATTCTTCCGCTAATTTATCGACGATGGGCATCATTTTGAGGCAAGGGGCGCACCATTTGGCATAAAAATCGACCACGACGGCGTCTGATGAGGCGATTTCTTTTTTGAAGTCTGCCAAATTCCAAGCCGCATCATGCTTCACATCAGGCACACCCTCTAATGGTTTCATCCGAGTCGTCCACTTTAAATAACCCCCTTTCATTTCCGTCACTTGGAAACCTGCCGCGCGCATTTGCTCTGCTGCTTGTGCGGAACGTCCGCCTGAAAGACAATAGATTAGGACGGGCTTATCTTTGGATAATTGGGCCACCTTCGCGCTGAAATCGGCGGAGCGAAAGTCGATGTTCATCGCCTTTGGCAAATGTCCTCCACCAAATTCCCCCGTAGTCCGGACGTCCAGCAAATAAGCGTTCGGCGTCTCTTTGATCTTCTTTTCAAAAGCGTCAACGTCCACATTTTGTGCGAAAGCGTTGAGGCTCAGTAGTAATACGATGGCCATTACAAGGCAACTCGAAATACATTTTATCATCTGATAATACGGAATTAGGCAAAAAAGCGTTAATTTGCAGTTCAATTTAGGCAATAATCTTAATTCTTTAATCAAAATAAATATAATACGATGAGTGCAATACAGTATGTACACGCAAGACAAATTTTAGATTCACGCGGAAACCCAACAATTGAGGTGGACATTAAGACCGAAGACGGTGCTTTTGGACGTGCAGCAGTTCCATCTGGAGCTTCTACAGGTATTCACGAGGCAGTAGAACTTCGTGATGAAGACAAATCAGTTTACGTAGGAAAGGGTGTTTTAAAGGCTGTTGAGAATGTAAATACGACGATTGCAGAAGAACTTTGGGGTTTAGAAGTGTCTGAACAAAACATGATCGATAACATCATGATTGAATTAGACGGAACGCCAAACAAGAGTAAATTGGGCGCAAATGCGATTTTAGGCGTTTCTTTAGCAGTAGCTAAAGCAGCAGCACAAGAAGCAGGCTTATCTTTATACCGCTACATCGGCGGTGTAAACGCAAATACTTTACCAGTTCCGATGATGAACATCTTAAACGGTGGTTCTCATGCGGATAACTCGATTGACTTCCAAGAATTCATGGTTATGCCAGCGAAAGCGGAGTCATTCTCTCACGCATTACGTATGGGTACGGAAGTTTTCCACGCATTGAAAGGTGTGTTGAAGTCCAAAGGATATTCCACTAACGTAGGTGACGAAGGTGGTTTTGCACCGAACATCAAGTCGAACGAAGAAGCCATCGAAATCGTTTTACAATCTATCGAAAAAGCAGGTTACAAGCCAGGCGAAGAAATCTTCATCGCGATGGATGCTGCTGCATCTGAATTCTACGATGAGAAAACAGGACTATACACGTTCAAAAAATCTGACGGCAAGCAATTGAACTCTATGGAGATGGCTGCTTACTGGAAGACTTGGGCTGACAAATACCCAATCATCTCGATCGAAGACGGTATGGCGGAAGACGATTGGGCAGGTTGGGCTGAGCAAACTAAATTGATCGGTTCTAAATGCCAGTTAGTAGGCGACGATTTATTCGTAACGAACGTGAAGCGTTTACAACAAGGTATCGACAAAGGCGTTGCAAATGCAGTGTTAGTGAAGGTAAACCAAATCGGTTCATTAACTGAAACGATTGATACGGTGAACTTAGCAAAACGCAATTCTTACAAAAACATCATGTCACACCGTTCAGGAGAGACCGAAGATGCGACCATTGCTGACTTAGCAGTAGCATTGAACACAGGCCAAATCAAAACTGGTTCTGCCTCTCGTTCTGATCGTATGGCTAAATACAACCAATTGCTTCGCATTGAGGAGGAATTAGGGGCTAACGCTTATTTCCCAGGTTTGAATTTCTAATTCTATTTCTATGCTCGATCGCGTTCGTAGTCTATTTTTAGGGCCAAATCGTTTCTATTACATCTCCACCTGCGTTTTGTTGGTTTGGATGTTTTTACTAGACAATAACGATTTATCCGTTCAATATAGACTTTACACAGAGCTAGCAGATTTGAAAACAGAGCACGAATATTATCGGCACAAGTTAAAAGAGCTGAAACAGGAACGCGCTGCCGTGATGGGAAATCCAGCGTTATTAGAAAAATACGCTCGAGAGAAATATTTTATGAAGCGTCCATCAGAGGATGTCTTTGTGATTGTTGATCAAGAGAATCAGCCGATTGAAAAATAGAAGAAGCCCGGCGCGCAGCGCTGGGCTTCTTCTATTTCAAAGAGCAAAGAGCAAAGTTCAAAGGAGCCTTCGGCTTAAAGCACAAAGCATAAAGCACAAAGCATAAAGCACAAAGAATAAAGTTGGTTTCGCCTTTGGCGAATCGTATAGTGGATTTAGCCTAACCTGCCTCTATATGCCCCAAACCCAATAGTGTGTGAAATAAAGGCTAAAAGTATAAATGGCTTTTTCAGGAATTGACAGATGTTGTCAACACGCGAAAAAGCCATTTAGTACTTTGAAAGTATTTTAACCTATTTCTGCTCTAGGAACGTCTCAAGGCACCTTCGGACTAAGCGACGCAGTCGCGACTAAGTCCCGCAGGGACGACTCATTGACTCGCCGCGCAGCGGCGACTAGAATAACGCCACCCCCGTCATCTCTTTCGGTTGTGCCACACCCATTAGTTTCAAGATAGTAGGAGAAACATCCCCTAATTTACCATCACGAAGCGTCGGTTTAAAGTCGTTATCTACCAAAATACAAGGAACCAAATTCGTAGAGTGCGCCGTGTTAGGTGAACCATCTTCGTTCATCATCACGTCAGCGTTACCGTGGTCAGCAATGATGATGAAGGAATAGCCGTGTGCTAGACCCGCGGTTACCACTGCCTCAGCACAAGCGTCAACTGTTTCTACCGCTTTGACTACCGCAGAGAAAACACCCGTGTGGCCCACCATGTCAGGATTAGCGAAGTTTAAGCAAACGAAGTCTACCTCCTCTTTTTCTAGTTCAGGGATCAACGCATCGCGAAGATCTGCAGCAGACATTTCGGGTTGAAGATCGTAGGTGGCGACTTTTGGAGAGTTGCGTAGAATATTTTGTTGTCCTGTAAAAAGGGCCTCGCGGCCACCGGAGAAGAAGAAAGTGACGTGTGGGTATTTTTCGGTTTCGGCGATGCGAATTTGTTTTTTGCCATCGCCCTCTAATACTTCACCCATCGTCATGGGAAGGTTGGAGTCGTTGAAGATGACGTGGACGTTTTGGAACTCTTTATCGTATTCCGTCATCGTCAAGTAGTACAAATTCAATTTGTGCATATTTTCCTCGTGGAAATCACGCTGCGTCAAAGCCTGTGTAATCTCGCGACCACGGTCGGTGCGGAAATTGAAGCAGATCACCACGTCGCCCTCTTGAATATTTCCGATAGGAGCACCAGCGGCATCCGTCATGATGATCGGGTGGATGAATTCGTCGGTTACACCAGCAGCGTAGCTCGCTTCGATGGATTTCAGCACATCGGCAGAAGGATTTCCTTCGCCGTGGACCATCGCTTTGTAGGCCAAAGCCACCCGCTCCCAGCGATTATCGCGGTCCATCGCATAGTAACGACCCGTTACAGAGGCGATTTGCGTGTTGGTTTTTAAAGTATGATTATATAAATCGGTCATGAATTTGAGACCTGATTTGGGATCCGTATCACGACCATCTGTGAAAGCGTGGACGAAAACTTTGCCCAAACCTGCCTCTGACGCAGTCGAAAGCAAAGATTTCAAGTGCTCGATATGTGCGTGAACGCCGCCATCGGACACGAGGCCCATGAAGTGAACGGACTTGTTATTCGCTTTCGCATAGTCGAATGCCTTCGCTAGTTCAGGCTCTTGGCCCAAGGTATTTTCTGTGACAGCTTTGTTGATGCGAACGAGGTTTTGGTAGACCACGCGGCCCGCACCTAAGTTCATGTGGCCGACTTCGGAGTTGCCCATTTGGCCCTCTGGTAAACCCACCGCTATGCCGGACGCCTCTAATTTCGAGTGCGCATATTTGTCATAAAGCGAAGAGATAAATGGCGTTTTCGCCGCGTCGATAGCGGAAACTTTGGGGTTTGTTGCGATGCCCCAGCCATCTAAGATCATTAAAACTACTTTCTTATCCATTCTTAATTGTATTACATTTTGGCCTAAAATTACCCATTTCTAAGCAATTACCCTATATTCTGTGTTTCATTTGTTCTGCCAAAACCTTAATATCCACCACCTCTATCGTCTTATTTTCCACCGGAAAGGCAGAAACCTCGATCATCGCTTTGGCTAATTCTTCCAAAGTCGACGCCGTCTTACCCGCCACCAATAACAATATCGGATAGATCCAATTGACATATTTATAGTATTTCAAGGTGAATTTATTTCCCTTCATCGGCTCCAAATACCCCGGCCTAAATGCATAGGCATCCCGAAAGCCCATTTTCTTGAGGTCATTTTCAGTCTTCCCCTTCACCCTCGCCCACATAATTGAACCCTTCTCCGTGCTATCCGTGGACATCCCGGAAATATAGCTGAAGCTTATGTGTTTTGGCATTTGGGCCGCAAAACCCAATGTTAAGTCATAGGTCTTGCGCCTAAACTCCTCCTCCTTCATCCCCACGGACGAAACTCCTAGGCAAAAAAGACAAGCATCGTAGTCTTTCACGACTTCTTTGATCTCCTCCGGTTGATAAAAATCAGATAAGAAATACTCTTTTAATTTCGGATGCGAATGCCCAGACGGCTTGCGACTAATCGCCAAAACCTCACTAACAAAAGGCGACCGCAACGCCTCCAGCATCACGCCCTCGCCCACCATACCGGTCACCCCGGTCACAATAACTTTGATTTGTGGAATTTCCATCGTAGAATTGAAAAAATATTAAACCTATGTCTACCTCCCGCCGCGACTTTATCGCTTTAGCCTCGACTTTGCCCTTTGTGGCCTCTGCTGAATCCACTACGAAAATGACTTTTATACATCATGTGTTGTTTTGGGCCAAAAACCCTGCTTCCACCACCGAAACCGATCAACTCTTCCGCGCCCTAAAATCCTTAGGAACACTCCCAATGATCGCCTCAGCCCACGTAGGCAAGCCAATCGTCACGGATTTTGACAAACCCGTAACAGAAGCAAGTTACACCTTTTCAGTGGTCCTAGTTTTCGACAGCGCCGAAAAAGAGAAGGAATACTTGCATCACCCACTGCACATGAAGTTCATTGATGAGAACAAGCACCTTTGGGGAAAAGTTCAGGTGATAGATTCGCTTGCGTAGCAAGTCGCGACGACTGCGTCGAAGTCATCGCTGCGCGATTTAGTCACGACTGTGTCGTTTAGTCGTCCTGCGGACTTAGTCAAATTTATCTTTTGATAAATATCATAACTACGGCTATAGTCACCGACATTTGGCCGACCCAGAAAATAAACATCCATTTCAAATTGTCGGCTTTGAATTCAGAAATGGAAATTTCAAGTTTATTGATTTTTTCGGAGAGACTTGTTTCTAACTTGTTTGTTCGATCAATGCTATTTGAATCTATTTGATTCATTTTTTCAAAGAGACTTATTCCTAAATTATTTGTTCGATCAATGCTATTTATATCTAGTTTATTGATTTTTTCGGTGAATCCGAAAAGTTTTTGATCCAAGTATTCTTTCGTCACCAGATTTTCGAATCGGTGATCTTGCAGTTCGTGAATACTCGATACAAAGTCCATTGCGTCGGTGTCGTTCAGGTGCAATTTAGCACGAGCTAAATCGTATAATTTGATGTTTAGTGGTTGCATGGATAAATGTATGCTTTATTGGCTGTAAAGCAACTTTAAAAACTGATAATTTAGTCGCGACTCTGTCGCTTAGTCGTCACTTCGTGACTTGGTCGCCTCCGGCTTAGTCATCGCTTCGCAATCTGGTCTTTGAACTTTGGACTTTGAATTTTGACAAAAACTGTCAATACCTGAAAAAGCCAGTTGGCCCCTTGAACATATTTCATCACAATAGTGCCATTAAAGACCCCAGAAGCACTTATCGCAAAGAACGGCGCCCTAAAACATACATCCCCACAGCGGAAACAAGCAAAAGCAGCACAGAAACCACATCTTGCCAGCGCAATAACTCAGGGCGGGCAAATAACAGCCCCCACGAAGACGCTGAAATCCCAGTAAAGACCGCCAAAAATGTCCGCGGGAGCATCCCCAAAGTTCCAGCCGTTATAAACCACCGAAAGGGCACACCCACGAAGGCCATGATTGCGTTTGTGATCGCAAAGGGGAAAATAGGAGAAAGCCGCGCGAGGAATACCCACGAAAAGGAGGATGACCGCACGTTCGCTAGGAAGCTAGAAGGAACGCGCGACAGCAGAGCTGTCGCGCCGAATTGTTTGGCGAGAAAATAACCCAAAGCCGAAGCCGCCGAATAAGCCAAAATCAAAGGCAACAACCCCGAAAAGCCATACACATAGCCTGTAAACAAAGCAAAAAACGTGGTGGGACACAGGGCCAGACCCATAATCAAGGCAGCACAGATCCAAAAAACCACCGACGAAAGTAAAGAAAACGACGTAAAAAACGCAGGATTAGAAAGCGCAAAGTAGCCCAAAAAGCCAGACGCCAAAAGTGGTAAAAGCCCCATCCAAACAAGGTAAAGCGATTCGTAAACGAGTTTTTTGTTCATAAAAGGGCCCCGCAAAGGAGGCGATTATTCCCCAAAGTTAATACCTTTGTACGCTTATGGAAATTGCAATCATAAAATACAATGCGGGAAATGTGGCGTCGGTGATGTACGCGTTGGACCGTATTGGGCAAAAGTACCAGTGGACGGATGACGAAGAGCAGATTAAAAATGCGGACAAAGTGATTTTTCCGGGGGTGGGTGAGGCGAGTACGGCGATGGCCTATTTGAAAGAAAAGGGCCTAGACACCTTGATAAAAGGATTAAAGCAGCCTGTTTTGGCTACGTGTATCGGCATGCAATTGTTATGCAAACATTCAGAAGAAGGTAATACGGATTGCATCGGGGTGTTTGATGTAGAGGTGAAGAAATTCGTAAGCAAAGACTTGAAAATTCCGCATGTAGGGTGGAATTCTATCACTGCAAAAGGAGAAAACCCCTTAATGAAAGGACTGAAAGAGGACGAATTCGTCTATTTTGTACACTCGTTTTATGCGCCCGTAATTGCGTATACGACTGCGGTTTGTGAGTATGTGCAGCCGTTTTCGGCGATGTTACACAAGGATAATTTTTATGCCGCGCAGTTTCACGCGGAGATCAGCGGCAAGGCTGGCGAACAAATTTTGAAAAATTTCTTAGCACTCTAATATGTTTCAATTAATTCCGGCGATCGATCTGATAAATGGGCAATGCGTACGCTTGACTCAGGGGGATTATTGCCAAAAAAAGGTCTATTCCGAGGATCCTTTGGAGATTGCCAAAGCCTTCGAAGGGGCTGGAATTCAGCGTTTGCACTTGGTGGATTTGGATGGGGCGAAGGCAAAAAAGATTGTGAATGCAGATGTATTAGAGCGAATCGCATCGAACACAAAACTGCACATTGATTTTGGTGGAGGAGTTCAGTCCGACGAAATGATTGATATGGCTTTTTCTGCGGGTGCGGCGCAGATTACCGCCGGCAGTATTGCCGTGCGTAATCCTGCGCTGGTCTGCGAATGGTTGCAGAAGTATGGGGCGGAGAAGATTATTTTAGGCGCGGATGCCCAAAACGAAATGATCGCCGTGTCTGGCTGGCAAGAGAATTCGAATATCTCGATATTTGACTTTTTGGAGGATTATACGGCGAAAGGGACGAAATATGTGATTTCGACGGATGTCGCCAAAGACGGATTATTACAAGGTCCCAGCTTCGATTTATACGAAAAGATTCAGGCCTCAAGTCCATCGCTGAGCGTGATTGCGAGTGGTGGGGTGGCTTGTTTGGAGGATTTGGAAAAGCTGCGGGAGATGAATTTGTTTGGGGTGATTGTGGGGAAAGCGTTTTATGAGGGTCGAATTAGCTTAGCTGATTTGGCCAAATTTTCAGCATCATGTTAACCAAGCGAATCATACCTTGTCTCGATATTAAAGAAGGGCGGACCGTGAAAGGGACGAACTTTGTGGACCTGCGCGATGCCGGCGATCCGGTGGAGTTGGGGGCCCTTTATGCCCAGCAGGGGGCGGATGAGCTGGTTTTCTTAGATATAACGGCGACGGTTGATGACCGGAAGACTTTGGTGAATTTAGTCCGCGAAGTCGCGCGGCACGTGAATATTCCCTTTACCGTGGGAGGTGGAATATCGTCCATAGCTGACGTATCGGCGTTGTTGAACGCCGGCGCGGACAAAGTGTCCATCAATTCGTCTGCGGTGCGCCGGCCAGGGCTGGTGGATGAATTGGCTTTGGCTTTTGGCTCCCAATGCATCATCGTCGCGATCGACACACGCTTTGAACCCGCCGCGGGCCTGGACTTCGTCCACACCCACGGCGGCCGTCGAATAACAGAACTAAAAACCCTCGAATGGGCCCGCGAAGTTGAAAACCGCGGTGCTGGAGAAATATTATTAACCTCGATGGACGCCGACGGAACGAAAGCAGGTTTTGCCTGTGATTTGACTGCGAAAGTCTCCTCAGCCGCCTCCATCCCCATTATTGCCTCTGGTGGAGCAGGAACGATGGCCCATTTTACCGAAGTATTTACCAGCGGTAAAGCCGACGCCGGTTTAGCCGCGAGTATATTTCACTTTAAAGAAATTGAAATTTTGGCATTGAAGAATTACCTTGCAACTCAAGGCATCCCGATGCGCATTTAATAGAAATATGTCAAAGCAACCCGATTTTTCCAAAGGCCTCGTGCCTGCCATCATCCAAGATGCGTCCACGCGCACGGTTCTCATGTTAGGCTACATGAATGAAGAGGCGTATGCGAAGACAGTATCTGAGCAGCGCGTGACGTTTTTTAGCCGGTCGAAGAACCGTCTTTGGACCAAAGGCGAAGAATCAGGCAATTTTCTAGACGTCATCAGCCTTTCCATCGATTGCGACGCAGACACCATTTTAGTTCAGGCCAAACCAGCCGGCCCCACCTGCCACACCGGCTCAGATACCTGTTTCGATGACTCAAACGCAGACAACGCAGCTTGGTTAGATCAATTAAAACACGTTATAAGAAGTCGCAAAACCGCATCCGCATCGTCGTCTTACACGGCCTCTCTATTTCAATTAGGCACCCACAAGATTGCCCAAAAAGTAGGCGAAGAAGCCGTCGAGCTCGTTATCGAAGCTTTAATGCAAAACGATGATCTTTTCAAAGGCGAAGCGGCGGACTTAATTTTCCACTTATTAGTCTTATTAGAAGATCGCGGCATCGATTTAAACGAAATCATTGCGGTTCTTCAATCTCGTCACGCATCTAAATAATATATACTATGATCGGTTTCATCATTCGTTACATCATTATTGCCGGGGTCGTGTTAGTTATCCCGCGCTATTTAAAGGGAATAACAGTAGACGGTTATACGACTGCACTTTTAGTCGCTTTAGCGATGGGTTTTGTGAATTCTTTCATTAAGCCTGTGTTGAAGATCATTAGCTTCCCTATTACGTTTTTGACTTTAGGCTTGTTCTCCTTAGTAATCTCGGTGGGCCTAGTTTATTTAGTGGCTGCTTATGTGCCTGGCTTTACCGTTTCAGGCATTGTGGCTCCGTTGATTTTTAGTTTTATTGTATCGCTTTCCACTTCTTTAGTGGGTTTATTCACGAAATAAGGCTCTGGGGCTAGTTTTTGTGATATTTTGGCGCCGCGTGTAGCTGGCTTTTTCAGGTATTGACACATTCTGTCAATATGCAGAAATCGCTCAAATACTTTTCGTAGATTTCATCTATTTCGCAAATCATTCAGAAACTTCCTCGAGTCAAAAATTAGATTTTTGGTCGAAACGGGGGCGACGATGACTGATTCGCAATAGATTTCGTGCTCTTTTTCGGTGATTGTGATGGTCACTTTGGTGAATTTATAAGGTCCCATGTGGCCGTTGTAGAAAAGAAGGGGTTCTTTTGGTCTGAAGAAATTCATAGTTTTATTTGTTTAGTGGTTGATTACGCCGTGGCGGCGGTATTGAAAGCGTATTAGGTTTACAACCTGGGTGGGATCGTAGGTGAGGGGCGATTGGATGTGTAGTTTTCGGATTAGTTTATGTTCCAGGCCGGTTTTTCGGCCGATGAGGTAGGCGTCTAGGTCTTTGGAACAAAAGGGCAAAGCTTCTAAAGCTAGTAATTCGTATCCTGCGATGGAACGTTTAATGCGTTCTCGCATCCAGAAAACGCATAGTTCGCGCGGGTTTACGTCGTGGTAATGGGCAAAAATGATGACGAGGTCAAGATCTGGAATGCGACTGCCATTTTCATATTTACTGAGAAGTCCGGCATCGATCCCGAGATCCTGGGCCATCACGTGCAGCGGAACGGCACGGATGAGCTTCAGGTATCTAGAGAAGTGGTTAAACATATTGATTAGTGGTTTGGTGTTCCAAATGTATTCCCTCCATCCCCCCTAACCTAACAGCTTATTGATAATCTAAAATCAGAGTTCGATATTTATTTCTAATCGCCCACCGAGGCCTAATTCAACGATTTTTTGCAAGGTTGAAATTCTGATTTCTTTCAAATTGTTCTCCACTTTTGAGATGTATCCTTTATTGGTGCCACATTTTTCTGCTAATTCTTCTTGCGTTAGGCCTCGTTCTAGACGTGCTTTTTGGATTAGATATCCAATTTTAAAGGCTTCGTATCCTTTGTCAAACTCTTTCCTGGAGAAGGAACCTTCCTTTCCATAATTTTCGTCAATAAATTCTTCTAGTGTTTTATTTTTCGGTTTCATATGTATACTTGATTTTAAGAGCTCTCTCGATTTCAACTCTTGGTGTTTTTTGTGATTTTTTAGTAAATCCATTAATTAGGACAATGGAATTGTCCGTGTCAAAAAAACAGAACATCCTACAAATTATGCCAGAATACTCAGTTCGGATTTCGTAAAGCCCCTTTTCCCCCGTAATGTGCTTAAAGAAATCAATGGGTATTTGCTCTTGCTCTTGGATGATTTTCAAAGTCCAGGCGATTTTATCTCTTACCTTAGGTCTTTGTTTATCAAAATAGTTTTTAAAGTAATCCCCGTGGAATACTAATTGGCGATGCTTCATCGGTCTTGTGTTATAAAGGTATCCATAGTTATCCGAACGGACAACTAATATTGCTGATATAAATGTAGAAAGTCCATTTAGTGGATGCTAACAGGTTATTGATAATCTACGCGCTGTGCTGTATAAGCGATTTTCAGGTATTGACACATCTTGTCATTACCTCAAAAAGCCATTTATATAAATGCGACGAAATACAACATAAATCATCAATAGAGGACGCATTGTAAGAATGTCCAAAAGAACGGTTAGGGAATGTGATATTTTCTGTATTTTTAGAAAGAAATTGAGAATACTATATGCAAGAGGTGGATACTAATTTTGATAATAATAAGGTGCCGGTTAAGAAGTTGTGGCAGGTGATTATGGCGTCGAGTGTGGGGACGGTGATTGAGTGGTATGACTTTTATATTTTTGGGAGTTTGAGTGCGATTATTTCGCTTAGCTTTTTTCCCAAAGAGGATCCGACGGCGGCGTTTATTTCGACGCTGGCGGCTTTTGGGGCGGGGTTTGTGGCGAGGCCTTTTGGGGGGATTATTTTTGGGAGGTTGGGGGATTTGATAGGGAGGAAGTATACGTTTTTGTTGACTTTGATGCTGATGGGTGGGTCGACGTTTGCGATTGCGTTTATACCGAGTTATGAGAAGATTGGGTTGGTGGCTCCAGCAATTCTTTTGGCATTAAGAATCATACAGGGATTAGCCTTAGGGGGCGAATATGGGGGCGCCGCCACCTACGTCGCGGAATATGCACCGGACGCAGAACGCGGAAAGTACACGTCCTACATCCAAACCACCGCCACTCTCGGATTCTTCGTCTCCATCTTAGTCATTTTAGTGACGCAGCAGGTAATGGGCGATTCGGCCTTCAAAGACTGGGGCTGGCGCGTGCCCTTCGCCCTATCCGGCATCCTCGTCGTAGTCTCCTATTTCATCCGCCGAAACATGGACGAGTCGCCACTCTTCTCCAAACTCAAAGCCGAAGGGCGACTCTCCGAAAACCCCTTAAAAGAAGCTTTCGCGAGCAAGGCAAACCGCCGCTTAATGCTTATCGCGATGTTCGGTGCTATCGTAGGCCAAGGCGTAGTCTGGCACACAGGCCAGTTTTATGCCCAAATTTTCATTAACAAGATCCTGCAGGTCGATTTCATTACCACAAATCTCATTATCGCCGCAAGCTTAGTGGTGGGGACGCCTCTCTTCGTCTATTTCGGCAGCTTGTCCGACCGCGTGGGTCGCAAGAAAGTGATGCTGGGCGGGATGGCCCTCGCTGCGCTCGGGTACTACCCTCTATTCTCTTGGATGGCGAACATCGTCGCTCAAGAGGGCACTTTAATCAACGGCTCCATCTTCCTAACGTGGACGGGTAAGCTCGAATTAGCCTTCATTTGCAGCTTATTGGTGAGTTTCGCGGCGATGGCCTACGGCCCGATCGCCGCCTTCCTAGTCGAACTTTTTCCCACCAAAATCCGCTACACCTCCCTTTCCATCCCGTATCACTTTGCTAATGGGGTGTTCGGCGGCTGTGCCCCTTTCGTGGCCACCTGGCTGGGTTCAATCACTCACTCGAATTTCGCTGGATTGTTCTATCCCATCGCCCTAGCGGCTTTAACGGTCATCGTGGGCATGATTTATTTGCCAGAAACGAAAGGAAAAGCACTCAGCGACTGAAATTGAACTATTACAATAATTCGGTGGACATATTTTAAAATATTCCCATAAAATAAATATGCTTTGGCGCTAAACCAAAATGGGGGTATATTTGTTTCTGAATTTCGTTTTTCTGAGAGCCTTTTTTGTGTGACTCAGGATGGCGAAGCCGTGGATAGTGATAAGGCTTACAAAACTTTATTAAATTAAAGCATTTTCATAATCTAGATTCTTATTACAACTTTAATCTAAGTCAATATTCAAAATGACGTTGAAGCAAAAAAAAGTATTAATTACCGGAGCAGATGGATTCATTGGATCTCATTTAACGGAAGCGTTAGTTAATCAAGGGTATGATGTCCGTGCATTTGTATATTACAACTCATTTAATTCATATGGTTGGTTAGATTCAATTTCTGCTGAAACGAAAAGTAAGATTGAGTTTTTTGCAGGAGACATCCGTGACCCGAATGGTGTAAGAGAAGCAATGAAAGGAGTGGATATTGTATTTCATTTAGCGGCATTGATTGCAATACCTTTTAGTTACCATTCACCAGATTCATACATTGATACAAATGTCAAGGGTACCTTAAATATAATTCAAGCGGCAAGAGATAATCAAGTAAGTCGTATTCTAGTTACGTCTACTTCAGAGGTGTATGGAACTGCCCAATTTGTTCCTATTACAGAGTTACATCCAAAGCAACCTCAGTCACCCTATTCTGCATCTAAAATTGGTGCGGATGCCATTGCTGATTCATTCTATAGATCATTTGATTTGCCATTAACAATTGTTAGGCCATTTAACACTTTTGGCCCTAGGCAATCAGCAAGAGCTGTTATCCCTACCATCATTTCTCAGTTATTAAATGGTGCTGAAGAGATAAAGCTTGGTGATATAACGCCTACTAGAGACTTGCTTTTTGTGAAAGATACCGTAAATGGATTTTTGAAAATTGCAGAATGTGATAAGCTAATTGGGCACGAAGTTAACATCGCCACGCAATCAGAAATTACGGTATGTGAATTAGCGCAGTCATTAATAAATCAAATAAATCCCAATGCTAAGATTGTTTCTGATTCAATCAGGCTAAGACCTGAAAAATCCGAAGTATTTAGGTTGTTTGGATCAAATGAGAAGTTGAAATCTTTCACCGACTGGAAACAAAATTATAGTCTTGATGAAGGCTTAGCTGAAACAGTTGAATGGTTCTCTAAGAAGGAAAATTTACAACAATATAAATCTGACATTTATAATGTCTAACTACTCTGATGTAATTGGTTTCATCAAAAACCAGTTTGATAATAAAGCATTCATTCCATTACACAAACCTCGCTTTTGGGGGAACGAGAAGAAGTATGTGGCAGACACAATAGACTCTACTTTTGTTTCTTCAGTGGGAGCATATGTTGATAAGTTCGAGTTAATGATGTCTTCTATTTCTGGGACAAATAAATCAATAGCCGTAGTTAATGGAACCTCAGCTTTACAAGTCGCCTTAAGACTAGCTGGTGTTAATGCGGGAGACGAAGTTATTACTCAAGCCCTAACGTTTATTGCTACGATTAATGCGATTATTTATAATGGAGCCTCTCCTATCTTTATTGATGTTGATATAGACACCATGGGGCTCTCTCCTGATGCTGTGGATGCTTTTTTAGAAGAGTTTGGGGAGATGCGAGAAGGAATCTGCTACAATAAGAAAACGAATAAAAAAATTGCCGCGTGTATGCCCATGCATACGTTTGGGTTTCCAGTGCACTTAGATGAATTATCAAAAGTGTGCAACAAATGGAATATACCTCTCGTGGAAGATGCTGCTGAAGCTATTGGAAGTGAATATCATGCGAAACCCATTGGTAGTTTTGGTAAATTAGGCGTATTTTCTTTCAATGGGAATAAGATCGTAACGAGTGGTGGTGGTGGTGCTATTGTAACTAATGATGTTGAATTGGGAATTAAAGCAAAACATTTAACGACCACGGCAAAAGTTCCTCATCCCTATGAGTACGTTCATGATGAGATTGGGTACAATTTCAGAATGCCAAATTTAAATGCTGCTTTAGCCTGTGCACAATTAGAGCAGCTCCCATCTTTTATTGATAATAAACGGACTCTCGCACAGGAGTATGATTCTTTTTTTAATTCTAAAGGAATCAACTTCCGAACTGAATTACCTCATACCAAGGCAAATTATTGGCTCATGTGTGTAGAGTTAGAAAATAAATTGGAAAGAGAGTTATTTTTAAAAGAGACTAATGAAAATGGCGTAATGACAAGGCCTATTTGGCAATTGATTTTTAAATCTCCTTTGTATGCCGGATTTCAAAAAGACGAGCAGATAAATGCCATGTATTTAGAAGATAGAATCGTTAATATACCTAGTAGTGTCAGATAAGAAAATTATATTAGTTGGTTATTCTGGCCATGGTTTAGTAGTTGCTGACACAGCTTTAGAAAATAATTTGAATGTAATTGGGTATACGGAAAAATCTGTAAATAAAGTAAACCCATTTAAGCTAGAATATTTAGGAGATGAATCTAGTTCAAATTTTAAAGGATGGGATTTAGATGTTGCCTTTATTTTGGGAATTGGAGACAATATACTTCGAGAAAAAATTTATAAACATATTCTTAAGAACGGCAAAAAAGTAATTTCATTGATAAATTCAACGTCATCTATATCAAGTTTTGCAGCGATAGGAGATGGAGTTTTTATTAATAGAAATGTCTCTATTAATGCTTTCACGAAAATTGGAAGTAATGTAATACTAAATACAGGATGCATAATTGAACATGAATGTATGATTGGAGATAACGTCCACATAGCACCTGGTGCAGTATTAGCAGGTAACGTCAAGGTTGGTTCTGGTTCCTTTATTGGCGCAAATTCAGTTATCAAACAAGGAGTAGAAATAGGTAAAAATGTCATTGTAGGCGCAGGTACTGTTGTATTAAATGATATTTCAGATGGGAAAAAAATAGTAGGAAATCCCCATCGATTTATATAATTATGAATAAGGTAATCATTATAGCAGAGGCTGGAGTAAATCACAACGGAAACATTGAATTGGCAAAAAGGCTTATTGATGTTGCTGTAGAGGCTGGTGTTGATTATGTTAAGTTTCAAACATTTAGGTCTGAAAGTTTAGTCTCAAAATTTGCAAAAAAAGCTACCTATCAAATTGAAAACACACAAGACGAAGTTGAAAGTCAATTGCAGATGTTAAAAAAATTGGAGTTGTCAAATTCTCAACATTTTGAATTAGTACAATATTGTAATAATAAAAATATCTCCTTTTTTTCTACTGCTTTCGATTTAGAGTCCTTAAGTTTTTTAAAAGAGTTGGGTCTAAATATTGTTAAAATCCCATCAGGAGAAATCACAAATTTACCATATTTACGTAAAGCGGCCGCGTTATTCAAAGAAGTCATTATTTCTACAGGTATGTCATCAATGGTAGAAATTGAAGAAGCTCTTGATGTATTTCTTCAAGCGGGGATCAAAAAAAACGATATCACGATTTTACATTGTAATACTGAATACCCTACACCCATGTCAGATGTCAATTTGAATGCTATGTTGGCTATTCAAAAAATGTTTGGTGTTAAAGTGGGATATTCAGACCATACCATGGGAATAGAAATCCCTATTGCGGCCGTTGCAATGGGTGGCACCATGATTGAAAAACATTTTACATTAGACAGAAGCTTGCCTGGCCCCGATCAATTAGCTTCTCTTGAGCCTGATGAACTAAAGAATATGGTTAATTCAATTCGGAACATTGAGAAGGCTATCGGTGGAACAGGTATAAAAGAACCAAGTGAGTCTGAAACTAAAAATATTTCCATTGCCCGCAAAAGTATAGTAGCAAAGACCTCAATTCAAAAAGGTGACATGTTTACAGAATTTAATATCACTACAAAAAGACCAGGAATGGGTGTTTCACCGATGAAGTGGGATGAAGTTATTGGAAAAGTAGCTTGTCAAGATTTCGATGAAGACGAGTTAATTAAGTTAGAATTATGAGAATTGGAGTTTTAACTAGTTCAAGAGCTGATTATGGAATTTATTTGCCATTGCTTTTAAAGCTTAAAGCTGATCCATTTTTTGAATTAGAGATAATTGCTTTTGGAACACACCTATCTAAATTTCATGGATTTACAATTAATGAAATTAAACAAAACGGATATAATGTTATTCACAAAATCTCCTCTCTATTATCAAATGATGATGAGCAATCAATTGCAACTTCATATGGATTAACTGCAATCAAATTTGCAGATTTTTGGCAGTCGAATAAATACGATTTAGTTTTTTGCCTAGGTGATCGATTTGAGATGAGCGCTGCTGTCCAAGCAGGTATTCCATTTGGTGTTAAATTCGCACATATTCACGGAGGAGAAACAACTTTAGGCGCAATTGATAATATTTATCGACATCAAATAACCATTGCTTCTATCTTACATTTTACTGCAGCAGCTTCATTTTCTGAAAAAATTACAGAACTAACTGGTAGTAGTAATGGAGTACATACAGTAGGGTCCTTAAGCTTAGATGGGATTGGAAGTTTTAAACCTATTGAAAAATCACTTTTTTACGATCGATTTAAAATACCAAACCAAGAATTTGCACTAGTAACTTTTCACCCTGAGACTATTGCTACGCAATTAAATAAGGAATATGCACTTGAAATGAGATTAGCTCTTTCTCAAATTGCTGAAAAGCTATTTTTAGTTATAACAATGCCCAATGCTGATACGATGGGTTCAGTATATAGAAAAGAAATAGCAAAATTAAAAGAGGAATTCTTTGAGAGTATATTGTGTATAGAAAATTTTGGAAAGGAAAATTATTTTAGTGCCATGTACTATTCGAAATTGCTTATTGGTAATACTTCTAGTGGCATAATTGAGGCGGCCTCTTTTGGTAAATATGTTGTGAATGTTGGTGAAAGGCAAAAAGGACGTTTGCAAAGTGAGAATGTCATAAATGCCTCATTCAATCATCAAAATATAGTTGAAGCAGTTGACAAAGCGCTAGTTAACAAAACATTTATTGGTATAAATAATTACTATAATAAACATTCAGCAGATTTAATTATTGACCAGATCAAGCAATTCAATGAGATCCTATAAAGAACATTTAATCTTAAACGGGAGCACTATAAAACAGGCGCTCGGCGTACTTAATGATTTATCGCAAGATGCTATTTTATTTGTTGTTGATGATAATAGCAAATTAATTGGGTCATTAACAGATGGTGATGTTAGACGTGGATTATTGAACGATTTTACAGTAGAAAATAAAATTGAAGAAATTATCCAGCCGAATCCTAGATACATAAGAAAAGGAAATTATGATATTCAAAAAATTATAAAATACCGAGAAGAAGAATACAAAGTAATTCCTGTTTTAGACGATAACGATGTTGTCATTAATGTGATTAATTTTAGATATATAAAATCATATTTGCCAATTGATGCTGTGATTATGGCAGGAGGTAGAGGTCAGAGGTTACAACCATTAACTGATACTACGCCAAAACCATTATTAAAAATTGGGAATAAGCCTATAATGGAACACAATTTGAACCGGTTAGCCATGTATGGAATCGATGATTTTTGGGTGTCGGTAAAATATTTAGGCGAACAAATTGAAGGATATTTTGGATCAGGAAAACAAAAAAACATCAACATTGAATATGTTTGGGAAAATGAACCATTAGGAACTATTGGAGCTGTTGCTCAAATATCAAATTTCAAGCACGATTATGTGTTAGTTACGAATTCTGATCTACTAACAAATATTGATTACGAACAATTCTTTTTAGAATTTATTAAACAAGGTGCAGATTTGGCTGTATTGGCCATTCCATATCAGGTAGCCATACCTTATGCTGTGCTAGAAACCGAAAAAGGGGAGGTAAAAAGTTTCAAAGAAAAGCCTACCTATACTTATTATTCAAACGGTGGTATTTATTTGATGAAGAAAGAGATGACTCACTTGATTCCTCAAAGTAAATTTTATAATGCTACTGATTTAATGGAAGACTTGATTAAACAAAATAAAAAAATAATTTCATTTCCATTTTCAGGATATTGGCTAGATGTGGGTAAGCACGAAGATTTTGAAAAGGCGCAAGTAGATATACACAACTTAAAATTATAACTGTGAATATATTAATTACGATTTGTGCGAGAGGGGGTTCAAAAGGAATACCAGGGAAAAATATTAAGTTAATTTCAGGAAAGCCCTTAATTTCCTATACAATAGCACTAGCAAATAAATTAAAAACAAAATTGAGTGCTAAGATTGCTCTATCAACCGATGAAGATGAAATTAAAAGTGTAGCATTAAAATATGGTCTTTTTTCAGAATATAACAGACCCACGTTTTTATCTACTGATGTAGCTGGTAAAATAGATACAATTAAAGATTTACTTCTTTACGAAGAGACATTAGTTGATTATAAATATGATTTTGTTTTAGATTTAGATGTTACATCTCCATTGAGGACTTTAGAGGATGTAGAGTTAGCTTTAGACCTTTTTATTGCAAATAAGGAGGCTAAGAATTTATTTTCAGTAAATCAGGCAGCTAGAAATCCATATTTTAATATGGTTGAAAAAAATAGTGATGGTTTCTATACACTAGCTAAAACTAAGTCTGATGGAAGCGTGATGTCACGTCAATTAGCTCCGAAAGTATTTGAATTAAATGCCTCCTTTTATTGGTATAGAAGATCATTTTTTGATTTAGGAGAACAATCAGCAATAACTAATAGGTCATTAATTTATGAAATGAATCATATTTGTTTTGATTTAGATCATCCGGTAGATTTTTTATTCATGGAATATTTGTTGGATAATGATAAACTTGATTTCGAAATATGAACATTTTGATAATTGGACTTGGCTCCATTGCAAAAAAACATATTATTGCCCTAAGAGCTATAAATATTGATTTCAAAATTTATGCATTACGTTCCAATCAGAATGCTTTTAATGAAGATGGAATAGAAAACGTTTTTAATTTAGATGAAATTAGTGTGGTTTTTGATTTTGCAATAATTTCAAATCCAACGCACTTACATTATGAGTTTATAGAAAAATTAGCAAAAAAAGGTGTTGATTTATTTATCGAAAAGCCAGCAATTCATAGTTTAGATAATTATGAAAGATTGAATAATCTGGTTGAAGAAAATAAAATAAAAACTTATGTTGCTTGTAATTTGAGATTTCATCCTTGCATAAAATATTTAAGAAATATATTAAGTGAAAATAATTTAATCATTAATGAAGTAAATGTGTACTGTGGCTCCTACTTGCCAGATTGGCGTCCTGGAGTAAATTTTAGAACAATTTATAGTTCAAATTCTTCTTTGGGTGGGGGAGTTCATTTGGATTTATTTCATGAATTAGATTATACCGTTTGGCTTTTTGGACACCCCATTGTTAGTAAATCCTTTTTAAGAAGCGCTTCGAGTCTTAATATTGATTCTATAGATTATGCAAATTACATTCTAGAATATAATAGATTTAATGCAAATATTATTTTAAATTATTTTCGTAGAAAGCCTAAAAGAGAGATAGAAATTGTTTTGGAAAATGAGTCTTGGACCATTGACTTAATAAAAAGTGAAATTAAAAATGATCAGGATGAAATCCTATTTAAAGATCCCACTTTTCATATAAAGGATACCTATTTTGATCAGCTTGAATATTTTATAAGTTATTTGAAAAGTGGTAGATCTCCTATGAATAGCTTATCAGAATCAATTGAAATTTTAAAAATTTGTTTAAAAAATGACTAATATTTTAACAGACAAAGTAATAATTGTCACTGGTGGTTCTGGATTGTTAGGCAGGGAAATTATAGTAAACTTAAAATCTAAAGGTGCTATTGCAATTAATGCAGATGTTAGTGTAGTTACAGATTTTGAAAAGCATACGCTCAACCTTGATGTTACCTCAGAACAATCTATTTTGAATGGAATTAAATTAGTAATTGATTTTTATGGTAAAATAAATGGATTAGTTAATAATGCTTATCCTAGAACAAAAGATTGGGGTACAAAATTTGAAGATATTAGTTATGATTCTTGGCAAAAAAATGTTGATATACAAATGAATTCGACCTTTTTGTGTATTCAAAAGTTTATACCTGAGTTGCTAGATACAAAAGGCTCAATTGTAAACATAACTTCAATTTATGGCGTTGTAGGAAACGATCTAACCATATATGAGAATACCAGTATAACAACTGCTGCTCCTTATTCAGCTATTAAGGGGGGAATTATTAATTTTACGAGGTATTTGGCTTCTTATTATGGAAGAAAAGGTATTAGGATCAATTGTGTCTCTCCAGGAGGTATTTTTGATAATCAACAGAAAAGCTTTGTATCTAATTATGAAAAAAAGGTTCCTATGGGGAGAATGGGGAATCCGGATGATATAGCCCCAGCAGTATCCTTTTTATTATCGGATGAAGCTAAATACATTACTGGTCAAAATTTAATAGTTGACGGCGGATGGACAGTTATTTAAAATTTTTAATTTAAACTAATATGAAAGTTGTAATATTTGCTGGAGGATTTGGTACCAGATTAATGGAAGAAACAGAAGCCAGACCTAAACCAATGGTAGAAATAGGGGGTAAACCAATATTATGGCATATTTTAAAAATGTACGAACATTATGGATACAATGAATTTGTCATTTGTTTAGGGTATAAAGCAACTTATATTAAAGAATACTTTTACAACTATTATCTGCACAATTCAGATGTAACGATTGAATTAGCTAATAATAACATTAAGGTACATTATTCTGAAACGGAGTCTTTTAAAGTCACCTTAATAGATACAGGTTTACATACTAATACGGCAGGTCGTTTGAAGCGTATTCAAAAATATGTTAAAGACGAAACTTTTATGTTGACTTATGGTGATGGTGTCGCTAATGTCAATTTTAGAGAATTGTTAGCGTTTCATCAATCGCATGGACGTTTGGCTACTTTGACAAGTGTACAAATTCCAGGTCGTTTTGGAAATTTAGAAATTAACACAGCGGGTGAAGTAGGAACTTTTGTGGAAAAACCAGCAGGCGACGGTATGTGGATTAATGGAGGGTTTTTTGTTTTAGAGCCAGGTATATTTAATTATCTTTCTGAAGATATGGAGGATGTTCAATGGGAAAAAGGTCCTTTAGTAGCTATTGCAGCACATAATCAACTAGCAGCTTACAAACATAATGGTTTTTGGAAATGTATGGATGCCTTGAGAGATCGGATTGAATTAGAAGAAATGTGGAACTCTGATAATGCTCAATGGAAAACATGGTAAATTTTCAACAATTAGAAAATACGTATAAAGGAAAGAAAGTTTTCTTAACGGGACATACTGGTTTTAAAGGAGCTTGGATGTTGAAGACTTTGTCTTTGTTAGGTGCAGAAATTAAAGGTTATGCATTGGAACCTCAAACACAGAATGATTTATTTCATTTAATCGAGGGCAAAAAATTGTGTCAGTCAGTTATTGCTGATTTGAGAGATAAGGAAAGACTAGAATCAGAAATAGTAGTATTCCAACCGGATTTTATTTTTCATTTAGCGGCTCAACCACTTGTAAGATTGTCCTATGAAATCCCTACAGAGACCTTTGAGGTAAATGTGATTGGAACAGCGAATGTTTTGGATGGGGTAAAACGTTTTCAAAAAAAGTGTAGTGTTGTTTTAATTACTACAGATAAAGTATACTACAATAATGAATGGATATATCCCTATCGAGAGAACGATCGACTAGGAGGTTATGATCCTTACAGTGCAAGTAAAGCATGTGCTGAATTACTAATTGATTCCTATCGTAATTCTTTTTTTAATATTAAAGATTACGATAAACATTTAAAAGGGATTGCAGTAGCTAGAGCCGGGAATGTAATTGGGGGTGGCGATTGGTCTAAAGATCGATTGATTCCAGATATTGTTCGTTCCTTGATGATAAATAATCCTATTGTAATACGAAACCCCAATGCAGTGCGCCCTTGGCAACATGTTTTAGAGCCTATTGTAGGCTATTTGAGCTTAGGTATGCATTTAGAAAACGAACCTTTAAATTTCTCACAAGCCTATAATTTTGGACCGCAATCGGAAGATGCTTTGTCGGTAGAAGAAATGGTACAATTGGCTATTGATTCTTGGGGTTCTGGAGAATATCAAGTAGAAAATGAATCAAACCAGCCTCATGAAGCAGGGTTGTTGAAATTGGATATTAGTAAAGTGAAATCAGAGTTGAATTGGGTCCCTAAAATGAATGCAATAGAAACTATATCATTAACATTGGATTGGTACAGAGAATTTTATAATAAAGAAAAAAATATTTGTGACTTTTCATCTCAGCAGATTAACCATTTTTTATATTACAACTCTTTCAAATGATAAAATATTTTGAAGATGATTTGAATTTAGTATTGGATAATACTTTTTATTCTTGGAAAGAAATTAAAAATAAAACGATTTTTTTAACCGGGGGGACTGGTTTTTTTGGCATTTGGTTAATAATGAGTTTTATCCATATAAACCAAACGCTAAAATTAAACTCTAAGATTATTTTATTGACTAGGAATAAAAATCTATTTATAAAAAAACATGAATGGCTAATTGAATATTCGGAGATAAGTTTTGTGGAGGGGGATGTTACAAGTTTTGATTTTATTGAAGACGATATTGATTATATAATTCATGCTGCTACGGAGGCTAGTGTAAAATTAAATGTTGAAGAACCATTAACTATGTTTGAAACAGTTGTTAATGGTACAAAAAGAGTTTTAGATTTTGCTCAATTAAAAAAAATTAAGTCCTTTTTATTTACAAGTAGCGGTGCTGTATATGGTAAACAACCATCACATTTTGAAAATATTTCTGAAGATTATCTAGGGTCGCCTAATTTATCTGATTCTAGTTCTGTTTATGGAGAAGGAAAGAGAATTGGAGAAGTTTTGTGCGCAGTATACCATAAACACTTTGATTTACCTGTAAAAATTGCAAGATGTTATGCGTTTATGGGACCCTTTATAGTATTAGATTCGCACTTCGCAGCTGGAAATTTTATTGGAAATAAGATAAAAGGGGAAGATATTATCATTGAAGGCGATGGTACTCCTATAAGATCTTATATGTATTCAGCTGATTTGGTAATTTGGCTATGGACTATTTTATTCAAAGGGAAAAATAATACTCCCTACAATGTAGGATCTAATCAGCCTGTAAGTATATCACAACTGGCAGAATTAATTTCTAACAATAATAATACCATAAAAACTAAAGTAATAGTTAAATCCAAGTTGTCTAAAAAACCTATATTAAGATATGTCCCAGACATTACAAGAGCTATGAATGAATTAAATTTAAAAGTATATACTGATATTGAAAATTGTGTAAGAAAAACTATTAATTTTTATGAAAATAATATAGATAATTCGTTATGAGTAAAAATATAAAAGTAAGTGATTTAATCGCAGATTTTTTAATTGAAAAAGAAATAAAACACGTTTTTGGTATTATCGGAGCTGGTAATGCCCATATTTTCGATTCTATAAAACAGAAAGGTTATACAGAAATTATTTGCGTACACCATGAGCAAGCCGCCTGTATGGCAATGCAAACTTATTTTAGAACAAGTGGTAAAGTAACAGCAGCCATACTTACGACGGGAGCTGGATCTACAAATGGAATAACTGGAGTTGTTAGTGCTTGGGCAGATTCAATTCCGGGAGTTATTATTTCTGGGAATGAGCATTCAAAATATGTTGATTTGCATGAAAATCTAAGAATGTGGGGTGTACAGGGGTATGATAGTCCTTCGATGGTTGAAAAAGTAACTAAGTATGCAATTCAAGCATCAAATCCGAATTCTGTAATTTATGAGTTGGAAAAAGCTTATGCAATATCTACACATGGACGACCAGGACCATGTTGGGTTGATGTGCCAATGAATGTGCAATCTTTAAATATTTCAACAGACGATTTATTACGTTTTAAAAATATAGAATTACCTGACTTAAATTTAAACTCTGAAATTGATCTATCTTCTAAAATAGAATCTATTTTAGAAGATTTGAAAAAAGCAAAGCGTCCTTTATTTTGGTTTGGAAATGGTATAAGATTGGCAAATGCAGAACAACTAATAGAACCTTTATTAAATAAATATAATATTCCCTCACTTGTTACATGGGCTGGTATTGATATAATTGATTCTAATCATTCTTTAGTATATGGTCGTGCCGGAACTTATGGACAAAGATGCGCTAATTTTATACTTCAGAATTGCGACTTATTGATTTGTATTGGAACCAGAATGGCAATTTCTCAGATAGGATATGATATTATTGAATTGGCTCGAGATGCAGAAATTGCAGTTGTAGATATTGACAAATATGAATTAGATAAATATAAGGCTAGATACAAGTACTCAATCAATTCTGATGCCAAAGATTTTATAAGTGGTTTGTTGGCTATTGAAAATGATCAAAGTTTAGATTATTCAAATTGGGTTAAAATTTGTAATCAGTATAGATTAGATTATCCTTGGGTAAATGAATTAGACCACCCTGATACTGATGGATTTATTAATTCATATAAATTTATGCAAAAATTAAATTCATATTTAAAAGTAGATCAGCACATAACTACAGATATGGGTACCGCACTTTTAAGCGGACATCAAGTTTTAAGTATTGGAAAGAATCAAAGATTAATGACTTCTACCGGATTAGGTGAGATGGGATATGGTTTACCTGCTGCAATTGGTTCTTCGATTGCGAGAGGAAACGGAGAGGTAATGTGTTTGAATTGCGATGGAGGCATGATGATGAATCTTCAAGAACTGCAAACGATAGTACATTATAAGCTACCTATTAAGTTGTTTATTTTTAACAACGATGGTTATTTAATGATTAAACATACACAAAATGCTCTTTTTAATGGAAGAAGAGCAGGTGTCGATACTAATTCTGGCGTAACCTGTCCTAATTTTAGTGCATTGGCTTTAGCTTTTGGAATTCCTTCATTTCAAATTAGAACATGGGAAGATTTTGAAAATATAATTCCCCTGGTACAAGAAATAAATGGACCAGTAATTTGTGAAGTTTTTATGCATCCACATCAATTATTTGTTCCAAAATTAGGATTAGCGATTCAAAATGATGGTAGCTTAATCTCTCCGCCTTTAGAAGATTTATCCCCTTTTCTTTCAAGGCAAGAATTGAAGAGGAATATGTTAAATGGATTGCATCCGAAGTCAATTTTGATTGAAGCTAAATAATTAAAAATGAAAAAACTTAGAGTAGCAATATTAGGAAGTGGAAATATAGGAACAGATTTATTAATTAAAATCCAGCGTTCCGAATCCTTAGAATGTGTAATGTTTATTGGTAGAAATCTTTCCTCACCTGGTATGGCTAAAGCCTTATCTTTAGGTATAAAAGTTTCAGATGAAAGTATAAATGCAATAGTTAAAAATTCAGAATTAGTCGATCTGGTATTTGATGCTACCTCAGCCAAAGACGCTAAAGTTCATTGGGAGATTTTAAATAAATTAGGAAAGATTGTTGTCGATATGACTCCTGCCAAACTAGGTGTTTTTTGTATTCCAGCAGTAAATTTGGATGAAGTATTAGAACACAGGAATGTTAATATGATCACTTGTGGCGGCCAGGCATCAATTCCTGTTGCCCATGTTATTGGCAAAACTCAGAAAAACGTTAAATATATTGAAGTGGTATCCAGTATTGCTTCAAGAAGTGCCGGGCCAGCAACTAGATTAAATTTAGATGAATATGTGGAAACAACTGAAGATGCCATTAAACATTTTTCCAATGTTTCTAGAACAAAAGTAATTTTAAATTTGAATCCCGCCATTCCATGTATTGATATGCAGACTACGATATTTGCACAGGTAGATAATCCAGATATGGATTATCTACAGACGGAGATTGATGAAATGATTAAAAAAATACAAGAATATGTACCTGGATATAGTTTACTAGTTCCTCCTGTTTTTGAAAATGGAAGAATTGTAATTATGGTAAAAGTGCAAGGACTAGGGGACTATTTACCGAAATATGCAGGTAATTTGGATATTATAAATTGTGCGGCAATAGCAGTTGCAGAGCGGTTTTCAATTTCTTATAAATTCTAATAAAATCTCATGATTAAGCAAATATTGATAAGTGATTCTACTTTACGTGATGGTAATCATGCTTGCGCTCATCAGTTGAGTATTGAGCAGATTGCTATTTATGCAGAGGCAGCAGATAAGGCGGGAGTTCCAATAGTTGAGGTTGGTCATGGGAATGGTTTAGGTGCATCCTCGCTACAAGTTGGACTTTGTAAAGAAACGGACAAGGCTATGATTGAAACCGCCCGAAAGTTTCTAAGCAAGAGTAAGCTTGGAATTCACGTAATTCCCGGATTTGCTACTATAAAGAGGGATTTAATTAATGCCATAGATATTGGAGTTGATATAATTAGAGTTGCATCACATTGTACGGAAGCAGATATTACTCAACGTCATTTAGGATATGTAAGAGAAAGAGGCAAAGAGGCTTATGGAGTATTGATGATGAGCCATATGGCATCAGCTGAAGTTTTGGTAGAAGAAGCCCATAAAATGGAACTTTATGGAGCTGAAGGAATTATAATTATGGATTCAGCAGGGGCATATTTACCTTTTGAAGTACAAGAAAAAATTTCGGCTTTAGTGAACGCATTAAAAGTTCCCGTAGGTTTTCATGCACACAATAATCTTGGAATGGCTATTGCAAATTCTATAACTGCAATTGAATCGGGGGCGAAAATGCTCGATGGAACTGCTAGAGGTTTTGGAGCAGGAGCTGGAAATGCACAAATAGAAGTTTTGGTTGCAGTTTTAGAAAAAATGGATTATGTAACTGGTATAGATTTGTATAAAATTTTAGATGCATCTGATATAGCAGAAAAAAAAGTTGTGAATGCTGTCCCAATTATTAAATCTGAAAGTATCATTAGTGGATTATCTGGTGTGTTTTCGGGCTTTTCTAAGCATGTTTCAAGAATTTCAAGTGAATATGAGGTAGATCCAAGAGATGTGTACCGAGAATTGGGAAAGAGAAAAATTGTTGCAGGTCAAGAAGATATTATTATAGAGGTCGTAATGAATTTAATGAGAAATCGAAAATTATGAATTTAGCTATAAATAAAATTGTCTTTGAGGATTGTAAAAAGTCATGTGTTGAAATCGATAGCTTTTCAGTTTTAAACAATCAATCAATACTTATTACTGGCGGAACAGGTTTTGTTGGTAAATGGATTGTTGAAATGGTTTCTTACATTAATAGTTCTAGCAATTTAAATATTAAATTATATTTATTGGGCAGAGATATTGCAAAGTTTAAAGAAGAGGTACCTCATTTGGCACAAAAAACATTTATAAATTTTATAGAACAAGATGTAAGGTATTTACATGATTTGCCAGTTGATATTAATTATATTATTCATGCTGCAGGTTCTCCTGATAATAGAGAGCATGTTTCTGAACCATTAAGAACAATTGAAACATATTACAAAGGAACTCAATCTTTATTAGATTCAGCATCAAGAATTCCAGATCTGAAAAAAATAGTACACTTAAGTTCACACCAAGTATATGGTAATAATGGAACAGGACAACCAATAAATGAAAATTCATTTGGCTCAATTGAAGCACTTAATATTGCTAACTGTTACGCAGAATCTAAGAGAATAGCAGAAACTATATGTTCTTATTATAAGAATAATTTAAGGTTACCAATAATAATTTTAAGACCATTTGCTTTTATTGGACCATATCAAGATCTAGAAAAGCCTTGGGCAATTAATGGGTTTATTCGAGACGCTATTTTGGGAGGTCCCATTCGAATTTTAGGGAATGGTTTAACAGAAAGAAGTTATCTTTATGCAAGTGATATGGCATATTGTATTTTAAAATCATTAGTTGATGGAAAAATAGGTGAGGTTTATAATCTAGGAAGCAACTCTCCAATATCATTAAATGATTTAGCCATCAAGATACAAAATCATATTTCTTCTGATATTGAAATAGTATTTAGGTCATCAAAAGAAAATTATTTGAGTGTTTCTAAATTAGTTCCTAATACTGATAAAATAAATAATGAAATTCATTTTAAGGAAATATTTACACTTGATGAAGCAATTAGCAGAACGATTTTGTGGAATCAAGCGAAAAAAAATAATTAATAATATTTAAACAAGTAAGACATGTTACAAAATTTAAAAGAAGATAATTTAATCAGTAGTCTCAGAGGAATTGCAAAGATAAAAACAACTCAAATAATTATCCCAGGAGAAAACTATATACCTGTAACGGGTAAAGTATTAGATGAAGAAGATATTTTATTTGGTGTAGATGCAGTATTAGATGGCTGGTTAACTGCAGGAAGATTTTCAGTTAAATTTGAAAGAGAATTAGCGAATTATTTTGGTTCTCGATATTCTTTTCTGGTAAACTCTGGATCTTCAGCTAACCTTTTAGCATTTTATGCACTAACATCTCCAAAACTTGGGGACAAACAGATTATGGCTGGGGATGAGATTATTACAGTCGCCGCCGGATTCCCAACAACTATTAACCCAATGATTCAGTATGGATGTACTCCAGTATTTGTTGACATTGAGTTAAATACGTGTAATATCTCAGCCGAAAAAATTGAAGCAGCAATTACAAGTAAAACCAAGGCAATTATGTTAGCTCATGCGTTGGGAAATCCATTTAATTTAAATATAGTTACGGATTTAGCCAAAAAATATAATTTATGGTTAATTGAAGATGATTGTGATTCTTTAGGAGCAACATATAATGGAAAAAAAACTGGAACTTTCGGAGATTTAGCTACTTTATCATTTTATCCAGCGCATCATATCACGATGGGTGAGGGAGGAGCTGTATTAGTTAATAATAATAAATTAAAAAAAATTACAGAAAGTTTTCGTGACTGGGGAAGAGATTGTTGGTGCGCTCCAGGTGTAGATAATACATGCGGACTTAGATATTGTCAACAATTGGGCGATTTGCCTGACGGGTATGATCATAAATATACATATTCTCATATTGGGTTTAATTTAAAGGCAACAGATATCCAAGCAGCTATTGGTTTAAGCCAATTAAAGAAGGCAGATTATTTTATTGAGAGAAGAAGGCAAAATCATAATAAACTTTATAGCTTATTTAAACCATTAGAAGAGTACTTTATTTTGCCAGAAGCTACTCCTAATTCTAATCCAAGTTGGTTTGGTTTTCTTTTGACCATTAAGGATAGTAAACTTTTAAATAGAAATAAATTAGTAGAATATTTAGAGACGGAAAAAATAGGTACTAGACTGTTTTTTGGTGGTAATTTAACAAAACAACCAGCATATAAAGATGTAAATTATAGGATTAGTGAATCACTATCTAATACAGATAAAATTATGAATGATTCATTTTGGTTAGGAGTTTGGCCCGGTCTTAATGAAGATCATTTGCAATATATTTTTGACAAAGTAGATGCCTATATAAAAAATTCAATATAAATATGCTTTTAACTATTGGTATCCCAACATTTAACAGAATTAATAGTCTAAAAAATGTTATTTCGGAGATTCAGTTACAATTATCATCTTTAGATGAGACTTTTGAAGTTGAAGTGTTAATTTCTGATAATGCTTCTAATGATGGAACTTACGACTTTTTTAATAATAATATTTTTCCACCTAATTTTAGATATCATAGACAACTAACAAATGTCGGATTCGATCGAAATGTCAACTCATTGTTTGAATATGCGAAGGGGCAATATTTATGGACCCTATCAGATGATGATAATATTAAAGGTAATTCTATACAAATAATTTGCAATGAATTGTCGAATCATAGCTATGTTAGATTTGCATATGTTAATTATAATGTGTTTCAAAATCAGAAGCACTATCCTTCATCATGCCCATTAACCAAAGGATCATACGTAATTGACTCTGTTAAAATGCTGAATTATGTAAAATTTTCAAATACTTTGATTTCATCATGTATATTTGAAGTAAGCTATTGGAAAGTTTTTAACCCAGAAAGGTATTTTGACACAGCGTGGATCCATCTTTATATGGCTAGAGATATACTCTTAGAAGGGAAGTCTTTAGTAATTGGTGAAGTATTAGTTGAAATGCTACAGTCGGATTTAAAAGGTTCACGTAATCATAAGAGTAAAGTAGATGATATAGAGTTTTACTTCTATGCTCATCTTAAAATTGTGGAATTTTGTAGTAACTTGTCAAGTTATGGATATCCAGTTGATCAAGTAAAGGCCGCGATTCAATTTTGTATGAATGGTGATATTTCACACATAATTAATTATAAACTCACAACAAAATCATACGATTTCAAAGAAATTAAAAAAATAATTGGACGTATGTTTATCTTTCGATCTAGGAGTGTGAAGTTCTATATCACTTTTATCCCACTAATTTTATCACCTAATTTTATATTTAAATTCGCTCATGCAATTAAAAAATATTTTCAGCGTAATTCAAAATAGAGCTGCGAATTTTTTTCTTCGGGGAGTTTCAGCTTCATCCAAATTTATTGCTACTGTTATTTTTTTAAAAAATGGAGATCCACTTTTTAATAACAGAATTGCTTTAATTTTTACTACTGTTGGCTTAGCAACTTCAATCTTAGGTTTAGAACTAAATCAAATTGTTAATAGAAAGATACATTCATTTAAAAAAAATGATCAAATATACATATTGAAGAAAGAGTTTTTTATTCATTTTATCTGCTATATTATTCTTTTTCCTATTGTATATTATTTCTTTCATATTAGGATGGAACTTGACTTGTATATAACGTTAGGGATATATAGTTTGTTAATTTTCGAACATCATAATTTGGAGTTATTTAGAATTTTAATAACCTTTCTAAAACCAGATTTAGCAACACAGTTATTATTCCTTAGAACATTTTTTTGGATTTTAATAGTCTTTGTTTTAACCAATTTTTTTGGTTTTAGACTTGACTTATATTTAATTATTTTTGTGTGGAGTTTTTTTTCCTTTTTAAGTATTGTTGTTACATACGTTAAATTTAAAAATCAAGTAAACATAGCTTTTAAAGGTAGTTGTGTTTATTTGAAAGAATTAGTATCCTTAATTATTGAAGCTAAATATTTTATAGGAATGTTACTTTTTTCTAGTATTATTTCTTACCTAGATAAATTTATTTTAAATTCAAATTCTAATAGTGATTTAACTGTATATTTCTTCTTTTTTACAGTTTGTTCAATTATCTCTATTGTAGTAAGTTTTAGTGTTGGTTCATTTGAGGGTCCTAAAGCAATTAAAGTTTTTGCTTTAAATGGTTTAAATGATTATTTATTAGAAAAGGTAAAATTACAGAAAGCCTATTTAAATGTTATTGTAGCAATTACTATTTTACTTGGGATTGGAATTTTTCCTTTACTATATTTCATCAATAAGTCTGAATATTGGTTAAATATTCATTCATTTTTCATTTTATTGATTTCAGCTTCTTTGTATACTTTTTCTGATGTGTATAAGCTTGACATATTTATTGCGAAAAAAGATAGTTCAATACTATATATATTTTTGATTGCTAGTATTACTAATATTATTTTGAATTTTGTGTTGATTCGATTGTTTTCTATTCCTGGTGCAGCATACGCTAGTTTAATTACGAATAGTATAATTTTTTTTAAACTAAAGGCAAGTTCAAAAAAAGTTTTAAATCATTTTACAAATGTCTGATATATCTGTAAATATTGTATCAATCTCAAATTTATCTGATAAAAACGGTGTGAGTACTTTTATTAATGGATTTGACAAAATAAAGGAATTATTCATCAATAATGGTATTATTATAAATAAAGTATTTGTTCCAGAGGATAGTAAATCCAGTACTATAAAAAATAGTTTTTCACAGAATTCTAATGCTAACTTTAAAGCGAGGTTTCTAAAAAAAATTATATTTTATAAAATTTTGCAGTTTTTATATTTTTATATCTTTCAGGCTATTGTTATTGCAGTTAGGGTATTTCGTTTTTATTTTTCAAATAAATCTCATAGAAGTCAAGTATTTTTTTTCAATGACTTATTTGTTGCTTTTTTTACAATTAAATTACTACCCAAAAATTCTAAAACTGTAATTATATTTCATTCGAGTGATGATCCCCTTCGCGATTTTTTTATGATTTTTGCATTTTTAAAGAACACTTTTGTTGAAAATTTTCTTAGCTATATGCTTCATTTTGTAATGATTCATGTGTGTGGGATTGTCACACTTTCAGAAGATTTTGCTCGAAATTTACAAAAATCATTTCCTAATAAAACTATCAAAAATATTTATAATACCAGTTTTGTTAAGTCTTTAAAGAATGATTTTAACGTGAATGCATTTAGTAAATCTGAGGTAATTAATATTCTTGCAATTGGCTCTTTACAGTATCGTAAGGGGTTTGATTTATTAATTGCTGCAATAGGAGAGCTGTCATTAAATGTTCGCAAGAAGTGCATTCTTCGCATTGCAGGAGAGGGCGAGGAGCGAATTAATTTAGAGAAATTAATTGTTAGGTATTCTTTGCAAGATAATGTTTTATTATTGGGAAATATAGATGATGTGGGAGGCTTATTAGAAGAGTGTAGTTTTTTTTGTCTACCGAGTAGAGAGGAAGGATTGCCTATTTCATTGATTGAAGCATTATCATATTACAAACCTATAATTTGTACGCGTGTTGGTTCTTTACCGGAAATATTTGCCGAAAATGAATGTATTTTTATTAATCAAGATATCAGTGATATCGTCAGAGTACTTAATAGGTTATTAGAAAATTCTTTGCAATTAGAAACATTATCATTTAATTCTAAAAAGGTGTTTAATAGTTTGTTTTCAAATCAAAGTTTTGCAGACAAATATTCTCAATTTTTTAAGCTAGTTGTTAAATAATGGCATCAGCTTTTAACATATTAATATTTGGAGTATATTTATTTTTTTACTTTTTATTTTCAAATAATTTAATTGGAGACTTTGGGGGCAATATTTATTTATCAGCTCCTATTATTTTAAGTATTGTAATTTATATAAATTATAGAAGATACAAGACTATATTCCATATTTTAAATATTTTCAATTTTTCATCACTCTTATTTTTTTTTGGATCTCCGTTAATCAATCTTTTTCTTGCTCAGGAAAATTTTGTTTTAGAATCAATAGTTGTTTCAGAATTCAGTAAAAGAGATTTAGATTTTTGTTCGATTATTGTAATGATTTCTCTTTCAGTCATTAATTTTTCTGCGAGTCTAAATATTAACTTGTTATTTGTTAGAAACCTTGATTCTTATAATTCTAAATTTAATCACTTTTTATTTAAGGTTGGAAGTATATTGATGACGACATCTTTACCTTTCATTGTATTACTAATTGTTTTTCAAATTCAATATTTATTAGAGGCTGGATATCTTTCCATATATAATGGTGATATTGCTAATGTTAAATATCCAATTCCATTTTTGACATATGTAACTTATCCATTTTTTTACGGTTTTTGTTTAATTTGTTCAGCAGTTCCTTCTAAAAAAATCTTTAATCGATTTTTTATAATATTACTTTGTATTTCAATTTTTGAAAGCTTCAAAGGCGGGCGTTTTTCTTTAGTTTCCCCTATTCTTTATTTCTTTTGGTTTAGTACATTAGTATATCATACAAATTTTAAACTTAAGAAATTATTAATACCTTTTATACTGCTAATATCCTTGATTAGCTTTTTGACTTTAAATAGAGATAAAAGTGAAAATAGTGTAGATGTTAATAAAGTAGCCTTTTCAATTATCGCTTCACAAGGTAGATCAGTGCAACTATTTTCGCTTTATTTGGACAATAAACCTCAAGTCGAAAAATATGGTAAATATATGATAACATCAAATTTATTATTGCCATATCTAGTTATAAAGTATCCTTCTAAAATATTTCAATCTCAGAATACAGAAAGTGTTATGATTTCTAATAATTTCAAAGATATCATTACCTATGTACTTAGTCCAGATTATTATTTAAGTGGCGGTGGCATGGGTGGTACTTACATAGTTGAATTGTATGAATTAGGGTTATTATTTTGTATATTTTTCTCTTTAATTTTTGGTATATTTCTATATAATTTTTCCAATCTCACTATTAACAGTGTTTTTTTTAGATTTATTTCATATTTTCTTTTTCTTTATATTTTTATAATGCCTAGGGCTGAGGCCCTACCAAATTTTCTAAATTTAATTAAGTTAGTTTTTGTCTATCTTTTATTAAAATTTGTTTTTGTTTTCTTTAATAAAATACAGCCTCAAAAAAATGATTAGATCTGAACTAAACTATTTGCATAATGCTATTAAAAATGAAATTTATTTAGACACTAGATTTAATTCACTCATTGATAATAGTAAAATAAAAATTTCTAAGGGGCTTCCAAAGTTTCAAAGTAGATTGAATGCCTATAATTTATATGGTGATTTTTATTTAATTCTTGATTTTCTTATATCAAAATGCTATTATTTTTTTACTTTTTTTTTCTTTTGCTTGGTATTTTTAAAATCTTTTCTTTCCATTTTTTTTTCAAGGCATAAAAATATTGAATGTAAACATTTGTTTTTTATTAATTCACCGGTTTCTGCCGGTTTGGCAAAGAATTTTATATCATCAGAGAAAATTGATTTAAGAGAATGTGCTTTCTTTATTATAAATATTGATCTTAGAAAATATTTAGAAAAAGATTGTAATTATTTTGATTCATTTGAAATCATAAGTTACAAATCATTAATTTCTAGTTTTTATTTATCAATTAGAGCTTTTTTTTTGTTTAAAGGCCAATTTAGGGTTTATAATTTTCTCTATCTTAGGTGGTTAACTCAATTGGAAACTTTGAAAAACATCAGCTATCGTTACTTTCATTCATTTGATCATTATGACAGATATGCGATTTTAGCTGATTCGCAAATTTATTTTAAAAGCCAAGGTTCGGTTGAATATTTTTTACATCAACATGGTAAATTTAATAGTATTGATACAGAATTTACCTTACCCTATAAATTGAAAAATATTTCAAGTCTAGTGTTATTTGATAATAATTCTAGCCTTTTATTTTTGCAAAAAAATGTTTTTGACACTGAATGTATTGTTAATGATATTATTCTTAATAATAATCATTTTGTAACTGTTAAAAATTTTAATGAAAAAAGATTTAAAGTTTTTATTATAGGAAATCTTGCTTGTTATCAATTACACAATAGGTTAGTTAAATCGTTAGAAAGTAATTCTAATATAATATTTTATTACAAGCCTCACCCCAGCAATTTAGTGTATATAGATAATTTTAAAAATTGTATAAATATAAAAGATGTCCAATATTTTCCTGATGTTGATGTTGTTGTTTCTTATGATTCAACACTCTTAGATGAGTATACTAAATTTGGATATTTTTGTATTAGGCATAGCCTAGATGAGACTAATGAATTAAATATAATTAATAACTTAAATAAGTTCTATAATGATTGTCAATAAGAAAGAATATTTGATTTGTAATAATTGCATTATGGATACAAGTGACCCTACTATTCAATTTGATAATAGCGGGATTTGTGATTACTGTAATAATTTCAACGAAAGTATTAAGCCTAGCTGGTTAACTGATAATGTTGCGTATGAAAATCTTTTATCCATTGCAAAAAAAATTAAAGAACAAGGTAAGGGTAAAGATTTTGATTGCATAATCGGATTAAGTGGTGGATTAGACAGTTCGTATGTTGCTTATGTTGCCAAAGAAGTCATGGGTTTACGACCATTATTGTTACATGTAGATGCAGGATGGAATACAGAGCAAGCTGTATCTAATATTGAAAAACTAGTCAATGGCTTGGGGTTAGACTTATTTACAGAAGTAATTGATTGGGAAAAAATGAAAAATGTTCAAGTTGCATTTTTAAAATCTCAAATTCCAGATCAAGATTTGCCTCAGGATGCAGCTTTTTTTTCCTCATTGTATAAGTTCGCAAATAAGTATAATATAAAATCAATCATTACCGGCGCGAATTACTCAACCGAATGTTGCAGAGAGCCAGAAGAATGGGGAGGATATCCAGGTATTGATACAATTCTATTTAGTGATATCATATCGAAGCATGGAGATAAAAGTATAGGTTCTTTTCCTCTTGTTGACATTTTAAAATACAAGATTTGGGATAGGTATATAAATGGTATGGAAGTTGTAAAACCATTAAATTTAGTACCATTTTCTAAGAAAGAAGCTGAAAAACTGTTGAAAGATAAGTTTGGGTGGGAGCCATATCTACATAAGCATCATGAATCTCGGTTTACTAGATTTTATGAAGATTATTGGTTACCTAGAAAATTTGGATATGAAAAAAGAAGAGCCCATTTTTCAAGTCTTATTATGACAGGTCAAATGAATAGAGAAGAAGCATTAAAAAGGATTTCAAAGCCAGAAATGGATGAATTATTCTTGAATCAAGAATTTGAATATGTAGCTAATAAATTAGATTTAACCAATGAAGAGCTGGAAGGTATATTTAATGCTCCAAATCTTAGTTATAAATCTTATCGAAATAAGATTGGTGTAATTAAATTAGGTGCAAGGTTCATGAAAATTTTAGGATTAGAAAAAAGACTTTTTAGATGATAACTATTATTGATTACGGAGTAGGAAATATAAAGGCCTTTTACAACATTTTTAAAAAACTGTCCATAGATGTGAAAATTGCTCAAAAGCCGAGCGATTTATTAGAATCATCAAAGTTAATTTTACCAGGTGTTGGTCATTTCGATTATGCAATGAAATGCTTTAATAATTCCGGAATGCGAATTGTTGTTGATGAACTAGTTCAAAGCAAGAAAATTCCTGTACTTGGGATTTGTGTTGGAATGCAAATGATGGCAAATTCAAGTGAAGAGGGGAATATGCCTGGTTTGGGATGGATTGATGCTAAAGTAAAAAAAATTGATTCTGATTTGTTAACACAAACTACGAGGCTACCTCATATGGGTTGGAATGAAATTAGTGTTAAGAGAACAAATACTTTGTTAAGTAATCTTGAATATAACTCTAGATTTTATTTTTTGCATAGCTACTATTTTGAGCCAAATTTTGAAAACGATACAATAGCACTTTCAAAATATGGGAACGAGTTTACATGCGCAGTTAATCATGATAACATATATGGCGTTCAGTTTCATCCTGAAAAGAGTCACCAATCAGGGATCAGATTACTTCAAAATTTTTCAAATATTTAATATTCAGTAATGCTAAGACCTAGGATAATACCTTGTTTGTTAGTCAGGAATAAAGGACTTGTTAAAACCATACAATTTAAGGATGGTAAATATATTGGAGACCCCATAAATGCAGTTCGAATATTTAATGAAAAAGAGTCAGATGAATTAATGGTGTTGGATATCGATGCTACTGCTAAATTATCTGAGCCAGATTATAGAATGATTGAAAATTTGGCGACTGAATGTAGAATGCCTCTGTGCTATGGAGGGGGTATCCGAAATTTGGACCAAGCTCAGAAAATATTTTCATTGGGGGTTGAAAAAATTGCAATTAGTTCTGCTGCAGTAAAAAATCCAGCCTTAATTTCTGATATCGCCTCAAAAGTTGGGAGTCAAAGTGTAGTAGTAGTTGTCGATGTAAAGAAAAAGCTTTTCGGTGGTTATGAAATGTTTACTGATAATGGTAAGAAATCTACTGGTTTAAACCCAATTGATTTTGTAAGAAAGATGGAAAATGAGGGGGCGGGAGAAATCGTTATAAACTCTATAGATAATGATGGGGTAATGAAAGGTTACGATCTGGATTTGATTGAAAAAATAAGGAATAATATCACCTTGCCATTAACTGTTTTGGGAGGGGCCGGAGGATTAGAACATATTGGTCAAGTTATCAATAAGTATGGAATAATTGGCGCTGCAGCGGGGAGTCTTTTTGTTTTTAAAGGAAAATATAAAGCTGTATTAATTAACTACCCCAATTTTAAAGAAAAAGACGAATTAATTAATCAATATTTTAAAATTTTATAAATGCGGAATAATAATATTTTACTTATAACTGGTGGTACTGGATCATTTGGTAATGCAGTTCTAAATCGTTTTTTAAATACGGAGTATTTTACTGAAATAAGAATATTTAGTAGAGATGAGAAAAAACAAGATGATTTAAGAAAAAGAGTTTCAAATAATAAGGTCAAGTTTTATATTGGAGATGTTCGTGACAGAGATAGTTTAATCCCTGCTATAAATGGAGTTGATTATATATTTCACGCTGCAGCACTTAAACAAGTGCCATCTTGTGAGTTTTTCCCACTTGAAGCTGTAAAGACAAATATTATAGGTACTGACAATGTTTTGACCGTAGCTCAAGAATATCAAGTTAAAAAGGTTGTTGTACTTAGTACTGACAAAGCAGCATACCCGATTAATGCAATGGGAATGTCAAAGGCATTAATGGAAAAAGTTATGGTTGCTAAATCAAGAATAATTGATTCAACTAAAACTATATTTTGCGGTACAAGATATGGCAATGTAATGGCCTCAAGAGGTTCTGTAATCCCTTTATTTATTGAACAGATTAAAGCCGGGAAACCATTAACATTGACAGATCCCCTTATGACTCGTTTTATGATGACACTAGAGGATGCTGTTGATTTAGTACTTTATGCTTTTGAAAATGCAAACCAGGGTGATCTTTTTGTTCAAAAAGCTCCATCTGCAACTGTTGGGACTTTAGCTCAGGCTTTAATTGAATTGTATAAATCAACTAGTGAAATAAAAGTAATTGGGACAAGGCATGGTGAAAAATTATATGAAACTCTTGTAAATAGAGAAGATATGGTAAAAGCGGAAGATTTGGGGGAGTATTATAGAATTCCTGCTGATAATCGTGACTTGAATTACGAACAATTTTTTTCTGAGGGAACGCCTGAATTGGCAAATTTAGACGAGTATCATTCTCACAATACCTCCGTCTTAGATGTAGATGGTATGAAGAAATTATTATTAAAATTGCCAATTATAAGAAAAGATATTTTAGGAGAAGTTGACGCAATTCAATATCCATATTAATTATGATTAAAGTAGGAGTGACAGGATCGAATGGTTTTATAGGATGGCATTTATGTCAGACTTTAAGATTAGATCTTAATAAATTTGTAGTCATTGAATTTAATCGAGAATGGTTTAATGAAAATAAAAAGCTTGATATATTTGTTGCCAAATGTGATGTAATAATTCATTTAGCAGGACTTAATCGGCATAGTGAGGATGATGTTATTTATAATACAAATGTAGGGTTAGCCGAAAAATTAATTAAATCATTTAAAAGAACAGGATTTAAGGGACATGTTTTGTTTTCTTCATCAATACAAGAAGAACGGAATAATAGTTTCGGGAATTCAAAAAAACTTGCGAAGGAGTTATTATATAATTGGGCAATTAATGCAGAAGCTAATTTCAAAGGTTTAATAATTCCAAATGTATTTGGAGCATTTGGCATGCCATTTTACAATTCAGTGGTTTCTACATTTTGTCATCAATTAGTTAATGATGAAACTCCAATAATTGAAAATGATGTAACGCTCAATCTAATCTATATTAATGATTTGATAAAAGTAATTATTGATTTGATCGATATAAAGTCAAATGAAAATATTAATATCAATTACACGGATTCATATAAGGTTTCCGAAATATTGGAAATTTTGCTTTCGTTTAAAGTAAAATATTTTGATAAAGGTCAAATTCCTTATTTTAACAATAAGTTTGAATTGAATTTATTTAACACATTTCGATCATACTTTGATTTTGATACGCATTTCCCAATTAAATATACCAACAATATAGATGATCGTGGTAATTTTGTAGAAGTAATAAAATTAGAAATTGGCGGTCAAGTTTCTTTTTCTACTACAAAAAAAGGTATTACAAGAGGGAATCATTTTCACACAAGAAAGGTCGAGAGGTTTTCGGTAATTAAAGGGGAAGCGCTTATTCAATTAAGAAAAATAGGGGACATCGATACATTTGATTATTACTTGTCAGGAGCTGAACCAGCCTATGTCGATATGCCTATCTGGTATACACATAATATTAAAAATATTGGTAAAGAAGATTTATATACCGTGTTTTGGATTAATGAATTTTACAATCCAAATGATCCGGACACTTACTTTGAAATAGTATAATCATGAATAAGTTAAAAGTAATGACTGTTGTAGGCACGAGGCCTGAAATTATTAGATTAGCAAGAGTCATGAATGCCTTGGACAACTCTGATGCAATTGAACATATAATTGTTCATACTGGTCAAAATTATGACTATGAGCTGAATCAAATATTTTTTGATGATTTAGCGATTCGTAAACCGGATTATTTTTTAAATGCCGCAGGAACGACTGCCACAGAAACTATTGGAAAAATTCTGATTAACATTGACCCATTGTTAGAAGAATTACAACCAGATGCATTTTTAGTTTTAGGTGACACTAATAGCTGTTTATGTGCAATTCCTGCCAAAAAAAGACATATACCTATATTCCATATGGAAGCGGGTAATCGTTGTTTCGATCAACGTGTTCCTGAAGAAACCAACCGTAAGATTGTTGATCATATTTCAGACATCAATATGACTTATAGTGATATTGCGCGTGAATATCTATTGCGCGAGGGCTTATCTGCGGATAGAATAATCAAAACCGGTTCCCCGATGTTTGAAGTATTGAAACATTATTTGCCATCCATTAAATCTTCGAATATTTTAGAGCGACTATCATTAGAGCAAAATAATTATTTTGTCGTATCTGCTCATAGAGAGGAGAACATAAGTAGTGAATCGAATTTTAAGGGTTTAGTTACTAGTTTAAACTTAGTAGCAGAAAAATATGACTTGCCAATAATTGTAAGTACTCACCCGAGAACTAGAAAAATGATCGATGCAAAAGGAATTGTATTGCATAAAAATATACAGCTACTAAAACCTTTAGGGTTTAATGATTACAATGCATTGCAGTTGCACTCTAAAGCTGTATTATCAGATAGTGGAACAATTTCAGAGGAATCATCCATCTTGAATTTCCCTGCTTTAAACATAAGGCAAGCACACGAGCGGCCTGAAGCAATGGAAGAAGCTTCTGTCATGATGGTTGGCCTAAATCCTGAGAGAATATTACAAGGATTAATTCAGCTAGATACACAAAAAAGAGGCGATGAAAGATCATTTAGAAATGTGGCAGACTATTCTATGCCAAATGTTTCAGATAAAGTCGTTCGAATAATTGTTAGCTATGTTGATTATATCAAAAGAGTGGTTTGGTCTGAATAAAATTACTAATGAAAATATTATATGTGTCTCAGTATTTTTACCCAGAGACGTTTCGTGGGAATGATATAGTTTTTGATTTAGTTTCTAAAGGGCATGATGTAACTGTTTTGACTGGAAAGCCGAATTATCCTTTAGGATTTTTTTATGAAGGGTATAAATTTTGGGGAATTCAAAATGAGCAAATTCATGGGGCAAATGTTATTAGAATTCCAACTATTCCAAGAGGAAAAGGCGGGGCAGCAAGATTAATTCTTAATTATTGTTCATTTATTCTTTTTTCATTTTTCCCAGCAAGGTTTAAAGTTGACAGAGATTTTGATATAATATTTGTCCAACAATTGTCACCTGTTACGATGGCTTTGCCTGCGATATGGGCTTTGAAAAGAAATAAAAAAGCTAAGCTTTATTTATGGGTATTGGATTTATGGCCAGAATCAGTAACATCAACTTCTGGATTTAGTAATAGATTTGTTATTGGATTACTTGATAAATTTGTTAGATATATATATTCGAAGGCAGATTATATTCTTGTAAGTTCTAAGTTATTTGAAGAATCAATTAAGTTGAGATCTGACAATAAGATGATTATGTATTTCCCTAATTGGGCAGAAAGTTTGTATGAAAATCCGGAAATAAAAGAGGATTTAGAATTACCGGTGTTGCCAAAAGGATTCAATATCATGTTTGCCGGAAATATTGGAGAAGCCCAAGACTTTGAAACAATTTTAAAAGCGGCTAATCTTACAAAAACTGAAAGTATAAATTGGGTTTTAATTGGAGATGGACGGAAACTTAATTGGGTTAAAAGTCAAGTTAAAGTTCATGATTTGCATAATGTTTATATTTATGGGAGATACCCAATTGAGAAAATGCCAACTTTTTTTCAAAGTGCCGATGTAATGTTGCTAACATTAAAAAAATCTCCTATCTCTGAACTGACAGTTCCTGCAAAATTACAAGCTTATATGGCTTCAGGTAAAATAATTTTAGGAGCCATAAATGGAGAAGCTAAATCCATAATAAATAATAATAATGTAGGTCTAGCAAGTGAGTCTGGTGATTTTAATTCATTGTCTAGTAATGCAGTCTTTTTAAAAAATCTTACAACTCCACAAAAAATACAATTTGAGAACAACTCTAAAAATCTTTATTTCAACGAGTTTTCGAAAAACGTGTTGTTAAATAAGCTTGAAGACATGTTTATAACCAATAATTTAATTGAATAGGCTTTTTGCAATTTTTATTGTTTTAATACTCTTTCCTATCTTTCTAGCTGTGGCTTTGGCCATATTTATAGAAGACGGATCGCCCATATTCTTCAATCAAAAACGAGTAGGTGTAAATTATACATTCTTTAACATCTACAAGTTCAGAAGCATGAAGAAGAATACGCCGAATGTCGCGACGCATTTATTAGAAAATCCTGCGTCCTATTTGTTGAGAATAGGAGGTTTGATACGGAAATTTAGTTTGGACGAATTGCCTAACCTGATTAACATAATAAAAGGAGAAATGGTATTCGTGGGGCCTAGGCCGGCCTTGTATAACCAAGACGATTTAATGGCTTTACGTGTCGAAGCAGGGGTAGATAAATTGAAGCCAGGAATAACAGGATGGGCTCAAATTAATGGAAGGGATGAGATTTCCATTGAGGCTAAAGTGGCTTTGGAGAAAGAATACCTAGAGATGAAATCGGTTTGGTTTGATATGGTGATTCTGGTGAAGACTTTTACTTCAGTTCTTTTTAGTAAGGGGGTGGCACATTGAATTTTAATATGCTTTAGAAATAAAGCTCGCTAGATAGCGGGCTTTATTGTTTTTAAATATTACAATTAAATAAAAATATTTTCCACATTATTGTCGTAGCATCGCTTATCCTAAATTTTAGTTAAATTTGTTAAACTAATACGTACCATAATATTTTAGTATGAAATTATTCAGTCGAATTCTATTTACCCTTTCCTTTCTTATACTTGTTCACGCTGCTTTCTCGCAAGCAAAACGTAAAGTGGAAGATCTGAGTGATGAAGAAATTGCAACCTTCTTCGAACGTGCCCAATCCAGTGGCATGACAGAAGCACAATTAGAAAAAGCCGCGAAAACTCAAGGCTATACCTCAGCAGACATCGCAAAAATGCGTAGTCGAATGACACAATTAGGCGATAAAAAAATCAAGGAAACGACAAATAATAAGTCAAAAAGCAGTAACAAGCGTAGTGTTTCGGGCAAATTAAGTACGAAAAATAGAGCTAAAAATGCGGATGACGAAGACTTCGAGGATACTGAGAATACCGACGAAGAAATGGTGGATTCTACTAACCTCCCGAAGAAACTTATTTACGGTGCAAACCTATTCAATAACAAGAAGTTAAACTTCGAACCAGATCTTCGTATTGCTACTCCGGTGAATTATACGCTAGGACCTGACGACGAATTAAATATTGATGTTTTTGGTGAGGTAATGGATAATTATACCGTAACGGTTAGTCCAGAAGGAACGGTTAAAATACTCAATCTTTCTCCTATTTATGTGAATGGCTTAACTGTTGAAACAGCTAGCACGCGTATTGTTAGTCGTTTACGACAATTATATCAGGGTTTGAATCGTCCGGGAAGCGGGTCATCGGCCATTGTGACTTTGGGCAACGTAAGAAGCATAAAAATCACTTTAGTAGGTGAAGTGGAAAATCCGGGGTCATATACCATATCCTCTTTAGCCACCGTATTCAACGCCTTATATCTAGCTGGAGGACCCAATGAAAACGGATCCTACCGTAGCATCCGCGTGATTCGTAATAACAAAGTAGTTCGCACAATGGACTTATATGATTTCTTATTAAAAGCAGATCAGAAGGACAACATCCAATTAAAAGACCAAGATATCATCCGCGTGGGCGATTTCGACTCACATGTGGAATTAGCAGGGGAAGTAAGACGCCCCATGGTCTTCGAAGCGATTAAAGGCGAAACGTTAAAGGATATCTTACGTTATGCGGGGGGATTCACAGACAAAGCTTATACTTATTCGTTGAATGTTCGTAGAAACACGTCACGCGAAATGAAGTTATTGAATATCACGCAAGATGAAGTAGCGACTTTTCAACCACAAAATGGGGATTCCATTTCAGTGGGTAAAATCATCGAACGTTATGAAAACCGAGTGACCGTCGTAGGGGCTGTTTTCAGACCCGGTGTTTTCGCCATCGAAAATGGATTAACGACCGTAAAAGACTTAATTAAACGCGCCGAGGGACCACGTGAAAATGCGTTCTTAAGTCGTGCGACCATTTCTCGCAGAAAAGAGAATTACGATCCTGAAATGATTTCTTTTGATTTAGGCAAAGTATTAAGAGGTGAACTGGCTGACATTGCTCTGCACCGAGAAGATTCCTTAACGGTGTATTCACTAGATTCTCTTCGGGAGAACCAGCGGGTGAGTATTTTTGGCGAGGTGAATAAGCCAGGTATTTTCGAATTCCGTGCGGGCATGAAAGTGGCTGATTTGATTTTGATGGCTAAAGGTTTCAAAGAAGCGGCTAGTTATGCTAAAATCGAATTGTCCCGCCGCGTGATTACCCACGGAAGTGATAATGGGAATAATGAAAAAATTATAGTTAAGACTTTCGATATAGATGGTTCCTTAAACATCGGCAATGAAGTTAGTCAATATGAATTGAAACCTTTTGATATCATATCTATCCGTAGATCCCCTAACTATGAAGTGCAGAGGGGAGTGAGCATCGAAGGAATGGTCAATTACCCAGGTCGCTATGCCATCCCGAAAGATGATCAGAAAATTTCTGATTTAATTTTTGAGGCAGGCGGATTGAAACCGGAAGGCTACTTAGACGGGGCAATATTATACCGTGATTCAACGGTGGTAGGGGTAAGGCTATCGGAAGTTTTGAAAAACCCCGCTTCTAAAAACAACCTTCTTTTAGTGGGAAATGACCGCTTAGTCATTCCAAGGATATTAGAAACTGTTAAGTTATCAGGGGGAGTACAAAACCCGATTGCCATTGCGTACGTAGAAGGGAATTCACTTCAAGACTATTTAGATGGCGCTGGAGGATATACGGAATACGCCGACAAGAAAAATGTGTACGTGAAAGCGCCTAATGGTATTTCGACTAAGCGTAGACGCTTTCTTTTCTTCCGAATTAATCCTACAGTTGTTCCTGGCTCAGAAATAGTTATTCCTGAATTCCCTACGAATATGAAGAAAGGTTTAACGACGGCTGAAGCGGTAGGTTTATCGTCTGCCCTTGTTTCAGTAGCACTTACGTTGACCACATTGATTAATAATTTGACTAAATAATCTCCATGTCTAACTTAGAAAAGAATCAAATAGAAGATAACGGGGAAATTTCGATCAATTTTGGTGAGATATTCCGCACGCTAAAGTCCTATCGAATTTTAATAGCATCCTGCGCTGTGTTATTTGCGGCTTTAGGGGCCATTTATTCATTGACACAGCCGAATGAATATAGTTCGAACGCGAAGCTTTTGCCGGAATTAGATTCTAAGTCTGGTGGTGCGGGAGGAATGGGGGGCTTAAAATCCTTAGCCGGTCTTGCTGGCGTTGATCTAGGAGGAAGTTCTTCTGGAGCAGAGGCCATTCGCCCGGATTTGTATCCTAATATTGTTCAAAGTGCTCCGCTATTGCAAGAGGTATTAAAAGCAAAAATCTATAGTACGAAGTATAAGAAGTGGCAAACGGTTTTAGAATTTTTATCGGAGAAACAAGACACAGCTCCATTGGATTTAGGGGGTGATCCTTCTGAAGACGATGAAGTTTCCGACGTAAAATTAGATAAGGTGCCCTCTAGTGCCCTATCTATTGATTTAATCAAGTTAAATAAGAAAGAACGATTTGCAATAAAAAAACTGAGGGCTTCTGTTGTGCTGGAGATCGATAAAAAATCGGGTGTGATTTCATTAACGACTAAATTAACGAATGCGGTAGCTGCGGCTAACATTACTTCCCTGATTCAACATTACTTAACGAAGTATGTGACGGATTACCGTACTCAGAAGGCGAGACAAGAGTTAGCCTTTTTAGAGAAAAGATTAACTGAATCGCGTGCGCGTTATGATCAAGCTTTATTTACACTGAGTGCCTACCGCGATCAAAATATGAACTTGTTCTTGAATGTGGCGAAAGACCGGGAGAAGAAATTACAATACGAGGTTGATATGGCTTACAACTTGTACACCACCATCAGTAGTCAATATGAAGAGTCGAAAGTAAAATTACACCGCGAGACGCCTGTATTTAAGGTCTTAGAGCCCGCTCAGGTAGCGGTACAAAAGGATGGGCCTAAGCGTAGTTTGATTACAATCGGGTTTATGTTTGTGGGGGTGTTTGCGGCGTTGATATATGTGTTTTTTAAGACGGTGAATTTGAAAGAATTACTAGGGTAAGGAGGAGAGTCGCCTACGGCTTAGTCACGACTGCGTCGTTTAGTCATCGCTCTGCGATTTAGTCGTCACTACGTGACTTAGTCGAATTAATAAAAAGAAGCTCGCTGGAAGGGGGGCTTTTTTGTTAGGGGGATTATCAGTTTGTTGATAGGGATGGCTTGGCAATTTTGCTACCTTTATTTCTGGAAAGACGAAGTCCTAGGCATGCTATTTTTCCGAATTATAAATGAATATTTGACATATAATGTTAAAAAAAACAATATAATTCGGATTAATTCCGAATTAATAAATTAAATTTGGCATATGGATGTCAGAACACTTTTAGTAGAATATGCCGAACAGCCCATTAGCACGCAGATTCTACTTACTATATTGAAGGACTATAAAAGGCCCTATGATAAAATCATGGAATTAGTGAATCAGGGAGATCTAATTCAGCTAAGAAAGGGGCTTTACATGATTACTACTTCAATAAGTACGAATAGACCGGAACCTTTTTTAATTGCAAATCATTTGTTTGGCCCTAGTTACGTTTCACTAGATTCAGCTTTGTACTATTGGGGTTTTATTCCAGAGCGTGTTTTTGAAATAACAAGTGTCACGAGCAAAATTGCTAAAAGATTTATAGTACAAAACACGGTGTTTAGCTTTACCCATTTGCCTTTGACCTATTACCCGCTTGGGATAAAATCAATAAAATTAACAGATGAACAAACCATTTTAATTGCAAGCCCGGAAAAATGTATTTGTGATAAAGTGCTGACTACTTCTGGTGTAAATCTGAGAAGTAAAAAGCAAGCGATGACCTTTCTGGTAGAGGACTTACGAATGGAGAAAGATCGCCTTAGGGAGTTGAATTTAAGAGAGATGCTTAAGTGGTTACCTGTTTGCCCTAAACGGCCAAGTATTAAAAATCTAATCGAAGCGATAGCAGAATTATGATCAAGGAATGGATTGAATCTTATGAGCCTAAAAATATTCAAGACACCGAACAGGCGTTACGAGAAATAATGCAGGAAATTGCTTTGGCAGGCTTATACAGAGCAAATTTTTTCAAACATGCAGCATTTTATGGAGGCATCGCACTTAGAATTTTTCATAAGCTGAATCGATTCTCCGAGGATTTGGACTTTTCTTTATTACAAAAGGACATGGAATTTCAATTCGACTATTACTTTAAATCAATCGTTGATGAGTTTCAGTCGCTGGGCATAAAGGTAAGTTTGAATCAAAAAATAAAGTCCACGATTTCCTCCATTGATTCTGCTTTTCTAAAATCAGATACGTTTTGGAGTGAATTGATATTTGAAGATACGATTCCTCAGATTAAACTCTCGATAAAGCCAAACATTAAAATCAAGTTGGAAATAGATACTAATCCGCCACTCCAATTTGGTACAGAAAACAAACTCCTGACTAAACCATTCTCGTTTTACGTAAACTGCCTAACCCTTCCAGATCTATTTGCAGGTAAAATGCATGCGCTACTTTTTCGCAAATGGAAGACAAGGGTTAAAGGTCGCGACTGGTATGATTTGGAATGGTACATTAAAAAAGGAGTGAAACTTAACCTAAGCCATTTTTGCCAAAGAGCTATTGAAAGTGGAGACTGGTCTCAAGAATCAATGACAAAAAATCAATTGCTTGATTTACTTGCGTTGAAAATTGCAACCTTAGATATTAATAGGGTAAAAGAGGACGTAATTCGATTTATACCTAATCCACAAGATTTAGATATTTGGTCAAGAGCGTATTTTCAGCAAGTCTGTGAGAAGCTGGAAGTAAATTAGTAATGCTGTTTTATCTCCCTTTGAATAAATTAACCATCATCTTATAAAATAAAATAGTAATTTTATAGACTGGTTTTCTGTCTTCGGACTTGACCTAAATAAAACAGAGATGAAAGCATTACGCCTACTTATATTATTGATCTTGGCTATTCCCGTGTTCGCCCAGGATATTCCCGTGGATATTAATAACATCAGTGATCAGCAATTAGCGCAGATTATGGTGCGTTATCAATTGCAGGGAAAGGCGCCTGAGGAAATTGAACAGGTTATGAAATTAAAAGGACTTCCACCAGAGCAAATTTTAATTTTAAATCGGAGAATAGCTGAAATGGACCCATTAACTGGGGTTTCTATGAATTCTTATAAATCCAAAACTAGAGATGAAAATTCCGTTCCTCGTAAAAAAATAAAAATAATTCCCCCCTATTCATCCGCAGATAATCTATCCGCTTTTTCAGGAGATAAACTTTCCGTTTTTGGAATGGAAATTTTTGATAATCAAAATTTAAGTTTTGAGCCTAATTTAACCATTTCCACCCCTCGTAATTATGTAATCGGTGTGGGGGATGAATTAATTATTGACATTTTTGGATTAAGCGAAAGCACGAAAAAATTGAAAGTAACTACGGAGGGTTATGTACGTTTCCCTAACCTAGGTCCCATAAAAGTAGCAGGATTAACGATCGAAGAGGCGCAGGCCAAAATTCGCGAAATGGCAATTAAAATTTACACCACTATTTCGGGAGGTGGTACGAAAGTGCTGGTTTCATTGGGACAATTGAGATCAATACAAGTCACTTTAGTGGGGGAGGTTAAAAGACCAGGTAATTATACAATATCCTCATTATCTACGCTGATGAATGCTTTATATGCATCTGGTGGCCCCTCTGAATTAGGGTCTATGCGTAAAGTTGAATTAGTTAGAAATGGTAAAACGATAACCATATTAGATATTTATGACTTTTTATTTAAAGGGGACTTATCTAAAAATAAATTACTTCAAGATGGGGATGTGATTAGAGTAGGAAACTACGAATCACGTGTAGCGGTTATAGGTGAGGTAAAAACGAATGCATTTTTTGATGTTAAGAATGGGGAAAATGCGGCTGATATTTTAAAGTATGCAGGTGGTTTTGCAGATGGGGCTTTTAAAGAGCGTGTCCGTGTGAAGCGAATGGGATCGACTGGTTTCGAAGTTCAGTCTGTGAAAGCAGATGGATTGGCTGCATTTAATTTACATTCTGGAGATACCTTGGTGGTGGATGCTTTGGCAAATACTTATACAAATCGTATCATTATAGACGGAGCAGTGTATTACCGAGGGGAATATGGTTTGAACGAGTTCTCGAACTTGAAAGATTTATTGTTAGCCGTTCGTGTGAAAGAAAATGCGTCTACAGATCGCGCGCTATTAAGTCGCTTGAATCCGGATTTAACACCGGCGATGTTGCATTTTAATGTGAAAGATGTGCTGACTGGAAAGACGGAGATCCGCCTGCAGCGGGAGGACAAAATTCACATTTATTCATTAGCTGGTTTGCGCGAGAATTATTCTGTGACGATTAATGGCGAGGTGAATAGTCCAGCTTCGTTTGTCTTTGCGGATAACATGCGCGTGCAAGATTTAATATTATTAGCGGATGGGTTTAAAGAGGGAGCCTCTCGTTCGCGTATCGAGGTTTCGCGTCGTCTTTCTTCTAAATCTACATCGGATACAACGGCCTATTCTATTATTCAAACGATTGATTTAGGGTCTTCTTCGGCGGAGGATTTGAATTTCGTTTTACAGCCTTTTGACATTGTTTCCGTGCGTAAATCGCCTTCGTATCGTTCTCAGATTAGCGTTTCAGTGGAAGGTGAAGTATTGTATCCAGGTAATTATACCTTGTCTGGTAACAAAGAGCGTCTTTCCGATATCATTGCACGTTCAGGCGGTCTGAAGCAAACGGGCTATGCATCTGGGGCCGTTTTATTACGTAAGACGCGCGTGAATCAGACAGCGGCTGACGAGGCCTTGTTCTCTTCGAAAATAAACACGATTTCGAATCAATCTAAGCGTAGTTCGAATAACTCTTTTGCGGCCACTGATACGGCTAAAATCGCCTCGAATGTCAATGGTTTATTAGTCGACCAAAAACCGGTAGGGATTCGTCTTTCCGATGCGATGGCGCAACCAGGGTCTTTATACGATATTATTTTAGAGGAGGGCGATGTGATCAAAGTGCCTAAGTTAACACAGACGGTGCAGACTTTTGGTGCGGTTAACGTACCTCGTCAGGTCGCTTACCGAAATGGCTTAGGTTTCCGCGGCTTAATCTCTGAATCAGGCTGGTTCGCACCTAATGCATCCCGCCGCTATGCCTATATGGTGCGCCCTAATGGCGAAATCAAAACGACGAAAAGATTCCTATTCTTCCGCTTCTACCCTAGTCTAGAGCCAGGTGCGGAGGTATATGTTCCTGCTAAGAAAGATAAAAGACCTGTATCCACACCAGAATACATTGCTTTGGGCACTGGTTTAGCTTCTTTGGGTGGTTTAATCATCGCACTAATTAACACGGTGAAATAATGTCAGAAAAGAAAACAATCGTGCTAGGGGATGTCATCGAATCAATTAAACGATTCTTTGGCTATTTGCGCTCTCAGTTTTTATTAATCATTGCGTGTGGTGTTATCGGTTTAGTGCTTCCATTAGTCTATCGTGCCATGCAAAAGCCCGCTTATGCGGCTTCTACAACCTTTATTTTAGAAGAGAAATCAGCGACTGGCGGAGGCTTGGCGGGAATCGCTTCTCAAGTGGGTTTAGACTTAGGTAGTTTAGGTGGTGGTTCTAGTTTGTTTACCGGTGATAATATTCTGGATATCATCAAGTCCCGTGTGATTATTGAGAAAGTGCTATTAACGCCTATTTCGGGAACTTCAGGAAAGACATTAGCTGATTTGTATTTGGAGTTCTCTGGAATGGGAGAGCGCTTGCCTGCTCCGGTTTCTTTTGCTGCTGCGGCTTCTGCACATTCCGTGTACCAAGATTCTGTTTTGTATGTGATGTATGAGCAAATCGCCAAGAAAAACGTGTCGGTGGATCGCTTGAACAAGAAAGGGTCCATATTTAAAATTGTGACGGTGTCTCAGAACCAAGTGTTCTCGAAGAACTTCGCAGAGCGTTTGTTAAAAGAGACGACAACGTATTATGTGAATGTAAAAACGAGTAATGCAGCAGCAAATGTGAAGCGTTTGCAGGCACGAGGAGACTCTTTATTGCGTGTTTTGAATGCGAAGTCCTATGCGACGGCATCCTTTCAGATTCTCGATCCGAATGTGGCCTTTAAATCCATGTCTGTTCCGGCGGAAGTGAGCTCCCGTGATAAATCAATCGTCTTCAGTATCTATGCAGAGGTAACAAAGAATTTAGAGATGAGTCGCATTGCCCTTGTTTCGCAGACGCCAGTAATTCAGTTATTAGATGTGCCCAAGTACCCACTAATGGATGACCGCAAGTCCTATCTTTTCCTAGGGCTGGTCGGTTTTATCGTGGGTATTTTCGCTGCCATTGTTCTTTGCCTCTACCTTTATACGGATAAATAATGCGGCGGGTGTTTCTTTTGCGCGCTTACGGAGATTTTACGATAGCGGCGCAAGGTCTAGCGCCTTTGGACGAGATTGTTGCTTCTCTGCATTTGAAACCCTTGTATGAGGCGCTTATTTCTCGAGGATGTATTTCGCCTCGCGCTATTTCCTTCGTTGATTTCGGGATTTCGGGATCACAATTAAACCTATTTACTAATCGGGACTTTTTGCGTATTGACACATTTCGTCAATTGTTGAAAATCAAGAAATACATCAGCGCAAATCCTGGATATACTGACTTTGTGGAACAAAGTGCACGATTAGGGCTGATGAATTTCTGTACGGGTCATACTTTTCAGGCCCTTTTCGAAACGGGGTCTCCTGTTTATGCGGCTTATGGCTTATCGTCACGAGGCCTCGGCAAAAGAACGGGGAGCATTTTGATATTTCCGGATGCTCGATTGCAAAAAAGGGAGATTCCATATTCGATCTTAGCTCAGATTGAAGGTCGCGTAGTTCGTTTCGGAGTAGATTACAAAAACTTCGAAGAGTTAATCGGGCTGATTCAAGAAGCAGATTATATCTATGCAGCGGATTCCCTACCCTTACACCTAGCCTACTTATGTCGCAAGCCCCACTATATTTTATATCCAGAGGGCGGCAAGCTTGACTTCTTTACGCCTGATGCTTTAGCTTCTGGATCTTACAGCACGTTTAATCAGTTTACTTATGTTTAAGCGCGCCTTTGTCATTTTTGCGGAGCATGAAGTAGAGCGTCTTACGCACCTAGAAACGATGCAGGCCGTCGTGCCTGGATTAGAGGTGGTGGAGCCTGTGTTTCCTTCGCTTGTGCATCTTCCCTTTTTAGATCGTTTAATGGAAAAATCTCAGGAGAGGACTGGAAAGGCTTTGTTACCTACCGAGATCGGGGTAATCTTGAGTCATCGGAAAATTTGGGCTAATATCGCTCGAGATAAAACGAAGGAGCACTTTCTAGTGTTAGAATCTGATAGCCGAATCATAAAGCCAGAGCTTTTAAAAGCAGAAACAGCGGAAAAATACGATCTATTTTTCTGGGGAGCGTGGAACGGATATGTTAGCTTAAAGCGATCCACTGTTAAGAATGGAGTGGGGGAACCCTTAATCAAATCGGTTTACGGAGCTTATGGTTATTCCTTGAACGCGAAAGCGGCGGCTTATTTATTGAAAAAAACGGCTCGCGTCGCTTATCCGGTGGATATGTACAAAAACGTTGTTGACCCTTTGGCCTTATCCATCGGAAGCATCGTACCAGAAGTAATTTCCACCTGGAGAACTTCGGATTCCTTAATTCGAACGGAGAGTCGCCTGCATTTATGGACCGCTGAATTAATTCGGATGATTTTCTATTGCCGAAACACGATACAATCGTACTTTTGTTAACATGAGTCAACCAGCTTCTATCGTAGCCATTACTTGGGACGGGAAATCCAGCCCCATGGACCACATCCATTTCGATGCGGAGCCTGCTTTCGATTGGTTACTCTATGACTACAGTGGCGAGGTAGCGGAGGCCCCGATGCCTACAAAGCACTATATTTCCCAAAAATCAGAGTGCAAGGGCGATGTGATGCAGCATATTTATGCAAAACTGCAGTCAACGCCCTTAACCTATATCGGTTTTTTAGATGACGATCAAATCATTTCTGTATCGGATCTAAACAAGCTTTTTTTCATTGCCAACTTAGAGAAATTAGACGTATTTCAGCCCAGCCTGAACCACGATTCTTACTATAATTTGCGTCAATTCATTCACAAGCCGGGCTATTTAGTCCAAGAATCTTGGTGGGTGGAAATCATGTCCCCATTCTACAGTGAAGCCGTTTTTCAAGCTGCGGGACCACATTTCAAGCATTCGATTTCAGGCACAGGTTTAGATGTCTATTTGATTCCCACGATTCAACGCTTGATAGGAAAGACTAAAACAGCGGTAGTGCATGGGGTGCAATTAAAGCATGCACGACCTATTAGAACAGATAACCGCGTATTCTCGAATGGGAAGACCAATTTAGAAGAGATTCGCTATGTGCAAGGAGTTTGCCGTGCGATGGCCGCGGAAAAACCGGAGCTTTTTGACTCGGCATTTCATTACCAAGTTTTAGATAGACGTTATGTGCATGGGGTGCCTTTGGCCTATAAAATCCAACGCATTCCCACCATGCTGCGTAACCTGTATAAACTCATCGTAGACGCTAGTTACCGCTAATGGAGACTCGGAAAAATGTCTTTTATAACGTTTTACTGGCAATTACGCAGGTTTTATTCCCGCTGATTACCTTTCCTTATTTGGCTCGAACCCTGGGTCCGGAGCACGTGGGGGTATTGAATTTTGCGGAGAGTTTTGCGAAGTATTTCGTTCTTCTCGCCGCACTCGGCATCCCTATTTATGGGGTTCGCGAAATCGCCAAAGTAGCTTCCGACCGCGTTCAATTAACAAAAACCGCCACCGAAATTTTCATCATCAATGCCCTAGGAACCTTACTTTTAAGTGTGATTTTCCTTGTTTTTATTGCGGCATTACCGCAATTAGCCGCGGAAAAATCTTTGTTCCATTGGGCTTTGGCCTATTTTATTCTTCAGGTCTTCCAATTAGAATGGTTTTTCTCAGGAATGAATCAATTCAAATTCATCGCCATTCGATCGCTGGTGATTCGCCTCTGTTTCATAGCCGCCGTGTTTTTACTCATCCGAAACACGAATGATTACGTGAATTATTTCCGGATGCAGGTAGGCTTAGCAGTCATTTTAGCGGCTATTAATGGGAAACGTATGTGGGACTTATTGGATTTCGCGAGCCTCTCTTTGAAAAGTTTAGAACTGAAAAAACACTTGAAGCCGATGGCTTTGTTGTTCCTGACCATCTTCACGATCTCGGTATATTTCTCGTTGGATACAATTTTATTAGGCTTTCTTGCGAACAACGAGAGCGTGGGTTACTATTCGTCCGCATTGAAATTAAACCGTCTTTTCATCGGGGTCTTAAGCGCTATTTCGGTGGCGATGTTTCCCGGCTTAGTGAGTTTATACCACAAGGGGGAGAAAGAAGCCTTCGTATTGCTCGTGAAACAGTGTTTTTATGTGCTGGTGAGTTTAGCGATGCCTTTAGTACTAGGGATCATCACTTGTGCCCCAGAAATTATCCATATTTTGCTAGGAACGGCCTTTGATCGAGCGATCTTGCCCTTGCAAATTACGGCGCCGCTGATTCTGATTATCAGTATGTCCGGGATTTTTGGCTTCCAAATCCTCAGTGCCGTAGGCAAGGATAAATCCATCCTCATTTCTGCGCTGATCGGGATGTTCGTCAGCATCGTTTTGGCCTTTCTATTAGTGCCTGTCTACCAGGAAAATGGCGCAGCGATCACGATATTATTGACAGAACTAGCTGTTTGCATTGCCTTCGTTTTCTTCACTCGAAACGAAATATCGCTATCAAATTATACGCTGGTCTTTTTTCAACAATTGCTCGGCTTACTCCCTTATGTAGGAATTGTGCTCTTATTTAAACTGTTCGTTCCTACCCTTTTATTGCGTTTATTGGTAATCGGTGTGTTTTCCCTAGCTTGGTTTGTGGTGTTGCAATTGTTTATTTTGCCGGATACCATCTTCCGCGCGCAGTGGAATCGCTTAGCGGACCACCTTCATAAAGAGGAATAAACTAGCGCGCAGCTGGAAATAGGTCTTACCATATTCGGCATACAGATCGATCTGGTTTTGAATTTTCTCCGTCTGTATGTAAGGCAATGTCAAGTTCGTGTAAAGCCTCTTCATGGACTCTTTCCAGGTTTTATAATCCTTCATCACAGGAACGCCATCATACAAAGCGAAGTTGAAATCAAGTAATTGAGCTCTGTCGGCTATTTTTCCACCCACCTGTTGGTTTGCATGAGTTCTGTACTGAAAAAGTTTCTCTGGGTTTGCCTGGAGGGCGTTCTTAGCGGCAAAATAAAGACCAATCCATCCGTCGTGTAACAGTCCGGGAATCTGTGGGATGTCCTTTTGTAATAATTCGGAATCTCGTTTAAAAGCCAATCCGGCACCCGTCACTACATTATCCACGCGTCTCTGGAAATCCCCTAGTTCGACTTTGTCAAAAGGAAATCCGATGATGTCCCATAAAGCTATCCCGGCTTGTGTATTTCCTGTTTTATCAATAATGTCTGCATTACTAAAAACGGCTTCTGCGGCTGGATTTTGTTTGAAAAATACAAGCGTTTTCTCTACTTTGTTTGGCAACCAAACATCGTCCTGATCCGCCAAGAAAATAATATCTCCCGTCGTCAGGCGCAGGCATTGCTGCATATTCTGTACCGTACCTAGGTTTTGCTCGTTAAAATGAAGCTTTATTTGGGGATATTGTGCGGCATATTCTGTTAAAATGGCACGAGTTTCATCAGTAGAACCATCATCACAGACGATAATTTCTTGAATGGGAAGACTTTGGCCTAAAATCGAATCCATCTGCGCCTTTAGATAAGCCGCACCCTGGAAGGTGATCATGGATACAGATAAATTCATAACTTTGTTAAATTATCAAAAATAGGACGATATTCAATGAAATTGCGACTCATAATTTTTTACAGCCTGCTGCTTTCGTCATTTTTATCGTTCGCCCAAAACGCCATTCCCATCGGATTCTCCGAAATTGATGAACAAGTCCGCAACCTGCAATTACTAGGCAAAGTAGACGCAAATCAGTCGATGCTGGCAAGACCCTTTTATTCTACGGGCAAACAAAGTTATCAAGATCTCTATCGGTTAATCGATCCCTCCGCTAAAGATTCTATTAAGAGCTTTAAAAAAGGGCTATTTCAGGCCATTTTATTGCCTGCTTCTTTGAGCCAAAAACTAAATACCTCTCGTCCATACGGCTGGAACGACCAAGCGATGTCTAATTCAACGGGCTATCAAATGCAGGCGAGTGCCGGTATTTATGCCCGATTTAGCATCCTGCATGTGCAGTTCAAACCAGAATTTGTACATACCGCTTCAGGGGATTATGAGACAAGTGATGCCTGGGGTCAGGTAAATCCCTCTTTAGATCGTGTAAGCCTAGGACAATCCTCCGTTCGCTTAGAGGCAGGAGGCATTTCGTTAGGAGTTTCGAATCAGAATCTTTGGTGGGGGCCAGGCCATTATTCGTCCTTATTGATGACCAATAATGCGGCAGGCTTCTTGCACTATAGTTTGAATACGACTCGTCCATTGAAGACACCGATCGGAAGTTTTGAGATTCAATTGATTTTGGGGCGAATGACGCGAGATTCCCTACAAGGCTTTGAGAATAACTTATTGAAACAACGCGATCTGTCTGCTAATCCAAAGAACCGTCAGTACAATGGGATCATTTTGACCTACCAGCCGCGGTTTATGAAGAATGTGTTTTTCTCTGCCTCTCGGTCCTTTCAAAACTACGACGTGGATCGGCCTGGTGCAAGGTTCATGAATACCTATTTACCCGTACTGAATAACTTGTTTAAGAGCGATTATAATGACGATACGCTTAGCAAAGACCAGATTTTGAGTCTTTCCACCCGCTGGTTAATGCCCAAAAATCATGCGGAAGTCTACGCGGAATTTGGCTATAATGATGCCAAACAAAATATCCGAGACCTCTTACTAGATATGTCTCATTCTGCGGCTTGGGTGGTTGGATTTAAAAAGCTTCATCCCTTAAATGCGCGTTCGTTTATTTCCCTACAGGCGGAAGCGACAAAGATGTCAGAAACGCCGTCCTACTTAATGCGCGGTGCGGGAAATTGGTACGAACACGGTCAAGTATACGAGGGTTTTACGAATAATAACCAGATTATCGCGAATGGTATTGGTCATGGAAATGATGCACAATCGTTTGCGCTCAGTTGGAATCAGGGATGGAATAAAATAGGCTTGACTTTTCAGCACGTGGCTAATCGACCGACCACTGTCACCGGAGGGAATGCCGTTTCTACACGAAATGTCAAGTGGGATGACTATGCTTTTGGATTACAAGGAGGCTATCGCTATAAAAAATTATTGTTTACAGGGGATCTGAAGTGGGTGAATTCCAACAACTATTTATGGGAAAAAGATCATTCGAAATCGAATGTATACGCCTTCATTAATACGATTTTCTTATGGTAAAGTACGTCCTAGGCCTCTTATTGCTTACTACCTCGGTCTTCGCACAGACGACTTTGCTCGATGACATTAGTCTGCAGGATGTGCAACGGAATGCGCAATTATTGAATGGGGCAGATTCTTCTAAGTACGCGAATCAATCGTTTATGATTCGATCGACGTCTCGTTTTCAGGAATTGGAATCATTGGAAAGTGATAAGTTCAAGTTACAAGGCATTTCTCTGCGCCACACTTCTCAAAATAATAGTAAGATGCCCTTCGGCTTTAACGAAGGAACGATGTATCCGGCAGTCGGGTTTCAACGTCGCTGGAGTCTAGGCGTGCATTTTACGTGGAAATTTCTCGATGTGAACTTGCAGCCTGAATGGGTATTAGCGGAGAACTCGCCCACGGTTCCTTTCGCGGGAAGTCCGCAGGATGGGAATTATTGGACGAGGGTTTTCTTTTTGATTAATAATAACATTGATCATTACAGTCATTTTGGGACAGAGCCGCTGAAGACCTTTTTCCCAGGGCAATCTCGTGTCGCTTTGCGATTAGGGAATGTGGCGGTAGGTGTTTCCACAGAGAATAATTGGTGGGGTCCTGGATTTAGAAATAGCCTTTTAATGACGAATGAGGCCTCCGGATTTTTACATTATTTTGTCCAAAACAGAAAACCAATTAATACTCCCATCGGGAAGTTGGAGGGAAAAGGAATCGTAGGGATGCTAGAAAACACGAGCCTCCTTTCGCCGGAAGACAAGAACTTCAGACCTATTTGGGCAGGAGGTATTGAACGCAAGAACAGCTCAACTCGGATGTTGAAGGCCTTTATCGTGAATTGGCAGCCTAAATGGGTGCCTAATTTCTACCTTGGCTACTCTTTCGCACACCAAAATTACTTCGAAAACGAAGGACCTCAACCGGGTAAGCCATTTGTGGAGAATCCTAAAATGCAGCTGGGGGCTTTCTTGTTCCGCTTTGCCTTGCCTAAGGACCATGCGGAATTCTATGCGGAATTAGGTCAACCGGATAAGGTGGTCGGGCCGGCCAGTTTTTTCGGGGATTCCACGAAGACGGGTTTTGTGATAGGGGGTCGGAAGTTATTTCCTTTGGGCAAAAAACAGAAATCCTACCTGCAATTAGGCATCGAATTCACGCAATTACAATTAATGGATCCGGGTATGGTGATCGACAATACGCAACCTGGCGGCGAACCACTTCGCAACAGCTGGTACACGAGTACGCAGATGCGCCAGGGCTATACCCAAAACGCGAAACTACTGGGAGCATCCATCGGGCCAGGGTCGAATAGCCAGAACATTTATTTGAGCTTTCACCGGGGTCAAAGTCTGCTGCGATTGCACGCGGAACGGTGGGCTAAGAACAACGATTTTTATGTCTACCAGTATTACGGATCAGGCTACGAAAACCGGTATTGGGTAAATATCATGTTGGGGGTCGAAGCCCAAATCGGAATTACCAAGAATTTGCTTTTAGGGGGGTCTTACTTACAAACCACGGTGAATAATTTAGGCTGGGTGCGCATCGAAGATGAAATCGCAGATTGGTCAGAATCGTCCACGAAGTCAGATTACATGAACCAGCAATGGCAGGTATCGCTTAAATACAGTCTCCATGGACGCCGTTAAAAAGCTCTATTTGCAGGCTTATTGCCTCGTTATGGCACTTTATGTGTTTTTTAACAAGGGGATTGCCTACAGTTTTTTGGCGGAGGCGCTCTGGGCTGGGGGATTCATTGTGCTGTTTTTGACCCGCAAACAATATGTCTTTGGCTGGGATAAGCGGACGAAGATTTTGGCCTTTTTTCTTTTTGTTTCGCTGGGATACATCGGCTGGGGATTGCGCTCCTATGCGCTTTTTGATGTGATTCGCGATTCGTTTGTGATACAATACGGCTGGTTTGCCTTTTTCGTGTTTTTGTTCAAGGATTTGCGTGCGCAATTGTGGGGATATATTATTTTGATCTACACCTGGTTCCCCTTTTTCGCCTTATTGAATTTTTACCTCCAAAACTTCTCCGAATTCTTCGAGAAATTCATTCTCTTCGGTTCTGTTCCCTTCGCCCTCTATAAATACGGAGATATGGGGGTACATTTATTAATCTCTTCTTTAGTGTTGATGCTGTATTTGAACCACCGATCGATTCGTTTTCAGGTAACGATGGCGGTGGCGATACTGTTGAATTTATTGATCATCACGGCCTATTCTCGTTCGGGAATGCTCGCTTATCTGCTTAGTTTAGGCCTCTTTGTATACTATACGAAGCGGGAGGAAATGCGGGTTTTGTTCAAACAATATGCGCGCTATTTACCTATTATCTTGTTGATTGTTTTGCCTTTATATGCGTCCATTAAAGTGAAAGAAAACTTTCAGGGGCGAAAGGTGGGTATGGAGCAGCTGGTGGAAAATGTGGGCTCGATTTTTGGGGTGAGTAAGGATGCTACCTTGGATCAAAACAAGTTGTGGAGACTCGTGTGGTGGGCGAATATTATTGATTACAGTATCACGCCGGAATATGCGTTGCAAGGCAAGGGATTAGGGATGAGTCTGGCGGAGAGTGATGACGTAGTGACGGAGATTGACGATTTGCGTTCGCCGCATAATTTCAATTTGACGATTTTGGCGCGTTTCGGATGGCCTTTGTTTTTATTGTGGGTTTATTGGCTGGTTTGTCTGTTCAAACCGATGTTTAAGCGGCAATTGAACGACCAGCAGCTGATGATTTCGTGTGTTTTGTTCACTTTTTGGTTAAACGGAAGCTTCGATGTATTCCTAGAAGGACCTATGGGCGCTTTCCCGTTTTGGACCTGGGTTGGATTGTATTTTTTAGGGGATTTCTTCCCAGAACCGGAACTAGAGACAGATGCAGCATCATAAGGTTGACATTCTAGGCACCCCGGTTTCCTCGCTGACGATGGACGAATTGTTCAACGATTGGGAGCGGGTGATTAAGGAAGGCCAAAAAGCTCAGGCGTGTATCACTCCCGTGAATTCGATTTTGGCGGCGCGCGCGACAGCGCGCGTTCAAGCGATCTATAGGAACGCGGATTACGTTCTTTGCGATGGAGTTCCCGTGAAATGGGCCTCGGAGTTCCTTGGAACACCTATCAAGGAGCGGATTACGGGTCTGGATGTATTGCCAAAGGTATTTCCGTTTGCGGCTGAGCAAAACTTTACGGTATTTTTGCTCGGCGCCTCTCCCGGGGTAGCGGAAACGCTAAAAACCACTATGGAAGTTAAATACCCTAGCGTGAAGATTGTAGGAACCTTTGTCCCGCCGTTCAGAGTGGTGTTTTCACAGGAAGAAAACGAGCAGATGATCGAGGCTATTAATGCGGTGAAGCCCGATATTTTGTTGGTGAGTTTGACGGCGCCGAAGCAGGATATCTGGATTGCTGAAAATTTATCAATGCTAAACACGCATCTCGCGATCGGTATAGGCGGCGCTTTCGAAGTGGCCGCTGGAATGATTAAAAGAGCGCCAATGTGGATGCAAAAATCAGGATTAGAATGGCTTTATCGCTTCCTGCAAGAACCTAAGCGGATGTTCAAGCGCTATTTTATGGAGGCGCCCGTGTTCATTCCGCTGATAATAAAACAACGTTTTAATACGCGTTTTGATCGCCCCTAAAGAAGTTAATGACGGTTTGAAGGATGATTTGGCAATCTAACCAAAACGACCAGCGGTGAATATAACTCAAATCAAAGTCCACGCGTTCCTGCATATCTTCCGTCGTGCGCGTTTCCCCTCTACAGCCATTCACCTGCGCCCAGCCACTGATTCCCGGCAAAACGATATGGCGCAACATGTAATTATCCACTGTATTCATCGATTCGATATTCAATGGAGTAGGGTGTGGTCGCGGTCCCACGACAGACATGTCCCCTAATAAAACATTCCAAAACTGCGGAATCTCATCCAAGTTCGTCTTGCGTAAGAATGTCCCAATGCGCGTAATTCGAGGGTCACCTTTCTGTGCCTGAAGGTAATTGCCGTCTTCATCCATATCCTCACTTTCCTGCACCATCGTGCGGAATTTATAACAAGTCAATGTTTCATTATTTAAACCCCAACGTTCTTGTTTGAAGAAAACGGGACCTTTAGAGGTTATTTTTATCAGCAAGGCGATAAGTGGGAATAGTATTAGGCCAAAGGTTAGCATAAATACGAGCGAAAAAACGACGTCAAATGCGCGCTTTAAAATTCTATTTTCCATTCGGTCCAGCGGCAAGCGCCCCACATTTACCACGGGTACTTGACCGATGGTTTGAATACTAATAGAGGACGTAGCATATTGTTGGAAATCTGGTAAAATACGGACTTTGGTCCGATAATAATCACAAATACTAATGCAGCGCTGAATGGTCGAATAATCATCCGTAGGTAAAGCAATCACGACCTCATCGATAAAGCGAGATTTTAAAATGAGGTCCAGCTGGCTAATTTTCCCCAAATAATCACAGCCCTGAATGTTATTCAATTCATCGTCGATGATTCCCTCGACTTTATAACCGTAGTAATAGTATTTCTGAACAGTATCATAAAAGTTCTTCGCAGCGGCAGTCGCCCCCACTAACAAGACTAAATCGTTCATACGCCCTTGATAGAAGGCAGCGTGGCGATTCTTACGTAAAATATACTTGGTAACAGCGGCTAAAACGAAATTAGAACCGATGAAATAGACAAAAAAGCTAAAGTTATAGATCCCGGTCGGCTTCAAAAAGAAGAGACTCGAACTGAGCAAAATCGTAAATAAAATCAAGTGATAAACGATGAAAATAATCTCCTCTGCGAACTTATTGGAGCGTCTATCGGCATAGAGTTTCGAAAATGACGAGACAAAATACCATATCACGATAGCAAGAATACCAAAGATTGGATTCCATTGATCTAAGTGACCTAAACTCCAAAGCGCTGCGAAATAAGCTGCGATAACCACGAAGGCATCATTCACGTAGCGAATTAGTATAAATCTATTAGTCTTTTTGTTCATGGAAATCTTTATTACTCAAATTTACAAATTGCGCGCATTCCTACCTAAATTTGCCCATGCTTAAATGGATCTTTTTTTTCTTTTTGACCACACATATCTTTGCGCAGACGGTTCCCGTGGGCATGCAAGATTTTTCGGAAGAGCGTATACGCAATCAGCAACTAATTTCTAGGGCGTCTTATTCGTTTACTATAAGGCCGGTTTCGGATTCTTCCTCTTCTCGTATTCTGCCCGCCACTATCCTGACTTCTTATAATTCCGATGCTCCTTTGGGCTGGAATGACGCCGCGATGATCCCCGCGCGAGGCTTGCAAACTTATCTAACGGCTGGTTTTTTTCTGAAATACAAATCCTTGAGTTTTCAGTTAAAGCCTGAGTTTGTTTATGCAGCGAACCCTTCGTTTGAGACTTTTTCCTTGCAGGGATCTTTGCGCGCGCCTATGCTCGTTTTATGGAATAGTACGGATATTCCCGAGCGTTTTGGGACGTCGACGTATACTCGTTTTCGTTTAGGCCAAAGCGCCCTCCGCCTCTCTTCCCGCTCCGTCTCTGTCGGCATATCCACCGAAAATCTCTGGTGGGGCCCAGGTTTCCGGAACTCATTACTCATGTCAAATAACGCCCCGGGTTTCTTGCATGGTACATTCAATAGCGTGAAACCTTTGAAGACTTTCCTCGGATCTTTTGAATTCCAGCTAATAGGCGGTCGACTGGAAGGCTCCGGAGTTCAGCCTTCTGCGTCTGATTATATCGTAAATGGGATCAATTATTTAGAACCCAAATCCACCGATTCACGCTACATTTCTGCCGTAACATTGAATTACCAGCCTCGCTGGATTCCCGGTTTATTCCTCGGTTTTTCTCGTGCTTTCCACATTTATACGTCTGATATGGGCTCGGGCTTAACCGACGTGTTTCCTTTTATTCTGCCTTTTGAAAAGAAGCGCATTCCGTTCGAAGATGAAAAAAGGCGCGATCAATTGGCTTCCATTTCCGCGCGTTGGGTTTTCCCGGCCTCTAACCTGGAGGTCTATGGTGAAGTGGGTTGGAATGACTATCCAAATAGCTTAATTGATTGGTATCTTTCTTTAGAGCATTCCAGGGCCTATTTATTCGGTCTGCGCAAAGTTTTCCCTCAGTCGCCAGGGCGCTATGTTCGTTTTGCTTTGGAAAATACCTCCATGGAAATGACCGCAGATCGGATTGTTCGCAATAACGGTCCCTGGTATCGCCACGACTTTGTACGTCATGGTTATACAAATGAAGGCAAGGTTTTGGGTGCTGGCATAGGGCCTGGATCTAATCTACAAACTTTCGACCTCGCTTTCGTTCGCCCATTTTCTGTCGTGGGCTTCAGTATTGAGCGTTACGCACATAACATGGACTATTTTTATGATGCCTTTAAGACCTATGATTCCAAATGGGTGGATGTGAATTTTGGTGGATATTACCAACGCCGCATCGGTTCTTATGCTTTATCTGCAAAATTGAATTTTGCGCTTATCCGAAATTACCAATGGGTATTGGATAATGTCAAACTCAATACCCAATTACAATTATCAGCAACTCGATATTTTTAGCCCTCAGGGTACAGATTCATGTATTTTATGGTAAATTTGAATAATTCATTCAACACCTATCATGAAAAATTTTGTTATCTTATTGTTAATCAGTGCTTTAAGTTCATTTGTTTCGCCTGCTACTAAAACTATTTTAGTCAAATCTGACCCAGCTGGTGCAGAAGTTATATTAAACGGTTACTTCGTAGGGAAGACTCCTATTGAAATTAAGATTGATGAGAAGCAATACAACTTCATCTCAGTCTCGAAGTCAGGCTACAAACGCCAACGTGTTGAACTCAAGGGAGTTAATAAAGAAATCGAATTAAAATTAGAGAAAGATCTCTAAATTGTCTGTAGGGCTTGTTCCAAGTCCGCCCACAAATCATCCACATGTTCTAAGCCGATCGAGAAACGTAATAGGTTTCCCGGAGTCGTACTTTGAGGCCCTTCGATGGACTTGCGGTGTTCCACTAAGGACTCCACGCCACCTAAGCTCGTAGCTTGTTGAAAAATCTGCAGTTTGCCTGCCATGTTACGGGTTTCTGTTTCTTCCGCTTTAACTTGTAGAGCGATCATACCACTAAAACCTTGTGTCATTTGCGCTTTTGCCAAAGCATGCTGCGGATGTGATTCCAATCCTGGGTAATGTACTTTTTCTACTTTGGGGTGTTTCTCTAGGCGTTTAGCTAGTTCCAAAGCCGTCGCGCTATGCTCGCGCATTCTCAGTGGTAGGGTTTTTAATCCCCTCGCTAATAAGTAGCAGTCCAAAGGATTAGGCGTCGCCCCCATCAATATCTGTACGCGCTCAATACGCTTCGCCCACTCATCCTCCTCCTTTACCAGCACTGCGCCTCCCATAATGTCGGAGTGGCCACCAATGTATTTAGTCGTCGCGTGCATCACGATGTCCGCGCCAAGTGCGATGGGGTTTTGTATAATTGGTGTGGCAAGCGTATTGTCTACGCCTAGCTTTAGTCCGTGTTTTTTAGCGATGGTTGCGAGGCCTTTGATGTCTGTTAAGCATAGCATCGGATTCGCCGGCGTCTCTGCCCAGATGAGGTTGGTATTTTTCTGAACGGCTTTCTCTACTTTCGCTAAGTCTGTCATATCCACTTGCGTTACTTCTAAACCCCATGGGCCTAGAATTTCTTCTGCCAGTTTATACGAGGCATAATAGCCTACTTCGGGCATCAAAATGTGGTCACCGGATTTTAGGCATTGGAATACGGCGTTGACGGCGGCGAGGCCTGAGCCGAAGGCGAAGCCTCGCGACGCCCCTTCTAAGGCCGCCAGGCCTTTTTCGAGTGCAGTTCGGTTAGGATTGGAGTTGCGGGAATACATGTGGCCTTTTGGATAAGTTCCATCCAAAGCCCGTTCAAAAGTCGTCGTCAAATAAACCGGCGCCGCAATCGCCCCCGCCGTTTCATCCTTCAAATGACTCCCATGTACCGCAATCGTCTCTTTTTTCATCGCTGATTCTCTTTCAACTTAAAGTTTTTACCTAAATACAAACGACGAACTTGTTCGTCATCCGCTAATTCTTTCGGCGTCCCCGCCTTCAAAATCTTTCCCTCAAAAAGCAAATAAGCCCGATCCGTAATGGACAAAGTCTCATCCACATTGTGATCCGTAATCAAGATTCCAATATTTCTATATTTCAATTTCGACACGATCGCCTGAATCTCCTCCACCGCAATCGGATCGACTCCCGCAAAAGGCTCATCCAACAAGATGAATTTAGGATCCACCGCTAGCGCCCTCGCAATCTCGGTACGCCTACGCTCCCCACCAGAAAGCACTTGCCCCAAACTCTTGCGCACATGTGTCAGCGAGAATTCTTCGAGCAGACTTTCTAATTTTTCTTTTTGCTCTTCTTTAGACAATTTCGTCATTTCTAACACCGCCAAAATATTATCCTCCACACTCAATGTCCTAAAAACCGACGCTTCCTGCGCTAAATACCCGATGCCTAAACGCGCGCGCTTATACATAGGCAAGTCAGTTACGTCCAAATCATCTAAGTATACCTTGCCTTCATTCGGCTTCACTAATCCAGTCGCGATATAAAAGGAGGTGGTCTTTCCAGCGCCATTTGGCCCCAAAAGTCCCACAATTTCCCCTTGCGCCACCTGATACGAAATGTGATCATTCACTAATCGCTGGCCGTATTTCTTGACTAAATTCTCTGTCCGTAAAATCATGCCTTAAAAATACGAATAATTTCGATGTTTTTGCGCTTTGCTTTTTCGCTCACGTTAGGGTTTACACCCACTAAGGTTTCTGATTGTTCAGAAACGCCTTGTGGTGAAATAAATCGTTTGGGGGCAAACTCGATTTTCAGGTATTGACAGATGTTGTCAATAAGTGGGGGAAGCGTTTATAAAGATAGTATGGGAAGTGTTTATAAAGACCTAGCACTAAAGTCGATTTTAGCATATTGACAAAAGGTGTCAATACCTGAAAATGCCTTACAGTACCTTGAAGTTATTTCAACACTATGCCGTTTACAGCGCATAGAGGCCCTCTCAGGACTAAGCCGCAGGCGACTAAGTCACGCAGTGACGACTAAATTGCGAAGCAATGACTTCGCGAAGTGAACTGACTAAGCCGCAGGCGACTAAGTCACGCAGTGACGACTAAATTGCGAAGCAATGACTTCGCGAAGCGACCTGACTAAGCCGTAGGCGACTAAGTCACGCAGTGACGACTAAATTGCGAAGCAATGACTTCGCGAAGCGACCTGACTAAGCCGCAGGCGAGACTACTCTTCTGACCACTAGTGACTAGCGACTAGTGACTGCACGAAGCACTACCCCGCTAACCGAATACCGCGTAGGCGAAGAAAACCATCGCAAAGCTTGAGAACCTGCAATAGTATAGGAGACGACGCGACCGGCGACTAGGTGCATGGAGAGTTTTTTGGACGTCAGGTATACTAAATTCTCTGAGGAAATATCAAATTCAACAGTAGAAGGGCGACCTAAAGAATCTAATGTCACCATAAAAGAACGCACGGGAAGATCCTCGCCTTTTTTTAACAAATATAGGATGAGACCAGGGGTCGAGCGATCCTCATAGCTAAGGGCGAATGCGGGCTTATTTAAGTCGGCTTCTTGGAAGAGGGCCCATTCTTTGGCCAAATCCACCTGAACCGAATCAATCACTTCTGTGTTGCCGTCTAGAATAACGGTCTTTTTTACCGAAATGGGGGAAGATGATAGGCGGGTCAGCTCTTTTTTCCAGTCGTAGAAATGAGTGGCCGGTTCCGGAGAACTGGTACACGCAATGAATGTGAAAAAAAGTAAAATGCTGAGGCGAATCATCCCCCCAAAGGTAGAAATTTTTAAGCGGAGTACACATCCTCAATGGGAATCTTCAAGACCTTAATGAGTAGGTAAATTTTCGTGGCGTTCGGATAATGTTTTCCAGATTCCCAATAATTGTAGGCGCTTTGCGAAACTCCGACCGCGGTGGCGACTTGTGATTGTGTCATCCGTAAAGTCAAGCGAGACTTGATTAATACGGTTGAAAAGACGTGTTTGGTTTTCATAAATATTTAGTGGTTAATTTTATTTTTGATAATATTCAGAGAATAAATGCAAAAACAAAACTTAATCCACTTTATAAGTGAAGATTATGAAAACACTGATATTTGTGCGCAATGGCAGTTTATAAAAAGTCCTCAAAAGACAAAATCGGCTTTTGAGGACTTTTAAATCTAAACTTTAAGTCAAATTATTTAACGTTGTATTTGTACTTATAACGCTCAAATAATTGCGAATGCTTGTTATCTAAATTCAAAGCACGGCCCTGAATAAAGGCATGGGTTAATACGCTGGTTCGCATGTCTAACACATCGCCTGTGGAGATGATTACGTTTGCATCTTTTCCTGCTTCGATACTTCCGGTACGATCAGAAATGCCTAAGATTTTAGCAGCGTTTAAGGTGATGGATGATAAGGCTTCCTCCTTAGTTATTCCGTAAGCGGCCATGGTTCCTGCGTGGAAGGGAAGGTCGCGTTGACGCCAGTTTCCATCACTTCCTTCAAAGCCCATCGTGAAAATAACGCCTGCTTTCTGCAGCATACCAGGGGTTTTGTAGGGTTGATCTACGGCATCGTCTTCTGTAGCGGGTAGGCTATGGATTTCTCCCAAAATCACCGAAACTTTATTCTCCTTCAAAATGTCTGCAATCATCCAGCTGTCGGTGGCTCCTACGAGAACGAGTTTGAAATTGAATTCTTTGGCAAAATTAATCGCCGCCAGCATTTCCTTCACTAAATCGCAGTGAACGAAAAAGGGCTTGCTTCCGTCGAAAAGCCCTCTAGTGGCTTCGAACTTCAAGTTCGTGCTTGTATGCGTCTTCTCATTCAAATAGGCCTTCGCTTCGTGGAAAAAGGACCGCGCCTCTTCGAGGCGCGCTAATCCCGCTGCCACGGGATCCGCGTTCGCCCCCCTGCGTTGAAACGCAGCGGGCCGGTTAATCAAAGCCGGCATCTTAAAATGAATGCCATTATCCATCGCATAAGCTGCATCTTGCCAGTTCCAAGCATCGAGTTGCACGATACTAGATGAACCGGGGATCATTCCACCTTGTGGGGTGATTTGAGCTAATAAAATGCCGTTCGAACGCACCGTGTTAATGATTTTCGAATCGGTATTATAGGCTACAATCGAACGAATGTTCGGGTTCATTTCGCCTAGTTCCTCGATGTCGACGGTTGATTTCGTGGAAACGAATTCCACTAGACCTAAGCTCGAGTTAGAGGCGATTAAGCCCGGATAGACTTGCTTGCCTGTGGCATTAATGCGCTCCACATCCCCTGAAATAGTGACAGGAGTAGAGGAAACGGATTTGATTTTGCCTTTTTCGAGAACGAGTGTGCCGTTTTCGATGATGGTACCGTTCCCTACGTGGATTGTGCCGCCGCTGATGACGATGGTTTTGATTTGGGCAGGGGAAGGGTGCATAGTTTCTTGCGCGAATGCAGTTATTCCGCTAAGCACAAAGAAGAGTGTATATATGATCTGTTTTTTCATGTTGAATTTTAGTTTTCAGTGTTATCCCAACGGCTCGAAATACGGTCCCAAATGCTGTTGCCGTGGTGGTGATCCACCTCGCACTCGTTTTCCTCTTTGTAAGATGGAGTTGCAGGGCGAGTCGATGCGCCGCCTTTTTTCGCTCCGATCATCTTTTGGACTAAACGTTGTTTCTCTGCTTTCAATTCTGCTTGACGAATTAGATCCGCTGCACGATCGAAAACAACAGCGCCGTCTACGATGGTTTGCTCGGATTTAGCATAAATCGATAAAGGATTATCTGACCAAACCACGATATCCGCATCCTTGCCTTCCTTGATCGAACCGACGCGGTCAGCGACGTGCAACATTTTGGCAGGATTCAACGTCACCATTTTCAAGGCCTCCTCTTCCGACATTCCCGCATATTTCACCGATTTCGCTGCTTCTTGATTCAAACGACGGGCCATTTCCGCATCATCCGAATTAATCGCCACGTTCACGCCCGTCTTTTGCATCAAATACGCATTTTGTGGGATCGCATCTGTCACCTCCATTTTATAGCTCCACCAATCCGAGAACGTAGATGCCGCAGCACCATGTTTGGCCATAATATCAGCTACTTTATACCCCTCTAAAATGTGGGTAAATGTATTCACCGTGAAACCAAAATGATCTGCCACCTTCATCATCGCATTGATTTCGCTCTGAACATAGGAGTGACACGTGATGAAACGTTTGTGGTTTAAAATTTCGACCAAAGTCTCTAATTCTAAATCAATCCGCTTACCAGGACCTTGCTTTTCATAATCTTTTGCGCGAGTGAACGCATCCATCAACACCTGCTCCACTCCCATTCTTGAGTCTGGGAAACGTGGATTCGAGGTATTATAAGAACGTTTTACGTTCTCTCCTAGAGCGAATTTGATAAATGGATCCCAGTTCGCAAACTTCAATCCTTCCGCGTTAGCACCCCAACGCAACTTGAGTAATTGAGTTTGGCCACCAATCGTATTACAAGAACCGTGCAAAATATGGCTTGCCGTCACACCACCACTCAATTGACGGTAGATGTCAATATCATCTGGATCGATGACGTCTTGAATACGCACTTCAGCCGTTACGGATTGTGAACATTCGTTAATGCCACCGGTTCCAGCTATGTGTGAGTGCTCGTCGATGATACCCGCCGTAACGTGCTTGCCCGTTCCGTCGATCACGCGTGCCGAAGGATCTTTCAATCCTTTCCCAATCGCCGCAATTTTACCGTTCTTTAATAAAACGTCGCTACCTGTTAAAACGCCGGATTTTTCATTCGTCCAAACCGTCGCATTCTTGATCAAAATCGTCTCCGATGAAGCTGGCTTTGCCGTTCCGTAACCCGCAAATGGGAAAATAACGGACCCTAATTCTTCTTTCGACTCTTTCTTTGCTGCTTTTTTCGCAGTAGTATCTGCCGCAGTGACAACGATTGCATTTGCCTTCCACGAAACCCAGTCGCCGTTCGCTAATTGTCCCGTGCCGGTGAAGGTCGCATCCCCGAAAGTTCCGCTCAAGCTCGTACGCTTGCCTTTGTCCGCTTTCGATGAGAAGCTCAAGTTGATTAAGGATTCTTTTTGAGTGAAATCAACCGAAGTTGTATCTTTCGCTAACAACTGTACTTTATAGCCTCCTGGCTCACCAGAGATTCTCAAAGTCGCCTTGTTTGCGCCTAATTGTAAGTCATATTTTCCGGCCATTGAGCTCCATTGCTCTTTCGCAATCGAATATCCGTCCCCCTGAATCCAGTTCTCAATAATGCTCGTTTTATCAGCGAAGACCGGACCATTTGTGATCACGAAGTTGGCTAATTTCCCAGCATCAAGACTTCCGACCAGTTCAGAAACGCCTAAAATCGTAGCTGGTGTCGAAGTCAAAGCTTCTAAAGCCTTTTGCTCGCTCAATCCGTTTTGAATCGCTTTGCGGAGATTTGGCATAAAGCTACTTACGTCTTTCAAGCCATTGGCTGTTAAAGCGAAGTTTAAACCCGCTTTTTCGAAAGTAGCCGGATTCGTAGGAGCTAATTCCCAGTGTTTCATAACTGCCACGTTCACAAAACGCGCGTCCGTCGGATCTTCTAAATCCATCGCTTGTGGGAAGTCCAAAGGTAAAATGAAACTCGCCTTTGTCGCCTTCATCTCCTCGATGCGTTGGTATTCGTTACCGCTCGCTTTGATGATGTATTGAACGCCAAACTCGTCACCGATTTTGTCTGCGCGCAATACTGACCACTTATCGTTTACCTCGAAGATTTGTGGAAGGCTTTGGATCTCATTAAAAGAGGCCAAAGACAAATTCGTCCCCTCTTTCGCCGGCTTCGTTTTGTACCAAGCGGCATCTAGGAAGTTTTGGCGTAAAAGCGCAATCGAACCCATCAAAGAACCCGGATAATCCTGCGTGGATGAACCTTTATTCAAAGAATACTGCGCCGAAGCCTTTTCTTTCAATACGACTAAGTTTTCTCTCTGCTTCGCTAAGCTCACAAAAACGCCCGTTCCACGAGAAATCCCGTCCATCTGGTGCGTTAATACCGTGCCAAAGCCTAGCTTGCGCAATTCCTTCGCCTTCGCGTCATTCACCTCGAATAATTTCGCGTGAGAAACCTCCGATTTAATCGCCTGATTCCAAGAATAAGGGCCTTTTGTGTTGGAAATCATTTGGGACGGAGAACGGTAGTTTCCACCACCCGGAGACACCGCGTTCATTCCGTAATCACTGTAGATGTCGATGAAAGAAGGATAAATATATTTTCCGTTGCAGTCGATCACCACCGCGTCCTTAGGAATAATCGCTGTTCCGACTGATTCGATCTTGCCATTTTTAATGACCAAAGTCGCTTTCGTCAATGTTGTTTTAGCATCTTTCACGATTGTCGCGTTCGTGAAGGCATAATAGCCATTCGACGGACTCGCTACATCATTAATCGGGAAAGTGACCTGGGAGAATAGAGGGCTGCTCACGAGGAGGAACAGCGCTCCCAGCCAATAGGAGTAGATTTTTTTCATTCGTTGATTTATTGTTAGAATTTAAAGATAGAAATTTTTTTTCTTTGGCCTATCTTTGTCTACACATTTTGCCTAAGTCCATCATGAATACTGCTGAAACGATCGCTCATTTAGTCGCGAATCCTGAATCCCATGCCCGTTTTTTAAATACACTTTCCTTTATGGAAAATTCCGGCGCGCGCAAAATTTCTAAGTTTGAGCACAAAAAAGAAGTCAGCCTCCTCATCCTAAAGCACGCCGCGGAAGAACACCGCCACGCGTATTATCTAAAAAAGCAGATTAGTAAATTAGTTTCTTCTGGTTTCGAGACATACGACGATTCGTTTTTGATCAACCCGCGTTCCTCTCGTTTTTATTTAGATGTATTAGACTTGCGTGTCAGCCAATATGCGAAGAAAAAGCTCGGATTAAGCGGCTATGACGTTAAATGGGCGGCCTATTTATTAGTGACCTATGCGATCGAGTTACGGGCGGATGAACTGTATCCGATCTACCAACAAATCCTCACGGAAACCAAATCAAAGGTTCAAGTAAAATCCATCATCGTGGAAGAAGAGGGGCATTTAGCCGAAATGATTTCGCAATTAAAATCAACCTGGCCAGACTGGTCAACGCATGCCGCAGTGGCCGTTCAGATCGAATCTGAGCTATTTCAGGATTGGGTGAGTTCGCTTGTAGAGGAGGCAGCGTAAGGCCGATTAAAAGCCTCTTGCTGCATCTTAAATAGTTCTGCGATGGCACGAATCGTCTTTTTCGACATCCCTTTTTTGTATTTCAAGATATCGGAAATCAAGCCTTCGCTGACTTGTAGTTTACGGGCTAAATCCGCTGCTTTCATTTTGTGTTCTGCCAGCAAAGATTTTAATAGCTGAACCGGATCGAGGTTTCGAAAGTGACTATTTTGTTTATCGTAGGTCTCGATTAGTAAAGTCAAGAGGTTGATTTCATCTTGAATTTCAGGCGTAATAGGGGAACTAAAGACGAGTTTTTCGAGGACATCGCAGTAGTTTTCGTATAAGGTATCTGAGTCAATAACGCGGTATTTCATGCGATTAGTAGATGCTAATAGTGTATTGCAATCCTTTCGCGCAGAGCTTCGAGTAGTCTGCATGACTTCCTATCCAGCAGATGAATAGGTGGACCTGGGTTTCTCCAAATCCGTATTTACCAATAAGCCTAAATGGATTTCCCTTGATATTAAAAATCACGCGGCTCGATCCATTGCCCAGTAGGTCGCAGGAGGGAAAGGTAAATAAAATATCGTCTGGTTTCTCCCAATCCGCATTCCTGATTTTATCTACCCAATCTTCCAAGGGGAAATAGCAGTTCGTGTGATTAATCGAAAAAAGACAGATCGTCTTCTCTTTAATTAAATGGACTTTCATGGTGGTTAGGTGTTTTCTTAAAAACAAACCTAGCACTAATCCTTCACAAACATACCAATAAAACTTCACAAAACGTGAACTCTTCCCATTTTTATCAACAAACTTTTAATTTCTCCGCTCACCTTCAAACGTGTCGACCTTCGTTCCACAAGCGCATGATTTTATTTTTTTATCGCCAAACGGCCAGTATAGTCAATTCGCTGTAAGAAAATCGGAGTTTTTTGCTCTGCGAAATACTCGTCCACCGCTTTACGGCAGCCCTCCCAGTGGCCATAATCGTCGATGATCATAATGCCATTAGTGCTTAATGAGGGATATAAATGAATTAATTCGTGTTTCGTGGAGGTGTACCAGTCGGTATCTAAACGCAATAGGGCGATAGGACCTGCGGGAACTGTGACAGGGATCGTGTCTTCCACTTTGCCCTCAACATAATGGATGTTTGCTGAAGGAAAGGAGCTGTTTGACATCGTTAATTTGACGTCGTCTAAGTTTGCCAAACACCAAACCGAAGTCTCCTTCTTATCCTGTGTTTGCTCGAGCATTTGGTCGGCTTTTTGGCCCCTAAAATCTACATCCTCCGCCGTAGGTTCCGACATTCCCTCAAAGGTATCGTATAAGTATAAGTGGCGATCTTTCACCCCGCGGCTTGCCAAAACCTGCGCCACCAGGAGTGATGAACCACCCCTCCAAACCCCGCATTCCACGAAATCCCCTTTGATGTTTTGATCAATCACATAATTAGTCGCCTGATATAGCGCGAACATCCGCTCCACTGAAGTCATCGTATAGGGCTGACATTTCTCGTAAAAGCTCCAAAAGGTTTTGTCCTGAATATCCGCGTAAGGCCCAGCAGCGTTGCGATCAAATTTAGTGACTTTGTAACCGAAAGTTTCAATGAGGTTTAATAGGAATTTGCGCATAGGGGGTAATTTCTCCTAAAAATAGTAAAAATTTCGTGTTTTTGCTGTGAGTTGTTTTCAGGTATTGACAATATGTGTCAATAGCTAGAAATCGCAAACAGAGAATCACGCTAATTTCCCCTAAAACAAAAGACCCTAACATCGCTGCTAGGGTCTTTATTAATTGAAGTGGTAGATCCCGGACTCGAACCGGGGACACACGGATTTTCAATCCGATGCTCTACCAACTGAGCTAATCCACCTCAATTGCCCGCGTTAATCGGGAGTGCAAAAATAAGTAAAATTTTATTTAATCCCAATCTTGGGCTAAAAAAACCGAATAAATCTCGTAAGGAAGGGAATTATTCGCCGAATAGTCCACTCGACAAATAGCGATCTCCACGGTCGCAAATGATGCAGACGATGACACCTTCCTCTAACTCAGTAGCTAAGCGTAAACTGGCTAAAACGCCGCCGCCACTGCTCATGCCGCCGAAGACGCCTTCTACTTTAGCTAAAGCCCGAGTCATCGCGGTGGCATCTGCTTCGGAGATGTCCATGATGCGGTCCACGCGGGAGGGATCAAAGATTTTGGGGCGGTATTCGATGGGCCAACGGCGGATACCGGGGATTTTCGAGCCGTCTGTGGGCTGGCAACCGATGATTTGGATCAAAGGATTTTGTTCCTTTAAATACATCGAAGTGCCCATAATGGTGCCGGTCGTTCCCATCGAGGCGACGAAATGAGTGATTTGGCCAGCCGTATCACGGTAGATTTCGGGACCCGTTGTTTTGTAATGGGCCAAATAATTATCTGGATTTTCGAATTGATTCAGCATAAAAAACTCGCCAGACGCCGCTTTTTCGACAGCATAGTCGCGAGCGGATTCGATCGTTTCGGTTAAGGTAACTGTAGCGCCAAAAGCCTCCATCGTCAGCACGCGTTCGCGCGTGGAATTCGATGGCATGGCTAATTCGATTTCGATGTCATATAAACGAGCGATCATCGCAAGCGCGATCCCCGTATTTCCGGAAGTGGCTTCGATGAGCTTCATCCCAGGCTTTAATTCGCCGCGTGCGATGGCGCCTTCGATCATGCTTTTAGCGGCACGGTCTTTGACCGAACCTCCTGGATTATTCCCTTCTAATTTCCCAAAAATCTTCACCTTCGGGTTCGGGTTCAAGCGAGATAATTCAACTAAGGGAGTATTTCCGATTAATTCTAGTAGCTGGCTCATATTAATCTTGGATGACTTTGACGGTTTCTTGGTGGTATATCTTGGTATTCGCAGGAACACTTCGTGTTAACCAGACATTTCCGCCTATGACGGAGCCTTTTCCTACAACGGTATCACCCCCTAAAATGGTGGCTCCGGAATAGATCACTACGCCGTCTTCGATGGTCGGGTGGCGCTTCGTAGAGGCCATCGATTTATCAACTGAGAGGGCACCTAAAGTGACTCCTTGGTACAATTTTACGCGTTCGCCTATCACCGTTGTTTCGCCTATGACGATTCCCGTGCCGTGATCCATGAAGAAATAGCGACCGATGCTGGCGCCGGGGTGGATGTCGATACCTGTTTTGGAATGCGCATATTCGGTCAAAATCCGAGGAATCAAGGGCACTTTCTCCTGGTGCAATCCATGCGCTAAACGATAGAAAGCAAGGGCATAAAAGCCAGGATACGTACGGATAACTTCATAGGAAGTCGTCGCCGCCGGATCACCCGCGACCATTGCCTCTACATCGGTTTGCAATAAATCATATATTGACGGAATGCGGTCCAAAAAGCGCTGCGAAATGACTGCGGGCTCTTCCGAAAGTTGATCTTTCATCGAATGCAATAGACTTTCTAACCCGTTTTCAATACTTTCCCAAACAGCTTTCAACTCTTCCGGTTTGGAAAAATGTTTACGCGTTTGTTCTGGGAAAAGCGTCAAAACAATTTTCGTAAATAGCTTCATAATGTCAGAGGTCGCCGGAAATGGGGGCGTCTGCTGATGTTGCGTTAAAATATGGCTTAAAAATTCCTTAGGTAGCATGTGTTAAAAGTAATTCGGTTTGTTCGATCGGGTCCAAAGTGCGGACCTCGATGCGCGTAATTTGTGATTCGTTTCTTTGTTCCAAGCCATACATATAGGCCTTGTCGTAGTAATGGAGGGTGATTTCTGCGACTAAACTGAAATCCCCGGCCTCCAGTGCTTCCATCGCGATGGCGTAGCGGTCCAGGCCTAAGCGTTTTTTTATTTTGTCCAAAGCCGTAGCTAAATCCTCTTTCGGATACGACGCATATACGTGTACTAAATGAGGTAAACGGTAGATGGCTTCAATGTCTAAAAATACGACAGGCGCTTCTCGCAGCTGATTATACAGCGGCGCACTCATAAATACCTTGCCTATGTGGCGACTTTCATCCTCCACCCAAATCTTTTGGCTATAATCAAAACCGTTTAAAACGCGGTAAACTTCATTCTCAAAATGCTCACTCGTGGGCTGTTCCGCCAGTCCTAAATGACCAAAAGCCGAACCGCGGTGGTGTGCCAAGCCCTCTAAATCCAAAACTTGTTCGCTTCTTTTGGCTAATTCATGCAGGATTTCTGTCTTTCCTGACCCCGTTTTCCCGCCTAAAACGCGGAAGGGAATAGGCCTTTCGAAAATGTCCAAGACCTCATTTCGGTAGGCCTTATAGCCTCCTACGAGTATTTTTACCTGTAATCCAGCCGTCTCAAAAAGCCAGGACATACTACCTGAGCGCATTCCTCCGCGCCAGCAATGAACTAATACGGTATTATCGACAGCCACTTTTTTCGCCGCTTTCACCCATTTAGCGAGTTGCGGCCCCACTATTTCCAGCCCTAATTCAATCGCTTTATCTTTCCCCTTTTGTTTATAACAAGTTCCTACCTCCGCGCGCTGTTCATCATCAAAAATAGGGAACGAAATGGCACCCGGAATCCGAGCCCGCGCGTATTCGCCAGGTGATCGTACATCGAGCACCGGATACATTTTTGCGGCTTCGAGGAAGTCTGATGGACTAAGTTTTTCGGGCATTATAGGGTTATTTCGTAGAATTCGAAGTGTAATGGATCGAATGTCTGGAGTAAATCAGTAATAAAATGAGGGTGATCGCTGGCGAATTCGAGGAAATTCGTGTGTCTTTCTTGCCACTCGCCATCCGGGAATAGGGTTTCTTTCAAGGCCAAAACCTGCCTCACTTCATCCCCTTGATTCCGCTCTTCCGCGCGCTTCATTTTCTTCGCTAATCGCTCTAACCCTTTCGTCCAACGTGCCTGTTCGGCTAAAACGCTGGCTTCTAAGGTTGAATCGATGGACTTTGCCCTTTCCGCGAGAGAAGCTAGTATAGGTTGCAAAGCCTTTAATTCTGAGGCAGTATCTAGTACATGTTCCGTACGACCCGCCACAAAATCGCGGCGAAGCTCTAACTCATTCTTAAACAAATCCGCCAAACTTAATCCGAGTTTCTCTGCTCTATCTGCCTGTTTCTGCGTCTTTACGATGGCAAAATTTCGTGGCAATAAGATAGGGAATGGAATTTGGTGTAAATCGAAAATGCCCTTTAGCTGCAACCAATAAGCGACCTCCGCCGGCCCACCGATGTAGGCAAGGTTAGGCAAAATAACTTCTTGGTATAAGGGACGTAAAATCACATTCGGACTTGCATCTGTTATCTCGACGAAATCCCCTTTTTCTAATCGCACGCGATCATTTGCCGTCAAGCGGAAAAGGTTCACCGGACGCGCCGAAACCTGAGTTTTATAACCTAAAACCTCTAATTTTTCTGTGGTCGCACGCACGATTGGTTCGTGCACCTGTTGCTTTAAATCCGCCTCCATGATGGGAGCGAAAATCGACTTTAACCGCGCATCATCTGCATCTAAACAAACTAAACCTTCAGCGCCAAAAAGCGCGTGCATATACATTCTCACTGCTTCAGAAAGCGTTTTACCTTCGGAATAAGCCTGATCGAAAATTTCGTTTCTTAACGGTATACGTGGAAAATCACTTAGCTGAAAGCGACCGACGGCACCTTTTTGGGACGTATTCCATTCATATTTCGTCCCAAAAGCAAAGAAATGATTAATCTCCTCAAAATCGTGGTCCTCCGTTGCCATCCAATAGACTGGGATAAATCGCTGAGAGGGATAGGCCGCGCGAAGTGCTCTAGCTAAATTAATCGTCGAGACTAACTTATATATCACATAAAGCGGACCCGTATAGATATTTAATTGATGTCCCGTCGTCACCGTAAAGGTGTTCTCATCCCGTAAATCAACGGAAGGCATCTCCACTCCGATAGCTGTGTATTGCTCTGTTAAAACGGTCTGCAAAACCACTCGCGAAGAAGTAGGAAACCCTTTTTTATCTGAAATTTGCTCTTTGAACTTTGCAATTTGAGGAGCATTCCCATAAAACTCTTTCAACGCCGGCTTTTCTGCTAAATAATCCAGTAGCAAAGAAGAAAAAGCGTTTAATGAAGAGAAATTATGCGTTTTATGAGACATTTTTGGCGGAGGAATGTTTCGTTCTAATGTTATCGTAAACACCATCAGGAATGGGAATGTTCAATTTCTCGGCTGAACTTTCTGGCTTTTCCCAGTTCAAATAACCCTTCACCCAAGCGAAAGCTAAACCTAGTGCCAGAATTCCCACGAATAATAAAATCTCCACTACGGCATATAAGGGAAATTCCGGTGCGGCATCTGCTAGCTCTTTGTTTCGCAATAATGTTGCCGTGGGAAACAAGAAAACTAATTCAATTTCGAAAAGCACGAACAAGAGTGCGATAACATAAAATCGGGGATTGAAACGGACATTCGCATTTCCTACAGGAGCTTCACCCGATTCATAGGTGCTTAATTTCTCGACATTAGGACGATTAGGTCGAATGAATCGGGCAAGCATCAGAATCAAGCCTAGGAATAGAATCCCAGCCCCTAAAAATGCCGCTACATAGCCAAATTGCTCGATCATTGTTTCAATTTCAAATATCCTTTGATCACCGTATACGTCGTGATAGCCAGGAAGAATATAATGATGTATTGTACGTAGTTGATGATGCCGGGAAAATTTTGGCCTAAATAATAACCTCCCGTCACCAGAATACCTACCCACATAGCGGCTCCCACTACATTTAGTAGGATAAATTTATACCAAGATAAGTGGCTAATTCCGGCTAAAATGGGCGTAAAGGTGCGCACGATGGGCAAAAAGCGACTGATTACTAGCGCCATAAAACCGTATTTATCGAAGAATTCCCGTGTCGACTCCAAGTGTTTTTTCTTATAATACCAGCCATCTGGCCTGCTCATTAGCGATTTTCCGAAAAAACGTCCGCTTAAATAACCCACCAGTGAACCGATGACGGCGGCCGCGAAAATACTTAGCAATAACGTGCTTAAAGGCTCTTTTAGCACTCCTGTGCCGCCAAAAACCCCTGTCAAAAACAACAAATAATCGCCAGGAAGGAAAAATGCGAAAAACAGGCCATTCTCAGCAAAAACAATCAGGGTAATTACTAGTAATCCGGAGCGGATAATAGTTTCAGAATCAGTGAGCTGATGCCACAAAAGATTTATTTCATCCATGATTTAGGCCTACATTCCATCTTAAATTAAAATGAAAACATAAATATGGGTGAAAAATTCGAATTTTTGTTACATTTGGGGGATGAAAAATGTCCTTGCATACGTTCTTTTTGTGATTATGTTCACTGGCGGCTTATTGCCCAAGGTGGGTATGGAGCAAGCCATTAAGGCGAACGAATTAGTAAAACATTTTCAGGATCACAAGAAACAAGCTCCGGCAGGTTTCAGTTTTACAGACTTCCTTTGGATGCATTATGCTGCTGATTCGAAGCATGCAAAATCAACTAGTCATCCGAGTTTACCTAGTTTCGATTTCTCAGGTGCGATGGGCTTTGTGCTTCCAGTTGCTTCCTTGTTCTTTATCTGTGCTGCTGGCTTGATTATCACCCGCCGTCGTTCAGAATTCTACGAAAATAATTACTATTTTTCTATGGAGCGTGTTTTAATCGCGCCTCCCCGATTTTAAATTACGCCTACAGTCACGGTTTGTACCGTTCATGTAAATGCTTAATTTTAAAATCATGATTAATTCCATTATCAATTTTAGTATACGCAATAAATTAGTGGTGGGGCTTTTTGTCCTGGGACTGATTTTTTGGGGAGGATATTCGTTGAGTAAATTGCCAATCGATGCCCTTCCAGACATTACGTCGAACCAAGTTCAGGTGATTACCCAATCGCCGGCGTTGGCAACTTCAGAGGTCGAAAAATTCATTACGTATCCGCTGGAAATCTCCTTACGGACTATCCCGAATGTAAAAGATATCCGCTCGATTTCTCGGATGGGTTTATCTATTATCACCGTCGTTTTTGAAGATGAGGTCGCCACGGAGGTGACCCGGCAGCAGGTCGCGGAAAAATTAAAGGCCGCGGAACCTTATTTATTGCAAGGCGCTGGAGTGCCCGAAATGGCACCTATTACAACGGGTTTAGGGGAGTTTTTTCAATACTCTTTAGTCGTTGACCCCGCATTTAAGGACCAATATTCGCTGTCGGATTTGCGGACCTACCAGGATTGGTTGATTAAACGCCAGCTTTTGGGGATCAAAGGCGTGGTGGAGGTTAGCTCTTTTGGTGGTAATGTGAAACAATATGAGGTGGCGGTAGATCCGGAGCGTTTGCGCGCGATGAATGTGAGCGTGAACGAAGTTTTCAAAGCCATTCAAATCAATAATTCCAATTCCGGCGGTAGCTATCTAGAAAAAGGGACGGACGCGTATTTTATTCGTTCAGAAGGAATGCTGACTTCCTTAGAGGATATTGAGAATACGGTAGTATCCCAAAGAGGCGAAGCCGGGCTACCCATCTTGGTGAAAGATGTGGCGAAAGTAGGTTTTGGGAAGGCGGTGCGATATGGTGCGATGACCCGTAATGGCGAAGGCGAATCTGTAGGAGCCGTCATGTTATTGTTAAAAGGAGCAAACGCGAATCAAGTCGTGCAGGACGTTAAAGTTCAGCTAGACATTATTGGTAAAACCTTGCCGCAGGGAATTCACATCGTACCCTATTTAGACCGCAGTGTCCTAATTGGCCGCGCCATTAATACGGTGGAGAAGAACCTGATCGAAGGGGGATTAATCGTTGTATTTATTTTGATTTTATTATTAGGAAACTGGCGTGCCGGCTTGATTGTGGCCTCGGTGATTCCGTTAAGTCTTTTATTTGCCTTTGTACTGATGCACATTTTCGGTGTGTCGGCGAACCTGATGAGTTTGGGGGCGATTGATTTTGGCCTGATTGTAGACGGCGCCGTCATCATCGTGGAATCCATTATACATAGGCTCCATAGCCATCGAAAGGGCGAGGAATTAAGCCAGCATGCGATGGATGAGGAAGTGGGGATTTCTGCCAAAGCCATTTTCGGATCCGCTGCCTTCGGGGTCATCATCATTTTGATTGTTTACCTGCCCATTATGGCTTTAGGAGGAATCGAAGGAAAGATGTTTAGGCCGATGGCTCAAACGGTGAGTTTCGCCATCTTTGGCGCCTTGATCTTATCGTTGACCTATGTCCCGATGATGACTGCCTTGTTTCTGAACAAGAAAATCAGTCATGATCTGACCATTGCTGACCGCATCATGGGCTTTTTGTACCGTGGCTATCAACCTATCATCCACTGGGCTTTGAAGCAACGCAAGGCAGTGATATTAGCGGCTTTTGGTCTATTTTCTGCTAGCATTATGCTCTTTATGACTTTAGGCGGGGAGTTCATTCCGGAACTGAATGAAGGCGATTTCGCGGTCGAAACGATTTTACCTACGAATGCGTCTTTGTCCCAAAGTATCAAAGTGAACACCGCCGCTCAAGCCATGTTATTGAAGAAATTTCCAACAGAAATCAATCAAGTGGTATCCCGCATAGGAGCGTCTGAAATCCCAACGGACCCCATGGGGATCAATTCCTGTGACTTGATCATTCAATTGAAGGATCCATCTGAATGGAAGAATGCGAAGACGATGGAAGAGCTAGAAGAGAAGATGGATAAGGAATTAGATGCTTTTCCAGAAGTAAGTTTCGAATTCACACAACCCATTCAGATGCGTTTTAACGAATTAATTGCAGGGGTGAAGTCGGATATTGCGGTGAAGATTTTTGGAGAAGATCTACAAGAATTATTTGATCATGCGACCGAAGCGTCCCGTTACATCCGTCAAATCGATGGCGTAGGCGACATTAAAGTCCAACAAATCGATGGCATTCCACAACTTGTCGTGAAATACAATCGCGTGAAGATGGCGCAATATGGTTTAAATGTAAACGAAGTAAATTCGGCTATCAAAATGACCTTTGCGGGAGAAACCGCTGGAATCGTGATGGAAGGGGAGAAACGCTTTGATTTAGTCGTGCGGATGGATTCGGTGCATCGCCAAGACATTCAAAATTTACGCGAATTGTACATCGACTTGCCATCCGGCTCACAAATTCCACTTCAAGAGGTGGCGGACGTGAATTATGAGAATGCACCTTTAGAGATTTCCCGTGATAATACGCACCGCCGAATTACCATCGGTATCAATGTGCGGGGTCGTGATGTGGAAAGTGTCGTAGCTGATATCCAAAAAGTCATGAAGAACAAGATTACTTTGCCTGCCGGTTATTATGTGACCTATGGTGGAACGTTTGAAAATTTACAAGCAGCAAAATCGCGTTTAGCACTAGTAGTGCCTATCGCCCTCGCCCTGATTTTTGTGTTGTTATTCTTTACTTTCCAATCCTTCTTAGAAGCGGCCATCATTTATTTGGCGATTCCTTTATCGGCGATCGGTGGTGTCGTGGCGCTTTGGCTCAGAGGAATGCCCTTCTCAGTTTCGGCGGGGATTGGTTTTATCGCCTTGTTTGGTGTCGCGGTTTTGAATGGAATCGTGCTCCTTTCCTACTTTAAGCAATTATCTGAGGAAGGATTAGGCGTGGAAGAACGCTTGAAGAAAGGCTTGGAATTGCGTTTCAGACCCGTGATTATGACGGCGGCTGTGGCCTCTTTAGGTTTCTTGCCGATGGCGCTTAGTCACTCGCCGGGTGCTGAGGTGCAACGTCCTTTAGCCACGGTCGTTATCGGTGGTTTGATCACCGCCACTTTCTTAACGCTAGTCGTTATTCCGGTCGTATACTCAATCGTCATGGGCCGCAGAGAGCAGAAGCAGAAGGCCAAAGGATTAGGGATGATTGTTTTATTTATTTTACTATCCTTTACTTCATTTGCAGTGACTAAGACGAAGTCGACTAAGTCGCACAGCGACGACCCACTGCCCACTGTCGACTGCCCACTGCCCACTGCCGGCTCTGCCCGTCTCTCTTTAAGGAGCTGCCTCTCCCTCGCCTCCACACGCAACGCCCTCCTTGCCACCGGCATCGCCGACGTTAAAACCGCGGAGGCCTTTATCAATTCTGGTAAAGAATTACCGAAGAGTACGGTGGATGCACAGTACGGAAAGACACAGACTTCTTCTAGTCAGGATTATACGTTGATGGCGTCCCAAAGTATTCCTTGGCCTACACTATTGAGGGCACAGGTGAAGGCTTTGACTTCAGCCAAAGTATTGAGTGAAAAGCGTTTAAAAATCACCCAAAACTTAGTGGCTTCGAGTGTGAAATTCTATTATTATCAGATTTTGGCACAGCAAAAAAATCTATACTTTTTGCAATCGCAAGATAGTTTATACACGCAGATGAAGCGTGCGGCTACGATTAAGTTTCAACAAGGGGAGACGAATCGCCTCGAATTAATGGCGGCAGAAACTCGTTTGAGAGAGTTTCAACAGAAAAGAATCGCCTTAGAAGCTGATCAAAAAACAGCCTATCAAAACCTGGCTTATTGGATTAATGAACCCGGAGAATTTGAAATTGAAGGTAAGGAATCTCTGACAATGGAATCTGGAATGAACGGATTTGATCTGTCGAAAAATCCGACCATCGAACTTTTAGCCGAACAGGTGCAACATGGGAAATTGCTGACAGCAGTAGAACAGGAACGCTTGAAACCAGATTTGCGCTTTGGGATAACTTCTCAGAGTATAGAAAAGGTAGGGGGCCAAAACTTCGTTCAAGCCGGCCTTGCCATACCAATTTTTATGAAAGGGCAGAAAGCTAAAATCGCTTCAGCGAAATTACAAGAGGAGGCTTTTGTCAGTCAAAAAATTCAAACGGAATCGGCCTTGCAAACGGATTATAAAAACGCGGAGGCAGCGGTCGCAAAATACCAAGCGAGTTTGGTCTATTATACCACCACGGCACTACCTCAGGCGGCTTTATTAGAAAAGACAGCGTTGAAAAGTTACCAGCAAGGGGAAATCGAATACGTCGAAATGCTGCAAAATACGCAGCAAGCCTGGCAGATTCGAGAGAGTTATATTCAAGAAGTCAACGCCTACAACCAGGCGATTATCACACGTCAAACAATCATTGGAAATGAATAAGTTATTCACATACGCAGCCCTAAGCCTTTTATTCAGTTTAGTCTCTTGCTCGAAAAAGGAAGAAACGTCGAAAGAGACCCCGATGTCAGAAATTAAATTAACGGTGGACCAAAAAACGAATGCGGGAATCGAGTTCGGGGCTTTGGAAGAAAAAGATATGTCCACAGAAATAAAGTGCACGGGTGTGGTGGATGTGCCCCCCGTATCTTTAGCGTCCATTTCGATTCCGATCGCAGGTTACGTGAAGACCACCTATGAATTGCTTCCAGGAAAAAAAGTGTCTAAAGGCCAGGCCTTAGCGACTTTGACTTCGCTTGATTTTATCCAGATGCAGCAGGAATATTTACAAGCACTTTCATCTCAAACTTTTATGAGTTCGGAGAAATCGCGTCAACAGGTTTTGACAAATGAGGAAGTGGGGTCGAAGAAGAAGTTGCAGCAATCGGAAGCAGATTTAGGGAATGTCAATGCGCAGGTGAAGGCGCTAGGGCTGAAATTAGAGGTATTGGGCTGTGATCTAAAATCGCTGGCGAAGGGAAATATCTCCTCCGTTTTAACCTTGCGTTCGCCCATCGACGGCTATATTCAAGATCAATTTTTAGCAATTGGCAAATATGTGACTCCGTCTGATGTGTTAATTAAGGTGGTAGGTATGGAAGATAAGCACGTGGAATTGAAGGTGTTTGAAAAGGATTTGGGCAAATTAAAAATAGGCCAGATCATTGATTTTGAATCAGAAGGCCAAAAAGCCAAAGCAAAAATCTTCTTAATTGCTCCTCAAGTCGATTTAACGAATCGCACTACGTCTGTTCACGGACATTTCGAGAACAAAGCAGACGAAAAGAATTTCACAGTGGGTCAATTCGTGAGTGCGCGAGTGGAGGTAGGAACGCAAAAAATTCCTAGTATTCCGCAGGCGGGTTTGGCGCGCGTAGGTAAAGGCGGCTTCATATATGTGGAAATGACGAATGGAGTGATGGCGCAAATACCTGTGGAGATTATAAGTTCTACGCCGGAATTTGCGGGGATCAAATTATTGAAAGAACTCCCGGCCGGGAAATTAGTCATCAAGGGCGCCTCGGCTTTAGAGGCCATTTTTGCTAAAGATTAGTCTACTAATCCAGACCAAATCGTATAATCGGCCCATCCTGCAGGTGGGTCGATTTTTTTGTCAAAAATTCCAAAAATCGTCGATCCTGAACCGCTCATCGCCGCATAGCTAGCACCCAGCGCATACATTTCCTCTTTTAAAGAGGCTAAAATAGGATAATGAGGGAAGATACTTTTTTCAAAATCATTCGATATTATCTCTTTCCAACCCTCTTTCAAAATAGCCTTGCGCAGATCGACCGGAGCTTTTGCTGGCGTTACACCTGCATAGGCTTCCGCTGTGGAGATACCCACGGCAGGGTATAATAAAACGAGGAATTTGCCTTGTAGACTTGCATCTATCGGGCTCAGCACGTCCCCTTTTCCTTTCCCAAAAGCCGCCTGATTCGAAAGGAAAAACGCACAATCGCTGCCTAATTTTGCCGCATAAGGTTGCAACTCTTCGTTCGTCAATGGCAATTGAAATAAATCTCTCAATCCCATCAGTGTGAAGGCGGCGTCTGATGATCCTCCGCCTAAACCAGCTCCCATCGGGATGATTTTATGCAGGTGAATATGTACCGGAGGCATTTTATGCTCTTTTCGCAACAGTTGATAAGCCTTGTAGCAAAGATTATCTTCGATGGCTCCGGTAATCTCTAGTCCCGACGAGCTGAAACTGAATTCGTCTGATGGGCTGATCTCTAACACATCAGTCCAAGGCACCGGAAAGAAGCAGGTCTCCAAATCATGAAATCCATCCTTTCGTTTCTTCGTAATATATAATCCAATATTGATCTTCGCGTGCGGAAATAAAACCATATTAATCTTCTAAAGAGTTGCCTATCCAACTGAATCGAACCCACAGACTGATAAAGAACAGGATGAGGCTAATTTCTGCGAATAAATAAGAAAGGGAAATGTGTTCTTCCCAAGTAACCGTTTTCACAATGGAGGCTTCCATTTTATCAATTTCTTGGAAAATTTGTTGCAATGTTTGGCTATTTGTAGCCCTGAAAAACTTGCCCTTTGTGAGGCTAGCAATCTCTCGTAAGGTACTTTCATCAACGGGGTCAGTACTGGCTTGCAGGCTTCCCACCGCGATGGTATAGACTTTGATGTTAAAGTTTTTAGCTAGTTCTGCAGAGGTAACGGGGTCTAAATTTCCCGCCGTATTGTTTCCGTCAGATATAAGGATACTGATTTTCTTGGGGTTTTCGCTGTCGCGGATTTGGTTTATACACATCCCCAAAGCATCCCCCAAAGCCGTCCCTTCCTCCACAATTTGTTTCGTCTGAAATTGCCGTAATTGATGCAATAAAAAAGCCGTATCCGTTGTGATGGGGCTTGCTAAATAGGGCGCGCCTGCAAAGGCCACCAAAGCGATAGGATCGTGGCTGCGCTTACGAATGAAGGCTGTCCCCATCGTTTTAGCGGTCTCTAAACGACTAGGCGCGATATCCCGCGTCTGCATAGAAGAGGAAATATCTAAGGCTAGTGCGATATCGATACCCTCCACCTGTTTCTTTTGGTGCTTAATCACTCGGTAAGGTCCAGCCGCCACAATGATCAAAGACGAAATGCACAGCATCTGAATGACCATGGGTACATAGCTCAGCAACAAAGAAAGGCGATTTTGTTTCAGCGGAACCGATAATGACAATTCGAGACGCGGTCTATTTCCTCGCTGGCGAAGGTACTTAATAAAGTAAAGCAAAAACGGCCAAATCAAGCCATACAAAAACAAGCCATTCTCCCACTCAAAGGTGAAAAAAGCCTGTATTTGATGCCAGGAATAAAGCGGATTAAACTTCATTATTCTTGATTTTCTCTTGTGCTATTTCGTATAAATTTGTCGCTAATGCGTCTAAATATTGAACTGATTCCGTTGTTTTAGCGGAGAAATTCCCCCCATAAATCGCCGAATCTAATTCATTTAATACCTTTTCCATTGCCTCATCCGCTAAATTATCCAGCATCTCTTTCGAGGTAAAAGTGGTAAAGGGCAAATGGGTTAATTCCTCTAAATACTTCTTCCAGGCAGAAAAGGCCTTCTCTAAATTCGATAAACCCACCGGCGTGCCAGCCACCTGGCGCGTATAGCGTTGAAAAGTCCGCCTAAATTCCCGGCGTCGTCTCCACAATAAGTATCGCTGGAATAGTTTAGATATCGTTTTGCCAAAAATCCAATAAATCAAACCCACCAAAATCAACAAACTAATCCCTCCCGCAAACACATTTTTCAATTCTGTTTTCGGGCTGATAGGCTGTATGGGAATGCTTTGGTACAAAGAATCCAAATCTATCTGTTCCGGATGCGGCAGCAAACGTTTTAAATGAATGCTGTCCACGACGGGGTAAATAATCGTGCAATCCGGCTCTTGCAACAGGTAAATAGGAATTTGCAGTTTTTGAACCGGAGCTAAATTAAATAAGCGTAGGGTATATACGGCAGAATCCAAAGATCCGGAAGCCGTTGTTTTTGTCGCAAAGAACTCCCTTTTTACAGTTTCAAATGCCCCAAAATTGTGGTTCGCATTCGGAAAAAACACCTCTTGTCCTTTCGGGTGACGCACATACAAGGAATAGTGAATCGGCTGCCCTATGACAACGGAATCCTCCTGGAATTTTCCTTTTATGATGAATGGCGTCTCTTGCATTAGCGTCGGGCATTAAAAAGTTGCACTAATGACGGCACGAAATCCTCTCCAGAACGTAATTCCACGTAATCTGCATGCCATTTCTTGCACATTTCTTTCAATTCCCCACCTCGGTTTTTGACCTGCTGCTGGAGTAAATTTTTAAAAGATCGTCTAGACGTATTCACCCAAGTAGTCCGCTTACGCTCCGGGTCATAAATGGGAATGATGCCCATAGAAGGCAATTGAATCTCTTGTTTATCAAGGGCATGCAAGACCACTAAATCGTGTTTTAAAGCCGCCGCTCGCAATAAATCTTCGTAACCTTCGTCGATGAAATCAGATAAGACAAACAGTAAACTCTTCCGCTTCAAAGTCTGCAAGGCAAAGTTTAGTCCCGCTTTCAAATCCGTGGCCGTATTCTCCGGCTCCACCCGAAAAAGCTCTGAAATTACCTTATAGCCATGTTTTTTGCCCATCGCCGCTGGCATATATTTCTCGTTTTTATCGCTAAAGCAGACGAAGCCTAAATGACTTGCCTCTTGAATAGCCGCAAAGGCTAAAACTCCAGCGACTTCCTTCAAGGTTTTGATTTTACTATTCCCGCGTCTCCCCACAGAACCCGACGCACTTACGTCGATCAGGAAGAATACCGTTTGTTCTTTTTCCTCCTTAAATAGCTTCACGAAAGTACCATGGCCCTTCGACGAGGTGTTCCAATCAATGTGTCTCACGTCGTCTCCATAGTGGTATTGGCGTAGGTCACTAAACTCTAAGCCCGACCCTTTAAAGACGGAGGAGAAATTTCCATGCATTTGCGTGTTAATCGCTTTTCTAATGCGAATTTCCAGCTGAACGACATGTGTCAGGAAGGCTTTGATATCCATATCCACGAGACTAAATTACCTATTTTTTACCCAATCTGAATGAAATGAGCGAAAAGCTTTCTAATTTACGGGTATATTTACAAGATGAAAAAGGGTTTATTTTTGCTTTTCTTGGCCTGGAGTGCAGGTACTTTTAGCGCCTGTAAGGAAGAATCGACGAGCAATCGATTAGACCAAGAAGAAATGGCGCAAGTTTTGGCAGATATTCATATAGATGAAGCGATTATCCAAAACATGTACGTAGGCAATTCCGATACTTCACTTGTCTTATATCATGAATTATCTCAGCAGACTTTGAAAAAACGTGGACTTGATTCGACACAGGTCGCGAAAAGCTTTGGATCTTATGTACAGGATCCCGCCGCTTTTGTCAAATTATATACCCGTGTGAATGAGATCATCGAGGAGCGCGGGAAAAAAGCTGCGGTTAAAAAGGCCGAAAAGAAAAAACCATGAGAATCTACCTTCTTTTATTACTGTGCGTAAATCTAGTTGCTATGGGACAATCTTCTTATATTCAAGGACATAGAGGTTGCAGGGGCTTGTATCCAGAGAACTCTTTACCCGCATTTCAACATGCTCTTGAGATGGGAGTGACCGTACTCGAAATGGATGTTTGCCTTTCTGCTGATGGCCAGGTATACGTCTCGCATGAGCCCTACATGAATCCATTATATGCTTCTTTTCCAGATGGGCGTCCGGTGACAGAGTCGACGATTAATTTATACCAAAGGCCCTACTCAGAAATCAAATCCTTCGATGTAGGTTCTCGTGGAAACAAGCTTTTCCCAGAACAAGTACGCGTATCGACCTATAAACCCTTGCTTTCAGAGGTTTTAGCCCTAGGGGAAGCCTATGCGCGCAAGACAGGACGTCAGATTTTTTATAATATCGAAATCAAATCCGAACCCTCTGAATATGGAATCTCCCAGCCGGCGACGGTGAAAGAGTTTGCGGATCGGGTTTGGTCGGTGATTGCTGGGCAGATTTTGCCTTATGCCTTGATTTTGCAAAGCTTCGATTTTGCTGTATTAAAATACTGGAAATCAGAGATTCATCAAGGCCGCATTTCTGCCTTAGTGGAGAAAGAGTCACCGGAGCAGATGCTTGCTGACCTCGGTTTTGTGCCGGAGATTTTTAGTCCATCGCATCGGTTTTTGACGAAGGAGCAGATTGATTTGTGTCACACGAAAGGCATGAGGGTTATTCCCTGGACAATCAACACAACGGCGGAGATGCAAAAATTCAGCGAATGGCAGGTGGATGGAATCATCACCGATTACCCTAATCGCGCCCCTCAATTCCTAAAACCCTAAACATGTCGCTGTTTAACGAGACTTTGTTATGGTTTATGAAGCGGCGGATGCCACGGATAGAGGCGATGTATGACAGGCCTTTGGAACTACAAGAACAAATGTTGCAGGGTCTTTTGACCCACGGTCGCTCGACGGAATGGGGGTCTAAACACGGTTATCAAGACATTAGCGATTACGAAAAATTTAAGCAGCAAGTTCCCATTTCTACTTACGAAGAGATTTTTCCTTACATCGATCGCATGATGCAAGGCGAGCAAAATATTTTGTGGGATACGCCCATTAACTGGTTTTCGAAGTCTTCTGGGACGACGAATGCGCGAAGTAAATTTATTCCCGTTTCGAAGGAATCGCTGGAGGAATGCCACATGATGGGGGGCAAAGACATGATTACGTTGCTCATTGAGAATAAGCCCGATACGAAGGTTTTCGAGGGGAAGGGATTGTCTATCGGGGGAAGTTTATCGGAAAGTCCGGTGAATTCACGGATGTTGATGGGGGATGTGTCGGCGGTGGTGATGAAGAATTTACCTATTTGGGCACAGATAATTCGCACGCCTTCGCTCGATGTGGCGCTGATGGGGGACTGGGATCAGAAGATTGAGAAGATGGCGCTCGAGACCTCGAAGGAGAATGTAACGAGTATTTTAGGCGTGCCTACGTGGACGCTGGTGTTGATTGAGAAGATTTTAGAGATCACGGGGAAGAAATCGATTTTAGAGGTGTGGGAGAATTTTGAGTTTATGATTCACGGGGCGGTGGCTTTTGGGCCGTATCGCGAGTTGTTTAAGAACCAAATTTTTCCGTCTTCACAGGTCGGATTTTTAGAGATATATAATGCGTCGGAAGGTTTTTTTGGGATTCAGGATGATCTGTCCAAACCCGATGAGATGCTTTTAATGCTCGATTACGGCATTTTTTATGAGTTCATTCCAATGAACGACGAGGGGGAAGAGGCTAATACAATCGTGGCTTTAGACCAAGTAGAAGTAGGCGTAAACTATGCGATGGTGATTTCGACGAACGCGGGTTTGTGGCGCTATAAGATCGGGGATACCGTAAAGTTCACCTCTTTGAAGCCCTATCGGATTAAGATTTCGGGTCGGACGAAGCATTTTATCAATGCTTTTGGGGAGGAATTGATCATTGAGAATGCAGAGACGGCCGTCGCGCGCGCTTGCGCCGCGACTTCAGCGGAGATCAAGGATTATACGGCAGCGCCTGCCTTTATGAACGAAGGGAAAAATGGCTGTCACGAATGGGTGATTGAATTTTCAAAAGCCCCAAAAGATTTTCGTACCTTTGCACAGATTTTAGACCAAACGCTACGCGAGCAAAACTCGGATTACGATGCGAAAAGGTCTTATGATTTAGTGCTTGGCCCACCTGTAATCCACATCGCCCCAGCCGGAACTTTCCACAACTGGATGCGAGAACGGGGAAAATTAGGAGGCCAGCATAAAGTTCCGAGGTTAAGTAACCACCGGGAATTTTTAGAAGGAGTGAAAGCTCATTTTTAATCAAAACAAGCTATGTCGTTAAAATTAACTATCGAGAATGGTATCAAAGATGCCATGCGCGCGAAAGACGCAGACCGTTTACGTGCGTTGCGTGCGATCAAATCCATGATTTTATTAGAAGAAACTTCAGGCTCTAGCTCGGATGGATTAAGTGCAGATGCAGAGATGAAAATCTTAATGAAAGCAGCGAAACAACGCCGCGATTCATTAGAAGTATACGTAGCCCAAAACCGCCCTGACTTAGCCGAAAAAGAGCAAGTAGAATTAGCGATCATCGAAGAATTCTTGCCTAAGCAATTGTCTGAGGCAGAATTAACTGGTAAAATTACCGAAATCATTGCCTCCGTAGGGGCAACAAGTCCTGCCGATATGGGCAAAGTGATGGGCGTCGCTTCCAAGCAATTAGCCGGTTTAGCAGATGGCAAAGCCATTTCTGCGAAGGTGAATGAATTATTAAAGAAATAGGATTGGAAAAGAAAGTGGCGATACGGAATATGAGTTTTGATCAGCTGAAAGCAGAAATGCTCGCGGCTGGGGAACCCGCATTCCGGGCAAAACAAGTCTACGAATGGATTTGGAAGAAATCTGTCCGCAGTTTCGATGCGATGGGAAATATCCCAAAGACGACACGCGAATGGCTTTCGGAGAAATTCTCATTGCAAATCGTGACTACCGCGGAGGCGCAATACAGTTCAGATCGCACGATCAAATCAAGTTTCGAATTATTCGATAAAAACCTCATAGAGGGAGTACTTATTCCCACGCGCGAACGTATGACGGCTTGCGTGTCCTCTCAAGTCGGATGCTCCTTAACCTGCAGCTTTTGTGCGACGGGTTATATGGACCGCAAGCGCAATTTGGAGTCTTTCGAGATCTACGATCAGGTGGTGCTCATCCGCGATCAGGCACAGGAAAAATATGGTCAAGCGCTAACGAATATCGTCTATATGGGGATGGGGGAGCCGCTTTTGAACTATGCGAATGTGTTGAAGTCTGTCGAGCAGATTACGTCCCCGGACGGTTTGGGAATGTCGCCGCGCCGCATTACGGTGTCCACGGCGGGTATCGCAAAGATGATTCAGAAATTAGGGGACGATCAGGTGAAGTTCAATTTAGCGCTTTCCCTGCATGCCGCTAACGATACGAAGCGGAACCAGATTATGCCCATTAACGAGAGCAATACTTTGGAGTCCCTGAAGGCAGCGCTATTGTATTTCTTCGATAAAACGGGGAATGACATTACGCTCGAATACATCGTTTTTAATAAGTTTAATGATACGATTGAGGACGCAAGAGAATTGTATGAGTTTGCCAAAGGCATCCCTTGCAAAATCAACCTCATCGAATACAATCCGATCGCACAATCGACCTTCGTCAATGCGGAGGCAGATGCCATCGCGAAGTTTTCGGCTTATCTTGAAAGCAAACGAATGATCGTAAATATTCGTCGTTCTCGCGGACGCGATATTGACGCAGCTTGTGGTCAATTAGCCGGCAAAAAAGCTCCTGTAGATGCCTAATACGATGTTTCCCATCTTCGTGAAAATGGATCAAATCCAGACTTTGGTCGTAGGAGGAGGGAATGTGGCTTTAGAAAAAGCATCTGCGATTTTACGCAATTCGCCGGAGGCAAAATTGACGCTCGTAGCGCCTTTTTTCCGCCCAGAAACGCTGGAGTATTTACAAGATTTTCCCCATGTTCGCATCTTAGCGCGCGGATTTCAGCCATCGGATTTAGAAGGCCTAGACCTCATCATTTGTGCCACTGATTCACCTGAGTTGCACGCAGAAATCAAAGCCTTAGCAGCTGCGCAGCATTTATTGTGCAACGTAGCAGATACGCCACCTTTGTGTGATTTTTATTTAGGATCTATCGTCCAGAAAGGGGATTTAAAGATCGCGATTTCGACGAATGGGAAATCGCCTACTTTGGCAAAAAGAATCAGAGCCTTCCTCGAAGATGTGATCCCCGAAGACATTCAAACTTCACTCGATCAATTAGAGGCTGCCCGTAAGACATTAAAGGGTGACTTTCAAGAGAAAATTACCCAATTAAATGAATTAACGAAGAACTTGATTTTTCCTAAGAAAAATTAGTCGTCGATCTTAGCTGTCTCTAGCGTAGGAACTAAGCTGTAAATAATCACCCAAGCGATCATGTACGCACTTCCGCACAGTAGGAAGATGATGTTATAACCGTCGTTGATATTGCCTAATAATTTATACTTATCTAGTAGCGATCCCACGATCATCGGGAAGAAAATACCCCCGACAGAGCCGGCCATTCCACCGATTCCGATCACCGAACTCACGGCTTTCTTTGGGAACATGTCCGTCGCAATCGAATAAATATTCGCACTCCAAGCCTGGTGAGCCGCAGCTGCTAGGGAAATCAACCCTACCGCCTGCCAGATATTATCGCAGTAACGCGCTAACATAATAGGCACCACCGCGATGGCGAAACTGAACATGGACCATTTACGTGCTTTGAACGATGGCCAGCCTTTGTTAATCAAATAACCTGATAGCCAACCGCCTCCAATACTGCCGATTGTCGTCGCCGTATAGACGATGATTAATTCTAGACTAGGCTTCTTCAAGTCTAATTGGAAGCGCTCAGAGAAGTAGGATGGTAACCAGAATAGGAAGAACCACCAGATCGGATCCGTGAACATTTTGCCAAAAAAGAAGGCCCAGGTCTGCTTGAACCCAAATAATTTAGCCCAGCGCACGGGCGTTACATTATCATCTTTTGCCTCCATATCCGCGTGGATATAGTCGAATTCAGCTTTCGATAAAGATTTGTGCTTAGAAGGCACTTCATAATAGAACCACCAAAAAATTAACCAAATAAACCCGATCGCCCCCGTTGCGATAAATGCCATTTCCCAACCATAAGCGCCTAAAATCCAAGGCACTAAAATGGGAGCAGCCACCGCACCGATGTTCGCTCCAGAATTAAATATACCTGTTGCCAGCGCCCGCTCATTTTTAGGGAACCATTCGGCTACCGTCTTAATCGCTGCCGGAAAGTTTCCTGCCTCGCCTAGACCTAATAAACCGCGCATAAACGCAAAGCTCATCGTGCCTGTGGCTAAAGCATGCATCATCGCCGCGATACTCCAAACTACGATCGATATCGAATAGCCTAACTTGGTTCCGATACGATCAATAATGCCGCCAAAACCCAATAAACTAATGGCATAAGCCGCTTGGAAAGCAATCACAATATTGGAGTAATCTGTCTCAGACCAATTAAATTCTTTTTCTAAAACCGGCTTTAATAATCCAATTACCTGTCGATCTAAGTAGTTAATCGTCGTCGCGAAAAATAGCAAAGCGCATATTTTCCAGCGGTACTTTCCAATTGTTTCCATATTATAGTTCGTGATAGGTTTTGATCAGATTAGCGATCGTGTTTGATATAGAGGTATAGTCTTGTTTTTTAATTAATTCGGCTGGGAATAATTGGGATCCTAATCCTACGGCTGCCGCACCTGCGCCAAACCAAGATTGTAGACTTTCTCTGTTCGGTTCAACTCCACCAGTAACCATAATTTTGGTCTTCGGCATCGGTCCTTGAATTGCTTTCACGAAAGCGGGTCCTACCACATTGCCTGGGAAAATCTTCACGTATTTTGCTCCTAAAATTTCCGCGTTGCGGATTTCTGTTAAGGTCATCGTACCGGGCATCCAAGGGATGTTGTGTTTCGCACAGATTTCGCCTACCTCGGGTGTAGTAAAGGGCTGCAACATAAAATCAGCCCCCATTTCAATGAATTCGCTCGCTTGTTTGGCATCATAAATAGTACCTATTCCAAGCACTAAATCCGGGCATTCTTTTTCGCAGAAATCGATTAATTTAGCAAAAATAGCGGGAGCCGCTTCGCCGCGATTCGTGAATTCGAAAACGCGAATTCCACCGTCGTAGCAGGCTTTAAGGACATTTTCCGCGATCGTTTGATCGGCATTAAAAAATAAAGGAACGATGGGCGTTTCCGCTAATCGTGCATACACTATATCTGCTGAATTTCTAGCCATTTTTATCGTTTTAATCGTCCTGTTAAATCACCGGCCATAACGGTTTCAATCTCATCTATGTCAGACAAATTAATGTCCCCTTCGATCGTATGTTTTAAGGCGGAAGCTGCTACTCCAAAAGCTAAAGACTTTGCCTCATCGCTAAAAACTAGGTTTCCGTAAATATATCCGGCCATAAATGCGTCTCCTCCACCGATGCGATCGACGATTTGAGAAATTTCTACGGTCTCCGATTTGATGACTTTTTTGCCGTCGAAAGAGGTCGCTGACAAGTTATTTTGGGAGGCAGAAATCTGGCCTCTTTTGGTGTTAATAATCTTCTTAATGTTCGGGAAGCGCTCCTTAACTTGAATACAGATATCGTGCCAGCCACTTTTCTGTGAACCGTTAGGAACGATGTCTAAGATATCTTCCGCATCGCCTTTCCCGCACACGATGATGTCGCATTGCGCAATTAAATCAGGCATTACTTCTTTAACGGTTTTGCCATATTGCCAAAGGTTCTTACGGTAATTCACATCTGCCGAAATCGTCAAACCTTGTGCTTTGGCTTCTTTCAAAGCCGCTCTCAAGGCAGTCGCTGCTGCCTCTGAGATCGCCGGCGTAATTCCCGTCCAATGGAACCAACCGGCTCCTGTGAATATTTCTTTCCAGTTAAAATCGGCTGGATTTAAATTGGCAAAAGCTGAATCAGCGCGGTCATACGTCACTTTGCTCGGACGCATCGCAGCCCCAAACTCCACAAAATACAAACCCAAACGGCCCTCTTTGTAGACAGTATGTGACATATCTACGCCCACTTGACGGTAGTATCCTGCCGCCGCCTTACCTAATTCGTTGTTAGGAAAGCATGTGACGTGTTCCGCAGGAATCCCAATATGGGCTAATCCTCCCGCGACATTTGCCTCGCCACCACCATAGGTAATGTTAAGCGATTGAGCTTGTGTGATTCGACCGTAGCCTGCAGGACTTAATCGTCCCATGATTTCGCCAAAAGTAATAACCTTCTTCATTAATTCTTGAAATTAAAAAACCCTGCCGCGTTATTATAAGAAATGTCCTCCACCAGCTTACCTAACCAAGTGATATCTGCCGGTAATTCGCCGTTTTCCACATCCGCGCCCAGTAAATTACACAAGATTCTTCTAAAATACTCATGGCGGGGGAAGGAAAGGAAACTTCTAGAGTCTGTTAACATCCCCACGAAGTGACTTAACATACCCATATTAGATAGCGTATTGATCTGCTTTTCCATGCCGTCTTTTTGATCCATAAACCACCAGCCAGACCCAAATTGCATCTTTCCTACGATTGTTCCATCTTGGAAATTACCCGTCATTGTCGCTAACAATTCGTTATCGCGCGGGTTCAAATTATACAATATCGTCTTCGCTAATTGATTCGTCGAATCTAAATGATTTAAGAATTTCGATAAAGGTCTCGCCTGCTCAAAATCCCCGATCGAATCAAATCCCGTATCAGGGCCTAAAGTTCCTAAAAGACGGTCGTTATTATTGCGAATCGCACCGAGGTGGAATTGCTGTGTCCAACCTTTGGCATGATCTAAATGCGCAAAATAAACCAGCATCGCCGATTTGAATTGAACTTTCTCCTTTTGATTAATCGTTTTTCCTGTCATCAAACGCTCAAAAATGTGCGCAATTTCTTGCTCACTATATTCATCCGCGTAAATCTGTTCTAATCCGTGATCGCTTAAACGACACCCTACCGAATGGAAAAAATCATGTCTCGCAGCGATCGCTTTTTTATAATCCGCTAAGGTGTGAATCTCCATTTCAGCTGCTGCTGCCACAGAATTCACATATTCCACAAACGTCAGTTCGTCATCCACGCCCATCGCCTTATCCGGACGGAATGTAGGCAAGACCTTGATCGAGAATCCACTTGCTTTGATCTGTGAATGGTAGGCCAAATTGTCGATCGGATCATCCGTCGTGCAAAGTGCCTTCACGTTCATCTTTTGCAATAAATTACGCACCGAAAATGCCGGTGTCCGCAATAAAGCATTACACTGATCGTAAATGCGTTTACCGCTCTCTGCATTCAATAATTCGGTAATCCCAAAATAACGCTGTAACTCCAAGTGAGTCCAATGATACAACGGATTGCGCATCGTATAGGGAACGGTTTCTGCCCATTTCAAGAATTTCTCCTCGTCCGACGCATTCCCCGTGATATATTTTTCATCCACTCCGTGTGCACGCATCGCACGCCACTTGTAGTGGTCGCCGGCTAACCAGATTTGGGTAATGTTATCAAACTGCTTATCCTCCGCAATCTGCTGAGGGATCAAATGATTGTGGTAATCAATGATGGGCATTTTTGCCGCATATTGATGGTACAAAGTCTGCGCCGTCTGCGACTGCAACAAGAAATCTTTATCTAAAAATACTTTCATAATAGGTCGGTTAATCTCTTATCTATTCAGTAGTCAGTGGTCAGTGGTCAGTGGGCAAAGTTCAAAGTTCAAAGAATGACATTAAAACATTTCATATTCATCGCCGCAGGCGATTCCTTCTTTATGCTTTGTGCTCTATTCTTTATGCTTTAAATCTATACTCTCTACTCTCTTATCTATAATCTCTTAAAGGTACTTCTTAACCCCCTCCTCAAACCCTGGAACCGCACTTAAATCAGCGCCCCATAATTCCGTGTCAGACAAGACTTTCTTCAAATCAAAATTCTTCCAAGCCTCGTAGAAATACGGAGCGTAGTCACATTGGATCAGATAGGCCTCGCCATTGCTGTCGCCATAATACTTTCCATTTTCCTCTTTCACCGCCTGCATAAACTGTAAATAGGCCGCGAATCCCATGCAGAAAAGCTCGGGTGCTTTGCCAAAGTTTTGGGCATAATTAATCAACAAGGGCACATTACGCATCCGCATTTTCGTCGTATACTGTACGGTAATGTCGATCAATTTATGGTTTATATAGGGATTGCGGAAGCGGTCTAAAACTGAACGTCCGAAGCGGTCTGCCACCTTAAAATCCATCTTATATGGAATGCCCAACGCTAATTCGCTCAGCATTAAATTCATAATCAGTTTGCTCAAATAGCCATTTGCCATCACATCTTTCACTAAACGGAAGCCTAATAAATAGGACATTCCACAAAGTAGGGTATGAGTGCCGTTCAATAAGCGCAACTTTAATTCCCGGTAAATTTCGATGTTTTCTGCAATAATCACCCCTTTATCTGCTGGGGCAAAAGACAATACTTCTTTTACTTTAGCTCCGCCTTGAATAGCCCACAGACTATAAACTTCAGAAATTATCAGTAAAGAATCTTCATAACCTAACTGAGCACAAATCTCGGCATTAGTTGCCGCATCTGGACTACCAGGTACTATGCGATCCACTAAGGAATTACAGAAATGATTCGCGTTTTCTAACCAAGAAACGAATTCGGATGAAAGACCATGGTCTGCCGCTAATTTTAAGAGGATGCCTTTCAAAACATCTCCGTTGTTGATAATCAATTCGGTAGGCACGATCACCATACCTGATGAAGCCGAGCCTTCGAAATGCGTGAAACGCGCGTGTAAGAAAGCCAACAATTTCGCAGGGAAGGAGGCTGGACATCCATTTGCAATCGGATCATTCGCTACATAGCTAATGCCCACTTCTGTTGTATTCGAAAGGACGATTTGCATGTCCTCACTTTTTGCACAGGCTAAAATTTTATCCCAATCCTTAGAAGCAGTAATCGTTCTAGAGATGGAGGAGTTAATAATATTTTCTTCTTTCGCTACGCCATCTTCGATTCCCTTAATGCAGTGTGTATACAATCCATCTTGTTCGTCGAAGGCATCTGCGCCTCCTTTCGAAGTCGATTTTACCACGACCACACGTCCTTTAAATATTCCAGCGCGGTTCGCTTTATCGATATAAAAATCGCAAAGTCCGCGTTGCAATACGCCCGTGCCAAACTGCAAGACTTTCTCCGGATAGTTGAAAATCTCCGCCGGTGGGGTCTGTAAAGGAATAGTAGAATTTAGTTGTCCTGACTCTAGGAATTTTTTGGTTAAACGCATGGTAATAGTAATTTCCTTTTAAAGGCATAAATCCCGCCTTTTTACCTGATTTTAAGGTAAAAAAATGGGATTAAATGACCTAAAACGTTTACGCTTCGCCTATGGGGCCGTTATAATTCATGGGAAATTGAAAACCAGTGGTATCGCCTTCTTTCATAATAGGGCCAAAAGCCTCTTCATACTTCTGAATATTCTCTTGTAGCGCTTGCATCAGGCGGTAAGCGTGGTCTGGAGTCATGACAACTCGTGACTTTACTTTTGCCTTAGGAAGGCCGGGCAGGATGCGAATAAAGTCCATCACAAATTCAGATGGGCTGTGCGCAATGAGCGCTAAATTCACATAATGACCTTCCGCCATTTCTTCTGGAAGCTCGATATTTAATTGATTTTCTTCTGTGGGATTTTCCATAATTCTTTTGGTATAAAAAATAAACCCCCGAACTTAAGAAAAGCCGGGGGTCTATTCAAATGAATCTACAAATTAGTTTGCAGCCTCTACTTTTTCTTTCGCCTCTGCGATCTCAGCAGCTTCCTTCTTCGCTTCCAAAGCTCTCAGTTCATCTTTCGATGTAACGATGATATCTTTGTAACGGCGAAGACCTGTTCCTGCTGGAATCAAGTGACCTACGATAACGTTCTCTTTCAAGCCGTCTAAGGTATCCACTTTCGCGCGGATCGACGCCTCAGAAAGTACTTTCGTAGTTTCCTGGAACGACGCAGCGGAGATGAATGATTCAGTTCCTAACGACGCTTGCGTGATACCTTGTAAGTTCGACGAAGAAACGGCTGCTTGCGCATCACGCACTTTCATTAACTTCAAGTCTCTACGTTTTAACGAAGAGTTCTCATCACGTAAAGCACGAGCAGAAAGAATCGATCCTGCTTTGTATTTTTCAGACTCTCCAGCTTCCGTGATCACTTTCTGATCTAAGATCAAGTCGTTCTCGTGACGGAATACGAAACGATCTACGTTTTGACCTTGTAAGAATTGTGTGTCACCTGGCTCTAGGATCTGTACTTTTTGCATCATTTGGCGAACGATACACTCGATGTGCTTATCATTGATCTTCACACCTTGTAGACGGTAAACGTCTTGGATCTCGTTCACTAAATATTCTTGTACTGCCGTAGGTCCTTTGATCTTCAAGATATCCGAAGGCGTAATAGCACCATCAGATAAAGGAGAACCTGCACGTACGAAGTCATTATTTTGTACTAAGATGAAACGAGTCAAAGGTACTAAGTAACGACGCTCTATTCCTTCTTTAGGTGTCACGATAATCTCGCGATTACCACGCTTAATCACACCGTAAGAAATAACTCCATCAATCTCAGTTACCACCGCAGGATTAGAAGGGTTACGTGCTTCGAATAATTCCGTTACACGTGGAAGACCTCCCGTAATGTCACGCGTTTTACCAGCCGCACGAGGAATCTTAGCGATAATTTGACCCGCTTTGATTTTATCTCCTTCGTCGATAGCTAAACGAGCACCTACTGGAACGTTATATACTAAATCTTCTTTTCCTTTTGCTTTAACTAATACAGATGGGTTCTTCGTCTTATCTTTCGATTCTACAATTACCTTCTCACGCATACCTGTTTGCTCATCCGCTTCCTCTTTGTAGGTATTATTTTCTTCGATTGCTTCGAATTCAATTTTACCTTCAGCCTCAGAAAGGATTACCGCATTGTATGGATCCCAAGCACAGATTTCATCTCCTTTTTTCACTGCTTGGCCTTCCTTAACACGTAAGAATGAACCATAAGGAATGTTAGAAGAGATTAATATTTGTTTGTTTGCTGGGTTCACAATTTGAACCTCACCAGAACGACCCATCACAATTTCAACTGGCTTACCATCCGCATCTGTAGAGCTTACAGAGCGAACTTCTTCGAAGTTAATTACTCCGTCAAATTTCGCTTTTACGCTCGCATCTAAAGAAACGTTTTGTGCCGTACCACCCACGTGGAATGTACGTAATGTTAACTGTGTACCTGGCTCACCAATCGATTGAGAGGCGATTACACCTACTGCTTCTCCTAAGTTCACCATGGCTGCTGTTGCTAAGTTACGTCCGTAACATTTCGCGCAAACACCACTTAAAGTCTCACAAGTTAATACTGAACGAATTTCTACTGACTCGATCGCTGTCTCATCAATTTTATTCGCTACTATTTCAGTGATTTCATCACCTGAAGCAACGATTAATTCATTCGTGATCGGATCATATACATCGTGAATAGAAACACGACCTAAGATACGCTCAGATAATGGCTCGATGATCTCCTCGTTGTCTTTCAATGGGAAAACTTCAATACCACGAAGGGTACCGCAATCGTCCTCATTAACAATAACATCTTGTGCTACATCATGTAGACGACGTGTCAAGTAACCCGCATCGGCTGTTTTCAAGGCAGTATCTGCCAAACCTTTACGCGCACCGTGAGTCGAGATAAAGTACTCTAATACGTCAAGACCTTCTTTAAAGTTAGAAAGGATTGGGTTTTCGATGATTTCACCAATAGAACCTTGTAAGTTCTTCTGAGGCTTCGCCATCAAACCACGCATACCACCTAGTTGACGAATTTGCTCACGAGAACCACGGGCTCCGGAGTGCATCATCATATAGATCGCGTTAAATCCTTGGTTGTCTTCCTCCATCTGCTTCATCAGCGTCTCGGTAATTTTCGAGTTCACTTTTGTCCAGATATCAATAACTGCGTTGTAACGCTCGTTATCTGTGATTAGACCCATTAAGTAGTTGTCCCAAACCGCTTGAACATCTTGTTGTGCTTTCTTCACTAAAGAAGCTTTCTCAGCAGGAATTTGAACATCGCCAATACCCATCGATAAACCACCGTGGAAGGCTTGTTGGAAACCTAAATCTTTAATATCATCTAAGAATTGAGCCGTACGAGCCATACCACAGATCTTGTGAACGTGTGAGATGATTTGTTGTAACTTCTTCTTAGTCAATAATTCATTGATATAACCTACCGCCTCAGGAACACATAAGTTGAATAATACTCGGCCAGCCACAGTTTCCACCATTTCTTCTACCAATGTACCATCTTCCTTACGTACCGTAGCTTTCACTAAGATGTTCGCGTGCTTCGATAATTTCTTCTCGTTCAAGGCGATAACAACCTCCTCAAATCCGTAGAAACGACGTCCTTCTCCTTGTACTATGTGGTCAGGAGTTGTCTTACGACCTTTCGTTACATAATATAAACCTAACACCATGTCCTGAGAAGGTACCGTAATAGGGGCACCATTCGCTGGGTTCAAGATGTTATGTGATGCAAGCATTAATAAAGAGGCTTCCAAAATCGCTTCGTGTCCTAGTGGAACGTGAACCGCCATCTGGTCACCATCAAAATCGGCGTTAAATGCCGTACAAGTTAATGGGTGCAATTGGATCGCTTTTCCTTCGATTAATTTCGGTTGGAAAGCTTGGATACCTAAACGGTGAAGGGTAGGAGCACGGTTTAAAAGAATCGGATGTCCTTTCATTACATTTTCCAAAATATCCCAAACCACTGGATCCTTACGATCAACAATTTTCTTTGCAGACTTAACCGTCTTCACAATACCACGCTCGATCAACTTACGGATAACAAACGGCTTGAATAATTCAGCTGCCATATCCTTAGGAAGACCACACTCGTGCATTTTCAATTCTGGACCTACGACGATAACCGAACGACCTGAATAATCGACACGCTTACCTAATAAGTTTTGACGGAAACGACCTTGCTTACCTTTCAACATATCAGAAAGGGATTTCAAGGCACGGTTACCTTCAGAACGAACCGCATTTACTTTACGTGAGTTATCAAATAAGCTATCAACAGCTTCTTGCAACATACGCTTCTCGTTACGTAAGATTACCTCTGGAGCTTTGATCTCGATCAAACGCTTCAAACGGTTGTTACGGATAATCACACGACGGTATAGATCATTTAGATCAGATGTCGCAAAACGACCTCCATCTAATGGCACTAATGGACGTAATTCTGGTGGAATTACGGGTACCATTTTGATGATCATCCACTCTGGACGGTTATCGATACGACCGATCGACTCACGGAATGCTTCTACCACCTTCAAACGCTTCAAGGCTTCTGCCTTACGTTGTTGAGATGATTCAGTATCCGCAGAGTGACGCAAGTCAGCCGATAAGCTGTCAAGTTCAATACGAGATAATAACATATTTAACGCGTCAGCACCCATTTTCGCGATGAATTTCTGTGGATCTTCATCAGGTAAATGTTGGTTCTCGCGCGGTAATTTGTCTAAGATATCTAAGTACTCGTCTTCTGTTAAGAAATCAAGGTATTGGCTACCTATCTTTCCTTCTTCCGCGTACATACCTGCTTGAACTACCACGAAACGCTCGTAATAGATTACTTGGTCTAATTTCTTAGTAGATAGACCTAGCATGTAACCGATTTTATTCGGTAAGCTACGGAAGTACCAGATGTGTGCTACGGGAACCACTAATTCAATATGGCCCATACGCTCACGACGTACTTTTTTCTCTGTTACTTCTACACCACAGCGATCGCAAATGATGCCTTTGTAACGAATACGCTTGTATTTACCGCAGTGACACTCCCAATCCTTGGTAGGACCGAAGATACGCTCGCAAAACAAACCACCCATTTCGGGCTTATAGGTACGGTAGTTGATGGTTTCCGGTTGAGTTACCTCCCCGTTAGACCCCTCTAAGATTGACTCTGGAGAGGCAAGGGAAATAGTTACTTTTTGGAAATCGCTATTCAGCTTTCTAGTCTTTTTAAATGACATTTTCTTTGTATTTTATTGGAAAATGAACTCTTTTTTTAGGGCCAAAGCCCAATGGTTTTATTCTAAGGTGATCTCAAGAGCTAAACCTCTCAATTCGTGAATCAATACGTTGAATGATTCTGGAATGTTCGGCTTAGGCATGTTCTCTCCTTTTACAATCGCTTCATAAGCTTTAGCGCGACCGATCACATCATCAGACTTCACAGTTAAAATCTCTTGCAAGATATTTGCTGCTCCGAAGGCCTCTAATGCCCAAACCTCCATCTCACCAAAACGCTGACCACCAAACTGAGCTTTACCACCCAATGGTTGTTGCGTAATTAATGAGTAAGGTCCGATCGAACGTGCGTGCATCTTATCATCGACTAAGTGACCCAGTTTCAACATATAGATGATACCTACAGTCACCGGTTGATCAAATTTATCACCCGTTAAACCATTGTATAAATACGTACGACCCCAGTCTGGTAAGCCTGCTAACGTTAATTCAGCTGCCACCTCTGCTTCAGTTCCACCGTCGAAAATAGGCGTAGCATAACGCTTTCCTAATTTTTGTCCAGCCCAACCTAATACGGTCTCGTAAATTTGTCCTAAGTTCATACGAGATGGTACTCCTAGTGGATTCAATACGATATCTACTGGTGTTCCATCTTCTAAGAATGGCATATCTTCTTCACGAACGATACGGGCAACTATACCCTTATTACCGTGACGACCAGCCATCTTATCACCCACTTTTAACTTGCGCTTCTTAGCTACATACACCTTCGCTAATTTCACGATACCTGCAGGCAATTCATCACCTACCTCTAACACGAAACGCTCACGCTTAAAGTTTCCAGCGATTTCGTTACGACGAACGTGGAAGCTCTTGATTAAGGCTAAGAAAGTCGCGTTAGTCGCTGCATCCGCAGTAGCGTCCTCTACGATCAAATCTGAAAGTAAATTTGCTTCTTCAGGAACTGCATACGTTGACTCATCGCGGTATAAGTTTTTATCTGGGAATAATAATTCTTCGATGTTTTTCGCAGTGAATTTAACTCCTTTCTCTACGATCACTGTACCAAACTTGTGACGGATACCACCACTCGTTTTGCCAGCTAATAAAGTAACGGTCTTTTCGATCATGATTTTACGCACGTCTAATAAGTCTTTACCGTATTGCTTCATTACTTTCTTCAATTCAGCTTTCGATTTGTCACGTTCTTCTTTATCCTTTTTAGGACGAGCGAACAATTTCGTATCGATAACCACCCCTTTTAATGACGGTGGCGCTTTCTTCGAAGCATCTTTCACGTCACCTGCTTTGTCACCAAAGATGGCACGTAATAATTTTTCTTCTGGAGTTGGATCAGATTCTCCTTTTGGTGTAATCTTACCAATTAAGATATCCCCTTCTTTCACCTCTGAACCTACACGAACAACACCGTTCTCGTCTAGGTTACGAACAGTTTCTTCTGAAACGTTCGGGATCTCTGAAGTTAATTCCTCCTCACCACGTTTCGTATCACGTACCTCTAATTCGAATTCCTCAATGTGGATCGAAGTAAAGATATCGTCACGAACAACTTTTTCAGACATCACGATCGCATCCTCAAAGTTGTAACCTTGCCATGGCATAAATGCCACTTTCATGTTACGACCTAAAGCTAGCTCACCCGCTTGAGTTGCATAACCCTCGCAAAGCGCTTGACCCTTCACCACTTTTTGTCCTTTGAAGACAATTGGCTTTAAGTTGATCGTTGTATCCTGATTCGTTCTACGGAACTTGATTAATTTGTATTCTTTAGTAGAACCGTGGAAGCTCACTAATTTTTGCTCTTCTGTTTGATCGTAGTTAACAACGATTTTCAAGGCATCTACATAATCGATAACCCCGCTACCTTCTGCTACTACTAATGTGCGAGAGTCAATCGCCACGCGGTGCTCTAAACCTGTACCTACGATAGGCGCTTCTGGGCGCAATAAAGGTACAGCCTGGCGCTGCATGTTCGATCCCATCAAGGCACGGTTCGCATCATCATGCTCTAAGAAAGGAATCATAGAAGCAGCAACGGATACGATTTGGTTAGGCGCAACGTCCATATATTGTGCATCCGCTGGATTCACTAAAGGGAAGTCACCTTCAAAACGTGCTTTCACACGCTCAGATAAGAATTTACCCGTTTTGTCAATCTGTGCATTCGCTTGAACGATGTTCATTCCATCTTCTTCTTCTGCCGTTAAATACGAAACAGTCGTAGACGTATCTACTTTACCTGATTCGATTAGACGGTAAGGAGTTTCAATGAAGCCCATTCCGTTTACTTTCGCGTGCACACAAAGAGAAGAAATCAAACCGATGTTCGGTCCCTCTGGTGTTTCAATCGTACAAAGACGACCGTAGTGCGTATAGTGAACGTCACGAACCTCGAAACCAGCTCTTTCGCGAGAAAGACCACCTGGCCCTAGTGCAGACATACGACGCTTGTGCGTGATCTCGGCTAATGGATTTGTTTGGTCCATAAACTGAGATAACTGATTCGTTCCAAAGAACGAGTTAATCACAGACGATAACGTACGTGCATTAATTAAATCTACTGGCTTAAAGTCCTCGTTATCACGAACGTTCATACGCTCTTTAATAGTACGAGCCATACGTGCAAGACCTACGCCGAACTGAGCATATAATTGCTCACCTACCGTACGAACACGACGGTTAGACAAGTGGTCAATATCATCGACAACCGCGCGAGAGTTGATCAAACCGATCAAATATTTCACGATAGAAATGATATCTTCCTTAGTCAATACCTTAATATCCATCGGGATATCGTGGCCTAATTTTTTATTGATACGGTAACGACCTACTTCGCCTAAATCATAACGCTTGTCCGAGAAGAACAAGTTTTGGATGATATCACGTGCCGTTTGCTCATCTGGAGCATCCGTATTACGTAATTGCTTGTAGATAACTTCTACCGCCTCTTTTTCCGAATTGGATGTATCTTTTTGTAATGTATTGTAGATGATGTTATAATCAGATACGTTCACATCATCTTTATGCAAGATGATCGTGCTTGATCCTGATTCCAAAATCGTCTCGATCTCGTTCTCCGTTATAACGGTATCACGCTCGATCAAGATTTCGTTACGGTCGATAGAAACTACCTCACCTGTATCTTCATCTACGAAGTCTTCTTGCCACGTTTTCAAAACCCTCGCAGCTAAGCGACGTCCTACCGTAGTTTTTAAATTCTTCTTGTCCACCTTCATTTCTTCAGCTAGGCCAAATAAATCAAGGATATCCTTGTCATTTCCGTAACCAATTGCACGAAGCAATACCGTCACTGGGAATTTCTTTTTACGATCGATGTACGCGTACATCACATTGTTAACGTCCGTTGCAAATTCAATCCAAGAACCCTTGAATGGAATGATACGAGCCGAATACAATTTAGTACCATTTGTATGCTTCGATTGTGCGAAGAATACACCTGGTGAACGGTGCAACTGTGAAACGATTACACGCTCAGCGCCGTTGATCACGAATGATCCACGCTCCGTCATGTAAGGGATGTTTCCTAAGAATACCTCCTGTTCGATGGTTTGGAAATCCTCGTTATCTGTATCATTACAGATCAAACGTAATTTCGCTTTTAAAGGTACTGAATACGTTAAACCGCGGTCGATACACTCATCTACCGAATACTTCGGCGGATCTACAGAGTAGTCAACGAACGACAAAACGAAATTTTCCCGCGAATCCGCGATTGGAAAATTCTCAGCAAATACTTTAAATAAACCTTCGTCAGTACGATTCTCGGCAGCTGTTTCTAGCTGGAAAAAATCCTGAAAGGATTTGATTTGGATATCCAGAAAATCTGGATAATCGATCACAGACTGCGTTTTTGCAAAGCTGTGTCTTCCGGTGGCAGTGATGTTACTCAAGGCTATATACGTTTTAAATTAAATGAATAAGCGCCCTTAGGGCACAATTTAAAGCTGAAATGCCTCGTAGATGAAAAAATGATTCCCCTTTGCGTTTCCCCTACGATAAAGGAATTGTGTTTCAGAAATCATTTCTTTTGGGTAGGTCCGTAGACTTGTACCCTAAAATAGCCTGCAAAGGTACTGATAATTTTTCGAGATGCAAGGGGGGTATCGTTTTTTTATTTGAAATTGCTTGCAAGAAAGCATAGAGCATAAAGCACAAAGAATAAATTTGGAGTCGCTATAGGCGACGCATTTAAGAAATGTTGTTGTCTTCTTTTTTATCAATACGAAAATGGGGCTTCAGCCTCATTTTTAACCTACTTTATTCTTTGTGCTTTATGCTCTATGCTTTTAAACCTACCACTAATGAAATCAAAACTAATGTACTACCTCCGCTTCACCCTCGCATACACTCATGCCGAGATAAAAGGGATAATTGTTCTCTTTGGGATGATGGTTCTTTATGCCCTCATATACATAGGTTGGGAATGGCGAAAGAAGGAGGAGCAAAAGCTGGAATTTAATCCGGTGGTTTGGGAGGCGAATTATAAGGCAATTAGTCCAAAGTCCGAAGGGAAAGAGTCCGGAGGTTATGAGTCCGGAGTCCGAAGGAAAGGTTGGGTTGACTATGGAAGCTATAAGTCCGGAGGTCACAGGCGACAGCTAGCGATTGATATTAATACCGCGGATTCGGCAGCTTGGGTGGCGCTGAATGGGATAGGTCCAGGGTTTGCCAAAAGGATTTTGACTTATCGGGAGAAATTAGGGGGATTTTATCAGGTGGATCAATTGAAGGAGGTCTATGGCTTGGACTCGATTTGGGTGAAAGAAAATAAGGCTTTATTGAAAGTAGGGGCAGGCGTTTATCGCTTTTTGAAAATTAATCAGGTGGAGTGGAAAGATTTCAAGCATCCGTATTTACCATATGGGCAGTCCAAGGTGGTTTTGGCCTATCGAAAACAGCATGGTCCTTTAAAGGATTTCGAAACCTTGCAGCAAATGCCCTTGCTGGATCTAGTGGCGTGGAGGCGGCTGCGTCCTTACATTAGTTATGCGCCTTGATAATTATTTGAAAAGACGTAATTTAGCATCCTATTAATTACACATCAACCAAACAATATGTCCTCAGGAGTTTTCCAAGTTCCCATACCTGTGAATGAGCCGATTTTACAATATGGCGCGAATTCAGCGGAACGCATAAAATTAAAGCAAGCCTTAGATGGTTTGCGCAATCAGCAAATCGATGTGCAGATGCGTATCGCGGGTCGTTCTGTGAAGGGGGCCAAAAAAGTCGCAATGACTTGCCCGCACGATCACCAGCATGTATTAGGTCATTATTATGAAGGAGGAAAAGTAGAGGTTGCTCAGGCGATTGATGCGGCCTTAGCGGCTAGACCAGCTTGGTCATCGATGCCTTGGGAGGATCGTGCAGCCATCTTTTTGAAGGCGGCGGATCTTTCAGCAACTAAATATAGAATGCAATTGAATGCGCGCACGATGTTAGGGCAATCGAAGAATGCCTACCAGGCGGAAATCGATGCGGCTTGTGAGTGGATTGATTTCTTACGTTTTAACGTGCATTATGCACAACAAATTTATAGCCAACAGCCTATTTCTTCTCCGGGAGTTTGGAATCGACTAGAATACCGTCCTTTAGAGGGGTTCGTATATGCGTTGACTCCGTTTAATTTCACGGCGATTGCGGGTAATTTACCAGCAGCGCCGGCCTTGATGGGGAATACGGTGGTTTGGAAGCCATCGCCTACGCAGGTTTATTCGGCGGGATTATTGATGGATATTTTAGAGGAGGCCGGTTTGCCGGCTGGCGTTATTAATTTAGTGCTAGCGGATGGCCCGGAAGCAGGGGAAGTGGTGTTTTCGCACCGTGACTTTGCGGGGATTCACTTTACGGGATCGACGGGGGTGTTCCAGACGATTTGGAAGAATATAGGCCAAAACATCGCCAACTATAAATCCTATCCTCGAATCGTAGGTGAAACAGGCGGAAAGGACTTCGTCGTGGCACATGCATCCGCAGATCCGCAAGCTTTAGTAACGGGTTTAATCCGTGCCGCTTTTGAATACCAAGGCCAAAAATGCTCCGCCGCCTCGCGTGCCTACGTTCCAGCTTCTTTATGGCCAGCCGTAGAAAAACAATTGAAAACGGATTTAGCCGCTATCAAAATGGGCGGCACAGAAGATTTCGAAAACTTCGTGAATGCGGTTATTGATGCGAAAGCCTTCGCCAAAATCACTTCTTATATAAGCGAAGCAAAAAAATCATCGGAAGTAACCGTCGTTTCTGGCGGTAACTTTGACGATTCGAAAGGATATTTCGTAGAGCCTACGGTCTTATTAACCACGAATCCGACCTATCGCACGATGGTGGAGGAAATCTTTGGCCCAGTATTAACCATCTACGTATATAAAGATGCTGACTGGAAAGAGACCTTAGCCCTAGTAGACTCGACATCTGCTTACGCCCTAACGGGTGCAATTTTTGCCCAAGATAAATATGCGATGCTAGAGGCGACGAAGGCGTTAGAAAATGCCGCAGGTAATATTTACTTGAATGATAAATGCACGGGCGCCGTGGTGGGCCAGCAGCCTTTCGGTGGTGCGCGCGCCTCTGGAACGAATGATAAGGCCGGTTCTTATTTGAATTTATTGCGCTGGGTTTCGCCGCGTACGGTGAAGGAAGTCTTCGTTTCTCCTACGGATTTCAGGTACCCATTCTTAGAAAAGTAATAATCTGTTTATTGCCAAATAAAGTCCAAATCCTCGCAGAATTAATTTTTGCGGGGATTTTTTCATTTTTTATTTCATTTGTTCTCTTTGATTTTCAGTGTTTTAGGCAATTCTTCCTAAAAAGTTTCGCAGGCAGACTTGCGTTTAAAGAATTAATCCTACATCTTTGCACTCCCAATCGCTAGGAACAGAAGGTTCTTAGAGCAAGACTGAAAGAAAAGACGGTGATTAAATTCACGACAAGGCGGGTTGCTTTGTTGGTCTATTTTGGAGGTACAAGAGTTCTTTGACGTGTTGATAGAAATAAAGAAGAGATACTGTGTTTAAATC
>NZ_JBSKFT010000018.1:0-357 GCF_054558735.1 Aquirufa sp. A-Brett2-15D | reverse complement strand
CCAGTACGGCGGGTAAGATTGTATTGGCAGGAGATTTAGGAGGGACTTTTTCAAGTCCATTGGTAGTTACAGTGGGGGGGAAGTCTAATACAAGCATTGCGAATGCGATCACAACAGTGGAAGCAGCTACTACTATAAATACGCCAAGTACCCTAGTGATGCGTAGTGCTACAGGGGGTATTTCTGTAGGTAGTTTATCCTCTACTACCGTCACTGCAACTTCAATTGCTGGAAATTTAACGGGTAATGTGGTGGGTAATGTGACAGGTAATGTGAGTGGCACTGCCTTGAATGTTACGGGAGTAGTAGCGATAGCAAATGGAGGAACGAATGCGACAAATAGTACAGATGCGAGAA
>NZ_JBSKFT010000002.1:423979-637743 GCF_054558735.1 Aquirufa sp. A-Brett2-15D | reverse complement strand
ACCGCCTCCTAGGAGAGCGGTTTTTTTATGCCTAAAAACTAGTCCGAAGGGAACTAGTCCGAAGGAAAAGAGGACAGATAGGTGATTAGAGAGTATAGAGCAGAGAGTATAGATAAAGCTAGTGACTGCGGACTCCCTCCCTCCGGACTCATTCCCTCCACTGACAACTGACCACTGAATTACCAACTTTATTCTTTGTGCTTTATGCTTTATGCTTTACATTTACAGCATGACAATCATCTATATAATTCTAGCCATTTTAGCCGGTACGGGCGCTACCTACATCCTCTTTCAAGGAAAATTAGCCCTTTTAAATAGCCAATTAACGCAGGCTAATCAAGATCTAGTGAAACAAGCGGCTTTGGAGACTGAAAATCGAACACTTTTTGGAAAATTATCCCAGATAGAGGGTCAAAATGAGACCTTAAAGATGACGGTTGAAAATCAAAAATCAGATGAGGAAAAACTACGTAAAATGCTCGTAGAAATCAGCAATGAATCTGTTTTAAGGCAAGGTAAAATGCTTAGTGACCAGCAACAGGTGAAATTAAATGATGTACTAAATCCATTGAAGGAGAAATTAAAGGAATTCGAGGAGAAGGTGAACTTAGGCCAAAAAAGCAGTTTAGAGCAAAGCACGGTGCTGATGGAGCAGATCAAGAATTTAACAAGCTTAAACCAAACGGTCACTCAAAAGACAGAGGATTTGACGAATGCCCTAAAGGGATCGAATAAATCGCAAGGAAACTGGGGGGAAATGATTTTGGAAAAAGTATTAGAAAGCTCTGGTTTGAAAAATGGGATGGAATACCAGACCCAGTTTGTGACTAAAAATCAAGAAAATGAGACAATTAAACCCGATGCGGTTATCTTTTTACCTGATAATAAAAACTTAATCATCGACAGTAAAGTCTCCCTTGTTGCATATGAACGATATACAAGCGCGGAAGACGGAACAATGGAGAAAGAGGCTGCGCTGAAAGCACACATCGAATCCTTAAAAACACATATTAAAGAACTGTCGGCAAAGGATTATCATTCTGCCTTGAATTTAACGAGTCCGGATTTTACGCTTTTATTTATACCCATCGAATCAGGATTCGTGGCGACCATCAGTCAAGATACCAGTTTGTTTAACTATGCTTGGGACCGGAAGATAGTTTTAGTGTCCCCTTCTACCCTATTGGCCACTTTACGTACGATTGCATCGGTTTGGAAAACAGAATACCAAACAAGAAATGCCATCGAAATTGCGCGTCAAGCGGGGGATTTATATGATAAATTTGTGGGATTCACGAAAGATATGGAGGATGTAGGTAAGCACATCAAAAAAGCAGAAGACTCCCATAACGATGCGCTAAATAAATTAAGTTCAGGAAAAGGAAACTTAATAAATAGAGCTCAAAACCTACACAAACTGGGTATTAAATCGACTAAAAAGTTAAATCAAGGGCTCGTTCAAGATGAGGAGCCGGAGGTAGAGGAAGAATAAATAATGGTAAATGGTAAGTGGTAAATGGTGAATGAAAATCATTTACCCTCTAGCATTTATTAGGCTTTCTTCAAAAATTCCGTTCTCAAAACCATCATCGATTTCTCGACTTTGCCTTCTATTTCGGCTGCGTCATCCGTTAAGCGAATGCCTCTTACCATGGTGCCGCGCTTGATTACACCGGATGATCCACGTACCTTTAAATCTTTAATCACGGTAACAGAATCGCCATCTTTTAATATAGCACCATTACTATCGCGAACGATTAATTCATCTTCCTCATCCATTTATTTGTTGTTTTTTGGTTAATTAGTACGTTCAGAAATTACTTTTCCCACGTATTCTTATTGTTTCTAAACCCTAATAATCGTTGCGCTAAATCAGGGCGCTTTAATTGCGTTAAGCGATTTCGAATCCAGTCCTTGTATTCTGCTTTATACCAGAAGAAATATTTATTTTGATTCTGTTTCTCCTCCCTTGTTTTAGCCGTTTTTACTGGCTGCAAGGTATACGGGTGAACACCAGAATAATAGATCACTTCCGCTACCGTCATGGGTGTAGGTGTAAAGTCCTGAACTTGTTCTAAATGGAAGCCTAAATCTTTAGTCTCCGCCGCTAAATTAGCCATATCCTCTTCTTCACAACCAGGGTGAGACGAAATGAAATAGGGAATGAGAGGTTGTTTTAGGCCAAATTTGGCAGAAATCTCATCATATTTCTTCTTAAAAGCATGGAAATACTTGAAGGATGGCTTACGCATTACGCGTAAAGTGGCATCAGAAGTATGCTCAGGAGCAACTTTCAAACGACCCGAAACGTGTCGCGTAATCAATTGCTCCATGTATTCATCGTGATTGCCATCTGAATTATTCTTATTAAAATCATCCACCAAAAGATCATAACGAACTCCTGATCCCACAAAAGCCTTCTTAATTCCTGGATGCTTATCTACCTTACGATAGATATCCGTCAATGGTTTATGGGAGGTGTCTAAATTATTACAAATCACCGGGTGAATACAAGATGGGCTAACACAACGAGCACAAATATCCTCATCCTTTCCCTTCATTTTGTACATATTTGCTGAAGGACCGCCTAAATCAGAAATGTATCCTTTGAAATCAGGAGCTTTAGTAATTTGCTCCACTTCTTTCATGATCGACTTCTCACTACGGGAAGCAATAAACTTACCTTGGTGGGCAGAAATCGTACAAAAACTACAGCCTCCAAAACATCCACGGTGCATATTTACCGAGAATTTAATCATCTCAAAAGCGGGAATAGGTCCGCGCTTTCTATATTTTGGATGTGGCAAACGCGTATAGGGTAGATCAAACGATTTATCCATTTCCACCTCATCCATTGTTTTAAATGGAGGGTTAATGACTAAAACGTCCTCCCCTACTTTTTGAATGATTCGATTGGCTTGCCACTTATTGGATTCTACCTCGACGATTTTAAAATTCGAAGCATATTTAATCTTATCTTCTAAACAAACCTCATGACTCGCTAATTCCACCGTTTCCCAGTCACAAGAAGGGGCCGTTTTCTGCAAGAAAGCCACTTGATTAATATGGGTCAAATCCCCTAATTCCTTCCCTTCTTTCACCCCGCGCATTATTTCGCGCAATGGCTGCTCTCCCATCCCATAAACTAGCATATCAGCGCCAGAATCAACTAAAATAGAAGGGAATAATTTGTCTTCCCAATAATCATAGTGAGTAACACGGCGCAAGGACGCCTCGATTCCACCGATTAAGACGGGAACATCAGGATATATTTCTTTAAGGATTTTTGTGTAAACCGTAGTCGCATAATCTGGACGGAAACCTGCTTCTCCACCTGGAGTATAAGAATCATTCGAACGCAAACGCTTATTAGCGGTATAATGATTGACCATGGAGTCCATACAACCTGCTGTAACGCCGAAAAAATATTTAGGCTTACCTAGTTTCTTGAAATCTCGTAAATCATCTTTCCAGTTTGGCTGAGCAACAATACCCACCTTCAAACCTTCACTTTCCATGATTCTACCAATCACTGCCGTGCCAAATGCCGGGTGATCCACATACGCATCACCAGAAATTAAAATCACATCCAGTTCGTCCCAGCCACGTTTTTCAACCTCTTTTTTCGTGAGGGGCAGCCAGTCGGTTATCGGTCTTTCTTCCATAAAGCAAAATTAACGGAATTTAGGGGCTTTACCTATTGAATATCATGCCAAAAATCAGAAATCAATTCACATTTTTTTAGTAAATTCGTTCAAAGAGATGAATTAAACCTAGTATCAAATTGAATACCGCCGAAATAATTTTCCAATCTATTGCTGCTTTAACTAGTCCTGCTGAATTAGCTTGGATAGAGGAAAAATTAAAAACTGATGCAAAAGGAATTTCCTTAGCTTTTGTAATGGTACCTCGCTTCATAGCAAAAAAATCCATTGAAAATGAGCTTTCTGCTTTACAGGGTTGGAATTGGAAAAATGCTAGCCTGGATCAATTAGTACGCGTTTATCTCTTAATGCATTTAGCGGAAAAAGAGGAGGGGAAATCCAGAATTGAAACCTTATTTGATACGGCGGAAATGAATGAATTAGTCGCTCTTTATCGAGCTGTACCCGCTTTGAAAACACCGGAAATTTGGTTGCACCGTGCTACAGATGCCGTTCGATCTAATATGGGGCCAGTTTTTGATGCGATTGCCTTTGGAAATCCATATCCCCAAACTTATTTCAGCGAATTAGCCTGGAACCAATTAGTCTTAAAATGCATTTTTAATGACAAACCCATTCACCTAATTATTGGTTTAGATGAGCGCGCGAATCAAGCATTAGCTGATACCTTAGCTGATTTTGCCCATGAAAGATGGGCAGCAGGAAGACGGGTGCCATCTCAGGTTTGGCGATTAATACGAAATTTCAAAACAGAATCAATAGAAGAAGATTTAGGAAAGCTTACGAAAAGTGAAGATGTGAACGATCGAAAAGCAGCCGAATTAATTCTAAATAACAGCCCTCTAGAAGCCTGGAGGGAATTAGAACAAGCAGAACCTATTTACACCGCCTAATATGTGCCAAAACCCAAACGAAGCCAAATTAAATCCATCGCATTTCGAAGGATCTAACGAAGAACAACAAACAGCCCAAGAAGTTGAGGGTGGATTTGCGACCTATATACAAGGGATGAAATTTTTTGATCCTCATGTGCACATGACCTCTAGAACGACAGATGATTACCAAGCACTGGCAGATGCAGGTGTGGTAGCAATCATTGAGCCGGCTTTTTGGCTAGGGCAGCCTAGAACAGGACTAGCTTCATTTAAGGATTATTTTGCCAGTTTAGTGGGTTGGGAGCGTTTTAGATCATCTCAGTTTGGGATAAAGCATTATTGCACAATCGGATTAAACTCCAGAGAGGCAAATAATGAGGCACTTGCGGAAGAAGTGATGGAAATTCTACCCCTATTTTTACAGAAAGAAGGAGTCGTGGGTGTGGGTGAAATAGGTTTTGATGACCAAACCCCAGCGGAAGAAAAATACTACCGTGCTCAATTAGAATTAGCGAAAGAAATGGGTTTGCCCGTTCAAGTGCATACACCGCATCGTGATAAGAAAAAGGGAACCGAACGGAGTATAGCGATAGCTATAGAACATGGTTTAGCACCTAATATGGTGGTAATTGATCATAATAATGAGGAGACCGTTAAATCTGTTTTAGACCAAGGATTCTATGCAGCCTTCACTATTTATCCATTTACCAAGATGGGAAATGAGCGGATGGTGGAGATCGTTAAACAATACGGTTCCGAAAGAATCATGGTGAATTCGGCGGCTGACTGGGGCATATCTGATCCTTTGGCGATTCCTAAAACAGCAGCTCTAATGAAAATAAAGGGTATTTCTTCGGTGGATATCCAAAAAGTAACTTATCAAAATGCGCTCGATTCTTTCGCTCAAAGTGGACAAATCAATGAAAAGGATTTTATTCATGGACTCGAAATAGATCAATCCTTGAAATTTAATGGCAATACGGTTTTGCGCGGTGGTCAAGCACCTCGCGTTGATAAAAACTCCATCTTCATTCGCTAATGAGTAAGATCAGAGCTTTTGCCGAATTAACGCGCCCTGCCAATGTCGTAACCGCCCTGTCTGATATACTGGCTGGTTTAGCTATAGTTGGGTTCACTTTTGGGGGTTTAGATTATCAGTTCTACCCTGCCCTATTTTTAGGTATATCTAGCATGTGCTTATATGCCGGAGGCGTAGTATTTAATGACATCTTTGATCACGAATTAGATACTATCGAAAGACCGGAGAGGGCACTGCCTAGTGGGCGAATAAAACGATCAGAAGCCATTTTCGGAGGTATTGTCTTATTAGCGGCGGGTATTTTTCTAGCTTTTTGGCAAAGTCGATTAAGCGGATTTGTGGCGATTCTAGTGACGGCACTTGCCCTGTTTTATGATTGGAAAGGAAAGCATATGCGAATTTTCGGTCCCATCAACATGGGATTATGCCGGGCTTTCAATTTACTTTTAGGAATGAGCGTATATGAATTGGGTGTTTTGGAACACTTCTCAGTAATTATAATCCCGTTAATTTACATTGCAGCAATTACGCTCGTCAGCAGAGGCGAAGTGCATGGAGGCAAGGCAATAACGCTCTATTTTGCTGGATTTTTGTTTCTAATCGTCCATGGGTCTCAACTATATCTAGCGGAGAAAGTAGAATTTGCTTTGGTATTTGTGCTGGCCCACTTTGTCCTGATTTTCAGGAAACTTCGAATCGCAATAGAGAATCCTGTCGGAAAAAACATCGGATTAACAGTAAAAACAGGGGTATTAACGCTTATATTGATGAATGCAGCTTGGGTCGCATCGAGCGGACAATGGATCATGGCCCTCTTTGTTTTAGCCTTATTACCCGTATCTTTGGGTTTAGCTAAAAAATTCGCCGTTACCTAAACCTATGCAATCTTTAAAACAACATTTTCAGGTCCCGTATTCTTACGAGGTATTCTTTACGGAACATTTATTTGCGCCAGAAAATCGCGTTTTTACTGATTTTGTCCAAAACTACGGCAATACTTCCTTTCGTAAAAAAATACTCTTTGTAGTAGACAAAGGGGTTACCGATATAAATTCGAACTTAACGGCGGAGATTGTGCGCTATTTCCAAACCCATTCTCCAGCTGATTTAGCCCCTGAAATTTTAGTACTACCTGGTGGTGAAGTTTGCAAAAATGACCCCCGATATTACGAAGAAGTAATCCGCGCGCTAGATGAACACGGTATTGACCGCCACTCCTTTGTGGCTTGTATAGGTGGTGGTGCTTTCTTAGACATGGCTGGCTATGCAGCAGCCATCTCACATCGCGGAGTTAAATTCATTCGAATTCCGACGACGGTATTATCCCAAAACGATTCAGGTGTCGGTGTAAAAAATAGTATCAATTATCTAGGCAAAAAGAATTTTTTAGGCACCTTCGCCCCTCCTGTTGCCGTTTTCAATGATTATTCCTTCTTAGAAAGTCTTAGCAAGCGCGATTGGCGTTCTGGTATAGCCGAAGCAATAAAAGTGTCCTTAATAAAAGACATTCGTTTTTTCGAATGGCTTGAAACTAAGGCAGAGGCGATGAATCAACGTGATAAAGCGGTGATGATAGAGCAAATATACCAATGTGCCTCGCTGCATATGCAACACATCGCTAGTGGAGATCCCTTCGAATTAGGCTCGGCTAGACCTTTGGATTTTGGTCATTGGGCGGCCCATAAATTAGAATACTTAAGTGACTTCAAAATTCGACATGGCGAAGCTGTGGCGATTGGAATTGCATTAGATAGCGTCTATTCACACTTAATCGGTTCATTGAAAAAAGAGGAATTGGATCGAATTATCAGCTTATTGAAAAAAATAGGATTTGAAGTTTTCCATCCGGCTTTGGCAGAAAATGATAAAATCAACTTAACTAATGGCTTAAATGAATTCAGAGAGCATTTAGGAGGCCAATTAACCATCACGTTGCTTGAAAAATTAGGAAAGGGTGTCGAAGTACATACCATGGACCTAGCCATGATCAAAAAATCAGTAGAATACCTGGAAAAAATCACGTAAAATGGAAACGCCCTACGGACATCTGAGTTATTGCAGTAATATTCATACCGGGGAAATTTGGTCAGAACATTTTGCGCAATTAAAACAGCACGTCCCTACGGTTAAGGCCTCAGTTTCACCAGAAAAATCGATGGGTTTAGGGTTACGTTTTGCGAACCAGGCTAGTATTGATTTGCAAGATCCAATCCAATTAAAGGCCCTGAAATCATGGCTTTCAGATCAAGATTTATATGTTTTTACTCTGAATGGATTTCCCTATGGCGGTTTTCACAACACCATTGTAAAAGACCAAGTACACGCACCAGATTGGACGACGACAGAACGTAGAGATTATACGATACGCTTAGCCCATATTTTAGCAGAACTATTAGTTGATACGGAGGGAGGGATTTCTACCTCGCCACTCTCCTACCGCTACTGGTTTAATTCCGAAAAGGAACGCGAAGATGCGATGAAAAAGTCAACTGAACATCTGTTGGAGGTGGTTCAGGTTTTGGACCAAATTGCAAAGCAAACAGGTAAAATCATTCATATTGACATAGAACCAGAACCGGATGGATTATTAAGTAATCATACGGAATTTGTTCATTGGTACGAAGACGTATTAATACCAGCTGGTGATCCTAATTTGATAAGAAGACATATTCAATTGTGCTTTGACATTTGCCATTATGGAGTAAGTTTCGATGGCCCTAAGACGAGCATTGCTGAATTAAAGGCTAAAAATATACCCGTGGGGAAGATTCAAATTAGTTCAGCGCTTCGGGTGGATTTGAGGAATCAAGAAGCTGAGAAAATAGAAGAATTAAAGAAATACCAAGAACCAGTGTATTTGCATCAAGTTAAGGCTTTGCGAAAGGATGGAACTTACCAAGAGTTTAAGGACTTAGATGAGGCTTTTGAGGCTTATAAGCCAGAAACCTATGACGAATGGAGGGTTCATTTTCATGTTCCCTTGTTTTTAGAAACCTATGGACTTCTGGAATCCACTCAACAAGAGATTCGGGAGACAATGGAAATTCAAAAGGAAAGCCCCTTTACTCGTCATTTGGAAATAGAAACCTATACCTGGGGCGTTTTACCATCAGCCTATCAACTACCGATGGCCGATTCCATCAGCCGAGAAATTAAAACTATCACAGACCTGTTAGGATTATGAAAAAGACCGCTGTAATTGATGTGGTGGGACTCAGCGAAAGTGTTATTTCGGCTGAATATACTCCATTTTTATATGCCTATATTCAAAAGAAGCAGATTCAAAAAATCAAACCTCCTTTTCCGGCCGTAACAACTACATCTCAAAGCGTCTATTTAACTGGAAAGAACCCATCGGAGCACGGCATCGTAGGGAACGGCTGGTATGATAAAACGGATTCTGAAGTAAAGTTTTGGAAGCAATCAAATGCTTTAGTTGGAGCTGAAAAAATCTGGGACGCAGCGAAGAAAAAAGATCCGAATTTTACCTGTGCCAAGATGTTTTGGTGGTATAACATGTACTCTTCAGCTGATTATTCTGTCACACCACGCCCTCAATACCATTCAGATGGGGTGAAGGCACCTGATTGCTATTCGTATCCAGCTTCGCTAAGAGATGAATTACAGGCTTCGTTAGGTACCTTTCCCTTATTTAATTTTTGGGGGCCGAATGCAAATATCAAATCCACCCAATGGATTGCAGATGCGGCTATCTATGTGGATGAAAAGTACAATCCCACGCTGAACCTAATCTACCTACCGCATTTAGATTATTGTCTTCAAAAATTCGGGGTCAATTTACCGGCAATCGCTAAAGAACTGAAAGAAATTGATCAGGTGCTGGAACAATTAATCACGCATTTCGAATCGAAAAATGCAGAAATTATTCTGCTTTCGGAATACGGAATCAATAACGTTAATACGCCCATTCACCTAAATCGAATCTTACGAGAAGCGGGTAAAATAGCGATTCGGGAAGAACAAGGATTGGAATTAGTAGATCCAGGTGCTAGTGAAGCATTTGCTGTTTCAGATCACCAAATCGCTCATGTTTATTGTAAGAATCCTTCAGAGACAAGAGCGATTCTCGAAAAGGTACCTGGAATCGCCAAAATACTCAGTGGAAAAGAATTAGACGAGTATCAAATCGCTCATGAACGATGCGGGGATCTCGTTTTGGTCGCAGATTCTGACAAATGGTTTACTTATTATTATTGGCTCGATGATGCCAAAGCACCAGACTTTGCGCGCTGCGTCGACATCTTCAAAAAACCGGGTTACGATCCTGTTGAAATGTTCATGGATCCTAAAAATCCCTTCATAAAACTCAGAGCAGCCTATAAATTAGCACGCAAGCTGTTAGGGTTCCGATATCGGATGGACGTAATCCCATTAGATGCTACTCTAGTTAAAGGTTCGCATGGAAGTCCGTTTTGTGATGAAGCCTATTATCCAGTTTTCATTTCGTCGCAAAATATCAGTAAACACATACAACCTACCCAGGTATATCAATATATTTGGGAAACAATTTTCCCCAAAAAACATGAAAAAAATTAGCACAATTCTTGCCTTCGTTGTAGCAATGATGGTATTTAGCACAAACATCCACGCGCAAGGTATGGATCCTCAGGCCATGGCTCAACGTCAAATGGACCGAATGACAACTGAATTAAGTTTAACTAAAGATCAGGTAGCGAAAGTGGAACCGCTTGTTGCGGCTAGAATGACTAAAATGATGGAATTACGTGAGCAAGGAATGGAAAGAGAGCAAATGATGGCAGAAATGAAAAAGGTAAACGATTTGCAAGCAGAGCAACTCAAAGCAATCTTAACGCCTGAGCAACTTGAAAAATACAAAACGATGCAAAGCCAAACGCGTCAAGGAGGACCTCCACGAGACTAAATTAGCTTGAGAACATTTCAATTTATAGTACTTCTAATTTCTTATACTAGCTTTTCTCAAGTTCAAAACATACGAGGTAGGCTGCTGGATAAACATACCCAGCAGCCTATTTCATTTGCCGATATCTATTTATCCCCTTCTAATCTAATTGCTAAATCTGATTCTATTGGCAATTTTTCCTTTTTCAAACTCCCGCTTAATTCATACCAATTACGAATTAGAGCTCTAGGGTATCAGGAATTTAGTATACCCAAAATTGAGCTGATTGCCGGAAAAGAAAGTTATTTAGCCATTGATTTAGAGGAAAACCCTATATTCCTTCAGGAAGTTAGGGTCCAAGCAGAAAAACCAAAAGATGTTGCAAAAAATGAATTTGCCCTTGTCAGCACAAGACAATTTAGCCTTTTAGAAGCTCAACGTTATGCCGGTGGATTTCAAGATCCCGCGAGAATGGCATTGAATTTTGCGGGTGTAACAAACGCGGGATCAGACCAAAATAATGAAATCATTATACGAGGTAATTCACCGAAAGGTTTGTTATGGAGAATGGAGGGTATTGAAATACCAAATCCAAATCATTTTGGAGATGGACAAGGATCAACCAGTGGAATTATTTCCATGATTAATTCCACTAGTTTAGCCAATTCAGATTTTATGTCAGGCGCATTCCCCGCAGAATACGGCAACGCATCCTCAGGTGTCTTTGACTTAAGCCTTAGACGGGGGAATAATCTTCAGCGGGAATGGATGGCAACCCTTTCGGTAGTAGGTTTAGATGTGGCTAGCGAAGGTCCAATCGGTCAAAAAGGGGCATCATATCGGCTAGGTTTTAGGTATTCCACTTTGGAAATATTACTAAAATCAGGACTCGTCAATATTAATAGTGGAAATTTTAAACCTGCTTACCGAGACTTAAACTACTCACTAGAATTGCCTACAAAAAAATCAGGTTCCTTTACTTTATGGGGGATTGCGGGAGCTAATAATACAGAAGACTTAAAAACTACTACGAATGATTACACGAATAGTTATTTAGCCGTAGGTGGAATTTCGCATAAACTTCCCTTAAAAAAGGGCCATTGGAAAACAGTTTTGGCCTACACCACTGAGTCTACAGAAATTATTCATGAAGATTTTAACGTCAAAACTCGTGAACAAACCTACCAATACCCTTCCTGGCGGTTTAGTACCTATTATTTGCACCGCTTTAATTCAACAACTCAGTTGAAAATAGGCATCAATGGCAGTCAATTATCCTATAAATTAGTTGAAAATAGGAATAAAATCACCTACCTAGATGAAGATGATAAAACCTATTATTGGCAACAATACGTGCAATTAAATAAGAAATGGACTTCACAATTAAGCTTTACGGCCGGAATTCATCACTATCAATTTGAGTTAAACAAGGCACAAGGTTGGGAGCCAAGACTTGGTTTATCCTGGAATACCAATTCAGGTGGTCGTTTTAGTGTGGGAATGGGCGTTCACTCTCGCTTAGAGCCTCTCTCAGTCTATTTCTATAAAAGATACAAAGGTAAAATTGCAGAAATGCCTAATCAATCTATAAAACCAGCCGTATCACTTCATCAAGTGATTGCTTATGACCAAAAATTGGGAGAAAATACACGCTTGAAGATAGAAGCCTATCTACAAAATATTAGTCAAGCGCCTGTGGATTCAAATAGAAACAGTTCGTTCTCCCTTTTAAATTATAGTTCTGGAATTCCTACACAGGTTTTAGAAAATGTAGGAAAAGGAGAAAACAAAGGAATTGAATTAACCATTGAACGCTTTCTAAGTAATGATTTTTACTATTTAATTACAGCATCCGTTTTTGACACTAAATATCAAGCCAAGAAAAACGTTTGGTATAATACTCAATTCAATAATAATTATGCAGCTAATCTATTAGTAGGAAAAGATTTTCGTCAGAAGATTTCAGTGAATTTAAGGTATTTGATCAGAGGCGGAAATCGCTACACGCCTATTAATTTTGCTGAATCAATTAAAAGAAATACGACTGTTTTAACTTCAAGTCAAATGATGGAAGGTCAATACCCCACTTTTCATCGATTAGACTTATCGTTTGCCTATAAATTAAATAGAAAACAACACACGTGGACTTTTCGAGCAGACTTACAAAACGTCCTTAACATAAATAATATTATTGAGGAACGCTATGATGGAAATGCAAAAGCGCTTACCTATCGGTATGCGCTTCCACTTATTCCTATATTTAGTACTCGAGTAGATTTTTAGTCCGCTTATTTACCTAACACGATATTCACAATCCGTTTAGGAACTACAATTACTTTCGAAGGCGTTTTACCCTCCAAGTATTTAATTACCTGGTCGTTACTTAAAACCGCTGTCTCTATCTCAGCCGCTGAAGCTGTAACAGGAAAAGCTAGGGTTAATTTCACCTTACCATTGAAGGAAATGGGGTAATTGAAATCATTTTCTTCTAAGAAAGCGGCATTAAATACCGGGAACGAAGCCGCTGAAATACTACCCTCCTTCTCTCCTAGAGCAACCCATAATTCTTCCGAAATATGTGGCGCATAAGGAGATAACAAAATCACTAATTCACGCAGAATTGATTTTTTATGGCATTTCAATGCCCCTAAATCATTCACGCAAATCATTAAAGTAGAAACAACCGTATTGAAGGAGAAGCGATCTAAATCGTCTTGCACTTTGCGAATCGCCGTATGCAATACTTTCAATTCTTCTGGAGTTGCTGGAGCATCAACTATTTTCAATGTATTCGTATTGTCATCAAAGAATAAACGCCAAACCTTGCGCAAGAAATTATGCGATCCAGAAATACTATTCGTGTTCCAAGGTTTAAATTGCTCTAATGGACCTAAGAACATCTCGTAGACACGAAGGGTGTCTGCTCCGTATTTGATAATTAAATCATCTGGATTAACGACGTTAAACTTCGATTTCGACATCTTCTCTACTTCCCAACCACATACATATTTGCCATCCTCTAAAATGAATTCAGCATCAGCCGGCACATCATTTCTGGATTTTTTGAAGGCCTCTAAGTCTAGTACATCGTTTTCCACGATATTAACGTCTACGTGAAGCGCCGCCACATCGTATTGGTCTTTTAGGCCATGAGAAACAAATGTCACTTTGGTTGAATCCTTTAGGCGGTAAACGAAGTTAGAACGACCTTGAATCATCCCTTGGTTGATCAATTTTTTGGCAAATTCTTCTTCTGGCACGTAGCCTAAATCTTTTAAGAATTTGTTCCAAAAACGAGAATACAACAAGTGGCCCGTCGCATGTTCTGATCCACCAATGTATAAATCCACCGCTTTCCAGTAGTTAATCGCCTCCTTAGAAGCGAATTCACCAGAATTCGTCGCATCCATATAACGGTACCAATACCAAGAGGAACCAGCCCAACCCGGCATCGTAGACCACTCATAATCATATTGACCTTTGTACTTCCAGTCCAACGCAGCACGACCTAAAGGTGGCTCCCCCGTTTCCGTAGGCAGGTATTTATCAATCTTAGGGAGCTCTAAAGGCAAATCGGATTCATCGATTAGATGAGGTAATAATTCCCCATTGGAGGCAGGTTTAAAGTACACCGGAACGGGTTCACCCCAATAGCGTTGACGGCTGAAAACGGCATTACGCATTCTAAATTGTACCTTTCCTTTTCCAACCCCATTTTCTTCTAACCACTGAATTAAGGTTTCAGATGCCTGCTTATAGCCCATCCCATTAATCATTCCTGAATTAATGTATTTTCCTTCTTTCGTAGGATCCGCTTGTTTGTCGATGTCTTTTTGGCCATCTAAAATGGAAGGAATAGGCAAATCGAAATGTTTCGCAAAATTCCAGTCCCGTTGATCTCCTGATGGAACACCCATCACGGCACCAGTTCCGTATCCAGCTAACACGTAGTCTGCTAGGAATAAAGGAACGCGCTCTTGGTTCAATGGGTTGATTACAAAAGTACCCGTGAAAACACCTGAAACAGTTTTTACTTCGGATACGCGGTCTAGTTCTGAACGAGTTTTGGCCCAATTCACATATTCCTCCACCGCTTCTTTCTGTGAAGGCGTCGTTAATTCTGCTACCCACTCGTGTTCCGGCGCTAAGACCATAAAGGAAACCCCGTAAATAGTGTCCACACGCGTAGTAAATACTTTTATCTTCTTATCTGAAACGTTTTCAATGGCAAATTCCACATCTGTTCCAATCGATTTTCCTATCCAGTTGCGTTGTTGCTCCTTCAAAGAATCAGCCCAATCAACCTCCTCTAATCCTCTCAATAAACGATCCGCGTAAGCTGTGATTCGCATCGACCATTGGCGCATCTTCTTCTGCTCCACTGGATAACCGCCACGCTCAGAAACGCCCTCTTTCACTTCATCGTTCGCTAAAACCGTGCCTAATTTTGGACACCAATTCACAACTGAATCATCCAAATAGGCTAAACGGAAGCTCAATAAATAGGCATACTGCTCATCTGCGGACATCGCATTCCATTCTGATGCAGAAATTCGGGAGACGTCTTCATCGCAAACGGCCTTTAAACCGATGGAACCTTTGGCCCCTAAAATCGTCTTCAAAGTTTCTATAGACTCCGCTTTATCTGTTTCCTGGTTATACCACGAATTAAATAATTGCATGAAAATCCATTGCGTCCATTTATAATAAGAGGCATCCGACGTACGAACTTCCCTCGACCAATCGAAGGAGAAACCCATATTCTTTAATTGCTCGATATAACGAGTAATATTTTGTTCCGTAGTAATGGCTGGATGCTGACCTGTTTGAATCGCATATTGCTCTGCAGGTAGACCAAAAGAGTCAAAACCCATCGGGTGCAATACCTCATAACCTTGCAATCTTTTGTAGCGCGCTATAATATCCGAGGCGATATACCCTAGCGGATGGCCTACGTGTAATCCCGCTCCAGATGGATAAGGGAACATATCCAACACATAATATTTCGGCTTTGCCGGATTCACCTGAGCTTGGAAGGTTTTATTCGCTTCCCAAAAGGATTGCCAAGCTTTCTCGATCTCTCTAAACTGATACTCTGTACGCATAAATGATTGTTATTTCAAAAGGAGGTGCAAATTAAGGCTTTTTTGTGAAAAAATATTTACTCTACTTTGTTGGTAGATTAAGTAAAGTCTATTAACTTTGTAGGGAATTAGATAATCTATGCCACCTAAAAGGAATTTTCCGAGTATATTTAATGCTATCCAAACCATTTGGATGCGGGATCGCAGCATCACTGAAGTGATTATTCACATCAGTAATGCGCTTGCTTTGATGATCGTGGGGCATCTTTTATTCACCTACCTAACGGCTGAAAAAGTCATTGCCGTATTTAACACCGTAGATTCTTCCATTTTATATTACGTTTTAGGTGGGTTCATCGCGCAAATGATTGATGGTGCGCTGGGAATGGCCTATGGAGTAACTGCGACTACTTTTCTTTTATCTGTGGGTATCAGCCCTGCGGCAGCTTCGGCTAGCGTTCACGCCTCTGAGGTTTTTACTTCGGGTGTTTCGGGTTATATGCACTTGAAGTTTGGGAATGTGAATTCCAAATTATTTAAAACCTTAGTAATCCCTGGTGTTATCGGGGCTATACTTGGCGCCTATCTTTTATCTAGTTTAGAAGATTATGCAGGTTATATAAAACCCATTGTATCTGTCTACACTCTTTTTCTGGGGGCAATTATTATCCGAAAAGCGTTGATTAAACGCCAAGAAAAACGTCAATTGAAACGAGTAGGCTGGTTAGCTTTATTCGGTGGCTACTTAGATTCCATCGGTGGCGGCGGCTGGGGACCCATCGTATCGTCTACCTTAATAGCTTCAGGGCGTCATCCAAAATACACCATTGGAAGTGTGAATTTGACTGAATTCTTCGTTTCTCTAGCCTCATCGCTTACCTTTTTTGCGGTAATTGGTTTAGGTTACTTGCACGTAATCATCGGTTTAATCTTAGGTGGTGTCATTGCGGCACCTATTGCAGCCCGTTTAGCGAATAAACTTCCGGTTAAATCCATGATGATTCTGGTGGGAATCGTCATCATCATCGTCAGTCTCCGTCAGATTATCTTAGGGGTTCCAAAATTTTTATAGATATTTGCAGTCAATTGTCATAACAGGCTAATGATTGTCAACACGCAAACGCTTTTAGAGAAGTTTTTATCCTCCACCGGAGTATCGACTGATACCCGCAATATCCAACCTAGCAACCTGTTTTTTGCCCTGAAAGGCCCTAATTTCAATGCTAATGAAATGGCGGCAGAGGCTTTAGAGAAAGGTGCTCAATACGCGGTTATTGATGATGCTGATTATTTAGCTGGAGAACGGACTTTATTAGTAGAAGATGGGCTTTTGGCCTTACAAGCTTTAGCAACAGCCTACCGCCAGACCTTAACTATACCGATCGTAGGTCTAACTGGATCAAATGGAAAGACGACGACGAAAGAATTAATCTTTTCTGTTTTATCCCAAAAATACCATTGCTTCGCCACCACCGGCAACCTCAATAACCACATCGGCGTCCCGCTTTCGGTTTTATCCATCAAAAAGGAGCACGAAATTGCTGTCATTGAGATGGGAGCAAATAAGCAAGGGGACATCCGCGAATTAGTCCATATCGCACAACCCACGCATGGTTTAATTACCAATATCGGGAAAGCTCATTTAGAAGGTTTTGGTGGACTTGAGGGCGTTCGCAAAGGAAAAGGAGAACTATTCGATTATTTAAACGCATCGGGAGGAGTTACATTTCTGCCACAACAAGCGGGAGCTATAACTGAAATGTTTCAAGAGAGAGGAATGAATAATGCCGTTTATGTTAACGAGGCTCTTCCTACTTCCCTGGTCGAAGCTAAACCAATGGTACGCTTTTCTCTAGCTTCTGGGGAGGTGATCGATTCACATCTACCGGGCATTTATAATTTTGAAAATATTCAATTAGCGATCGCAGTAGGGAAATTCTTTCAGCTAAGCGATGAGCAATGTACTACTGGGATTAGCACCTATATTCCGAATAATCACCGTTCTCAGTTCATAAAAATAGGATCAAACCAAGTTTTGATGGATGCCTATAATGCGAATCCATCCTCCATGTCAGCCGCTATTTCGCACTTTGCTGCAACTGACGGAGAACCCAAGCTTCTCATTTTAGGAGATATGTTTGAATTAGGCGACTCGACAGCAGAAGAACATGCCAGCTTAGGGGAACTAATTGCAGGCTTATCCTTTGAAAAAGTATTATTAGTGGGTGAGCATATGCAACACGCTTTACTGCATTTGCCATCTGCCTATTATTTTCCAGATAAATTTGGCCTACATACCTGGCTTCAAGACCACCCCATTCACAGTAGTTTTCTTTTAGTTAAAGGTTCCAGAGGAATTCAGCTAGAAAGTGTTTTGGCATTTCTAGAAAATTCCAAATAAATGCATTAAATTTGCACTTTATTAAGAAAATACCTTTCAAAAAATACACACAATGGCATCACAATCGGGTACCTATGTACCATTCAAAGTTAAAGACATTGCATTAGCGGACTGGGGTCGCAAAGAAATTCAATTAGCAGAAGCAGAAATGCCAGGTTTAATGGCATTACGTACCGAGTTCGGTGCAGCACAACCTTTAAAAGGTGCGCGTATCGCTGGATGTCTTCACATGACGATCCAAACAGCGGTTTTAATCGAAACTTTAATCGCATTAGGAGCGGACGTTACTTGGTCATCTTGTAACATCTTCTCTACACAAGATCACGCAGCAGCAGCTATTGCAGCAGCTGGTATCCCTGTTTATGCTTGGAAAGGCATGAACGAAGAAGAATTCAACTGGTGTATCGAGCAAACTTTATTCTTTGGAGAAGATCGTCAACCATTGAACATGATCTTAGATGATGGTGGTGATTTGACAAATATGGTTTTTGATGAGTATCCTGAGTTAATCGGAAACATCAAAGGCTTATCAGAAGAAACTACGACTGGTGTTCACCGTCTATATGAGCGTATGAAGAATGGCACGTTATTCTTGCCAGCTATCAACGTGAATGACTCGGTAACGAAGTCTAAATTTGATAACAAATACGGTTGCAAAGAGTCCTTAGTAGATGCGATTCGTCGTGCGACTGACTTAATGCTAGCAGGTAAAGTAGCGGTAGTTGCTGGTTACGGTGATGTAGGAAAAGGTTCTGCTGATTCCTTACGTGGTGCTGGTTGCCGTGTATTAGTGACTGAGATCGATCCAATCTGTGCTTTACAAGCAGCTATGGATGGCTACGAAGTAGTTCCAATGGATGAGGCAGCAACTCGCGCTAACATCTTTGTAACGGCAACAGGTAACGTGAAAATTATCCGTGACCGTCACTTCAAAGCAATGAAGGACAAAGCGATCGTTTGTAACATCGGTCACTTCGATAACGAAATCGATATGGAGTGGTTAAATGGTAATTACGGTTCGACTAAGGATCAAATCAAGCCACAAGTAGATATGTACACCATCGACGGCAAAAACGTAATCGTTTTAGCAGAAGGTCGTTTAGTGAACTTAGGATGCGCAATGGGTCACCCATCATTCGTGATGTCAAACTCATTCTGTAACCAAACTTTGGCACAATTAGAGCTTTGGGCTAACTCAGCGAGCTACGAGAATAAAGTATACATCTTGCCTAAGCACTTAGATGAGAAAGTAGCGTTCTTACACTTAGCGCACATCGGTGCTAAATTAGAGAAACTAGAGAAAGAGCAGGCAGATTACATTGGGGTTCCTCAAGCAGGTCCATACAAGCCAGAGCACTACAGATACTAGGATTTATTTCCTGTTAGGTTTTCCAAAGGCCGCGACTCTTCGAGTCGCGGCCTTTTTCATTCCCTATTTATCAGTTACTTGGTAATCTCACTGAGCTAGCTTTGACCTATCAAAGATAAGTCTACCTTTATCCCAGTAATCACATTTAACCACTAATAAAATGAAAAATCTCTACGCGAGCTACCTCGCGCTATTCCTCCTTGCCTGCACTTTATTTTCTACTTCTTGCACGAAAGATCCAGCAGTTGAAATCATTCCTGTCAACTCCTCGCATACACTACTTAATGCGAATGGATTTCTAGCTTTTGAAAACCAAACCGCTTTCCAAGCTTACGTAGAAAAATTACATCGCAATCCTGCGGACCCTTCCATTCAACAAGACATTCAATTTTTTGAATCGCAAAGCACAGAACTAAACAAATTGGACTCTTTAAAACTGCATCAGTTAGCTGAATCAGGGGATTTAACCGGTTATGACCATATCCTTAAACTGATGGGTGATGACGAGGAAAAATCCCTTCAACCTATGGTAGATGATCCCACGCTAAGTCGACTAATTTCAAAAGACGGCCTCATTCAAATAGGGGGATTGGTTTATCAGGTTAGCCCCACGAAGGTCTTTCAAATCAGGAAAGAAGACTTCGAACAGAATAAAGAAGCCTTCCTTAAGATGCCTGAAAAAGTCATGAAAGTAGAAGCCTATACTAGTCAGCCATTAAAAGCTATCCGTCCTACCGGTACCTTGAAAATTTTGAACCGAACAGAAAGTAATTCAGTGAGCTATGAAAATCCGGGGCAAGGAACCTGCCGATTTACAGCTGAAGTATACCTCTTAGACTTAGGTTTTTACAGAAAACTAGCTGTGCGAGTAAAACATGAATGGCGTCAACGCTTTTGGTTTAGTTATTACTGGGGAAATAGCAGTGCGGCCATGTCAATGGAGGGTGACATTGATTTCTTAGAATATTATAGCTCCTTTTCTAAGCACTACTCCGCTTCTACGCAAGACGACTATAAAATTGAATCAGTCATTGATGAGACCTTTAATTACATTCCCCTGAATTGGCAATTTAATAATGGCACGGCTATTTGTCGTGGCAGAAATGGACTTTACTATTCCTTAACTATTTAATCCCAACAAGATGAAATTCTATTCCTCCCTAATTTTACTATTTGTAGCGCTGCAGGTTAGCGCTCAAGAATTGAAACCTCTTTATTCATTTTCTATTTTAACACCGTCATTCGGCGTCGAAAAGAGATTACAAGAAAATAACTCGCTGAAATTCTCCCTTGGAACCCTAACTGGATATGGCAATAAGGATGGTTTTCAAACGAAAGTGTTTTCCTTTAGAGGTGAATACCGGCATTATTATAATCTGCCTAAAAGGAGAGACGAAGGACGTCTCTCCACTAATTACTCCGGGAATTACGTCGGATTATTTGCGGAGCCATCTTTTGTTTTTATAAAAGGGCAGGAAGCAACGAATCTATATTCTGGAGGGGTTATGGGAATCCAACGAAACTATAACAGTCATGTTCATCTTGATCTTTCCATCCAGGCGGGGATAGGTCAAAATGGTTTCGAAACGAAAGCAGGATTGAGATTAGGATTTTGGGTAAAATAAATGCCTACAAGCGTCTGCATTTTTCATTCAAAAGCCGTATTTTTGCACAAAATAATAGCAAATAAGATATGAAATTTGGTGTAGTAGTATTCCCAGGATCCAATTGTGACGATGATACGGTCGGAGTCATTCAAAGTTTAGGCCACGAGGCTGTTAAACTTTGGCATAAAGAGACTGATCTACAAAACTGTGATTTCATCATCATTCCGGGAGGTTTCTCTTATGGAGATTACTTGCGTTCCGGTGCGATTGCACGCTTCTCCCCTATTATGGACCATGTGATCGAGCATGCAAAAAATGGTGGCTACCTAATGGGTATTTGCAATGGATTTCAGGTGTTAGTGGAAGCGCATTTGTTGCCAGGCGTTTTATTAAGAAATAGTTCTCAGAAATTTATTTCGAAGAATATCTTTATGAAAGCGGCGACAACTAATTCTTTATTAACACAAGAGCTAGATCCAAACAAAGCCTATAAGATACCCATCGCTCACGCGGAAGGTCGTTATTTTACAGATGAGAAAACATTGGCTTCACTTAAGGCAAATGATCAAATCTTATTCTATTACTGCGATGAGAATGGTCAAGTGACGGAAGAATCTAATCCCAATGGCAGTCTATTAAACATTGCAGGTATCTGCAACGAAGGTAGAAACGTATTCGGTTTAATGCCTCACCCGGAAAGAGCCGCAGATCCAGATTTAAATAACACAGATGGATTAGAGATTATGAGGCAATTGATTTTGCAAACGGTTTAATCTATTGCACATATAAAAAAAAGGCTCTTCGATTGAAGAGCCTTTTTTTATGCAATGGCAGTCTTATCGGAGATCATTTACTTCAACCCCTGGAAATGTTTTCTTATCGAAGTTGAATACTTTGTCATCCGCATTCACTTTGGCGTTTAATTTAGAGACCTTAAACAGCTGTTTCTTTCCTGCTTTATTGATGATGGTCCATTCTGTAACTGAAAGGTCTTTAGTTTTGATTTTCAGAGCGATACTCTTCACTTGAGTACCTTTTGCCACTGGAGCTAATTCAACCGTAGAGATGCCAGCGGATTCGCCTTTTAAAGAAATCTTATACGACTTCTTATCGAATGAATAGATTTTAGCTGGATTTAAGTCGCCTTCGGATGGATCAAAACTCGAGATGTTTACCTCGTTAATCTCTTTAATGTAAGTGGCTACTTCTTTTCCATTATTAAAAATTTCTTGGCCAGCCGTTTTTAAGCGGAACTTAGTTCCTTTAACTGTAATTGAACCGGACATAGTGGCTGCGCCATCCGTTTGATAGGTGAAGTTAGCGGAGAAGGAACCCATCGCCTTGTACTTCTTTTGCATCCCATCAATCAAGCTCACGGCCTTATTCGATTGAGCAAAAACACTAAAACTTAAGCAAAAAAATAAGATGACCTTTTTCATATTATAAGTTTTTCAAAATCTCTTCTAATTCTGTTTCTGACTTAACTAATACTTCTCTGGCTTTAGAACCACCAAACGACCCCACTATTCCCACCGCCTCTAATTGATCAATTAATCGACCCGCTCGGTTATACCCTAGCTTTAATTTACGCTGGATTAAAGAGGTACTTCCTTGTTGATGCATCACAACTAATCGCGCAGCATCATCAAAGAAGGAATCGCGATCACTCGGATCAAAATCTCCGCGATCTTGTCCACCCATCTCCTCTGAATCTGGCTCAGGCAATAAATAGGCCGAGGTATAGCCTTGCTGATTTCCAATGAAATCGCAAATATCTTCTACTTCCGGTGTATCAACGAAAGCGCATTGCAAACGAATAACTTCGGAGCCCATGGACAATAACATATCACCCATCCCCACTAACTGATCAGCGCCACTGGCATCTAATATGGTTCGGGAATCTATTTTAGACATCACCTTAAACGAAAGGCGTGCCGGGAAGTTCGCCTTAATCGTACCCGTAATAACGTTCACAGATGGACGTTGCGTAGCCACCACCAGGTGAATACCAATCGCACGGGCTAATTGCGCTAAACGAGCGATAGGATGCTCTACTTCTTTACCGGCCGTTAACATCAAATCTGCTAATTCATCGATCACAAGAACGATGTAAGGCATGAAATCATGCTCATTCGGATTCAAACGGCGGTTAATGAATTTCGTATTGTATTCCTTAATGTTACGGCAACCCGCATCTTTCAACTTATCGTAACGTAAATCCATCTCTTTACAAAGTGAATTCAAGGTGTTTACGACCTTTTTCGTATCTGTTATGATGGCTTCGGCAGAATCAGGAAGACAAGCTAAGAAGTGACGCTCTAACTTATTAAAGAGTGATAATTCGACTTTCTTCGGATCGACTAATACAAACTTTAAGGTAGCTGGGTGTTTCTTGTAAATCAAGGAGGTCAAAAGCATATTTAACCCAACTGACTTACCTTGACCCGTAGCTCCTGCCATTAAGAGGTGAGGCATTTTGGCCAAATCCGCTACAAAAATTTCATTCGAAATGGTTTTGCCTAAAGTGATAGGTAAATCGAAGGTTGATTTTTGGAACTTCTCCGAACCGATCACCGCACGCACAGGAACCATCTCGCGATTCTTGTTCGCTACTTCGATACCGATGGTGTCTTTACCTGGCATTTGACCAATTATACGAACGCCCATCGCTGCTAAGGAAAGGGACAAATCATCCTCCAGGGAAGTGATTTTACTTACCCGAACTCCGGCTTTAGGAACAATTTCATACAAGGTAACAGTGGGCCCGATCGTGGCTTCGATCTTCTGAATCCCGATTCCGTAATTCAATAAGGTCTCTACGATCTTCTCTTTATTCGCCTTTAACTCATCCATCGTCACTTGCGATGTTTGGTTCTTTTGATCGTACTCCTTTAATAAGTCGATGGTTGGAAACTGATAATTAGGTAAATCTGCCGTGGGATCATATAGTCCAAACTGCTCCACTAAATCATTTGCTTTTATTTCTCTAGATGCCGGTGTCGGTTCTTCTTCAATCACCTCATCTGCGACACCTGCCACTTTAAAGGTAAAGTCAAGATCATCTTCTTTCTTTTCTTCCTCTATTTCAGGTTCTGGTGCGACCACTTCAGGCTCCGGTACTACCTCTTCCACCACTGCAGGAACAATAGGTCTGAATTTCTCTAAATCATCATTATCCACATGCACCGCAGGTCCATCCTCATCCATAAATAGACTCTCCTCTACCTCATCCTCCTCTTCGGTTATAACGGGCGCTGAAGCAGACGCCTTCTTTGGATTTAATTGATAAAATAAAACCAAGAAGATAAATCCACCAAATCCAATCACGAAAATGGATAAATAGCCTAGCAACTGGTAGAGTTTTTCATTCACAAAATAACCCACACCTCCACCTATCGAATGCGGCAAATCTAAGGAGAAAACAAAGAATCCGGCTAATAAACTAAGCCACAAGATGTAGAATAACACTTGCCAAGAAAGGCGCTCTAAAGAAAATAGTTCTTTTTTAAAGCCGACCTTTAAAGCGGATAGATAAAATAATGGGATCAATAATAAGGTGGACCACCCGAAAGTTTTGAATAAAAAGAAGTGGGCTATTTTAGCCCCTAATAAACCCGCTAAGTTTTTGATTGGAATATCGGATCCTTGAATCGTATCCACCACGCCACGTTCCACTTCGCTTTGATCTGAAACTCCTACGAAGAAACTTGAACCAAATGAAACCAGTAATAAAGTGCCAATTAGAAATAAAAATGCTGAAACGATTAACTGAAAGCGATATAAAACAGCGCCGTCCATTTTTCTTTTGGGCTTATCTTGCTCAAAATTAAGTTGTAAAGTGCTTGTAGTGTTACTAATCTTTTTTGCCATGGAAGGAACAAGGGTATAATCTTATAAATTTCGCTTTTTTGATTCGATTTACAAAATCAAATTTACAGTCCTGCTGCTATTATTTCTTTATTGATTTCTTTGATCAACGCAGGGCCTTCATAAATGAAGCCAGAATAGATTTGAATGAGTGAGGCACCGGCTTTTAATTTCTCTACCGCATCTGCTCCAGAGTGAATACCGCCTACCCCAATGATGGGAAATTGCCCCTTTGATTTTTGGTGCAAATAAGCCACCACTTCCGTGGAACGTTTAGTCAAAGGCTTACCACTCAATCCTCCCGTTTCTTGACAATTCGACGATTGCAATCCTTCGCGAGATAAGGTAGTATTCGTGGCAATAACTCCCGCTAACTTAGTTTCCAATACAATTTCTATCACATCATCTAACTGATCATTACTTAAATCAGGGGCAATTTTTAATAGGATGGGCTTCTGAGCAGGTTTTAAATTATTTAAATCTTGTAATGTTTGTAATAATTTTTTCAAAGGCTCTTTCTCTTGCAATGCCCGTAGATTAGGGGTATTGGGGGAACTTACGTTCACCACAAAATAATCTACTACCTCATATAATGCTTCGAAACCTTGGCAATAATCATCATCCGCTAATTCATTCGACGTTACTTTATTTTTTCCCAAATTCCCTCCCACAATCACCTTAGAACGACGTTTTTCTAATCGCACTTTCATCGCAGCTAGACCCTCATTATTAAAGCCCATTCGATTTATTATCCCTTCATCTTCTAATAAACGAAACAATCGGGGTTTAGGGTTTCCATCTTGTGCTTTGGGCGTTACCGTTCCTACTTCAATAAAGCCAAAACCTAATTCTGCAAATTCATCGATCAATTCAGCATTTTTATCAAATCCAGCCGCTAATCCTACCGGATTAGGAAAATGAAGACCAAAAACCGTTCGCTCTAAGCGCTTATCCTCTACTTGAAACAACACCTTGAACACATACGACATCCCAGGAATGCGCAAGCTAAAGCGAATCAAATCAGTCGCTAAGTAATGCGCGCGCTCTGGATTAAATAAGAAAAAGAGTGGTTTTATGAAAATTTGATAAAACATGTGGATTTTTCTGTCGATTTAAAAGACAAAAATACAAAAAAGGACCGTCCCATGCCTCACTCTGAAAAAAAATCCTAATTTTAAGATATCAAGCATTTGAAATTAAAATTATAGCCTATGTTAAGTCGTGTAGCTAATTCCATCTATTGGATGAACAGGTACATCGAGAGAGCTGACAATTACGCCCGCTTTATCTCTGTGAATTTTAAACTCGCCTTAGATTTACCCCCTAATGTCCCAGAACAATGGGAGCCTTTAATTGTGGCCACGGCGGATCATTATAATTTCTTTGAGCATTATTCGGAAGCGAATAGAGAGAACGTATTATATTTTATGACATTTGATGAGAATAACCCAAACTCCATCCTGTCTTGCCTCTATTCAGCTCGCGAAAATGCCCGCACGATTCGAGAAAGTATTTCAAGGGAGATGTGGGAATATGTTAATCAAATATACTGGACAGTAAAAGAACGCGTAGAGGGAAGTAAGAGCTGGGAAATATCTCGCTACCAAGGTTTTTTAGAAGAAATTAAATCTGGAAGTCAATTATTTTATGGCATTGTGGATTCGACGATTACCCGCGGAGAAGGCTGGCATTTTGGTCAATTAGGAAAATTACTGGAGCGCGCAGACAAAACGACCCGATTCCTGGATGTAAAATATTTTACCTTATTGCCCAATGTGGAATCAGTTGGTTCGCCTTTGGATCTGTTGCTTTGGTCCTCTGTTTTAAAATCCGTTTCTGCCTACAATATGTTTCGCCAGCAATACAAAGTGGTGAACCCCACCAATATTGTGGAGTTTTTAATTCTAGACAAAGGTTTCCCGCGTTCCGTTGTCCATTGCCTAACAGAAGCCGAGCAATCCCTTTATGCGATTTCGGGCACCTCTTTCGATCACGGCTACTCTAATCAAGCGGAGAAAAAGTTATCTAAGATTTTATCTGAAGTACAATTCACGGAAATCGAAGACATTTTAAATACCGGTTTACATCAATTTTTAGATAATTTTCAAAAATCAAATAACGATATTGGACAGACAATTCATAACACCTATTTTGACCTGAAACCGGTTAATTAAACCCAGCTTTTCAAATAAATAGTGTAATATTGCTCACTCATTTGCCAGCCTCATTTTATGACATATTGTTTAGGAATTACCGTTAAAGAAGGACTTGTTGCCATCGCAGATACCCGAATTACAGCGGGGAACGAGGTGTATTCGAATAAAAAAATCTCTATTCACGAGATCAACAATCACTCCCTTTTTATCATGACCGCTGGATTGCGTTCTGTTCGAGATAAGGCGGTAACTTATTTTAATCAGGCCATAGTAGACGAGGAAGAAAGCTACGATTACATGTTTCAGGCGGCTACGTCATTTGGCCAAAAACTGAAACAAGTAGCCGCAGAAGACCGCGAAACGCTGGAAAAAGAAGGTTATGCCTTTAATTTACATGCCATCGTGGGCGGACAAATGCCTAAAGATGCAGAACATAAGCTATTTTTAATATTCCCTGAAGGGAACTGGATCGAGATTAATGAGGGTTTAAAATACCAGATTATTGGTAATTCTAATTACGGTAAACCCTTATTAAATAGAAACCTAACACATGAAACCTCTCTAAAAGAGGCTCTAAAAATGGGTTTTCTTTCTTTCGATGCTACCCAAGTCAGCGCAAATGATGTGGATTATCCAATTGATGTGGTCGTTTACGAAAAAAATAGTTTTAAGGCGAGAGAAATCAGACTTCATAAAGAAGATATGGAAGCTATCTCAGATGATTGGAACGAAGCCTTGCGCAAATCTCTTGAAGGAATCGATGAAAGTTGGATGAAAGATTTAATTTCAAAAAAGAAATGATCGCACGCATACAACACAAATTAAGATATGATTACAGTGAGGCGGTCACTTTGGACCCCCATATCCTCTATTTACACCCCCGGAAAAGCGCCTTATTATCCGTTCAAGAATTTACTATACAGATTGATCCGGCTCCAGTTCAAACTTCAAAAAACCTAGATCCGGAAGGCAACATTCAAAATATTCTCTTTTTCAAAGAGCCTACCTCCTATTTATCCATTGAGGTACAGACGACGGTAGAAACGACGGAATTCAATCCTTTTGATTTTGTCTATTTCCCGTTTGAGAGTAAAACGTTACCCATCACCTATTCTACTTCCTACCAAAAAACGTTGAGTCCTTATTTAGGTCTAGAGGGGGTAACACCGAATGTGGAGCAAATGGCTCGTCAAATCGCATCAGGAGTACGTTATAGCACCTCCGACTACCTATCAGCCCTCAACGAATTCATCTCCAGTAAATTTGCCTACGAAATTAGAGAAGAAGGAGCGCCGAATACCCCCGAGTTTACCCTGATTAATCGCAAGGGATCTTGCCGCGATTATGCGGTCTTATTTTCTGCTTTATGCCGTGCCTTGGGACTAGCGACGCGATTTGTATCTGGGTATTACATCGGAGTTGCACCCGTTGATGTGCCTAATCAAACACATCATTTACATGCTTGGGTCGAAGTTTATTTACCTGGTGGCGGGTGGAGAGGGTACGATCCCACGCAGCATGAAGTGGTTTCTGGGAATCATATTCCTTTAGCCGCCTCTTGTTTACCAGAGGAAATTACACCGGTTTTCGGGTCTTACCGAGGAGCGGCTAGCTCTATTTTAACGACTAACGTATTTATTGAGCGAAATTAGCCGACTAATAATTGGGCCAAAAGATAATCTGCAATCAAAATTGCGATACATGAATTCGTTACCGCAGCCGTACTCGAAGTCCCCACCTCATAAGCCCCGCCCTTCGTATGAAAACCCTTGAAGGCTGAAATCGTTACGATTAAAAAGGCAAAAACTACTGATTTCGTCAATGCAAAAATCATGTAATTCCCTTTGAATTGAAATTGTAATCCTTTAATGTATTCTTGAGGGGAAATTGCACCTGTTAACCATCCAGCTAAATAGCCACCATAAATCGCTAGAAAACAAGCTAAGGTAACTAACATGGGGAAAGTGATTAACGCAGCGATAATTTTAGGCAATACTAAATAGGATCTAGAATTGATTCCCATTACTTCTAACGCATCAATTTGTTCCGTGATCCGCATCGTTCCTATTTGACCAGCAATATTAGAACCGATTTTACCCGCTAAAACAACACAAGTAATGGTAGGACCCATTTCCAAAATCGTAGTATCACGCACAATTAGACTGATAATGTACTGCGGAACAAAGGGGTTATCCATGTTAGCCGCGGTCTGAACGCAGGTCACAGCACCTAAAAACGAGGATACAATGGCCACAATTAAGACCGAGTTGATACCAATGTCGACACATTCTTGAAATGTCAAGGCGAGATAAACCCGAAATTTTTCTGGATTTGTAAAAAGCTTACCCAGGAAGATTAAATATTTGCCTAATTTTGACATCTGATTGGTATATTACAAATCTATAATACTCAAAGATAATGAACAAAACGGTTATAATTAGTGGCGGTAGCCAGGGAATTGGTAAAGCTTTGGTAAAAAAATTCATAAAGGAAGGTTTTGCCGTTTTTACCTGTTCTAGAAATAAGGAAAAACTGGATGCACTTTCAGCTGAATTTAATACTACGGCCTTGCATACGTTTGTTGCCGATTTAAGTGTAAAAGCCCAATGTCAAGATTTTGCAGGATGGGTAGTAGGCCAAACAAAATCCATCGACGTACTCATCAATAATGCTGGATTTTTTATGCCAGGACAGATTCAAAATGAGGAGGATGGAGTTTTGGAAAGTCAAATCGAAGCCAATTTATATAGTGCTTACCATCTAACCAGAGCATTTTTGCCTACATTTCAAGCCCAAAAATCAGGGCACATCTTTACCATTTGCTCTACCGCATCCATCACGGCATATACCGCAGGAGGATCTTATTGCATCAGCAAATTTGCCCTGCTAGGCTTCACGAAAGTATTGCGCGAAGAGACAAAAACACAAGGCATAAAAGTGACTGCCATCTTGCCAGGTGCTACTTTAACGCCGGCTTGGGATGGAGTGGAATTGCCTGAATCTCGGTTCATTCCTGCAGATGATGTGGCCTCGACGATTTACGCTGCTTATACGATGAATCCGTCTACGGTTTTGGAAGAAATTCTCATCAGACCACAATTAGGAGATATTGAACTATGACACCCTGGGATAAATATAGCATCTCGGAATTACCTGAAATAGCTTTGAGTTTAATCAGGGAGGCCAAAGACTACCCCAATGTGTGGTTATTCCGAGGCGAAATGGGTGCCGGAAAAACGACATTAATTAAAGAAATTTGCCATCAATTAGGGGTGGCGCAATCGGTCCAAAGCCCTACCTTTTCACTCGTAAACGAATACGTGGATGGCAAAGGAAAACCGATTTATCATTTTGATTTATACCGATTAAAGAACGCACAAGAAGCTTTCGACATCGGATTAGAAGAATATTTGGACTCCGGAAATTTGTGCTTAATCGAATGGCCAGAGCAAGCGGAGGAGTTTTGGACGTTTGAACATGTAGAACTGAACGTTGCTCACGTAGATGACACTCATCGTAAATTAGAAGTGGTATGGCGAAGATATTAGAACACAATCCGTTTCAGGAATTACTTTCTAAACAAGGAATTGCTCCTTTAGAGGCGATGGCCTGGACGAAGCAGAATGCCCAAAGCATCCGCATCAGCCTTCCCAAGGAATCAGACCTTTCCGAAAATCGCATTTCTTTGAGCCCTCAAGCCGTCACTTTATTGACGAACAATGGCCATGAAATTGTGATCGAAAAGGGCGCCGGGGAGAGAGCTGGATTCAGCGATGCCGACTATTTATTAGCTGGGGCGAGCGTGAGCGAGGATGTGGCGATGATTTGGCAGAGTGCCTTAACCTTAAAGATTACACCTCCCACTATCGCAGAAATCGCGCGCATGAAAGAGGGTCAAGCCTTCATTTCGAGTGCGTCCTATCAACATTTATCCTCCGAATTAATCGATTCGATTAATGCCAAAAAGCTACTGGCCATCGGACTCGAATTCGTCGAAGACAATGGCGGCGGCTTTCCTTTCATTAAAATCATGGCGGAAATCGCTGGACAATTGATTTTACCCATTGCAACGGATATCATCCAAAAGAAACAAGGCTTGTTACTAGGTCAAGTTACCGGCGTACCGCCTTGCAAAATGGTGCTCTTAGGTGCAGGACAAGTCGTGGAGCAGGTGGCGCGAGCGGCAGCGAGCGCAGGCATACAATTTCAAGTTTTCGACAAAGATATTTACAAACTTCAACGCCTAAAAGCGTCGCTAGGTTTCCCCATCGTCACACAAGTGATTGACTCAGAAAACCTAGCCAAAGCCCTACAAGAAGCCCAAATCATCGTAGGCGCACTTCGATCAGATACCGGCATTACACCGTGTATTGTAACGGAAGAGATGGTCAGTAAACTGAATCCTGGTACCTTGATTTTGGATGTTTGCATCGACCAAGGAGGCTGTTTTGAGACTACCGAGGCATGCACCATTCAAAAGCCTACCTTCGAAAAATACGGCGTCACGCACTATTGCGTACCTAATATTCCTTCCCTAGTAGCCCATACATCTAGCTTAGCTATGAGCAACCTGATGACTTCCTTTATCTTGAAGGCGGGAAAGACCGGGGGTGTGGAGGAAATGCTTTGGCAGGGAAAATCCTTCATGAAAGGTGTATTCTGCTACAAAGGCTTCGTCACGCAAGCCAGCACAGGAAAATTATTCCATAAAGTCGTAAAAGACATCCAATTATTATTACTAAGTAAGAGTTAAAATTATGATCGAAGATTACACCGCCCTATCCAATGCCCCTAATTCCCCCGATTTAAATGGGAAATATTTAGGACTTATCTCGTCAGACTTCATCAAAGTCTCAGATGCCTTGAAAGAAGCATCCTACCAAATCAAAAAGCGTGGCTTCTCTGATTTTCCCATCTTCGTCACCTCACAACGCCCCATCGAAATAGGTCAAAAACTGATAGGTGTCGCAGAATTGAACGAAAACAAATGGAACTACCACGCTTCGATGATGGAAGAATTCGTCCAACGCAAACTCATTGCAGAGGAAAATATGGAGCTTTTTGTCCAAAACTTTAGAGACATCGAAGAATACGCCTGCCTTTTCGTGGTGGATGGACAGTTTACCAATTTTGTGTTTATTCCTTTTCCGGAAGACAAATAACAAAGAGCAAAGTTCAAAGAGCAAAGAGCAAAGTTCAAAGAGCAAAGAGCAAAGACCAAAGAGCAACGTGGATGAAAATCTATATTAGTCTTGATTCTTTTGATTCAAGGTGATAATAGTGCGACCTAAAATTTTAAGAATCTCCTCTAATTCGTCTAATAATTTATTCCCTTCCTCGATTTGAATTAAGTCAGATGCAATGAGCAATTTCAACCAATAGCGGGTTTCTCTTGCTTCTTTGTATGAAATTGAAATTTTATAATGAAAATCTTTCTTTGAAAAGCCTCCGATAGCTTATTCTAAATTTGCCCCTATGGATGTGCTCGATTTTAAGAGCTGTTTAGACAAAACAAACTCCCTTTTTTCATTTGAAAGCCTTATGCAAATTGGTATTAAATGTAAAGAAAATTGAAAAGCCTTTTCTTGAACAATATTGGAGTAAGTCATAGTGGTGTTTTTTGTAAAACTACACCAGTAACCTTTGGGAACACACTAAATAACTGATAACACTTATCAACTTATTGATTAAAATCCATTTTTGAACTTTGCTATTTGCTATTTGCTATTTGAACTTTGGTCTTTGAACTTCGAAAAAGGATGAAAATCCTGCACCATCTGCGTCAAATACGCCCGATCCAAGTGCGTATAAATCTCCGTCGTTAAGATCGATTCATGACCTAACATCTCTTGAACAGCTCGAAGATCTGCGCCACCTTCAATTAAATGGGTGGCAAAAGAGTGGCGAAACGTATGTGGACTGATGACTTTCGTTATCCCGGCTTTCGCAGCTAGGTCTTTGCAAATCAAGAAAACCATTACACGACTTAGGCCAGATCCTCTCCTGTTTAAGAATATAATATGCGTCGAATCTTTCTTGACGGGAACGGAGGGTCGAATAGATTCCAAATACAAATTTAAATATTTGAAGGCATCGCGGCCAGCTGGAACCAGACGTTCTTTATCTCCTTTTCCACGCACTTTAATGAAGCCCTGGTCTTCATAAATATCGTCTCTTTTTAGGCCAATTAATTCTGATACACGTAACCCCGCGCCATATAAAAATTCCAACATCGCGCGATTGCGAACGCCCTCCGGACTAGACAGATCAGCTTGATCGAGTATGGCTGTGATTTCGTCAAAAGAAAGTGTGTCTGGAAGTTTGCGACCCATTTGGGGATTCTTTACGTGAATCGTAGGGTCTACTTTTAATGTCCCGTCAAAGACAAGAAATTGAAAAAAGGCCCGAATTCCAGATAAGGTTCTAGATTGGGTGCTGGCTTCTACCCCTAAGGCATGTAAATCTTTTAAAAATGCCAATAGGTGAGATTCCTCGACTTTGTCTATGGTTATTGGATTAGCTGATAAATAGGATGCTAACTTATGAATATCCCGCAAATAGGCTTCGTGGGAATGTTTTGACAAACCCCGTTCTATTTTCAAGTAATCACCAAAAGCCTGGATTTCTACATCCCACATCGACATTTTATCTTTAGAATCCCGTAAATTTAAAGTAATTACGTATTTTTACACCGCATGTACCTTTTTAAATATGGTAAGAAAGAAAATATTGATCCTGAATGGCCCTAATTTAAATTTATTAGGCACGCGTGAACCTGAAATTTATGGAGCACAGACTTTCGAACAGTTTTTGGAAATCTTACAAGATAAATTTGGCGAGCAATTAGACATCTCCTATTTTCAATCGAATGAAGAGGGAGTTCTTATTAATAAATTACACGAAGTGGGATTCAGCTACGATGGTATTTTATTCAATGCGGGCGGATATACTCACACTTCGGTGGCTTTGGGTGATGCCGTTGCGGCAATAAAAACTCCAGTTATTGAAATTCATATTTCAAATGTGCACGCCAGAGAAGATTTTCGTCACCACAGCTATTTAAGTCCTAAAGCAAAAGGAATCATCGTTGGTTTAGGCCTTCGTGGTTATGAATTAGGTCTTTATTCCTTTCTATAACCCATGTTATCTTTCTACCCTGGTCCTTCTAAGGTACACCCAGAGGCCCTTGGATACATTCAAGAGGCTTTTAAGCAGGGGATTGTCAGCATCAATCACAGAAGTGCGCAGTTCGAGGAATTGCTAGAAGCTACGTTTCTGGAGCTCCATGCTAAATGGAATATCCCGGCTGATTATAGCATTTATTTCGTTTCATCGGCGACGGAAGCTTGGGAGATTGTGACGCAATCTTTGGTCAGAAAAAAATCAATTCATCTATTTAATGGGGCTTTTGGTAAGAAATGGGCGAATTATGCAAAGTCCGTTGCGGAATGTCACGAGTTTTCTATAGGCCAAAGCCTTGCCGAAGTTAGCCTCCAACTAGGGCCCATCACAGGCGACACCTTGTGTTTAGTCCAAAGTGAAACTTCTAATGGAACCGGCCAGCAAATACGCCGCGCGGATTTTCAATTAGCCGAAGACGCCATTGTAGCCGTCGATGCCACTTCTTCCATGGGAGGCATCGAATTACCGTGGTTAGAAGCGGATGTTTGGCTGGCTTCCGTACAAAAATGTATGGGAATTCCAGCAGGAATGGGTCTGATGATCTGTTCGCCTAAAGCTTTGAACAGGGCGAAAGAACTCGCACGAGCAACCCATTATAATGATTTATTGTTCATAGAAGAGAATAGACGCGTATTTCAGACGCAAATGACGCCTAATGTGTTGAGCATTTATTTAATTTATCGTCTAACTCAGCAGTTGCCTTCTTTATCAGAAACACATCTAGCCACTTTGACAAAAATGAAAATATGGACTGATTTTTGGGACCAACAAAACGATTTTTCTTATTTAATCGAACGGGACGAATTGCGATTGCCTACGGTTTTAGCCCTGAAAGGTCCCGCAGAAAAGATTCAGGCCTTGCATGCCCACTGTCAAGTGAAAGGCATCGAATTAGGCAAAGGATATGGCGAATGGAAAAATACGACGTTCCGAATCGCAAATTTTCCAGCCCACACGAAAGAAGATATTGAAACACTCATCAACCACATAAAAAATGAACTTTAATTATAAAGAAATTCTTTCGGCCTCTTTGATCCTATTTTCTGTTATTGATATTTTAGGATCCATCCCTATCATCATCGATTTGAGAAAAAAGAATGGCGACATTCATGCCATGCAAGCCACTTTAGCGTCTGGTATCATCATGGTTGGATTCTTTTACGCCGGAAAATTCATCTTGCACTTACTGGGTGTAGACACGAATTCCTTTGCGATGGCAGGTGCCTTAATCATTTTCCTCATCGGTATGGAAATGACCTTGGGAAGGAGCATCTTTAAGAGTGAGGAAATTGAAACAAATACCCATTCCATTGTTCCATTAGCCTTTCCTATCATTGCTGGTGCGGGAACAATGACCACTTTGATTTCCTTGAAATCACAGTTTGAAGAGGGAAATATCATCATCAGTATCTTTATTAATCTTATTTTCATCTACCTCGTATTGCGATCAAGTGTTTGGATTGAGAAGAAATTAGGTAGTGCGGGGACACAGATTTTGCGCAAAATATTTGGAGTTATATTGATTGCCATTGCGATCAAGATCTTTAAATCCCGTTTGATCTAGATGGCCAAAAAACAAAAATATTATGTGATTTGGGCAGGTCATCAGACCGGTATCTTTGATTCTTGGGCAGAGACCGAAAAGCATATAAAAGGTTATGCTGGCGCACAATACAAAGCTTTTGAGTCCAAATCAGAGGCAGAGTCAGCTTCTAAAAAGAATTATTGGGCAAGTGTAAGCCCTGCTTCGAAGGCCAAAGCCCCTCGGCTACATGTGGCTAAATTCATCGTTCCGAGTATATCAGTCGATGCGGCATGTGCAGGAAATCCAGGCGTATTAGAATACCAAGGTGTTAATACAGAGACAAAAGAGATATTATTTGCCCGCGGCCCTTTCCCAGAAGGAACAGTGAACCTCGGTGAATTCTTAGCCATCGTGCACGGGCTTGCCTATCTGAAAAAATTAGATTGCCCCTACCCTTTGTATTCTGATTCTCGAACGGCCATCGCCTGGGTTCGAAATCGGGCTATTAAGACAAATCTAGAACGTCACGCAGGTACAGAAGAACTATTTAAGATGGTGGATAACGCCATCGCTTGGTTAAAAAGCAATCACTATTCCACGAAAGTGTTGAAGTGGGAAACGGAAGATTGGGGTGAAAATCCGGCAGATTATGGCCGAAAATAGATCCCTTTTCGAGTTCAAGCAATTCGAGCTTAGTCACGGAAATCCGGGATTGAAAATTAGCACGGAAGCTTGCCTGTTCGGTGCTTGGACATCCTTACAAGCACGTGGTTTATGCCTAGATATCGGAACAGGATGTGGACTTTTGGCCACGATGATGGTTCAAGCGAACCCGAAAATACAAGTAAAAGCACTCGAAATACATCTTGAGGTAGCTTTATTAGCCGCAGAAAACTTCGAAAAAAGTCCCTTCAAAGAACGCCTTCAAGTCATCCAAACAGACGTTAACACCTATAGTCCAGATGTAAAATTCGATTTCATCTGCTCTAACCCACCCTTTTTTACAAATCATTTAGCGTCAACAGATCCAGCTAAGCACATGGCGATTCATTCGGATCATTTGAGTCCAGCTGATTTAGTGGCCTCGATTGATCGATTGCTGGCAGAGGAAGGAGAATTTGCGGTATTATATCCTGAAGATGTTTTGGCACAATTCGAAAAAACACTCCAATCAAAAGGCCTATATTTCAACGAAAAAGTAAAGATTCATTCGAATCCAGACAGCCCAGTTTTACGCGTAATGGCGTGCGGATCAAGGAAAGAAAAGCTAACCGAGGAACGCAGGCTACATATTAAAACCGAACAAGGCGACTATAGCCCGGAATTCATTGAATTATTAAGACCTTATTATATCATCTTTCCTTCATAATTATTTTGTATTTTTGCTCGTATGTTACAACTATCCATCGTAGTACCTCTTTATAACGAAGCCGAATCGCTTCCAGAACTATGTTCTTGGATCGACCGCGTCATGAAAGAAAATGCTTTTTCTTACGAGATGATATTCGTGAACGATGGTAGTAACGACAATTCTTGGGAGGTATTGAAGCAATTATCCACGCAATACAGCAGCCTTTTAGCTATTTCTTTTGCTCGCAATTACGGCAAATCAGCTGCGCTTCACGAAGGATTCAGTAAGGCATCTGGCCAAGTAGTCATCACTATGGATGCTGATTTACAAGATTCCCCGGATGAAATTCCGGAATTATATCGATTGATTACAGAAGAAAATTATGATTTAGTTTCGGGCTGGAAACAAAAACGCTTTGACCCTATTTCGAAGACAATTCCTACGAAGTTATACAATGCGGCGACGCGTAAACTGTCTGGAGTCAAGTTGAATGACTTCAATTGTGGACTGAAAGCCTATAAAATCGAGGTGGTGAAAACCCTAAGATTATATGGTGAAATGCACCGCTATATTCCGGTTCAAGCGAAATGGAATGGATTCACGAAGATAGGCGAAAAGGTGGTTCAGCACCAAGCGCGCAAGTATGGTGTGACGAAATTCGGCTTAGAACGATTCTTGTTTGGATTTTTAGATCTATTATCGATCTCGTTTGTGCAGATTTTTGGAAAGCGCCCCATGCACCTTTTTGGTAGCCTAGGTATCTTGTCATTTTTGACTGGATCTGCCTTAACTATTTATCTAATGGCTGTTAAAATTTATAACATAGCTTATAATTTAAAATACCGAAACGTCACGGATAACCCACTCTTTTTCTTGGCTTTAGTGGCCATTATTTTAGGGGTTCAATTATTTTTAGCTGGATTCATTGGTGAATTATTAATCACTAATTCGGATAAAACGACGAATTACCAAATCAAGGAAGAAATATCCTAATTATGCCAAACAATGATCTGAGCTGGCTTTCTCGTTCCGAATTATTAATCGGTTCGGAGGGAATCCAGAAATTACAAAAAGCACATGTTTTAGTGGTCGGTTTAGGGGGCGTAGGCTCTTTTGCCGCAGAATTCATCGCCCGTTCTGGCGTAGGAACGATGACCATCGTGGATGGCGATGTGGTGGATCCTACGAATCGAAACCGACAATTACCCGCTTTAGCGACGAACCATGGAATTTCAAAAGCCCAAATCATGGCCGAACGCCTACTAGCCATTAATCCAGCGCTTAATTTATCCGTGGTAGAGCAATTTTTAAGTCCAGAAGAGGCTAAAAAACTCCTAGAAACTACCAAGTTCGACTATGTGATGGACTGCATCGACTCGGTGACTCCTAAAATTACCTTATTAAAAACGGCCTATGACCTCGGTTTTAAAATAGCCAGCTCCATGGGTGCCGGGGGGAAAATGGATCCTACTAAAATCAGAACGGCTGATTTATTTGATACACGAGATTGTTATTTAGCGTCTTTAGTGCGCAAAAGAATACGCAAAATGGGAGTAGGAAAAGGGATTAAAGCGGTTTTCTCTTTGGAAAAAGTCAAAGACGAATCCTTAATCCTAACCGATGGAAGCAATTACAAAAAATCAGCTTACGGAACTATTTCTTATCTTCCTGCGGCATTTGGTGGGGTAGTCGCCTCCATCGTCATCAGAGACCTGTTAGACGAACCCATTCCGATGGAAAAGAAGCTTAAATTACCCAAAATAAAATGATCAAAATAGGCGTCATTAATGTGTCCGATCGCGCCAGCGCAGGAATCTACGAAGATATTCCCGGCAAAGCCGTGGTCGAATTATTAAAGGAATATTTGGAATCTGAATTCGACGTAGTCTACGCCGTTGTACCGGACGAACAAGATCAACTTGAGGCGAAGATGATCGAAATGTCTAAAGAAGTTTGCCTATTAGTAACCACCGGCGGCACGGGCCCTGCCTTACGCGATGTAACTCCAGAAGCAACAGAAGCAGTTTGCCAAAAAATGATGCCCGGCTTCGGCGAACTCATGCGCTCCGTAAGCCTGCAATATGTTCCTACAGCCATTCTTAGCCGCCAAACAGCGGGTATAAGAAATCAAACATTAATTTTAAACCTTCCCGGAAAACCGAAGGCCATCAGACAATGCCTAGAGGCTGTTTTCCCAGCGATCCCTTATTGCATTGACTTGATTGGTGGACCTTACTTGGTATGTAGGGAGGGAAATATGAAGGCTTTTAGGCCAAAATAGCCCGCAGGGCTATTTTCAAAGTTCAAATTGCAAAGTTCAAGGTTCAAATTTGGTCTTTGAAATAAATGGTGAATGATGAATGGTAAATGATGAATGATTATTTACCACTTACCATTCACCATTAAATTTCATTTTCAAGCAACATCTCATAAACCTTCTCCGTCACCTCACCCCTATTCCCATCCCCAATCTGCTTTCCATCGATCGAATAAATAGGTAAGACGCGCTTGGTGGAACCTGTCGTAAAGACCTCATCGGCATTCATAAAATCCTCCAGCGTACTATGACCGACGCGAACTTCGTAAACCGAAGAGGCTAAAGCAATCACCTTTTTACGCGTGACCCCTTCTAAAATATGATCAGCTGGGGTATGAATGACTCCGTCTTTGACAAAAAACAAATTACTGCGGGACGATTCTGAAACCCCAAATTCAGGCGTATGGTAAATCAAATCATCACCACCTGCTGCACGAACCGAAGGCATTTCACGTAAAGCGAAAGCATAATTCAGCGATTTGATGTCCGCCATTTCGCGATAGTATTCGCGACTCATTAAACGCAACCCAGCGGTAGGCTCGGCAAACGAGAAGACGCCGGGGAAAATGTATAACTCGGAATCTCCGGATGGATCGAAGCCGTTTGGACTAAAACCTGCGGTTAAAACCAATTTCACTCCTAAGCAAGGATCGACAGATTGCGCCGCGATCTCGTGGATTAAAGAGCCTAAATGCTCTTTTGTATATGAATGAGTCAAACCCATTTTCGCTGCAGAACTCAAAAAGCGATCTAAATGATCCGACATAAAGATGGGCTTGCCATCCATGATGCGGAAGAAATCGAAAATGCCGAAACCACGTAGAAAACCCACATCCTTTATGGATACAGTCACCTTCTCGGGGTCTTGCCACGCGCCTTTATAATAAATGGGATAGGCCATTTTCTTGTAGTTTATGAACTAAATGAATCGTTTCTTTAGCCTCCTTCACATCGTGCACTCGTAAAATCGACGCGCCCCGCAACAAAGCTACCGTATGTAAAACGGTACTGCCATTTAAGGCTTCATCAGCAGTAATACCTAATTCTTTCCAGATCATTGTCTTTCTTGACAGACCAGCTAATATGGGTGCGCCTAGCAACTTAAATGCTCTTAATTGAGCTAGCAAAGCATAATTATGATCAAGCGATTTAGAAAAGCCAAAACCAGGGTCAACAATCAAATCTTTGAAACCTCGGGAACGAAGTTCCTGAACTTTGGGCAATAAATTATATAAAACTTCCGCAATCACATTTTGATAATCGGGCACCTCATGCACATTTTCAAAACGTCCCACGCTATGACTCAAAATATAGGGAATCTGATTTTCGACAATGTAATCGAAAACGCCTTCGTCCATTTGGCCTGCGCCTATATCATTAAACAGATGAGCGCCAGCCGCTAAAGCCGCATGAGCCACCGCCACGCGATACGTATCGATAGAAATAATCACAGAAGGAAATGCAGAGGCAATCGCAGAAATAATCGGACAAACCCGATCAATTTCCTCTTGTAAACTCACCGGAGCAGCTCCAGGTCTTGTGGAATGCCCACCAATATCCAAAATCAAAGCGCCTTCAGAGATCATGGATGAAGCCTGCTCTAAAGCTAATTCAACAGAAGTAAAGCGACTTCCTTCGTAAAAAGAATCCGGGGTGATATTCAAAATACCCATGATTTTAGGCGCAGAAAAATCAATCAATTGCCCATTTAAACGGATTGTTTGACTTGTGGAAAAAAGAGCGTCCAAATCGAGTGAATTTTAGGATAATTTAAATAATTTTGTAGGCTATAAAAACGTGAGCATCGTCTAAAAACTGATTCTATGAATAGGGACTCAACGCCTTCCCAAACCGAAATCGAATATCGCCAAGTAATTTCATACTGCAAAGCCTTGTTTGATAAAAAAAACAAAGATTACGGTACTTCATGGAGAATTTTACGACTTTCTAGCCTAACGGATCAAATCTTCATTAAAGCTCAGCGTATTCGCAGCATCCAGGAAAAAGGAAGCCAAAAAATCGCGGATGGAATCGAAGGCGAGTTCATTGGGATTATTAATTACTGCATCATTGCTTTAATTCAAAAATCATTAGAAAATTCGGATCAGATGGAGTTCGCTCCAGAAGAGTTGAGTGGCTTTTACGATCAGCAAGTGGAAATTACGTTGGAATTATTAAGAAATAAAAACCATGATTACGGCGAGGCTTGGCGTGATATGCGGATTAGTAGTATGACGGATCTGATTTTAATGAAGATTTTCCGCACTAAGCAAATTGAAAATAATGATGGGGTAACACTCGTTTCTGAAGGAGTAGAGGCGAATTATCAAGATATGTTGAATTATGCCGTCTTCTGTTTAATCACTTTGAAGGGGGAGCAACAACAGCAACAACAGCAATAATGACCAAAATCGCAAAGATTTTATTGGTAAGCATTTTCATCTTTTCGGGTCTCATTAAATTGAATGACCCGATCGGAACCCAGCTAAAGCTAGAAGAATACTTCGAAGTGTTCTCGGTGGACTTTGCTTTTATGGCCGGTTTTTGGAAATTCTGGATTCCGTATGCACTAATCTTATCAATCCTTTTAAGTAGCTTAGAAATTGTATTGGCGGTGGCTTTAGCACTTAATTACCGAGTTAAACAGACCTTATATGCCTTCATAGGGATTTTAGCCTTCTTCGGATTCCTAACTTTCTATTCAGCCTATTTTAATAAGGTAACGGATTGTGGATGCTTTGGAGAAACAATCAAATTAACGCCCTGGACTTCTTTCTTTAAAGACATTTTCTTAATCGCATTAACGGTAATCATCCTCATTTCGAGAAAACCGCAAGATAGAAAAACAGGCAAGTGGGTCCTGATAACATCAGCTCTAAGTATTGCTTTAGGCATATTCTGCTATTTTCACCTACCTATTAGCGATGGTTTGCCCTACGCGATAGGGGATCACATTCCTACTAATATGAAGGAACGCGAACCATTGAAGTTTACCTATGTCTATAAAATCAAAGGGGTCGAAACGGAATTAAGTGAGATGCCTACGGATACGACGGCGCAATTTATTTCGATGAATGCGACTAACGAAAAAGAGGCTAGACCTTTGATTACCGACTACCAATTGTGGGCAGAGGGTGATACGACTAATTACACGCAAGAAAGCTTTAAAGGGGCTAAATTGATGGTGATTATCCCTAACGTTCACCATATGAATGAAGGGGCACTACCTCAAATTGAACAGCTAACTAAGGGATTGAAAAATATCACCGTTTGGCTTGTTTCTGCTTCACCGGATGGGGAAGTAAACGCTTTGAGACATAAATACCAGTTAGGATTTCCAGCCTTATCTGCCGATACAAAAATATTAAAAACCATTGTTCGCTCTAGCCCCGGATTGTGGCTAATAAAGGATGGAACGGTGAAAGGAAAATGGTCTTCCTACGCCCTACCCTCTGCGGATGAAATTCAACAAAGCCTAGAATAAAAAGAATGAAGAATATCTATTTAGTAGGAATGCCGTCCTCGGGTAAAAGTACGTTGGGGAAGGAATTAGCAAAGAATATTGGATACTCCTTTATGGACATGGATAAATTGATTGAAACCCGTGAACAAAAGACCGTGTCTGAGATTTTCTCTAATTTAGGTGAGGCACATTTCCGTGAAATAGAAAAAAAGACGCTGAGAGGTTTTCAACCAGATCAATCCATGGTCATCGCGACCGGAGGCGGTGTACCTTGCTTTCATGATAACATGGACTTCATTAAAGAAAACGGGGTGAGCGTATTTTTAAATGTAGATGTGAACGATTTAGCAACTCGCTTATACAAAGCGCAGGGAAATAATCGTCCCTTATTAGATAAGTCCCAAAGCGAGGACGTAGTAATCGCCTCCATCAAAAAAACCTTCAAGGAAAGACTCTCATTTTACCAGCAAGCTGATATTCAAGTTGACGGTGAGATTTCGGTAAGTCAATTGCTTTGGCTTTTAGACCAATACTTACCTGTCTAGAAATAGATCCCTCCACCTAGCATCAATTGCGTAGACGTCATATCTAAAGTAGCGGAACTAAAGTCGGCCGTATTTTTTAGCGTATACGGCGTATAAGCATCTTTCTGCGTCCTACGAATCGCGGTTAAATCGATATAGAAATTAGATTTACGGTATCCTATGCCACCAGAAACCTGGAAAGCATTGCGATCAATCGTGTCATAGCTAGGCGCATATCCACTTCCGTAAAGAGCCGCTCCCGCGCGCAAACTAAACACCGGTGAAACACGAATTTCAGAACCTAATTTGACGTTCAAAGCCCCTTCAAAATTACGGGAAATTTGACCATTGTACTTTGTCTGAAAAGACTGATCAGCGGATCCACCTAATTCAGACGAAGATACCTTCATAGCTCCATAACCCACATATTCTACATCTGCGGTAACAAAACCTTTCTTGGAGAAGAAAAAAGCAAGACCACCTGAAACCTTCAAAGGACTTACAAATTGATACGTAAACTCGTTCGTCGTTAATCGGATCGGATTCACCTTAGTGATCGTAATCGGATTACCAGTTGAACCGATGGTAGGAATGCCGATCACATTCGGAAACAAACGTGCATTATAGGTCTCGTTCATTTGGTCATAATAGGTAGGCGTTTTTAAGGCCAAAGAAAGTCGGAGTGATGGATTCACTTTGTAAATCCCCCCTAAACTAAGGGCAATACCTGATCCTGTCGTCAATAAGGTTTCGGCATATTGAAAACCAGCCACATTTTTCGCTCCTAGATACTCATCTTCCCAAGTCGTGGAAGAACTGGCATTTATTCGAGAAAAGTGCAAAGCAGCACCTAAATAAAATTTATCTTGATAAGATGCCCCATAAGCGAAGTCCCAAGAGGTTAAAGCACCCGAATTAGTGGCAGATCCGTATTGATTCGTGGGCAATAAAGGCTGAAAACGTTCAAATGGTGCTCCGCCCGTCACAGAGTTTGGATTAATTAAATAGGAATGGTAAGCTAATGCCTCTGCTGAGCCAGCTGTTCCGGTATAGGAGTCATATTCATCATCTAAACTAGCTCCTGTAGCCCCTTTATCATTCGCCTTCTCGATGAAGTTGTCTAGCAACGAACTCCGATTATTGGTTCCTGAAATAGTAATAGGCTGAATAAAAATCGCCTGTCGAGAATAACCAAAACCAAAAGACCCATTCCAATCACCTCCACTCAAATTATTACTAGAGATCACCATCCCTAAAGTAGGCACTTGTATCTGACTATCCGATGCTTCATCCGCAGAAGACAAATACATGGATTTAGTCTGAACTCCCGTATAGGCTAGGCTCAAGTTCACCTCAGAACGCGTGTAAAAACCTAAACCGGCTGGATTACCTGAAATGGAACTCAAGTCTGCCCCTAAGGCACTATGAGAACCCCCTAAAGCTTGCATGCGAGCCGTCCCGACAGAATAGCTTGTGGTAAACTGCTTGGCTAAACCTGGATAGGTATAGATTTGGGCCATAGCCTCGCTCAGCGCAAACACGCTGATAAATAATAAAAGAGCTTTTTTCATGATCGTAAATTAACGAGGACCGCGACTAGAACCACCTCCGCCACCACCGGAACTTGAACCTCCACCAGAACTAGGGCTGCTATAAGAAGGTGTTGATGTGGATGTGGATGTCGAATTACCACGTTGCACACCACCGCCATCTGAAGGAGCCGCGCGGTATTCGTAATTCGAATTACGACGCGGTGCTACATAAGGCTGAGCACTCGAACCTGAACTAGCGTTTTGTTGCGTAACAACACGAGGTAAATTATTCCCTTGTGTATTATAAGAATTATTTCCGCCACGAGGAGAATTAGTATAATTTCCACCCGAATTACGGTTGTTAGAACGATCGTCACGCGGACCAAAATTCTTCTTCTCTCTTATATCATTCGTCTGGTATTGACCACTATATCCCGTGTAATTACCTCCTGGTCCATAATAATTATAGTTATTATAGAAGGAGTTGAAGCCGAATGGACTATAAAAAGGGCTGTTGAAATTTCTATAGAAAGGACTGTAGAAAGGATCAAAAAACGGATTAAATGGATCGTTAAATGGACTATAAAATGAATATGGATTAAGAGCAGATACCCCTAAACCGATACCAAACGTCCTAAACGGGTTTCCAAAATAAGAAAAAGACGGATTAAAATAATTAAAAGGAGTATATCGATAACCATAACCTAAATAAGGACTATTAAATAGACCATCTGAAAGACCTTGCTGGTAAGCAGATTGATATAAATTAGGATTTACGCGAGTATAGGATTGCTGAGCTAACCCATCCTCTTCTTCGATGACTTCCACATCTGACTCGTCTAAGTCTTGAAAATCTAAGTATTTCTTATCTTTAGCGGCTTTAGCTGCCTGAACTTTGGCCACCTGAACACTACGATTCGCTTCATCATACAAATCATCTGTGACATAGGAAGATGTTGTCACATTCACGCAACTGGTGAGGATTCCGAATCCTACAAGCAGTAAATAAGCAAAGGATTGATTTTTCATGGTTTTTAGCGGATGATGTCAAATAAAAGCTTAACAAAACGTATCTTTGTATCGTTCCACTTTTCAAGTGTAAAGTAAACGAAAAAATGGACACTACATTACGATTTTAACAATATTTATGAGTAAATCCCTACCGAGCCGCGCAGAAAATTATTCCGAGTGGTATAACGAATTAGTTAAGAGAGCAGATTTAGCGGAAAATTCCGCAGTTCGAGGCTGTATGATTATTAAACCTTATGGCTATTCCATTTGGGAAAAAATGCAACGTGCCTTAGATGATATGTTCAAAGAAACAGGCCACTCGAATGCCTATTTCCCCCTTTTTATCCCTAAATCTTTCCTTTCGAAGGAGGCTTCTCACGTAGAGGGTTTTGCCAAAGAATGTGCAGTAGTAACACATTACCGACTAAAAAATGATCCGAATGGCGGTGGAGTTATCGTCGATCCAGACGCGAAATTAGAAGAAGAATTAATTGTGAGACCTACGTCGGAAACGGTGATTTGGTCCTCCTATAAAAACTGGATTCAATCCTACCGCGATTTGCCTTTGTTGATTAATCAATGGGCAAACGTAGTCAGATGGGAAATGCGTACGCGTTTATTCTTGCGTACCGCAGAATTCCTGTGGCAAGAAGGCCATACGGCACACGCAACGAAGCAAGAGGCGATCGAGGAGACAGAACAAATGCTAGAGGTGTATGCGGAATTTGCAGAGACTTTTATGGCGATGCCGGTATTGAAGGGAATTAAAACGGCGAACGAGCGTTTTGCGGGAGCGGATGAAACCTATTGCATCGAAGCGATGATGCAAGATGGAAAGGCACTTCAGGCAGGTACGTCGCACTTTTTAGGCCAAAACTTCGCTAAAGCCTTTGACGTTAAATTCGTCAACAAGGAAAACCAATTGGATTATGTGTGGGGAACCTCTTGGGGTGTTTCCACCCGTTTAGTGGGTGCCTTAATTATGGCGCACTCGGATGATCAAGGTTTGGTTTTACCTCCTAAATTAGCGCCGATTCAAGTGGTGATAGTTCCCATCTATAAAGGGGATGAACAATTAGAAAATATTAAAGCACGCATTAATCCCTTAGTGAAGGCTTTGAAAAAGCGCGGTGTTTCCGTGAAATTTGATTTCAGTGAAAACCAAAGTCCTGGATTTAAATTCGCAGAATACGAATTGAAGGGTGTTCCAATTAGATTAGCAATTGGAAACCGCGATATGGAAAATGGCACGATCGAATTAGCTCGTCGTGATACGCGAGAGAAGACAAGCATGTCGTTTGAGGGAATTGAAGACGTGGTGGTGGATACCTTAGAAGACATCCAAAAAAGCATCTATCAAAAAGCGTTTGATTTCAGAGCAGCAAATACCTTCGAAGTGAATAGCTGGGAAGAATTTACGACTAAGATTGAAGAGGGAGGATTCCTTTCTGCGCATTGGGATGGCTCATCTGAGACAGAAGAAAAAATCAAAGATTTAACAAAGGCGACTATTCGCTGCATTCCTCTTAATACTAAAGAAGAAGCTGGAAAATGTATCCTAACGGGAGCACCTTCTAGCCGCAGAGTTATCTTTGCGCGCGCCTACTAGGCCACGATTTTTTTCAAGACTTCTACTACCCGATCGATCTCCGTTCGGGTATTATTTTTGCTAAACGAAAAGCGAACCGCTGCGCCAGTTGCCGTCGGATTCAAGGCTGTTAATACGTGAGATCCCACTGAAGTACCACTCGAACAGGCGCTACCACCTGAAGCAGAAATCTTCTCGATATCGAGTTGAAATAACAGCATATCACCATCGGCTACCGATGGAAAACGCACATTTAATACCGTGTATAAACTATTATCTACATCCCCAGAGGCTCCGTTGAAGGAAATGCCGGGGAATTGTTTTTGTAATCCTTCTATGAAATAGGCTTTTAATCCTTTGATATAGGCTTCGTGTTCGTCCATGGAAGCATAGGCTAATTCCAACGCTTTGGCGATACCCACCATTCCGTATACATTTTCCGTTCCTCCACGTTGGTTACGCTCTTGCGCTCCGCCGTGCATTAATGGACTGAATTTAGAACCTGCTTTCGCATACAAGAAACCGACACCCTTAGGGCCGTGAAACTTGTGGGCAGCGCCCACCATGAAATCGACTTTGAGAGCCGACACATCGTGCTTGTAATGGCCCATGGTTTGGACTGTATCCGAATGAAATAAAGCCCCGTATTGCTCGCAAAGGTCTCCCACCGCGTTCAAGTCTAAGAGATTTCCGATTTCATTATTACCCTGCATTAAACTCACGATCGCCTGCTCAGAAGAAGCTAATAATTCTTCCAAATGTGCTAAATCAATCGATCCATCGGCATTCACGCGAACTAATTTCAATTCCGCCAAACCCAATTTTGCCCAAGCCTCCGCCGCATGTAAAACCGCGTGATGTTCTACAGGCGAAGTGATAATTACCTTGCATCCTCCATGCAAAACTGCCGATTGCAAAACCGTATTATCAGCCTCTGTACCTCCTGACGTAAAGAAAATCTCCGATGGAGAGGCATGCAATAATGACGCAATTGTCTTGCGCGCCTTTTCTACGGCCACCTTCGCTTGACGACCGTGGGAGTGAATTGACGACGGATTTGCCGTGAAATTCTCGAAATAAGGCTGCATTTCAGCATAAACCGCTGGATCCACCGGAGTGGTTGCCGCATTATCTAAATAAATTGGTGTTATATCTGCCATCTACCCTTTCGCGATCTCAGAGATCACGTCTATAATTTGTTGTGCAAGTGTATCTGCTTCAGCCTCCGAAGATGCCTCCGCGTAAATTCGAATGATAGGCTCCGTGTTCGATTTGCGTAAATGAACCCAGCGATCTGGGAAGTCAATTTTCACGCCATCGATCGTGTTTACTTTCTCCTCCTTGTATTTTTCAGCGACCGTCGCTAGAATTAAATCTACGTTCAGGTCAGTGGATAATTCAATCTTGTTTTTAGAAATCACATACGCCGGATAGCTCGCACGCAATTCAGAGGCTTTGATGCCTTTGTTTGCCAAATGCGTCAAGAACAAACCGATTCCCACTAGGGAATCACGTCCGTAATGCGACTCTGGGAAGATCACGCCTCCATTTCCTTCGCCACCGATGATCGCGTTCACCGACTTCATCTGAGTCACCACGTTAACCTCACCTACTGCAGCCGCGAAATATTCGCCACCCGCTTTACGCGTTACATCGGCTAAAGCACGCGTAGAGGAAAGGTTTGAAACGGTATTGCCTGGTTTCACAGAAAGCACGTAATCCGCTACTGCCACAAGCGTATATTCTTCACCAAATGGTGTTCCATCCTCCGAAACAAAGCAAAGACGATCCACATCGGGATCCACCACAATACCTAAATCATAATTTCCAGCCTTCATTTTCGAGATCATCTCCGTCAAATTCTCCGGAAGTGGTTCTGGATTGTGGCCAAAATGTCCCGTCGCTTCTCCAAAAATCACGTCCACCTGCTCAACGCCTAAAGCCTTCAATAACATAGGAACCACGATTCCTCCGGTCGAATTCACTGCATCCACTAAGACACGGAAGTTCGCTTTTGCGATCAAAGGCTGATCCACCCAACTTAAACCCAACACATGATCGACGTGTTGCGCTAAAAAGCTATCGTCTTGGGTTAATTTTCCTAATTTCATCACGTCCGCAAAATCGAAATCTTGATTTTCTGCGATCGTTAATAAGTCCTTTCCATCCTGATCCGAGATAAATTCTCCACGATCGTTCAATAATTTCAAGGCATTCCATTGCGCTGGATTGTGGCTAGCGGTGATAATAATTCCACCTGCTGCTTTCGTCCAAGGCACCGCTAATTCTACTGTTGGAGTTGTGGAAAGTCCAATATCTAACACATCCCAGCCTAAACCGATCAACGTATTAGCCACTAAGGAACTAACCATCTCACCGGAGATACGCGCATCGCGACCGAGCACGATCGAATTCGATGGATGACCCACTTTTTTCAGCCAAGTGCCATAAGCCGCGGCGAAAGTTACCACGTCCAGAGGACTTAAACCCTCACCCGGTTTTCCACCGATGGTACCACGTATGCCAGAGATTGATTTGATTAATGCCAAAACAAAAAAGAATTAGAATGAATAGATGATCAAAATTAAAGAAAATATCCCTATTTTTCGATGAAAATTTAGCTAAACCTAACAGTACATGAACTCGGAAAGATTGGAGACCATATTGGCTCGAATCCAACAGCTGCGTATAGCGGTGCTGGGGGATTTTGCGTTGGACTTCTATTTTGACGTTCAGACTTCAACAGCAGAGTTTTCCATCGAAACCACCAAGGAAGTTCATTTAGCCTCTCAGCCGCGCGCCTCTTTAGGCGGTGCGGGGAATGTAGCGAAAAATCTAGCTATTTTAGGTGCACAAGTTTCAGCCTTTGGGGTGCGCGGAAATGACCTATTCGGACGGGAGATGGCACATCAAATGGCGGCTCTAGGTATCGATGCAACGAACATCCGAGAAACTAAAATCGACACGCCTACCTATTCGAAACCGATGAGTGGTAACGAAGAATTAAATCGAATTGATTTTGGGACGAGGTCACCGAACTTTCAGGATCAAACGAGCGAGTTAATCAAGGCTCTGGAAGCTGCTGACTTCCACTGGGTAATTATTAACGAACAATTCAGGATTCCGCTCCTGCAAGCGCAGCATATAGAAGCATTAAGCAATCAACAGGCCTTAGCCGATTTGCGATCCTTAGGCAGTCATGCAAAAAACTTGCCTTTAAAAGTAAATGAGGCAGAGTTTATCCATATTCATCAAAAACCCGCCACGAAAGAAAATATTCAAGCTTGGGCGGCGACCAGAAAACAAGCGGTGCTCGTTACCTTAGGCGAAAAAGGTATGATCTATGCGAGCCAAAAAGAATATCATCATCAGCCCGCTTTCCCAGTGAAAGGCCCTATCGATACGGTGGGTGCTGGCGATATGGTAGTGGCCGGTTATTCGGCGGCTCGAGCGGCGGGGGCTTCTGTAGAGGAGGCGTGTGAATTTGCCTCTTTGGCCGTACATATTAGTATTCATCAACTAGGCAAAACCGGTTCCGCGAGTCCGGACGCCATCAGACAATTACATCATGGACATTCAATCGCTTAGATCGGAAATCAAGGAATATACGGAAGGAGCTTTATTACCTTTTTGGATTCAGCGGACGGTAGACAAAAAGCAGGGAGGTTATATTACCCATTTCAATGAATTTGGGGAAGATTCGGGCGAAAATGAGAAATCATTGATTGCGATGACGCGTTCGGTATTTACGTATTCGCAGGCGTACAGGCATGGTTTTGGTGGGGACGTGATGAAAGAAATGGCCGCGCATGGGGTTCGGTTTTTATTAGACAAAATGTGGGACGAGACCCACGGTGGATTCTATTGGATGGTGAATCGCGCGGGTGAAGCGACGAACAAGCAGAAGATCGGATACGGCCATAGTTTTGCTATCTATTCCCTGAGCGAATATACCCTGGCAACTGGGGATCCGGTGGGGTTGGAATATGCGGAGAAAGTTTTTGATTTACTCCAAAAATATGCGGTGGACACCCATTACGGCGGTTACTGGGAATTCTTTGCAGAAGATTGGTCGATGATGGGACCAGGTGCTCCGGGTGGGGATCGCAAGACGCTGGACGTACACATGCATTTAATGGAAGCCTTCACGACCTTGTATGAGGCGAGTGGCAAAGACATTCACCGCAGAAAACTAAAGGAAGCGATCGACATTTTGATATATAAAATCATGGATCCGGCGACGGGGACGGGTATTCCGCAGTTTTGGGCGGATTGGAGCGTGGCGCCACAGATAAAATTTGATATTGTGTGGGGATGGGATCGTTTTCAGGATGGAGGCCAAAAAGCCTCTGCCATCGACAATACCTCCTACGGTCATAACTCGGAATTTGGTTGGCTTTTGATGCATGCGCTGAAGGTGGGGAAGATTGATGTGACGCCTTATTTAGGTAATATTAAAAAGGCCTTCTATCATTCGATGGAAAATGGCATCGACTGGGAATATGGTGGCGTGTATGTCGAGGGGTCGCATGGTGGTGGGCCTACGGATCTGGAGAAAGAGTTTTGGCAAAATGCCGAAATGCTAATCGGAATGCTAGATGCGTATCTTTTAACGAAAGATGAAAAGTTCCTGAAGGCTTACGAACAGGTGCATCGCTTCGTTTTTGACAAGATGATTAACCGTAATACAGGTGAATGGTGGCCGTTGATGACCCGCGAAGGGGAACCGATATGGCGTCACATGGCTACGAATTGGAAGATAAATTACCATAACGTTCGTTCGATGATTCTCTCGTATGAGAAGCTAGGCGAAATCAAACTATGAAAAAGCTACTAATCTTACTATTTTTTCCGTTGGTTTTATTTGGCCAAAAAAATTCCTTTTTTGACCTCCTCAAAAAACATTTCGAGAACCCGAAGCAACAATTTACCCTTCGGAATGACACGCTTTTCGTTCAACTATATGAACCCGCTTCAGCTAGTCAGCCAGAATTTAAAGAGACCTCTATTGTTCCTTTGAATTTCATAGATCACATTGAGCTCGTGACAGGTAAGGATTTGAAAGGCGTGGCGGGCATCAGCTTGCAGATTCACCCGATTAACTTCAAAAAACTCCCTAAAAACACAGACATTACTACGGTCAGCTCAGATCGCCTAAGTCAAGTAAATGTCGCTTCGGTAAACCAAAAGCTTCAAGGTCAAGTGTCCGGCGTCACTGTGGGCAACGATAATTCTCCGGGAGGTGGAACGATGGTCAGAATACGGGGAATAGGCTCCATTAATAATAATAGCCCGCTTTATGTGATTGATGACGTCCCTTTTATGGGAAATATCAATGCCATTAATCCGAATGATATCGAGAGTGTGAATGTGTTAAAGGATCCTTCTCAAACGGCTATCTATGGTGTCAGGGGTGCTAATGGGGTGATTTTAATTAAGACCAAAAAAGGTACAAGCGTCAGCGCTACGGTCGATTTAGGCGACCAGGAAATCCCACTCATTTTATGGACCTGGGGAGAAGCCTACAAACAATTGAAAAAATCAGGCGATCTTGCCCTATTGAAAACGCTATTATCCTCTAAAAGCTATGACAAAAATTAGTCGCCGTGATTTATTAATCGCCTCAGGTACGGCTGCAGGTGCTGCTTTGTTGCCGTCCTCGGCCTCTGCTGCTTCCTCTAAGAAAGCGCATAAATTCGAGTTCTCGTTAAATATGAGTACGATTATGGGCCAAAAGCTCGGCCTCATCAAAGAACTCGAAGTCGCCTCCGCGGCAGGCTACAAGCATTGTGAGATTTGGGTACCTACGCTAGAAGCTTATTTAAAATCTGGCGGAACTTTGCTAGAAGCTAAAAAGCGAATCGATGATTTAGGCATTAACGTCCAAAACGCCATCGGCTTCGCCCAATGGATCGTCGATGATGAGGCAACTCGTAAACAAGGTTTGGAACAAATGAAACGCGAGATGGATATGCTCGCACAATTAGGCTGCTTCCGCACGGCCGCTCCACCCATGGGTGCCACGAAAGAAGCCGGCCTCGACCTGCGACGCGCCGCGGAACGCTACCGCGCCATCTTAGACATAGGAGCGAACATGGGCGTCACACCTCAACTTGAAATGTGGGGACATTCGAAAAACCTCAACCGCGTGGCTGACGTCCTATTCGTCGCCGCCGAAGCCGGGCAACCCAATGCAAAACTATTATTAGACGTATTCCACCTGTACAAGGGCGAATCCTCCATCGACTGCCTCCACCTAGTAGGAGAAAACTCGATCGAAGTCTTCCACGTAAACGACTACGTCACTTCCAATAAACCTACTACCATTACTGATGGCGATCGCATCTACGCGGGCGATGGCGAAGCACCTATCAAGGAAATTATCAAACGCTTAAAACCATCCGAAAAACCAGTCATTCTATCCTTGGAATTATTCAACAAAGAACTTTGGGCTCAAGATCCGCTGAAAGTGGCGAAGACGGGATTAGAGAAGTTGAAGGGTTTGGTGTAAGGGGGAAACAAAAGGAGCTCATCTTGCGATGAGCTCCTTTAAATTTTCTGTTGACCTACCAGGATTCGAACCTAGAAAACCAGAACCAAAAACTGGTGTGTTACCATTACACCATAGGTCAATTCCATAATGTGATGCAAAAGTAAGGGCTTGCACCCAAATTATCAAACGATAGCGGAAAAATAATTGAATTATTTCCGCCGTTTTTCGCTTAAGCGCTCACAATCAGCGCGTCAAATTCGATTATTCTTATTCCAATTCCCGTTATTCAAATTCCCGTTATTCAAATTCAAAGGAAGACACGACTGCCTCCGCGTGTACCTTACGAACTAGGCCTTGCAATACTTTGCCCGGACCACATTCGATAAATTCGGTTGCACCTGCTGCGACCATTGCCTCCACGGACTGTGTCCAACGAACGGCTCCTGTTAATTGAGAGATCAAGTTCGCTTTGATTTCGGCTGGGTCTTGGGATGGTTTGGCGTTGACGTTTTGGAAAATAGGACAAATCGGACGAACGATTTCCGTTGCCTCGATTGCTGCTGCTAATTCTAAACGTGCTGGTTCCATAAAGGGCGAGTGGAATGCTCCACCCACTGGCAAAGGCAATACGCGCTTCGCTCCTGCTTCTTTTAATTGAGCTCCTACCACTTCGATTCCCTCTAAAGAACCGGAGATCACGACTTGACCTGGGCAGTTATAGTTAGCTGCGACTACGGATGGACCGTAAGCCTTGCAAATATCTTCGATCGTTGCGTCTGGTAAACCTAAAACTGCGGCCATCGTACTTGGCTCTATTTCGCAGGCCTTTTGCATCGCTAAGGCTCTCTTAAACACTAATCTTAATCCATCTTGCCAGCTTAATCCTTCCGCAGAAACGAGTGCAGAGAACTCTCCCAGCGAGTGACCTGCTACCATCGAAGGAGCGAAGTCTTTCCCTAATTTGGGGATCAAAATAGAATGCAAATAAATCGCAGGCTGCGTCACTTTCGTTTGCTTTAATTCTTCGTCCGTTCCCTCGAACATCACAGCAGATAGCGAGAAACCTAAAATGGCATCTGCCTCGTCGATGATTTGTTTAGCAACAGGAAAATTCGTGTACAAATCCTTTGCCATACCCGGAAACTGAGAACCCTGACCTGGGAAAATATATGCTTTCATAAAGAGTTTTAATTTTTGATATTTTTACAAAGATAGGCCAAAAGCCCTACACAGCACAATCATCCACCGATTTACCCCAAAATAATCGATTCTTCGCCACCCAATCATAGCCTTTGTCTAACACAAAAGAAGGCAATAAAAACACGATTCGAAGCGGTTGAAAATACCAATGCGAAAACGCTAAAATTCGAGATAAAGCAGCTGATTTAACATAGACCTCTGATCCTACGATCCATTTGATGCTATCAATTTCGGGGAGTGTAAATTCGGTAAAGGAAGTCTCAGGCATAATCTGAAGATCTCCAGCTACCATTCGTTTCAGTAGCTTCGAGGAGAAGCGACAAAAGCGACAACCGCCATCGATTAATACGATTCCGTCCATCTTAGCGAACTAGTTCTACCCAGCCTTTAAGGCTTTTGTTTTGCGCTGACTTATCAAACAAATCAAATACCACATCGCACGTATAGAAATACGAAGAAGCAGACATCTGAATGCCATTTGCATCCGTTCCATTCCAACCAAAACCGTCCACAGGACCCGAGTATTGATAAATCAATTGGCCGTTTCGATCCACTATTTTCACCGACACATTAGAAATAAAACGAGGGCATCGCATCGGCTTGAAGGAATCATTCAGGCCATCGCCATTGGGACTAAATAAATTAGGCAAATCAAAGGATGCGCAGTTTTCTACACAAATCTTATTACTAGGCCCACTCTCCTTTCCTAAGGCACTTACCGCGGTAACATAATAGCATCCGCGGTAGGAGTTGGGAAGAATATGTGAAAATTTCAACGTGGCAGAATTTCCTAGAAGCGTATATGGCGACGAAGGGTCTTTAGCATAATAAATCTTATAACTCACTAGATCCGGATCGCATATTCCTGATACGGTAGGATTCCACGTAAGCTGATTCGTGAAACTGCTAAACGAACAATCAGCCTTCGCATCTAAAGACGCACAATCTACGGTATACAGCTGAAGCGAAGGAGGGCAAGGGAAAATATCGGTCTGAGGAATACCACAAATGATTTGGGACTTATTAATCAGCTCCATCGCCGGTAAACCTGGCCCATAAGAACCCAGAGTCTCTACATAATAACAATACGAGGAATCCGTCTTCATCGAAATAGTGAAGGTTCCATCCGCGGTATACGTATCTGTCCCAAAATCCACGTATTTAAAGGTCGAAGCCGTCGTAACAGGCACATCAGCAATTCGATTAAAGAGGCCAGAACCACGCGGTGTCTCCCGATAAACCCGGTGTGTTCTATTTTCATTCGTCCAAGGTACGCTCGCCGTCCAAGCTAACTTTACGGAAGCGATAGCCACTTGAGTGCTCAAACGCACATTCGAAGCTGGTGCTGGTGACTCTAATAAGGTACGCACGCCGTTTAAGGTATAATAGAAATCTGTTCGGTAACGGTAGGTCAAAGCCGACGTATTCAATCCCGTATCCGTGTAGGAAGTATCATTCACCGCCGTACGAATGGAAGCAGCAATCGGCGCTCCAATGGCTCCATAAGTTCCTGTTCCGATAGCCCGCATTAATTGATAGCTATAAGGACCGCGGTATTGTAAGGTGTCTAATTTAATCGGACGCGTCCATCGAACCAAATTCTCCCCGGCCGTCGTACTTGTTTTCAGTACCGACACGTTTGTCATGATAGGGGATGCACTAGCAATTAAATAACAAGCTGAATTGGACATCGGGCTAAAATCAACTGCCCCTTTTGAATTCGTGAAGACCACTACTAACAGGTACGAATAATTGGTATTTTTAACGATGGCATTATCTATGTAGGATGTGGTGGATACAGGAAATCTAGCTAATTCCGTATACCCTGATTGCGTCATTCCTGTCGCGCAGGATGCATTAGTGACCGCATCACAAGCACCTTGTTTTCGATACAGAATCAAGGTGGCATTAGGTAAGGCACAGCTATAGGCTGACCAGTTAACAATAATTTGTGTTCCTGTTCCCGCTGTAGCCGTCACATTTTTCACTGCTGATGCTAACACGCGTATCTTCCAAATCTTACTATCCACTAAGTTACTGACGCCCGCGCTCGTCACGGGTGGAAAATCCTCTGCTTTAAAGAATACGTCATAATCTTCTTTTCGAATATGCACACAGTCTGTTTGCCAATTGAACGTACCTACAGCCGTTAAAGTAGTTTGGCGTGCAACTGAAGTGAAAGTAGCATTCGGTGGTTTCACCGCATAGGTGGTATCGATGGCATATACATTACCGGTACTCGTAATCGTCAGAGGATCTACCCTACCCGTCTTAGATACTTGATCTATGGCCGTAATAGTTTGGTTAATACGTGTTCCTGCTTGCACACATACGTCTGCTGGAACTGTTAATAAAGGGCCACGGTTATCTAGATCCTTTACTTCTATCTGCATATCGCGGACGGTCTCCGATATTTTCACCCCGTTTCTCCACTCTTCGATAATGAAAGCGCAATTATAAATACCCACTTCTTGTGGTGATCTCCAGATTAAATCGCCTGTTTTGGCATTAATCGTAAACGACGACGGAGTAGTGGAAACCTCATTAGGTTGCTTAAAATTAGGAGCTAATAATCCACGACTTGCTGGATCACAGGTTAATTCTGCGCCAGTTCTAGAGACGGATAAGCGATAGGCTAAAGAATCCCCTTCCGCATCCACCGCATTCGAATTATGAATAAAAGGTTGACCTACTACTGCCGTTAAATCCACCGCGGGATTTAATAAAACGGGGGTGGAATTCAAGCCAAGACCTGCATTAATCGAGAAAATCGTCTCCACATAAAAGGGGACATCGACCGAGCGCGTGATATTCAATACGCCATCGTTCCGATTAGGAACGGCTACAGAAACTTTATAAAATAAAGAGGCGGCAGGATAGGTATATTCAATCTTATAGACGTTTTTCATCGTCCCATTTCCTAAATTCTGCGGATAGCCGGCAGATCTTTTCGCAGATAAAATCGATGATCCATCCCCAAAACAGAAATTCACCGCGTTTTGCTCCACGTTCGCCCGGTTGTTTTCCGTGAACGTCGTTAGCGTAAATTCAAAGGTTAATGTTTTATCAGAAATACGCTTAACAGTGATTTCTCCTCCCTTTAGATGGGTTGCTTGTGCCGCAAAACTAAGTGTGCACAGAAAGAGAAAATAAAGGCTGATTCTTTTGATGAGCATAAAACATTTTTGAATTGGTGTAAGTTAAGAAGGCAATTCGTTTTTTTCAAAAAAAAAGGATTTTTTACGTTTTAAATTTGATAGAGCGGCATTTCGATTGTAGTTTTGATAGTTAAAATTATTCGAACCAGTTCGTTTATTTTTCATTCCTTTTAACAAATACATTTATTTATGGCTTGGTTAGCAAAATCACTTAATTCATCTCTCGGGAAAAAGCTCCTGATGGCCATTACGGGCCTCTTTTTAATCAGCTTCCTGTTAGTTCATTGCAGTTTGAACGCCTTAATTTTCTTGAATGACGGTGGCGCTGCCTTTAACGAAGGCGCCGAGTTTATGGGAACAAACCCGATTATCCGAACGATGGAGATCGTCTTGTTTGGAGGATTATTATTACACATTTTTGATGGCCTTCGCCTTTGGTTTGAAAATAAATCAAAACGCCCGGTAGCTTATGCTAAAGTAGACGGTGCGGCTAATAGCAAGTGGTATTCTCGCTCGATGGGTCTTTTAGGAACTTTATTATTATTATTCTTAATTCTACACTTAAAGCATTTTTGGTACTTCTCTCGCTTAACAGAAGGCTTAGAAGACCATACCTTATACGCAGAAATGCAATCGGTTTTCATGAACCCTGTAGTGGTAGTTGTCTATGTTTTAGGATGCATTTCCTTAGCTTACCACTTATTACATGGATTCCAAAGTGCTTTCCAGTCCATCGGTTGGAATCACCCGAAGTATAGTCCGGGCATTAAATTAGTAGGAGCTATCTTCTCTATTCTCATTCCAGCGGTTTTTGCTGCGATGCCAATAGCCTTTCATTTCCATTTGATTCATTAATATTTCAGCGATACGATTGATATGACAAAAATAGATGCAAAAATCCCTGGAGGTAATTTAGCCGACAAGTGGACTTCGTTCAAATCCAGTGTTCCGTTGGTGAATCCTTCCAACAAACGTAGCTTAGAAATCATCGTGGTAGGTTCCGGCCTAGCTGGTGCGTCTGCGGCTGCCTCACTTGCTGAATTAGGATATAAAGTAAAAGTATTCTGTTTCCAAGATTCTCCACGTCGTGCGCACTCGATTGCCGCACAAGGGGGTATTAACGCAGCGAAGAACTACCAAAACGACGGTGACTCGATTTACCGTTTATTCTACGATACTATTAAAGGGGGTGACTACCGTTCGCGTGAGGCAAACGTTCACCGTCTTGCCGAAGTTTCTGGAAACATCATCGACCAATGTGTGGCGCAAGGAGTTCCTTTCGCTCGTGAATACGGTGGATTGCTATCTAACCGTTCGTTTGGTGGAACGCAAGTACAGCGTACCTTCTACGCAGCTGGTCAAACAGGTCAACAACTATTATTAGGTGCTTATTCTTCTTTGCAACGTCAAATAGGCATGGGTAACGTAAAAATGTATACTCGCCATGAAATGCTGGATGTCGTTACCATCGACGGAAAAGCGCGTGGTATTATCGCTCGTGATTCGGTAACTGGAGCTTTAGAGCGTCACTTTGGACACGCTGTTTTATTATGTACAGGTGGTTACGGAAACGTATTCTACTTGTCTACGAACGCGATGGGATCGAACGTAACGGCGGCTTGGAAAGCACACAAAAAAGGTGCCTTCTTCGCAAATCCTTGCTATACACAGATTCACCCGACTTGTATCCCGGTTTCAGGTGATCATCAGTCGAAATTAACCTTGATGTCTGAATCCCTTCGTAATGACGGTCGTATTTGGGTTCCTAAAAAGGAAAACGATACCCGTAAGGCGAACGAGATTCCTGAGGACGAAAGAGACTATTACTTAGAGCGTCGTTATCCTGCATTCGGAAACTTAGTACCACGTGACATCGCGTCTCGTGCGGCGAAGGAGCGTTGTGATGCAGGTTTTGGCGTAGGAACATCTAAAATGGCCGTTTACTTAGATTATGCAGCGGCGATTATCCGTTACGGTCAAGGAGAAGCGAACAAACACAATATGCATAATCCGTCTGATGAAGAGATTCAAGCGATGGGTAAGGCAGTGGTAAAAGAGAAATACGGTAACTTGTTTGATATGTACAAGCAAATTACGGGAGAAGATCCTTACCAGGTGCCCATGCGTATTTATCCAGCAGTTCACTACACGATGGGTGGTCTTTGGGTAGATTATAATTTAATGACGACTGTCCCTGGTTTATATGCTTTAGGAGAGGCTAACTTCTCTGATCACGGCGCGAACCGTTTAGGAGCATCTGCTTTAATGCAAGGTTTAGCGGATGGTTATTTCGTGATTCCGTACACGATCGGTGCTTATTTAGCGGCCGAAATTCGCACACCTGCGATGTCAACGGATAACCCAGATTTCGAAGCAGCAGAAAAAGCGGTGCGAGATCGTTTAGAGACGTTGATGAACATTAAAGGAAATAAGCCAGTTGATTACTTCCACAAGCGTTTAGGTAAAATCATGTGGGATGAATGTGGGATGGCGCGTAGTGCAGAAGGATTGAAAGCTTCTATTAAAGAGATTCAAGCCTTGCAAAAAGAGTTTTGGTCAGATGTGAAGATTCCAGGTGAAATTGATAACCTAAACCCTGAATTAGAGAAAGCGGGCCGTGTGGCTGACTTCCTAGAATTAGGCGAGTTAATGTGTATTGATGCCTTGGATCGCGACGAAAGTTGTGGTGGTCACTTCCGTACTGAGTTCCAAACAGAAGATGGGGAAGCCCTTCGTGATGACGAAAAGTACGCCTATGTAGCGGCTTGGGAATACGAAAAACAATCGACTTTCAAACTTCATAAAGAAGAGTTGAAATACGAAAACATCAAAATTGCTCAAAGATCTTATAAATAATTCGATACAATGGAAGGAAATTTAAACCTGACACTCAAAATTTGGAGACAAAAAAATGCAAGCGTAGCTGGTAAATTCGAAACATACCAGGTAAGCGGCATCTCCACCGATATGTCATTTTTGGAAATGATTGACGTGTTAAACAACCGTTTGATCGAAGAAGGGGATGATCCAGTTGCTTTTGACCACGATTGCCGCGAAGGTATTTGCGGTATGTGCTCGATGTACATTAACGGTCGTCCGCATGGACCGAACCGCGGTGTAACGACCTGTCAATTGCACATGCGTTCCTTTAAAGATGGTGAAACGATCACCGTGGAGCCTTGGAGAGCGAGCGCATTCCCCGTGATTAAAGACTTAGTGGTGAACCGTTCTTCTTTTGACCGCATTATCGCGGCAGGAGGTTTCATTTCAGTGAATACAGGTAACGCAAAGGATGCGAACAACATACCGATTAACAAGGACAATGCGGACGAGGCTTTCGCTGCAGCAGCTTGTATCGGTTGTGGTGCTTGCGTGGCGGCATGTAAGAATGCGTCGGCGATGTTATTTACGTCTGCCAAAGTTTCTCAACTCGCCCTCCTTCCTCAAGGTCAAATCGAAGCAGCTACTCGCGCACAAGCGATGGTCGCACAGATGGACGAAGAAGGATTTGGTGCTTGTTCTAATACCGGTGCTTGCGAGGCAGAATGCCCTAAAGGTATCTCCATCGAGAACATTGCCAGAATGAACCGCGAATATTTCTCGGCGACATTCACTTCAAAATAAACCTAATTAATAGCCCCTGAATGCAAAATCAGGGGCTTTTTACGCACTTGTTTTTAGAACCGAATCATACAAAATCCACCGAACGTAATCCGCCAGCAGGCTGGATAGAAGTCGTGTGCGGCTCGATGTTTTCGGGTAAAACGGAAGAACTAATCCGCCGCCTGAAGCGTGCGAAAATCGCCCAAATGCGGGTCGAAATATTCAAACCGATTACTGACACGCGTTACCACGACGAAGATATTGTCTCCCATAACCAGAACTCGATTCGTTCTACTCCAGTTAATAATTCAGGTGAAATCCTGCTATTAGCTGGGGACTGTGATGTAATTGGATTAGATGAAGTTCAATTCTTCGACGAAAACATCGTGGAAGTTTGTAATACCTTAGCGAATCAAGGGAAGCGAATCATCGTAGCCGGATTGGATATGGATTTCAAAGGGAATCCTTTTGGGCCCATGCCGGCCTTAATGGCGATCGCCGAGTTCGTCACGAAAGTGCACGCGGTTTGCGTGAATTGTGGAGCAGCTGCCCACTATTCCTACCGCAAGGCCGATCAACAACAAACGGTTTTACTAGGTGAAACAGAATCCTATGAAGCGCGTTGCCGCTCTTGCTTCCATGCCTAAGGACAAAAAAAAAGACCCCTCTTTCCGGAAATTCATACAGCGCTTGGTAGCCAGGAAGCCTAAGAATCTAGACGCTCAATTTTCCCAAGCTCACCAAGAGGTTTTTGCAAAAACGGATTGTTTGACCTGCGGAAATTGTTGTCGTACGACGAGTCCCATTTGGAATGATACGGATATCCAACGGGTTTCCCATTTATTTAAAATGAAGACCTCTGCCTTTTTAGACGCCTATTTAGTTCAAGATTCGGATGGCGATTGGGTATATCCAAAAGCTCCTTGTCCCTTTTTAGATTTAGATGACAATAAATGTGGTATTTATGACCACCGCCCCAAAGCCTGCCGAGAATACCCGCATACCGATCGCAAGAACATCATGGGCATCTTGGCTTTGACACAGCAAAATGCGCTCATCTGCCCAGCAGTCACGCAAATACTTGAAAAAATCGAGCAAATTTACAATTGAGTGCCTTTTGATTTGAAATTCACGTCAAAAATCGGCAATTTCGTAACTCAATAAATCAAAATAATGGTAGCAGCAGAATACTTAGGAATCGATGTAGGTGGAACAGGGGTAAAAATGGGCATTGTCCATGCAGATACAGGTCAAATCAACAATTTTCAAAGTTACGATACCGCTACTTGGAGAGAATCAAACCATTTTTTAGAGCGTTTAGCAGATGCCATTGCCTTGCAATTGTACCAACATAAGAGTGTAAAGAAAATCGGAATCGGCCTTCCAGGTATTTTGACGAAAGACCGCCGTACCTTGGTGGAAATCACTGCTATTCCTGAAATTGACGGCTCCCCCATGATCGACATGTTAGAAAAACGTTTCCCGGAACATACATTCTTCATGGAAAATGACGCAAATGCCGCAGCCTTAGGTGAATTCTATTTCTCGCCTGAGAAAGCTACTATGCCGGAAGACTTTGTCTTTATTACTCTTGGAACAGGTGTAGGCGGTGCAGCAGTTATCGATCGTAAAATCTTCTTAGGAGGCGATGGTAATGCCATGGAACCAGGTCACGTACCATCTCGCGATGGAAAAGTGCTTGAACGTAATGTAGGAAAGAAAGAATTATTGCAATTGGCTACGGCTATGCGCGCATCCTATACGGGTAAAACATCTTTACCTGCAGATGGTACTATTTCCACAACGGCTTTAGTGGTGGGTGCAGAAGAAGGGGACGAATTAGCTTTAGCTGTTTGGGATGAAGTAGGTACGCTGTTAGGGGATATGTTAGTTTCCTTAATTCGTATCTTAGATATCAAAAATATATTCATAGGTGGCGGATTATCAGCCTCTTACGACTTTATTCTTCCTAGTATGGAGAAGCAATTAAATTACTGGTTAACACCTGCTTATTTAGAAAAATTAACGATTAAAAAAGCTTTATTAGGAAACGACGCAGGCCTTTTAGGGGCGGCGTCGCTTTGTTTTTAGTATAAACACCCTAGAACAGGTTAATTAGAATCAAATTTGTTTGATAAATTCAACTTTAATTCTAATCTTTGCAACGTTTTTGAACCCCAAAATAATATTAAAATGTCAGATATTGCAGAAAAAGTAAAGAGCATCATCGTTGAAAAATTAGGTGTAGAAGCATCAGAAGTTACTCCTGAGGCATCTTTCACAAACGATTTGGGCGCTGACTCGTTAGACACGGTTGAGCTAATCATGGAATTCGAAAAAGAATTCTCTGTTTCTATTCCAGATGATCAAGCGGAGAATATCCAAACAGTAGGCCAAGCTATTACTTATTTGGAAGAGAACGCAAAGTAATCGAAGCAACTATAAAAATTATGTCAATTAGTTAAAAGTAATCAGGTGGATTTTTCCATGGGATTTCTCGAACTAATTGACATTTTTTATTAAGAGTAGATTCATAAATACAAATAATATGGAGTTAAAACGTGTAGTTGTCACGGGCTTAGGCGCCCTAACCCCCATCGGGAATACAATTAGTGAATATTGGGATGGATTGAAAAACGGCGTGAACGGCTGTGGTCCTATCACTAAATTCGATGCGGAAAAATTCAAAACTCGTTTTGCTTGTGAATTAAAGAACTTCAAGGTAGAGGATTTTATCAATGCTAAAGAAGCTCGCAAAATGGATCCATTCACTCAATACGCCGTAGTAGCAGCCGATGAGGCGATAGCTGATGCGAATTTTGATATGGAGACAATAAATAAAAATAAAGTAGGCGTTATCTGGGGATCAGGTATCGGTGGTTTGAAGACTTTTGAAGACGAAATGATCTATTTCGGACAAGGGGATGGAACACCGAAAATCAATCCTTTCTTTATCCCTAAGATGATTGCAGATTCATCATCAGGCCAAATTTCTATTCGTAACGGATTCCGTGGTCCTAACTACGTAACCGTTTCAGCTTGTTCATCAGCTAACAACGCGATCATTGATGCGTTCAATTACATTCGTACCGGACGTATAAACGTATGCGTAACGGGTGGTTCTGAAGCTCCAGTGACCATCGCTTCAGTAGGTGGTTTCACAGCCATGCATGCCATGTCCACACGTAACGACGATCCAGCAACTGCCTCACGCCCTTATGACGTTGACCGGGATGGTTTCGTAGTAGGTGAAGGTGCTGGTGCCTTAATTTTAGAAGAATACGAGCACGCTAAAGCGCGTGGTGCGAAAATATATGCCGAATTAATCGGTGGAGGTTTCTCGTCTGATGCGCATCACATTACAGCTCCGCACCCAGAAGGATTAGGCGCTTTATTATCGATGAATGACGCCCTAGATGATGCAAACATCAAGCCGGAGGAAGTAGATTATGTGAATACACATGGAACCTCGACTCCGATCGGTGATCCACAAGAAATTAAAGCAATCGTGGATTGTTTTGGTGAACACGCTTACAAAATATCGATCTCTTCGACTAAATCGATGACAGGTCACTTATTAGGAGGTGCAGGGGCGGTAGAGGCCATTGCTTCTGTTCTAGCGATTCAACACCAATTTGTTCCACCGACCATCAACATTTTTAACCGCGATCCAGAAATCGATCAACGCATCGACCTAACGGAGAACGTGGGCAAAGCACGTAAGATTGATGTTGCCATGAGTAATGGATTTGGGTTTGGCGGTCATAATGCAACGGTAATCTTCAGAAAAATCTAAGACAAATATGGCCGTAAAATCTCTCCTAAACTGGTTAGATCCGATTCGACTGGACGAACGAGAGAAATTCTTAAAGAAATCGGTTACACATTTAATAGGAACTAGTCCAAGTAATTTAACTTTATATAGACTAGCTTTTTTACACGCCTCTGCTTCGAAGGAGAGTGTGGCAGAAAATTATAAAGAGTCGAACGAACGCCTTGAATTCCTAGGCGATTCCGTTCTAGGGATGATTACAGCTACGTATTTGTTCCAAAAATTCCCCTTCAAAGACGAAGGTTTCTTGACTGAAATTCGTTCTAGAATGGTGAGCCGTGAATCCTTGAATGTCATAGGCCGAAAGCTCGGATTAGAAGAAGTCATTGAATTCGAAGCTCAACGCAAATCATCCATGTCCCGCACGTCTATGTATGGCGATGCTTTAGAGGCTTTTATAGGAGCCGTGTATTTAGATAAAGGATTCGCCTTCACCCAAAACTTCATCATTAAAAAGATTCTAACGCAATATTTCGACCTAGATGCCGTTGTTCAAAACAATCCGAACTTCAAGTCGATGCTGATCGAATGGGCCCAAAAAGAAGGTAAAAAAGTGTCTTTCGAACTAGACCAAGAAGGAGAACACCACAACCGCGAATTTACGGCTTTGGTGATCCTAGACGGGGCTAAATTCTCCGAAGGAAAAGGATATTCAAAGAAAAAAGCAGAACAAACTGCCGCGAGAATGGCTTGTGAATTATTAGAAATTAAATCATAAAATGGCTACACCGAATATTTTCTTGCATTACTGGAATGATTCATCCGAAACCATCACATTTCAAGAGGTATTAGCCTGGGAGATTCCCACCCCTATTATTGAAGCCATTCAAACAGAACTTTTAAGTCAATTAAACTCTTCGCGGGCTGTAGAAATTTTCCCTAATTTCCCCTGGTCTAGCCCTCGTTTTGAAGAAAAATGGGCAGGTATTGCTCAAACTTTATTGTACCAAGTGTCTTTGCCCGAGTTTATTTGGGCTTCTTGGATTGAAAGCATTTCGGTACCTGTTTCCGATGCACCACAGCCAAGTTTCGCGGATTTAGTCAATTCGTATGAAGCGACGGATGCACCCGCTTCCCTCGAGTATGCAGCTCCAGAAACTCCAGCAGAACCTTTCGATCTATTGAATACAGAAGTATATTTCGAGGCACCAGAAAGTCTAGAGGATTCCACGGAAGAAGAGTATACGAGATTAAAGGACTTATTAAGTGGATCATCTGGTTCATTGAAATCAAAAGTAGAGTCTCAAATGACCCAGCGTATCGCGGACACGATTAGTTTACACCAACGCATTCAATTCATTCAAGAATTATTCCGTGGCGACGTGGAGCAACTCGAATCGCTAATTCAGTACATCGATGAAGAAGCAGAAGCAGAAACTTGGGCTACTGAGCTTTTGGCTCGCTATCAAGCTTACCGCGCCGCAGAAAATGAGGCCATCTGGGAAGAGCTCCACTTAATCATCGAACGAAAGTTCAATTAACTGATTTTCAATATCAGTTTTTAAGCCCTTTACCTAGGAGCATACTCGTAATTTCAAGAAAAAAATTCCTTGAAAACGATACTGCTCCTCCTGTGCTCCTTCACCACCTTTGCCCAAATTCCCACCCAAGAAGAGGAGGAAAAGCAATCTAGTTTCGACTACTATCTCGCTAATCCACTGAATATCAATTTTGTCACAGAAACCGAACTACAATCCTCTCTTTTATTTAGTTCTGAACAAATCACGAACTTCTTAGCCTTTCGAAAACAAATTGGCACTTTTCAGTCTGTTTTAGAACTGCAAACGATTCCCTCCTGGGATCTCGACTTCCTGCGAAGAACCCAAGACTTCCTGATTTGCAGCCCTATACAACCCAGTTGGTGGAAACCCAGCTCATCCATACATCAAATTTTATTTAAAACAGATTGGACTTTGGAAACTAAAAAAGGGTTTACCGAACCTGATTTACGAAGTAAAGTACGCTATGTGGGCGATCGAACAAATCAAACCTTACGTTACCGAGGTCAATTAAATGCAAACTTGCGCATCGGCTTTCTCTTACAAAAAGATGCAGGTGAAAAAGACCTCAGTGATTTCAGCAGCGGATTTATGGAATATAAATCGAAAGGAATCCTTGAAAAAATCATCATAGGCGACTTTATCAACCAATGGGGACAAGGTTTAGTCCAAGCCGGCGGATTTTCATTAGGCAAGAGTTTCGAAAGCATAAAAGCAACCCAAAAATTCAATCTGGGCGGATTAGCCTACAGTTCCAGCGTAGAATACGGCTACTATCGTGGAATCAACACCACCTTTAAATTAGCCGAATTCTTACGCTTGCAAGCTTTTGCCTCATACCGTAACTTAGACGCGACGACTGGCTCAGACTCCACAGGAAATAAATACCTCCGATCTAGAGTCGAAGACGGATTCCACCGAACATCCTCTGAAATTAGCCACATCAATGCGATGCAAGAGAAAACCGCTGGAGCGAACCTCGTATATTCCCCGCTTAGCATTCCACTGGTGTTGCAACTGAATGCGGTGTGGACGGAATGGTCCTTACCTAAACTGATGGGTATAGGGTATAAACAGCCGGAATGGTCAGGAAAAGCGCTAAAAAATTATTCCATCAACTTCCAATATCCACTTCGCAACGTAAGACTAGTGGGAGAATTCGCTTATTCTGATAATCAGCAATATTCAATTCTACAATCTGGAGCTACCTCCATTTCGAAGAAAATGGATCTATCCTATTTATTTCGAATGTATTCCGCAGGGTATTTTAGTCCTAAGTCTAATGGTCTATCAGAAAACTCAGAGAATCTCAATGAAATAGGCCTATTCCTGGGCCATGGCTATCAACTATCGAAGCGATTCAAGCTTAGCTCCTATTTCGATTATTATCGCTTCCCTGGGCCTAAATACCAAGTGAATGAATCTAATACGTCCGGATGGGAAATTTTGAGTCGATTACAATACGAAAAGCGCAAGGCGATGCGACTATTTCTTCAAGGAAAGTGGACTAGAAAAGAAGCGAAAGACCTGATTCAAGCTAGTCTAGATGGACATTACCTAGCTCTTACATCTTGGGATTTTCACTTTCGAGCGATGGCTTCTAAATTAGGCTCAGATTTAGGATATCTACTCTTGCAAGACATCAAATGGGATCAAGGCAAATGGAACCTTCAAGCTAGATTCGCTTATATAAATACACCCTCCTATGACACGCGCTTATATGCCTATGAACCTGGGGTGCCTTATTCTTTTTTACTGCCGGCCTACACAGGCAAAGCCATTAAAACAACTTTAGTACTGGCTTATCAATGGAACAGAGAAATACAATTGGCTGCAAAGTGGGCTAGTATAAACTACCAAGACCGAACAGAAATAGGCTCTGGTTTAGACACCATAGACGGGACAACTAAAACTGATATCACACTACAAATTTTCTATAAGACGCATTAAACTATCGCTTCGCGAACGCGCAATAACCTTTCGAGAAGACCTTCTAATTGATCTAAAGGGAGCATATTCGCGCCATCTGATTTTGCAATCGATGGATTGGGATGCGTTTCGATGAAGATTCCATCTGCACCTACCGCAATGGCTGCTTTCGCAATCGTTTCGATCAAGGCCGGTTGCCCTCCGGTAATACCGGTAGTTTGATTAGGGCGCTGTAAAGAGTGCGTACAATCCATAATCACGGGGACATTCATCGCCGCCATTTCTGGAAGATTGCGGTAATCAACCACTAGATCACCATATCCAAAAGAATTTCCGCGATCTGTTAAATAAACCACCGCCTCTGGATTTTCATACATCACTTTTTCGACCGCAAATCTCATGGAAGCGCCAGACATGAATTGACCTTTCTTGATGTTAACGGCTTTACCTGTTAGGGCTGCGGCAGCCAATAAATCGGTTTGACGGCAAAGGAAAGCCGGTATCTGTAAAACATCTACGTAAGCCGCTGCCATAGCTGCTTCCGCACTTTCGTGAATATCGGTGACCGTAGGTAAGGAATAATGCTGACCTACTGCCTTTAATATTTCTAGGGCTTTAATATCACCAATCCCGGTAAAGGAATCGATTTTAGTCCGATTAGCTTTGCGGTAAGAACCTTTGAAAATATAAGGAATACCCATTGACTTTGTGATTCCATCTATTTTTTCGGCAATTTCAAAAGCAAGATCATTGCTCTCAATCGCGCAAGATCCAGCCATTAAAAAGAAAGGCCCTTTGCCTAAATTCGCTAAAGTCGGTAATGTCATATTATAAAATATTTACTTCGGTCTCTAAAGTGACTCCGAATTTGTCCTTAATTGATTTCTTTATTTCTTCAGATAAGGCCAAAATCTCCTCGCCCTTAGCCTCCCCATAATTCACTAAAACAAGTGCCTGCTTTGCATGCACACCAGCATCTCCCCTTCTGAAACCTTTCCATCCGGCTTGTTCAATAAACCAACCCGCAGGAAACTTCACTTCCGTACTTCCTTCTACTGCATAAAACGGAATACCTGGGAATTCATTTTGAAGACGAACAGCCTCTGTGGCGGATACAGTGGGATTCTTAAAGAAACTACCTGAGTTTCCGATTTCTTTCGGATCAGGTAATTTACTTTTTCGTATTTCGATAACCGCATCGGCCACTTCTCGTATCGTGGGTTGTGTAATTCCTTTTGCGGCTAAAACCTCCTGAATCGCTCCATAAGAAGTCTTTACAGAAGGCTTTTTTGATAACTTAAAGGTAACAGAACTAATTAAATACTGTCCTTTTCCTGCGCGCTTGAAAAAACTCTCGCGGTAAGCGAAGCCGCAGGCTTTGGCATCAAAATGTTCTACAGTCAAGGTCTGCAAATTCAGCGCCTCTAAGGACTCAAATGTATCTTTTATTTCCGCACCATATGCACCGATATTCTGCATAGGAGCTGCTCCCACTGTCCCAGGAATCAAGGACAAATTCTCTAATCCTGACCAACCCTGGTCCACGGTATATTGTACAAGGTCATCCCAAACAACCCCAGCTCCACTTTTGACCCAAACAAAATCTACCTCTTCCTTCACAATCGAAATCCCTGGAATAGAAATCTTCACGACCAGGGCCTCTTGATTTTTCGTCAACAACACATTGCTTCCTCCGCCTAAAAAAAGGTGCGGAAGATGCGCAAATTCGCCAGAGTTTCGAAGGGATACATATTGCTCCACTGAACTAATCTCTACGAATTGACTTGCTGCCGCCTCAATCCCAAACGTATTAAAAGCACGTAGAGAATACATATTAAAACAATTTGGTAGATAAAAACTCCTCTAAAGCGGGAACTCCAGACTGATGAAAAGATTCGGAATTTCCTTCCCAAATATTCTTTCCGTCTTTCAAGAAAATGATTGATTCCCCCATGCGCATCACCGAGTTCATATCATGTGATATAACGACAGTGGTCATGTTGTACTCTTGAGTAATTTCTTGAATTAAATAATCAATTTTGACCGCTGTTAATGGATCCAAGCCAGAATTCGGCTCATCACAGAATAAATATTTAGGATTCATTACAATCGCACGCGCAATCCCAACTCTCTTTTTCATACCACCCGAAATCTCTGATGGCATTAATAAAGCGGCACTTTCTAAACCCACCCGCTGCAAACAAAGCATGGCTTGCTCATTCTTTTCATCGAGGGTTTGGGAAGTTAAAGTATCTAATGGAAAACGCACATTCTCTAACACGGATTTAGAATCAAAAAGGGCTCCTCCTTGAAATAAAACACCCATTTCGCGGCGAATCTCCTTCACCACATCCGAGTGTGCTGTTAAGAAATCACGACCATCGTATAATACTTCACCTGTTTCAGGTGCTAAAATCCCAATCATGCATTTTAGCAATACAGACTTACCTGTACCGCTTCCACCGATGACCATATTTGTCTTTCCCTGATGGAAATTCGCATTAATGTCTTCGAGTACTACACGACCTTTAAAAGATTTAGATAAGCCCCTGATTTCAATCATATTCAAAATTAGGGATTATTGAATACTTTATGATAAATTTGATGACATTTAAATACAATAATCATGTTTTTAATCTTCTTAGGCATAGCCCTCTTTGTTGCAGGTAATGCCATTTCTAATCCGAACTTGGTATTTTCAAAATACAGCAAGACCCTAAAGGTAATCGGAGCCGTTTTCGCCATTATTGGCTTAACCAGTTCAGCGGTAGTTCAAGTAGACGCAGGTGAAGTAGGTGTCCAAAGTGTCTTCGGAAAAGTACAACCCACTACTTTAAATAGTGGACTTAATTTTGTTAACCCATTAGCTAAAGTAGTCGTATTCGATGCAAAAACGCAAAACTATACGATGTCTAGCGTACATGACGAAGGAGACAAGGCTGGCGACGATGCCATTCGCGTATTAACGAAAGATGGCTTAGAGGTTGTGGTAGATTTAACCGTTCTTTATCGAATCTTACCCACCGAAGCACCCCGTGTCCTTCGCGAAATTGGTGAGGATTACAAAGACAAGGTTGTTCGCCCCATTACACGGACAATGATTCGTGACAATGCGGTGTATTATGATGCAGTAGGCCTTTATTCCTTAAAACGCAATGAATTCCAACAACGCATCTATACTGACATCGAGAAAAACTTCAAGAAAAGAGGTTTGGTTTTAGAGCAATTATTGATTCGCAACATCAACCTTCCCACTTCTGTTAAGCAAACGATCGAATCCAAGATTAATGCGGAACAAGACGCACAGAAGATGCAATTCGTCTTACAGAAAGAGAAGCAAGAAGCGGAGAGAAAGCGCGTAGAGGCGCAAGGTATCGCAGATTACCAGAAGATTTTATCCACTGGTTTAAGCGACAAGCAATTGCAGTATGAGTCGATTATTGCCCAAAAAGAATTAGCTAAATCCCCTAACGCAAAAGTGATCATCATGGGTGGAAAAAACACCCCGATCATTCTAGGGAATCAATAAAATAAAAGGCGCGCGATTCTAGCGAATGGCGTGCCCCATTTTATCTCTTTTCGTTTCTAAGTATTTTTTGTTGTGCGGATTTGCCGGAATTTCAATGGCAATCGAATCTACAATCTCTAATCCATAGCCCATCAATCCAGCTCTTTTCTTCGGATTATTAGAAATTAAACGAATTTTTTGAACGCCTAGGTCACGTAAGATTTGGGCTCCGACTCCATAATCGCGCTCATCCATGGCAAAGCCTAATTCCAAGTTGGCTTCTACCGTATCCCGGCCTTGCTCTTGCAGCTTATACGCTTTCAATTTATTGATTAAACCGATTCCTCGGCCCTCTTGAAACATATACAAGATCACACCTTTTCCTTCTTTCTCCACCATCTCCATCGCAGCGTGCAATTGTTCACCACAGTCGCAACGACAAGATCCAAAAATATCCCCCGTTACACAAGAGCTATGCACACGAACCATCACGGGCTCGTTGCTCTCCCAGCTTCCCTTGATTAAGGCTAAATGAGTGTCTCCCGTGTTAATTTGCTTGAAGGCAACTAGTTCGAAGGATCCCCATTCTGTGGGCATATTAACACCTATCTCGCGCTTGATCAAAGATTCTTTAGCCAAACGGTATTCAATCAAATCTTTAATAGTCACTAATTTTAACTTATGCTTATCTGCTAACAGACGTAAATCTGGCAAACGCGCCATACTTCCATCCTCGTTCAATACTTCGATCAAAACTCCAGAGGGTTGAAAACCAGCTAAACGTGCGAAATCCATCGATGCTTCCGTATGACCCGTGCGACGCAAAACGCCTTCCGTACGTGATTTTAGAGGGAAAATATGACCTGGACGACCTAAATCGGCCGGTTGAGTAGCAGGGTTCACTAAGGCTTGAATTGTTTTCGAACGATCCGAGGCAGAAATACCTGTCGTGCAACCATTACCCAATAAATCTACCGAAACCGTAAATGGAGTTTCGTGAGACGTCGTGTTCTGATTCACCATCATCTCTAAACCTAATTCCTGACAACGCTCATCCGTTAAAGAAACGCACATCAAACCGCGTGCTTCTTTAATCATAAAGTTCACAATTTCAGGTGTGATCGCTTCAGATGCACAAATCATGTCACCCTCATTCTCCCGATCTTCATCATCGGCAACAATAATTATTTTTCCCTGGCGAATATCCTCCAGGGCATCTTCTATACGATCTAAGCGAATTTTATCTAGCATTTTTAGGCATTTGAATCAGAAACACAAAGTTACACGAAATAATTCCCTTTTTGACTACCTTTGTTAATATGTTCATAGAGGCCCAAAATCTAAGCAAAACATACGGTAAACAGTCAGCCGTCCAAGATCTAAATTTCCGTTTAGAGGAAGGCCAAATCGTGGGTTTTCTAGGACCCAATGGGGCAGGCAAGTCGACGACATTGAAAATGCTTTTGGGACTTATTCAACCCTCCAGCGGAAGTGTTCAAATCGATGGGAAAGATCCTCAAGACCAAGCAATCTCATTAAAAAAGCAAATAGGCTACCTCGCGGAGAATAACCCGCTTTACCCTGAAATGTATGTAAGAGAATTTCTCGAATTTATTGCTAACATACATCAACTAGAAAATGCTCAGGTCCGAATCCAAGAGGTTATCGAATGGGTCGGTCTTCAAAAAGAAGCGCATAAAAAAATTCAAGAACTTTCAAAAGGCTACCAACAACGCGTAGGCATAGCTTTAGCGATAATACACGACCCCCAAATTTTGATTTTGGATGAACCCACTAGTGGATTAGATCCAAATCAACGAGACGAAATCAGAGACCTCATCCAAAGTCTACGAAAAAATCGTATCATCTTATTTTCTAGCCATATTCTATCCGAAGTAGAAGCTATCTGTGATCGAGTCTTGTTAATTCACCAAGGGAAACTAGTAAGCGACAGCCCAATGAAGGAGATAAAAGACCTAGAAAAGTTCTTTAAAGAGAAGACAAACTAAACGAATCCGCATCTAAGTGGGCGGGGAATTTAACCCGAAATTCAGCTAATTCAGCTGCTGATAATTCAGCTGTAGCGATTTGATCATGTGAAGCTAAATCAAGCAAAAGCCCTCCTTTAAAATCTACTAACAAGGAATCTCCCGCATAAGTTAAACCATTCGCATCTGTTCCGATTCGATTTACTCCGATGACATAGGAAAGGTTTTCAATTGCTCTAGCTTGCAACAAGGTCCGCCAGGCAGTTGCTCTAGGCGCTGGCCAATTAGCCACATAAATCGCTGCATCGTAAGCTGAACCTACGTTGCGAGACCAAACAGGAAAACGTAGGTCATAGCAGATAAACAAGGCTATATTCCAGCCTAAATAAGAGATGACGACCTGCTTTTCACCGGCTTGATAATGCGTATGCTCATCAGCCATTCGAAATAAATGTCGCTTATCATATACCTGATAAGTGCCATCTGGTTGAACGGCATAAAGCCGATTATAAAGTGAATTTTGATGTTTTACTTTGAGTGAGCCTACTAGTAAGACTCCTAAGCGATTAGCTTGCAATTGCATCCATTGTAAAGCAGGACCCCTACCTATTTCAGCCCCTGTTTCTGACATAGAGAAACCCGTAGCAAACATTTCGGGCAAGACAATAACATCCGTTTCACCAGCTAAGCCAGCTAATTTTTCCTCTAATTGAGCACAATTAGCAGCAGAATCCTCCCAAATTAAATCAGTTTGAACTAAGCTTACCCGTAGATTCGCCATGTATGCCGGTGTTTATTTGGCAATATAAGAATAATAGATCTTCAATCGAGCTTTCATTGCTTGCAAAGGCACAAAACGCGTACTTTCATTAATGATTCTCGTATTTCCAGCAGAATTAGAAGTTAAAGCTGGGGTGATTATCCAGCCACTATTCGCTTGTTTGCCCACTAAGATAGATTGAATGGCGGTCGTCACATTAAATGTATAGGTCTTAGATCCAGGTTCGATGGCTGAGGTAATTACACTTGCACCACCTTCTGAAAGTAAATATTTTAAACCATACGAATTTCTCAATGTTCGGTTCGTTGCATTCGTTTCCACAATGGACAATTGACCTATTGTTTGTTGCAAATCGATGTTATCTGCAGCAGTCAAGACTAATTCTGCCTTATTCACAGCCACATTACGATTCCCTTTCAAATTTAATAAATAAGGAAATTCCACCTTCGTCGCTACCCCTGTTCCTGCTTGAATATAAGTCAATCCACTTGTTACTGTGGAAGGCACCAAATCACCCGGCTTTTGTAGGCCGGCTAATGCAACGGATTTGGTCGACTTAATTTGATTAAAACGGGCTATTATCTCAGGAAAAATTGCATTAGATAAACTAAAATAATAATCCATAGAATATTTAAATGGATCACCCGGATTATGAAAATATAAAGTCATTCGAGAATAACCAGGATTGAAGCCGATCATCGCTCCTGCACTTGAAGAGGATGATTTAAACAACATCCCTGGAAAATAATCTCTGAATCCCTTACTACCAGCCGCCACTTTTGCATCCGCATATTTACTCAATAATTCTCTACCAAAAGCATCCGACATACGGAAACGCAAGGTATCTAATTGAACAGAGTCGCCATTCATAGCTTTCGTACGAATAGGACGAGGTTTGAACGTATGACTACCTAAAACCGACGGATCAGACCGAACAGTAGAATTAGCAAAATAATCAGTACCCCTGTTTAAACTATCTAATAAACGGTAAACGCTCAAAGTCTGGGACTTAGTCGTATCACCTTGATATCCGCCATACGCTAAGCGCATGGTAAGAGAATCATAGATAGACGTTGCTTTTGAGAATAAGGTATCTATATTAGAAACCTGCGTAAAAGCCGACGATTCCGCTAAACCTAAAACAGGGTGATTATAACTTCCCACTAATAAAGTGCTCGGAGAACCTGTGTAAATCGAATCAATCAAAACGGTCGACGACTTAATCGTGATCGTATCTGAGAAATTTAGACCCACTTCTACACTAAACAAATCGTCACCGATTTCTTTAGGTGTATCACAGGAAACAAGGAATAAGGAAAGAATTCCTACCCATTTAATTGCCGGACATTTCCAAGTAAGTTTTTTCGAAGAAATCGAGATCATTGTCGGCAATATTTTGAGAGGTTTTATGTTGATGTTCATCAATAATCGATTGAATACGGCTATTATCCGCATTTACTAAAGAAACTATTTTATCTGCATACTCAGCACCTATCTTGATAAATGCTTCGTAATTTCCACCCGCTAGGCTACCTAAATGAGCCTCATCTAAATCAGCAATCTTCACTTTTTCGGTTAGATCGCTTGCTTCAAACGTGAAATCAAACGGTATATTATGTGGAGAGAAAATGGTTTTCGAATCCTTATAAATCGGGTGATTTTGGTAATGCGTAGAAATATATAAAGGAATTAAACTAGACATCCAATCATTGCAATGAATGATATCGGGTGCCCAACCTAACTTCACAACCGTCTCTAATGCTCCCTTACAGAAGAAAATCGCGCGTTCGTGGTTATCTGGATAAAATGCACCATCCTTATCGGTTAATGCATATTTACGTTGGTAATAATCTTCGTTATCGATGAAGTATACTTGTAATTTCGCAGCTGGAATACTCGCTACTTTAATGGTCAAAGGCTTTTCTTCCTCACCCATTGGAATGGTAATACCAGAAAGACGAACCACCTCGTGCAATCGGTTTTTACGTTCATTAATAGTCCCAAAACGCGGTACCAAAATTCTAATTTCCATGCCTCTCTCCTGCATAGCAGTAGGTAGTGCGCGTACAAAATCAGCAATTTTAGACGTGTTTTGAAAAGGATCTACCTCACTTGAAACGTAAAGAATACGTAATTTGGCCATTCTAATTTGATTACTAGGGGGAAATTTCCCCAAAAAACATTACAAAATTACAAAAAATAATCTGATTAACACCATCATTAACTAATGAAAGGTCTTTAATTTGCGAACTGAAAGAGAGAAGAATATGCTGAAGTCGATTATAAAATACCTTATTTCCAGTTTATTGGCTGGTGGCCTTTTATTTTGGGCCTTTTCTAAAAGCCAATTGCACTGGAACGACATTCTGCAAACCTTTTATCAAGCTGATTACAACTGGGTCATCGTATCCATCATTATATCCTTAGTTTCACATGTATTTCGCACCCTGCGTTGGGAGCAATTACTAGGCGCCATGGCCTATCAGCCAGGTACCCTTAGAACCTTTTCAGCCGTATTAATTGGCTATTTTGCTAATTTTTTAGTTCCCCGTTTGGGCGAAGTGTCCCGTTGTGGATCATTGAAAAAAACGGCAGACATTCCGTTTGAGGAGTCGTTTGGCACGGTCATTACAGAGCGAATTGTCGACCTATTAAGCCTCGTTGTTTTAGTCGGAATTACTTTTCTGATCGAATGGGAACCCCTACAAAAAAGTCTTTTTCCTACCTTGCAATTGCCATCGGGCACATTAATTATCACGGCATCAGCAATCGGATTAATCGGATTAGGCCTGCTTTGGAAATTCAAAGACTTCTTGAAAAATAGTGGTGAAGAAAGCAAAATAGGTAAAATACTAAAAGGCTGGATTGCCGGAATCGGTAGTATCCGCCACCTGGAATCACCAGCTAAATTCATCGGATACAGTGTGGGAATTTGGCTTTGCTATTACCTCAGCACCTATACCTTATTTTTAGCCTTTCCAATGAGCGAAAATCTAGGAATGAGTGCCGCATTAACCGTTTTAGTGATGGGGACCTTCGGAATGGCCACACCTACTCAAGGCGGAATTGGCGCCTACCATAGTCTGGTGGCATCTGCCTTTGTATTCTATTCTCTAACCTATAAAGACGGCTTTATGCTAGCCACCTTTTTCCATGGAACTCAAATGATCACGCTCTTGTTATTGGGTGGATTTAGTTTTATTATTACGTTGTTTTTACCCATAATTTCGTCCCGTGTCCAACAGAACTGAACATAAAATCGTCTCTCTTACAGAAGCCATCGAGATCCGCAAAAACTGGAAATCGGCTGGCGATAAAGTCGTTTTTACGAACGGATGCTTTGATATTTTGCATTTAGGGCACATCGATTATTTGGAAAAATCGAGCGAATTCGGAACACAAATGATCGTAGCCGTTAATTCTGATGCATCAGTTCGTACACTTGAAAAAGGGGTTGAAAGACCCATTAATTCGGAACATGCGCGCGCAAGATTGATCGCCGCTTTGGAATTTGTCTCCTGCGTGATTATCTTCGACAAATCGACTCCTTTAGAACTAATTCAGGCCTTATGCCCGGATGTATTAGTAAAAGGTGACGATTATACGATAGAGACTATTGTAGGGGCCAAAGAAGTGTTAGCAGCTGGCGGTGACGTTAAAACCATCGCACTCGTGCCAGATTATTCAACCACCAAAATCATTCAAAAACTTAAACAATAAACATATGTATTTCATAGCCATTATTTTCGGAGTCGCAGGTATGCTTATCTCTTGGCGACTAAAATCAAAGTTTAAAACTTATTCACAAACTCCGCTGCAAAGCAATTTGTCTGGACAAGAGATCGCTGAACAAATGCTCGCCGACCACGGAATCTCTGATGTACGTGTCATCTCAGTGGCAGGCCAATTAACCGACCATTACAATCCCGCTGACAAGACTGTCAATTTAAGTGAAGATGTATATACCGGTCGAAACGCGGCAGCCGCGGCGGTATCTGCCCACGAATGTGGTCACGCAGTTCAACACGCAAGAGCTTACTCCTATTTACAATTACGTAGCGCTCTAGTTCCCATGCTTAGTATTTCGAATGGTTTTATGCCCATCCTATTAATGATAGGCATGTTTGCCCTTTATTCAACTGGGAACTCCACCTTATTAGCCATTGGCGTTGCACTTTTTGCCATGGCCACCTTATTTAGTTTCGTGACCCTTCCTGTCGAATTCGACGCCTCTAATAGAGCCTTAAGCTGGATTAAGGAGAAAGGCATCGTGACTCCAGAAGAATACGTGATGTCGAAAGATGCGCTTTGGTGGGCTGCGATGACCTATGTCGTTGCCGCGCTGGGTATGTTAGCGCAGTTGCTTTATTATATGAACTTGTTAGGTGGGAGGAGAAATGATTAATCATTTCTTTTAAAGAATAAAGAATAAAGCACAAAGAATAAAGTTTGAATAAAAAAAGGGGCGGAAAATCAGCCCCTTTTTTATGATTCAGAAATACATTTCACAAACCGTTGCGAAGCAACATCCATCTTTATTCTTTGTGCTTTGTGCTTTATGCTTTATGCTTTAATTTAAAAGCTCTATGCTTTAATTTAAAAGCTCTATGCTTTAATTTAAAAGCTCTATACTTTAATATTTAACTTCGACTTCCGATAACTATACCCAAAATAAATAAGCACCCCGGCCAAACACCAATACATAAACCGTTCCCAGTTCGTGGAGCCCATTTGGGTCATCAGGTATAGGTTAACTAATAGGCCTAAGACGGGAATTAAAGAAAGTTTTTTCGTCACACTAAAGAACGACATTACAGCCCAAATCAAGAAGAAGCCTCCCATGATAAAATGATCTACTTTCGTCTCTCCCGAGTATAAACCTTGCAACCATTCGCCCAGATTTACACCGGAATTAACGATCAAAACAAGCGCTAAAATCAAGGATAAACCCACGTAGTAACTTGAGTTGATATAGGGGATTTTGAATTTGGATTTCTTTTGATTCTCCGGATCTAAATCTAAAACCAATACGCCGCCGCAGACTAAAACGAAGGCAAAAAGGGTTCCAATACTACTTAAATTAATCACTTCCTCCAGGTTCGCAAATAAGGCTGGAACACCTACTAAAACACCGGTCATGATGGTGGAGAAGGAAGGAGTGCGGTATTTGGGGTGGATGCGGGAGAAGGCTTTTGGCAATAAACCATCGCGTGACATCGTCATCCAGATACGTGGCTGACCTAATTGATAAACTAAAAGTGCGGATGTTAAGGCGATTACGGCGCTGGCTGCGACGATTCCGGCTACTCCTGGCAATCCGACATGCATAAACATGAATGCCAAAGGATCCTCAATTCCAGCTAATTCCTGGGATGGAACAATTCCCGTTAAAACTAAAGTAACTAATACGTAGAGTACGGTACAGATAATGAGGGCGTACATCATGGCTTTGGGAATATCTCGCTGCGGATTCTTACACTCTTCCGCCGTGGTCGAAATCGAGTCAAAGCCAATATAGGCAAAGCAAACGGCGGCCACACTCTTTAAAACTCCAGAGATTCCGTTAGGAGCAAATGGGGTCCAGTTCTCTACCTGCACATAAAAAGCACCTACTCCGACCACAATCATAATCACTAAAAGTTTCAAAATCACCAGAATATTATTCGTGTTTTTTGATTCCCTAATTCCGATATATACTAAATAAGTAATGGCAACGGTGATCAATAGTGCCGGAATATTTGCTACAAAATGCCAGCCAAAAATAGTAGGAGCTGATTGGTAGGCCGTAAATCCTTCGCGAAGATTAACCGATAAGGTTTCAAATTTTTGACCACTGGCTAAAGAAGATGAGGTTTCGACGAAGGCTCTTTTAGCTGATAAATAATCCATCGTCATAAACTCGGGAACGTGAACGCCTAGGCCTTCTAATAAGTCTACAAAGTATTTAGACCATGAAATGGCTACTGCTACATTCGAGATTGCATATTCTAACAATAAATTCCAGCCCAAAATCCAGGCCACAATCTCCCCTAAACTGGTATACGCATACGTATAGGCACTACCAGAAATAGGCACAGTGGCCGCGAAACGCGCATAACAGAAGGCTGTAAACATACAGGCCATAGCGGTAAACACGAATAACATAGAAACCGCCGGGCCACCATTTGCAGAGGCCTGACCGATCGCAGAGAAAATACTCGCACCGATAATGGCTGCCACACCCATGAAGGTCAAGTCGCGCACTCCTAGGTTTCGATCCATAGAATTACCTTCCAGGCTTTCGATCTCTAACTGATCTGCAATAATTTTATCAATGGATTTCTTGCGAAAAAAACTTGACCACATACGGTATTGAATTATTAATGAGGCACAAAAATACATCTTTCTGAAAGAAATTCTAATTTGATTGATTTCGATTACCTTTGTGGCATGTCTGTTGCCGTCGTCATATTAAATTACAATGGTCGGAAATTCTTAGCCGACTTTTTACCTATCGTCCTGGAAAACACGCAGGATGCGGCGATTTATGTGGCAGACAATGGTTCAACAGATGATTCTTTGGCCCTATTAGCCTCGGATTTCTCGAACATTTCTGTCCTTTCGTGGGCTGAAAATTTAGGCTATGCGGGAGGATATAATTTTGCATTAAGCCAAATAAAAGCCGACTACTTTGTATTAATGAATTCTGATATAGCACCGCGAAAAGGCTGGTTAGCCCCTTTAGTCAACTATTTCGAAGCTAATCCACTTACAGCAGCCGCACAACCTTATCTAATAGATTATAATCAACCTGATTATTTTGAGTACGCGGGAGCTGCTGGTGGTTTTTGGGACAAATACGGATATCCCTTCTGTCGTGGTCGAATTTTCGATACCCTAGAAAAAAACGAAGGACAATTTGCCACCTCACTAGTCAACTGGGCTACAGGTGCTTGTTTGATGGTTCGATCCGATGTATTCCAAAAAGTAGGCGGATTAGATGACTATCTTTTCGCGCACATGGAGGAAATCGATCTATGTTGGAGAATGCAAAGAGCTGGATATAACATCGCAGCCGTGGCTGAAAGCGAGGTTTTACACGTAGGTGGAGGTACATTAAACAAAGAAAATCCATTCAAAACCTACCTGAACTTTAGAAACAACTTAATTTTATTGTATAAAAATGTAGATCCCTCTCAGCGTTTCAAAACTATTTTCATTCGAATGATCTTAGACGGAATCGCAGGCATTAAGTTTTTAGTAGAGGGTAAATTCTCTTCGTTTACGGCCATCTTGAAGGCTCATTTTGGCTATTACCACTATGTATTCTTTAAAAAAGACAAACAGAATTTACCTGCAGAACTGCAAAAATCATGGCCTACTAGTTATTCAGGCAGCATTTTAAAGGCCTATTTCTTAGAAGGCAAAAAGCAATTCGATAAAATCAAGTTTTAAATATCCCAGACACTTGGGTTATTTCTCTGACGTAAATAGCGACGTATATTCATCCAAAAAGCTAAGATCAAATAAATAATAACGGGGGATCCCATCGTCAAAAAAGAGGTGTAAATAAAGTACAATCGGATGCTACTTGTGGAGATTTTAAACTTCTCTCCTAAGCGAGTGCAAACGCCAAATGCCTGATTCTCAACAAAAAATTTCAGTTTTTCCATGGGGTGCTGATTGAACGAGACAAATTTAGTCAATTTTGTATGTAATTATAGGATACTCGAAATAATAATATAAAATATATGAATATTTATATTATATTTTTAAATAATGGCATTTTTTTATAAAAAATCTTGCATGCAATTGTTTTTTTTCTACATTTGAGAGCTTGAAAGACTTTCGTCTGGATGGTATTAATATTTTTAACATTATTTTTATGCAAACTGGTAAAGTAAAATTTTTCAACGAGACTAAAGGTTTCGGATTCGTTGTTGACGATCAAACAGGTGAAGACATTTTCGTACACGTAACTGGCCTTTCAGGTGTTACTATTCGCGAAAATGATTCAGTATCTTATGAAGTTACTGATGGAAAGCGTGGAGCAAACGCTATCAACGTAAAGAAAATCTAATTTTCTTACGTTTTTTTGATTAGAGAAAATCTTTATTTACAATATATATATAGGTTTACCTATAAAATTGCAACATTGATCTCTAGTTAAAGAGAAATAAAAAAAGCCTTCTTTACGGAAGGCTTTTTTTATGCATATCAGGTATACTTAAGCTTGAATCCAAGCCATCACCTCCTCTTTCGTCGGCATCGCGGCATCAATCTTCAATTTCTTACGCATTCCACCTAAATCATTGAACACTTTATTCGGGTTCGCGGCATCTAATGCTTCTAATGTTAAGATACCCATTTTTTGTAAAGCTGGAATCCAAACCTCAGAAATACCTCTCTCAGCAAAAGCCGATTCGGAATCTACTTCCTTTACTACTTCGGCGCGCATTTGAGGGAAGAATAATACTTCTTGAATAGAGGACTGATTCGTCATCAACATCGTTAAACGATCGATACCGATTCCAATACCCGAAGTAGGTGGCATCGCATATTCTAAAGAACGAATAAAATCATGATCCATAGCCATCGCTTCATCATCACCACGCTCAGCAAGAGCTAGTTGATCCTCGAAACGCTCCCTTTGATCGATGGGGTCATTTAATTCAGAATACGCATTGGCGATCTCTTTACCATTCACAAATAATTCAAAACGCTCCACTAAACCTTCTTTAGAACGGTGCTTCTTAGTTAATGGAGACATCTCTACTGGATAATCTATAATGAAAGTAGGTTGAATCAAATTCGCCTCTACTTTCTCTCCAAATAATTCGTCGATCAGCTTTCCTTTCCCCATTCCTTTATCCACATCCATTCCGAATTCGACACACCTAGCGCGCAATTCATCTTCGCTCAAAGCATCTACGTCCACACCTGAATACTGTAAAATAGCACCCGAGATCGTTAAACGAGGATAAGGGCCTGCGAATTCAATTTCACTCTCCCCTACTGCGATTTTAGTTTTACTATGTAAACGAACGGCAACTGTTTCGAAGATTAACTCCGTCAAGTTCATCATCCAGTTATAATCTTTATAGGCTACATAGAACTCTAATGAGGTAAATTCTGGATTATGCGTGCGGTCCATTCCTTCATTACGGAACATTTTACCGAACTCATATACTCCATCAAAACCACCTACAATCAAACGCTTTAGATATAATTCATTCGCAATACGCAAATAAAGGGGCATATCTAACGTATTATGATGCGTCTTGAACGGACGAGCGGATGCTCCACCGTGCACAGCTTGCAAAATAGGTGTTTCCACTTCTAACCAGCCGCGTTCGTCAAACATCCTACGCATCGTAGAAATAATCTTCGCACGTTTGATAAAGATGTCCTTTACGGATGGATTGACAATTAAGTCTACATAACGTTGTCTGTAACGCATTTCTGGGTCAGAGAAGGCGTCGTAGGTTTGGCCATCTGCTTCTTTAACGACAGGAAGTGGCTTTAAGGCTTTGGACAATAGCGTAAATTCGCGCACGTGAACGGAGATTTCTCCCATTTGCGTCGTGAAAACATATCCTTTCACACCAATGATGTCACCGATGTCTAATAACCTTTTAAATACCGTATTATATAAGGTTTTATCCTCTCCTGGACAAAGATCGTCCCGGCGGAAATATAATTGAATACGTCCATTCGCATCTTGAAGCTCCGCAAAGGAGGCATTTCCCATAATTCGAAAGCCCATTAAGCGACCCGCTAACACGACGTCCTGGAAATGACCAGACTCCGGTTTAAATTCTGCCAAAATCTGATCAGAATAAACATTCACCGGGAATTCCTGTGCAGGATAAGGATCGATTCCCATCGCCAGTAACTCTTGGCGCTTCTGTCTCCTCAATAATTCTTGCTCACTTAAAATCATTTGGACGTGTTTTTACGTATGAAGCACAAAATTAGCCATTTCCTTTGGGATTTAAAACTCTTAAAACTTGTTAATGAGGTTGTTCGAGGCTAATTTTCGATTAAATTCGCAGTACAAATTTTAAAAATACTAATACCAAATAGAAATGAATAATCAGCTTAAGTCGTATGCAATCATTGCATTAATGTCTAGTGGAGTCACTTTAGGTGCCTATTCGCTCTTTAATTTAGGTAATTCATCCGGACTTTCGGATGCGCCGTCTGCCTTCACCTCCTCTGTTTCAAATCAAAACGTTCCAGGTAATCCAGGTGAATTCACCTATGCTGCGGAAAAATCAACTCCAGCCGTCGTTCACATTAAGACGAAGATGGAGACACGCCAAAGACAACAACAATACTCGAGCCCGTTCGACGATTTCTTTGGTGGCGATCCTTTCGGAGGTGGCGGAGGTCGCAGACAACAACAACCACAAGAAGCATCAGGTTCTGGAGTTATCATCTCTGCTGATGGCTATATAGTTACAAATAACCACGTAGTCGCTGAAGCGTCAGAGGTATTAGTTATCCTAAATGACAAGCGCGAATACAAGGCAAAAGTTATTTCAACGGATCCATCATCTGATTTAGCCGTGATCCAAATCAAAGAAACAAATTTACCCTTCTTAACTTTTGGAGATTCTGACGGAATTCGCGTAGGCGAATGGGTATTAGCCGTGGGTAATCCATTCAATTTAGAGTCCACCGTTACAGCAGGTATTGTTTCTGCCAAAGGTCGCCAGAACATCATCGACCGCGATAGTCCAGACATGAATCCTTTAGAATCATTCATCCAAACCGATGCAGCGGTAAACCCAGGTAATTCAGGTGGAGCTTTGGTGAACCTAAAAGGAGAATTAATCGGCATCAATACGGCCATCTACTCTCGTACAGGACAATTTGCCGGCTATTCCTTCGCCGTGCCTGTGAGCATTGTAAAGAAAGTATCTGGGGACTTAATCAAATACGGTAACGTACAACGCGGATTTTTAGGGGTTCAAATTTCGGAAGTAAATGCCAAATTAGCCGACGAAAAAGACCTAAAAACAAGTGCAGGAGTATACGTAGGTGGATTCTCTGAGAATTCAGCAGCGAAAGATGCTGGCATTAAAATCAACGACGTGATCATTAAAATCGATGGCGTAGAGACTAAATCATCTTCGAAATTAATGGAAATCGTGAGCAGAAAGCGTCCAGGTGAGCCACTTCAAGTAACGGTGAATCGCGATGGAGCTTTGAAGGAATTCAAAGTAACCTTAAAGAATAAGGACGGGAATATGGAAATCTTGAAAGGGGATAGTTCTTCCGAATCGGCTAAATCGGAATTCCTAGGCGCTAAGTTTGCAAGCTTGACACCTGCGGAGATGAAGAAGTTTGGCGTAAGCTCAGGAGTGAAAATCGCTGAAGTATTACCAGATGGTCGCTTAGAGATGTATGGTCTTGCGAAAGGTTCGGTGATCACTAAGATCAATGATAAAGTAATCAATACTCCTAAGGAGGCTGTTGAAGCTTTGGAAGCTAGAAAGGGAAGAATCAAGTTAGAGGGTGTGGATGTGGATGGATCACGCTTCATTTATGTGCTGTAGTCCGAAGGGAGATAGTCCGAAGTCCGAAGGGAGGGAGTCGATAATTTAGACTCATTCCCTCAGGACTAGTTCCCTCCGGACTCATTTCCTCCGGACTAAAAAAAAAGCCGCAGCCTCTCACGAAGCTCCGGCTTTTTTATATGCAATTAAGAAGACTACTTCTTATAAGTCACTGTTTTCACCGCTTGGATGGTACGCTCGATGCTTGGAAGAATTTCTTCGATCAAGGTAGGTGCGTATGGAAGTGGTAAGTCACGCGAGTTAACACGAACGACTGGCGCATCTAAATAATCAAATGCCCAACGCTGTAAGTGATACGCAATCTCAGATGAAATCGCAGATAATGGATTCGCTTCCTCCACGACTACACAACGATTTGTTTTCTTTACCGATTCTACCACGGTGATATAATCAATCGGACGAACCGAACGTAAATCGATTACTTCGCAAGAGATTCCTTGCTTCTCTAATTCCTCCACTGCAGGCATAACCACGCGAGAAAGCATTTTACCAAAGGTAACAATCGTCACCGTAGAACCTGGCTTCACGATATTTGCCTTTCCGATCGGGATTAAATATTCTCCTTCAGGTACTAAGCCTTTGTCCCCATACATCACCTCAGATTCCATAAAGATCACCGGATCGTTATCACGAATCGCTGATTTTAATAAACCTTTCGCATCTGCTGGATTCGAAGGAACGACCACTTTTAAACCGGGCGTGTTAGCAAACCAGTTCTCAAAGTTAGACGAGTGTTGTGAAGATAATTGACCTGCATTTCCCGTAGGACCACGGAAAACGATAGGACAAAAATATTGTCCACCGGACATAGACATCAATTTAGCTGCTGAATTGATAATTTGATCAATCGCCACTAAAGAGAAGTTAAAAGTCATAAATTCAACAATAGGACGAAGACCATTCGCTGATGCACCTACGGCGATACCACCAAAACCTAATTCAGCAATCGGCGTATCAATCACGCGCTCAGGACCAAATTCATCTAACATTCCTTGTGAAACTTTGTAGGCTCCATTATACTCCGCCACTTCTTCACCCATTAAAAAAACAGATGCATCACGTCGCATTTCTTCTGTCATCGCCTCACGTAAGGCTTCTCTATACTGAATCTCTCTCATAAAAAATGTAAATCTTGTGGGATTAACAAGCAGGCACAAAATTAGGCAAAAAATAGTCCATTTTCACAAAATCATGGTAATTTTGAGGAATCCATTGAAGAAAAAAATCCTATGTCAGTCGAAATCGCATCTATTTCAAAATCTTTGCCTGCTTTTTTAAGCCAAAATACCTATTTGCAAATAGCGGTTTTAGTCGACGAGCACACATCGAAGCATTGTCTTCCGCTAATTCAAGCCTTTTTGCCCTCCGGATTTATTAAGATTCAGGTCAAATCAGGTGAGAATAATAAGCATTTGGGGACTTGTGAGAAGGTGTGGGAAGCGATGACCAAAGCCAATATGGATCGCCATGGACTTTTGATTAATCTGGGAGGTGGAGTGATTGGGGATTTGGGCGGGTTTTGTGCGTCCACCTATAAGAGAGGAATTGATTTTATTCAGGTGCCTACCACGCTTTTAGCCCAAGTGGATGCGAGTGTAGGAGGCAAATTAGGCGTAGATTTTCAAGGCTTAAAGAACCATATTGGGGTATTTAATCTTCCCAAAACCGTTTTAATCGACCCTGATTTCATACAGACTTTACCCGCCGCTCAAAAGCTTTCGGGTTACGCAGAAATCATCAAACATTGCCTAATTCGCGATGCAGCGAAATGGGAGCTAATCAGCCACATAGATTTCGAAAAAGTAGACATCGCTGGACTTATTCAACATTCCGTTGAAATCAAAAAAGCGGTTGTTGCAGAGGATCCCACAGAAAAAGGCTTACGTAAGATCCTCAACTGGGGTCATACCTTGGGTCATGCGGTGGAAACGTTTTTATTAGAACAAGGCAAACGCAAGATCTTACACGGCGAAGCGATCGCTATGGGGATGATCATGGAGGCCTATCTTGCCTTTCAACGCGGATTAATTAGCGCAGATGAATTAGAGGATATCGAAGTCTATTTGTTTGAGACTTATGGAAAAGTAAAACTAAAAGCATCCGAGATTCCTGCGATTATTGCCTTGACATTGCAGGACAAAAAGAACAAAGGTGGAGAAGTTTTATTCTCTCTTTTAACAGGTATTGGAGATTGTGGCTATGATATTCCGGTTAGTAAAGCGGAAATGAAAAAGGCTATCGAATACTATATCGGATAATTATTCCAGTACTCACTCAATCACTTGCGGAACTTTAAAATAGGTCTCATTTGTATCTGGACCTAAAGCGAGCGCTTTTTCGCGATCTAAGGTGATTTTTGCCTCATCTTCTCTGAAGTTATTCAAGGCTGGGGTCATGTGTACTAAAGGTTCCACAGCTGAGGTATCCACTGAATTCAACGCCTCCATCCAAACTAATACTTTGTTAATGGAATCTTGCATCTGTTCTATTTGTGATTCAGCTATGTCTAATCGAGCTAAATGTGCCACTTTCCTCACATCATCTTGACTAACCTTCATTTTCTTTCTGCTTTAGTTTTTTATCCTCGGGCATGTGCTTGTCCAAAAATTCATTTAAACGATCGCGATCGAGGCTGGACGTGATTTGGCCTAATGAATCAATATTCATCTCAAACCCCGCTAATTCCGGATGCACTTTAGGCAAATCCTTCTTTTTATCCTTCTTCGCCATCTTATTTTTTTACACTGTAGGAAATTTAGATAAGGCCAAAGTCAATCGCTCGATCACCTCCGCTTTACCCCATAATTGCATCGAAATCATCAAATCTGGACCAGCTCCATTTCCGCTAAGCGCCACACGCAAAATCTGCATCACTTTGCCCATTTTTATACCATTCGCCTCTAAAACATCATGAATGGCCTGCTTAATATTTTCTGGCTCCCAAACGGTCACCGCTGGCAAAGCCTGTAAAATAAATTTCAGTCCATTGGCTGCATCCGCATTCCATTTAGAAGCTAAAACAGCCTCTTCGTAAAGCGCTGGTTGTGATTGAAATTCAGCCACCTTTTCTGCTAATTCTTGCGGAAAAGTAATGCGATCTAAAAACAAGTGAACAAAAGAAAGTCCTTGATCAGCTGGTAAAGCAGGCAAATAATCCTTCGCTAATGCCGCCGGATCTTGTAATTTCAAATATTGCTCATTAAACCATTGGGCTTTTTTCACATCGAATTTAGCTCCGGCTTTATTAATCCGCTCTAAAGAGAATGCCTCCGTTAATTCTGTCAAACTAAACATCTCCTGCTCCGTCCCTGGATTCCAACCTAAGAAGGCTAAGAAATTCAAGGTAGCCTCTTTCAAATAGCCTTCTTGCTTAAATCCTTTGGAAATAATACCCGTCGCTGGATCCGTCCATTCCATCGGGAATACAGGGAAACCACCTAAATCCGCATCGCGTTTAGATAATTTACCATTGCCTTCTGGCTTTAATAAAAGAGGTAAATGTGCGAACTGAGGCGCTTTCCATCCAAAAGCCTGGTATAATAAAATATGCAATGGCGCCGAAGGCAACCATTCCTCCCCACGAATCACGTGGGTAATTTCCATGATATGATCATCGACCACATTCGCTAAGTGATACGTGGGCATTCCGTCGGATTTCATCAAGACCTTATCGTCAATGCTAGACGTATGTACGTGTACCCAATCGCGGATGCTGTCTTGGAAGCGAACCTCGCCTTTCGCTGGAACTTTCAAGCGAATGACATAGGGAGTTCCGTCAGCGATTAATTGATCTACCTCAGCCTGAGCTAGAGCGATCGAGTTTTTTAATTTAACGCGCGTTAGTGAATTGTATTGAAAAGCAGAACCCTGGCTTTCAAAACTGGTACGCATCGCGTCTAAGTCTTCTGATGTATCAAAGGCGTAATACGCTTTGCCTTCTACTAATAATTGATCTGCATAAGCTTTGTATAGGCCTTTGCGTTCGCTTTGGCGGTAAGGTTCATGTGGACCACCCACGCCTACTCCTTCATCCGGACTGATACCTAACCAAGCTAAACTGTCAATAATATATTGTTCCGCACCGGGCACAAATCGGGCCTGATCGGTATCTTCGATTCGTAACAAAAATTTACCCCCCATTTTGCGGGCAAATAGGTAATTATATAAAGCGGTTCTTACCCCTCCAATGTGGAGCGCTCCCGTAGGACTAGGTGCAAACCGAACACGTACTGAATCAGACATTTATCTCTTATTTATAGGCAATACAGGAAATTTCTACGCGCACGTCTTTAGGCAAGCGAGCGACCTCTACCGTTTCCCTAGCTGGAGGATTTTCTACAAAATAACGACCGTACACTTGATTTATCAAAGAAAAATGATTCATATCCTTCACGAAAATGGAGCATTTCACCACCTGATCAAAACGGTAACCAGCCGCCGTCAAAATGTGTTGCAAATTCAACATCACTTGATTCGTCTCCTCTTCTATCGTTCCTCCTGCGTCAAAAACGGATAAGGCAATCTGGCCGGACACATACAGGGTGTTATTTACCTCAACTGCCTGGGAATAAGGCCCGATCGGAGCGGGTGCTTCAGGGGATAAAATTATTTTTTTTGTCATACCTTTGAAATGAAATGCAAGTTACCAAAATTTGGGCTAATCCTCGAAATCCTAGCTTGCTTTGTTTGAAAATCATGCTGAAACAAATCTACTCTAACAAGGGCGTCTTTTTCATGTTACTTTCCTCTCTTTGCTTCGCAATCATGTCCGCGATCGCTAAAGAAATGAGCCACACATTCAACTCCATTCAGCTCGTATTTTTCCGCAGCGCCGTAGGTTTACCCTTTCTATTTTTTAGTCTTTACCGCAAGCCCGCCGTCCAAGTAGGCGGTAAGCTTTATTTCATCATTTTGCGCGGCCTATTGGGTGCATTCACCCTCTATTGCCTCTTTTTCACCCTCGAGCATTTAGGTTTATCCTTAACAAACACCTACGGACAGGCGTTCCCCCTATTTATTGCCTTCTTTAGTTTTTTCTTATTGCCAAACGAAGGTTTATCCAGCAAACAGGTTTTATTTCTACTCATCGGCTTTTTCGGCATTTTATTGATTTTCCAGCCTGGAAGCGGCGGGTCGATTTGGCACCATAGCACCGGAATAATTTATGCCATGGGAACTGCCCTAGGCTATTTAGCCATCAAAGAGGCTCAGAAATACTATGACTCCCGCTGGGTAGTCATTTCCTTCATGGGGGCCGGATTAATCGCTTCGACCATCTCTTTACTTACGGGGACTTTAGGTGGATTTGAAAATAGTTTTGTCACTGGTGTTTGGGTACAACCTTCCATCGCGGAATGGTTAGCCGCCTTAGTGATGGGACTATTAGCCTTAGGGGTTCAATACTACACCACTCAGGCGCTCTTGAATGAAAAAGCGAGTGTGGTCGGGGTTGTAGGAAATAGCGCCGTTATTTTCTCGATCATCATCGAGGTGGTGCTAGGCCATGGCTTCCCGAATTTCATTACGTTGTTGGGAATGGGGCTGATTGTTTGGGCGGGGTACAGGATCAGTCGCTAGTCGTCCTTCGGACTTAGTCGCCTATGGCTTAGTCGCGACTAATGTCGCTTAGTCGACTTCGTCTTAGTCGTCCTTCGGACTTAGTCACGACTTTGTCGCTTAGTCGACTTCGTCTTAGTCGCGACTACGTCGCTTGGTCTTCGCTTCGCGATTTAGTCGACACAGTCAATCCTACTTTATTCATTTAAACAAAAAAATAGCCCCAAGTGAGAACCAGGGCTATTTTACATTCTATTTGTTTGACTAAGCGACAAAGTCGCGACTAAATCGCGTAGCGATGACTAAGTCATGAAGTGACGACTGTTTAATCGCTTCGCGATTAAACCGCTGCATTATTCATCACTTCCGTTTGCTTACGGATCGATTCTAAGTGAACTAATTTGAATAGTTCCTCAACGAACTCAGGATATAAGGCTAAGCCTTTGGCCTGATTAGCCCGATCATTATGTAATTGCTTCCAACGATCTAATTGCAATACTGCTACGTTATTATCGCGCTTGTATTCGCCTAATTTCTCCACTACAGACATACGTGCAGCAAGAACTTCTAAAATTTCACGGTCGATATTATCGATTTTCTCGCGAAGGCTCGCTAATTCATCAGAGAAGTCAGCGCCGTAATTTGCATTACGAACTTCTAAGTCACGTAACATTTCGCCTAATTTCGCAGGAGTTACTTGCTGTGAAGCATCTGACCAAGCTGCATCTGGATCGCGGTGAGTTTCGATGATCATACCATCGTAATTCAAATCCAAGATGCGTTGAGATAATTCCATCAATAAAGAACGCTTTCCAGCCATGTGAGATGGATCGCCGATTAATGGCATTTGAGGGAACAAACGCTTTAATTCAACCGCCATCGCCCACATCGGTGAATTACGGTACTTTGTTTCTTGTGCGTTAGAGAAACCACGGTGGATAGCACCTAATTTCTTGATACCTGATCCTTGAAGACGCTCGAAAGCACCTACCCAAAGAGCTAAGTCTGGATTCACTGGATTCTTAACTAGTACAGGAACATCTACTCCTTTCAAAGAATCCGCTAAATCTTGTACGTTAAAAGGGTTAACCGTGGTACGAGCACCTATCCATAAAACATCAACGCCATATTTCAAGGCTAATTCAACGTGTTCTGGAGTAGCTACTTCGATCGCTAAAGGTAATCCTGTTTCTTTCTTCGCTTCTACTAACCACTTTAAAGCTGGCTCTCCCATCCCTTCAAAACTGCCTGGACGTGTACGAGGTTTCCAAACACCTGCTCTCATAATGTGAGCATAACCCTCCGCTTTAATACGGCGAGCTGTTTCTAATACTTGCTCTTCTGTCTCAGCTGAACAGGGACCCGCGATAATAAGGGGCTTCCCGTTCGTCTGAATCCAGTCTTGCATCGGTACAATGTCTAAATTGGCATTCATAATAATCTGACGGTTAACAAGGGTTCACACCCTTCGATTTATTTGTTTATTTTTTTCTTAAGCAACCAAAAATAATTCAATTATATTTGCATGAATTTTCGCCCCAATGACAAAAAAATTAGCAACATCACCCTCATCCAATTTATCGTTTGAGGATACACAAATAGCCTTCGCATCGAAAGACAATTTTCAGTTGAAGAAGTCCTATTGGATTTTCGCCACAATGAACCAAAATTGGCTCGTAAATTTAGGCACTTTTTTTATCAAATTGTTCCTTTTCCTGCATTTTCCCATCAAAAAAGTCATAAAAAGCACTATTTTCGCGCAATTCTGTGGGGGAGAAACCATAGATGGCTGTGAATCAACGATTCAAGAACTAGAAAAAGCAAAAATAGGCACTATCCTAGACTACTCGGTGGAGGGGGAAGAAAGCGAAAAATCATTCCAAAAAACGAAAGAAGAAATCCTCAAGACCATCCGTAAATCAGCTGAAAATCCAGCAATTCCTTATGCTGTATTCAAGGTGACAGGGATTTTCAAGGCGGAACTTTTGGAAAAAGCCCAAACTGAAGCGGAATTATCGGAAGAAGAACAAGAGAATTTTGATCATAGTAAAGAGATATTAGGAGAAATTTGCCAGTTAGCGCACAAGCTCGAGGTTCGACTTTTTATCGATGCAGAAGAAAGTTGGATTCAAACAACAATCGATCAATTGACGTATGAAATGATGGAAAAATACAATCAAAAAACAGCCATCATTTATAATACTTTTCAAATGTACCGCCAGGATATGCTGGCTAATTTAAAAGAGGCGATCGCTGCAGCTCAGGAAAAAGAATACTTTTTGGGGGTAAAATTAGTGCGCGGTGCTTATTTAGAAAAAGAACGTCAAAAAGCCCATGAAGATGAGTATTCTGAACCATTGCATGTGTGCAAGGAAGATACGGATCGAGATTATGATTTAGGGGTTGAATTATGTTTAAAGCACTTAGATCGCGTGCATTTCTGTATGGGAACGCATAATGAAGCAAGCTGCTTACGTCTTTGCGATGCGATGAATGCGCTTCAAATTCCACAAAATCATCCCCATATTTATTTTGCTCAACTATTAGGTATGTCAGATAACATCTCCTATAATTTAGCCGCATCGGGATATAATGTGGCTAAATATGTGCCATATGGTCCTGTAGATACGGTAATGCCCTATTTATTTAGACGTGCAGAGGAAAATAGCTCGATAGCTGGACAAACCTCTCGTGAATTTGCCTTATTACAAAAAGAAGTAAACCGCCGAAAAACTGCATGAAAAATTACCGCTATTTTCTATTGAGTATATTCATTATTGCCCTTGACCAGGGGATTAAAATAGGGGTGCACATGTGGATGGAGCCTGGTTATTTTGGCCAAATTCCCCTCATCGGAGACTTCTTTAAATTACATTATACCTTGAACCCAGGCATGGCTTTTGGGATTCAAATTGGATCTATTTGGGGGAAATTAATCCTGACCACTTTCCGTATTTTTGCGATGTTGGGTCTCGGGTATTACTTGCATTCCTTAACCATTAAAAATAGCCCTATGGGTCTTTTAGTGTCGGTGGCCTTAATTTTAGGTGGGGCAATCGGAAACCTGATTGACTCCGTTTTTTATGGGGTTTGGTTTAATAATGCACCCGCTGGAGCACCCATGCAATGGTTTCACGGCCAAGTAATTGACATGTTTTTTGCTGATTTCTATGAAGGAACTTTACCTAATTGGATTCCATTGTGGGGAGGATCATATTATTCTACACCCATCTTTAATTTCGCGGATGCCGCCATATTTTGCGGGGTAATGTCTATCTTATTGTTCCAGAATAAATTTCTCACTAAGGAACAATAAAAAAAGCCTGACCGTTTCCGATCAGGCTTCCTTCTATTGTCTTTCAGAATTATATTCCTTAAGAATTATTTTTTAGGAGCTGCTGGCTTAGCCGCTGGAGCTGCTACTGGAGTCGCTGCTGCTGGAGCTGGTGCACCTGCAGGGCGTGGAGTAATTCCCATTTTCTTTAATACTAGGTCAGAAATATCAGCCTCCTCAGGGAAGTGTAATACAACTGGATTAGCACCTGTTCCTGGCTCGTAGTTATTGAAAACGAATGTATACGCATTCTCTTTAGCTACAGCGTGCATATTTTCTTCAATTTTCTTTACGATAGGTTGTAATAATTGAGCTTGCTTCTTTTGGATAGAAGTCTGTGCATTTTGTTGGAACTCTTGAATCGAAGTTTGCAAGTTCTGCAATTCCTTCTCTTTATCTTGTTTGATGATATCAGACGTATTAGCAGGCATTTTCTCATAAACTGCTGCCTTATCTTGAAAATCTTTGATTTTTGATTGAATCAATGTTTGGTATTGCTTCTCTGTGGTTTTCAAATCTTCTTCTACTTGCTTAGCCTCAGGCATTTGGCTATAAATTTTCTCTTGGTAGATGAATCCGATTTTTACTTGAGCCGTAGCAGGCAAAGCAACTAATCCGAAAAGTAGGCCTGCGGCCAAAATAAACTTGTTTTTCATGAGTATTGATAATTTGTTTGTGTTCTCTTAATATTTAGGGTAAAATTAATTCTTTTTAGGACTTTTCGGCTCTTGTGCCTCCTCTTTCTTTACTTTTTCTACCAAATTAGGGTCTAAATCTAATCCAAGCTCCTCTAAAACATAGTCAGAATAGTCATGTACTGGGTTTGTATACAATAAAACTAATCCATCATTCGCCTTATCAAAGATAAAATCCAAGCGTTTTGATCGAACTACTTTTTCAATCGCCTTAGATATTTGATCTAATATCGACTTATAAGCCGCTTGTTTTAATTTAAACAACTCCCCTTCTGCACCAAAAACTTGATTCTCAAATGCCTTCGCTTCTTTATTCTTCGCTTGAATTGCAGCTAAACGTTGTTGCTTTAAATCCTCCGTTAGTAAAAGTTCTTCGAGTTTATATTCTTTCTCGAGTTTTTCTAGTTCCGTTTTTTTCTTTTCTACCTCAACTAACCAAGTCTTTGTATTCTGGTCGATCTGCTGCTGAACTTTGGCATAATCCGGCATCTTAGAGGTAATGAATTCCGTATCCACATAACCGAATTTCTGCGCAAATGAAGCACTTGCAAAAAACAGAAACACGAGAAATGTCATCCCAAAACGCATCGCAATTATCTAAGTTGTTGACCGATCGAGAAAGTAAAGGCTTGGCGTCCAAAATCTGTATCTCCTGGACGTGGCTTATCAAAGCCCATTCCATAATCAATTCCAATCATTCCGAAGGCTGGCATAAAGATACGCGCACCAAAACCAGCTGATTTATACAAATTAAATGGACTGTATTCCGTCAAGGAAGAAAAGTTATTTCCTCCTTCAGCAAATCCTAAGATGAAGATGGTAGCCGACGGATTCAATGAAACTGGGTAACGCACCTCCATAACAAACTTGTTATAGGCTACACCACCATTTCCATAAGAACCGGATGGTCCAATCACACGGTCTTTATAACCCCTTAAACCTACGATATCACGGTTAAAGGAGAAACCTTGCACCATACCTGAACCACCTAAATCGAAACGCTCAAATCGAGTTGTCTCTTTTCCTCCATAGGAACCTAAGAAGCCTAAGTGTGCCCGTGTATGCAAGATCAACTTGCCTGCTAATGGACTAAACCAACTCGCGTCTAACATCCACTTATGGTACTCAATTAATAGATTATCTTTATTTAGACCTAGAGAAGAGAAGGGAGGAGTCAACGTTCCTGAAAGAGAAAAGCTTGAGCCTGAACGCGGGAAAGTCGGATTATCAATACTATTTCTAGAGAAGTTCGTCATGAATGTTACTGAAGTAGAAATTCCTTGAGGATAAGCCCAAGTATAATAACGGTCTACATCAAAACGAGAGAAAGATAAGGAATGACTTAAAGAGAAATAATCATCTGGCCATTTTAACCTCTTTCCTAAACTTAATGACAAACTAGTTACATTAAAATGGGCGTCTTCTAATGAATCTGGTACAGAGTAAGAATTAGCTCCACCATAGCCACCGCCACCATAGCCACCATAACCACCATAGCCACCGCCATAGCCACCAAAACCACCGCCGCCGAAACCTCCGCCACCTAGGCCACCGCCACCATAGTTATTATAACCCGTTTGACGAAATTTATAGGGGTAAGATATACTACTATTTAAAGCGATTGATAAGGAATTAGGCTTTTTACCTCCTAACCAAGGTTCTGTGAATGTTAGGCTGTAATTCTGAAAAGAGGCGCCATTTGCTTGAAATCTAATAGCTAATTTTTGACCGTCTCCAGCAGGCAAAGGACGATACGATTTCGTATTAAAGATATTTTTCGCCGAGAAATTATTAAAGACAACCCCTAAGGTTCCTACGAAGCCTATATAGCCTCCCCAACCACCGGAAAGCTCAATTTGGTCTGATGGTTTTTCCTCTACATTGTATTCGATATCCACCGTTCCATCTGGACGAGGAATCGGATTAGGACTAATTTTTTCTGGGTTAAAATAACCAACAGTTGAAAGCTCACGAACGGTACGAATGATCGCGGATTTATTGAATTTCTGACCAGGCAAGGTACGAATCTCCCGCATCACCACGTGATCAGATGTTTTCGTATTACCATTTAAAGTCACTTTATTAATCGTTGCTTGCTTACCTTCCGAGATACGAATAGTTAAGTCAATAGAATCGCCTTCGATGGCTGTTTCCACTGGCTCAGCGTGGTAATATAAATAGCCATTATCCATATAAACCGAACTTAAATCCTCGCCAGGATTTGAATTCATCTTCTTATCTAACTCCTCCGTATTATATACATCGCCTTTCTTCACGCCTAAAACATCACGCAATAAGGAATCTGGATAAATGTAATTTCCTTCAAAACGGATACTTCTATAATAATATTTAGCGCCTTGAACAATGTTTAGTACGAGGTTAATCGATTCATTATTAAAGCTACCCACCGAATCAGACTTTAATTGGAAATCGCGGTAACCTAATTTATTCATCGCCTCTAACAATTTCTGCTTATCCTCATCCCATTTCTTAGGAACGAATTTAGACGGTTTGAAAACACGGCCAAAACGTATCTGTTTCGTATTTTTTATCTTTCTTAAAATCAAAGAACGGTATTTTTCATCGACACCATTTAAGACAATTTTATTCACCTTTACCTTCTCCCCCTTTTCCACCACTACTTGTAAAATGGCATTATTACCCCGCATCGAATCTGACTTAATCGTCGATTTCGTCTTCACATTTAATCGACCTTTTTCTTGGTAGTATTTGCGAATCGTAAGCTCGAGATTTTTACGTAAAGTTTCAGTGATGATCTTACCTTTATAAGTCTTCATTTTATCACTTAAGGCTTCTTGCTCTCCTTTTCTAATACCTGTGTATTGAATAGAGAACAAACGAGGTCGTTCCTTTAATTCAATCACTAACCAAATTTTCTCACCCTCAGCCTTCGTAGCATAAATGAGGACCTCGTCTAAGATACCTTGATTCATAATTTTACGAATCGCAGCTCCTACCGCATCACCTGGCACTTTGATTTTATCCCCTACTTGTAATCCCGAGATATTAATCATGGAAGTTCCGTCGTAAAACTGAGAACCTGTAACCTGAATGTCAGCGATGGTATATTCTTTAGGATCTGCATACGAAAAACTCGCTTCAGGAAGCGCAGAGCTTATAGAACGTGCTCCACCTAAAATTTGGGCAGAGGCAGAATAAGCTCCAAGGATAAAAATCAGTAGCCCTAAAAAGAGGCTAGGTTTATTCATTAATCGGATGGCAATTGATTTTTTCATACGGGGGCCTCAGCCCTTAATTTAATTGTTCACTTATCTTTCCAAAACGTCTTTCCCTTATTTGAAAGTCTATAATTGCCTCCTTTAGATGTTCTTTTCTAAAATCAGGCCAAAACAAATCTTCAAAAATATACAACTCCGCATAGGCTAATTGCCACAACATAAAGTTACTAATCCGGTGATCTCCACCTGTCCTAATCATCAAATCTGGATCCGGCATATCTGCCGTAGACAAATGAGATTGTATGGTTTCTGAATCTATCGATTCTACGTTTAATTCTCCATTTTTTACTTTTTCAGCAATCTGTTGGGTCGCTTGCACTAAATCCCATTTACCAGAATACGAAAGTGCTAAATTCAGGGTTAAACCTTTATTATTAGCTGTTTCCGCTATTGCTTTTTCTAATTCTACTCTAGACGATGCTGGCAATTTACTTACATCCCCTATCGCCTTAAGGCGAATATCTTTCTGAATCATTCCCGGCAATTCGTCCTTAATCGCAGAGACTAATAGACTCATTAAGGCTGTCACTTCCGCTTTAGGACGATTCCAATTCTCCGTAGAAAAGGCATAAAGCGTTAAAAACTTCACTCCTACTTCGCCACATCCTTCAATAGTTTCTCGAACTGCCTTTAGCGCTGATCGATGTCCAAAAACACGATCCATGATCCCTTGTTGCTTTGCCCATCTACCATTACCATCCATAATAACGGCGATGTGTACAGGAACATTACGTAGATCAATTAATTCTTTCAATTTAAATCAAGGATTTGCATTTAACAAGATGGCAAATGTAGTCATATTGACCACTCTATCCAATTAAAACTTGTTAATAGGTAGGACAAAAAACAGATTGAATCGTGTAAGTGACCGTGATAGAGGAATTTAAATATTGATCTCCTTTGGTTAAATTAAAGGACGCTTCTCCTTCCGATAGAGGACGATCTAGCGCGTCTGTAAACGTCTTTCTTGCTCCTAAATCCCATTGAACACCCCAGTTAGGTGAAAGCTGGTATTTAAAACCGATACCATAAGGGAGCGCATAGCTCATCTTCGTATCCGTCTTAAAACCTACGCCATCTTGCGTTCCGGATACCTTTGCAAATACAGTAGATGCGCCTACATAAAAATAAGGAGTCCAATTATTCACCCGTTTTACGGAGTTTTGGTAATTCAAAAAATTATATTCTACTAGGGCATCTAATCCAAAAATCGATGTCGCAAAATTCGTCACCGGAAGTGCCGCCGTTACAGGGGAAACACGATTTCCAGTCCCTCCTCGCAAATCAGTCATCACCGCCTGAAGTCTATAGGCAAAGGTAGGATTGTTCTGATAACGTGCTTGTAGATTTAAGGCGGGCCGAGTCATCGCAAACTCCTTATCAGTAGGTAGTATATGCCAATTAGCCCAAGTTCCATGGTATAAGGAACCGCCTAAGCCGGCACCGTACGACCAACGCTGTGCGCTTGCGGACAAGCTAAAGAGCGTTAATAAAAGCAATAAATGGAGGTTCTTTTTCATCAATCTACAAATATAAACAAAGAATCTAATTTGCGATGATTAATCGTTTGGTAATTCTTTGACCTGTTGAAGCAGCTAAACTAACTAGGTAAGTTCCGGACGGCATGCGTGCTATATCAACTGGATAAGTATAGGTTCCATTGGCTAAGTCCCCTTCAAAAATTAGACCGAGTTTTGATCCTTGCATATCAAACAAAGCAAGCTCCACTCGCGTAGGCATGAAAACAGCAAATTGAATACGAACCTGTCCAGAAGCTGGATTAGGAGCCGGATCCATTAATATCATTTTCACTCCTGCCTCCTCAATCAATGGAGAATTAATGAAGATCGGTAAGCGATCAAAAGATTTTTTGAAAATGGCCGTAGTACTCGCGGTTGATAAACCTAAGTGATCAGATAATACCGTTGAATATATTTGACGGTAATCGAATTTAGCCTTAATATCTCCATTCGTGTCTACATCAATCAAATTTGGATTCTCACCGATAAGTCCTCCTCGAACCGTATTCCCTATAACGAACATGGGTGCCGCAGTTCCGTGATCAGTACCCGTAGTTCCGTTTTGATTTACGCGACGACCGAATTCAGAGAAAGTCATTAAGGTTACGTTATTGGCCTTATTTTGGGTTTTGAGATCTTTCTGGAAGGCAGCGACCGCATCCGATATTTGTTTCCATAAATTCGAATGCTGGTTTAATTGATTCGCGTGGGTGTCGAATCCGCCTATGGTACATAAATAGACCGGTGTTTCTAGGCCTCCAGTGATTAATTTTGCCACGATGCCTAATTGCCTAGCTAAATTAGTATTGGGATAGGTTACCGAATTCAATCCTTTCAAGGCTTTGTCCCGAATAATGGTAGAGTATTGCAAGGAGGTACTGGATATTTGCTTTAAAAACGCTAATTCATCTCCAGCGAGTGTAGCGGGAGGAATTTCATCGTCTATTAAGGTGCCGGAAACTAATTGGTAGAAGAGGTTTGGGTCTTCGAAAACGGTACCGAAACGGCCTATATCAGACTGGAACAATAAGGATTCGACCGAGCCTAATTGAATGGCCATCGGCTGAGATGGCATTGATATAGGATAGGATGGGTATTTTTCTGCCAAATAACGAGCAGCCCAGCCTTCCTCCCAGACTACATTCGCATCCGAACCGGTATTCCAAATGTCTGTGGCACGGAAATGGGAACGATTCGGGTTTGCGTAGCCAACGTTTTGGATGATGGAAACATTCCCCTGATCGTATAAGGACTTTAAAGCGGTCATGGAAGGATGCAAATACATCCCATTTTTCAAGGCTAAGGCATCGACTTTTTTGATCGCGATATCAGGACGCTTTGTAAAATAGGTATCATTTTCCGCAGGAATAACCGTATTTAATCCATCGTTTCCACCAGATAATTGGATAATAACGACCGCGTTTCCAGTGGGAACGGAGGCTGCTAGGCCGGCAGGTAATTGCGCATAGGCCTGTCCTGGAATACCTGAAATACCGATTCCTACACCACCCGAAAGCAGTGCCATTCTTCGCAAAAATTCAGCTCTTGATAGGTCTTTTTTCATAATTAACAGAGTTGAAATTCAGGTAATCGCATGACTGCTTTGAAAAAATTCTGCAAACTAACATTAGCGCCAGGCGTATAAGTGGACCAGTTTTTAACAATGGTACCGCCTAATAAGGTTTCTAATAGAAAGGCCTTCTTTTTTACGGTAGGAGGAAAAGCTAAAAATAACAAGCAAACGTCATCCACGAATTCCACCGCATTTTCCGAATTGATAAAGCTTTGAGCATAGGTTAAAGCGAACAGTTTACCCGTTACCGCTACGCCATTATAGCGTTTACCTGTGATCAATGAATCCGAAAATCCGCCCCGATAAGAATAGGTGGTCGAGGAAATCCATTCCCGTTGTCCTGGCCAACCAGCTACATCAGGTGGTTGGAATAATTGCATTTGAAGGACTTTAGAAAGCTCATACATATTAATGTAATCTGGTGTGGGCAGCTCGAGCAGCTTCGATGCACCTATCATTAACTCCATCGGATTTTTAATTTTACTACCGATATAGGCAGGCGTAAAAAATTCATCCGAAGTGAATAAGAACTTCAGTAAAGGCTTGATTTCGTAATTATTGGAACGCAAAACGGCGGCCATTTGAAGGATAAAAGCTTCGTTCGGTTTATAGCACACAAATTCTTTATAAAGCTTACGGCAGATGAATTCGGCGGTGGCTTTTTGAGTGAAAATGTGATCAATTAGGGAATTCACATCAAATTTTGCCGTTTTGCCTAACACGGTAACGCTCGCTTCGGTATACCAGCGCGAGGCGACAAAGGTGGCCGTTAATCCACTTACCTGCCAACCGGAAAGTACTTTTGCTGCCTGTTTTACATCTGTTTCGGTATAATTACCGATTCCCATGGTGAATAATTCCAATAGTTCTCTGGCATAATTCTCATTAGGACCTGAACCGCGTGAATTATTGCCGTCTAAATAAATCAACATGGAAGGATCGATCGAAACTTCTTTCACTAATTGCTTGAAATTCCCAAAGGCATATTTTCGAAACAGAGCGTTTTGGGCGTACATGTTTTGAGGGTATTGTACTTTATCTCGCTCATTTGCAAAATGGTTATGAAAGAATAGCACCATTTTTTCCCTCATTCGAAGTCCCTCCGTGTTCATCCGGTTAAACCACCAATAATTAAATTCGCGGTACCAGATTCCTGTTTCACCCGAAGTATTCTGAGAGGCTGCGGGTACCGTATTCACCCAGGTATTGGGTGCGGCAGGAAGGGGGTAATCCTTTAAAAGTGCTTGATCTAGCAGATCTGTATAAGTAGAATAGCCTTGTGCAGCGGACAAATCATTTTTCGAAAAACCAAAAAGAGTTCTCGATAATAAATGGGCTATATTTTTTGCGTTCCAAACAGGCATATTATTCCGTGAATTTGATTCGTAGTGTTGTATCGGGTTTAGAAAAACGCTGAACGCGCACATTGAGAGAATTAGCGATTTTAGTCACTTTCTGTGGTACTGCTAGTTGATCAAAGAAAACAGGATCCGCTTCCACTAAGTCTACCATCTGCTTCTCTCCCTTCTTGCCCACTAAGACGAGGTAATAATGAATATCGCTTGGATGCTTCGCATCGGTATATTTTTTTCGAATCGTCCCGTTCCAGCTCATTTCGGTGATCTCCTCCGGCTCATTATACACTTTAGCTGCCCAAAGATTAGGCAAGAAAATTTGCGCTGCAAAAGCGATACCTGTCATGGCAATGAGAATGGATCCGAAGTTTTTTCCAAAAAAGTCATCCTTGTTCGCGGAAGAATCACCACCCATTCCACCGAATAGGGGCATTTTTAATTTTTTGCGCGGAGCTCTGCGAGGAGCAGAAGGGACGGTAGACATGTATTAAAACAGAATAGCTTACAAAAAAAGTTAATTATACGGTAATTTAAAAATTTTTGGGATTAATATTATCGAATATAGTAAGGATAAAAATTCAAATTGGTAAATTGCCTTTTCATTTTTACAAACGCCTACAAAGCATAGATTATTATAATGATTTCATTCATCAGTAAATCGGTAACGAAAATTTTTGGCACGAAATCAGAACGCGACATTAAAGCGTTGATGCCCATCGTTGAAAACATAAAAATTGAATACGCTAAACTAGCTAGCTTAACGGATGATGAATTGCGTGGAAAAACAGCGGAATTCAAGTCTCGTATTGCTGCCTCTTTAGCAGATATAGATAATCAAATTACCTCCCTGCATACATCTGCTGAAGAAACAGAAGATGTGGACGCGAAAGATCGTTTCTTCCAAGAAATCGATGCGTTAAATATCGAACGTAATTCAAGTTTAGAAGTCGTATTATTGGAAATCTTACCAGAAGCCTTTGCTGTGGTGAAGGAAACGGCGCGTCGTTTTACAGAGAACAAGCAATTAGTCGTAACAGCGACGGTAGAAGATAAATTTATTGCCTCTAAGAAGAAGAATGTGGTGATTGAGGGGGAAAAAGCGATTTGGAAAAATCAATGGCTTGCCGCTGGAAATGAGATTACCTGGGATATGATTCACTATGATGTGCAGCTTATCGGAGGTATCGTATTGCACCAAGGAAAGATTTCTGAGATGGGAACTGGAGAGGGTAAAACGCTCGTTTCGACGCTTCCATCCTATTTAAATGCCTTAGCCGGTCGCGGAGTTCACTTAGTAACGGTGAATGATTACTTAGCGAAACGTGACTCGGAGTGGAATGCGCCCTTATTCGAATTCCACGGTTTAAAAGTGGATTGTATCGATAAGCACGAGCCGAATACGGAAGAACGTCGGGTGGCCTATTGGGCTGATATTACGTATGGTACGAATAATGAATTTGGCTTTGATTATTTGCGCGATAATATGGCGCGTAGTTTAGAGGATCAAGTCCAAAGACCCCATCATTTTGCAATGGTCGATGAGGTCGATTCCGTGTTAATCGATGACGCGAGAACGCCTTTGATTATCTCTGGGCCTATCCCTAAAGGCAATGAACAAGAATTCGAAGCCTTTCAACCGCGCGTTCATACTTTAGTGGAAGCACAGAAACAAATCGTCCAAAACTTCTTAGTCGAAGCGAAGAAATTAATCGCCGCTGGCAATAAAAAAGACGGTGGTTTAGCTCTTTATAGAGCGTACAAAGGATTACCGAAGTCGAAGCCTTTGATTAAATTCTTGTCTGAAAATGGCATGAAGCAATTGATGAATGAGACGGAAAGTATCTTTTTGGCAGATAATCAAAAACTAATGCCAGAAGCGAATGAGCCGCTTTTGTTTACGATCGAAGAGAAAAATAACCAAGTGGAGTTGACCGAAAAAGGTCTAGCCTTCATGAGTGGTAATACAGAAAATCCGAATTTCTTCGTTTTACCTGACCTTTCTATTGATCTAAATAAGATTGAGGAAAACAAGGAATTGAGCGATTCCGATCGTTTAGGCGCTAAAGAGAAGTTAATTCAAGACTATAACGAGAAAGCATCACGCATCCATACGGTAAGTCAATTATTGAAAGCACATACCTTATTTGAGAAAGATACCGAGTATATCCTCGTGGATGGCAAGGTGAAAATCGTGGATGAGCAAACGGGTCGTGTGATGGAAGGTCGTCGGTATTCAGATGGTTTACACCAGGCGATTGAGGCGAAAGAAGGGGTGAATATAGAAGATGCGTCCCAAACCTATGCCACAGTTACCCTCCAAAACTATTTCCGCATGTACCACAAATTAGGTGGTATGACGGGAACGGCGGAGACGGAAGCGGGTGAGTTTTGGACGATTTATAAGTTAGATGTCGTGTCTATTCCGACGAATCGCGTCATTCAACGTGATGATCACGAAGATAAAGTGTACCGCACGGTGCGCGAGAAGTATAATGCGGTGGCAGAGGAAATTCAGGAATTAGTGGCAGCAGGGCGTCCCGTTCTAGTGGGTACTACTTCCGTGGAAAACTCGGAATTAATAAGCCGATTGCTGACCATACGCAAGATTCAACACAATGTATTAAATGCCAAACAACATGCCCGCGAGGCGGATATCGTCGCAGAGGCAGGTCAATCGGGCAAGGTTACCATCGCCACCAACATGGCGGGTCGTGGAACCGATATTAAACTGAGCCCAGAATCGAAGGCGGCAGGTGGTCTAGCGATCATCGGTACAGAACGCCACGAATCTCGTCGCGTCGATCGCCAATTACGTGGTCGTGCCGGACGTCAAGGGGATGTGGGATCGTCACAATTCTTTGTTTCTTTAGAGGACAACTTAATGCGTCTATTCGGTTCTGACCGTATCGCGAAAGTGATGGACCGCCTAGGAATGGAAGAAGGAGAAGTGATTCAACACTCCATGATTACCTCGTCGATCGAAAGAGCGCAGAAGAAGGTGGAGGAGAATAACTTTGGCATTCGTAAACGTCTATTAGAATATGATGACGTGATGAATTACCAACGTAACGCGATTTACAAGCGTCGCCAAAACGCCCTTTTAGGCGAGCGTCTCTCACTGGATATCATTAACATCTTGTTCGACGTGTGCCGTGACATCTCCACTCAATATACGAGCTATAGCGACTTCGAATTAAAGACCATTGAATTATTAGGGATGGAGCCGCCATTCGAGGCGTCTTCATTTACTAAATTGACTACAGACCAAAGAACGGAACAATTATTCCTCGCGGCTGAGCAACATTATAAGTCGAAAAACGAGTTCATCGCCTCTCAAGTCATTCAAGTGGCTCAAGAAGCGAAACAGCATAACTATTCTGGCATTCAAGTGCCGATTAGTAATGGCCAAATGACCACCGGAATTGTCGTAGATGCAGACAAAACGATCTCATCACACGGAAAAGAAGTGGTAAAAGAGATGGAGAAATTCATCACCCTATCGCTGATCGACCAAGAGTGGAAGGAGCATTTACGCGAGATGGATGATTTGAAACAATCGGTTCAAAACGCCGTATTCGAACAAAAAGATCCTTTATTGATCTATAAATTCGAATCAGTGAACCTTTTCCAACGTTTCGTTTCCCGCGTGAACATGGATACCATCAGCTTTGTGATCAAAGCCGAAATTCCAGCCGTTCAACAAACGAATCAATCCACTGCGAAAGCACCGAAAGAGAAAGCGCCTAAACTGCAAATGAGCAAAGACGACGCCATCTCCTCTTTAATTGGCGGACTTTCCGGTTCACAAGAAGAATACCACGACCCATCTACTCCTTCCGTAGAGCGCGCGGCTCCTCGCCAAGCAATCAAAATCGCAGATCGTAACCAACGTGTCACGGTTCAATATGTGGACGGAAGCATCAAAAAAGATGTCAAGTACAAGACGGTGGAGCAGGATGTGGAGGGTGGAAGAGCGGTGGTTATAGCCTAAATTTAATTTTAAGGCGGATGCCTTAAAATTAAATTTAGCTAGTAGTCAGTGGTCGGTGGACAGTAGATAATAGAGTAGAGAGTATAGATTTAAAGCATAGAGCATAAAGCACAAAGAATAAAGTTGGATAAAAATGGGACTCAGGTCCCATTTTTGCTTTAAGAACAAAACATTTCTCACACGAATCCGCGAAGCGGATACCGACTTTGAACTTTTTGCTTTGGTCTTTGAAAATTACGTTAGTACGATGTCGTCCGCATTTGCCACCTCCACCCCACCTGACGCCCCTTCCAGCTCCGCCTTCGAGCATCTCGCCCGAGCTATCGCAAATGGAGTTTTCGTGGAATCTAATAATTCAATTACTTCGCCTTTGACAAAATCCCCTACGATTTCGGTGATGCCCACGGATAAAAGGCTTTTGCGGGAATTGATGGCTTTTACGGCGCCTTTGTCTAGGACAACTTTGCCGGTGATGAGGCTGCCTGCGGCGAGCCATTTTTGGCGGGCGGTTAAGCTGGCTTTGCCGGCTTCGAAGATGGTGCCTATTTTTTCATGGAGTGCGTCGACGATTCCGCCGGCTTGATCTAGACCAAAAATCACGACCTTGATGCCTAGGCGCATGGCGAGACTGGTGAAGGTGAGTTTAGAGAGCATGCCGCCTAAACCGGTCGATGAGGTGTCGGAGGAGACGACGGATAAAGTGGAGGCATCGATTTTAGAGATATGGCGAATGATTTCGCCGTTTGCGTCTAAAAGGCCTCCGACCGAGGTCGATATGAGTAGTTTTTCTGCGCCAAAGCCGGTCGCGATTAAGGTCGCGAGTTCGTCGTTGTCAGAGAATTTTAGTTCGGTGTTCGAGACTACGTCATTTTCATTTGCGATGGGGATGACGTTGCTTTTCCAAAGTTCGGTATAAGTTTCCTTCAGTTGAAGGAAGGATTCGCGATTCGAAAAATGGTGGCGTTCGCAAAGCGATTGAGCGATGGCGATGCCGTATTTTGAGAAATACTGGTTGTATTTTGCGATAAGGATGGGGTTTCCGATCGCTGCGGCGGCTTTTCTTTCGGAAAGTGTGCCTTTGTAGTTCAGTAAAAATGCCTTGCCTGCGGCGACGGCTCCGGAGGAGACGAGGACGATGTGGTAGTCTTTTGTGAGGCTTGAAACTTGTGCCGCGATCTTCTCCAAAGTCTGCTCGTTTACCTCCCCGTTTTTGTGGGTGATGGAAGAGGATCCGAATTTGATGACAAGGATGGGCTTAGACATGCCGCAATCTACGTTAAATAGTGGGTTTCTGAAAGTCGCAGGTACATTTTAAGGCTTTGGCGAGTCTTTTTTTGTACTCTGAACGGGGAATTTCGATGGCGCCATAACGCAAGACGTTGTCGTTCATGAATTGGGAATCGAGTAAGGAGTAGTTTTGTTCGCGCAGGATTTGGACCAAATAATGAAAGGCCACTTTCGATGAATTAGAAACTAAAGAGAACATCGATTCGCCAAAAAAGGCGCCTCCCAACGCCACACCATACAATCCTCCCACTAAAATTCCGTCTTGCCAGGCTTCCACCGAATGCGCTAAACCCATCTTGTGTAAGGAAGTATAAGCCTGGACGAGCTCTTCCGAAATCCAGGTTTCCTCCTCCGTAGCGCGAGGTAAGGCACAATTGCGCATCACTTGTTCAAAACTGGTATTTACCCGAATTTCAAAACGCATCTGATTGATGATGGGTTTGAGTGATTTAGCCGGCTTGTAGCTGTCGATGGGAATGATCGCCCGGGGATCTGGGCTATACCAAAGTATCTCTCCAGTCTCTTCCGCCATCGGAAATACGCCGGACGCATAGGCGTAGACGAGGGCTTCAGCAGTTAGTGGCAAGGGGTCTTCCATCAAATAATTTTGGGTTTATTGGGATTTAAACGAAGATTTACCGAAATTCGACCCTTAACCGTGACAAATCTAAAGAATGACCTTTACTAATTCAAATTATTACAGCACATCTATTCTCCGACGAAGGAGACGATTCATCTTTCGGGTCTGATACCCAGAAGGTGTGTGTAATTTGTCTCATTCTTACCATTTTCGTCCATTCATGAATAAATATACAGTTCAAGTGGCTAGCGATCAACATTTCGCCCTAGCCGAATCCATCTGCCACGAGATGGCTGAATCAGCCAAGGCTCGCGGAACTGGAATTGCCAAGCGTACTCCCGAATACCTTAAAGAAAAGATGTCCGAAGGAAAAGCCATCATTGCGACCGATGACGTAGATGGCTCTTTTGTAGGTTTTTGTTATGTGGAAACCTGGCAACACGGCAAGTTTGTGGCTAACTCTGGATTAATTGTCAAGCCGAGCTACCGTCAATTTGGCGTAGCAAAGGCGGTAAAAGAACGCGCATTTGAATTATCTCGCGAACGTTTCCCAGAGGCTAAAATCATTGGTATCACGACTTCGTTAGCCGTTATGAAGATTAATTCCGATTTAGGCTATGAACCTACGACCTTTGCGGAATTACCGGTGGACGATAATTTCTGGAAGGGATGTGAGTCGTGTGTGAATTTTGACATCCTGACGCGGACGGAACGCAAGATCTGTTTGTGTACGGGAATGATTTTTGATCCGGAGAATCCTGATAAAAAATCACCCGAAGAGAAAGACGAAAAGTGGTTATTCTTGAAGAATATGGCCGATTTTACGCGTTTAAAGAAGTTTAAAGAGAAATTATTACTGCCTTTCAAGAAGAAGGTAAAATAGATAAATTATGAGCAAGCCTAAAGTAATTCTAGCGTTTAGTGGTGGTTTAGACACCTCCTTTTGCGTGAAATATTTAACGGAAGAGCGCGGCATGGAAGTGCACTCGGCGCTCGTGGATACAGGTGGATTTTCGCCAGCGGAATTGAAAGCGATCGAGGAGAAGGCCTTTTCTTTAGGTGTGACTTCGCACGTGACTTTAGACGTGGTGGAGGAATATTACCAGGATTGCTTGAAGTATTTGGTTTTTGGCAATGTCTTAAAAAACAACACTTATCCCCTATCTGTATCCGCTGAGCGTGTTTTTCAGGCGACAGCAGTCGCTAAGTATGCGGCCAAATTAGGTGCCAAAGCCATCGCACACGGAAGTACAGGTGCCGGAAATGACCAAGTTCGTTTCGATGTGGTCTTCCGCATCTTAGCACCTGAATGCGAAGTCATTACACCGATTCGCGATTTGCAATTATCACGGGAGGATGAAATTGAATTTTTAAAGTCAAAAGGCGTTGTTCAAGAATGGCATAAGTCGACCTATTCGATCAATAAAGGCCTTTGGGGTACTTCAGTGGGTGGAAAAGAGACTTTGACATCTGATGGTTATTTACCTGAAGAGGCTTGGCCTACGCAATTAACGAAGACCGCACCCGAGAAAATCAGCTTACAATTCGAAGCAGGTCAACTAGTCGGTTTGGATGGAAAGAAATTCCCTTCGACGGTGGCGGCTATCCGCGAATTAACCGAAAGAGCGGGTGCATTTGCGATCGGCCGTGACATCCACGTGGGCGATACGATCATCGGGATAAAGGGACGTGTGGGCTTCGAGGCTCCTGCGCCTTTGATCATCATTAAGGCGCACCATTTATTAGAGAAACATGTATTAACGAAACACCAGTTGTATTGGAAACAAAACATCGGTGATATGTACGGAACCTTATTGCACGAAGGCCAATTCTTAGAGCCTGTTATGCGTAATTTCGAAACATTCCTGGCGGATTCGCAAGGAAATGTGACGGGAACGGTTTACGTGACTTTAGCGCCTTATCAGTTCCAAGTGACGGGAATGGAATCGAAATTCGATTTGATGTCGTCGGTTTTTGGGGCATACGGCGAAATGAATAAAGCTTGGTCTGGAGACGATGTGAGAGGATTCTCTAAAATCGTATCTAACCAAACCATGATACACCGGAAGGTAAACGAAAAATAAGATGGCAAAGATCGGAATCGTAGGGGCCGCAGGCTACACGGGTGGTGAATTACTAAGAATCTTGGTGAATCATCCAGACGTGCATTTGACTAGTATTTTATCGAATTCACAGGCAGGAAAATTAATTTCTGACGTGCATACCGATTTATTAGGATCTACGCATCTTCGATTTGTTAAAGATCTAACCCCCGTAGACGTCCTTTTCTTGTGTTCCGGCCACGGTGAATCCAAAAAATTCTTAGCCGCAAACAACATTCCTTGGCACACGAAAATCATTGATTTAAGCACGGACTTCCGTGATGAATCCGAGGGCTTTGTCTACGGTTTAGCGGAGTTCCAAAAAGAAAAAATCCAATCCGCTACCAAAATCGCGAACCCCGGCTGCTTCGCCACTTCTATCGAATTAGCCCTTTTGCCGCTCGCAAAGGCCGGTTTAATCACCGAGGACGTACACGTTTCGGCTATTACTGGCTCCACTGGCGCAGGACAATCGCTTTCACCTACGAGTCATTTCTCCTGGAGAAATAATAATGTGAGTGTGTATAAGGCGTTTACACACCAACATTTGGCAGAAATTAAACAGACATTAGGCACTAAAAAGGCCATCCATTTTATCCCCTACCGCGGAAATTTTACGCGCGGGATCATGGCGAATGTGTACACAGCTTATAGCGGAACGCAGGAAAAAGCCGAAAAATTATACGAAGATTTCTACGAAAATTCGCCCTTCGTTTTCCTCAGCCCTGAAGCGGTGGATGTGAAACAAGTGGTGAATACGAACAAGTGTTTTCTTCATTTACAGGTGCATGAGGGCCAAATCCTCATCAGCTCCGTCATCGATAACTTGATTAAAGGCGCCTCCGGCCAAGCGGTTCAGAATATGAATTTGATGCTGGGGTGGGAGGAAGATTTAGGATTAAAGCTAAAAGCTGGAGGCTTTTAACTTTAATCCTAAATCTTCTGTAAATACCAAAGAGCAAAGAGCAAAGCAAAAAGATAGAATCCGCTGCGCGGATGAATTCATGAAATGCACCTTTGGAATTTAAACTTTTTGCTTTGAAATTTGAAATATGAATCTATTCAACGTATACCCCCTCTACGACATTGAGCTTGTAAAAGCGAAAGGAAGTACGGTATGGGACAAAAATGGGCAGGAATACCTGGATTTATATGGGGGTCACGCGGTGATTTCCATCGGGCATTCGCATCCTACCTATGTGAAGCGAATGGCGGAGCAGCTTCATCACATCGGTTTCTATTCGAATTCCATTATCATTTCTGGACAACAGGAGCTGGCGGAGAAGCTGGGTCGTGTGTCAGGATATGAGAATTATACCTTGTTTTTGACGAATTCTGGGGCGGAATCGAATGAGAACGCGTTGAAATTAGCATCGTTTCATACGGGTCGCAAGAAAGTGGTTTCCTTCACGAAAGCTTTTCACGGTCGTACGGCTGGGGCGGTGGCAGTGACGGATAATCCGAGCATTGTGGCGCCGATTAATGATACGTCGCATGTGAGTTTCTTGCCATTTAATGGTTTGGAGGGTTTAGAGGCGGAAATTACGGAGGAAACAGCGGCGGTGATAGTGGAAGGAATTCAGGGTGTGGGTGGTATTCAGGTAGCGAGTAATGAATTTTTGCAGGCGTTGAGAAAGCGCTGTGATGAGACGGGGGCGCAATTGATTTTGGATTCGGTGCAGTGTGGTTATGGTCGTTCGGGGCAGTTTTTCTCGCATCAGTTTGCGGGGATTCATCCGGATATGATGACGACTGCTAAAGGGATGGGGAATGGATTCCCGGTAGGTGGAGTGCTGATTGCGCCGCATATTCAGGCTAGTTATGGTTTGTTGGGGACGACTTTTGGGGGAAATCATTTAGCGTGTACGGCAGCGAATGTGGTGCTGGATGTGATTCAAGAAGAAAAATTAATTGAGAATGCGGCTAGGATGGGCGATTATATTCAAAAAGAATTGAAAGGCATCCAGGGAATCACGGAAGTGAGAGGTCGCGGGTTAATGATCGGGATTGAAGTGGAACAGCCTGTGGTGGCCGTTAGAGATGCTTTATTATTTAAAGAACATATATTCTGCGGTTATTCTGGAAAGCATACGCTACGTCTTTTACCGAGCTTAGCGATCGATCAGAAAATTGCAGATCAATTTTTACAAAGTTTAAAAACAGTTTTAGCAAATTAACCCTTGCTTTTGAACTAGAAATGTGATTATTTTGCGTTTCTTTTGTTCAAAATACAAGAGTAAAATAGAGAGTAAAAACAATTATTTATCCTTATAATGGCATTAATTACAAAAATCAGAGAGAAGTCAGGAATAGCGGCGGCAGCAATTGCTATCAGTTTAGTTTTATTCTTAGTAGGAAGTGATATTTTCCAAGGCAATTCATCTTTATTCGGGTCTAGCTCGCAAGAAGTGGGAGTAATCGCGGGGGAGAGTATCAAGATTCAAGATTTTCAAAAGAAAGTAGAAGAAGCTACTCAGAATTATACAGCTCAAACGGGCAAGGGTCCAACTGAGCAAGAGGCAAGCATGATTCGCGATCAAGTTTGGAACCAATTAATTTTAGACATCGCCTACAAGAAAGAATTCGATGCTTTAGGAATCAAGGTTTCTGACGAAGAATTAATCGACATGGTGCAAGGAAATAATATCCACCCATCGGTTCGCCAGCAATTCACTAACCCACAAACGGGTCAATTCGACAAGACATTTGTTATTCAATTCTTGAAGAATTTAAAAACATTACCAGTAGAGCAGCAACAAGCTTGGGATCGTTTTGAGAAATCAATCGCTCAAGATCGTCTTCGTTCTAAGTATGAGAACTTGATGCGTATGTCTAGCTATGTGACTCAGGCGGATGCAGCGAAGGAATACCAAGCGCAAACAGCTAAGTTTAATTCGAAATTCTTATACGTTCCTTTCTTCTCTATCGCTGATTCGAGCATTAAGGTACAAGATTCACAATTAGAAGAATATTTAGCGAAGCATAAGGATGAGTTCAAAGGAACGAACACGCGTTCGATTCAATATGTGACTTTCCCGGTGATTCCTGCGAAACAAGATACGGTAGAGTTTTATAATCAAATCAAGCAATTAGCGAAGGATTTAGCGGTAGCGCAAAATGATTCGGCTTTTGCGATGTTGAATTCAGATGTGCGTACTCCTTATTTAGTTTCTTATTCGGAGATTCCTGAGGATGTGAAGTCACAGTTAGCGACTTTCCAAACGGGTGGTATCTATGGTCCATTTAAGAGTGGCTTAACGTATTCGATTTACAAATACGGTGGTGTGAAGAAAGATACGTTGTTTACGATGCGTGCTAGCCATATCTTAATCGCACCTGCGAATAAGACGGATTCGGCGAAGGCGCAAGCGAGAACACGTGCGGAAGGTATTTTGGCGCAAATTAAAGGAGGCGCTAGCTTCGAGACTTTGGCCCAAATGAATGGAATGGACGGCACTGCACAACAAGGTGGTGATTTAGGATACTTTAAAAATAACGGTGGAATGGCTAAGTCATTCGAGAAAGCTTTATTCGGTTATGCTGGTGCTGGTTTAATGCCAGGTGTAGTAGAAACTGAATTCGGTTTCCACGTGGTGAAGGTGACGGATGCGAAAACAAATACGAGCTATAAGTTAGCAGCGATCAATAAAACGATTGCTCCTTCTCAAGCGACGATGGACAAAGTGTTCACGACGGCTGATGCTTTTGCCAATTCAAATGGCAACTTAGCTTCGTTCGAGGTGGCTTTGAAAAAAGATAGAAACTTAATTATGATGCGCGCTGATCGTTTAACGGAGAATGCGTCTGCTGTGAATAACTTAGCGAATGCACGTGAAATCGTACGTTGGGCATTTGATGACAATACTTCAGTGGGCGATGGTTCTAAGAAAGTATTCGAGCAAGATTCTCAATACATCGTGGCTTATGTCACTGGTAAGTCTGAAAAAGAGAATGTGAAAGTAGAAGACTTCCGTATCGAATTAACGGCAATGGTTCGTAATCAATTGAAAGGGGAGTTAGTCTCGAAGAAATTAGCCAATAAGACTGGTTCATTAGAGCAAATCGCACAGGCTTATGGCGCGGGTGCTTTAGTAGAAAACGTTCAAGATGTTACCTTAGCTGGCGGTATGTTGAATACGGCTGGTCCTGATGCAGTGGCTTTAGGTCGTATTGCTGGTTTGAAAAACGGTAAGCGTTCGAAAGTATTCGTAGGTGATAACGGTGTGTTTATCGCGGAGAAAACGGGGGAATTAACTGCTCCAGCTTTAGCGGATTACTCTAGCTTTAAGAATCAAATCCAAATGATGAACACACAACGTTCATCGTTCTATATCAACGAAGCCATTAAAGAAAATGCGAATATTGTAGACAAACGCTACAAGTTCTATTAATCTTTTCTAATTTTAATTTTGAAAAGCATTCTGTAAAGGATGCTTTTCTTGTTTAACAAGATGATCAAACATTTGAAACGTTTTGGCGCATTTTACCTAATCGGAATCGGAGTCCTTCTGATTGCGTTAAGCCCATTTGTGCGCGGACGTTTTGATCTGAGTGAGGATGGTAAATATACCTTGAGCGAATCGAGTGAAGTCATCTTAGAGAGCATCGATGCGCCGGTAAAGGTACAGGTTTATTTAGGCGGGGATGATTTACCGGGAGGTTTTAAGCGTCTGAAAAAAGAGACTTTGGACTTACTCGCCGATATGAAATCCGTGAGCTCGTCCAACATCGAAATACAGGTCATCGATGTTTATGAGGAGTATCCCACCGAGGAAGCCCGTGCCTCCTTAACGAAAACTTTAGATTCCCTAGGTATTCCGCCCACGAATCTTGTTTCTAAGGACAATGGCAAACAGGTACAACAGCTGATTTTTCCTGGTCTTGTTATTTCGAAGGGCGCCCTTAAAACGGGGGTGCTTTTGTTAAAGGGAAATAAATTAGCGAGCCCGGAAGAGATTATCAATCAATCAATCGAGGGCTTGGAATTTGAGATCGTTCAAGCGATTCAAACATTGCTACCGCAGGAACGCAAGAAGATCGGTTTCTTCGTCGAATATTCGGCTACCCCGGCGATTGCTCAGATCGATCTAATCAATAGCTTAAAACGCAAATATGACCTGTTCCCGGTCGACTTAGCGGCCTCCCCTACCTTAGACGGCTTAGACGGGATCTGTGTGCTACAACCGACCCGCGAATTCAGCGAATCGGATGCCTATAAAATAGATCAGTTTATTGTCAAAGGCGGAAAGGCCATCTTCTTAGTAGACGGCGTAAAGGTCGACACGCTAGAGACTCAGGGCTTAGCCATCAGCCCGCGCAAAACCGGATTAGAAAATATCCTATTTCATTATGGTCTACGTATTAATGCGAACCTAGTGAAGGATGCGCAACTCTCCGGCATGATCCCGTTAAATGTGGGGAATATGGGCAATAAGCCCAATATCCAATTAATGCCCTGGCCAGCATTCCCCTTGTTAAATGGGAATCCGCAGCACATAATCACGAAAAACCTGGATGCGATTTATGGTCGCTTTGTTTCGACGATAGATACCATTTCAGGAGTTGCCTTGCATAAAACCGCCTTATTGAAAACGAGTCAATATACGCAGTTAGCCAAAGCCCCATCTTTACTGTCCTTCAGTTCTGCTGGCAAGGATTTTGATCCAGCCGCTTATACTGCAGGCGTTCAAACAGCTGCTTATCTGGTCGAAGGAAAGTTCGAATCTGCTTTTCAGCATTTGACGCAGGATACGAGTTTTGTGGCTTCCGGTAAGTCAGCAACTGCCATCATCTTGATTTCAGATGGCGATGTGGCGGTGAATGGCGTGGATTATCAGGCGAAGCAGGCTATGCCGCTGGGTTTTGACCCCTTCATGAAGAATACCTTTGCGAATAAGGATTTCATCTTGAATGCCTTTACGTATTTATTAGATGATAATTCGCCCCTTTTAGCCCGTTCTAAGTCGATTAAGTTGCGTCCTTTAGATAAGGCCAAAATCCAAGCAGACGGCACCTTCTACCAAGTGATTAACATCGCTGTGCCATTACTTTTTGCAACGCTTCTGAGTTTAGCGGTGGTCTTTTATCGAAAGCGCAAATACAATCAGTAAATACAAATGCCAAAAGCTTTGGTAGAAAGCCTAAATTATTTTAACTTCAAGGTTTGAACGGCATCCTGTCGAAAACCCTTTTACACGTATCATAAAGCTAATATATAATGAAGTTTCTAGTCGCCTCTAATGTCCTTTTAAAGCAATTATCAGCCATCAATGGCGTGGTTGCGAGTAACCCGATCATTCCCATCTTAGAGAACATCTTAGTGGAATTAGAGGGCAATACCTTGATCTTAACGGCATCAGACTTGCAAACCGTAATGACGACGCGTTTAGAGGTGGAAGGTTTCGAGAACGGATCTATCGCTTTACCCGCGCGTTTATTGTTAGAAACCTTACGTAGCTTACCGGAGCAGCCGGTGACGATCTCAGCAGATCAGGCGACTTTCGGTGCAGAAATAGCTACCCAAAACGGTCGTTTCAAGCTTTCAGGCGAAAATCCCATCGACTTCCCACGTATTCCTGAAGTAGCGAAGAATCAAACGATTTCTTTGACATCGATGGTTTTAGGCGAAGCGATTGCGAATACCTTATTAGCAGTTTCGAACGACGATATGCGTCCAGCGATGACCGGTGTTTTAATCCAAATGATGGGCGATCACACGAACTTCGTAGCAACAGATGGTCACCGTCTTGTGCGTTACCGTCGTAACGATATTCGTCCGGAGGCGCAGAGTAGTTTGATATTGCCTAAGAAGGCTTTGGCCCTATTAAAATCCACTCTTCCCGCAGATGATACGAATGTAACGGTAGAATTCAGCGCGTCGAATGCGTTTTTTAGTTTCCAAAGCTTCTCCCTTATCTGCCGCATCATCGACGAGCGCTTCCCAGAATACGAGAACGCGATCCCGAAAGAAAATAACGAGATCTTAACCATCAACCGTTTAGAGTTCTTGAGCTCGGTAAAACGTATCTCGATCTACTCAAACAAGACAACTCACCAAATCCGCTTGAAATTGTCAGCAAACAAGCTGACGCTTTCAGCAGAAGATTTAGATTACTCGAACGAGGCGAACGAAGTCTTAGCTTGCGACTATGCAGGAAAAGAGATGGAGATCGGTTTCAACGCGAAATTAGTTTCAGAATTATTAAGCAACCTTTCAGCGAAATTCGTGGACATTAAATTAAGCGAGCCTAACAAGGCTGGTTTAATCATTCCGTCGGATCAAGATGAGAATGAGGATGTGTTGTTGCTGGTTATGCCGGTAATGTTAAATTCTTACAATTAAAACCTTCCGTTCTAATTGTAAGAATTTAACATTCAAAGAATAAAGCATAAAGAATAAAGCATAGAGTAGGTATCCCCTACGGGGATAACTTCAGAAGTGTTTTTTTTCTACTGAAACCTAAAAAATGAAGCCAAAGGCTCATTTTTTAACCATCTTTATTCTTTGTGCTTTATGCTCTATGCTTTAAAATAAAAATGTTATGAAATACTTACTAATTGCCCTCCTTTCCATCTCCTTAACCACAATCGCGCAAGACGAGCCAGCTGGTGTACGTTTCTTCGAAGGAACGTTCAGACAAGCGATGGCCAAAGCCAAGAAAGAGAACAAAGGCATCATGTTCGACGCGTATACGACCTGGTGTGGACCTTGCAAGGTCTTGAAGACTAGAATATTCCCTAACCCAGAATTAGGCGCTTACATTAACGCGAACTTCGTTTCTATCGGTGTAGACATGGAAGCAGGCGAAGGCCCAGCTTTAGCGAATATGTATCCTTTAGAAGGTTATCCTACTGTCTTCTTTTTAGACGCTTCAGGTAAAGTAAAGAAGAAGGTCTTAGGTCTTCCGCAGGGTGGCGCGAAAGAGCTGCTAGCGATTGCGAAAAGCATCAAGTAATTGAAATAGAAAAAGCCCCGATCTGGGGCTTTTTTATTGCTGTATAATTCAAGATTAAATAATCCCTTCCTTCTCCGCCTGGTTCTTCATATCGTTAATTTCGATCTTCTTCGTAGAGCGTTTGCGCATCTGGATGTTGATGAATTCAACTAAAAGGGAGAAGGCGATAGAGAAGTATAAATACCCTTTCGGTATGGATCCGATGGAATTGCCTAGGATGGTCAATTCAGAGTCGTGGCTGGCTTCAGCAATGAGCATGAAACCGATCATGATGAGGAAGGATAGTCCCAAAACCTGTAAGGACGGGTGATTGTTCACAAAACGGCCTACGGGGCCTGAGAATCCCATCATGATGATGGCTGAAGCGACTACGGCGATGATCATGACCGTTATGTCATTTGTTAGGCCTATGGCGGTTAAGATGGAGTCTACAGAGAAGACAAGGTTAATGAGGGCTATTTGGGTGACGACCGTGGCTACTGAATGAACGGCCTTCTTAGTGGTGGAGATTTCGTGTTCTTCTCCTTCTAGTTTTTGGAAAATTTCATTCGTCGCTTTATAAATCAAAAATAGGCCACCTGCTAACAGGATGATCGCCTGACCAGAGGGTGCTGCTTGGAACCATTTCGACTGGATGTGCAGGAAGGGTTGCTGCAGGGAAATCAGGATGGAGATACCAAACAACAGGACAATCCGGAATACCATCGCCAGCAATAGACCTATGTTGCGCGCCTTGCCTTGCTCCTCTTTAGGCAAGCGAGAGGCCGTAATCGAAATAAAAATGATGTTATCGATTCCTAATACGATCTCCAAAAACGTCAGCGTCAATAAACTGATAATACTATCTACTGTAAGCAATGATTCCATAAAATTATTTTTCAGCTGTAAAGATGGTGTGTTTCAAGCAGATAATCAATGAAAAGTGCCTCTGAATCAAAAAAAATCAAGTTTTTTCAAAGACCGATTTGCATATTTTAAATTAAAATAAGATATTTGCAAACCAATTCAAGAAAATGGTCCTATAGCTCAGCTGGTTCAGAGCACCTGCCTTACAAGCAGGGGGTCCAAGGTTCGAATCCTTGTGGGACCACAGAAACCACCTCAAACGAGGTGGTTTTTTTTATTATACGGGAGGAGTAGCGGAGTGGGTAGCGCGAGTGAGATTTAAGGTGAAATTTCATTTAAAAAACGTTATCAATTTGTCAAGGAGTACGTTCAAATCGATCAATCCAAAAAGTAGGGGTTAATTTGGAATACTCGATGCATTTAGTGTTTTAAAACTTTGCTCATTACCATAGGCAAGTCCTTTCGAGTTTACCGCATAAGATCGAACATAATATGTTGAATTTTCTCGCAAATCACGGATGTCAACTGTGAAAGTCCCCAGATCCAGCTCATAACGCATCTTACTATCTGAAATCGTAGGATTGGGATTTAGACCGTAACAAATACCAACTTCCTTAATTTTTGATCCACCATCATTTGCAACAACTACACTAATTCTAGCTGAATTAGACGTAACTATCAATGGCATCTCTGTAATAACCGTTGGTAACACTATGTCGGCTGTTGTGAAATTATGTGTGTTCGCATAGGAAACACCCTTTTCGTTAACGGCATAAGCACGAACATAGTATTTTGTACTCTCCCTTAATGTAGTAATATATAATGAGTAGGCACCAAGCCCACCCGTTAATGCGGAGAATTTTAAATCTAATATAGTAGGCGTTGGATTTTCCCCGACCACAAATCCTCTTTCTGTTACATTACCTCCCCCATCATTTGTCACAACGCCCCCTAAGTTAACCGTGGTATAACCAATACTTTTAGGAACATCAGTAGTTAACGACGATAGAGCATAGTCGGACGTAGTAAAACTTCTTGGCTCCCCATAGGATGTCCCTTTTAAATTAGTAGCATAGGCCTTGTAGTAATATTTAGTGTTTATTAACAACTTATCCAAAACAACTGTATAAAGTCCTTTACCTGGCCCCATTTCAACTTTCAAATCATTCAAAGATGGGTTCTGCTCCCGATTGCTGTAAACGAAACCTCTTACCGACACCGATGAATATCCTTCGTCGATTATTTCTCCTTGCAAAGTAGCCGACTTTAATGAAATATCGGTCGGAACTCTAGTAAAGACTTCCGGCAAATTTTGTAATTCCTCCTTTTGGCAACTACCTAATAAAAGGCACAAACTCATAAAAAAGTAAACAAATCGCATGCTGATCAACCAATTTTAAAAATGTACAATTTTTTAAATGTAATATGTAAAAAAAAAGAATGTTTTGGCACATAATTTACTGAAAAACTCATCCGTCTTAAATGATAAACCGCAAATTATTACAATCTGTCATTTTCAAGGAATAAAACTTCCTGCAATTAGACGAAGTTTTAGACTTTAAATCAAATAAATTGGCATTTACAAACCTTTTGTAAAATTATCGGTTTCTAATAGTAGGTTGTCTATAGTTTAATACAATATTTTGCTCATAGAATAACAACCATAATATTTTGGTTTGGTATTACATAAAGGGAGTAGGGTTTAACCCTCTCCCTTTTTTGGAAGTTATTGAACAGGATTTTAAAAAATCTATTCTGCTTATCTAGTATGATAAAAATCGCTTTTAGCCCAATCTATTATCATGAGCTTCCAGAGGGACATCGCTTTCCCATGTTAAAGTATGAGCTTATACCTGAGCAACTACTTCATGAGGGTACTATCAGTCGGGATAATTTATTTGTCCCAAATAAGTGTGATAAAACGGATATTTTACGAACGCATGATGTAGATTACTATGAAAAATTAGTTAATCAACAATTAAGTCCTTCAGAACAAAGAAAAATTGGATTTCCGCAGTCTCCAGCATTGATTGAACGAGAATTAGTGATTACCCAAGGGACTATTGATTGTGCCTTATTTGCCTTAGAACATGGATGTGCATTAAATATCGCGGGAGGAACACATCATGCATTTGCCGAAAGAGGGGAAGGTTTTTGTCTCTTAAATGATATAGCAATCGCTGCAAATTATCTTCTTCACAGAAATTTAGCCAAAAAAATAGTAGTGATAGACTTAGATGTTCATCAAGGTAATGGCACAGCAAAACTCATGGAAAAAGAGTCTAGGGTTTTTACTTTTAGTATGCATGGCAAAAATAATTATCCATTTCATAAAGAAATATCAGACTTAGATATACCACTCCCAGATGGCATTACGGGCCAGGCGTATTTAGAAATTCTAGATAAGACATTGGTGACATTATTAGATACAGTACAACCCGACTTTATTTTTTATTTATCAGGAGTAGATATTTTATTAACAGATAAATTTGGAAAGTTTAATGTCAGTATAGATGAATGTAAGCAAAGAGATGAACTTGTTTTAAAAATAGCCTATGATAATAAGATCCCCGTTGCAATAGCTATGGGTGGTGGCTATTCACCGGATATCAATGATATCTTACAAGCCCATTGCAATACATTTAGAGCAGCTGCTAGATTATTTTAGTTAAAAAACATAGCTTTAAGTGTATAAAATAAAAATCCCCACATGACTACAATTAATAATTCTCTGAATGTTTTCAACGAGCCCTTACTGGTTTGTGGGACAAGTCCGATGACGGGGGCCTATCGAGATGGGTGCTGTAACACGGGTATGAACGATAGAGGTACACATACGGTTTGTGCCGTCGTTACCAATGAATTTTTACAGTTTTCAAAAAGCAGGGGTAATGACTTGACCAGAGATTATCCCGCATCTGGCTTTACAGGTTTAGTGGAGGGAGATAAATGGTGCCTTTGTGTATCTAGATGGATAGAGGCCTATCAAGCTAATGTAGCACCTCCCATCCTTTTAAAGGCGACACATCATAAGACCCTAGAGTATATCTCACTGGAGGAGCTGATGAAGTTTGAGTATCAACCTTTGAAAAATGGCTAACTATTATTCCCCATCTTCCCTAATCGCTTAATATCCTCCTCTATCTCCTTTAAACTTTGCTCTTTTTCATGAGCAATCTGATTGATTTTATATTTGTCAAATTCCTCACCAGATTTATTTAATGCAAATTCATGGCTTATTTTTCCGGCGTGAGTTAATAGCTCGCGTCCATTAAGTTGCAAAATGCTATCTAAACGTTGAAGCCAATCGGCCATATACATTCCCCGAATTCAATCTACGCTGAAGACTTCGCTCAGAAATCGTGGTATAAGGATCAGGCGTACTGAATTCCCCCATCATTTCGGTCTTCTCCCTGCCTTGTAAATGGCGATGCAGCACCCAATGTGACTTCGATCGATCTGCACTAGATTCGCAGGTACATAACTTAAAGGGGCCGTTAATGTCGCACATGATTAAACTCAATTATGTCGGAATGTACTATTTTTGAAATAGAGAAGCAATCCCTCGACCTTATATGACACACTAATTCGTCATAATTAGAATTTTTTATCCTCTATAAAAGGGTCGTCCGGACAAAGTTTTTCGGATTGGTATTTCAATGTAGTTTCTTCGCATTGCTTTCTCAATTGTGCAAGTGTTTTTGCATACTTAGGCACAGCTGCAAGATTATATTTCTCGAGTGGATCATTCTTCAAATCATATAATTCTTCGGGCGCTTTAATCAGTCTGTAACGAAAGTATTTCCAGCGTTCAGTTCTAATCCCTTCACTAGAAGGAATATCTGGAATTTTCCAAAGATGTTCCACTAAAATAGCCTTCCTTTCTGATAATATGTTCCCGTTTTTTAGAAATGGCACTAAACTCATTCCTTGATAATTTTTAGGAACTTTTACACCTGCTAAATCAACTATTGTTTTAGTGATATCGATATTTAAAACCATCCCATCAATTGCTGCATGTTTACTTATTCTTGGGTCGTAAATGATTAATGGAATTCGAATTGACATATCATACATCAGCCATTTATCTGCTAATTGCCTGTCACCTAAAAAATAGCCATTATCACCCATCACAATTATTATTGTATTGTCCTCTACCCCTTTTTCCTTCAATTGTTTACGTATAAGCCCGATTTCATCATCAATTTCAGTAATCATGCGATAGTATCCCTTTACCATCTGTTGGTATTTTTCTGGTGTGTCAAATCTCCATTTCCACCTTACCCTATTAAAGCCATTTTGTACTTCTGTTGGTAATTTGTCGAAATATTTATTATCCCCTAAAACAGGAGTCGGAATCGCACTATTTTTGTATAATGAATCAGATTTTTCTTGCCAATAATATTGTTCCTTAGATGGGTCATGTCCATGTGGTGCGCTAAAATAAACCGAAAGACAAAAAGGCTTGTTTGATGGAGCATTCTTTATAAATTCTTGTGCCTGTTGGCCAGAAAAACGAGTTAAATGAACGGTATCATCTCCTAGCTTCTTATAAAAATATCCACGCCTATCTGCACTTGCGCCACGATCATAAAAATCACTTTGATCAAAATATTGATTAGGATTATCTAGAATCACTCCCAATTTTCCAAAAAAACCAACATGATAACCATTATCCTTTAACAGTTTAGGATACATGATTTCTGCATATGGTTGTTTTAATCTAGGTTTTTGAAAAGTGTACCCATGGGTGCGTTCATATAAACCTGTTAATATGGAAGCACGACTTGCTGCACAAATAGGTGTTGTAGAGAATGCATTTTTAAAATAACTGCCTGAATTAGCTAATGCATTCATCTGAGGTGTTTGAATAATAGCATTACCGGCAATGCCAAGCGCATCCCAACGTTGATCATCGGTTAGTATGAAGATAATATTGGGCTTTTTATTTTGGGCAAATAGCAAAACAGGAAATAAAAATATATACGCCATAACGGCATACCGGCTTTTAAATATGTCTAAAGAAAATTTCATACTATCAAGTTTAATCTTTCAATTTAATCATTTTGAAACTATATTTGAGTCATACATATGAAAACTAACCTACACTTGTATTTTCGAGGACTGATAGGATTATTTCTCCTCCTTTTAGCGGCACTGTCATCAGAAGCTCACTTCACGAGCTATAACACGGCAGATTCGAGTTCGTTCAAGCAATTCAAAGGATCAATTTTGGACAGTAAAACAAGAAATGAACTAATCTACGCGAGTATTACCGTCTCTGGAACCACCATCTCTACCGTTAGCAATAGTGAAGGGAAATTCTCCATTAAGATTCCTTCAGACAAGCAGAATTCAAGCCTGATCATCTCATTTTTAGGTTACAAAAATAAAGTTGTTTCCATCACAGAATTACAGCCAGAAAAAAATGTATTGTATTTAGAACCAAGCAATACCGTACTGGAAGAAGTGGTGGTAAAAATGAGGGATGTAAAAAATATATATTTAGGGGTATTAAATAATCGATCAGAAAATTATGGAGATGACCCTCTTCAAATGACGGGGTTTTATCGAGAAACAATTAAAAAACGGCGGAGCTATGTCTCCCTTTCTGAGTCCATCGTTAAAATTCAGAAGCTGCCCTTTTCAGAAAATTCGCAAGACCAAATCAATCTTTTTAAGGGTAGAAAAAATGCGGATTACTCAAAATTAGATACCCTGAATTTTAAATTACAAGGGGGACCTTTTTCCGCCTTATTCATTGATATCATCAAATATCCTAGTAATATATTTTCAGAAAATGCATTCGAATTATATGATTTTAATTTAGAGGATATTACCCAAATAAATGGTAACCAAGTGTTGGTTTTAGCTTTCAAACAAAAATCCACCTACGAAGACCCACTCTACTTTGGGAAAATGTTTATAGATGCGAAAAGTTTGGCTATCATAAGCGCATCTTTCTCACTAAATGTAGAAGATAAAAACAAGGCAGGGCGTCTATTTACACGCAAAAAACCGGCTGGCGTTGATGTTTATCCTACAGAGGTCCGCTATCAAATAAACTACCGAGAACAAGATGGTAAATGGATTTTTGCCTATTCTCGTGCGGATTTGAACTTTAAATTAAATTGGGCTAAAAAAATATTCAACACCGTCTACAGTACTACAGTGGAAATGGCCATCACCGATTGGAAAAAACTAGATAAAAAAGAAATTCAAAACACGCAGAAATTGAACTCTAACGTAATTATGTCCGATAAAGTTTCCAGTCTGTCTGACCCCGATTTTTGGGGAGTATATAATATCATAGAACCGGAAAAATCGATTGAGGCAGCCATCCGCAAAATTCAAAAGAAAGCGTTGAATGAGGGTTTGGTGGATTAGATTGAATCCGTAATTTGTCTCGCAAAATATTTTCAAAACTATTTCATTATTAATTAGTTATAGACTTGTACTCTAAAAAAACAATAATGAAATTAAAATCAATTGCTTTAACATTAATGGCCGTAATCGGCTTGAGCTTTGCATCAAACGCTCAAAAAACAATAGTAGATATTGCTGTAGGATCAGCAGATCATACTACTCTAGTTGCAGCTGTGAAGGCAGCAGGATTAGTTGAGACATTACAGAGCGCAGGTCCTTTTACGGTTTTTGCTCCTGTAAATGCAGCATTTGCTAAATTACCAGCAGGTACTGTTGATTATTTATTAAAGCCAGAGAACAAGGCGACATTGGCTAAAGTTCTTACTTACCACGTTATTGCTGGTACATTCGATGCCGCAACAGTAGTGAAAGCTATTACTGCTGCTAACGGATCTTTATCATTGAAAACAGTTAGTGGAGGTACAGTAACAGCTTCGTTAAAAAACGGAAAAGTGATATTGACTGACGAAAAAGGTGGTACAGCTACGGTTGTTGCTACGGATTTGAAGGCAGGAAATGGTATCGTACACGTGATTGATACAGTTGTGCTTCCTAAATAAGATTAAAGTTAATTTTTTATTAAAGCCACAGATTTTCTGTGGCTTTAATTTTATTATATCAGTTTAAAACTTAATAAATCGTCATGTTTAAAAACTTCAAAGCCTCAGAGATCCTAATTGTCGTTGTTGTGTTGATTACCATTTTTGTTAGTGAATACCTTTATTTAGTTGTTGGCGACAAGGATAAGGCAATTTTTATAGGATTATGGCCACCTACAATCCTTGGTTTATTGAATTTTATAAACTCTAAATTGAAAAAATAATGAACTTTGATATTATTTTACTCACCGCAGTGATATCGACTTTATTTATCGTGTTCATTATAGCGGTATACAGAGAATTCTCCGTTATGGAGAGTGAGACCTATGTTTTCCAAAAAGAATCAGGTCCCCGAGCTGGTCTAGTTAATTTCGTAGGAAATCTGGCAGCAAACAAATCTTTGACTAAAGACGAAAAAAAAGTAATCTACAAAGCTATGCACCGTAACATTGCGGACATGGAATCAGATGGAGTTTATTTTGATAATTCGCTGAAGGAAATTGTTAAAGATCAAATAGATCTTAATAGTAAAGAGGAGCAAAAACCTAAAGCTATCTAATGAATTTTTTAGCTAAATATAGCCTACTGTTCGATCGCCTGGTAAGTCCTAAGCGAATTAGAATCGTGGAACTTCTTATCCTGAGGCTCGCGTTGCTTGCCTTTGTTCTACACTTAGGAATCATATTTTTAGCAAATAACTTCCACTATTTCAAAGACTTCCAGCATAGTTACCTGAAGGCCATCTATACGCCATTTAGTTTTATATTATTTTATGAGGTTTTATTATTAGTCATCATTATTCCTAAATCTATTTCAGAGTTTATAGGAAAGCAATTTGAAGTAATTACCCTAATCACCCTACGAAGCTTTTTTCATGACATTGCAGATTTAGATTTTGGCAAAGCGCTTTCCATCCAAGATGTCCATTTACTAAGTCTCGTATACGACTTAATTGCCTCCCTAGTGATGCTGGCGGCTACGATGTTATACTACAAACTCTACAAAAATTCGCAACGTTCTGATGCCATTAATGACATTCAGCAATTTGTGGCCATCAAGAAAATTATGTCCTTTTTGATGATGATCATTTTGTTCGTGTTAAGCTTTTCAAGTTTATCCATTTGGATACAGGAAGTGGTTGCAGCTATGCAATCAAATCACAAATACCCTAATCCCAATACCATCTTCTACAGTGAATTTTTCACCGTCATGATTTTCATAGATGTGTTTTTACTTATCGTTTCCTTCATGTATCATTTTTCATTTAATTTGATATTCAGAAACGCAAGTTTTATCATCACGACCATCTTGCTCCGGATGTCACTAACAGCCGAAAAACCCGTTAATTATTTTCTAATTTTTGTGGGTTTTGCCTTCTCGATTTTGGCCTACTATTTAATCAATAATCGAAAAAATTCGAGCATGTAAATTACTATCAAGCCCTTTTATATAGCCCCAATACACAAAGAGGCCACTAGTAATAGAGGGAGTGATTTCAACGATAAATCAGCTATTCAGAAACGTTAAATAACGTTGCATTATTTTCACTTTATTTAGTACTTTTGAGACACTACTAATCAAATGTATTTATTCCAAAGTCGATGCGTCCATTTAGTTATATCCTATTTTCTCTAATCTGTTTTTTAGGCCATTTTCCACATATAGTAGCTCAGGTAACTGGTAAGGAGGGTACCCTGGTGGTGGAGGTTAAATCTAAAACAGGTAGAATTTGGATGGATAGAAATTTAGGGGCCACGCAAGAGGCTAATGCAAGTTCGCAGCCTACTTCTTTTGGGCATTTATATCAGTGGGGACGTTCTTCAGATGGGCATCAGTTAAGAGGTTCGAAAACATCGAAAAAATTAATCGCAACTAATTCATCGGATAATTCCAGGTTTATCCTTTCCATCAAAAGCCCGAATGATTGGCTTCAGGTTCAAAATTCAAATTTATGGCAAGGTGTGAAGGGAGTTAATAATCCTTGTCCAATCGGTTTTAGATTACCCACGTCCGCCGAATTTGAAGAGGAAATAGCCACTTGGACAAGTAAAAATGCAAAAGGAGCCATTTTATCACCTCTAAAACTTCCTTTAACCGGCTACCGGACTAATGGCGATGGTCAAGTGACTGATAGTGGTTTTAGTGGGGATTATTGGACTAGCACCGTGGAAGGTGAAAACGCCCGAGGACTTTATTTCGATTCAGAAACTGCAATAACAGATGGCGGTGGAAGAGCCGTAGGCGTTTCTGTCCGCTGCATAAAAAATTAGATTTTAAACCTATTTCAAATAACAATATGAAAAATAATCGTAGAAAATTCATCCAACAAGTTGCCTTGGGTGCCGCCGGCCTGAGCTTAGGAAATATCCACAATGCTTTTAGTGCAAAAAGTTATTCCCGAATCATCGGCGCAAATGATCGCCTGAATGTGGCATTAATGGGTTGCGGACGTCGAGTAAGCGCCTATTATGCGGCATTAAAAGATCAAAAGAACAATGTGGATGTTGCTTACATCTGCGATGTAATGAAAAAGCAGCGCGATAGAGTAGGACGCGATTTACTAGGCAAGGTGACGGGAAAAGCTACGTTAGTCAATGATATTCATGAAGTTTGGAACGATAAAAGCGTAGATGCCATCTTTAATGCTACTCCGGACCATTGGCACGCGCCAGGTACGTGGATGGCGATGCAAGCAGGCAAGCACGTATACATCGAGAAACCATGTAGCCAAAATCCACGCGAAGGCGAATTACTCGTCGCATTCCAGAAAAAATACGGCAAAGTCGTGCAAATGGGAAACCAACAACGCTCTGCTAAAGAATCCCAAGATATCATCGCTGAAATTCACAATGGAGCCATCGGTGAAGTATACAAAGCGCTTGCTTTCTATTCGAATGAGCGTGGCGAGGTACCTATCGAAAAAAAGGCGCCTATCCCGGAAGGATTGGATTGGGATTTATGGCAAGGACCTGCACCACATCGTGAATACACCTCAGAAACATGGGATTATAATTGGCACTGGTATGGATGGCATTGGGGAACGGCTGAAACGGGTAATAATGCAACGCATGAATTAGACGTAGCTCGTTGGGCTTTGCAAGTAAAATACCCAGAAAAGGTAGAAGTAGAAGCGGCAAAACGTCATTTCAAAAATGATGGCTGGACCATGTACGACACCATGGACGCCACTTTCCGTTTCCCAGAAAATAAAGTCATCCAATGGGATGGTAAAAGCCGTTCAGGATACAAAACCTATGGAAGCGATCGCGGAACCATTATTTATGGAAGCGAAGGTTCTGTATTTGTTAACAGAGAAGGTTACACACTTTTTGACCGCAAAGGAAAGAAAATAAAAGATAGCAAATCAAGCGGATCTGAGGCTGGCAATACCCTAGGTGGCGGCGGAGATATGACGGACACGCACGTGGCCAATTTCTTCAACGTCATTCGTGGCAAAGAAACGAAATTAAATTCACCCATCGAAGAAGGCGCCATCAGCCAAATGATGTGTCACTATGCCAATATTTCGTACCGCATCGGGAAATCATTCCAAGTTAACCCGACCGACGGTCATATTTTGGATAAGGATGGCATGAAGCTTTGGGGACGTGAATATGAGAAAGGCTGGGAGCCTAAATTGTAAGGAGATATAAACTTAATTAAAAAAACCACCTCAAACGAGGTGGTTTTTTTAATTAACGGCACGAATAGCAAAGTAGATAGACTATCTAATATCATTTTTATCGAACCTTAAAATCTTATTTAGAAAGCCAATGCATGATATTAAGGGCAAATTGCTTCAAATCATATTCTGGCATTTGCATCCCCACCTTTACCTTATCTTTTGAGAAAAGCATGGCAATAAATATCTCCGTATCTGAAAGAACGACCAGTTTACCTTTGCCTACTTTCCCTGCCAAACCCATGGAAGATCCCTGTTCAACAGGCGTAAAAACTCCAGCATTTCCCATTTGCGCGGCACTAGACGTAGGTAAAAGATTCGTATAGCCCTTCCCTTTAAAGGCACTTCCCGTAATCATCACAATGTGATTAATTTCCTCACTCGCATTGCGTCCCTTTAAGATGGGATGATCACCCGTTAGCCTACCATTTTCTTTCGAATAATGGATTACATTTTTGCCAAATTTCTTATCCTGGTAAAGCGTATCAGCAATAGTTCCGTAACTCGCAGTGATGCCGAATTTATTTAATAAGGATTCCATCGCATTAATCATAGGGGACTTTTCCGCTAAAATTAATAGTGAGCCGCCTTTATTTACGTAATTGTATATAAGCTCTATTTCTTCCGTCGAATATGCCTTCATATCCCCCAGCTCTCTTTTCGTTCCATAATCAAAAGGAAAAGCAGCATCCAGTACAACTACACCATAGGTTGCAAGGTGTTTTTTCGTAATAGGCAACGAATCTATTTGTGGATTATATCCATCTGACTTAACTAAGTCAACGAAAGGATTCATTAAACTTTTTTGTACAAAAAAATTATGGTGCCCGCCATCAATTAATACTTTAGGGCCGCTATTGTTTTTATAGAATGGTTGTAACACTTTAGAATCAAACGACGGATCATTTACCATTTGCGCCTGAAGGCAAAAGCTTGAAACTAGTAAGGAAAGGAGCAATAATTTTTTCATAGTTGTAAAAGTTTAGTTGCTATATATTTATTCAAAAATATAGATATCTTTTTGAAACTAAAAATAAAATTATGCTGAGTTAGTATAATTCAAAAAGAGCCCCCTATTGCTAGGGGACTCTTTAAAAATTAATTGACTACTTCTTTAATATAGACCTGACTGCTCTAGTTTTAGGGAAATTATCCGGGTCATACACATCACTCCAATCTTCCTCACCGGAACTAAAATCTAAAGAAATGGATGGTGGCGGTATTTTGCCAGCATAAAGCGTACCACTCCAATAAATTCGCTTCATATCGAATCTTGCCAGATTTTGCCTTACACTTGATTTATAGATAGACTTTAATTCATTGAGGGAAGGTAGCCTCCAGCCATTTCCCAGTTTTTTACACACTTTCTCGGCCTCAATACTACCCATCTCTTCTGGAAAATCGTATTGCGCAACTAATAAATTACCTATTTTAATAGGCTTACCTATGATGTCATTAGCTGATTGCGCAAAGCAAAAACAGGTAATAAACATGAATGGGAAGAGTAGTAATTTTTTCATTGTGATTTTATTTTTCAAGCACCGTAAAACCCACCTTCTCATTCGTCATATGCTTAGTCGTTTCACCCCAAACCGCCTGCAGGCGGGCTTGTTCACTTAGGCTACTCGTATATGTCAAGTGATTCACATCCTTATTTTTGATGGATTCCAGGGCATCACGAACGGGTAGGATTCGAAATCCTTTGTGCGTACTCACGTAGGTGGGAATAAAATTAGAACTTAGAATACTGACTTCGCCTGTGGTTACATTTTTCAGCAACTTCATTTTTATAATAATTCCGCTATCCGTAAATTGCTTACGTTGAGATGACACAAAGTTCCCCATAGAAAAAATGGTAAAACCAGCTTTTAGATCATTTGATTTAACATAAGTGGGTTGTAAAACATGTGGATGCGAGCCAAAAACAAGTAGTGCTCCATTTTTATGAATGTAATTCTCCACCATCTTTTGGGCATCACTAGCATATCTTTGGTACTCATTACCCCAATGAACAAAGACCATAACTACGTCAGCGCCTGCTTTCTTAGAATTTTCTATATCCTTCTTAATTTGCAGGGTGTCTATCACATTCACGCAAAACCCCTTACCAGCTGGAATAGGAATTCCATTTGTACCATACGTGTAGGCTAAGACACCTAATTTAGTATTATTCTTCTTCAGAATTAAGGGAGTATTCCGCTCAGTAGAAGATCGAGCAGTTCCAGTATGTAAAAAACCACGCTGATCAAGTTCAGCTATTGTCCTTTCAATCCCTAAAAATCCACGATCTAACGAATGGTTATTTGAATTAGTCAGCACATTAAAACCAGCATTTTTAAGCGCGTCAAGATATTGAACAGGCGTATTAAACATAGGAAAACCAGTGAAGTTTAGGGCTGGTCCGGCGGTAACAGTTTCCAAGTTTCCCAGCGTAAAATCAGCATCTGCTAAATACTTTTTAACCGGCGCAAAGGTGGGATTAAAATCATATCCGGAATCTGTTTTAGCCAGTTTAAATTGCTGAGCATGACACATTAAATCACCCACTATAGCTAAGGATACGGTATCATATTTGACGGCCTTCTTTTGACTTATTTTAGGGGAATCACTGGTAGAAACTTCTGAACAACGGTAGGAAGTGAATACAAAAAGGGAGAAACAAAAAGCGGTTAGCTTAAGGATGGTAGGTGTATGTTTCATTATAAATTGTTTTCAGATTTAATTAAACATTGCCTTTGAAATTAGCAATTTATTGAATTCAAATAACGTAAATCACTACAATTACTCCTTCCATTCAATCGGAATGATAATCTCATTTTTTCTACTCCAAAATTGATAAGGAGCATTATAGCCTAAAAATGTAGATTCTCCGGTAATTTTAAGGCCCTTTTTTTGAATTAGTTGCTGTAATAGTTCGCGATTTTCTTTAATTTTTTCATCATCCGCATATCCTCCAAAGCTAATAGCTGCCACATATTGTGGGCTAGATTTGACAATAAGTACACTTGAATCATTGGGTTTGGGTAAATCAGATTCCTGGTATTTTTCAGGCATCACAAAGCTCATCGTAGATCCTTTATCCGATAGTTCCATTCGAACGGGCGCTGTCATAGCAATACTTTTACTTTGTTCATTCCCTCCAAAAATGTACCCAGCTAATTTCCTGAACCCACTGCTGGCTACGGACTTATAATCCGTTCCTCGGCTATAGATTTTAGCGAAGGTAGCAGCAGGATAAAACCTTATTTCGAACTGCTCTTCCGTGAGGACCACTCGGTATTTTTGGTTTTCTGTTGTGAGATCGCTACTCACTAATTTATAGGATTGAATCAGTAGGAATAAAATACCAAGTCCTGCAATGATGTAAAATGCTTTCATGTCGATTTAAGTTTAGCACACTGACTATAAACCAACAATTTAACAGAATAGTTTCATAAACAGGTGGGTTTTACCCGTATTTTATTTACTTTAAACGTTGATTAAGATCTAATTCCTCTACTATGAAAACCTTACTAATTGTTGCACTTTGTGGTATAGCCTACCTTTCTCAGGGAACTCCTAAAAAAGAAAAATGGATTCAATTATTTAATGGCAAAAACCTAAAAAACTGGACAGTCAAAATTCACCACCACGAGGTGGGAGATAATTTTGGGAATACGTTTCGAGCTGAAGACGGGATGATTAAAGTTCGCTATGATCAATATGATCATTTTAATGAACGATACGGGCATTTGTATTTCGACAAACCTTTCTCTAATTATATTCTTCGGTTGCAATATCGCTTTACCGGACTTTGGCGAAATGATGCTCCTATTTATACCGAAAGAAATTCCGGTATCATGTTTCATTCCCAAGACCCACGTACCATGCCTAAAGAGCAGGACTGGCCCATTTCGGTGGAAATGCAATTCCTAGGTGTTTTAGCAGATGGCAAACCAAGACCCACAGGAAATATGTGCTCACCAGGTACAGACGTGGTTTATAAGGGTAAAATCGATCCCCGGCATTGCATCAATTCAACTTCTAAAACCTACGAAAATGAACAATGGATTACGGCCGAATTAATTGTTCGCGGAGACTCTCTCGTAACACATAAAATCAATGGAGAAACGGTATTAGAATATACCCAGCCGCAAATAGGTGGTGGTGTAGCGAATCGATACAACCCTGCCCTGAAAATCGATGGCAAACTATTAAAAAGTGGATTCATAGCCCTTCAAAGTGAAGGACAAGAAATTGATTTCAGAAAGATAGAACTGCTCGAATTGTCTAAGGATTAATGGTATGTTTAAAAACATCCTAGGACTATAAAAATACTACTTAACTGTCAGCGTCGTTCCAACAATTTGAACTACTAATTTAGTAAGCCCTTGTGCAGCTGGCCCCGTAAGTAATGAACCATCTGAACTGAAAGTCGATCCGTGCGCTAGACACACAAATGATGATTTAGTACTCAAATAATCAACCGTCGCACCTGCGTGAGGACAAACGGAAGATACTGCCAAAAAGCTGGATGGCACATCCCCCGTTGCTAATCGAATCAGAATGATGCCATTTTTAGAAATAAACTCATTGATACCACGCAACTCCGAATTCAAATTAACTGTAAATGCATTTGAAATAGGAACTTGTCCTGGAGGGCTAGCAGGCGTGGGTGCCTCACTAGAAGAACATGCAGCTGCTAAGCAGGAAACGCAAGCGGCGGCTATACCCCCGGTTACCGTATGTAAAAATTGAGTTCTTTTCATCTTATCCGTTTTTTTACTAAACAAAACGAATCGAAATTTGTTTAAAATACCAATAAAAAAAAGACCTCTATCGCTAGAGGCCTTGACTCAAATTTTTAAAAATTTATTCTTTACGTGGTTTAACAAAACCATCGAAATACACCACCTTTCCATTTTCAAATCTAAAAGCATCAAACCATAGAAGCTTTTGTATGGTACCATCTGGTAACTCCACATCTGCTTGATCCCAAATATTTACCCATTGGTGACCGTTTTCACCCACAGTTGGGATAATTCCAATTATTTTAAAATTCTTAATATTAATGGCTGAAAAATTCTTTTTCATAAAATCAATGATGGCTGGTTTTCCCTTTAAAATGGATCCGTCTTCATTATTAAAAACAGCGGTATCAGAAATAGCTTCTTCCAACTTTTTAAAGTCCTTTGCAAATATGGCTTGATGAAGTTCTTCAGCTAGTAATACATTTTTTTGATCCCCTATCTTAAAGTTATCCGTATAGGTGGGCTTAAAAATGTGTTCGACAGCGCTTGTGCTTTCTTCTTTTTTTGCTTCGCTACAAGCAAACAACGTTGCTGATGCTAAAACAGCTAATAATAACTTTTTCATGATTTAAAATTTAGATGTATAAATAATTATTTAGTTGCTGGAGTTGCCGCTGTTGCTGCCGCTACTTCGTCAAAAATCTTTTTAGTATCGACCATATCCATTTGCGAAATCATTTTATCTCCTTCCCATTTGTCCCAAATTTGAACAGGTGAAATAAAGGTCTTTTTCGTATGTTTTCCTGTAGCTGTTAATTCCCCAAAGTACGCTGTATAAACCTCTCCATTATTTAGATAAAAAGTGTGTACACGACCCTCTGAGAATGACATATCTTTAAATAAAGTATGCAATTGTTGCCAATAGGCTATTACACCTTCATGGCCCTTAGCAGCAACCGCCGTGTCTCCTGCATTTTTCAATGTAAATTCAGGGGAAAGGGTTTCTTTCACGTAAGAAAAATCTGCTTTAGCAAACAGAGTCAAATTATTTAACATTGATTTCGCCTTATCATCTCTCTCGGTGAAAGTTCCGCTTAAAGGATTTTTATCGGCTGATTTACTAGAATCTGGAGCTTCTTTACATGAAAGTAGAGTGGCTGAAACAAGGATGGTTAACAGAATTTTTTTCATGATAGTATAATTTAGTTTAGTATTTATTTAAGAACAAATATAAATATCTTTTTGAAACTAAAAATAAATATCAATAGGAATTTACTTTACTCTTTCCATTCAATTGGAATAACCACTTCGTTTTTTCTACTCCAAAATTGAAAGTGAGCATTATTGGCTAAAAAAGTGGATTCATTGCGCTTCAAATCGAAGGTCAAGAAATCGATTTTAGGAATATTGAGCTACTAGATTTGTCGAAATAAAAAAAGCCACCTCGAAAACGAAGTGGCTTTTTTTATAAAACTATTTATTTTGCAGGAGCAGAAAGTAAATCCACTGCACCTTTAATATCCTGGTATGAAGCAGAAAATACTAATTTGTGAGCTGAATTAAATTGAAATACAGCAAAATAATTATTGAACATATGTGCGCCATTTTTACCGTCGGCCGTCCATTTTGCAAAAACACGAACGTTTCCATCAGGCTTATAAGTAACAGAGTCCACGGTAGGTAAGAATTCAAGATCACTGTAATTTACTTTTGCTTGTAAACTACGTAGCATTTGAAGACTTTTTAGATTATCCGCTTTATTGATTGTATCTGCATTAACGGATGGAGGTACAAATTTGGCAGAATCAGCCACTAATCCATCATATTGACTAAAATCAGCCTTTGAATATCCGTCAAATAGCGTTTGAACAATTTTACTGTTTTCTTTAAACGTAGCTAAATTAGCGTCCTCCGCACTTGTATCGGCAGGTTTTGAGCAAGAAAACAAGGTCGCCGAAGCGATCAAAAGAAGAAAGATTTTTTTCATAATTTAATGAATTTAGATGTAAAAATTCCGTTTTTTAGCGTGGGATCTGGACTCCACGTTTTTATAAAGCACTATTTAATAATACTCTTCAATTTCATTTTGATTATTTATTTAATGCCCTACTCAATGCGCTGTATCTCGCCTCCCAAATTCGCTTGCTTAGCTTAGCATTAGGGGAAAACATTTCAGACGCGTGAAAGGCTCCTGGATATAGATGAAATTCGGTGGTTACCCCTGCTTTGATAAGTCTTGCAGCAAATTCTATATCTTCATCTCTAAATAAATCCGCCTCACCCACATCCATAAACGTAGGAGGAAGACCTTTTAAATTAACAGCTCTGGCCGGAGCGGCATAAGCATCCGCTTTTTTTCCACCTAAATACCATTTCCAAGCTTCCAAGTTACTCGAACGATCCCAAATGCCCACATTGGTGACTTCCTGACTAGATACGGTGACATTACGATCATCAATCATGGGATACATGGCCATTTGAAAACAAATTTTAGGAAAATTCTTATCCCGCGCCATTAAACTGGTGGCCAAGGTTAATCCACCTCCGGCACTACCTCCAAAGACGGCTATATGTTCTGGATCAATTTTAAGCATTTTGGCATTATTTGCCATCCAAACTAGTCCCGCATAACAATCTTCCACCGCAGCTGGATAGGGGTTTTCAGGTGCTAAACGATATTCTACGGATACAACTACCGCATTGAATTTAAGTGCAAAGAATACCGCGCTTGCTTCACCCGATTTCATATTGCCCATAATCATTCCACCACCATGAATATCATAAATAGCTGGGTTTGTATCCTTCGCATTTTTAGGGGTAACTACTCTGAGTGAAATTTCTGGAGCCTTGTTTAATCCTGGAATTTTATATTCAGAAATGGTTACATCAGTATAAGCCTTATTCGAACCCGCAAACAATTGATCCATCACGGCTCGGCGTTTAACAATATCAGGAATACTATTAAAGCCCCCAGGCAGCGCTTTCAATAAAGCATCTAAACTCAGTTTCGATTCTGGATCGATTCTGCTGTTAATGGATTGTGCAAAGGTGCCTGCTGAAACGAATAGTAACAGGATGATGGAAACTAAATTTTTCATCTGTTTATTTCTTTTAAATTGATTATTTCTTCTCTCTATTTTTCTTTGCAGTCGCCAGGATATAACCCTTAATGTTCGAGATATCTTCATTACTTAATCGTCCTCCGAACTTAGGCATCCCTTTTGGTAAGAAAATACCATCTCCCACTATTTGATGGAAAGCACCCATGATATCAGGATGAGAATAAGTTAGATTCGGAATATTTCCACCTGGATTTCCCGCGGATAGCGTATGACAAGCACTACAATATTTTCCAAATAAGTTGCCTCCTTCATCTATCTGAGCCTCTGCAACTTCAACCGGCAAAGTCAAATATTCCTTTTTAGGTTGTTTTTCAAAAACAGGCATCGCAGTATTTTTCCCGATGGCAAACGTATAAACCGTACCAGGATTAATCTGCTCTGTATTTCTAGAAGACTGGCCCTGTACTCCACCCCAACCTACGGCGATGGTGACATATTGAACTCCATCCACTAAATACGTGATGGGAGGAGCTACAATACCTGTTCCTAAGTTTTTGGTCCAAAGCACTTGACCAGTTCTGGCATCCATCGCGTTAAAATCACCCTCAGCGGTTCCCTGGAAAACTAAATCAGAAGTAGTCAACACACCTGAATTCCAGGTCGTTTTCTCTATTTTACTCCAAACTTCTTTGTTTTGAACTGGATCCCAGGCGATTAATTTACCGAAAGACTTAGCGAATTTAGGATCCTTATTCGTTGGGTTTGCTGGATTACCGCCAATTCCTAAACTCCAGTAATCTTTATCGTATACAAAATTTTGTTGATTTCCGTAGGTAAATGATTGTTCTCTGGCAGGAATATAGACCAAATTAGTTTTAGGATTAAAGGCCATCGGCTGCCAATTATGTCCACCAAAAGGACCCGGGTAAATTTGTTCATTTGATTTAGTATACCTTGCATTAGGTGTCTCCACCGGTCTGCCCGTCTTCAAATCCACTTTAGAGGCCCAGTTCACATATACATAAGGTTCCGCTGATAATAACTCCCCCGTATCTCGATCTAAGACATAGAAAAATCCGTTTTTAGGTGCTTGCATCAACACGTTCCGTTGTTTTCCTTTGATTTCTAATTGGGTCAAAATGATTTGTTGAACCGCTGTAAAATCCCAAGAATCCCCCGGAGTAGTTTGGTAATGCCATTTCAATTTACCCGTCTCCGCGTGAATGGCTAAAATCGATGAAAGATATAGGTTATCTCCCCCTTTTGGACTCCTTATCTCTCGATTCCAAACGGAACCATTACCAGTACCCACATAAATGAGTTTTAGTTTAGGGTCATAAGCAAAGGCATCCCAAGCCGTTCCACCACCACCGTATTTCCACCACTCCCCATTCCAAGTCTTAGCAGCTTCTTTCATTTCAGGATGTTCAAATCCATTCGCTGGATTCCCTGGAACAGTAAAGAATCGCCAAATTTTCTTTCCCGTCATCGCATCATAAGCAGTTACATACCCTCTAACGCCGTATTCTGCTCCGCTATTTCCAATCAGCACTTTGCCATCCATCACCCTGGGTGCTCCTGTGATTGTATAAGAACGATCATGAGAAACGGTTAATACTTCCCATTTCTTCTTTCCTGTAGCAGCATTGATAGAAACTAAACGTCCATCCAATGTGCCCACAAAAATATTGCCTTTGTACATGGCCACTCCCCGATTTACCACATCACAACACGCTTTTTCACCAAAACCTTTCGGCACCTGTGGATCATAAATCCATAATATTTTACCTTTTCGCGTATCAATAGCATAAACAATACTCCATGGCCCGCTAATAAACATGATACCATCCACCACTAAAGGAGTGGCTTCAATTCCGCGAGATGTCCCTAAATTTATGCTCCAGGCTAGACCTAATTGTCCCACATTATCTTTTGTAATTTGACCCAAAGGACTAAAGCGCTCCTCCCCATAATTACGTCCATAGGTAAGCCAGTCACCCGAATTGTCAGCAACACTAGCAATTTGTTGATCTTGAACAGCACCTACCACTTTCGCAATGTGCAAGGGAGTGCCAGGAATAGATTTGGTGATAAAAGCGATGCTTCCTAGAACTAGGACAGCTGCAGTTAATTGTAGAACAATTTTTTTCATAGTAGTATGATTAATAGAATTTTTGGTATCTTTTCTATATCAATAATACTAAATTTATTTTGGCAATAAAAAAAATGTGTATAAAAATTAGATTACTTCTTTTGAGGTAATGAACTCAATAGTAATTTGATAAAACCATCCATCGATTTATCCTCAATCCATCTGACCACTGCCACCAAATCATTTTCCTGATCAACATAAATAGCATTCGTACCATTTCCTAAATGTGCAAAAGCGGTGGCTGGAGCTGATGGATACAGCTTCTTGTCAGTATTAAGGTAGTAATTCATGAATCCATAACCCGTATTCGCGGGGGTAGGTGTTATTGCTTTTTGAATCCAGTCTTCTGATAAGATTTGCTTGCCATTCCAGTTTCCTTTACGTAATGTCAATAGACCTAATCTGCCCATATCATACGCATTAATAAACATGCCTCCTCCAAAATGCCCACCTCCACTCACCGATTGAATCATTTTACCATCCACGACAATCCATGCATTTTTATATCCCGTCCACGCCCACGTATTCGAAGCGCCTATCGGATTCATCACGTTTTCTCTCAATACTTCGGGTAAGGGTTTACGCCAAACCAAGCTCGCAGCCAAAGCAAGTGCATTCACTCGCGTATCATTGTATTTAAAAACAGTACCCGGTTCGAATCTTTTACGCGTCGTCCATTCCGCGGATTTATCCGAGGGACGGTCCGCCCAATCCGGCTTTCCCCAAAGCACCCCTTCCCAATCACTCGTTTGTCTCAATAAATGATCCCATGTGATTTTTCGGTTATGCTCCGTCTCAAATGGATAAATGAAGGACTTTTTAGTAATCGGATTTTCGTTTGCTAGCACCTCTGCGGTCGCAACCTCCACAGGTGGCAAATAAGTATACACTTTATCATCCAACGAGCTAATTAATCCTTTTTCGTAGGCGAGACCCACCACAGAAGAAACCAGACTTTTTGTTACACTATGTGTCATCTCTACTGCCGAAGGATTCCCCCACTCTGCAATGATATAGCCTTTATAAATAATAATCCCCGCCACAGGACCTCGATCAGCCATCGGCCCGATGGGATCAGAAAAGGGTTCTTTCCCAAATTGCATCGCCTGCGAAAGCCACAAATTCCTTGGCTGCGTGGTTTCATGCGCCATGGCAAAATTTACGGCCTCCTTAATTTTATTGGTATCGATTGAAAAAAATGCAGGAGACTTATGTTCCCAATTTTTAGTAGATGGATAATAGATTCCTTTCTGGGCAGTGGCATTCCACGTGGTAATCGCCAATAAAACAAATAGGTATTTTTTCATAGGGGCTACTTCTGCATATTATACAATAGCGTTTGAATCTTATATTCCTCCCCTACTTTAACCAATATAAACGCATCGACACCTTTGTGAGTAAACTTCCCGTTTAGGTAAAATTCATAGGGAACCCAAGCGGTAGCGATTTCATGATCGATGAGAATAGGTCCCCAAGAAAGTACGCGTTCGTCCATATCGCCTGGTTTTCTACTCATCACATTTTGCATAAAATTAGCAATGGGTACCTCTCGAACGATATTCCCCTCCGGTCTGACCTGGCTGATATGCAATAGCGCTTTTTCTGTAAAACAAGACTTTAGAGCCACAGAATCCACGGATTTCATAGCAGAAAAGGTCTTTAAAATAACCGATTTGATTTGATCTTCGTCTTTGTTGATTTGATTTTGGCCAAATAAAAATAGAGGAATAAGTACGAATAAAGCTACAAAGTATATTTTCATGTGCGTTAAATAAATAATTATTTAAAGATATTATAAAATAATTTACATTTGATATGAGATAACCTAATGATCGCCTTAAATCAGTTTAAACCATGAAAGCATTAATTATTTCCTGGATAGTAGTATTAGTGAACTTTTATACATTATCAGTTGATACAACTATTGATTTCGAATTAAATAAAGCCTATTTCGCATTTAGAAATAATATTATTTATTTTAAAGGCAAACCTGTAAATGGTACAGTTGAAACACATTACAGAGACGGAAAAATTAAATCAAAAAATAGATTTATCAATGGAATCGCCAATGGACTAAATGAAAATTATTATTCAAATGGAAAATTAGAAGATAAAACTGCTTACAAAAATGGATACAAAAACGGAATATATGAGAGCTATTTTTCAAATGGCAAAATTTCGATTCGAAAATATTTTAAGAATGGTATTCAAGAAGGCTTGTATGAAAGTTTTTATAATACAGGCCAACTAAGTAAAAAGAAAATTTTCAAAAATGGCAAAGAAATTGAATTTACTGAATATGATGAAAAAGGAACTTTAAAAATAAAAGAGTCGATTAAAGATGGATTTATTTATTATGAATCTTATGTAGATGGCGTTAATTTGCTTAAGAAAGGAAAATACAATAAGGATCGTAGAGAAGAGGGGAAATGGGAAATTTACTATGGAGGGGAATTTTGGGATGATGAGACCGGGGATCAATTAAGCTTTCTTAAAGAAGCAATAGGTAAATTAGCTAGAATTGAAAATTATTCCAGCGGGTATCTAGATGGACCACGTATTACTTATCATCCTAATGGCAAAATTTCGAAAATAGAAACCTATTTACATGATGAATCTGAAAGAATAGATTCAGTGGTGGGAATAAAAGAATTGTTCGATATAAATGGTAAAATAACAGAAAGATCAACATATGATAATACAGGAAGTCGTGTAAAATTTGAAGTATTCAAAAATTAAATAACAAGAAATTTAAACATTTTAAAAATATGAAAAAGCTAGTAAGTATTCTCTTCTTTTGTACCATTTCAATCTCTGTTTTTTCACAGGATGCAAGCGCCATTGAAAAGTATAAAAACCTAGGAAATGAGCCCAAATTCTACGAATTAGTTGACGCTTGCGCTAACACTAATAAGACAGATGGGTGTTGGAAACTAGGATTAAATTGGGATTCATCCGAGTCTGATTATTCCATCGTGGGAAGCTCAAAAATGCACTTCTATTATGTTCCTACGGCTATATCAAAATGCGATAAATTAGCCTTTTACGAATTATCACCCAATCCCAAAACTGGAATTTGGTCATTTAAAGATAAAAATATCTCCATTTCTGTAAAAATGCGGTCAGATGAATCAGCTTTTGGTCAACAACTTAGTGAAGTTCGCTTGACAAATTTGGCTGGAGAAACTTGTTTTGGACCTAAAACATTCTTGAAGAAATTTTAAAAGATAGCATATACCTCATCTAAAACCTTTGCCAAATTGTAATCTTTCTGAGTTACGCTATTCCCCGCATCGTGGGTAGTTAGCTCAACGTGAACGCGATTATAAGTATTCGTCCAAGTAGGGTGGTGATCCGATTCGGAAATAAAGGGAACGGCGTTTTGCATGAATTGCATGGCCTCTTCGAATGTCTTAAATTCGAAGGTTTTGATAAGCGTATTATTTTCTTCTTTCCAGTTGTTCATTTTATTAAATTTCAAATAGGCAAGTTCTTGCCTTTTCGATTGAAAACATAGTCAATTTTTAGAACGCTATTTTTTTAGTTGGATCAATTTTAAGCCAAAGTAAACCGCCACAAATAACAACAACGCCAATGATACGAACGGGAATATCCCAGCTGCCCGTTGCTGTTAAAATATAGCCAAAAGCAATGGACATAATGGTTGATCCTAATTGGCCGGCCATCCCCATGGCCCCTGCCACAGCACCTGAATTTTGACCACCAATATCAGCTGATGTTGCCCAAGAAACCGGCAAGGTAAAGTCCTTAAAAGCTAGACCAAAAGCTAAAATTACGATGGACACCATCGGGTCTGCGATAAAAGTGGAACTTAGCATGCAACAGCCTGACATCACTAATCCAAACATTCCCACCGAACGTCTACCCCATTTCAGACCCTTTTTACGTGCAATGAAATCGGATAAAAAGCCGCCGCTGAAACAACCAATAGTTCCTAAAATAAAGGGCAAAGATGCCAGGAATGCGATGTGTGCATCATCCACCCCTTTGCCATTCTTTAAATATTTAGGCATCCAAGAAAGATAAAAATAGGCTCCATAAAGTAAGCAATGGTACATGCTCATTAATGCCCAAACATTAGGCGTTTTAATGATCTTCAAAAATACCTGAAGATTGTTTTGGGGACTTTTGATTTCACGACCTAATTCAATGTGCGCTAATTCTGATTCTTTAATACCAGGCATGTCTTTAGGTTCGTTTTGGAACCATAAAACCCAAAAAATAGCCCAAATAATTCCTACTACTCCAAAAATATAAAACACATAACGCCATCCCCAAATAGACATGATATAAATCGAAAGGAATGGTGCTAAGGCAGCACCGATGCGGCTAGCTATCCAAATAAAAGACTGGGCTCGACCCGCTTCCTGCTTCGGAAACCACCTCGCAACAACGATAGTTGCGTTAGGATACGCTCCAGCTTCACCTAATCCGAATAAAAATCGGATGATAAATAACATGGTAAATGAATAGGAAAATCCCGTCAGAATGGTGAAAACTGACCAGGAAAGTACAATTCGAAATAAGACGGATTTAGGACCTTTAAAATCCCCCCAAAGACCCACGGGTATCTCAAATATTCCATAGGCAAAGGCGAAGGACCCCATGATCCAGCCAAATTCTTTTTCACTTAATTGAAGGTCCTGAGTTATTTGACTTCCCGTTATCGAAATGGAAGTTCTATCTAAATAGGTAATGATGGAAAATAACGCTAGTACAAAAAGTACCCAAAATCTCTTGTGCATTACAGATACATATTTCTACTATAATAGTATATAAATATTTCTGAAAAACATAAAATATAGACTCCTAATTGACTAGCCAATATTAGTCTTCAGAGTAGTGAGACTTCCGTACATCCAAATCCTATTCATTAATCATCCTTCTTCACGATCGGATATACAAATGCCGCCCGTGTTGGACCAGGAAATGGCACATGACTTCCTTTTAATCCATGCCATAAAACTAAATTAAAGGCCACGTCATTGTTCGTATCTTCTTTGTCAAAATTAAATAACTCTGATCTGCGTTGCCACTCATTTCGCGCCACATTTATGCCTCCTAAATCTATTTTAGGAATGATGGCTTTAAAATCAATCGGTTTAGCAACTGAATCAAAAGAACGCCACATCGGCATAGCTGCAGCGTCGTATTGCGACATCGGATTTAAACCCAAAATCAATTCCATCGTACGCAACATCGAACTAGTTGTATAGGCGGTATGATCTATAAAATTACGTTTTACAAAGCCTCCGGCTACATAAGCCGTGCTGCGATGGGCATCGACATGATCCGCCCCGTTTTGGGCATCATCCTCAATTATAAACACAACCGATTCATTCCAAATAGGACTATTAGCTAAAGTTTCAATTAATTGCCCCACCGCTAAATCATTATCCGCTACGTGTGCATACGGTGTGGGTCTACCTAAACGCAAGCCTTCCGTATGGTCATTCCCTAAACGAATAGAATTAAATTGCGGAACCCGATTTTCCTTTACCATCTCCTGAAATTCCGTTTTCCAAATACGTAAACGCGTCGTATCCATAATCGCTAAACTATAGCTCGGGAAAGTCGGATGAAAATGTTTATCGAGAGACGCAATAGCCGGCTTATTTCCCGTCATAAACTCGCCATAAGTCCGGTAGCTCACCCCATAGCGATTACACATATCCCAAATATATCCGCTCTTATTCATCACCACATTCTTTTCTGGCTCGCCATAAATTCCTCCTCCTTTTCCACCATAACTAGTAGGCCAGCTTTTTTCCATAAAGTCCGTGGAATAGGCTCCCATAGTCCAGTGATGCCCGTCCGCACTTACCTCAGAATCTACATAGAAGTTATCTAGCAGCACAAATTTCTCTGATATAGCGTGCTGATTAGGAGTATATTTTCTACCAAAAAGTAATAAAGTCGTATCTCCATTTCCTCCCTTAATATCCGACAAAACCTGGTCATACGTCCGGTTTTCTTTAATCACATAAAACACATATTTGATGGGGGATTTTTCACCTACCTTCATCGGGATAGGAAAACCTGGAGCGTCTTTATCAGCTAATTCTGCCTTAGCAGGATTATAGGCCGCATTGCGATAAACGGCTTTCGAATACCCCGCCATATCCGCTGCACTAGGCGAAGGAATAATACTCATCGTCCCTTTGAACAAAGAACCGATGTATTGCACTTCTTTAGGCGCATTCATATCGCCCTGGTGCAAATTCACTTCCTCCCCATTTTTTACCGGACGAGGGCCATAAGGATTTGCATAGGACGTATTCCCCTTACCGTTCGTCACCCAAATTTTACCCTCAATAAATTTCACATTCGTAGGAAACCAACCCACCGGTATAAAGCCCATCGGTTTACTCGATCCCGTCACCGAAACATCGTAAACAGCTAAACAATTATTATCCGCATTCGCCACATACAATCTTTTATTCAAGGGGTCGATTGCTAAACCATTCGTGGTAGATCCAGAAGGTGAATTCGGGTATAATGCCACGTCTAAGGTTTCAATCACTTTTTTCGTCAGTAGATTAACTACAGATACCGAATTATCATTCGCATTACATACATATAGGAGTTTGCCGTTTGTGGAAAGCAACATCTCATTCGGGTTATCCCCTACTTTCACCGGCGATTTCCAGGTATTATTTTCTAGATTAAAGACAAGCACCTGGTCACAACCCCAGCAAGAAATATATAATTCTTTAGCGTCCTGACTCAAAATACTCATATACGCCTCCGCGTCTAATCCAAATTGTTTCTCAATCTTTTGCGATTTAGCATCAATAATATACAGCGTCCGGTTATCGCGGGTCACCACATAGATTTTTTGACGTTTCTCATCAAAGGTGATACCTGCAGGTCCCACGCGATTAGGCCAAACTGCGCCTAACACAATTTCATCCTTCTTAACTAACTTATTAGCCTTGATTTCAAAGCGGATGATCTTATTATCGTTGCCCCCAGCTGCATAAATAAATTGGTCGTCTGGGCTAAAGCTAAGTCCATACCAAGCTTTGGGAATAATCACGGTATCAATCAATTTTTCAGTTTTCACATCGACTAACATGATGCTGTGCGCACTTACCCCATTATTCGTTACCGCCACATATTTCTTATTATGGCTCACCGCCATATTTAAGGGCAAATCTCCTAAAGAGAAGGACTTCCCAGCCGGACTTAACTTCCAACCATTAGGCAGAGAAACAACAGGGGACATTTTCTGGGCAGAAACGCAGAAAAGCGTTCCCACAATGAAACTGAGTAGATAAATAAATCGCATAGCTATAGGTTATTTTTAGAGTAGCAAAATACGCATTTTACCCATTCTCTAAATGAAGAAATGATTAAATTTAAGTAGATCGGGGTATTATTTATGCCTAAACCAACAGTCTATGCGGTCGTTTTCATAGGATTTGAAAACTGTATTAACGGGAATTCCGTGGTGTAAATTCGTATTAAAGCGTGTTCTTGCTAGGTAATTAAAGGCGCCCATGTCGCCAGTATAAGCCGTTTTATTGTTGAGATTATAACTTTCATGCAAGGCACATAATTGCTGCAAAAAGTCCATAAAAAGTGGATAGGCACCGCCAAAAACTCCGCAATTCAGTAGCGACTCTGAGGCAAAACGCTTCTCGTATTCAGCGTAATCCTGAATTTGCGCTCTTAGATGCTCCGAATGATCCCGCATCCAGTCATTGTCCAGAGTTTTAGGTTCGTCACCACAAAAAAGGGAGTTCGGATTATCTATAAAAAAGGTATCGTTAAAAGGGTTTTTCACCAATATAACATCCGAAACATCCGTCACAAAAACACCTTGAATGGGTTCCGTGCATTGCGCTACATAATCACGGTAAACGAAATAGCGAAACACATTCGGATTAAAAGTTGGATTATAGTCGATTCGAACGAAAGAAACGTATTCGTTTTCAAAACGCGCACAGGTTTCATCGGAAAAATTATTGTGAAACAGGATACCTCGAAGCTTTGCCGCCGCGATAGATTCTGCCCAATCCTTAACCAAGTCATAGGAATCATCCGGCAAGGTCGTACTTCGATTTACATCATAAACGCCCGTAATATGGCAGGCAAGAACAAGTTGAAGCGGCGCCATTAATTTGCGATTAAAGCGATTTGCTTTTTCAATACGGCGCAGGTGCTATTGGGATTATTTCGGTAATAGATATAGGATCTTTTGAACACCTTCTTTGTCCTAAAAAGCGTCTCAGCTCTTTCATAGAAGGCTGAATCAGCCGAGAATCCACCTTTGAAGTCGATACTTTTGAATACTTTTTGATGGCCAAATAAGGTCCCAAAAAGAACTGCATCATCCAAATGAATCGGCTTACTTAAATCATTTTTATCAGGAACATAATAATCCTCTACCGAATCCACCACGGTCTCCGCAGTAGAACATATCAAATCTGTATTTTCCATTTCTAGCAGACATGAGCTCAAATGAAAGGGTTTATACTCATCATCACTATCCAAAATAGTGATAAATTCTCCTGAACTAATCAACACACCCCGATTAATAGATTCCGCTTGACCGCGATTACGATGCCGGATGTAGACGATTTTCTCTTCGTGCGCTTCCACGTATTCTAACAGGGCTTTGCGGTCATTCCCCTTGCTACCATCATCAATGATAATCAATTCGAAATCCTGAAAATCTTGCTTTAAAACCGAATCAATGGCTCTTTTAGTTAATTGAAAGTCTGTATTATAGACTGCCATTAACACCGAAATTTTTACTTTTTTGGACATGAGTCGCTACTAAATACGCACCAATATAGGCTTTAACGGAGGCAAATTTAGTCAATTAATACTAAATACATTTTATAGAATTATTATCATTCATTTAACTAGCTGCCTAAGTCTTTTTACTTAGGAATGAACTTTGATTAATAGAATATAACTGATAATTTCAATAAAATCCTTAGACTATGAAATTACTACTCTTACTCCTCATCCCCTGCGCCATCTTCGCGCAAGAAATCCACTTCAAATCCATTTTAGTAGATACCCATAATGATTGTTTGACGGCATGCATTGAGAAAAAGGTCTCTCTTGATAAAGATTTGACAGGAATTAATCACTCAGACCTAGCTCGCTTTAAAAAGGGAGGCGTTGATTACCAATTATTTTCAGTTTGGTGTGATGGGGAGAAAGCTCAGCCTTATGCCTGGGCGATGCGGGAAATGGATAGTTTGTATGCGGTGGCAGCCAGGAATCCAGATAAAATAGTAATCGCTAAATCATGGAAAGACATCCAGCGTGCCTTGAAGGAACATAAATTAGTGGCTCAGTTTGGGGTTGAGGGTGGTCACATGATCGAAGGAGATTTACACCATTTAGAAACTTTTTACAATCGGGGAGTTCGGTATATGACACTTACATGGAACAATTCGCCAGGCTGGGCGAGTTCACATGCAGATGAAAAGAATCCTGAATTTAAAGGAAAGAGGGGGCTTACGGATTTTGGCAAAACAGTCGTACAAAAAATGAATCAACTAGGCATGATCGTAGATGTCTCGCATGTAGGTGAGGCGACGTTTTGGGATGCTATCAATACCACAACTAAACCTGTGATCGCGTCTCATAGTAATGCCTATAGTATTTGCCCTGTATCTAGAAACCTAAAAGATGATCAAATTATAGCCATAGGTAAAAATGGTGGTGTGATTCATTTAAACTTTTTCTCCGGATTTGTGGATGTTGATTTTTTCCAAAAAGATGCAGCCTTCCGTAAAAATCATGCCGCTGAGATCGATTCATTGATAGCCTCAGGCATGCAAACTGAATATGCGTTTACGGTGATTTCGGATAAATACCCACAGGAAAGCGATGCAATCAAACCTGACTTAGAACAATTGATGAAACACTTCGATCACATCGTGAAATTAATCGGAGTAGATCACGTGGGCTTAGGATCAGATTTTGATGGAATAAATTCAGCTCCTAAACAACTAAAAACGGTTTTAGACTATCCCCTATTTACACAGGCTTTAATCGCGCGCGGATATTCCGATAAGGAAGTCAGCAAAGTATTAGGAGGGAATTTTTTACGGGTATACAAATCAAATAATCCGAAATGATACTTTTACCGTTAAATAAATTGCTTTTAGAAATCTTATTTTGAAAAGTATTAATACCTAATTTGCTTTCATTAACAAATAAAACCAAAATGAAAAAAAGATGTCCAGTCACTTTAAAGGTGATTGGAAAAGGAGAAAATTAAAAAAGAAAATCATGTTAAAAACATTGCTCATCTCTTCGCTTGTCTGCCTGAACTTTTATTCATGGGCTAAGACGGATACACTTCGAATCGCCGCTGTGGGTGATATTATGATGGGGTCAGGATTCCCTACTCCATTGCTTCCAGCAGATGATGCTAAGGGTAGTTTCAAGGCTGTATTAAGTCCACTTAGGGGCGCTGATTTAACCTTTGGTAATCTTGAAGGAGTATTATTAGACGAAGGGCATAGCAATAAATGTAAAGGTGGTAGTTCATGCTATGCTTTTAGAATGCCAGAACGTTATGTAAACCATTTAACGGATGCAGGATTCGACGTAATGAGTGTCGCTAATAACCACTCAGGTGACTTTGATGACAGAGGTAGAGTTCAAACGGCAAAAACTTTAAAAGAGGCCGGTTTGCTTTTTGCTGGTTTCAAAACACATCCATACACCTATTTTACTAAAAATGGGGTCAAGTATGGTATTTGCGCCTTTGCGCCTAATAATGGAACCGTTTCATTTCATGATTGGGTATTTGCGAGAAAACTAATATCAGAATTAAAAAAACAGGTAGACATCGTCGTGGTTTCATTTCATGGGGGCGGCGAAGGGGCTAAATACCAACATATTACCAGATCTAATGAATTCTTTATAGGCGAAAATAGAGGTAATCCATACGCTTTTGCGCGCATGGCTATAGATGCTGGAGCAGATGTCATATTAGGAAGTGGACCACACGTAACCAGAGCCGTAGATTTATACAAAAATCGATTTATCGCTTACAGTCTTGGTAATTTCTGCACATATGGGCAATTTAATTTGAATGGGCCTAATGGTGTGGCGCCACTTTTAGAACTAAACATCAATAAGAATGGTGAATTCATTTCTGCCAAAATCACCTCCATCAAACAAGAAAAAAACAAACACATGTCTGTGGATCCATCTGGAAGAGCTTTTCAAATACTAAAAGAATTAACTCAGACAGATATTCCGGAGGCTGAATTAGCTTTTACGAGCGATGGGAGAATCGTGAGAAAATAGCAAACCAATAAAAAAAGCCGCTCATAAAAGCGGCTTTTTTAGTAAGAAAACTAAAATTAACATCCTCCACCCCATTCGACTTTCACTCCATCTTTTGTTTCAGAATACTTAACTTCAACTTCGTCAGGTCCTAAACAACCACCCATGTTTTTGCAAAGACGGTTGACTAATCTCTTTGCTTCATTAGCCTTTAAATGGGGGATAAAAAGTTCAAATGATTGGTATTCATATCCAGAGGTTACCTTGTATTGAACCCCATTTTTATAAACCGTATTAGTCGTAGCCATTGCTTCTTCAGGGCTTTTAGTCCCATCTTCATTGTTATTGATGGTATTGCTTCTCAGTTCCTCAAATTGCTTAACCCAGTCTCCGACATCATTCATTTTTGCATTGGAATATTTTAGCAGAACTTGTTTCTGCTCTTCCAAAAGTTGTTCCGGACTAGGCGCTGCAATCTGAACGGTGTCCGCTGCTTTTACTAGCGAATCGGATTTAGTCGTATCAGTTTTGCTCTCATTACCACAAGAAAAACAGAAGGTTCCAATGATTGCGAGTAGAAATGAAGTTTTAACAAGTTTTTTCATAGATTTAGAAATTAAATTGAATCCCAATTTATTCAAAAAAATTATACTATTTGATTATATTAATTGCACTATTTATTTAACGGTATTAAAAAACGATGAACAAACTTCTACTCATAGCCCTATCCATTTTCAGTCTTTCAGCTTGCACGAAAAGCTCGGAAACGGTTTCTAACTACTTCAGCTATCCGGACAGCCTAGAGGCTGGAGGTGTAAAAATGATTCCAATTCAGACGTCTTCGGGAACCTTTAAGGTGTGGACGAAGCGCTTTGGGACTAATCCAAAAATTAAAATTTTATTATTGCACGGTGGTCCTGCGATGACGCACGAGTACATGGAATGTTTTGAGACTTTCTTCCAAAGAGAGGGCTTCGAATTCTACGAATACGATCAACTGGGCTCCTATTACAGTGATCAACCGACGGATTCCACTTTGTGGAAAACGGAACGATTTGTGGAAGAGGTGGAGCAAGTTCGCAAAGCGATAGGCGCAGATTCGACTAACTTTTACATCATCGGAAACTCTTGGGGAGGCATTTTAGGCATGGAATATGCCTTGAAATACCAGAAAAATATGAAAGGACTTTTAATTTCTAATATGGTGGCGAGTGCACCGGAATATGGAAAATATGCGGAAGAGGTTTTAGCGAGACAGATGGATCCTAAAGTGCTAGCAGAAGTGAGAGACATCGAGGCGAAAAAGGATTTCAATAATCCCCGCTACATGGAACTTTTGATTCCCAACTTTTACCATGAACATATTTGTCGCTTAAAAGAATGGCCTGATGCCTTGAATCGTACCTTTAAGCACGGAAACAGCTCCATTTATGTCCGAATGCAGGGACCAAGTGAATTTGGGATTAGCGGACTTTTGGAAAAATGGGATATCAAAAATCGCTTAAAAGAGATCTCCGTTCCTACCCTGATGATCGGTGCAAAATACGACACGATGGATCCGAAAGCGATGGAAGAACAAAGTAAAATGGTTCAAAATGGCTCCTACTTATACTGCCCTAACGGCAGCCACTTAGCGATGTGGGATGACCAAAAAATCTATATGAACGGGGTTATTTCGTTCATTAAAAAGGTGAATGGAGAATAAAATAACTTCCTATGAAACTACTTGTCCTGTTACTCGGCCTTTCGACTTTTATAAACGCACAAAAATCAGCCCTGTTGAAAGACGCGGTGAAATTCCCCTTGGGAGCCTCTGTTAATCCTCGATTAATGACCGAAAATGAGGCGTACAGAAATATTGCAAAAAATGAATTGACCGGAATGACAGCGGAGAATCACATGAAAATGATGCTGATTCATCCAGCAACTGACCGTTTTGATTTCGTGAAAGGAGATGAAATTGTTGCATTTGCAGCGGCGACAGGCAAACGAATGCATGGGCACACCCTGGTTTGGCATAATCAGGTTCCACAATGGATGAAGGATTTTCAAGGGGATCAAAAAGCCTGGGAAGAATTACTGAAAAATCATATTCAAACGGTGGTCAGTCATTATAAAGGCAAAATCGTCGGATGGGATGTGGTAAATGAATCATTTTTAGATGATGGGAGTCTGCGACCCTCTTTATGGGCAGATCATATTCCCGATTATATCGCGAAAAGTTTCCAATGGGCCCACGAGTCAGATCCGGATGCAATCCTCTTTTACAATGATTATGGTCAAGATGGTAAACCAAAGAAGATGAAAGCCATACTTGACCTCGTTGCGGAGCTAAAGCGTCGTGGGATTCCTATCCATGGGTTAGGATTGCAAATGCATATTAATGTGGATTCCAAGCGAAATGAGCTACAAGAAGTCCTAGATAAATCCGTAGCAACGGGCTTAAAAATTCACCTTTCAGAGCTAGACATCGCCGTAAATCCGAAGAATAATCCAGACTTTGTGTATGAGGAAAAAGCAGCCAAAGCACAATCTGAGTTATTTAACTATATCTTCAAATCCTACACTAGGATACCTGCTGCTCAGCAATATGGGATCACTTTTTGGAATATCTCAGACAAGGACTCCTGGTTGCGCGGTTATTTCAAGAGACCTAAAGAATACCCTCTTTTGTTTGATGAGAATTATAGTAAAAAACCAGCCTATACCGAGCTTACAAAGTCTTCAAATAACCTAAACTAAGCGGCACCTGCGCTTTTGAATTCGAATTTTCGTCCTCTAAGTAATAATATTTAATGGCGCTTTTACGAGCTTGTTTAAGAATGGCTTTAACGTTTATTTGACCACTACCTAGCGGCACATCATTTTCAGGAGAAGTTTTCACATCGAGACCAACCGGCACGCCCTTTTTCAAATCCTTCACGTGCATGAGCTTAAATCTAGCAGGATACTTCTTCAGATAGGCCAGCGGATCTTGACCAAATTGATGCACCCAAAGGATGTCTAACTCAAAGGAAACGTATTTCGGGTTCGTGTTTTGGATCAAATAATCATACAATGTCCCCTTCTCATGAGGCGTAAAATCATAGCCATGGTTATGGTAACTGAATTCGAGACCATTTTCTTTTAAAATTTTACCCACTCGATTGAAATCTTTAATGGCTGCATCTGCCTGCTGAACGGTAAATTCTCCTTTGTGTGGAATCATTCCCACCCGCACAAACTCCACACCCAGTGTCTTCGCATCTTCAATTACCTTCTCCGTTTTATTCGTCAAAGCATCGTAATAAACGCCGTAACTCGTACAAACCATTCCACGAGCATCTAATAAAGCTCTCATTTCCGTTGCCGTTTTACCGAACAGATTAGAAAACTCGATATTCCGAATTCCCATCTCTTTAATATAGTCCAAAGTCCCCGCGACATCCTTACTGAAGTCATTGCGAAAAGTAAACGATACCACTCCTGGGGTGTCTTTTAAGACTTTGCTGAAGGGCTTTTGAGCGAAATTTGTCTGAGAAAGCAGTAAAAACGCTAAAAAACTTAACTTTTTCATATTCAAAGGTTTAGAATTTAAGAGACAATTTACCTAATTTGAACAAAAAACAGACGCTATGCAAAATAAAACACGGTGGATTATTCAAGCCACCTCAGGCCTTATTCTAACTGGGAGCGGACTTTCACTAGCTATAGACGCAGGCATTACAAAATTTCAGGGAGGTGACTGGTTCTTTTACGGGACGGGGGCATTAATTATATTCCAAGCCGGGCTTTGTTTAGTGATCGATGCATCCCGATTTAGATAATTGAAACAAATTGGCTAGTTTAAGGTTTGAATTTTTACACTAATTTATTTCTATTCTTATATTGATGTCACCTATAGTATATGATATTGCGATTATTGGTGCCGGTGCGTCAGGCTTACAGCTATTGTATGAAATAGTACAAGCTGACCCGAAAGGAGAAATGAAAGTTTTACTCTTAGATTCGGGTGATCGATCTAAAAAAAGCTGGTGTTTTTGGGAGGATGAAAAAAAGGAAAGCTTTCCTTTTCTAGTCGAAAAGTCTTGGAACTCCATTACCTACAGGACAAGTTCGGGTGAAACATTAAAATCCCCTATCCATCCACTACAATATAATTACATCTCTTCAGATCGTTTTTTTGCTTATTTTTTCGAAGAATTCATTCCAGCAAACCCTAGCATTACTTTAGTTCATAACTGGGCTCAAGAAATACAAGAAGGCGCTGATTTGCATTCTGTTATTTGCAAAGATGGCTCCTCTTTTTATGCTAAACGGGTAGCCGATTCCAGACCGCTAAAATCAGAAGACTCTTCCTTAATTTACCAGCATTTTAGCGGAAAATTTCTTGAGTTTGAACAACCTATTTTAGACGAATCATCCATGACAATAATGGATTTCAGCTTACCAGTTTCCACAAAAGAAATGGCTGTATTCCACTATATTTTACCATTTAGTCAGACCAAAGTCTTAATTGAAACTACCGTGTTCACTCGATTAGCCTATGACAAGGAGGCCTATGAACAGTTTTGGCAAAATTATGTAGCCATTCACTATGGCTCACAGAAATATAAAATTCTTTCTGATGAGGCTGGGACTATTCCTATGGGAGTTAAAATTCAAAAAAGAGATGGACGTGTTTTCTCGATAGGTACAGCAGGTGGAAATATGAAAGCGTCTACGGGTTATGCTTTCACCCGAATGCATGAGGATGCAAAATATCGTGCACAAAATCTTACCCAAAAGACACCGAATAGATTTCGTTTTTATGATAAAATGCTTTTAAAAATCATGCAAAATGAAATGAATAAAATCCCCGCAGTAATGGATAGGCTATTTAGTCAAGTAGAAACGCCAAAAATACTTCGCTTTTTAGACGACAAAAGTTCGTTGACTGATGATATAAAATTACTTTCCCGATTAGATATACCCCTTTTCATTAAACACCTGATCAAATGAAAAATTATATCGGAGCCATCATCACCATCGTCTATTTAATTTGCTATCTGTTGATGGGGCCTTGGGATAAAACAATCGATTTCATTTTTGCAGGAATATTATTGCTATTAACCGGAATCCCACATGGTGCTGGAGATCATTTAATAGCACAAAAAATTGCTGACCGACATCACCTCTCCTTTCATCTAAGGCCGTTTATTATGTATTACTTGGGTAGTATGGCGGCTTATGCCGTGCTGTGGTATCTTTTTCCTTCTATCGCTTTTATCATTTTCATTGGAATTAGCGTCTTTCACTTCGGGGATATGGAGGATTTATCAGCTGTTAATCCAAAGCAAAACATATTGCATCTCGCTCGAACCATCTTCCTAGGATCAGGTATTTTGTCTTTTATTCTCTTCAGTCATTGGAATGAGGTAGTGGAAGTTGTAACAGAAATGAAGGTTCCTATCCCCCTAAATATACCGTCCTACTTAATCTACCTTAGCCTCATTCTTTTATTATTAGGCTTTCAAAAGAGAAATTCTGCCTATTTTTTAAATACTTTCCTTACTTTAGTGGCAGGTTATTTTTTACCCTTAATCCCTGCCTTTATTTGCTATTTTTCATGCTGCCATGCTGTCTACAGCTTCATGGGTTTGAAAAATCACTTAGAGACCTCCTTCTTGAATTTATACAAAAAACTGCTCCCATTTTCTGTAGGAGCCTTTTTTATGGGTTTGGTCTATATGTTCTTGACCAGCAATGCTTTGCAACTATATCCGATTTTTATATTCTTGTCCTTATTAACGCTGCCTCATTTTTTACTGATGCATAAATTAATTAAAAGACCTAGATAAAAAATTTTATAACAATTTTTATTTTTATTTAAATTTTTTTGTAATCTTTGAAACATTATCAAACCCATTAAGTTTAACTATCAAACAATTTTAATCCTTAACATTTATGGAAACATTAAACATTTTACTAGACGGCTCACTTGCTGCCGGAGATTACATCGGATTTACCTTCTTTACAGGGTATATGTCGATGCTTGCTGCTTCTATCTTCTTCATCGTAGAAAGAGGTACAGTTAATGACAAGTGGAAAACATCATTATTGATTTCTGCTTTGATTACATTTATTGCTGCAGTACACTATTTCTACATGCGTGGTGTATGGTTAGAGACACACGAGTCTCCAACACAATTCCGTTACATTGACTGGACTTTAACAGTTCCTTTAATGTGTATCGAGTATTTCTTAATCTTAAAGCCTGCAGGTGCTAAGACAGGAATGTTAACTCGTTTACTATTCGGTTCTATCGTCATGTTAGTAGCAGGATATATCGGAGAAGCAGTAGTTCCAGCACAAAACGTAATGTGGGGTATCATCTCTACTTTAGGATGGGCTGTAATCATCTATGAAATCTACATGGGTGAGGCTTCTAAATTAGCTGCGTCTTCTACGAGCGAAGCAGTTAAGTCTGGTTACAACGTAATGCGTTGGTTCACATTAGTAGGTTGGGCAATCTATCCAATCGGCTACATGATGTTACCTGGTAACTTGTTATCTGGATTCTCTGGAAACATCGACTTAGTTTACAACATTGCGGATGCAGTTAACAAGATTGGTTTTGGCCTAGTTGTTTACTCTATCGCAAAAGGTGCTACAGCAGCAGAAGCGAAATAATTTTTATTTCTCAAAAGAAAGGGGTGGTCATCGATCATCCCTTTTTTTTATGCCCAAAATTTAGCTAGTTTAGTGACAGCTAATCTATTAACATGAATAAATACCTTTGGATTTGTTTGACTATAGTGGGCTTAGAATTGCAGGGCCAACAAATCACTTTCAACACCCAGAAAACTTCCCAAACGATGCATAGTTTCGGTGCATCGGACTGTTGGTCGATGGCCATGATAGGAAAATACTACCCGGAGAGCAAAAAAAAGCAAATTGCAGAATGGCTATTCAGTCTTGAATCAGACCCACAAGGAAACCCAAAAGGGATCGGTCTATCCATGTGGCGATTTAATATCGGAGCTGGAAGTACAGAACAAGAAAATACAAGTAAGATTTCAAACGAATGGAGACGCGCTGAAAGCTTTTTGACCAACGATAGTTACGATTGGGAAAAACAAAAAGGCCAACAATATTTTTTAGAAGCTGCTAAGCAATATCAAGTACCGTACACCTTAGGATTTTTAAATTCCTCGCCAGTCCAAATGACCAAAAATGGATTAGCCATCGGTAATGGTCGTCTAGGCGAATGGAATTTTGACTCTACTAAAATTGATGCTTGGTCGAATTTCCTAACTACTGTTTCCAATCATTTTCAATTCACCTATTTAAGTCCATTCAATGAACCGCAGTGGGATTGGGGGCCTGGAAAATCTGGCAAGGCATCACAGGAAGGTACACCCATCAACAATTCAGATCTAGCTTGGGCCACCAGAAAGCTGGCTGAGAATTTCCAACGGACAAATACGAAAACGCGAATTGTGATTCCAGAAGCAGGACAACTGAATTATTTATATGATCCTAAAAGCAATCGGCCGGGTCAAGATGGACAAATTGACGATTTTTTTAAAGCTGAATCACCCCATTACTTGGGCAAACTTCCGGCCGTGGAGCAGATTATCAGTGGCCATAGCTATTTTACCACCTCTCCTGCAAACAAACTGATATCGACTCGACAAGAACTACATAAAAAAGCAAAGGCTGCGAATATCGGATTTTGGCAATCAGAATTTTGCATTCTAGGTGATAATGCGGGTGAAATAACAGGAAATGGAGTTGACCTAGGCATGAAGACAGCCTTGTATGTGGCCAAAGTCATTCATTCAGATATTTATGACGGTAATGCCTCGTCTTGGAGCTGGTGGCTAGCCGTTAGCGCAAACGATTATAAAGATGGATTGATTTATATCTTTAATGGGTTAAATAAAGGTGAAAATGACAACAACAAATACAATGCAGACCTGTATGATTCTAAAACGCTTTGGGCATTGGGCAATTATGCGAGGTTTGTTAGACCCGGCATGAAGCGAATCGAAGCAGGTATTCAACAACCCGATTGCTTAATTACTGGATTCACAGACAATCAATCGACGGTGTTAGTGCTCATCAATTCGGGAAATGCATTTGAACTTTCACTAAAAAACAATAAAGAGATTAAAACCTATACCACTTCCAGCACGCAAAATTTAGGCTACCGAGTCGTTCGAAATGAACGTATCCAAGTTCCAGGATCGTCGATAATGACCATCGTCTTTGATACAAAATACGGGATAGCATTTTAGAATATTTTACGTTTATTTGTTAGTAATCAATTAAACCTATCATCCATGAAAAAAATACTCTTCTTTCTCACGCTGCTTGCTTTTAGTGCAGCAGCAAAACCAACGGGCAGCTACAAAATCGTCGTCGAAGGATTCGACTGGGGTGCGGGAGTGAACAAAGTCATTTTGTCTCTAAACGACACCACCTCTAAAGTGAATGCGGCAGAATTTACCGTTTATGCCAGCCGAAAATTAAGCACAGGTCCTATCGCAGACCAAGATAATAAGCGCGAAATTGTAACAGCCTACGTTTCGGATGAAAAAGGAGAAAAGGTAAAAACAGGAAAAAACATTACCCTGGTTTTATCGGTAGGACCTCAATTGCCCATCAGTTCCCCTTTTCAATACCTACGAAGTAAAGGGAATGTTTGGGTTGATTATTCCTTAACCATCGTACACCCTAAAACGGGATATGTATGGGATACCTCAACAGGCAAAATTATGCCTCTGATTGATCAATTTGACTTAACTGGTAAATACACCTATAGTGATAAATTAACGATGTCCTACGCGACCTTTACACCTAAAGTAAAGAGGGACAAAGCACCTTTAATCATCTGGCTACACGGCGGTGGTGAAGGTGGGACGGACCCTACGGTTCCTCTTTTAGGAAATAAAGCCGCAAACTACGCCGCTGAAGGTATTCAATCGATTTTCGAGGGAGCCTATGTCCTTTCTCCACAATGCCCAGGCGCCTGGATGCATAATGCACAAGGGGTGGGAACACAAGGAAAAGATAACGACATCTACAACGAAGGGTTAATGGCCTTAATTAAAGACTATGTCAAAGCAAATCCAGAAATCGACCCAAGCCGTATTTATGTGGGCGGCTGCTCTAATGGAGGCTATATGGCATTGAAATTGATCTTCTTAAATCCAGATTATTTCGCGGCTGGCTATATCAGTGCTTTGGCCTATAAATCAGAATACATTCCCGATAGCGACATTCAAAAGATAAAAAATGTGCCTATTTGGTTTGTTCATTCTAAAGATGACAGAACTACCATCCCTGACATTACCGTTGTACCCGTATTTGACCGTTTGCGTAAGGCAGGTGCGAAAAACGTTCACTTCACTTATTACGATCACGTAAATGACATTACTAATTTCTACGGTGGTAAAAGTTTCGAATACAACGGCCACTGGTCGTGGGTTTATCTTCATGAAAACCTACCTAGAACTGACGTAGATGGATCCCTAGTTCGATTGAACGGAAAGCCGGTTACCATCATGGAATGGATGGCGGCGCAGAAAAAAAGCAAATAAACTAATCAACATATGAAATTCACAAAACATTTCCTGCTCCTCTTCAGCCTCCTTTTCATAGGCGAAATTAGTGCACAAGCACCCAAAATCGTTGCCGGCATTAATGTCGATCGCGTTAAACGTTTAGAAAAATTTGTCCAATCCGAAATGGATAAGGGCAACATTCCTGGCGCCGTGACGATGATTATTCACAATGGCCAGGTGGTTCATCAGGGAGCTTTGGGCTATAAAAATACATCGACTAAAACACCCATGACGACGGACGATTTATTCTATATTCAGTCCATGACAAAGCCAATCATCTCTACAGCATTTATGATGCTATACGAAGAAGGGTATTTTAAGTTAAACGATCCGGTTTCGAAATACTTACCAGAATTTAAAAATTTACGCGTCGCGCGAAGTATCAATGATGACGCTAACGCACCCACGGATTCGTTAAAGTCTGAAATCACAATCACCCAATTACTAAGTCACAGTGGAGGTTTAATGCATGGTTTAGAACAAAATCCAGTTCAGATCAGATTTAGAAATGGCTATTTTAAGCCCGGCACAAAGACGATCCAAGATCGCGTGGCTAATATGACCAAGTTTCCCTTATTAGCACAACCTGGCACCGAATGGAACTATAGCGCTGGCCCTGATGTGCTTTGTGTATTAATTGAGAAGTTCTCGGGGATGAGTGTGAATGAGTTTTTAAAGTCACGCTTATTTGAACCATTAGAAATGAAACATACGGGTTATAATGTCCCTAAAGAGGAACAATCTAAGATTGTGGCATTACATACCAAGGGAAAGAATGGAACGATTTCCATTGCTGCGAATCAGCCACCTTTTGAAAATGTGACGGTTTGGAGTGGGGTGAATGGGTTATTTTCTACCGTTACGGATTATGCTACTTTTTGCCAAATGATGCTAGCCTGCGGAACTTACAAAGGGAAGCAATACTTGAGCCGCAAGACAGTAGAATTAATGACTTCGAATCATACCGGAGATTTATTCAAAACACCGGGAACACAATGGGGTCTTGGATTCGCCGTAGTAACTGACGGCCCAGCTACTAAAACACCAGCTTCTAAGGGTTTGTTTTATTGGGGAGGCGCTAATAATACCCATTTCTTCATTGATCCTAAAGAAAAGCTAATCGCCTTATTTATGACCCAGGAGAGTAATTTCACCTGGGAATACCACAATAGTTTACGCCAAATGGTCTACCAGACTGTGGCAGATTAAAATAGGTATTAAAATAGAAAAGCCGGGCCTCGCGACCCGGCTTTTTTTATGGTATTTTATGATTTTTCACGGAGCTGCGAATCCTGATTTCGCCAAATCCCGAAACAGCTTTTCCACCTGACTAATACCCGCTGAATCATTGATATCGAAATAACGGTAGGTCTCCAAATCCGTTTTGTGAATCGCATTCTCCTGGATAGCCCCTTGTGATTTATAGGCAGAAATCACCCAGTCTGCCACAATCTTATAACTCAATTTATCATTTTCCTTAAATCGAAACGCGCGATTCAAAGTGAAGGTAGGCGCTCCCGGTTTGATTTTGGTTTCTGGGAAACCGGCTAACTCTGTGAAATCAAGTGGTTTCGAACTTAAGGTCATAGGACTGCCTGCAATGATAATGGGTTTCTTAGGACCTTTAAATCGCTTTACTGCTCTTAATCCCATTAAAACGGCAGTTTTATGATGTCCATGCTGACCCGCATGTGGAAGCATCGTAATGACAAAATCGTATCCTTGATCTTTTAGTAAATTATCCATTCGACTTTCTACATAAGGAATATTCCAGTTTTTACCCGAAATATAAGGAGTAGGATCCGTCGTATACCAATCATCTGGTTGCTCCATAAAATAGATATTACGCATCCCCATGATTTTAGCTGCGTCTAAGATTTCCTGCTTACGTATTAGAGGCAGGTGGTTTCTAGCCGTAACAGAATCTGTCAGATTTAATTTATAATACATGGCTCCTAACTGAGAATCAGCGAAACCGCCTCCCCCATCTGTCATCACTGCCATATCAACAGTTCCCTTTAATTCCTGTGTGATTTTAAATACGGTCACCGAAAAACCCGTTTCATCATCTGGGTGTGCAGTAACCACTAAAACCTTAGGCCCTTGTGCATTCATTTGAAAAAATACCATACTTAAAATGCTGCAAATGAAGACTTTACTAAATAGATTTTTCATAGTTTGGAGGTTTATATTCTGACAATAATAGAAAAAATTATGCATTCGGCAAATTGTCTTATTTTTGTGCATGAGTAAAACGCATTTTATTAAAGACAGTGATATCGAATGGGAAATCCTCGATGAATCGTGTAAGCGAAAAATCATGGCCTATAATGATGATTTGATGATCGTTAAAGTGCATTTCAAAAAAGGAGGTATTGGAGCGATTCATCAACATATTCATTCCCAAGGTTCGTATGTAGAAAGTGGAGTCTTTGAGGTAGTTATTGACGATGAAAAAAAGATCCTACAACAAGGAGACGTATTTTTTGCACCCCCACACACAGATCATGGAGTAATTGCCGTAGAAGAAGGTGTTTTAGTGGATTCGTTTAATCCGATGCGCTCAGATTTTATCGTATGAGAATCATCGTCATAGGTGGCGGAGCCGCTGGATTTTTTGCTGCTATATCTGCCAAAGAGCATAATCCTGAGGCCGAAGTAACCATCCTAGAAAAAACATCCAAGTTTTTAGGTAAGGTGAAAATCTCTGGAGGCGGTCGTTGCAATGTGACCAACGCTACGTTTAATTCCCGCATTTTATCTGAGAGCTACCCGCGTGGAGAGAAATTTCTACGGAAAGCATTTGAGGTTTTTAATGCCGAAAGCATGGTAGAATGGCTGGAAAGCAGAGGTGTAGCCTTGAAAACCTACCATGACAATTGCATCTTTCCGCTCTCGAATGATTCACAAACTATCATCGATTGTTTTCTATCGGAAGCTAGGCGACTGCACATTAACTTGCATAATAGCCAATCAGTGGATGAAATTAAACCCACGGCGAAAGGCTTTCGAATTCATTGCAAAGAGACCGAATATGATGCTGATCGCGTGATTGTGACGACGGGTGGTCAGCCGAAGATGTCTGGATTGCTTTGGCTCGAAGATATAGGTCACACCATCATTCCTCCTGTACCGTCCTTATTTACATTCAATATGCCTCAGGAGCCTATTCGCGACCTAATGGGTATCGTGGTAGAGAAAGCTAGAGTTAGGGTGGAAGGCCAAAAACTGCTAGGTAAAGGCCCTCTTTTAGTAACGCATTGGGGAATGAGCGGCCCGGCGATTTTGCAATTATCAGCTTGGGGGGCGAGGATTTTGGCAGAAAAAGAATACCACTGTGCCATCCTGGTGAACTGGCTAGATGACACAAAAGAAGAGGACTTAAGGACGCAAATCAGCCTAATAATAAAGGAGCATGGAGGAAAGATGGTGGTGAATTTGAATCCATTTCCGATGCCGAATCGACTTTGGATGTATTTGCTCGAAAAAAACGAAATAAAAACGGGTCTCCGGTGGAATGAATTAGGGGGTAAGGCTTTGAACAAATTAATCAACACCTTAATCAATGATCGCTATGTGGTGCAGGGAAAAACGACCTTTAAAGAGGAATTTGTCACTGCGGGCGGGGTTGATTTACAAGATATCAGCGTCCAAACGATGGAAAGCAAAAAATGCCCCGGCCTTTTCTTCGCAGGCGAAGTGATGGACCTCGATGGTATTACGGGAGGTTTTAACTTCCAATCGGCTTGGACAACGGGTTTTATCGCAGGGAAAAGCGCTAGTTCGCTAGAATCTCCCGAATAATTTTCGCGTGGTGTTCCGTATGCATGATCAGAAATGGAATCACATCCTTCTTTTTCGTATCCCCAAAATAAGGATGAGAAAAATAGTGCCCTGCCGACAGCGACTCAAGTTCGGTTATTTTAACATGACATTTGTCGATATGAAGTTGTAGTGATTCTGCCGTGAAAGTATCTGGAACCACAAATTTAGGCGCCTTGGACTTTCCTCTTGGAATTTTTCCGGTCCAAAAAATCAAATACTTAAAGGGGCGAAAACTCCATTTAAATTGTGCAGGATCTGACCTCTTCACCCCTTCAATGACAGAAGAAATGACTAATAAGCTGTGCTCAATTTGCCAGCCTACAGTGGAAGCAGAAACGTTTTCATTTCTAGCCTCAAGCTGCGGAATATAAGACGCTAATTCGTCTACTAGGTTAGTTAACTTTTGCATAGGGCAAGTTATCAATTTTTTCAGTTTTGTAATAACCAGAGGTGCCTAGGGATGTTAAGATTCCGGCTTTGGCCAAATCCAAAAATCCGTCTTCCTCCTGAATATCCGCCGGCACGTACGCAGCCTGCAAGGAACCTATCACAAAAAATGTGTCGTTTAACTCAATAGGAATGACTTGTTCTAATTTCAATAAATACTGCACTGGGGATTCCGCTACAAATGGCGCACTGCATCCTTCGCGAAATTGCTCAGTCAGTCCCGTCATCTCAAACTCCGAAACCCCATCGGCATATTTAGCACTGGTTTGATGTGCCTGCTTATACATCGATTCTGTCACTAGATTCACCGTGAAAAATCCCGTTTCCTGGATATTCGATAAGGTATGTGGTGCAGCAGCAAGAGGACGATTGACAAAACCAATCAAGGCTGGGTCAGCCCCTAAATGTACGATGTTGCTAAATACAGCTACATTCGATTCCCCCGCTTTGTTTACCGTTCCTATCAGAGATAAGCTTTTGAATCCAGTAAGAGTATTGATGAAATTAGCGCGTGTGAAGCGATCCCAGGTTTGAATTTCAGCAAGTGAAAAATATTTGTTCATAATTTTCAGACGTGATTTATATCACTTTTTATGGCCTAAAGATAGCCTACATTTGGCTAAACAAATAACAACACCATGAAAACTCAAACGATTTTTGTTGAAAACATCAAGTGTGCAGGATGTATGACAAGCATTAAGAATGCTTTATTAAAAATTAAGGGAATTGCAAAAGTAGAGATTGATCAAGGCGAGGAAAAGATCAGCCTGATGGGTAATAAATATGAGTTAAGTGAAGTTCTCGCCTCCTTAAATAGCATGGGCTATCCTCAAAAAGGAGATAATACCATATTCAAACAAGCAAAGTCCTATGTCAGCTGCGCGATAGGCAAAATGAGTTAATCATTCGTTTACTAAAGTAAAAGGCCCCTGATCGTTCAAGGGCCTTTTAAATTATCTTGCGATGAGGCTATACAATTCCGCATCTTGCTGCGGTTTCACTTCGCAGGTAGTATTGAAGTGCATAGTCGCAGTTCCAGCCGCGTCGAACGTAGGCCAAGTAGGGAGTCCTTTGTGACCTGGATTACCCGTCTTAGCAAAATTAATCCAAGACGAACTCATGCGATCCGCTAATACATACGCTTCTTTCCCGCCTCCGGTCATTTCCTCGCAACGTGCGATGTTATTAAAGCAGAAAGGTAATTCCATGCAATGGAACGCTTTGTATTTACCATCCATTACGGGCGATTGCCACGTCATTAAATACATATAAACCGGAGCTGCTTTCAAGGCTGATTTCTCTTTCGCCTGAACCACCGCACCTGGACGGAACATCACGTCCACATCCATCAAATCAGAAGGCTTCGTATCGTTAGGATAAGCTTTCTTCACGGCAGCTTTAAATGCCTCCGCTTTTTCGCCATACGTTTTTTTGATGTACCCATCTACTTGTTCCGCTGTCGCATCAGACATGCCTGTCATAATCGAAGGCATGAATTCGTTCTTCACTGTTCCGATTAACAAAGGAACGTCTTTCGATAATTCGAAAGCCTCCTTAGAGAATAATTGGTAAGGTAATAAGTCACCATCTACGGAAGGACCCCAGCTTAAACCAAAACCAACCACCGGCTTGCCAGCTGCTTTCATTTGGGCTGCAATGGTTGCTAATGCTTTCTTACCTGCATTGGCTAAAACGAGATAAGGAATAGTTTGTAAGCTATCTACTTTCGCTGCAGGGATATTCAATGCTTTCAAAACTTCAGCTGTGATGCTTTGGGTCGTGGCTTTGTCTAGCATGTTCGAACGGAAAGAACCGCTTTGGTTAATCGCTTTGCTGAATAAACCTTTCGCTGAAGGCATCGCCATCAAGGTATTTACTTTCGCGCCTCCGCCGGATTGTCCGAAGACCGTGACGTTTTTCGCATCGCCGCCGAAAGAACCGATGTTTTCCTTTACCCATTCTAAAGCCGCGCGCATATCTAATACGCTATTATTTGCGGAATACTTGTACTTCTCGCCGTAGGCAGATAAATCTAAGTAGCCCGTGATATTTAGACGATGGGAAATGGAAACGACTACGACGTCACCTTTTTGTGCCAAATTCTCTCCATCATACGACGGCAATTCAACCGATGAACCAGACGTGAAGCCGCCTCCATGAATCCAAAACATGACAGGACGTTTCTTTCCATCATTGATTCCGGGAGTCCACACATTAATGCGCATGCAATCCTCATTCGTAAAGCCCCAATTGTGATTAAATACGAATTCTGACTCATCTTGAATCTGCGTTGTTTCATCAATTAAGGGAGAAACTGGGCCATAAGACATAGAAGAACGAACGCCAGCCCAGGGCTTCGGCTTGTGAGGAGCCTCAAAACGAGCTGCCTCCGCGTAAGGAATTCCTTTGTACGTATAAATTCCACTGTGGACATAACCACGCACTTTCCCAGCATCAGTCGCCACAATAGCCACGTCTTTTCCAGTTGTAATTTGTGCTTTCAAGCCTACAGAGGCAAGAATGAGCGCACAAGCAAATGTCAATTTTTTCATCGGTCTAGTTTTTATACTGTTTATCTAAGAACTCATAACGTGCGTCATCTTTGGCATTTACCGCCTTCGATTCCACATCAATCACCATAACTCCTGGCTCCTTGTCTTGTGGAGCTGCAGTAGGCCAGTTTGCCAAAGTCCCTCCATTCGGATTTCCCGTCTTAATGAAGTTCGCGAAATATGTGAACATCGTTTTGGACACCGTATAATCATCCGCGGTAAACGCGTAATCTTTAATCAAGTGCAAGTTGCCCATGCAATATTCAATCTCACATGCGTGCGGAGCGCCTACGGCTGGACGCGGTTTAGGTGCATTTGGATTCGCTTTTACAGTTCCTCCGGCTAAACCAGACGTGACAGATTTATCTACCAAGGGAGCACGGTGACGAGCATACAAATAACGGTAAACCGGTTGATTCGAATTCTTGCGATGTAAATCAAACCATTTCCAGGTGCTATACGAAATGAAACGATCAGCCGCTAAAGCGGTAGCCGAACGTTCGATCACGTCCTCCGAACCTGATGGATATAATTTCAATACAGTTTCGTGATCTGTTGGATAGGTTTCCTTCACCTTCGCCACATAATTTTCCTCCGTGTAGGGTTTTCCTTGCATAAAAGCCGACCCTGGAATTTCAGCAGAGTTCCAGCCTAATAGAAGCGGAACCATCGATTGCTGTTTCGCATTGAATAATTCAGGTAAGGTTTTTGGCAAGAAATAACCATCCACCACCGTAGAGAAACTAATCGAGCGATTCTCTTGAGCTACTTCAAATAATTCGCGAGAGGTCATCCCACGTAAATCTTTCAAGGACTTAGCTCCTGCTTTCTCCGCAAATGCCACACCACTCTTCTCTGCTTGCGCTAAAGGGACAGGGGACATAGTTGGATTAATTCCAGCACCACTTTCGCCGATGGCACCGGCGATTAAGCCTTTAGATAGCGGGGAAGCCATTTGGACAGATACCGAAGCAGAACCCGCTGATTCCCCTGCAATCGTCACCTTGGATGCATCTCCACCAAAAGCGGCGATGTTCTTCTGAACCCATTTTAAGGCTAGGTTTTGGTCTAAATAACCATAATTTCCGGAAGCTTTGTAGGACGCCTCCGCTGATAATTCTGGATGCGAGAAGAAACCGAATAGGCCTAAGCGGTAGTTTACCGTAATAACTACGATTCCTTGCTTAGACATCGCTTCTCCATCATACCGAGGTTCAGACGCATCGCCTGCGAATAATCCGCCGCCATAGAAATAAACTAAGACAGGTAAGTTTTTCGTATTTCGCTTCGCTGGAGACCAGACGTTTAGGTACAAGCAATCTTCACTTAAACCGGCAGAGCGAGATCCCATATCACCAAAAACCATGGCTTGGATAGGACGTGGTCCAAAAGCTTTTGTTTTCTTAACCCCAGACCAAGCTTCTGCTGGAACGGGTGCTTTCCAACGCAAATCCCCCACCGGTGGTTTAGCGAAGGGTACTCCAAAATAAGTTTGAATTCCGGTTTGGGTATTATAATCTCCCTCGATAATTCCTGATTCAATTTTTGCCTGAACGGCCATCTTAAAATCGGTTTGTGCAAACGTGCTGGACGCGATAAGTCCCAACAGGCAAGTGAGTTGCCAGATTCTTTTCATTGTTAAATAGGTTTATTGTCAATAATTGATACAATAATAAGATTTTCTACCGGGAAGTCCTATATCAATCTTCCTTACAAAGCAATCGAGATTTCAGCTCCCCCGTTTTATTATTAATGCATTGAAGTAAATAGAGGCCTGATTTCAACGATTGTGTTTCCAGTTCTATTTCATTTTCCATTTTCGTGACCTGATTTATCCGACCAAGCAAATCACTTATTCGAATTTCATGAGAACCAGGGGCCTCGATTCTTAATTTTTCCCTAAATGGATTAGGATAAACCTGTAAAGCACTAAGCTCTTCTACCCCTAACGGAATGTCCTCGACGAGTTCAGCCACTTTAATGGAATTGATTTGAATGGAACCCGCAGTTAATCCGAGATCAAAAGTCAAGCGAGCATTCGAATCGAAGGGCTCATTCATGGTGAAGACAAAGGTGAACTCCTTTTCTACACTTTCTAAAGTCAACGAATTATAGGAACTATATGCGTTATATGGCGCAGAGGCGCGACCCATGTAGACCGTAATGTTATTGGGCTTATCCGCTGAAATCTTCATTGTGACTAAGTACCGTTTTCGATAGGTAAGTGGAAATCCCGATCGCGCTAATTGGATATGCCAGCCAGTTCCTGTGACGCTATTCCTATTCACTTTAATACCCGCACCTTCCGCAGTCATGACGGCAGTTGCACCCGAATTCAGATTCAAATTCCAGCCCGCGATTCCCGATAAATCGTATAGACTTTTCGTAGGCAGGACCTTTGCGGCGGGCATCGGATTTTTAAGCAGCGCATCTACTAAAGCCGTTTTATAGGTATTGGTCGTCGGATTATAAATGCCAAAACCTGCCGAAAACTCCCAATATGCCCAACTCATTCCTTGCGATTCGAAATAGCGCGCTAGAAAATTCGTCCAGCGAGCACGACTTTCCATATCTGCTTTTTCATACGCCCCAAATTCCCCCACGTGTAAAGGCATATTTTTGTCTTTCGCCCATTTAATCGCATAAGCAAAATCCGAGATGATTTGTTCTCTCTCCCAAGTCAAATCTTCCCATTTCGTGCCCAAGTACTTATCTTTATTGCCAGCCCAATCTGCCCCTTGGTGGGTAAAATTAAACGGATCGTAATAATGAACACTCAAGATTAAATTAGGGTCATTCGGAAGCACTAAATCCTTCACACCGGCCAGACCGCCATACGAAGCGGTTCCCACAAGCACCTTTCTCGTCGGATTTGTCTTTCTGATTTCTGTCAAAGCCTCTGCAAAATACCCATTCCACAAAGCTGGTGTCAGCGCGTCATGCGGCTCATTTAAAACTTCAAATAATAAGTGATTATCGTAGCCCTTAAAGTAAGTGGCTATTTGCGTCCATTGGCTCAGAAATCGAGGCTTAACCGCAGCAGGATTCACAAAGATCTCGTCATGGTGATGCATGTTTATGATCACATACATGTTCTTAGAGATCGCTAAATCGACAACTGATTTAACCCGAGCTAAAAAGGCTGGATTCACCGTATAGGGCGCCGTAAGTTGGGTTCGCTCTGCCACATCCCAGCGGATAGGCATGCGAATGTGCTTGAAACCTTGCTCTGCGATTTTGGAAATATACTCTTCCTTAAACGGATTGCCCCAGGCTGTTTCGCTGGGCGCCTCGAACATATTACCTAGATTAATTCCTCTGCCTAGATCCTGTGCTGGCAAATAGAAACTACATAAAAGCAATAGAAAGAGTTTCTTCATTTATTGTACAAATCCCAAAATAGACGAGGCCACCTTTCCTGGTACCTCTTCCATAGGCACGTGACCTACGTTTTTATAAACCTCAGCTTTACTACCTTGGATATCTTTCAAGAAATTCTCCACATTGTTTACGCCTATTAGGTTATCATGATCACCCCATAAGATTAAAGTGGGTGTCTTGATCGTTTTAATTTGTTTCGGATCCCCTTTAAAAGACCCCTTAAATATCTGCAAGGCAGTTTCTCTATTTCCCTCCCGAATCGCCACATCGTGAAAACGTTCTACCTGCTCATCCGTCACTCGAGATTGGTCAAAATAGACCGTTTCTAAACTCTTACGTACAAGTGCCTTAGGAGTAACATACAACATTAAATTATTGATGACTGGAGTCGAGGCTATCGTAAAACCTAAAGATCCACTCTCCCCTTTCTTCGGATAACCGGCTGCATCGACTAAGACCATCTTCGCTAAGCCAGACGGATTGTGAAGGGCATAGTTCCAAGAAATCGCGCCACCCATGGAGTTACCCACTAAAATGAAACGTTTGATTTTTAAACGAGTCGTAAAGGAATCGATGAACTTCGAATAATACGGGAAATTATATGCACTCTCTGGCGAAGGACCTGTTAAGGCAAAACCAGGTAAATCTAAGCTAATCACGCGCTTGTGTGGTTTCAACGCAATAACAACACTATCCCAGGTATTTAGGGAGGATGACATCCCGTGCAACAAGATTAAAGGTAAGGTATCTGTAGCGACACCCTCATCGCGGTAATGCACTTTCATTCCTAAGATATCCATGAACTTGGAATCCTTATTCGCATACAGAGGAATTAGTTCCTCTACAGGACGATCACTTTCTGCAAAAAATAGAATGACAGCGAAAAGAGCAATAAAAATACCCCCAATAATCTTAGCGATTGTTTTCATATAATTGATTAAATACTAACTTAAAAGTACTGTGTGTTTGGCCTCTAAACGTCACTTCTGGGCCGTAAACGAATAAATTCCCTTTGCCTACTTTCGCTTGGAAAGCAGCTACTCCATCTTGCAGATACGCTTGACCAAAAGCCCAGCCACTGCGTAAGGTCTTCTCTGTAGCAAACCAAGCTAATGGCGTCAGCACACCGTGCGAAATAGACTCAGGTGATAATTTAAATACCGGGCTAGCTGCAAAGATGACATCTGCTTTAGGCGCCATTCCCCAGTTAGCTGGTGAATTTTGATCCACCGTCACTTGCATCACACTGCCTGGAATGTAGAATTTCTCGCCTGGCAAGTTACGTTCTTTTCCTGCCACCATCTCTACTAATGCATTCTTTACTGGTAAATTCAAATGATAAGCTAAGTTAGAACTCGAGCCTATCGTGATTACATCTCCACCTTCCTCTAAAAAGGCGCGTAAAGCTGGAACCGATTTTGCCACCGTGATTTTACCCATCGTTTCGTGGAATTCCGCTGGAATATCTGCCTCCACTGGATCTTTTTCATCCCATTCGTTAGCAGGCTCAGGTCTTAAGCCAGGAATGGCTCCTTTGACAAATATCAACACATCGAATTTCGAACGAAGACCTCCTTTATCAATCTCTTTTGCGTATACTAATTTAAAATCAAAGTGGTGTTGTTCTAAAATCCAACGCAACCAACCTGATGGCATGGAGCCACCATAGGTGTCCCAAAGACCGACACGCTTCTTACCTACCTTAGCAGAAACCGAAGCTGGCAAAGCGCCTAATGCTTGTGTTTTCGCACTAGCCTTAGCTAAAATATCCGCCGCAGCCGCACTGTGTTTCACATAAAAGGCATCCTGGTTTTTTGATACCTCGACACCCGCTTTTAATAAATCATTCAATAAAGTAAATGACGCATTATCAGAAGTCGAGAATGAATAATAGGCTCCGGTGGCAAATACTGGCTTAGCCTTTTGGATTTCGCCGTAAGGAAGCGTTTCGAAGGGACCGTTTACGTCTTCCAAAATTCGATCGAACTGAATCCCCATCGTATAAGCTGGCGTCCAACCCGCCGCATCATAGGGACGAACGGGAGGGCCTCCTGGATATTGGAAGTCATTCGGGTGATCTTGTGGTTCGAACATGTCGATCACGTGCGGACGGAAAGCTTGATTCGTTTTCACTACATAAGAACCAGCCGGATAGGCTTTCCCATTTACATCGAACGCTTTTGTTGCTTTCTCTACTCGGATACCGCTCTTAAGTAAGATATTGATAAAAGCGATGCTAGAAGTAGTTTGATCTGCCGTAAGGATATAGGCGCGTGCATCACGCGTTTTTTGGTTTTTATAGACCAAAGCGAATAAACTATCCGATTTTGCCTTGTAATTTCCACCAGAAACCTCCGCTAGCTTTTCCACTTTATTAGGAGACAAAGTCCAATAATCTTGTGAACCTAAATCAATGGATTTCTTACCCATTTTGTAGATGTTCATTAACACCTCTTCGCGGTAACGGGTCGCATAATTCAAGACCGCATAGTTCAAGGAAAGCGAGTAATCAATCGAGTTCTTGAAGAACCACTTGCGCGGAGTAATCGGGAATGGAGTCGCTGAATTAGGAATCAAGCGGCTAGGTACTAAAGGTATATTCTCCGGTGTCGGATCCCCGATGATTTCAGTTAATAAACCGATGATATTATGGTAATAAGCCGTGGTGCGTAAACCACCGTTCCACCAAGTCGAATAGACCGAACCTGATTTCATCGTATAACCTGGCTTTCCTTCCGCATTCAAACGTGAACTCATGGCTGCCCCTAAAGCATCGATTCCCGTGATTAATAGCGGGTCATAGACGTAATTAAAAGGATCACGGTACGGAGGGCCGGCTACTACCGTTCCTGCTGGGCCCGTTTGGTGGTGATTGTAGAGAATTTGTGGCATCCACTCGGTGTATTGCTGGCGAGCCATATTCGTCGACTCGCTCATATTCATCATGTAGAAATCACGGTTATTGTCATGCCCGATATATTTTTCATACAAACGTGGCAAGTTATCCGTCGAGCGTTTCAAGGTATCCGCTTTGCGCATGTACCAGTTCGAAACGAGTTCTTGTCCATCCGGATTCGCGTGCACGAAAAGGATGATGGTATTTTGCAGAATGCGTTTTGTTTCTTCGTCGTTACGCGTCGTGAATTGATAAATCGATTCGATCCACTGGTGTATTCCCACCGTTTCCGTGGCGTGCAATCCGCCGTCGATCCAGACGATGGCTTTTCCTTCTTTGGCCAAAGACTTAGCCTCCTGCTCAGACAAGCCTTCCGCCCGCGCCAAACGCTGCGAAATTGACTTGTATTTCGCTAAATTCTTAATATTCGCCGGATCTGACACGATCACCATATACTGGTTTCGACCTTCTTCCGTCAGTCCGATCGACTGCAATTTCACGCGATTCGAAGACGCCGCCACCTTTTTTAGGTAGGCCTCCGTCTGCGTGAATGTGGCTAAATGATAATTATCGCCTATATTAAACCCAAAATGCGATTTAGGACTAGGCACCTGCGCGCTTAATGTAAACGACGCAAAAAGTAGAATGAGTAAGATTTTTTTCATAAGTTAAATCAGGTAAGCTTTAAAGATAGAAATATAGAAATTAATTTTTAGCTTCGTGGCTGAAAATTTAATGAACTATGTATAAAAAAATATCCTTTATTGGCCTGATTGCTATGGCCGCAATAAGCACGATGTCTCTTACAAAGGCGCCTGCTGTCACAGAAGAACCTGCTGAGGTAAATTATACCAAATATTGTGCGTCCTGCCACGGGGAAAAAGTGGAAGCTTTCGTGGATCGCAAATGGAAGCACGGTGATAAAAAAGCAGACATTTTAGCCAGCATTACAAATGGCTATCCAGATGCAGGAATGCCTACTTGGAAAGAGGTTTTAACACCTAAAGAAATTGAAAAATTAGCTGATCTGATCGTCGAAAACCTAGCCGGTGTAGAACAATACAAGTTCGCGAACAAGCCTACTTCGAATATCTTCAAATCAGATGGAATGACGATTACTTTGGATACAATCGCGACCGGATTTGACAGCCCTTGGGGTTTTGTTCAGTTACCTTCGAACGATTATTTAATTTCAGATCGTTCGGGTGTATTGTATCAGGTAGACCAAAAACGCAACAAAACAGCCATAACAGGAACACCCTCCGTTTACGCTCAAGGTCAAGGTGGTTTATTAGATGTGGCGCTGCATCCACAATATGAGAAGAATGGTTGGGTCTATATATCTTATTCAAAATTCAAAATGGAAGATGGCGCTAAAGTGAATACAACTGCCATAGTTCGTGGTAAAATCAAGGATAACGCTTGGGTAGAAGCACAAGAGATTTTCGAGGCTAAACCCTACACGAAAACCTCTTATCATTATGGTTCTCGTATTACTTTTGACAAAAAAGGCCATCTTTTCTTCTCTGTAGGAGAACGCGGAATGGAGAAGGTATTCCCACAAAATTTAGATAATGACAATGGTAAAATCCACCGCTTGAATGACGATGGATCAGTTCCTTCCGACAATCCATTTAAGAATTCAGATCACCCTAGCATCTATTCGTATGGACAGCGTAACCCACAAGGTTTGACGACTAATCCATGGACAGGGGATATTTGGGAGACAGAACATGGTCCTCGTGGTGGTGATGAAATTAACATTATTCAGGCAGGTAAAAACTACGGCTGGCCGGTGATTACCTACGGTATTAATTACGATGGTAAACCTATTTCGGCTATTTCCAAAAAAGACGGAATGGAGCAACCCATCTCCTATTTCATCCCTTCTATCGCACCGTCTGGCTTGACTTTTGTGACGGGCGATAAATACCCAGCTTGGAAAGGCAACTTGATGATCGGTTCTTTGCGTTTCAACTATTTGAACCGCGTAGAGGTGAAGAATAACAAGGTCGTTAAGCAAGAAAAGGTATTATTAAACGTGGGCCGTATGCGCAATGTACAACAAGGTCGCGATGGGTATTTGTATATTGGGGTGGAGAGTCCGGGGATGGTTTTTAGATTGAGGCCAAATTAGATTCATATTACGATTAATAAAAAAGACTTACGGAAATTGTGCTATGCAATAATTTCTTGTAAGTCTTTTTCATTAATCTTCAATAATTGAATCTATTTGGATTCAATCTATTCTCTTTTATCTACTCTTAAATAGAGAGAAGTATGAAACGAAGTGCGTAAAAATATCTCGTTTTTTTAAACGTAAATCTAAAATTGTGCTACGCAATAATTTTAGATTTACATTTAAAAAAACTCTCTAATCTAAAAAAGACATTAAAGATTAAAACGAAATGCGTAAAAATATCGCGCAGCGCATTTTTAGCATTCGTTTTGAGCTTTAATCATCATCCAATTCTATTTCTTCTTCGTTCACCCTCTTCCTCTCCCGTGCCTCTTTCATCTTCTTGCTCTCGAACTTGTAACTGAAACCGATGTAATAAATACGTGTTTCTTTCTTGCGTTCAAGGTCGTTGACTAAACCGAAAGGACGGGAATCGTAGATAGTTTTTTGGGTATCAAAAAGGTCATTTATGCGGGCATTGATCGAAAGACGACCAAAATCCTTTTTCAATCCTACATCCACCGTATAATAGGGATTAATAATTCCCAAAGGATTGATTTGTGTGGATTGATAGATACCGGAGATTTGAGCGGACCAATTGTCCTTCCATTTGAATTGTTGATTCAAGCGGGAGTTCCAATTCCAGCGATTCAACGATACTTCGGTATTATTAATCAAACCTTGCAAATCGGTTTGAAATAGGGAGGAGCTCAGCGTGATTTTATAGGCTTTTGTAACAGAAAAGGTAGTTAGATTCTCTAAACCCCAGGAACGGGATTTGGAGATATTCTCATAGCGAGTTAAGGTAGTGTCGCCCCCTAGAAAGGTTCTTACCCGGCCTACTAACCCCGTAATTTCGCGGTAAAATAAGGAATTAGATACCGATATGGATTTGAAATCTTTTACGTGGGAAAGCTCCAAAAGTATAGCTTGCTCAGGCTTCAAAGATGGATTTCCTGAATTCAAATTAAGTGGATCGGCATACGAAATAAATGGATTCAATGATTTGTAACTAGGCCGAGAAATACGCGATGAAAGTGCTAAGGAGATCGATTCAGAGTTTGAGAAGGGATGAGAAAGAGAAAAAGAGGGAAACCAATTGACATAATTTTGCTGTACATCGCCGGAAATTTCAGTCGCCTCCGCCCTCAATCCAGCATCTACATTGTACAAGGAACTTTTATGGGAATAGGAAACATAGGTTGCTTGAATGTGCTCTTCGTAATTTAATCCATTGGAACGTTTATTATCTCGTTCATACAAACCGTCTTTCCGTTTCTCATACAAAAACGAATTTTCAAAAAAGCGGGAATTAAAACGGAAGCCATATTCGAAGGAGGATTTTTTTGAAATCGATTTAGTCCAATCGCCTTGTAATAGAAAAGTGGAGTTTGCGCTAGACGCAGATGATCTCTCGAAACGTTCTGGGATATTGGGATTAGGGGTGTCAAAATCACCGTAATAATAGTGCTGAAAGAAATCATTCGCATCGGAGCCCTGGTTTTGGATCCATAAAAAATCAATCTTCCCATTCGCAGTAGGACTGTAGGACAGATTCAAATCAAAACCCCGATCCTTCCCCTTTTTATCTGCATCTCTAGCATAAAAACGATCCGCGGCATACGCAAATTCACTTTGATTGTAGCGAACTTCCGAATTATGATCCGATGAAAGGCGACCGATGAAGGAAATCCCAATGCTGCGGTCTTTGCTAATCGTGTAAATGGAGTTCAATCGGATGGATTGGTTGTAATCACGATTGATTTCGTTAGTGGTTTGAGTGATTTGAGAAAAGCCAAAAGCACTCGGATTTTCGCGGTAAAGGAACTGGTAATTATTGCGGGTGTTTTGGCGTAAATTCAGATCCACTAAATGGGTCCAGCGCTTAAATCCTTTCGCATAGGTGGCAGAAAAGGCATATTTATCGTTCGTCCCTACGTTTGAGTTAATGCGTAAAGATTCCGTTTTAGCCCCTTTTTTCAAGATGATATTCAGGATTCCGGAACTACCTTCCGAGGGATATTTCGCGCCTGGATTCGAGATAATTTCAATTCGATCGATCTGATCTGCCGGATAAAGGCTCAATGCATTCGCACGCGAGGAACTTAAAATTCCTGCAGGTTTTCCATCAAAATAAATAGTCAAATTTTGATTTCCACGGTACGTCACGTTCCCATCACTGGTCACATAAATGGACGGAATATTACTCAGCACATCAAACAGATTCCCCCCTAAATTAGTCAGGTTAGCTCCTACTTGGAATACCTTCTTCGATAAATCGCTGGTCATTTCGGTACGAATACCTTGAACGCGCACTTCCTGCAACGATTTATTTCGCAACGTGTCTTTTTGCGCAAAAACGTAGAACGGGAATAATAGAAAGAGAAATTTATGCATTTAAGTCAAGGGGTCCGGACTCATTTTCTTTGGAAAAATAAAAGACCCTTAATTGTGCGATTCCTCGCTGATAATCCACTTTCACGACCTGAACTTTATGAATGGGATAGCCGGTACGCTCTGATAAATCGGTTAATAATTCCGCGCGCTCTGCAGGTTTAATTAAACCGAGATTTTCGTAGTTCAAGGTTTGGAAATTCTCGTGTGTTAATTGCAACGTTCTGCCTAATAAAAAAGTCATCGAGACTAAGACCGAATTCGCCACTAAAAGCATCTCCAGATTGATTAAGGAAGCTAAGGAATTAATAATTCCGAGTGTCACCACTAAGAAAAAATAACCCATTTCCCCTATCGGAACGGTGACTGTGCGGTAACGAAACATGGAGAACAAGGCAAACAAACCAAAGGCAAAACCAAACTTCAAATCAGCCTCTGCTAATAAATAACAGAGCACAAAAAGGATCGTGTTAAACAAGAAAAAAGTGAAAACGAAGTCGTTATTTCGGTATTTCGGATAATAGATGAAACGCACCACGATGAAGGTAAAAATCAAATTTAGGGCGTAACGAAGTAGGAAATTTTCTAGCATTTATTCTTATTTTTCTTCAAATATAACTATTTAGGGGTAGCAGAACTAACCCCTATGTCGTCAATTTAAGTCGATGCGTGATAACAATCAGGAATTTAACTGGTTATATTGTTTAAATTTCGAAAATAAACTCAGAGTACAAATGGAAAATAATATAAAACGCCACGAATTCTTAAAGTCACTAGGCCTAAAAGGCGCGTCCCTTTTAGCCGTTTATTGCGGTGCTTCCAGCCTAAGTTCATGCAAAAATGAATCTGTTAATCCTGCCTCTGGAGTGGATTTTACACTTGATTTAAACAATGCGACCTACAGTAAATTAAATACCACCGGAAATTATGTGATCGCTAATGGAATTGTCATCGCTCGTGTTTCGAGTACGGCATTTGCAGCTGTGACACAAGTTTGTTCGCATGAAAATAAGGCCAATGTCATTTACAGCGGTGGCGGTTTTTATTGCACACAACACGGAGCTACTTTCACCACCGCAGGAGTGGGAACTAACGCTAATGGAAGCAAAGGAATTAAAGCCTACAAAACGACTTTAACAGGCACCAGCCTTAGAATCTACTCCTAATGAAAAAAATATTATTCCTACTTTTTGTAAGCGCGCCACTTTTTGCCCAGGATGATTTATTAGCCATGCTCGAAAAAGAGGATGCAAAAAAGACCACTTTCACTCAAGCTACTTTCAAGGGTACGCGACTAATTAACGGCCAAACCGTGGAAACTCTCGCTAAGCAGCACTTGAATTTTTGGATTTCACATCGCTTCGGTTCTGTGAATTCTGGTTTCATAGATAACTTTTTTGGTTTAGATGAGGCTAAAATTCGTTTAGGCCTCGAGTATTCCTTAACGGATAAACTCCTGCTAGGTATGGGTCGTTCGACCATCGAGAAAACCTACGATTTCTATGCAAAATACAAGGTGGTCGCCCAGTCTAACAAGATGCCAGTTACCGCGACTTTGTACGGAGGCATGACTACGAATACAATGCCCACAGGATATACGACTTCCATTGGAAATGTCATGCGCTATGAGAATAACTTACAACGTCAGTCGTATTTTGGCCAACTATTAATAGCTCGGAAATTTTCGGATAAATTATCCATTCAACTGATGCCCACCGTTTTGCACAACAATAAATCGGAATCGATTTATCTAGACAACAACCTGCTTTCCATGGGTTTTGGAGGTCGTTATAAGCTAACTAATCGCTTCAGTGTTTCTGCAGAATACTATAAAAACATCGTCGATATAGAAGATTATGAGGAAGGTGCCGGCGCTCCGTACCCTTACCAAGATTCCTTTTCGGTGGGTGTAGATATTGAAACGGGAGGACATGTTTTTCAGCTGCACCTTACGAATTCAAGAGGCATGACAGATAAACATTTTATAGGCCAAACAACGGGCACCTGGGGTGCCGGTGACATTTTCTACGGTTTCAACGTGGCCAGAACCTTCAGCTTAGAACCCAAAAAACAGAAATGAAAAAAATCCTTCTTTTAACCCTTTTAGTGATTGGATTTCAATCCAGAGCGCAATTATTCATGACCACGAACGGAGAGGTTTCCATCTTTTCGAAAACTCCGATGGAAAATATCGATGCCGTTAACAAATCTGTTAGCAGTATCATCAACACGGCAACGAATGAGGTAGCCGTTCAAATGCGCATCACCAATTTTGTGTTCCCGAATAAATTAATGCAGGAGCACTTTAATGAAAATTATTTAGAAAGCGAAAAATTCCCTTCGGCTACCTTCAAAGGGAAAATCAAGGAAACCGTTGACTTAACCGTAGCCGGCACCTACCCTATCTCAGCTTCAGGAACCGCCACTATTCACGGAGTGACTCGCCCTATTGAATTAAAAGGAAGCATTGTTTCGACTGGCACTAACCTAGCGCTTACCTGTGCGTTTGAGGTGAAATTAGTCGACTACAAAGTGGACATCCCTAAAATTGTTTTTGCGAAAATCGCTGAGGTGATCAAGGTTTCTAGCAAAATCAATTATACCAAAAAATGAAAAATCTCTGGCTTATCGCAGTCCTTTTACTTATTTTCTCTTGCCTAAACGACAAAAACACGCCTTTAGCCATTCAACCAATCATCGTGGATACGACTGGCGTTCCTGAAGTGCCTTCTATTCCAGCCGTTAATTGCAGTCCTGACACCATTTACTTTCAACAATCCGTACTTCCGCTGATCACCTCTAATTGTGCGATGAGTGGCTGTCATGATGCGATCAGTCATGTAGAGGGTGTTATTTTAACAGATTACACAAACATCTCTCGGGAAGTTAAAGTCTCTAGTCCTACTTCGAGTGATTTATATAAATGCTTGAACGAAACGGGTGACGAAAGGATGCCACCTGCACCCTCTGCCGAGTTTAATATAGCCCAAAAATCACTCCTTCTCAAATGGATTCAACAAGGAGCAAAAAATAATACCTGCTCGAATACAGCCATCTGTGACACAGTTAATGTGACCTTTAGCGCATCTGTTTTGCCCGTTCTAAAAACCTATTGCGTGGGTTGCCACAGTGCAGCAAGTCCATCCGCAGGAATTGATTTATCCACTTATGCCGCCGTCAAAGTCTATGCAGCGAATGGCCGACTTATGGGTTCGATTACGCATGCCATTGGTTATAAACCCATGCCATCCAGCACATCTAAATTAGGTGTCTGCGAAATTAATCAGATCAAAGCTTGGGTAACAAAGGGAATATTGAATAATTAATTATTTGTAAATTGACAGCAAAAACCTAAAATGAAAGGCTTAACATTCACCTTTAGTATCATTGCTGCTGTTATTCTAACCCTTATTTTTCCAGATCCGTTTATCGGTATTGGGGATTTTAAGTTCAAAATATTCATTATCCCGCTCTTGCAAATCATCATGTTTGGGATGGGATCCACGATGAAAATGGGGGATTTTGCCGAAGTAATTCGTTCCCCTAAGGCCGTATTTTTAGGCGTCTTTTTTCAATTTACTATTATGCCTACCGTAGGCTGGGGATTAACGAAAATCTTTGATTTCCCGTCTGAAATCGCAGCAGGCATTATTCTAGTAGGTTGCATGCCTTGCGGCTTAGCCTCGAATGTGATGTCTTATCTTGCCAAAGCCAATGTAGCCTTATCCCTCACCCTAACTTCGATAGCCACCATTTTAGCTCCTTTACTTACCCCATTACTAATGAAGAATCTGGCGGGGCAATTAATTGAGATCGATTTATGGGCAATGGTTTGGGAAATTACCAAACTAATCATTTTACCCATCTGCTTAGGTGTGCTTTACAATCGATTAGTGGGGTCTCGTTTTAAATGGTTTGAAAAATCCCTACCCAGTATCTCGATGTGGAGTGTAGGTGCCATCGTGGTCATCATAACGGCAAATGGTAGGGACGCCTTAGTGGCGGTGGGCCCTTTACTGGTGATCGCCTGCCTTTTACATAATGTTATTGGATTTATTTTGGGTTATTGGGGAGGTCGCGTCAGCGGATTACCCGAGCAAGATTGTCGAACCATTGCAATTGAAGTAGGGCTCCAAAACGCGGGACTCGCCTCAGGCCTAGCCATGGCAATGGGCAAGGTGGGGACGCTAGGTTTGCCGGCAGCGATTTTTGGCCCAGTGATGAACATCAATGGGTCCGCATTAGCGAATTATTGGAAGGTAAAATAAATCGTAATTCGTTTATTTTACGTAATTTTAGAGATTATCTGTTCTTCATAATACATGAGAAAATTATTTCTCTTTCTGTTCCTATGCATACAATACTCAGGACTCTCTCAAGTAGTGAGTCCTGCGCCTATTATTTCAGGGAATACAGCAAACTCCCAGTGGAGGACAATCGGAAGCGAAGTAAAAACCTTCAACGGTACTTCATGGATTCAGTCTCCTCCTACCCCTACAACCGATACTAGGCAATATAAACTAAAGGTAAAAGGTACATATGGAGTAGAAAACAGCGTAAATCATTTAGATGCTGCCTACCAAAGTCCATTATCCTCTCAGGTTATTGGAAGCTCAGGCACTCCGGTTTTTATTACTTCAAGTACTAATAAATGGCTATTAAATAACACTACGCCACCCACTCCCAACAATAGTTCTGAATATAAAAGTGATCATATTTATGAATATTATTTAGGCCTTGGAAACAATTCAAGCAAATACTTTTATAGTTATGCCGACCCTAATCCAGGCGATAATAGCGGATCTTTAGAATTCACCATTTCATATAACTCAGGTTTAGCCCAAATTTGTTCAGGGGGATCTGCTACTTTAACCACAGCCGCTACTTCAGGAACTATAGAATGGTTTAGAGATGGAGTAAATATCAACCAATCTTCCCAAAGCATTACTGTTTCTACTCCGGGAATTTATACATCAAAAACCACTATAAGTGGAAGTACAAGCCCAGCAAGTAATCCCATCGAAGTACGGTTCTTACCAGACCCTTCAGTAACCTTAAGCCCTGTTGCAGATATTTCTTCTAATGCCGAAAGTTTTTCGCTAGCCTACACAAACAAAGTAACAGGAACGGATATCTATTCCATTTATGCGGGTGCAAATGCGTTAAATGGTTTTGACGAAGTATTGAATGCTCCTATTACCGGCTCTCCCATGGCTATTTCGATTCCTTATGGCCAAGTGGGAACCTATGATTTTACCTTAGTGGTAAAGAACTCTCAAGCCAATTGCGTATCCGCTCAAATCCCCTTTACTGTTACTATTTACCTAGCACCGCCCACTGGGTTAAATTATACCACACCCAATAATTTTGTTGTTAATCAACCCGTTAATTTAACCCCCACATTTATTGGACGTATTGACAATTTTACCATTAATCCAACTACACTCCCGGGTGGCTTAACGTTCAATCCCCTTACTGGCCAAATAACCGGTACTCCTACACAAACATCAGGCGCTGCCTCTTACACTGTTTCTGGAAGTAATAGTACCGGAACGCCCACCACGGCTACCTTTACGATTGCTATCGTAATACCACCACCCACTATTTCAATAACAACGGGTTCAGAATATATTTTTACTCAATACACGACGATTAGTCCCATTTCCCCTACAGTCACGGGTGCCGGTGTTACCTATGATTTACAGGGTGTATTACCTAGTGGATTGAGTTTTAATTACAGCAATGGAACTATCAGCGGCAACCCCCAAGTACCTATGTCTAGAACTAGGTATGTAATCATAGCGACTAACTCAACCGGGCCAGCGCAATCTGAGATTTTCATCACAGTTCGAATTGCTGCTCCTACGAATTTAACCTATATAGTTCCATCTCGATTTTATACTGGAACAGCCATAACCCCCATTACCCCAACAAATTCAGGTGGGATAATTTCAATCTATACGATAGACAGACCGCTTCCAGCCGGATTAACGCTTAACCCTTCCACGGGTGTTATTTCAGGAACCCCTACAGCGATAACTCCGGCCACTACCTATGTCATAACAGGAACTAATTCAAACACCTCGACGAGTACTACTATCAGTTTTGATGTGGTTGTACCCCCACCTAGCGGGCTTTCCTATCCTGGTCCCTTCCAATTTTATCAATTTGTACCCATTACACCGATGGTCCCTACTGTTACGGGTCAAGTGGACTCTTATACTATTGTCCCGGTTAACCTGCCTGCTGGATTAACCTTTAATACGACAACAGGGGTTATTAGTGGAACGCCCACCGCTTTAAGTGATCCAACTTTATATACGATCACTGCTATTAATACGACAGGTCAGGTGGTTGCAACTACCAGCTTCTCCGTAGTCATTCCTCCTCCTACAAATCTCAGTTATCAAACGCCTTGGGTTTTCACGGAAGGCACAACCATTCCTACCTTATCACCTACAGTAACAGGGGCCGTTTCACGTTACACGGTGACTACACTACCACCTGGTTTATCGATCAATGCAACCACGGGATTAATTAATGGAACACCATTAGCTGCCACCCCTCAAGCTATTTATACGGTAACGGCAGAGAATAGTACGGGTTTCACCACCTTTGACATTGACATTACTGTTCGAATCGCAGCACCATCCGGGTTATCTTATTTTAGTCCAAATATTTTTGAGGAGCGAGTTCCCATTCCAGATTTATTACCAACCGTGAACGGCGTTGTAGCTAACTATACCGTTAACCCTGCGCTGCCCGCTGGATTAGGTATAGATCCTACTTCGGGAAGGATTTCTGGAACACCTACTTTGGCAAATCCGGCAACAAATTATACCATTACAGCCTCTAATTCTACGGGAAGCACTGGGGCCACCACGAACATCACCGTACTAATCGCACGGCCACAAATTTCCTACACAACTCCTAATGTGTATTACGAAACGGTTGCTATTACTCCGCTTGTTCCAAATAAATTCGGGACAGTGGTTAATTCGTATAGCATAAGTCCAGGATTACCCGCAGGATTAAATTTCGATAATAGCACTGGAATTATCTCAGGAGCTTCGAATATCCAAATACCAAGAACGACTTTTACCATTACCGGAACGAATTCAACAAATACAGGATCCACCACGGTCGATATTACTGTGACCATTCCGCCGCCTACTAATTTGACCTATATAAATCCTCCATCCTATTTTACGGGAACAGCGATTAGCACCTTAACTCCTACGGTGACAGGTTTCGTGGCAGGTTATTCCATCGATAAAACGTTACCGGCTGGTTTGTTTTTCAATACGAGCACGGGAGCAATAACAGGAACGCCCACTCAGGCGATTCCAAGAACGATTTTTACCATCACTGCCACGAATGTTGCAGGGTCGAGTTCCTTTGCGCTTCCTATTACAGTTTTAATTCCTGCGCCTTCGGCCTTAAGCTATAACACCCCTAACGTTTACGAAGAAGGGGTGGATATTACGCCGCTCGATCCGAGTGTAACAGGTGCGGTTGCTTCCTACGCGGTCAGCCCTAGCCTACCAGCTGGACTGATTTTAGATACGGCGACGGGGAGGATTTTTGGGATACCTACTTTGGCAAAACCGACCACTACCTATGTGGTTACAGCAACTAACACGACTGGATCGATCTCTACGAATGTGGTCATTACCGTATTAATCGCGCGGCCTAGAAATCTGATTTATGCCACACCGAAAGTCTTATACCAAAACTTCCTAATTCCTGATATCGCTCCGTCCGTGACTGGAACTGTGGCCACGTATTCTATCGACCGTACCCTTCCAGCGGGTCTGAATTTCAGTTCGATTACCGGAGTGATTAGTGGAACCCCTTCAGCATTAAGTTCGATGCAAACCTATGTCATTACCGCTAGAAATAGCACGGGTTCGGCCATAGCCAATATTGATATATCAGTGGTTATTGCTCCACCTTCTAATTTGGCCTATTTCAGTCCTACACGGCTTATTCAAGATAGTACCTTAGCGCCAGTTCGACCGACTTATTCAGGTTTGGCTACCGCATTTACAATCGACAAGCCCTTGCCTTTAGGTCTTACGTTTAATACAGCGACCGGAGAAATCACCGGAAAACCGAGCGTGGTTACAGGTTTAATACGCTATATTGTGACAGCCTCTAACTCGACTGGATCTACCTCTGCGCCTTTGGACTTAGAAGTACTCATCGCTCCGCCTAAAAATCTAAAATATGCGACCCCTATTATTTATGAGGAAGAAATCCCTATTGTTTCTTTAAATCCAACCGTAAAAGGGAAAGTAGATAACTATACCATCGACAAAGTTTTGCCGGATGGATTAACTTTAGATCCTGTCACTGGAATCATTTCGGGTACGCCCACTAAGGCTATTCCTTTAACATTCTATTGGGTTACGGCATCGAATACCACGGGATCTGCTAGGGCTCGGGTTGTGATTACCGTTCTAATTGCAAGACCGCGCATTACCTATCCTGAGCCTATATTAGGTGCGCAGATTAACCCAGTTTATACGGGTGTGGATTTATTTATTTCCGGCCAAACAAATCCGCCATTAATCCCCGTTATAAAAGGAGTCATCGGAAGCATCGTCATTAACAAACCGCTTCCTACAGGTTTATTATTCAATCCATTAACGGGTGTCATTTCTGGGACTCCATCTGTTTTAAGACCGCCTACTACGTATATCGTAACCATCACAAATAGCACCGCTTCAACTACAGATACGATTCGCATCGCTACGGTTATTCCTAGACCGAGTAGTTTGAGCTACGTTACGCCGCAGACCTATATTGAAAAGATTAAAATCACTCCTTTGAACCCAACTGTGCAAGGTATTCCGACACTTTACACAGTAGATCAACCATTGCCAGCTGGCTTAAATTTAAATCCTGTAACGGGATCCATTACTGGAACTCCGACTAAAGCGCAGGACTTTACGGATTATGTCATTACAGCTAGTAATTCGACCGGTTATGATGTATTTACCATTTCTATTAAAGTACTCATTGCCTTTCCAGAAATAAAATATCCGATACCAGGTGTCTTCCGTCAAGGGGTGCCTGTGAGCTTTAAACCTATATTGGTGGGTATTGCCGATGTATTTAAAATTGATTCGCTCTTACCGGTTGGATTAACTTTTGACACTAAAACTGGTTTGATATCTGGAACACCTACCTGGCCAGCAAAACCGCGAACCTATATCGTAACGGCTACGAATTCTACGGGTCCGGGGATCGATAGTACCACGATTACAGTTATAGAAGATGTCAATTATGATACGGACAAAGATGGATATACCGACATCGTCGAAATAGGTGGTGACCGAGATAACCCAGTAGACACCGATAAAGACGGGCTTCCGGATTATAATGACTTGGATTCAGATGGCGATGAAATAAAGGACGAATGGGAAAATAATTTAGATTATGGTGGTTTGCCGGATTGCGATCACGATGGTGTGGATAACCGAATCGACCCCGATGCGTGTGACCCTGTGGCCTTCCAAGGTATTTCTCCGAATGGGGACGGGAAAAATGATTATTTGGTCATTCCTGGCGTGATGCGCACGACTCCGAATACATTAACGGTATATGATCGCATCGGAAATATCGTGTATGAGGCGAAGGATTATGGCAATAATTGGGGTGGTGATTCGAACCTCGGAAACCCTTTATTAGCGGGGGATGGGTTATTACCAGATGGGGTATATTTCTATATTTTAGACTATAATGGCGTTAGACCTCGGGTTTCTACTTATATTTACATCAATAGATTAAAGAAATAGATGAAATTACGGTTTGTGATTTTAGGGTGTTTGTTAATTTTTGCTGGCCAAATAAAGGCCCAAACTGACCCTGTATTCTCCTTATTTCGATTGTATCCACAGGTGATCAATCCTACTTTCGTAGGCGCCAGTGATAAAAATGAAGTCATCTTCGTAAATAGAAATCAATGGACTTCCATGCCGGGCACTCCGGTCACTACCGCCTTAATGGGAAATTTCAATTGGGGGGAAAAGATGGGCGTAGGATTCACTGCCTTTTTAGATCAATTAGGACCCGTAAAAGCGACTTCCATCAATAGCGATTTCGCCTACCACTCCCTAATTAATGATAAATGGGCCCTTTCTGGCGGTATTCGCGTGGGGGTAACTAATTTAGCTTTGGACTTCTCCGGCTTGAGCCTTTTAGACCAAACAGATGAGCAATTCACCCAAAACTACTCAACTGGATTACAAATCAATTCTGGCTGGGGCATTCGCTTAGCAAAAGAAGATAAGTTCTATGTGAGTGTTTCACAACCAAGGATGCTTTGGAATGATTTTGGCCTCCAAAACGGAAAATACAAAGACGCCTCTTTCTATTATGGAATGATCGGTAAAAAGCAAGTGTTAAGCAAAGATATCAGCATTCATACTAATGCGATCGTACGTGCCGCGGCTGATTTACCCTTAAGTTATGATATTAATTTAACGGGTTCGTTCTATGAATTATTCGACTTGGGATTTGGTTATAGAAGTGAAAATGCCATCGGCGTGAATCTAGGCGTTCAATTTAGCCCTACCGTCTACCTGGGTTATCAATACGAGATGCCTACTAATACCATCTCCAAAATCACGAATCAGACGCACGAATTAGTGTTGAAGTTCCAGTTTGAAAGGAATTAACTAGCGCGCCTCTAATTCCGAAAACAAATTCAAGCCAGCACCTGCGGTTAAATACAAGAACTCTGCCAAAACCGCTTGCGTATAAAACCCATCTGCGTCGGAATCCCCGAAAAATTGAAATTCCGCAAACGCTAGTGCAACACAGGCAGTGAAATTTAAAATAACAAAAAGAGTAATAGCCCATTTTGAACCCGCCACTTTGAAGGCCTTCACATAACCTTCGGTCGCGTAGAAAAAGAAAGGAATAACAAGTAAAGATTTGAGATTTTTCATGTTGTTTTTCGTTTTTGAATTGTTTTTCAATACCCAAAATTGCGTTAGTAGTTCGCCAAAAGTTGGCGACTAATAAAAAATCTTGTATCTTTTCGAAATGAATACAACAGATCGCCTTAAAGAGCTCAATAATCTATTTCTGAGAAAGACTTTTTCGATGCGGGCCGCAACGGTGAGTGATTATTTTACGGAACACTTTGACCAGCTAGGCTATAGTGAACGCAGTTTCAGCCGCGATATCAAGGCTTTGAAAGAAAAGCTGGCTGAACGTTATCCTAGCCTAGAAGAAACAGACGGGGATTTAATTCGCTATTCGAAGTCTGAAAACCGTTTCTACTATATCCGGGATGACATCAGCGCCTTTCCTTCCTTTTCAGAGAAGGAATTAGACCAAATCGCCTCCATCATCGATTTCAATAAACACCTGTTTACGGGTGGAAATGGAAATGGGATTGTGAATAAGTTGCGGGCAATCTCTTTAGAAAACAATCTCATCCGGCACGAAGAACTAGCCAACTGGCCAGCCATCGAACTAATTAATGAAGGAGATCGATCAGGATCTGAACACGTCAAATTCCTAGTAGACGCGATCGCCGGAAAACAACTCATCGAAATCTCCCACAAAGGTTTAGCGGCTACCTCGAAAGCAAAAAAAGTTACCTGCCTTCCCTTGCTTATCAAAGAATACAATAATGGCTGGTATACCGGCTGGTATTTATTGTTCCAAGAAATTTCAGCGGGTGAGACGAAGATTTCCTTAGATAAACTTAGGCTGTTTGCATTAGATAGAATCGAGACTTTGCGATTTAGCTCCGAAACAACAAAAACACGTATTCATCCCTCTTTCCAGCCTAGTGAATTTTTCAAACATACTCTTGGTTTATTTCGAGGTGCTCAGGAAGCTGAAAAAATCATCCTTCGAATAAATGTAGATTCATGGATTAAAGAATACTTACCAAAATACCCCATACATCCATCGCAAAAAAAAATAAACGCACAATTATTCGAACTTACACTCGAAATTAATCAAGATGTAGAAAATTTTCTTTTACGCTATGCAACTGAATTACAAGTGATTGAGCCAGTATATTTAAGAAATCGACTCCTTGAAAATCTGCAAAAAGCCCTCCTACATTATCAATAAACTGATAATCTGAAAGGTCAGGGTTTGGAAATGAATATTTACACTTACCTTCGCTTATTACAAAATCTATTAGTGGTTTGGTGTGCATCAAGATGAAAGAACTTTTCTTTCATCTTTTTTTTTAACTTAGGTTTTCTAAACCTAAAAAACATGCAAAGACGCGATTTTATTCAGAGCTCCCTGCTAGCCGGCGGACTCAGCGGAATTCCTTCTTCACAAGTCATTCCAGCTAAACCTTCTTTACAACCTTCCATTAAATTAAGTGTCTCTAGTTATTCCTATTGGCACTTTAAGGGAGATAAATTCCCCATCGAAAAAGTGATTGATGATGCCGCTGCCCTTGGATTAGAGGGAATCGACGTACTTCATCGCCAAATGGAGAGTGAAGACAACGCTTATCTCCAAAAACTCAAAAAGCATGCCTTCGTAAACGGCATTGCCATGACTTGCCTCTCGATTCACCAGGGTTTTGTTACTCCAGATAAGGACGAACTGAAAAAGCACGTGGATCATACAAACCACTGCATCGAACTAGCCTATAAAATGGGTATTCCTTGTCTTCGTTTAAATACTGGGCGATGGAATACGATAAAATCCTTCGATGATTTGATGAAAAACAGAGGAATCGAACCGATTTTACCAGGATATACGGAGGATGATGGCTATAAATGGTGTGTGGATGGCATTCAGCAATGCCTAAAAAAGGCCGAAGAATGCGGAGTTCTATTAGCCTTAGAAAATCACTGGGGATTAGGTTCTACTCCGGAAGGAATGATCCGCCTTCAAGATACGGTGAATTCCCCTTGGTTAGGCTTATTGATGGATACGGGTAATTTCTTAGAGGATCCCTATGATAAATTAAAGATGATTGCACCTCGTGCAAGCTTCGTTCAGGCTAAAACCTATTATGGTGGCGGCGAATGGTATTCTTTAGAATTAGACTACGATCGAATCGTTAAAATATTAAAAGATGTAAACTACCACGGCTACATTTCGATCGAATTCGAAGGGAAAGAAGATGCGAAATTCGGGGTTCGAAAAAGTGTCGAATTATTACGGAAGGCACTAGCTAAGTAGAATCGCTTAGACTTTGGCTTTAAAGAACAAACCTATAAATCAACATGAATCAAATCAACAATTCGCGCCGCGATTTCCTGAAGAATGCCGGCCTTTTAGGAGCAGCTGCCGCTTTTCCCAATATACTATCCAAATTACCAGGTGAAAAAGTTAATCTGGCTTGTATCGGTATCGGTAACCAAGGAGGATCAGACGTCATGTCTTTGTACAATACGGGCCTAGCGAATATCGTGGCGTTTTGTGATGTCGATATGGGTGCGCCTCAGACTTTAAAGGTTTTGCAGAAATTCCCGGATGTGCCGCGTTTCCAAGATTTCCGTCAAATGTTTGACAAAATGGGATCGCAAATCGAAGCCGTTGCAGTAGGTGTGCCTGATCATTCCCACTTCCCTATTACGATGATGGCTTTGGGTTTAGGCAAACACGTGTTTGTGGAAAAACCGATGGCGCGTACCTTTAATGAAATCGAATTAATGATGGCAGCGGCGCGCAAGCATCCTAACTTAGTCACCCAAATGGGTAACCAAGGCCACTCAGAAGCCAATTATTTCCAATTCAAAGCTTGGAAAGAGGCGGGGCTTATTAAAGATGTGACGTCGATGACGGCTCACATGAATTCACCACGTCGCTGGCATAGTTGGGATCCGAAAATCACGAAGTTCCCTGCTGCAGAATCGATTCCTTCTTCACTAGACTGGGATATTTGGCAAGGGGTGGTTCAGCCGCATGAATACCAAAAGGATTTTGTCAATGGTCAATGGCGCTCCTGGTTTGACTATGGTTTAGGCGCTCTAGGAGACTGGGGGGCACATATCATGGATACAGCTCATGAGTTTTTGGACTTAGGATTACCTACTGAAGTCAATATGTTAAAGGCAGATGGACACAATAATTTCTTCTATCCGATGTCATCTACCATTGTATTTAAATTCCCAGAGCGGAAGAATATGCCCGCAATGGACATCACGTGGTATGACGGGGTGGACAATATTCCGCCGGTTCCTGCGAATTATGGAACGAATGCATTAGACCCGAACATTCCACCGGCCAGCAATGGAAAAATTCAACCAGCAAAATTAAATCCGGGTAAAATTATCTATACGAAAGACCATGTTTTCAAAGGTGGTTCACACGGAAGCACCCTTTCCGTTATAGGCGATACAGCAAAGGACCTTAAATTACCTGACGTACCTAGGAGTCCTTCTAACCATTACGCGAATTTCTTAAAGGCATGTATGGGTCAAGAGAAGACGCGTTCTCCGTTCGAGATTGCTGGTCCATTAAGCCAAGTATTCTCTCTGGGCGTGATGGCACAAAAGTTAAATACAAAATTATTGTTCGATCGCAAGACCAAACAAATCACGAATAACTCACTGGCTAATTCTTTATTAGTAGGAGCGCCACCTAGAAAAGGTTGGGAGCAATACTATAAAATCTAGTTTTGGCAATATTAGCTCCGCTGTAGCTGCCTTTATCTGTTCTATGGAAACCCCGGGGGCGCGCTCTTTTAATACAAAGCCGCCTTCTGGTTTTTTTAAAATGGGACTATTTTAAATTGTCATATTACCTGGATTTTTTTCTATATTGTCACCGATTAAAATCATATTTTGGCAATACTAGCACCACTATTCGGAATATTTACCTCCTTTATTCTCTTGTACTACCTCAGTTCATTGAATAGATCTAACACGTTTTTAGCCTTATTTTTCTTATGTTGCAATTCAGTATTGATGGTGTATTTTGGCCTACACTATAGTAAAATAGAATTTTGGGAAGGTATTTGTTTCGTGCATTTCTTACCTCTTTCCTTTTTGCTGGGGCCCGCCTTGTTTTTTTATGTCAAAAACACCGTTTCTGAGGACAAAAAACTCTATCGAAGCGATTTGCTTCATCTATTTCCAGCCGTATTTACCTTTTTCGCAACATTGCCCTTTACTACTTTACCGCTAGCGACGAAAACGGCCATGGCGCACAAGATTGTGAATATTACGGAGGACTATAATTTAAACTTCCAATGGGTGACATTTGAGCAGATTTTATACGGCCGCTCCATCCATTTAGTATTGTACTGCATTGCCTCCATCCTTTATTTCTTGTGGAATAAAAGGCATTTGATGCAGAAATACGAAGCATTACCCTCTAATCATCGATTAATTCAGAAATGGATTTTTTCATTAATTTTCCTTCAACTGGTCATTGCTACGAATAGCCTAGGGCACATGTTGACGATTTACGCACATAATTATGCGATTTTAGGTATTCCTTCGACTGTCATTTTCAGTGAGGCGCGTTTCTTCGCGATTTGTGGAGGAGGTTTTTTTGTCCAAAACTTTATCTTATTTCTCTTTCCCAAAATTCTCTACGGTAACGTTTCCTACGAAATAGATAAGGCTCCCGCAACGATTTTGCAGGAGATCAAATCGAACCTAGCTAAGAAAAGTACCGCTTACCGAAATTTAGATCAGGAAATACAAAATTACCTTGACCGAAACCCCTTTGTGCAAAAAGACTTTTCTTTATCTCAAATGTCTTTTGACCTAAAAATTCCAGAACGATTCCTATCGAACTATTTTAACAAAGAATTAGATAAAACTTTTGGAGAATGGAAAAATGACCTGCGGATTGAATTTGCGTGTCAGTTAATTAATGAGGGGAATGCTAAACGCATTACGATAGAAGCCATTTCGACAGACGCTGGATTTGTCTCCCGTTCGAAATTCATCGATGCCTTTAAGGTTCGAAAAGGAGTAACTCCTTCCGTCTATATCAAAGAAAAGGCAGAGGCCTAAGCCTCCGCCTTTTAGTTTTTTATTGAGCCGCTGGAAGAAGGCCTAATTGCTGCATTAATACCATGTTGTCCATGAAATCTTGCTCTTCGGCAATCTTTCCATCTTTCATTTTGGCAATAGTACATCCGATCACATCCACTGTCTTACCTGTCGCAGGAATGCCAAAGAAAGATCCTGTGTGCTTTCCTTTAAACTGCCAGTGCTTCACTAATTTATCACCATCAGCAAACATCTCTTTTACAATAAATTGACGATCAGAGAAACCTGTGACGAAGTTCTCATAATACGCTTTGCAATTCGCCTTGCCTTTCACTTCAGGAACCGTATGCAATACGGCATCATCCGTGTAGGCCGAATCTAAAATGTTCGTGCGACCCTCATTAACTGCCACTTCCCAAATACGGGAATAATAAGCTACGTTTTCTGCGCCAACTTTAGCGTTTTTATCCGCTTCTGACGTGCAAGATACTAATCCAGCAGCCACGCATAGTGTTAAAATAATTTTCTTCATTGTTATATTTTTATTGGTTTACCAAACTTAAAAAAGCCTCCTTTTTTAACCCGTTTTTTTAAGAACAAATCTGTACCGTTTTGCGCAAATGGGAACAAATCCAAATTGTATAAATACTATTTACCCATTAATTCATTCGTACTTACCCTCCTAATCAAAAATAATCAATACCATGAAAAAACTCGTTCTAGTAGTTGCACTTATTGCATCCGTATTTAGTGCATCAGCACAACAAACAGTAGGCAAAATCTTTTCAGGCCCCAATGAAGGCAAAGGATTCCAATTAGGATCTGAAAAAAGTAGCCAAGTCGTTTTAGACGCAACGAAAGCGTATAACTCAAATGATTCCCAAAAAGAGCTTTCTTATTACTCGGAAGAAATGCAAAAGAAAACAGGCGATTTCAACAAAAAATGGCATGCTTATGCTAAAAAATTGAATGATGTACCTTTGTCAATAATGCCTATGAAAGTAGCTGGATCAACAGATGAAATTGTCTTCATGCGATCGAAAGAAGAACGTGAAACAATTGATGGCTCAAAACAAACGATGAATTTGTTTGAAATATTTACAATAGACAAAGAGGGCAAAATCAAAAACTTCGCTCAATACTCATCTATTCCTGCTACGAATGAATTTGGAAAAACATCAGGAGGGAAAATCATCTCAAAAGATGAAAACAATGGTAGAGCATTCCAATTTTCTAACCGGGGTGAAGTGGCCGCAATTGAGAACTTGAACAAGGCATATAATGCGATGGATGCCGCGGCATGTATAGAATTGTTTGCTGACAAAGTTAAAATCACTGATTTTGACGGCAATAAAGTCGTAATAGATAAAAATGACCTTCGTAAAATGGTCGAGGGTTACACTTCGTTAGACTGGAAAATTTGGGGAATTCTTCCATTCAAAATCGAAAACACAGATCCAGTTTCTGGTATTCTCGTAACTTCTTCAGAGAAGCGTGTATCTAAAGATGGAACCGTTTGGGAAAAATCATTAGTTGAATTCTTCCAATTCGATTTAAATGGAAAAATCTCAGGTATCGATCAATATTCCCGTTCGAAAAAATAATCATTGCAAGCATTTATTAGAGGCCGGAGGACATTGTTCTTCGGCCTTTTATTTTATCTTTGATAGTATCATATGATACTATCATGAGGCCGCCCTATACCATTTTGCCTTCCATTTTGAATTTAGTAGCTTCCATCTCCTTGAAGATAGGGGAAGCATCCGCTCATTATTTGGACAAAAAATCCCCTCAACTTCGAAAGGCGAATCGAATTAAAACGATTCAAGCCACCCTAGGCATCGAAGGAAATTCACTAAGTGAATCGCAGGTTCAAGCCATAGAAGAGGGAAAGGTGCTGCTAGGTTTTGAAAGAGATCAAAAAGAAGTCCAAAATGCACTGGCCTTATATGAGCGCTGGAATGAATTTAACGGCTCAAAAAGCTACTCATTTTTAAGTGCACATCAAGTACTGATGCAAGGTTTAGTGACAAATCCCGGGGAATACCGAAATAGATCCGTCGGAATCACGAAAGGAATAACGTTAACCCATATTGCTCCGCCTGCAGATCGCGTTCCTTATTTAATGGACGACTTATTCGACTATGTGGATAAAGATCCTGATCCTCTTCTTATAAAAAGTTGTGTCTTTCATTACGAATTAGAGTTCATACACCCGTTTCTGGATGGGAATGGTCGGATGGGACGTTTTTGGCAATCGGTACTTTTATCAAAATCACATCCGATTTTCGAATTCTTACCTTTTGAAACGATTATCGCAGCCTCACAATCAGACTATTATCAAGCACTCGCCACAAGCGACGCTTGCGGACAGTCCACGCCATTCATCGAATATATGCTAGGGGTTTTGGATAAATCCCTTGCTAATTTATTGAACACCACTAACGTGGTTTTATCTGAAACAGAACGAATTGAATACTTCATTTTCATCGGAATGAAGGAATTCTCCAGAAAAGACTACCAGCGTGTTTTCAAAAACTTGTCTACTGCGACGGCCAGTAGAGACCTGAAAAAGGGCGTATTGTTGGAATTATTTTCGACCTATGGGGAACGAAATGGAACAAGGTATCGGATATTAGTGTAAACGTCCCTTCCGAAACTCAGAAGGCGACATCCCCGTCCACTTTTTAAATATTCGATTGAAATAGGACAAACTTTCGAAACCACATTCGAAACAGGTCTCTGTCACATTCTTATCTTGAATAAGCAGCTTTTTCGCAAATTGAACGCGGTATTGATTTACAAAATCGGTGTAGGTTAGTTTTGTTGCTTTCTTGAAATAGCGACAAAAAGCGGGTAAGGTGAGGTTTACCTCATCGGCGATTTGCTGGGTATCGATGGGCTTTTGGAAATTCGTTTCTACAAATTGGTGGATACGGTGCATCCGTTCTTGCTGTTTGAGGATGGTTTGGCTAGAGATGGGACGAACATTAAGAGCTTCAAATTCGTCTGATTCTGCCAAAAACTGAAAGAGGCTCATCAACTCCATAAATTGATGAAAACGATCCATCTGCTGCAAGTTCTTTAAGCGCCATCCAGCCATTCGTTTCGTTTCACCGGTAAACGCGATGCCAGTTTTCGCCCTCTCCATTAAAGCCACCACTTTTTGCAATTCTGGAATCCGAGTTAAGCCCGCCTCAAAATAGGTTTCCGGAAACTGAATTACAACCGTCTCCACCGTGTACTTCACTCCATAATCAAAATTTAGATGCGGAATGTAAGACCCGATTAAAGCTAAATCACATCCTTCATAGGTGGAAATGTGATCACCAATATGCCTAATTCCTTTGTTCGCCTCCACATATACTAATTCAATTTCCGGATGGAAATGCCAATAGAATACTTCGTTCAATTTAGGCGTCAAAAGGAACCTAAATGAGCTATCACTATCCGGCAGAATTTGCTCTAGATTCAATTTCATTTGCCTAAAATAGCTAAATACTGAAGTATTATATCAATACAGTACAAATAATTATCAATAGAGCAGAAAAAAAGGTGCGTTAGACGCTCTACCTTTGGCATATAAATAAGAACCTATGAAAACAGACATCCCTAACAACGGCCACTACGACATTCCCGGAAATCCATCTACGGCTAAAAGCAGTACGGTTAAATTAAACGACCGTTCTAATGGACAGCCACTTCGTATATTAAGTGAAGAGGATTGGGCCTTTTGGAAGCATACTGGTTATGTCATTATTAAGCAAGCGGTGTCGCGCGAACAAGCCTTAAAGACAGCCGCTTTCTTGTATGAATTTGAGGAAAAGGATCCGAATGATTCCTCCACCTGGTACACTGCTCCGCGTGCGGAAATGAAGATGAAAGAGCTAGCGAACACGGGGATGGTGGAATGCTATAATAGCCAATTGCAGTGGGACAACCGTTCGACTCAACGAGTGGTGGATGCGTTCGCAGATATTTGGGGTACAGAGAAATTATGGGTCACGATCGATCGTGCGAATTTAAATTTTCCCATTCGTCCGGGTCATGAGTATAAGGCTTTTATTCATTGGGATTATGATCCGGAGACGAAACCGGTAAATGTGCAAGGGGTTTTAGCCCTAGCCGATCAACTAGACGAAAACATGGGTGGTTTTCAGTGCATCCCTGAGTTATTTAGAAATTACGATACCTGGAAGCTAACTCAGCCAGAAGATCGGAATCGTTTTCTTCCAGACACGTCGGATTTTATACCTACCAAAGTAACCTTAGAGGCCGGAGATCTGTTGATTTTCAATAGTCTACAGCCCCATGGAATCCGGGCGAATAATAGCAATCAAGTGCGTTGTGCACAATATATTTCGATGATGCCGGCAGAAGAAGATAATGCGGAACTGCGCGAATGGCGTGTAAACTCGTGGCGAGATCGCATCGCTCCTGAGGGCTATGCCTTCCCAGGTGATCCGCGTAAATGGGAACAAACGAAATATGAAACAGCTAAGCTAAATGAACTAGGCAAAAAAATTCTGGGATTAGATCGCTGGTAAAACGAGTCTATTTTCTGTACTTTAGAGCATGAAAAAACTGCTCCTACTTTTCGTCCTTTTCAGCCTGAGCACTTCCGCTCAAACAGCTGATAAATTCAAATCCATGAAAGCCCATACCGGGTATTTCAACTTTTATTACGATGAGTCGAATGACAAAATCTATTTAGAGGTTAAAAAACTAAATGAAGAATTCATGTATGTTTACTCCTTGGCTCAAGGAGTAGGCAACAACGATTTAGGTTTAGATCGTGGTCAATTAGGGAATGAACAAGTAGTCTATTTCGAAAAACAAGGGAATAAAATCTTCTTAGTTCAACCTAATACCCAATACCGGGCGAATACGAGTAATCCTTTGGAGAAATTATCCGTTCAGCAGGCCTTTGCTAAATCGGTCTTATTCGGATTTAAAATCGAAAGTTCTGCTGATGGTGTTTACACCATCGACATCACCGATTTTCTCATGCAAGATGCACATGGGGTGTTGAAGCGCTTAACTCAGGCAAAACAGGGGTCGTATAGTTTAGATAAGTCCAAAAGTTCTTTGGCTTTAGAGCGCACAAAATCCTTCCCTAAAAATACGGAATTCGAGGCGCGCTTGACTTTTGCAGGCAATGGCACGGGAGCAGAAATTCGTTCTGTAGCACCTAATGCGGACTATGTAACAGTGGTGGAACACCATTCGTTCATTGAACTTCCAGACAATAAGTACACTCCGCGTTTATTTGATCCCCGTTCAGGAGCAAACGCAATCTCCTTTCAAGACTATTCTTCCCCAGTGAATGAAGTCGTGTTAAAGCAATGGATTACACGCCATCGTTTGGAGAAAAAAGATCCGAAAGCAGCAGTGAGCGAGGCAGTTAAACCCATCATTTATTATTTAGATAATGGAACCCCAGAACCAGTCCGTTCCGCGTTGATGGAGGGCGGTCGCTGGTGGAATCAAGCATTCGAAGCGATTGGTTATAAGGATGCTTTCCAGGTCAAATTATTGCCAGAAGGTGCAGATCCGATGGATGTAAGATACCATGTGATACAATGGGTACACCGCTCCACTCGCGGATGGAGTTATGGATCAAGCATAACGGATCCACGTACAGGTGAAATCATGAAGGGGCACGTAAGTTTAGGGAGTCTGAGAATCCGCCAAGATTTCTTGATTGCGCAGGCTCTAATGAATGCTCCTTTTGCTGTTGATGGTTCTGCGAACGGACCGATGATGGAAATGTCATTAGCTCGCATCAGACAACTAGCGGCACATGAAATAGGCCATACGATAGGCTTTGCTCATAATTATGCGGCAAGTGCGCGCGAGAATACTAGCGTAATGGATTACCCTCATCCGCAGATTGAATTCAAAGGTGATCAAATGGATTTCAGTCACGCTTATGACACGAAAATAGGCGACTGGGATAAGGTTTCGGTAGATTATGCCTATGGTGATCATAAATCGAAAGAAGAATTAAATCAGGTTATTGATAATGCGTATGCCAAAGGGCTTCGCTTCATCACCGACTCCGATGCCCGTAATCCGGGTGGGGCGCATATCTATGCACACCTTTGGGACAATGGAAAAACCATCGTGGACGAACTAGACCACATTTTAGCGGTACGCCAAAAAGCCATCGCCAACTTCTCCATCAAAAACATTCGTCCAAACGAGACCTATTCTCATTTAGAAGATGTCTTCGTACCACTTTATTTCTTGCACCGTTATCAAACCGAAGCGACGACCAAGATTATCGGAGGCTACGAATATAATTACGCGGTCAGAGGTGGCAAGGAACTCGTTCTAGAAAATGCCTCGGTGGCCTTGCAAGTGCAAGCCTTAAAAGCCATAACGCAGACTTTAGATGCACGTACCCTAGCCATCCCGAAAGATAAACTTGTACTCTTCCCCCCTCGCGCTTTCAATTCAGATCGTACCAGAGAATCTTTTAAGGGCAAAACAGGGATCACATTCGATCCTTTTGGCGCTGTAGAATCAGCTGCCGATTTTACCTTAGACTTCTTATTACATCCAGACCGCTTATCTCGTTTAGCGGGCAATAAAGCGGTTAATTCGAAGCAATTAGGCGTTTCAGAGACATTAAGCGCCTTATTAAATGCGACCCTTTATACGGCACACACTGATCTCTATTTGCAAGCCACTCAAGAGACCATCAACTTTAAAGTGGTTTCTTCGCTACTAAATGTGTTGAATGCGCCTTCAATTTCGCCTTTAGCTGCGGCAGATGTCGCTTCTTCTGTGAAAGGAATTAGATATATGTACAGCAAAAAGTCCGGAGCATTTGCTAGCTACCTTGTACAAACCATTGATCAATTCAAAGCGAATCCAGCGGATTGGAAACCGATGCTGACACCGGTAATTCCGGATGGAGCGCCGATAGGGATGGATTGTTATGAATAGCTTGTACTCGTTTGAACTTATTTGAGCCTATTTGGCCAAAGCATGTATCAAGCGGTTAGACTAGCTTTGAATCATAGAAACAAAAGCTATGAATTCAAAACAATTTCTCTGCAAGAGCCCCTGGTATATTCTTCTTTTAGGAAAAGAGGGGCACGAAGTCATCATTCACGATGGAACGGTCGAGGTGTATTCGCTCCGAATATTCCGCTGGAAAAAATTAGTAAACTCCTTTCCGATTAACGACGTGGTTCAAGTGCGCACGATTGAAAATCTGGTGCTATCAGATACGTTTATTGCCTTGACGAAAAATCGTTTTTGTTCCTTGCGGCATTTGCGTCCGCGCGAGGCGTTTGGGATGAAGAGTTTTTTAGCGATGATGCTGTAGTTTATGCCACTAAATAAATGGACAAAATCAACAACGCGACACCGAGCAATTTAGGAAGCGTGAGTTTTTCGCGGTAGAGGAGTTGGCCAAAAAACAGGGTCATCACCAACTGAGATTTGTTGATAAAGATGATTTGGGTGACCGTGGCGGTCTGGTAAGCAATGTGCAAAAAGGTCGAACCCGCCATAATGCAGAGGGCTAGTATGCGGATGGGGCGGTGGGAAAGGGGTTGCCAAGGGTGCTTTTGGAAGACTAAAAATAGCCCTACGCAGAGGGTGACGCATAATTCTAATAAAAATGTGAAGGGAATTACGCCGAGCCAAGTGACAGGGTATTTAAATAAGGCATAAGAGACTCCCCAGAAAAAGGAGGCCAAAACACTGCCGCCTAGTGCCTTCAAAAACGCGTTTAGCGAGTCAAAATGCCAGTCACTTTGAAAGATAAAATAGATGCCTGCTACGATGCACATTAGCGCAAAGCTGTAATTCATTCCCCAAGATTCGCCTAAAAACAAGACAGCGGTCAAGAGTCCAAACACATTAATCGAGGAAATAGGCGCCACCAGCGAGACCGCCTCCGTTTTCAGGGAGCGGACGAAAAAATACAGCCCGAACGAGCTAAACAAACATAATAAAAAACTCAATCCCAATTGTTCTGCTGAAAAATCAGGTCGAATACCTAACCAGGGCTCGAAAGTCCCCCATTTCAAATCAAGCAAATAACAAATCCCAAAAAACGAGGTCGTATACAGCCCCCGCAGGAATATCACCTGCAAAAAGGGGGCATCCTGGATGGCTTTCTTCCAAAAGGCATTTGAAAACCCATAGAAACCAGCGCTCAATAAAAGATAGAGAAAGCCTAACATGCTGATTCCACAAACGCTACTTGCCGGTCTACCCAATCTTTATCACAACTATAAATATAGCGTAGATTTAAATTCCCTACCGCTTGGCGTGCATTGACCTTGTCTCCTTTTTGGATGAAATAACGAGCCTTCAATAAATACAATTTGTTTAGATTATGCTTTTCTGGAAATGAGACGTTAATCAACAAATCGTTTAAATCATGAATTTCAATCAAGTTGAATTCGGTCATATTCCCGTGGTAAATTTCGATTAGTCGATAGAAAAAGACTAAAAAAGAGAGTTGAACTGCAAAATTAGATAAGCTTTCAAAAAAAGCAGGGCCAGTTTTTTTATTACCTTCCAATATAAAATCCCAAGCCGCAATTCGGCCTTTCAGATTAGGGTGCATTTCTTCTTGAAGTGCATGCTTGCTGAGCAGAAAAAATCTTTTTGCTCCTGCTATGTCCTTGTTTTCGTATGCACGTTGACATAACAAAATATTTTTAAAAACGACCATATCCTCTACTAAATCCTCTGAAGCGGCAAGCAACCAACGGCCATAATAGCCCTCCAAGCATTCTTCTTCCACAAATAATTGCAAGAGAATCCGCTGAGCTAGTTCGTTTGTTTTCAAAAGTTCTTCAACGTAAGCGATGATACGCTCATTATTTTGACAACTTTGGACATAAATCGACTGAAATGATATATATAATTTCCAAGTCGCCTCATGATCATTTGTTTCGAATTTCAACCCAAAAATCTTCGTCAACAGATCGAAATTCGCAACCTCCAAACACAGATCCACGATCGATTTAAATTGGTAGACTTCTTCCCAGGTCTTCAATTCAAATTGCCGAACAATGCCCAAAATCACTTCATCGTCTTTCCGCTTTTCTAACCGATTAAGAATCAACATTTCGTTGAAAAAATCTTTTTCAAATTGATTAACCGCCTGCTGAAAGGCTGCAAAATCTGGATAACCAATCCCTTTGCAAAGGCTATCTAGTGTGAACCGGGATGCATGAGTAGGACCCTTAATAATGCCAAAAAGCCGGCGCAAAGTATTGTATGAGATCGAAATACGCGCTCGGGTGAGTAATTCATCGCTGAGTTTTTTGCAAGAATACGCATCCACAATCTGCAAATCATATACCTCCTGAACAATTTTAATTAACCACTTTTTTTCGTGGATACTAATGGGAATAGATGCGGGCATATATTAGAACAGTTAACGCGAAATATACGATTAAATTAAGTTAGGCCAAATCTGTGGTTTCATGGAGAGCATTCTTTCGACTATTTGGACTCGTTTGAACAATAGGTAGGAGGCCCGCCATCCGTTTAGCAGCTATTTAATTCACCGTGTTCTCGATGGCCAGCACTTTTTTTGCCTTCTCATAATATTGACTTTCTACTAGAATATAATCGGTATCAAATGTGCTGATACTGAAAAGCAAGATTTGATTATCTGCCAAAGTCTTCGACAAAGCCGCTAAAATTCCCGTTAAAGCAAAGTCCAAAGGTCCTTCCACTTTAAATCCCTTCCAATTCTCTGCCTTCTTAATTCCAGCTGGTGCATAACGTTGATCGACCACAATCGACAATTCATCGCTTGTTTTTGAGATGGAATAAAAGGAACCTTTAAAAGCCCAATCGGGCACTTTCGCGTCTGGAGCTAGTCGGCAAACCGCATAGGAGTCTGGCAAGAGGGAAAGAGTGAGGTTACGCTTTTGGGCGAATGCACTAAAATTGAGTACGGCGAGAAATAAGACTAGTTTTTTTATATTCCCCAAGAAGGGTATTTTCAAGGGCAATTCCGCAGTAATAGAAAATTAATCTGTCCCCTTTTGCAGAAAGGGGAACAGGCCTAACTTGTGTAATTCAATATATAATCCGAATTTTAAATAAAAATTCATGCATAGAATCGCCCTTTTATTGTGCTTCATCTCCACAGTAGCGTTTGCCCAAAAACCTCTTGTTAATTACCACGCCGTAGCCTACGAAATAAAGTCAGCGATTAATAAAACCACCTATGTTCTGGGGGTTTCTGTTCCTAACAATTACAATCCGAAGAAAAAATACCCTGTCTTGTATATGCTAGATGGGTATTATGCTTCAGAAATTGCCCACGGTGCACACAAGAGCCTAAAGTTTATGGATGAAATTGAGGACATTATTTTAGTCACTATTCAAGGCACAGCAATTGAGAATAAAGAGTGGTTTACGCAGCGTTGGTCAGAATTAACCTTCACTAAATATCCCACCTATGATAGTACAACCTCGGTAAGTGAGAGCATACCAGCACCGGGCTTAAAATCAGGAGAGGGGGAGCGTTTTCTACAAGTCATAAAAAATGAAATCATCCCGTTCATCGAAAAAACCTATCCCACGAACGGGCATAGAGGGCTTTCTGGGCATTCTTTAGGGGGCCTTTTTACGGCAAATGTTCTGTTTCATTCACCTGAACTTTTTGACCATTATGCCATTAATAGTCCGTCATTTATTGATTGGAATAATAATGACATTTTCCTAGCGGAAAAGAAATTTGCAGCTACTCACAAGAGCTTACCTGTCAAAGTTTTTTTATCCTACGGAAATTTAGAGGATAAGGAGGGTATTCAAAATATGCCGGTTTTCGAAAAAACACTCAAGGGACATTACCCGGATATAGAGACAAATCTCGTCATATTTGACGAGGAGACACATGTTTCTATTATACCTGCCATGATCAGCCGAAGTATAAGATACTTATACGAAAGAAAGATTAAATAGTCTTTTTGTTATATTTGACAAAAAGAATAAATATGACGAAAGTGTGCGTAATTGGTGCCGGACCTTCCGGAATTACGGCTTTGAAAAACTTGTTAGATCAAGGTTTAGATGCCATTTGCTATGAATTAAATACCCAAGTAGGAGGAAATTGGGTGTTCAATGAAAAAACAGGTCATTCCAGTGTTTTTGAAACGACACACATTATCAGTTCTAAAACCCTTTCGCAATACGAGGACTTTACGTTCGATGATTTCGAAAAGGGAATGCCTGACTATCCTTCACACGATCAATTAAGGCGCTATTTTCAAGGTTACGCTGCGCATTTTAATCTCCACGAAAACATCGAATTCAATACATTAGTGAAGTCTTGCGAACTAGACGAAGCTAAAAACTGGGTGATAAAAACGGAGAGAGATGGCGTTGAAAAGACGGAAGTATTTAGTCATTTAGTCGTTTGCAATGGTCATCATTGGTTACCTAGGCTGCCGGAATACCCAGGTGAATTCACCGGCAAGTTGATGCATTCGCATGACTTTAAAAAAGCAGAACCTTTTCGTGATCAGCGCATATTAGTCATTGGTGGTGGGAATTCCGCTTGTGATGTGGCAGTGGAGACAAGTCGGGTGAGTCAGAAGACGAGTATTAGTTGGAGAAGAGGTTACAGAATTGTACCTAAGTTTTTGTTTGGTAAACCTAGTGATATAGTAGCGTCTAGAATGACCTTTTTACCTACGAAATTGAAATTTTTCTTGTCGGAATTATCCGTCAAGATATTTTCTGGATCTAATAAAATATACGGTCTTCAAGAACCAAAACATGCGATTACGGCAACCCATCCTACCATAAATGAAGAGTTATTGTATAAGGTAAGGCATGGCAAAGTGTTCCCAAAACCGGATATTGATCACTTTGAGGGCAAAAATGTTCACTTTAAAGATGGTTCAGTGGAAGAATTTGACACGATCATCGCTTGTACAGGCTATATTTTAGAACACCCTTTCTTCCGCAAAGACTTCTTGAATTACAGCGAGGGAGATGTGCCCTTGTATTTAAAAATGCTACATGAGAAATACGATAATCTGTTTTTCGTGGGCATGTTCCAGCCTTTGGGATGTATTTGGCCGGGTGCGGAATTACAAAGTAAAATTGCTGCGAGAGCGATTAAAGGACTTTGGCAAAGACCAGAAAACATCGCTGAATTATGCCAAAGAGAAGTCACGCATCCTCATTTGCAACAAATAAAAACACCTCGGCATACGATAACCGTAGACTTCCATTTATTTGTCAAGCAATTAAAGAAACACCTGCCTAAAAACTACGTGAGCAAATCAGCTGTCTAATGAAAGAAACGATTGTTTTCGTTCACGGCATGTGCCACGGCGCCTGGTGCTGGGAGGAGAATTTTATCCCCTATTTTGAAAAGCTGGGCTATCATTGCATCGCAATTGATCTACCCGGCCACGAAACACCTGGTAGTACTAGGCGCATCTCCTATACTTTAGGCGATTATGTACAAGCGCTTCAACGCACGGTGGAAAATCTGGCGACGCCACCCATCATTATCGGACATTCGATGGGTGGGATGATTCTGCAGCGCTTTCTACAAAAAGGCTCTTGCAAAAAAGCAATTTTGATGTCGTCCGTTCCTCCATCAGGAGTCATGCGCGCGAGCTTGCGAGCGCTCTTTCGTTACCCAGGTTTGATTGCCTATTTACTACAATTGAATTTACTGGGCGGATTCAAAAAATATCCGCAATTAATGTTCAATGAATCGTCTCGCTATGCTCCGAAGATGTGTTCGGAATCTTTTTTAGCGTATCTGACCTTATTATTCCCTATATTTCATCCCATATCCACCCCCTTATTAGTGGTAGGTGGTTCAGATGACGGATTAATTTCGGTACAAGAATTTCAGCAAACGGCGAAACACTATGAGGCAGCACTTGAAATCATCGAAGGCGGTTCGCATGACTTAATGCTGGACGCAGATTTTATGAAAACAGCCGAGGTGATTCACCAATGGATAATCAAAAAATGAAAAAAAGCCCAAAAATCGTTCTACTGATTTTGTTGACATTCTTTGTCATCTCCTTCATATCGAATATAATCGGGCCCATCATACCGGATTTAATTAGCAGCTTTCACTTAAATCTCACCCTAGTTTCCTTACTACCCTTTGCCTTCTTTATCGCCTATGGCATCATGTCGATCCCGGCTGGCATATTATTGGAGGTTTACAAAGAGAAAAAAGTGATGATGTTCGCATTCGGACTCGCCAGTTTAGGGTCCTTATTGATCGTTCTTTCGCCGCATTATTTGACTGCCATCCTTTCTTTGTTTTTTATAGGGAGCGGCATGGCTATGTTGCAGGTGGTTATTAACCCGCTACTTCGTACCTCTGGAGGAGAAGAGAATTACGCTAATTATTCGGTTTTAGCTCAGTTGATTTTTGGATTTGCCTCCTTCTTGAGTCCCTTGGTTTATCAAGTTTTTATTGCCAAAAAATCCTTTTTCACAGGCTTAATTCCTCCAGAATACCCCTGGCTTACACTCTATCTTTTATTTATTCTCCTTAGTTTATTCATGGTGGCCATTAGTTTTTTCTCCACTTTCCCCAAGGTGGAATTAGATGAAAATGAAAAACCGGGACCACTGGCGGTTAATTGGATTTTATTCAAGAACAAATACGTGATTTTATACTTTATAGCTATGTTCTGCTACGTAGGTACTGAGCAGGGAATTGCGACTTGGTTATCTCAATTTTTGGCGACTTACCATGGGGTAGATCCACAAAAGGCTGGAGCAGATTCCATTGCCTATTTTTGGGGTTTAATGACGGCGGGGGGAATTGTCGGATTAGGACTTTTGAAGTTTCTAGATAGTCGCCTTGTCCTGTCAGTCTTTACGATGCTGGCAATGATTTGCTTAGGATTAGGGCTATGGGGGGATGTAGGTACGGCATTAGTGGCCTTTCCATTGGTCGGATTTTTTGCTTCAGTTATCTACCCTATCATCTTTTCTTTAGCCTTAAATTCCGTCAAAGAACACCATGGATCCTTCTCCGGAATCCTCGTAACCGGAATAGTCGGTGGAGCCATATTCCCGTTCATCATCGGTGGATTAGGTGATCTTTTTGGACTTAAACTAGGTATGAGCGTCTTATTTATCAGCCTAGCATTTATCTTAAGTATAGGTTTTTGGGCCAAACCCTTAGTAAACAACAAACGGGTAAAACTATTCCAAGCCTAGAGTATTAAATCACCCCATCCACTGCGGTACGTTCTCTTGACAAATTGATTCGCCGGCTCATAATTAGTCACGCGCATCGATGCCCCATCCCACTGTAAAGCCTTATAGCGACCGCTATAAGTATAGCCTGTCATCTTTCCATAAACAGGATCTATTCTCTCCACTTTCTCGCGGATATTAAAGCTCCGAAGCAATAGGTTTCCTAATAAAACAGTTTCAGTCAATGGCCCACCATATCCTTCAAATGGAGAACTCACTTCCATATTTCCATATCCAGCGATACTCGCATCGATCCACTGCCACCAATGACCATCCATTCCACCTTTAACGCGCGGGTATTTTTGTGGAATATGACTCGCCGCCTCTTGCAATTCTTTAGAAAAAAGTCGTGGATGACTTCCTCCCCAACCGCAGGCAATCACGCCTTTGCTACCCACAAATAAAGTAGATCCTTCGAAATCGTTTTCCCCAGGATAATCCCCTAAGGCATCGTTCATATTTACTTCCGGAGCTAGGGCTTGTAGACGCTCTGGCGTGATACCTCCATCCATCCAATACAAATCCAAATCCTTGCCATTCGACTGCTGAAAACGGTACTTAAGCGAACTTGAAATAGGACCACTTTCAGGGAAAGCGGATTCCTTGAACACGCCACTATAGGTTGTGGACGCACTTCCGGATACCTCCGTGGGATAGCCTAAATTTAATAATTTAAAAGGAGGACCCATGATATGACAACCCATATCCCCTAAGGCACCTGTCCCAAAATCCCACCAACCTCGCCAGTTAAAGGGTACTAAATTCTCTATGTAGTTCGTATTCTGAGCCGTTCCTAACCACAAATCCCAATTTAGTTCTTTCGGAATTTTAGCCGGAGTTGTAGGCCAAGAAATGCCTTGCGGCCAAACAGGACGATCCGTCCAACAATACACTTTATTAATTTCTCCTATCAAATCCGCCTCAATCCATTCGCGCATCGTTTGCATCCCCTCACAAGAAGCTCCTTGGTCTCCCATCTGCGTAACCACTTTGTATTTACTGGCAGCTTGAGTGATAATTCTCGCCTCATGGATGTCGTGAGTTAAGGGTTTTTGAAGGTACAAATGCTTCTTCATTTGCATCGCCCGTAAACCGACTACGGCATGGTTGTGATCCGGAATGGCTACGGTAACAGCATCGAAGTTTTTGTTTTCCTTGTCGAATAATTCGCGCCAATCTTGGTAAAATTTCGCCTTCGGAAATTGCTTACGTTTTATCGCTCCTTGTCGGTCATCCACATCACATAAAAAACCGATGGTAGAGTTATTATTAGGAGTTTTGGCCAAATGCTGAATATCATTATCCCCCTCGCCTCCGCAACCGATGGCCGCGATAATAAGTTTATCACTCGGCGCGACAAAACCTTTTCCGCCCAACACGTGACGAGGCACGATGAAAAAACCCGCCGAAGCTAAGGTACTCTTCTTGATAAATTCGGAACGTTTCATTTTTTTAGGGGTCTAATGGAAACTTCTTTAAAATAAACAACATCCTCGTCCCCATGATTTTGCAAACCAAAATAACCGGAATTTGGTCGAATACCTGGATAAGGTTCAAAGTCAAATTTGCGCGGAGGAACAGGCTCCCCCTCTCGATAGTCGGTCACTAATTGATCATTTAAATGCACAATCGTTCTAGGTCCATCTAAGGTTATTAACATCGTATTCCATTCTGGACCAGGCTTCCCTGGCTTACTTTTCGGCTTTGTAAAAGCATATAACGTTCCACTGATGTGGTATTCGTCTTCGTTAGAGGTCTCCGGGTGATTATCGATTTGCACTTCATAGCCGTAAAAAACCGGCATCCATTCCTCTTTAGGCTCCGCCGGAACGCGAATAAATATACCCGAATTACTATTGAAGTTTTGCATTTTATAGACGACGCGGATTTGGCAATTACCTAATTTCCCACCTGCCCAATACAAAAGTCCCATTCCCCCTTTGCTTGCTAATAATCCATTTTCAACGAATCTGCTACCTCCACCTGCGTGCTTCCAACCCGTTAAATCTTTTCCGTTAAATAGTGGTTTCCAGGCCTGAGAGAAAACGTCAGAGCTTAAGAATAATAAGGCCAAAAGGCAGACGGATTTCATTTTATTCATTTTTGTAGGCTTAATCCGTTTTTAACATGGGAAACAATCTTCGAATATCGGCTTCCGTAGGTTGCGTGCCATATTCACAAATCTCAAAGGCTTCCGCATAAAGCGCCTTCGAAGTACGAGCGGAACCATACCATTTCTCCAAACTTTTTTGAACATCCGCATTTGGTTTTGAAACCCGCTTCTGCAATAGATAGGCCTTGTATTTCGAGGGGTCTTTGGGAACATCCTCCTCATAATTTCCTATCCAAGGAAGCCACTCATAAAATTGCGATTGATGCGCATCTAGGCCAGCTATTTTCTTTTCGATGACAGGTGTAATATCTATGGCAATATCCGCCTGGAATGGATTTGGCTTTTTAAAACTATCCTGAAAATATAAGAATACGGGATTTTTGCGCAAAGGCTCGATATCTGGAGCGACATTAGGAACACCCACCATAAAGGCCGCATCCTGTACTAAAATACCTGTATAGCGATGATCAGGATGGTAATCATTTGACCTAGGGGCAATAACCACATCGGCCTTCCACTCCCGAATTTTACGAATAATTTGTAATCGAATTTCCAAAGTAGGCAACAATTCACCGTCGTGATTATCCAACACATCATAGGATACGCCCAAACGCTTAGCCACCTCCTTGGTTTCCGCAATACGTCGTTTGGCTAACATTCCACCGCCCTGCGACTGATGACCTGCATCCCCATTCGTAACGGACAAAAATTTCACTTGATGTCCCATCTCCACAAAAAGAGCCGCTGTTCCACCCCCTTTTATATCGCAATCATCCGGGTGAGCACCAATAAATATGATACGCAAAGGCTTTGTTTGAGCCTGAATGCCATAGCTCACGATTAAGCATATAGCTACTAGTAAGTTTTTCATTTTCAATAGGTTTAGATCTCAATGTTAGGCATTAAAGTCTGAATTTCAAAAATGAAATAAAATCACATTTTTTTGATTTCCAACTTTTTTCCCGACCTTGCCATCCTAAACCCCAACACCATGGCTAAAGGCATGAATTCTAAGAAGGCGGACAAAAAAGAAGCCTTAAAAACTCCGAAGGAGAAAAAAGAAGAAAAAAGAGAAAAAAAGAAAGCAGGCTATCAATAGATGGTCTGCTTTTTTGTTATTAGGTCAACCGTTAAATAAATTTTATATAAAAATTTGTCTAGCCCTGTATAACTTCAGTTTGGTAAAATTTTATACAACATGAAAAAAAT
>NZ_JBSKFT010000002.1:0-423882 GCF_054558735.1 Aquirufa sp. A-Brett2-15D | reverse complement strand
AGAAAGCAGGCTATCAATAGATGGTCTGCTTTTTTGTTATTAGGTCAACCGTTAAATAAATTTTATATAAAAATTTGTCTAGCCCTGTATAACTTCAGTTTGGTAAAATTTTATACAACATGAAAAAAATACTATTTTTTATCTTTTTGGGATTAAGTATACATAGCGCCCATTCCCAAACGGTCCAAAATTTTAAAGTTAAGAACGCATCAAACGAAAAAGACCGAACCATGATGCTTGACATTCTACGAGCAGATCTTTATCAAAATGTTAAGCAAGAGCTTATATTCGTAGTGGATCATTTTAAGGTGGCTGGGAATTATGCCTGGTTTGAAGGAAAAGCACAGAGAAAAGATGGAAGACAAATAAGGTTTCCTGCAGAAGGAGAGTACGATTGTTGCCTTACAACAGCACTATTCAAAAAGAGTAATGGTAAATGGTATATAGTAGAAAGTGGAGCATTTGGAACGGATTGCTGGCACTGCGCTATCGCCTATAGGCACCCTTATGCCCCCAAAATTATTTTCAGCCAAACTGCTAGAGGAAACTAATAAACCTGAATTATATGAAAAAGAAAGCCCTTATTTTATCCTTATTTTTATCCGCACTTATTTTTTCTTGTGCAACAAAACAAGAACAACTAGAAGGAATTTGGTTATTCACCAATGTGGATGGAAATGATGTATCTGGTCAAGATATTAAATTAAATTTAGGCAAAGATGGCGTAGCTGTCATAGCAAACAAAGGAATTGTAGGCACTTGGCTCCTAACTAGTGACGAATCCACGATTGAATTAAGAGAATCTCGTGAAAAAAAGGCAGAAGAACTAAAGATAGTAACGTTAAATAGTAATGAATTGATCGTTATTACAAAGGGCGATACGGCTACACTAAAAAAGGTTAAAGAATAAGTGCTTTAAGATATTTTACCAAGAGGTTAGAAAAGCAGATGCGGATGCAGCTAAACAAGATGGCAAAGCGGTAAGATCTAGATTTACTCAACCTATCACCTTTGCCATTACAAAATAGAACTGTTATAAATTAGCGCAGTTTTTTGTTAAGCATAATTTGGATGAAATTAAAGCGCCGCGCCCATCCTTTTCTTTTTAGCTGTTTTCAAGTACTTTTGACGTAGATGAGCTCAAAAGACCCGAAGGTATTTTTTATCACCCCGCCTTTTACCCAATTAAATACGCCCTACCCAGCGACGGCTTATTTAAAGGGGTTTATGAATACCCAAGGTTTGGCATCGTATCAGGCAGACTTAGGACTAGAAGTTATATTAAAGCTTTTTTCGGCTAACGGTCTCCAGCAATTATTTGCCAAGATTGAAAGTTCAGGCAAAAAGCTGAATGAAAATGGGCAGCGAATGCTCCGACTAAAACAGTCCTACATTCGTACCATCGACCCCGTTATTTCCTTTTTACACGATAAAAATCCCACACTCGCCCATGTTATAGGCGAACAAAATTACCTTCCAGAAGCGTCTCGTTTTCAGCAAGTAACGGATTTAGAATGGGCCTTCGGGAGCATGGGGGTGCGTGATAAAGCGAGGCATCTAGCCACGCTGTACTTAGAAGATATCTCTGACTTAATTATCGATGCGGTTGACCCACATTTTGGATTTAGCCGATATGCGGAACGGCTCGGTCGCTCAGCTTCCACTTTCCATGAATTACACGATGCGCTGAACGCGCCTCTTACCTATATTGATGACTTATTGGTGGCTATTTTAGCTGAAAAAATCAAGGCAGAAAAGCCCGATTTAGTCGCCATTACAGCCCCTTTTCCAGGTAATTTATACAGTGCATTGCGCTGTGGACAATGGCTGAAGAAACACCATCCTGAAATCAAAGTAGCCTTTGGCGGAGGGTATGCGAATACCGAATTACGCTCTTTACAAGAGCCCCGCGTTTTTGAATTTGTCGACTTTATTACGCTGGATGACGGGGAAACTCCTTTAATGAACTTATTAGGTCATTTAAAAGGCGAACGAGAATTAAAGGACCTAAAACGCACTTTTTGTTGCATCGAGGGAAAGGTCACTTACCTGAATGGGTCAACCGATTCCGATGTGAAGCAGAAAGAGGTGGGTGTTCCAGATTATTCGGATTTGCAATTAGATCAATATCTATCCGTCATTGAGATCGCTAATCCGATGCATCGCTTGTGGAGTGATGGGCGCTGGAACAAATTGACGCTCGCACATGGATGTTATTGGGGCAAATGTACATTTTGCGATATCTCTTTATCCTATATTAAAGACTACGAATTCACAACGGCGCCTATGCTAGTCGACCGGATTGAGGCGATGATTAAGCAAACGGGAAATAATGGTTTTCATTTTGTGGATGAAGCTGCACCGCCAGCTTTAATGCGCGATGTGGCGTTAGAAATTATTCGTCGTGGTTTGACAGTGGTTTGGTGGACAAATATAAGATTTGAGAAAAATTTTACGAAGGATTTATGCCAATTATTAGTTCGCTCCGGCTGCATTGCCGTTTCGGGCGGTTTAGAGGTCGCATCGGATCGATTGTTAGAATTAATTGATAAAGGGGTAACGGTGTCACAAGTAGCCCAAGTGGCGGATCATTTTACGCAAGCAGGTATTTTAGTACATGCTTATTTAATGTATGGATTTCCGACGCAGACCGCTCAAGAGACAGTGGATTCCGTGGAAGTGGTCCGCCAGCTGATTGAAAATGGGGTAATTCACTCGGGTTTTTGGCATCAATTTGCGTTAACAGCACATAGTCCTGTAGGCCAAAATCCGGATGCCTACCAAATAAAAATTCTGAATCCTGAACCAGGTAGTTTTGCAAATAACGATTTAGAGCATGCGGATCCAACGGGTACAGACCATGCCCTTTTTAGTGAGGGGCTGAAGAAATCCTTGTTTAATTACATGCATGGCATTGGCTTAGAAATGCCGTTGCAGGATTGGTTTGAATTCAAAATTCCACGGACTCAGATTCCTAAAAACTACATTGCGCGTATTTTAACCCAAAAGGAAAATACATTCCCTAAGGCTACGGCTAAAATCGTTTGGTTGGGACCTGAGCCTAAGCTAGATAAAAAAAGAATTTTATTCAGCTTAGGTAGAGAAGAGGTTGAATTGCAGGTTCCGGAGAAGCTGGGCATTTGGCTGATGAAATCATTGCCAGAATTATCACTAGGAACTGGAAAAACGGGAACCTTTGCGGAATTCCAAGCTGCATTTTCGCAAGCAGGACTAGGTGATTTTGAACATTTCTGGGAAGGGGTAGTGGCAGAAGAATTACGAGAGATGGGATTGTTGGTGGTATAGGATCTATTTGAAATGAAACTACTATTTACCCTTTGATAAAGATTTACTTCAATTACTATTCAATAAATTTAATGGTATGAAAAAAATATTAATTCTACCTCTCATCCTAATCACTATTTATTGTAGTGCCCAATCTGAAATTATTGGGAATCCTATTATGCTTTCTAACTTGGAAATATCTCAATACACTTTTCCTAATAGTATGAATTGGAGGGAGGCACTAAATGCCTGTAAGGAACTAGGCGATGGTTGGAAACTACCCTCAAAAGAACAATTGGACATACTATATAAAAACAAAGATGAAATTGGTGGATTTGTGAATGACGCCTATTGGAGTGCGACTAAAACTGGAGATTATGAAGCTTGGAGACAGTATTTCAGCGATGGCGATCAAGTTCTCACTCCGAATTATTCTGTAGGGTATGTAAGAGCAATTAGAGTAGTAAATTTGGATTCAATTCATGGTAGTCAATCAAGCTTGCCTGAAATAAACGATGATTCTATTCGTAATGATCCTAATAAAAAAATAGATTTAGGATATATTGAATTAGATTCTGGACAAGAAATTACAGTGTCTGAATCCGATGATGAGTTCGGCGAGGAAATAGATAAAGAACTTGAAGAATTTCTTGCAGGTCCTAAACTTATTATTCAAGAATCTGATGTAAAGGTATCTGCTTATAAATTCAGTACGGGTATCCCATTTGCAGGAACAATTGATAGTAAATCAGATAAAAGGTTTTATTCTCAAAAAGAATTGAGAGACTTGCATAAACCAGCATATATAATTGGCAAACCTATAAAAGTCGGAAATTTTATAGTGGCTCAGCATGAATTTCCAGTTAAATACATTTGGAAAAATGCCAAAGCTATTTGTGCTACTTTAGGACCTGGTTGGAGATTACCATCCAAAAAAGAATTATATATCCTTTATCAGAATAAAATCAAAATTGGCAATTTTTCTAAATATGGATATTGGAGTTCTTCAGAAGGTAATCAAGAAGGGGTTGCTTGGTTTCAAGATTTTTATCTTGGCGGGACGAATCCTTCGATAGCAAATAAAAATAGTCCTTGGGGTGTTCGTGCAGTTAAATCACAGTAAAGCCCAATGACATTATCAATAGCTATTGGGAGAAGCGTCTAATAGATTGTAATTAATAATATGGATAATTTAGAAACTAATTCTAAATGCTCTTACAATCACATTCAATAGAGTGAATTGAGGAAAAGAGTTGGTTACTAGATAAAGAATTCAAACTAAACCAAAAATTGTGTATCCACCGTGTTACGAAAGTTGATATAAAAAAAGCCTCAAATTTCTTTGAAGCTTTTCTTTTAGTTGGCGGTCCGGACGGGACTCGAACCCGCGACCCCATGCGTGACAGGCATGTATTCTAACCAACTGAACTACCGGACCGTCTTGTAATTGGTGGCACAAAATTAGGGATTTTCTGCTTTGAAACAATACCTTTGGGTAAAAATATTAGAATTTATGCATTTACCAGCCAGCTACGAATACCCGAATGCGCCCTATTTCGCTGAATATCTGAACTTTGAAGCAGACGAAAATTTGTTCGAGGTGTTGAAAAATCAATCTGAGGAAATTATCTCCCTCTATGAAAATCTACAGAAAGGTCAGGCAGAATTTGCCTATGCAGAGGGAAAGTGGAGTCTAAAAGGCCTTCTAGGTCATATCGTAGATTCAGAACGGATCTTTTCCTACCGGGTTTTGGCCATATCTAGAGGCGAAAAAACGGCATTGCCCGGCTTTGATGAAAACGAATACCAAGCAGCCTCGGAATATGAAAATCAAGCAGCACAAGAAATACTCCTCCAATACAAAACCACGAGAGCTGCCACCACTGCACTTTTGCATTCGTTTTCGACTAAACAATGGAATCAAATGGGACAAGCGAATGGGAAGTCTATTAGTGCGCGGGCTTTGGCCTGGTTGATAGCTGGACATGAAAAACATCATTATAACATAATTCAAGCAAGATACTTACCGCTTTTTTCTTAAATTGCCCTATGCAATTCTACAAATACCAAGGAACTGGAAATGATTTTGTGGTGGTCGATGACCGCGCAAAGACTTTTGACCTGAATCAGGAAGCAATTGCTTTGCTTTGCCACCGCCGTTTTGGAATAGGTGCTGATGGCTTCATGCTATTGCAAGAGGAAGATGGTTATGATTTCCGCATGGTCTATTATAATTCCGATGGAACGCCGGGTACGATGTGTGGAAATGGCGGGCGTTGTTTAGTTCGCTTTGCGTCAGATCTAGGTATTGTGAAGGACAAAGCTCATTTCGTCGCGGTGGATGGGCCGCATTTGGCCTATATTAATCCAGAAACGATTTCCTTACAGATGATGGATGTTCCTGGCATCGAGCAGCATAATGACGATTATTTTACGAATACGGGTTCCCCGCATTTCGTGCGTTTTACGAAGCAGGTGCAGTTTTATGATGTCAAAAATATAGGTGCATCCATTCGATATTCAGAGGCATATCAGCCCATTAACGGCACGAATGCGAATTTTGTGGAGAAATTAGATGACCAAACACTCTTCGTTCGCACCTATGAGCGCGGCGTAGAAGATGAAACTTATTCGTGCGGTACGGGGGTAACGGCGGCAGCTTTAGTAGCTAAAACCTTTCAAAACGTACAAACACCCGTAAAAATCAAAACTTTAGGCGGTGAATTAGCTGTCGATTTCGACGGCGACGCGATCACCGGTTTTACCAATATTTTCTTAATAGGTCCAGCGAAACAAGTTTTCACAGGTACCATATCCGTGTAATATGACTTTAGATTCAACCACTTCTCAAAATATCGACCAATGGCTTTCGGGCCCTTACGACTCAGCCACAAAAGCGACCATTGAGGATTTAATCGCGAAAGGGGATCAAACGACTTTGACCGATTCCTTCTACAAATCGCTGGAATTCGGTACGGGCGGTATGCGTGGCGAAATGGGAGTAGGTTCGAATCGCATGAATAAATACACGGTAGGCGCTGCAACACAGGGCTTTGCGAACTATTTAAACGCGTCATTTCCAGGCCAAAAAATCAAAGTAGCCATCGCGCACGATTCACGCAATAATTCGCCTGAATTTACGCGCATCGCTGCAGATATCTTCACGGCAAACGGCATCGAAGTCTACTTATTCCCTGCTTTACGCCCTACACCACAACTTTCCTTTACGGTGCGCCACTTAGGCTGTCAAGCAGGAATCGTGATCACCGCATCGCATAATCCCAAGGAATACAACGGTTATAAGGCTTATTGGTCTGACGGATCACAAGTGGTTGCACCGCACGATAAAAACATTGTAAACGAGGTTAATGCAATCATGAGCATTGCTGATATTAAGTTCACTGGAAACGATTCCCTGTTACACCTTTTAGACGGTGCCATCGACGAGGCATACTTACAAACGATTCTAGTGAATTGCCGCCAGCCGGAAGTTATTAAACGCCAAAAAGACCTCAAAATCGTCTTCTCCCCTATTCACGGAACCGGAATTACCCTAGTACCGCCGGCCTTGAAATTATTAGGATTTGAGGCTGTGACTATTGTAGAAGAACAGGCTGAACCTAATGGTAATTTCCCTACGGTGATCTACCCGAATCCGGAGGAGAAGGAAGCCTTGACTTTGGCCCTAAACAAAGCCAAAGAAATCGATGCCGACCTCGTCATCGCCACAGACCCCGACGCAGACCGCGTAGGAGCAGCTGTAAAAAGCCCAGACGGCGAATGGGCCCTCTTAAACGGCAACCAAATGGCCAGTTTAATCCTATATTACTTATTAAAAGTATCGGATTTAAAGGGCAATGAATTCGCTGCGAAAACCATCGTAACGACCGATTTAATCGATAAAATGTGCGCATCTAAAGGCGTACCTTGCTATAATACCTTAACCGGTTTCAAATATATCGCACAAGTTATCCGCGAATTAGAAGGAAAAGAAAAGTTTCTAGGCGGCGGAGAAGAGTCCTACGGCTATTTAATCGGTGATGCCGTACGTGATAAAGACGCGGTAGCCTCTTGTGCCATGATCGCAGAATTAACCGCCTACGCGAAAGATCAGGGCAAATCGCTCTTCGATTTCTTAGCGGAGATGTACGTGGAGAATGATTTCTATTACGAAGGACTTATCTCCTTGACTAAAAAAGGTAAAGCCGGCGCCGAGGAAATCAAACAAATGATGATCAACTTACGCTCGAACATTCCAGCAACCGTAGCCGGTTCTAAGCCGGTTCGCGTTTTGGACTATGAAGGCTTAGTTGCTACCGATTTACTTACGGGCGAATCCACGCCAATCAAGATTGGTTTAGGCATCGAAGCATCTAACGTAATTCAATTGATCCTAGCCGATGGTTCCAAAGTTTCTGCTCGCCCATCCGGCACCGAGCCTAAAATCAAATTCTATGTTTCTGTGAATGCTCCATTAACATCTGCAGCAGACTTCTTTCAGGTCTATGCGGAGTTGCAGAAGAAGGTGGGAGTTATTCAAGGGGATTTAGGATTGGTATAAAGAATAAAGCATAGAGCACAAAGAATAAAGGTGGAATAAAAAATGGGGCTCAGGCCCCATTTTTTATGTATTCAGAAACATTTCATAAGGTCATCTCCGTAGGAGATTCCAACTTTATTCTTTGTGCTTTAAGCTCTATGCTCTCTAATCCCCCACCCCCGGATACAACCTATCAAAATTATCCATAAATTCATCCAACAAAACCGATGACTATGTTGACTGAATCTCAGATCCATGCGTATAAGCAGGATGGATTTATCCACGTTCCCCACTTTTTTTCACCCGAAGAAATCAATTTATTATTTCAGGTGGCGACCGATGAATCGGTCGTTAATCACGCCTTTGACTTGAATGATCAAGACGGTAAAAAAACAAAATTGACGCTTTGGTTTACTGCTGGTGATGATTCTTTTGGATTAATGTCGCGCTGCAAGCGCATGGTAACTTCGGTGCAAAGTCTGTTAGGCGAAGGCGAAGTTTGCCATTTTCATTCCAAAGTCATGCAGAAAGAACCGCGCGTAGGCGGGGCTTGGGAGTGGCATCAGGATTATGGCTATTGGTATAAAAATGGTTTTCTTTATCCTGAATCGATGGTATCAGTCATGATCGCATTAACGGATGCAAACATTCAAAATGGATGCCTTCAGGTGCTGAAAGGAACACATCACATGCAACGAATCGAACACCATTTTGCGGGGGAACAACAAGGAGCTGACATGGCCTTTGTGGAAGAGGCGGCTAAGGTTTCAGAGCTAGTTTATTGCGAATTAAAGGCGGGAGATGTGCTGTTTTTCCATCCAAATTTACTGCACAGATCGGAAGCGAATTTATCCGATAATGCGCGCTGGTCTGTTATTTCAGCGTATAATTTAGCGTCTAATAAACCATTTTTGGAGAAAAACTTATCTTGCATTACGCCCATTCAAATGGTACCAGATGAGGCTATTTTAACGAGCGGAAAAAAAGCAGTCTTAGGAGCTGACTTTCTAGCTAAGGAGGAAGAGATCACTTTAAAAGTCAACAAATAATGGCTAAAATATGTATTCTAGGTGGTGGTTTTATCGGTAGATTCTATGCGGAGTCCCTTTGTGGAAGACGTAGTAAAGATAGTGTCACCGTCGTTTATTCAAGGAAGGAATCCACAGCCTCTCGGTTTGCGAAGGACTATGACGTTCCCCATTATTGCACAGATATGGAAGACGCGATTGCGCATGCAGAATCTGAATTTGTCGTTATTGCTCTACCTAACTATTTACACGAAGAGGCGGTTATGCTTTGCGTGAAACATAAAAAGGCGGTACTGTGTACGAAACCGCTGGGGAGAACGGCGGCGGAAGCACTTCGGATGACGTTAGCTTGTGAGGAAGCAGGGATTTTTGCGGGATATTTAGAAGACTTATGTTATACGCCTAAATTTTTAAAATCGGTTAAAAGTGTGGAAGATGGGGCAATAGGACGAGTTCTTTGGGCCAAATCCCGGGAGACACATCCTGGCCCGCATGCAGATTGGTTTTGGGATATGGAGAAAGCGGGAGGTGGTGCCGTGATTGATTTAGGATGTCATTGCATTGAGATTGCGCGGAATTTTATAGGCAAAGATGTACTTCCCGTGGAGGTTATGTGCTGGGCGGATACGCAAGTAAAACCGATTGATGCAGAAGATCATGCCATTGGATTAGTTAAATATGAGAATGGGGCTATCGGTCAGTTCGAGGTTTCTTGGACGTTTAGAGGCGGAATGGACTTACGTGATGAAGTGATGGGGACGGAAGGTACTATTTGGGTAAATTCATTCTTACGGACTGGATTTGAGATGTTTACGAGTGGAAATACAGATAATTATGTGGCCGAAAAAGCAGAAACAAACGTGGGTTGGCAATTTCCTGTGGGCGATGAAGCGCATGAATTAGGCTACCCAACCATGTTCAATGACATGTTTGACGCTTACGAAAAAGGCATTCAACCTCGGGAAACTTTTTATGATGGTTACGTAGTGAATGCGATCATAGATGCGGCTTATAAATCTGCCAAAACAAAGCTTTGGGAACCCGTCCAACTCCCAGAATGGCGCGGAAAAAGGGGGCTAACGAAGCCGTCTGTCTACCAGGAATACGATGAAAAGCATTGGCTCATCAAAGAGGAAATCCTTCCGAATGGAGATAAAAAGATTATCGTAAAGGATAAATCAAGTGGTGTTATTTCAGAAATAGCGTAACTAGGCTAGTTTGAATTCACTGGTAAAGTGGAATACAATCTCTGGGTTGTTTGTTTGATTCATGCGAAGAATCCAGTCAGATTCAGCTAGGAAAACATAGTTGCCGTCTTTGTCTTGGGCGATGTTTTGGCCCTTTAAGCGAACGAATTCTTGTAATTTCTTCGGATCTTCTGAAGTAATCCAGCAAGCTTTAGTGACTGACATGCCTTCGAAGCGACATTTTGCGCCATATTCGTGTTCCAAACGATACTGAATTACCTCGTATTGAAGTTCTCCTACTGTGCCCACAATCTTACGATTTCCGAGTTGTGGTTGTAAGAAAAGTTGAGCTACCCCTTCGTCGGTTAATTGGTCGATACCTTTTTCGAGCTGTTTGGCCTTCATCGGATCGAGGTTAATTAACTCCTTAAATATTTCTGGGGAGAAGGAAGGAATACCTTGGTAGTTTAATACCTCGCCTTCAGTAAGCGTATCTCCGATTTTAAAGTTACCTGTATCATATAAACCCACAACGTCCCCTGGGAAACCTTCATCGATGACCTCTTTATCTTGAGCCATGAAATTATAGGGATTCGCGAAACGCACATTTTTCTTTAATCGGATGTGTTGGTAAAAGGTATTACGTTTGAAAGTACCTGAACAGATGCGTAGAAAAGCGATTCTGTCGCGGTGTTTCGGGTCTAAGTTCGCGTGAATTTTGAAGATGAATCCAGTGAATTTCTTTTCTTCTGGTTCCACGATACGAATATCGGTACCACGCGCTTGCGTAGACGGTGCGATGCGAGTGAAGGTGTCTAATAATTCTTGTACACCGAAGTTATTCACAGCCGAACCAAAAAACACGGGAGCAATCTCCCCAGATAAATAATCGTTGCGATCAAAGGCCTCATATACGCCGTCAATCAATTCGACGTCCTCTCTCAATTGATGCGCGTCACGATCTCCCACCCGCGTATCTAACTCGGGGGAATCGATGTCTACAGCGACTACTTCTTTTTCGATTCTGGTCTTATTCGCAGAAAATAAATTCAGCGATTTGTCCATTAAATTATATACCCCTTTAAAGTTTTGTCCCATATTAATAGGCCAGGTCAAAGGTCGCACCGAGATGCCTAATTTTTGTTCTAATTCGTCCAAAAGGTCGAAAGGGTTTTGGCCTTCGCGGTCCATCTTATTGATAAAGATGATCACGGGGGTCTTGCGCATGCGGCAAACCTCCATTAAACGCTCCGTTTGTTCCTCTACACCCTTCACGCAGTCAATCACCAAAATCACCGAATCTACGGCCGTTAACGTACGATACGTATCCTCTGCAAAGTCCTTGTGACCTGGCGTATCCAGGATATTGATTTTTAATTTATTGTACTCGAATGTCATCACGGAAGTCGCTACCGAGATTCCACGCTGACGCTCGATCTCCATAAAGTCAGACGTCGCGCCTTTCTTAATTTTGTTCGACTTCACCGCACCGGCTGTTTGGATCGCACCACCAAAAAGAAGCAATTTCTCAGTCAATGTTGTTTTACCAGCATCGGGGTGAGAAATAATCCCAAAGGTTCTGCGTTTCGCAATTTCAGTTTCAATCTGACTCATTCGTTCTTCATTAAAAAATCAAGGTGCAAAAATACGCCAAAAAAGGGGGAATTAAAAGGCAAAAAAAGAGCCGGGGCTTTCGCCCCGGCTCCTACCTACCTGAAGAGAATTACTCTCTCGTATTCAGCAATGATCTTGGTCTACTATACAAGAAGTAAACTACTAATCCGAATAATAACCAAGCCATGGCAAACAATTGCGCTGTGCGGCCTAAGTTCAAGATTAAGAACGTGTTCACTACGATTCCAAGAGGTGCTATGATGTTTAAGCCAGACACTTTGAAAGGACGATCACGTTTCGGATCTCTAAAACGAAGAATCCATACCGCTAAACACACCATCGTGAAGGCAAATAAGGTACCGAAGCTGGTCATATCACCTAATAAAGAGATAGGTGTAAAACCTGCTACGATGGAAACCACCGCTCCTACTAGGATGGTTGATTTCCAAGGAGTTTTTAAGGTAGGATGAACTTCTGCGAAGAATTTTGGCAATAAACCATCTTTCGCCATGCCTAAGAAAACACGTGTTTGGCCTAACATCATCACTAGCATTACCGACAATAAACCAGCAGTTGCTGCCGCCGTTATGATAAATACCGCCCAAGGCTGACCCGCTTTATCAAATGCAAAGGCAACTGGCGCCTTTAAGGCATCACCCGTAATATCTTTGTAGTTGATCATTCCTGTTAAAACCAACGAAACCGCGATGTACAATACGGTACAAATCAATAAGGAAGCTATGATCGCGAAAGGCATATCCTTCTTCGGATTAATCGCCTCCCCAGCTTGTGTAGATACGGCATCAAAACCAATATAAGCAAAGAAGATAGCTGATGCACCTGAGATGATACCACCCCAGCCATAAGCCGGTAGCATTTCTCCATTTTCACGGGCAACGCGTACTTCTTCAGGAATGAACGGAGTCCAATTCGCTACATCGATGTAGAAAGCTCCCATGATAATCACAAACAAGATCACGGCTACTTTGATAACAACGATTAAATTATTTGCGCTCGCCGCTTCTTTGATCCCTCTCACTAAAATCCAGGTCACAAACCACACAATCACAAGAGCAGGTAAATTCACCGAAGCTCCACCGAAAGTAACCGGGTCATTCGTCAAATTTTCTGGTAAATGTATCCCAAAGAGATGGAGGAGCTTATTAAAATAACCCGACCAACTCACGGCAACCGTCATGGCACCCATCGCATATTCTAAAATCAATCCCCAACCAATAATCCAAGCAAATATTTCGCCTACCGTTCCGTAAGCATAGGCATAGGCACTACCTTCCACAGGTAACATCGCCGCAAACTCGGCATAGCAAAGTGCCGCAAAAATACAGCCAATACCTGCGATCACGAATGAAAGCGCTAAGGCCGGACCCGCATGGTAATGCGCAGCCGTACCAGTCAATACGAAAACACCGCCTCCGATAATCGCTCCGATACCGATGGCCGTTAAACTCCATTTACCTAATACACGCTTGAGCTCGCTTTTTTGCATGTCTTGCTCAAACATATGCATGGGTTTCTTTCTCCAAATACTATTGTTCATAGTCGTATTTTTTTAGATGAAAAATAAAAAACCGGCCAATCAAACGATCAGCCGGCAAAAAATTAGTTCTTTTCCTTCTTCGAAGTACCGAAGTCGATCACGATAGGTGCCGCCACGAAAATAGACGAATAAGCACCAAACACAACTCCGACGAACATCGCGAAAGAGAATCCTCTTAATACATCTCCACCGAAGATTAATAACACCGTCACTACTAAGAATACCGTAGTGGCTGTCATTACCGTACGAGACATCGTATGGTTAATCGATTCGTTAATCGTTTTGATCATCAATTCTTTATTACCAAGATCAGCATCTAAACCAATCTCCTCGCGGATACGGTCAAATACTACCACGGTATCATTAATCGAATAACCAATCACCGTTAATACCGCCGCAATAAATACTTGATCGATTTCTAATTCGAAACCAAACAAACGAACGATACCCACCGCTCCTAATACCACTAAAGTATCGTGAACTAAGGCAACAATTCCACCTAATGAATATTGCCACTTACGGAAACGAATCAAGATGTAGATAAAGATAGCGATCAACGCGTAGAAGATCGAAACAAACGATTGCATCAAAATATCATCCGCTACTGTTGCCCCTACTTTAGAAGTAGAAACAATTTTAGGGGATTGAGCTGAGAATTGTTTTAAACCTGTTTCTAAAGCCGTGCGAACCGTATTATTAGCCGTAATCGACTCGTCCTCTACTAAATAAGACGTAGTCACTTTCAATTTCGTAGGACCATTGAAGGTTTTTACCTCCACTCCTTTCCCGCCGAAATCATCAGCCAAAGCCTCTTTCACCTTTCCTGATTCAACCGGCGTCGCGAATTCCACTACATACGAACGACCACCTTTGAAATCCACACCTAGGTTAAATCCACCTTGCATGAATAACACGATAGCTCCAATAGCGATTAATGCCCAAGAGAACCAATACGAATACTTACGCTTTCCGATGAAATCGAAGTTCATTCCTTTGAAAAGATCACGAGAGATGAATGTCTCGAAAGTCATTTCTTTCTCCTTACCTGCTTTAATAGCACGTTTTGCCATCCAATCAATTAAGATATGAGAGATGTAAACGGCTGTAAATACAGAGGTAATTAAACCGATACAAAGCGTTACCCCGAATCCTTTAACAGAACCAGAACCAAAGATAATTAAGATCACACCGATCAAAACCGTCGTGATGTTACCATCCAAAATCGCACTTAATGCCTTCTCGTATCCTACGTTAATGGCATCTAATAAGCCTTTCCCTTTGTGCAATTCCTCTCGAATACGCTCATTAATCAATACGTTCGCATCCACTGCCATACCTAAGGTTAATACGATACCCGCGATACCTGGAAGGGTTAATGCGGCTTGGATTTGGACTAAAACACCCGCAATAAAGAAGACGTTAAAGAATAAAGACAAATTCGCCATCCAACCCGGAGCGCCATAATAACCGATCATAAATATGATTACTAATAACAAGCCTAGGCCCATCGACATATACCCTTGATCAATTGACTCCGCTCCTAAAGAAGGACCGATGAACGCATCTTCTACGATACGCGTAGGAGCTGGTAATTTACCTGCTTTCAATACGTTCGCTAAATCTTTTGCCTCTTCTACCGAGAAGCTACCTGAGATCGAAGAACGACCACCTGGAATTTCTCCGTTAATCACTGGAGCAGAATATACATACCCATCTAATACGATCGCGATGCGACGTCCGATGTTTGCACCAGTCAAGTTTTTCCAAATACGAGCTCCTGTTCCGTTCATCGCCATCGTTACCTCCGCACGACCTCCTTGATCGAAATCTTGCGCCGCATCCGTGATCACATCACCCTCTAATGGAGCTGATTGACCTTGGCCTTTCTTCAAAGCTTCTAAGGAAAGAATTTCATCGCCATTTTTAGCTGGAATACCTTTCGCTGCCCAAGCAAACGTTAAGTTCGCTGGGAACATTGCTTTTACATCCGCACGAGCAAACAAAGCATTTACACGAGCCGTATCTTTTACATAAACACCGATGTTATTTCCTAAAGGCAAGAATAATTTCGTTAAAGCAGAACCTGCAGACGTATCTGCTTTTGCTTTACCTGAATCTTTCGTAGCTGGAGCCGCAGCTAATTTATTTGCCAACGCATTCGCAGCCGTATCCTTCGCCGCCGGAGCCGCCGCTGGTGCAGCCGCCACTGGCGCTTTCGCTTCCTTATCTAATAAAGCACCTAAGGCATTTAAGCCTCCGCCATATTCATTCAATTCATAGCACTCAACGAATTCTAATTTCGCCGCACCTGATAATAACTTACGAGCACGCTCGGGATTCTCCACACCTGGCAATTCCACCTGAATACGGTTTGTACCTGGTAGACGTTGGATGTTCGGGTTAGCTACACCGAATTTATCGATACGCGCTTGGATAATCTTGTAAACGCGATCTACTGCACCGTCGATTTCCGCATCGATCACCTTCTTCACTTGTGAATCTGTTGATGTAGAGGAGATTTTTCCACGGTTCACTGAATTAGCGAATACGGATGCCAAAGTTTGGTTAGGAGCTGCCTTCGCGAATTCTTCATAGAACAATTCATTAAACGATTGCGTAGAACTAGCCTGAGCCGCACCAGCCGCAGCTAATGCTTTCTCAAATGCTGGATCATTACTCTTTCCAGACAAGGCACGCAAGATCTCTGCTGGAGAAACCTCTAATACCGCGTGTAAACCACCTTCTAAGTCAAGACCTTTCTGTAAGGCATACTGAGTGACTTCTTGTAAAGTATATCCGATATAAACCGGTTGTTTCCAAAGGGAATCAATGAAATGTAAACGCTTCGCCGCATCTACTTTGCCATCTGCAGCTGTTGCATACTTGATGGCTTGGTCTTTTAATTGACTAGACTTCCACGTAAAAGATAGGAAGAATATACATAGGGCTGACACAATGGTAGACAGCCAAATAATGGCACTTTTGTAACGCATGATCTAAATGGTTAATGGTGAATGGTAAATGAATGGTAAATGTTGAGTGGTAGATGGTAAATATATCCTCCGGACTTAGGACTCATTCCCTTCGGACTCACTTCCTCACGGCGCCAGAGTGGCTATAAATTGGGTAAATAAAATCCGTAAGAATTGCGTGCGATGAGTGAAAGTAGGCAATTTAATCGCGCTTAATGAACGCGCAACAAAGAATTCTGTGGGACTTGTGAAGTTCCAATCTTGTGGAAAATCAAGTTGTAGGTTCGTCGCAACCTGATAAACATGCTGCTCAGCCTTTACGATCGTTTGCTTCGAAGTCTTTTCCGTCTTTACTGCACCTGTCTCGACTGCGAACAGCGAAATAGGCTTAGCCACCAGCCAAAAAAGGACGGGGATAAACAGAATCAGATGGAATATTTTAATCTTCTTTTGCATTGTGGGTAGCAAAAATAGGATATTTTTCTTAGAAATCAATTCTCCGGGTAATTTTCGTAATTTTGGAAGGTAAAATACGCTTATGTTTAACTACAAAGACCCTTCTTACGTTCAAGCCTTCATCCAATCAGCCCTTCGGGAAGATGTGGGGGACGGTGACCATACCTCCCTTTCTACTGTTCTGGCAGACGCGAAAGGCAGTGCGGAGTTGAAGGTAAAAGACAGCGGCGTATTAGCTGGGGTGGAATTATCGCTGGCTATTTTCAAAGAGGTAGATTCGGCATTACAAGTAAAAGTGTTCATAAACGATGGTTCTCGGATCGAGCCTGGACAAGTTGTTTTAGAGGTGAGTGGTCTCTCGCAATCGATATTGAAAGCGGAGCGTTTGGTCCTGAATTGTATGCAACGTATGTCGGGAATTGCAACGTATACGCGCTCTTTGGTCCACCTATTAGAAGGCACGCGAGCAAAACTTTTAGATACGAGAAAAACTACACCTAATTTTCGCTTAGCTGAAAAATGGGCTTGCCAAATCGGTGGTGCAGAGAATCACCGCTATGGTTTATTTGATATGATTATGATTAAGGATAATCACGTAGACTTTGCGGGGGGAATTAAAGCAGCTTTGGAAAAAGCATTTAACTATAATCTCAGCTTGTCAAAACCCGTAGATGTCATGATCGAAGTGAGAAATGAGACCGAATTAGACGAGGTTTTAGCCATCGGAGGAGTAAAGCGCATTATGCTCGATAATTTTAGTCCTGATCGCCTCCGCGATGCGATTCGCAAAATTAACGGACGCTTCCCTACAGAAGCATCCGGTGGAATTACAGAAAAAACACTCCGCGCCTACGGCGAAACCGGAGTAGATTATATATCGGTGGGAGCTTTAACCCACCAAGTAAAAAGTTTAGATTTAAGCCTAAAAGCGAAATGAATTTAACAGAAGAAGCAGCCGCTGTAGGCTATATAGCCCGATCTACGCCTAAGGGTGTGGAATTAATCACTGAAATCCAACGCTTAAAGAAGGAGAAAAATGCGGTGATTTTAGCACACTATTATGTAGATGGAGAGATTCAAGAACTAGCTGATTATGTAGGCGACAGTTTAGGTTTATCCCAGGCTGCGGAAAATACAGAGGCGGATTTGATTGTCTTTTGTGGCGTTCATTTCATGGGTGAAACGGCTAAAATATTGAATCCGTCGAAGAAAGTGGTGGTTCCCGATTTTAACGCGGGTTGCTCGCTGGCGGACTCCGTTCCGGTGGCAGAATTTGCGGCATTGAAAGCTAAACACCCGAACGCGATTGTAGTTTCCTATATTAACTGTTCTGCTGACATTAAGGCGATGACAGATATTATTTGTACTTCATCGAATGCGGTGCAAATCGTGGAATCGATTCCAGCAGATCGCGAGATCATATTTGCACCTGACGCGAATTTAGGTCGTTATGTGGCGCACAAGACGGGACGGGAATTGATTCTTTGGGAAGGGGCTTGCATGGTTCACATCGATATTTCTTTAGAGAAATTAGCTATCCTAAAACACGAATATCCGGAGGCGCTTTTAATTGCACACCCAGAATGCAAGGAAGTGATTTTAAAAGAAGCAGATTATGTGGGCTCGACGACGGCCTTATTGAAATTCGTAGAAACGTCGCCTAATTCGACATTCATCGTGGCTACGGAGGCGGGAATCTTACATAAGATGAAGCAATCCGTTCCTCACAAGCACTTGATTCCAGCGCCTGCTAATGAACAAAATACCTGCGCTTGCAGCGAATGTCCGTATATGAAGATGAATACCTTGGAGAAATTATACAATGCCTTGTATTATGAGCTACCGGAAATTCATTTAGCTGAAGAAATACGCGTTCCTGCCTATAAGGCTTTGAAAGCGATGTTAAACATCTCTGTTTAATCGTTAAGCTCAAAAACTGCTTCGATTTCTACCGGAATATTATCAGGTAAACTCCCCATTCCCACGGCAGAACGAACGCCTATGCCATTTTCTTCTCCCCAAACCTGAGCGAACAATTCGCTACATCCATTAATGACATAGGGATGACGCAAGAAATCGTCGGTGGCATTCACCATGCCTAAGACTTTGATGACACGTTTGATTCTATTCAAAGATCCTAGTTGCGCTTTTAAAGTTGCTAAAATAGCCAAACCCACTTGACGAGCAGCTAATTTACCTTCCTCTATATCTAAATCCACACCGATGCGACCGATGATCAAAGATCCATCTGTCTGCACAGTACCGTGGCCTGAAACATAATAGAAATGATCCACTTGCAAACCTGGTTTGTAAACTCCTAAAGGTTTAGGAGCCGGTGGAAGCGTCAGGCCTAAGGCCGCAAAGTTTTCTTCTGGACTAGTTTTTGCCATGTAATTGTCTGATTATTTCGGAAATTAAGCCTGTCCAACCCGTTTGGTGGTTTGCGCCTAATCCCTTTCCTGTATCTCCATCGAAATATTCGAAGAAGAGGTGTGAATCTTTAAAATGGGGATCTTTGAACTTGTCGTATTCGCCATACATCGGAATTTTTCCATCTTTACCCGGAACAAACATGGCTAATAAACGCTCGGAAACACCGCGCGCGGCGTCTTTAATGTTCATCATTTCGCCAGAATTCGTCGGATATTCTACCTCATAATCTGATCCATAATAATCGGAGAATTTAGATAAGGAGTCCAAAATCAAGTAATTCATCGGGAACCAAATAGGTCCACGCCAATTCGAATTTCCTCCAAACATATCGCCCGTAGACTCTGCTGGAGTATAGTCGACCTGCAAAGTGCCTCCCTCGTAATTAAATTTATACGGGTTCTCTTTGTGGTATTTGGACAAAGAACGAATACCATAATCCGACAAGAATTCCGTCTCATCAAACATCCGCTTCAAGATCATCTTCATCCGGTGACCCCGTAAAATCGAAAGCAATCGAGTTTCCCCTTTACCTGGTTCGTACCAGCGAGAAATCAAATTCGCTAAGTCTGGACGGTTCGCTAAAACCCATTCCACCCGGCGTTTAAAGGCGGGTAATTTCTCTAGCATCTCAGATGTCAAGGTTTCCACCGCAAAAAGCGGGATCAAACCCACCATCGAACGCACTTTTAATAATTCTGCAGATCCATCCTCCTTATGTAACATGTCATAATAGAATTGATCATCCTCATCCCAAAGATCTAACTTATCCCCTCCGATCGATTGCATCGCCCCAGCGATATGCAAGAAATGCTCAAAGAACTTCGAAGCCATATCTTGGTAAACCGGATTTTCAATCGCGATTTCGCAGGCAATACGCAGCATATTTAAGCTATACATTGCCATCCAACCCGTTCCATCCGCTTGTTCGAGGTGACCTCCGGTAGGTAATTGTGCGGAGCGATCGAACACCCCGATATTATCCATTCCTAAGAATCCTCCTCCAAAAATATTGTTTCCTCCCTCGTCTTTCAAGTTCACCCACCAGGTGAAATTGAGTAATAATTTATGGAAAATACGTTCCAAAAAGACCACATCGCCTTTCCCGCCATTCATCTCCTTATCTATTTCATAGACTTTCCAGGTTGCCCAGGCGTGTACCGGAGGGTTCACGTCGGAAAAGGACCATTCGTAGGCTGGAATTTGGCCGTTCGGGTGCATATAATATTCGCGGAGGATAACGGCTAGCTGTCTTTTGGCAAAATCAGGATCTAATCTGGCCAAAGGCAAAGTATGAAACGCCAAGTCCCAAGCCGCAAACCAAGGGTACTCCCATTTATCTGGCATGGACAAAATATTCGCCGCAGACATATGCTTCCAGGTGTTATTTCGGCCATTTTTACGGCTCGCATCCGGCTTAGGCATGGACGGATCACCCTTAATCCACTCAAATACATTATAGTAATACCATTGCTTCGTCCATAACATCCCGGCATAAGCCTGACGCTGCAAGGAAAGTAAATTTTCGTCTTCTATTCCCTTTTGCAATTCCGTATAGAATTGATCGGCATCGATAATTCGATCTTGAAAAATTTGGTCAAAATCCGTAAAAGGCTCCCGCTGCGTCACATTACTTAAACGCAAACGATATACCTTTTTCCCTCCGCCTGGTATCTTATCTGTGAATTTAACCGCGGCTTTAGTCCCAATGTGGTTCGGATTTACCGCATGTTTATTCTTATTAACGATGTACTCGTTTATCCCATCCTTCGTAAAATGGGAATTATTAGCGGAGTTATGTAAACGCTGAAGATTCGTCTCATTATCACAGAAAAGGAATTCATCTGCCTCTTCTGCATATAATTTAAAACGACCCACCACGCGGTGATCCACCTCGATGAAGGAGTTTCCTACCCCCGTTAAAAGTGGTTTATAATTATACTTTTCATATCCCCAGCACCAGGTATTTCGGTACCAAATGGTGGGTAAAACCGTGATAGGAGCTGCTACTTTCGAGCGATTCTCTACAGTCACTTTGATCAAAATATCTTGTTCATCTGCTTTCGCATATTCGATGAAAATATCGAAATACTCATTATTGTCAAAAATTCCGGTATCCAAGAGCTCATATTCCGGCTCTTTCCGATTACGCTTTTGAGACTCATCGATGAGTTTTTGATAAGGAAAAGTTTGATGAGGATACTTATACAGCATCTTTTGGTAGGAATGCGTAGGCGTCGAATCCTGGTAATAATACAGCTCTTTTACGTCTTCTCCGTGATTAGATTCGGCCCCAGTTAGACCAAAAAATCGCTCCTTCAGGATATGATCTCTATGGTTCCAAAAAGAAAAAGCAAAGCAGACGTGTTGTTTATTATCCGAAATTCCTCCGATTCCCTCTTCACCCCAGCGATAAGCTTTCGAACGAGCCATGTCGTGGGTAATCGTACCCCAGGCATTTCCATGGGCAGAGTAATCCTCTCTCACCGTTCCCCATTGACGTTCCGTCAAATAAGGACCCCATTTTTTCCAACCCTTATTATCGTTTCTTAATTGCAATCGCGCGCGCTCCGCTCCCACTCCTGACATAACAAATTGTTTAATGTATAATTTTACTAATAATATAAATGCAATGACCAATTTACGTAAATTGCCCCTAAAATCAGCAAATTCACTATGAAAAAACTATTCTACCTATGCCTTGTTTTGTCTTTTTTCTCCTGTAAAAAGTCAGAGCAATCCTCTTCAGAATTAGCCAAAATCGTAGGAGATTACTACGAAGAGCAACTAAAACTAAGTCCTATTTCAGCTACATCGAATGGTGACAATCGATACAATGATCAGTTAAACATTGATTTTACGGATAGTCACCGCGCTTTAGTTAAATCGGTTTTAGAAAAATACCAACAATCTTTATCCGCCTTAAATCGCACAGATTTAAGTCCAAACGATCAAATTACCTATGATCTGTTAACTCGCGATATTCGCCTCAGCCTAGAAGGTTTAACCTACCCAGAAAATTTAACTCCATTAAACCAGTTTTATGGATTTCATATGACCTTCGCTCAACTAGGTTCTGGCCAGGTGATACAACCCTTTAAAACAGTAAAGGATTATGAGGACTGGGGCAAGCGCATGAAAAAAGGTGTGGCCTACTTAGACTCATCTATTGTTTATTTCCGTAGAGGAATGAAGCAAGATTATGTGTTGCCTAAAGCTTTGGTCCTAAAAATGATCCCTCAATTGACTTCTTTCGCGGTGAAAGATGTAAAAGAATCGACTTTCTATGGTCCATTGAAACAATTCCCTGCAGACTTTTCTGAGGCAGATAAACAACGTTTCACAGCGGCTTATTCGGCAGCGATAGAAAATGAAATCATGCCCGCTTATGCTCGCTTAGCGACTTTTTTACAGAACGAGTATTTACCTAAGGCCCGCACGAGCACAGGTATTAGTGCGTTGAAAAATGGCGCTGCCTATTACCAATATTTAATACGTGTACTTACTACGACGGATAAACCGGCTGAGGAAATCTACCAAACCGGATTAAACGAAGTAAAACGTATTCGTACAGAAATGGAGAAGACGAAGGACGCTGTGGGCTTTAAAGGATCCTTAGCTGAATTCTTCACTCACATGAAAACGGATCCTAAATTCTATCCATATAAAACACCGGCGGAGGTATTAGCTGCTTTCCATACGATTCACAAAAAGATGGAACCGTCTTTAAAAACGATGTTTGGTCGCGTTCCGAAGACGCCGTTTGAGATTCGCCAAACCGAAGCCTTCCGAGCTGCCTCTGCTTCTGCCGAGTATTTCCAAGGTTCAGAAGATGGAACTCGTCCGGGTATTTTCTATGTACCTATTTTAGACGCTAAAAAATTCAACACCACTTCCGGAATGGAAAGTTTATTCTTGCACGAAGCGATTCCAGGCCACCATTATCAAATCAGCTTGCAACAAGAAAACAGTGATTTACCTAAGTTCCGTCGCTTTGGCGGAAACTCAGCTTATGCGGAAGGCTGGGCGCTTTACACGGAGAGTTTAGGTAAAGAATTAGGTCTTTACACGGATCCATACCAATATATGGGCGCTCTAGGAGATGAAATTCACCGCGCGATCAGACTTGTGGTAGATGCTGGAATGCACTCGAAAAACATGACTCGCGAAGAGGCCATTAAGTATATGATGGATAACGAGCCATTAAGCGAAGAAGGTACCATTGCAGAAATCGAACGGTATATGGCGATTCCTGCACAGGCTTTGAGTTATAAAATAGGTGCTTTGAAAATCAGAGAAATTCGCGAGCGTTTAACGAAAGAAATGGGGCCTAAATTTAAATTATCTGATTTCCATGATGCACTATTGAAGGATGGAAATATGCCTTTGGATGTTTTAGAATCCAAAATGAATGCTTGGGCAGCCTCTATAAAGTAATGCAATTAACGACTTCATTTCCCATTCCACCAGCACCTTCGCTCTTGAATCACAAGAGCAAGGTGCTGAGTATGGGTTCTTGTTTTGCAGCATCGATGGGTTCGCGTTTAAGCAAATTGCCACTCGAAGTAATGACGCAGCCTTTTGGTACTTTATTTCATCCATTTGCGATTTCAAGAGCTTTATCTGGCGTAATCTCGGAGGAAGTATATGAGCAAGTTGGGTATTTCTTACATCCGGATTATTCTTCGAATTATACGGCTACTTCGCCGGTAGAATTACTGGATGATATCCGTTCTGTGGCATCCGAAGTTTCATCATTTATCGGCGTGGCGGATTTCTTAATCCTTACCTGGGGAACATCATTTAGTTATTTTGACAAACATCTAAATAAGACGGTGACTAACTGCCACAAGATGCCGGCAGAGCGTTTCGAAAAGCGCCTTTCAACCGTGGATGAGATAGTAAAAGATTTCTGCTCTCTACTCTCCCATCTACCATCTACCATCCAAGTGGTATTAACCGTTTCCCCCGTCCGACACACGAAAGACGGCATGATGGAGAATCAGGTTTCCAAATCTACGCTTCGGGTTGCAGCCGATATCGTTGCTAAGCGCTTTGAAAATGTACACTATTTTCCCGCTTACGAGATTATGCTGGATGAATTACGCGATTACCGCTTTTATGAAGCAGATATGATTCACCCCAATGAGCAAGCTCAAGAGTATATTTGGGAGCGATTTGGGTCTGTATTTTTTGATGCGGAATTGCTGGTTATTCAGAAAAAATGGGATTCCATTTACCGAACTTTGGGACATAGACCACATCCGGCTAAATTACTAAATCATCGGCGGGTGTTAGAAGTCTTATTAGCCGAACTGAATGAGGAAAAATACCGAGAAATTGATACGTGCAAAATCGCCGAATACGTCGCGCATGAAATAAAAAACACGTATATTTAAGGTTTGAAAAGGAAAAGAGATTCATGGGAGAATTAAGTGTAAGTAAAGAACTAATTATAGGTGCCTTAAGTACCGTTCAAGAACCTGATCTGAAGAAAGATTTAGTGACGTTGAATATGATTAAGGATGTGGAATTAGGCGTGGGTGAGGTTCGCTTCACGGTGGTCCTAACGACACCTGCTTGTCCATTAAAAGAGAAGATCAGAAAAGATTGCGAGGATGCGATTCATAATTTAGTGCACCCAGACCTGAAGATCGTGATTAATATGACGGCTGAAGTCACCTCATTGACTTCGAAAGACCCGTTAATTCCAGGCGTTAAAAACGTAATTGCCATTGCATCCGGAAAAGGTGGTGTGGGTAAATCTACGGTAACGGCGAACTTAGCCATGGCATTAAAAAATGCCGGTGCAAAAGTGGGAATTTTAGATGCCGATATTTCTGGACCTTCGATTCCGGTGATGTTTGGGGCGGAAGATTTACAACCCTTAGTGACGGAAGTAGACGGCAAAAACCGCATCCAACCGATCATGCAATATGGCATCAAGATGATCTCCATGGGCTTTTTAGCTCCTAGCGAAAGTCCTGTGCCGTGGAGAGGGCCGATGATGACGCAAGCGCTTCGCCAATTTTTTGGAGATACGAACTGGGATGAATTAGATTATTTATTAATCGACCTTCCTCCAGGAACCTCAGATGTCCATTTAACCTTGGTGCAGCTAATTAAACTGACTGGTGCGGTGATCGTGACAACTCCTCAAAAAGTGGCTCTTTCCGATGCGACAAAAGGCTTAGCCTTCTTTAAGCAAGCAGGAATCAATGTTCCGCTTTTGGGTTTAGTAGAAAATATGGCTTATTTTACTCCGGCAGAATTACCTGAGAACAAATATTATTTGTTTGGTAAAGATGGGGGCAAAAAATTAGCTGAAAAATATGAAGTTCCCTTCTTAGGGGAGATTCCATTAATTCAGGCCATCCGCGAAGCAGGGGACGAGGGTAAACCGATCGCCTCTAGCGAAGGGCCCAGTGCAGATGCCTTTAATTCCATTGCAGCTAATTTAGCACAACAAGTAGCCATTTCAAACGCGAAAAACCAAGTCTCTTAATATGGAAAATCACCCACTTTACAATCGCATTCAAACGACCTTAGATAGCATAAGACCCTATTTAATAGCGGATGGCGGAAATGTGGAAATCACAGAGATTACTTCGGATAATGTGTTGAGATTAGCGTTAACGGGCAATTGCCAAACATGTAATATATCTGCCATGACTTTTAAGGCAGGAGTAGAAGAGGCGATACGCAGAGATGTACCAGAAATTACAGCAGTAGAAGAAGTAAAACCCTAAAGGGCATATGATGCGGATAGGAATATTTTTTGGCGGCCCCGCGCGTGAACGGGAAATTAGTTTTTTAGGTGGCAAAACTGCCATGGCTCACCTGAACAAGGCCTTATTTCAGCCCATCCCCGTTTTCGTGGATAGCTTAGGTAATTTTATCTTGATCAATGAGGAGCTTATTTTCGAGGAATCAATTCGCTCTTTCTACCCACCTCAGCGTGTTCAAACCGCACCATTTCAGGTGTACATCGAGTCTTTGCCGGATGAAGATGCCTCGAAATTACTGGCCGAAATCGGCACAGTCATTCAACCAGCTGATTTTGCCTCGCATTTTGACTTTGTTTTCATCGCCATGCACGGACCTGGAGCAGAAGATGGCAGCATTCAAGGCTTATTAGAGTGGTACGGCATTCCTTATTCTGGACCTGGAGTTTTGGGGTCAGCAATCGGTATTGATAAGGCCAAACAAAACGAATGGTTAAAGAAATCCGTGGGTTTAGAGAAGAAATTCTTCGTTTTGCAAAGAGACGACTATACTAAATACGGCAGAGAAACACTTTTTGAGCAAATTAAGAAAGAAATCGGTATCCCTTTTGTGGCCAAAGCTCCACACCAAGGTTCTTCCATCGGTCTTGCTTTCGTGAAAGAAGATTCCATTGAAGATTTCGACAAAGCCATCAAAAAATGTCTTTTCATTGAAGAAATCTACCGCGAGGATTGGTTAAAATTAGACGAAAATGCACAAGTAGCTCTTTTGCAAAAGATGGTGAACTTAGACGAGGGAATCGGATTTCCGGTTGTTTTCTCAAAACAAATCTACCACCACCCTAGCCTATTATTAAGCGCATTGCGCGACTATTTCACGCATACGGTCACGAAGGCAAGCATCCAATCCATCCACTCCGAAGACGCGATTCTACTTGAATCCTTTGTAAATGGAAATGAATTCAGTTGCGGCGTCATTCAAACTCCTGCAGGAGAAACGGTAGCACTTCCTCCGACCGAAATCGTTATCGACGAATCCGTCGAAGTATTTGATTTTAATGCCAAATACAAATCAAAATTAACGCGCAAACGCATTCCGATGCACGCTAGCCTGGCTCACTTACAAGTGATTCAAGCGCAAGTAAAACAGGCTTTTGATGATTTAGGCTTTGGTGTTTGTACCCGAATTGATGGATTCTTAGACAACAATGGAATCGTGGTCCTACACGACCCCAATACCATTCCAGGCATGTCCCCGAGTTCCCTAATTTTCAAGCAAATGGCCGAAATAGGGTTAAATATAACGGACTCGTTAACTTATTTCATTCGTCAATCTATCCGCGAGCGTTTAAGAACAGGCAAAAACTATTACTCCTTTAGTCTACAATTAAAGGCATTGGATGAAGCTATTGCTGCTTGTTTACAAGCAAAGGCCGTGCAAGAAGTCCAAATTTTAGAGATCAGCGGAGGCTCCGAAGAGGCTTTGGAAGCAAGTTTCCAAGCCATTAAAACCAAAGCTGCTGAATTAGCCGCCATGGGTACGGAAAATTACCTTGTTTACACTCCTTTAGAAATCGAAGAAGGCGAAACATTGCTACCCTTACATGTCGCTCATTTAAGTAAAGAATCTGCCAAAGAAATGCTAGAGACCATCAAAACAGGAGTACATCCTTTGATCGCTCATACCCGTGAGGCAGCCATTTCCATCACTAAATTTTATACAAATGTCTAATACGGAACTAAACCCTTTGCAATACCCCATCGGGAAATATAAAAATCCGGAGGTCATCACACCCGCAATTAGAGCCGAATGGATTCAAATCATCGCCTCTACAGCAGACGATTTAACCACCATGTTAGCAGGAGTGGACGAAGCACTTTTAGAAAAATCGTATCGGGAAGGTAGCTGGTCAGCTCGCAAAGTGATTCACCACTTAATGGACAGTCACATGAACAGCTACATTCGTTTCAAAATGGCGCTGACAGAGGATAATCCTAGCATCAAACCATACAGTGAAGACGATTGGGCTTCCATGCCAGATGGCGATCAAGCTCCCATCGCTTGGTCCATCGAAGGCTTACGCTACATCCATTTACGTTGGGTATACTTAATGGAAACAGTTTCGGAAGCTGATTGGAAGAAAACCTATTTCCATCCAGAAAGAGGTATTACTTATCCATTAGATAAAGTTTTGGGGATATATGCGTGGCATTGTACGCATCACTTGAAGCATATTGAAAGCGTGCTGTAAAGAGCAAAGTTCAAAGAGCAAAGTTCAAAGTTCAAAGTTCAAAGTTGGAATCGCCTGCGGCGATGCATTCGTGAAATATCTGTAATTTTATCTCTTCATTTTATTCTAGCGACTAGCGACTAGCGACTAGCGACTAGCAACTAGCGACCAAGTACGAAGTACGACTTTATTTCCTAGCTCTCCAGATAAAAAACGGGTTAAAAATCTAAGAAATCATTGCGCAGCACGATTTCTGGATTTTAAAGCCGCTTTTTTATTCCATGGCGCAGTAGTATTACTCGCCATCTGCACCGCCAAAGCGATCATCAACAACGTAAATAGAATTAATACCCAGCGAAAGATCTTTTGATTTTTGTTCATATTTGGTGGGTGATACTGGCTGAGCCTTTAGTGATTTCTGACCAGGAGTTTAATCCCGGAAAATGCAAAGATATACATCCGGCCGTTTCCATTTGAATCATTTCGCCGGTTAAATAGGTAGCTAGATAGGAAATGGAGGGATTATGAGCAATCAGATAAATAATGGGCTCAGTGCGCGTCATTAATTTTTCTACATAATCTGGGCCGCTTGAAATATACCAAAAATCCGAATTTTCGAATTCAGAAAAAGGTTTACCTACTAATTCTGCCGTTTCCCGCGTACGAATGGCATTAGAAATGAGCCAAAATCCCGCAGGGATTTGTTTCAAATGCATCCATTCTCCTAATAGTAAGGCTTCTTCTATTCCTCGCTCGGAAAGATGCCGACCTTTGTCATCGGCGGTATGTGGCCCCGCATGGGCATGGCGAATTAAAATAAGTTCCATTATTCGAAATCAGCAGAGGTTAATAAAGGGAATTTTCCTGATTTATGCTCAGCCCCCATTTTGACATAATGAGGTGGGCCAAATTTCAATCGATTGATTTGATCTTCATTTAATGTTTTTACCACTTTAGCAGGGGTTCCTAAAACGAGCGAATAGTCCGGAATTTCCATTCCTTCGGTAACTAAAGCGTGAGCGCCGATGAGGCAAAATTTACCTACTTTGGCCCTATTCAAAACAGTCGCTTGCATACCTATTAAACTTCCCTCCCCTATTTCAGCACCATGAACAATCGCACCATGTCCTACCGTTACGTTCGCTCCAATGATCGTCTTTTCACCCTCATCTGCATGTAAAACCGCATTATCTTGAATATTGCAGCCTTCGCCTAAATGAATTTCCTCTACATCAGCACGAATCACGGCGCCATACCAGACGGAAACGTCTTTAGAGATGAAAACACGGCCCATCACGCTGGCCGTAGAAGCAATAAAAATAGCCATGTTGTTTTTTATTTAATTCGTCAAATATACCTTAAATTGCGAATCGATGAAAGAATTCTATGAATTTGGGCTTTGGCAAAAAGACGATCACATCACCTCCATAGGCTGTGGTTATGGCTGGTGGGAAGTCAGCCTCTGCCTGCATTATCCTGCAAAAAAACTAACGCTGATCGATCCGCTAGTGGATGCTGATGACGTAGCGGAAAGCATTGCCTATTTCACAGAGAAAACGGGATTAATTTGGGAGACGGAAGTGGAGTTGAATCCAGAAGGCCTAAAAAAATCAAACCAAATTTGGATTTTCAATGCCTGGCATGAGTTTGAAGATCGCGCGCAAATGTTAGTAAAAATAATTGCCGCGCTTGAAGATGGCGGGACCATTATTATCGAAGAGGAAATCTCGAAAAGTGAGCGATTACAACATGAAGGTTGTGGAAAAGAGTTGTTTTTTGAGCAGGAAATAATTGACGAATTCGCGAAAGCAGGCTTACATCACCTAGCGTCTAAAACGAAGGATGAAGTAGCCATATACCTCAAATTCCGAAAATGAAAGTCCATTTTTAACTTAAAATAAAAACCTTTTCGCAAATTTGTATCTGAATAACACACATGTCCACTATAGAACGTCCCTTTATTATCGGAATCACAGGAGGTAGCGCCTCAGGTAAAACCCTGTTTTTAAGCCGATTAATGGAGCAGTTTCAAAGCGACGATATTTGCCTTTTATCTCAAGACAATTATTATAGATCGATTGAAGAACAGACAAAAGATCATAATGGTATTGAAAACTTTGACCTTCCGGGGGCAATCGATGATAAAGCTTTCGCAACTGATATAGAGAGATTACGAAATGGTGAAATCGTCAGCCGATTAGAGTATACCTTTAATAATTCGGTAAAAGTACCTAATATGCTGCACTTTCATCCGCGCAAAATCTTAGTTGTTGAGGGGATTTTTGTGTTTCACTTCCCTGAAGTGGCCCAGCTTTTGGACCTAAAAATCTTCATCGATGCACAAGATAAAATCAAATTAAAGCGTAGAATTAAACGGGATAACGAGGAACGCGGATACGATTTACAAGATGTGATGTACCGCTGGAAATACCACGTGAAGCCTACTTATGAGGAATTTATTCGTCCACACAAACGTTCCTGCGACATCGTGATTCCGAATAATCACCACTTCGAAAAAGGACTAGAAGTCATTGTTTCTTACCTAAAGAAACAGATCTAGGTTATAGTGCAAACCTTTGTTTTCGCGTTGTGCACGGGCGTGCTTGATAATCAAATACGCCACATTAATCATGTTTCTTAATTCACATAAAGGCACCGTAATCTTGGATTGGCGGTATAATTCCTCGTGCTCTAAATAGATTAATTCCAAGCGGTCATAGGCTCTTTTTAGACGACGATCCGTGCGAACAATACCCACGTAATTTGACATGATGGATTCTAATTCACGCGTCATTTCTGTCACTAAAACCATCTCTTCTGGGTTCCTTGTTCCGTCGTCATTCCAAGCAGGTATGCCTGAAGGAAGTACTTGCGTTCCAAATTCCGCTACTGACTTTTCGAAGGCACGGTGCGCGAAAACGATCGCTTCCAAGAGTGAATTAGAGGCTAAACGATTAGCTCCGTGTAAACCTGTAAACGAACATTCGCCGGCGGCATAGAGGTTTTCAATGTTGGTTTGACTGTATTCATTCACGATAATTCCGCCGCATAAATAATGTTGTGCAGGGACAACTGGAATCATTTCTTCAGACATATCGATTCCCAAAACCTGTAGACAATGGTCGTAAATCATGGGAAAATGTTGTAGAATTTCTTCTTTCGGGATATGCCGTGTATCTAAAAATACGTGATCGGTTCCATGCGTTTTCATTTCCGAGTCGATCGCGCGCGCCACAATATCCCGAGGGGCTAAGGACAAACGGGCATCGTACTTTTCCATGAACGTGCTACCATCCTGGTTCTTTAAAATTCCCCCATGGCCACGAACTGCTTCAGAAATTAAGAAAGAAGGTTTCTTGCCTGGATTATATAGGGCCGTCGGGTGAAATTGTATGAATTCCATTCCTTCCACGAAGCCTTTGGCACGGTAAGCCATGGCAATTCCGTCCCCCGTAGCAATGGTAGGATTCGTGGTCGATTGATACACTTGACCAATCCCCCCGGTAGCTAACAAAGTAGTTTTTCCTAAAAATGTTTCAATTTTATTTGTTTTGAGGTTCAAAACATAGACCCCAAAACACTTTTTACCTGGTGTGTCTTTGGTTACTTTTTCACCCAAATGATGCTGGGTAATTAAATCGACAGCAAAATAATGCGTGAAGAAATCAACCGATTTAAAGGACTTGACTTTGGCTAATAGAGCCCGTTCAATTTCATTCCCTGTCGAATCCTTGTGGTGCAAAATACGTTTGTCCGAATGCCCTCCTTCTTTCACTAAATCAAAGGACCCATCTTCCTGACGATCGAATTCAGTGCCATAAGCAATCAATTCCTTTAAGCGCTCAGGAGCCTCTTTCACCACAATTTCTACCACTTTCCGGTCGCTAACAAAGTCGCCGGCCACCATCGTATCATCGATATGTTTTTCAAATGAATCCGCTGAATCCCATACGGTCGCGATGCCACCTTGCGCATATTTCGTATTCGTTTCCTCGGCTACGGTCTTGGTAATCAAGGCGATTTTAATCGGAATTTGGCGCTCCTGAAAATAGTCAGCGACTTTAACCGTATAGGATAAACCCGCAATTCCAGAACCGATGACAATAAAGTCGTATGTAGGCATAGGATGTATAAATGAAATGCAAATTAATCAAAAAGAGCCTTTATTCCGAAATCCACCCCAAAATGTGAACTTTATTTTGTATTTTTGCGGCATTAAAATACAAACCCTTTTAAATAAATTATAACCAAATGGAACAATCGCCTAACAACAATTCCAAAATTGCTCTTATTGTCTTAGCTGTGCTAACGGCAGTATTAGGAGTTTTGTACTTCCGTTCGTACCAAACGACGAAAGACCAAGCATCTCAAATCGAAGAAAAAGCAGTAGAGTTATCCAATACTCGCTCACAATTAGACTCGATCTCAACTCAATTAGACGCTAAAATCGCTGAAATCAAATCTTTAGGTGGACAAGTAGCTGACTTAGAGGCGTTAAAAGTTCAATTACAGCAAGACAAAGCATCTTTAAAGAGCGCTAATCACGCAACTATTGCTTCATACGAAGCAAAAATCAAGGAATACAATGCTGTATTAACTACTAAAGATGGTGAAATCGTAGAGTTAAAGAAGCAAAATGGTATTCTTACAGATAATAACCAAGTATTAACTACGCAAAACACAACGTTAAATACAGAAAACTCAGGTTTAAAAAATCAAAACCAAACGTTAAATGATACCCTTTCTTCTGTAAGCCAACGCAATAAGGAATTAGCTCGCAAGGTAAGCATCGCTGCTGCTTTGAAAGCGCAGAACGTTAAAGTTCTATCTGTAAACTCAAAAGGAAAAGAAACAGAAAGATCTCGTTTGAATGGTAAGAAAATCGAGAAATTGAAAGTGGTATTTAGCCTAGCTACTAACCCGATCACGAAATTAGAAAACAAGACCATTTACGTTCGTGTTATCGATGGTGAAGGCGCTACTTTATCTGATGAGGCAATCGGTTCTGGCCGTATCTCTATTAACGGTAAAGAAGTGACTTACACAGCTAAGCAAACATTTGAATATACTAATGATAGCCAAACAGTAGCCGTTACTTACCCTCGTGGTGGTGTAGCTTACAAGGCCGGTAAATATTCAGTAGAATTATATGCAGAAGGTTTCCTAGTAGGAACTGGCGCATTTGAGGTAAAGTAATTTCCTCCTTCGTTTTATAAAATGGGCCGTCCGAAAGGGTGGCCTTTTTTATTTCTTTTTCTGCCAAAAAAACTGATTAAATCCTTTGTTATACAACAAGCTGGCACCCACTGTTTGGTTAATTTGGTAGGAGTTAAAAGATCCTAAGATCGTCGTTTGAACATTTCGATTATAGGTCTTCAAGCGCAAACTTCCATCTGGTCTAACGAACCATTCCAAGGCCCAATCACCAAATAAAATTTGAGGACTTGTTTGATTTCGGGCATCCGTAAATCCTCCGCTTCGAGTAATTCGAAGTCGATCATTAAAATTATAAGAGGCTCTTAGTTGTAGGTTAGATAGGATATCTTGGTTCAATTCGCCACCGCCCAGCGACACAGAAATGTCGAGATCTTTATTAATTTTAGAGGCCAAATTACTTAACTGATTCGAAAGCATTTCGGTAAAATTACCCACTAAATTTCCCAGCGCTAAACCACTTCCACCAAAAGGCGAAACTAATTGGCCAAATAATAAGATATTACTTACCTGACGTGTCAACTCCTGATCATCCGTTTTAATCCGGTTTGTGAAGGCCGTAACGGCACCGTTCAAGGTCATGTCTTTAGGATAATCCCGAATACCAATATCAAAGTTTACGCTAGGTGATAATAAGCGATCCTGCAAACTAATCGTCACATCGACTGGATAACGGCGCTTAAACTCTGGCAAATTACTTTTATTCGCCGTATCTAATAAGATAGGGAATAAAGAAGCGTATTGCGTATATATTGCTTTGATATTAACGTTCGCTTCTAAAGGATCCCCTGTCCAAGAAATTTTCGAACCCCGCTGAATGGCAAACTTTTTATTGATCAAATTTTGAAGCGTAAAGGTATAATCCCCCTGATCGATCGCATAATCCCCTACCATTTTGAAGGCTCCTTTTTTATCCAAATTCATCTTAATATCCCCCGAACCATACATCCGCATCACATCGCCTTTCTTTGCATCAAATTGAACTTCTCCATAAGCTTCGGGCGTTAAAGCCAAACGCAAATCTAGTGTAATGCCATCTTCTTGTAATTTCGTCGAAACAGTGGACTGCTCTAGATCCAAAGCGGAAGAGGCTAAATCACTCACAAAACTATAATCCTCCGCTTCCGTCGCATCCTCTTCCCGGTCCAGTGGAATGAACAAACGGGTGCCTTTTTCAGATTTCAAATTCGCAGAAACTACTAGATTATCAATCGTTCCAGAAACACGCATCGGACCTGATGCATATCCTAATCCATAGTAAATGGAGTTAGGTTCGCGGCTCGTGTTTAGTATTTTATAACGATCTAAATTAGCCTGAATATCAAGTTCAAAAGGTTTTTCCTCTGGAAAAAGCAAGGACGTATTGACTACCGCTTTATTGCCCTCCGCATCTAAGACACTCCAATTTTTGGCATAAATCTTCCGAGGTGTAAAATTAACTGTATCCGATACAGACATGGATGTTTTCAAATAATCAAAGACCGCACCGGCCTTTGCGAAAACAATTTCACCCGTAATTTCTGGCTTCGTAGGTAAACCTCCGATATGCAAATTTCCGGAGGCCGAACCTTTTAACCCAGAAAAAATACCTTCTGTAAATGGTTCCAAAATCTGCAAGTCTGTCTGATTCAACTCCGCATTCACATTCAATTTTTGCTCTTCCTCGAAAGGAAGATAGCTGCCTGTCAGCGATAAAACAGTTTCCCCTAATCGATTTAAATTCAGGTTCAAATCCATCGCCTTATCATCCGTCAAATAGGTTCCCACTCCCTGAAAATTACCTATGTAAAACTTATTCAATTGCAGAGAATCCACTAGTACCCAGGAATCCAAACGGGTATGATTATACCAATCTTGAATACTAATTTCACCATTTAATTCCCCTTGTGCTTTCGTGGCAAATAAAGGTTTTAGGGTTGATAATTGAAAATGATTCGCCTTTAACTTAATCGTTTCAGTAGTATCAGTAGAGAGACTTCCTTGCAGTGAAATAGATTGATTTTGGTTAGACACGACAACCCGATCCGCCTTCCATTCTTGTCCTTGAATGGTGATTTTATTAGCCGCATCCATCGCCCAATCTTGCCCCAAAATTCGGAAATACGTATCCCTAAATTTCAGCGATAAACCATCCTCCTCGAAGGCCCAAGCCCCTACTAAATGAGCTGCATTTTCTTCTCCCTGTTGTTTAAAATCGAGACCAAAATTAATGCGATCTTGATCCCATAACGCGTCCAATTTTAGATTCTCCGTAGGGGCTAAAAAGTTTAATTGTTGCTTTCTGGAAGAAAAAACAAGGCTTGAAGAAACCTCGGGAGCCCCTAAAAATTTAGAGCTTTGGAACGAAAATACGGATTGATAAAAGTGATATCCTCCGAATACGAGCGTATCTGGATAAGCCTCTAAGCTTAGTGAAAGCGTCCTTCCTTTAGCAATATTTCCAGAGAAAACCGTATTCTCTCCGATTTGAACGGACGGGAAAAAACGGGCCAAAATCGGATCAATTCGATGGCAAATCACCGTAAAATCCGCCTTGTATTTTGTCTGCACCTCGTGCGAACGTGTAGCATAATAACCCCAACGTTCGTCCGCTCCCTTTTGGAAATATAAGGCATATTCATCGGCTAACTGTCTTAACTGAGATTGCAATATGCTCGGTGTAAACTCGCCACTAATTTCGGCTGAAACAAGGTCTGAGGTCAATTTATAATTCCGTTTTTGACCAGCCCCAGTTGAAGAAGTGAGCGTCACTAATTCAACATGCAAATCGGGTTGTTTCGGAGTACGTAAAGTCGTATTATAGAATACAGATCGACCTTCCAAATCATCAAAACGATCCCCTTTTATATCTAATTCAAAATCAGTGGACAGACTAATTTGAGGATCTAATAAGCGAATAGTATGCAGGTTAGCGTGCTTGATTTCACCTTGCATTTGATAGACTGGCTTAGCCCCTCTAAGGTCAATTAATCCCGACATAGTAGCGACTAAATTCGTGTCTTTAGAGATCACATCACCCTTAAATAATTGCTTTTGAAAGTTCCCCTTTAAAGCAATTTTATGATAGAGGTATTGATTAAAATAAATCTCAGATACATTGCCATCAAAATCAATATTAGCTGATTTCTTAGCGAATCCACTCCCTTTCAAACTCCCCTCCGCATCCAGTGTTCCTAAGACAGACTCTAAACCTAGGAATTTACCCAGCTTAAATTTCTGCAATTTGATCTTTCCATCATAGCGAGAAAAAGCCATCGAATCCTGTAAATTCATCTTAACATCCGCCTCTACATAGCCTAAACCAGTCTTTAATTTACCTGCTGTTCTGAAAATTTTATTTGTTCCTTTAAAAAGTCCATCAAAGGCAACAGGGCCTAAAATGACCATATTTTCAGCAGCCGGCTTCGTAATATAGGTTCCTAAATCTTGTGGGTAAAACAAAGACGAACGCATGGTAAAATCCATCTCCGTTTTGTCTACGTTAGGTAAGCCTTTAAAGCCAAAATCACCCCGTAAAACACTCTTATCACCAAAACCTAATTCGAATTTCTGTAGATTTAATTTAGCCACCGTACCCCTCAATAATCCTTTCAAACGGTACATTCCTTCATAGTCATACATCGCCTCCACGAAGCGCCCTAAATCCTCCCCTTTAACTAAGGCACCATTAAAATCCGCTTGCATATCCACATCGGTAATCCAACGCGTCATCGAACTCATATCTCGGTAATTCACAACGAATTTGCGCGTCACTCGAGAATCATTAAATCTCAAATCCAACTGATCAAACCGCATTTGATGATCCGAAATCATAAATACCGTATTCAAACTTTTAACGTCAAATCCAGTCAGTGGATCCCGCGTTCGTAGGCCTATCGCTTGAAGACCTAAGGTGTCGTTTTTCAAATAAAAATTCTTGACTTTAGCATATACTTTTGCTAGCGTAAAGTGTGAAATATCGAAGTGCCGACTGGTTGCTTCATTTTTTCGTGTCTGATCATCCAAGGAAAATGACCCATCTATCACCTCTGCTTCGGGTATGGTAAAAATGGAAGATGGCCCTTTTTTCACGGTTTTAACTCCACCTGAAATCCAATTATCTAGCCGTTTAATAAACTCCTCAATGTTCATTTTACCTGACTTCTTTTCAAAAATCAAATGCACATTCGGACGGGTTATTCGAGCATAATCAAGACTAGGTTTGCCGGGTTGTAAAAATAAATGAGCAATACTAAAATTGACATCTAGCTGCTCTATTTGGATCATTTTAGCCCCCCAAGGGTCTTTAACCTCTAATCCATACACACTCAATTCATCAAAAAATTTGACCTGAATACCCTTAATTATCACCGGATATCCAATCGCTTTTTCAACTTTAGGCGCTAAATAATTCGCTAATAAGGTTTGATTGACTGGGGCTCTTAAGAGAAGAATCGTGGCAAAAATCAGCAAAAAAATCCCCAGCAACCCGTAAAGGATTGTTTTGACGAAGATTTTGAGATATTTAACCATATTGACGTATTTTTGCGCAGAATTCTATTTTTTATGAAGCTACTGGCTATTGAATCTTCTTGCGATGAAACTTCGGCTGCTGTTATGGTGGACGGCGTTTTGAAGTCAAATATCATCTCGACACAACTCATTCATACCGAATGGGGTGGCGTCGTTCCCGAATTAGCCAGCAGAGCTCATCAAAAATCGATCATCCCTGTCGTGACAGAGGCCCTGCAAAAAGCAAATATAAACAAAAATGAATTGAATGCCATTGCCTTCACAAGGGGCCCTGGGCTTTTAGGGGCTTTATTAATCGGCACTTCTTTTGCTAAGTCTTTGGCCTTAAGCTTAGACATTCCCTTAATCGAAGTGAATCACATGCAGGCCCACGTTTTGGCTCATTTTATTGAGGACCCTAAGCCCTTGTTTCCCTTCCTTTGCCTCACGGTTAGCGGCGGGCATACACAATTGGTTTGGGTGAAATCCGCGCTCGATATGGAGGTCATCGGCGAGACACAGGACGATGCTGTGGGCGAGGCATTTGATAAAACGGCGAAGCTTCTCGGACTACCTTATCCTGGCGGTCCATTGATCGATAAGCTGGCCAAAGAAGGGAACCCCAACCGCTTCCCCTTCTCGCTAGGCGAAATGCCCGGCCTAAACTTTAGTTTCTCCGGCATCAAAACGGCCATACTCTATTTCCTTCAAAAAGAGGTCAAAAACAACCCGAATTTCATCGAAGAAAACAAAGCAGACATCTGCGCGTCCGTCCAAAAATCCCTCATCGACATGCTCTTACGCAAGACGAAAAAAGCGATGAAAGAGATGAATTGTACCCAAATCGCCATAGCCGGCGGCGTATCTGCTAACTCGGGTTTACGCACTAAACTTCAAGAAATGGGAGTCGAAATGGGTTGGGAGGTCTTCATCCCCGCTTTCAGTTATTGCACCGATAATGCCGGCATGATTGCCATGGCCGGTCACTTTAAAGCAGAAGCTGGAGAGTTTTGTGGGCAAGATGTGAGTCCGTTAGCGAGGTACTCTTTATAATTTAAAGCACAAAGAATAGAGCACAAAGAATAAAGATGGAATCACCTTCGGTGATGCATTCAGAAATGTTTCTGTATTCTTTATGCTCAATGCTTTAAACATTTCACAAAATAATCGCCGCAGGCGATTCCTACTTTGTGCTTTATGCTTTGTGCTCTATGCTTTAAGTTCTTTCAGCGCATTCCAAAATTCCATCTTCAATTTCTTCTCCGCATCCGTTAACGATGAAATATACCGCGGGAAAAAATAGACAAATTTAGATTCGATTTTATCGATTTCTGTGGTAGGTAGCTCACCTTGCCATTGCGCAGGCTGCTGGCCTATGAAAATATAGCGTTTTGCGCTCGTCTCCTTTAAGAAATTACTAAAACTAGGCTCATCATCAGATGGAGTATAAATAGACCAATCTGAAGGCCTTAAAACCAATGGTGGAGCTGAAAAGATGAGTTTTAAGCGGGATAATTCAGCTTCGGCGATTTGGCCTACTACGACCCATGGAGTCGAGACTTTAGGTTTCACCTCAGCGATTGTGTCAGCTGCGACTTCAACAGTAGGGGATTCCGCTAGCTGCGCCTCTGTCTTATCCTGCGGGACCCAGTAGATCTCGTCGAATTTATACAAATCAGCTAATGAAACCCCTTCCATTTGTATTAGGCTAATGAACCTCTTAACACACAAGCCTCGCGGTCTGGACCAGTCGAGATGAAGTTAATCGGAAGGTTCAAATGTTTTTCTAAGAATTTAATATAGTCAGCTAGTTCGACAGGCAATTCGTTAAAATCACGCATTCCTTCTAAGCTACAAGCCCAACCTTTTAAGGTTTCGTACACTGGTATTACTTTGATATCGGTGATTTCAAAAGGAATTTGGTCCGTAATAGAACCATCTGGCATTTCGTATGCTGTACAAACTTGAATCTCATCGAAGATATTCAAGACGTCTGCCTTCATCATAATTAACTGCGTCACGCCATTAATCATCATCGCATATTTCAAGGCTGGCAAATCGATCCAACCACAACGGCGAGGACGACCCGTTGTAGAGCCAAATTCACGCCCTTCGACGCGCATACGCTCACCTACTTCGTCTTCTAATTCCGTAGGAAACGGACCAGAACCTACACGAGTGGCATAGGCTTTGAAAATACCGAATACTTCTCCGATATTTTTAGGCGCTACGCCTAATCCAGTACAAGCACCTGCGGTGATGGTGTTAGAAGAGGTAACAAATGGATAAGAACCAAAGTCTACGTCCAATAAAGAACCTTGTGCACCCTCTGCTAGGATTGTTTTTCCCGCATCGATGGCATGATTCACGGAATATTCCGAATCCACTAAGCGGAATTCCTTCATGAAAGCAACGGCTTCGAAGAATTCCTTTTCGGCTGCCGCTAAATCATATTCGAATTTATAAACGTCTAAAATCGCTTTGTGACGATCCACTAAAGCCTGGTATTTATGTGCAAAATCAGGGGAAATCATATCTCCCACGCGCAAGCCTTGACGAGAAATTTTATCTGTATACGTAGGTCCGATTCCCTTTAAAGTGGAACCAATTTTTGCATCACCTTTCGCTTTTTCGTAAGCCGCATCTAATAAACGGTGCGTGGGTAAAATGATGGAAGCCTTCTTCGAAATCTCTAAATTCTTGCGCAGATCTAAATTAAAGTGCGCTAGACCATCGATCTCTTTTTTGAAGATAATCGGATCTAAAACAACTCCGTTTCCGATGATGTTTTGAACTTCTTGGCGGAAAATTCCAGATGGAATTTGATGCAAAACGTGCTTAAATCCGTCGAATTCTAGGGTGTGGCCTGCGTTAGGACCGCCTTGAAAACGTGCTACTACTTGATATTTGGGTGCTAAAACGTCTACGATCTTTCCTTTACCTTCATCACCCCATTGTAAGCCTAATAATACATCAACTGCCATAATATTGTTTATTCTTGATTTCTTGTTTGGTAATTATCTCTGTGCTCACACTTCTTGTTTGTACAAGAACCGTAAAAAATAAGGGAATGGTGCATTACATTGAATTGCAACATTTCACCTACTAAACTCTGAATGGTTTGAACCCGAGGATCACAAAATTCGGTGACTTTGTGGCAATCGGTACATATTAAATGATCGTGTTGACGGCGTCCATAAGACTTCTCAAATTGTGCCTGGTTACGACCAAATTGGTGTTTTACGACTAAATCACATTCCACTAACACATCAAGCGTATTATAAACTGTGGCTCTAGAGACTTGGTATTTCTTGTTTTTCATGGAGATATACAACTCCTCCACATCGAAGTGATCGTCCCGTAAATAGATCTCCTCCAAAATCGCAAAGCGCTCGGGAGTCTTACGCAAACCCTTGTTTTCCAGGTAGGCTGTAAAGATCTTTTTTACTGAATCTAATTTATCTAATTCTTGGGACATTTATAGGAAAAAAACGACGTAAAATAAGCAAAAAATACGGACAAAAACTAAGAAACTTTTCGCTCCACCTCAATCACGCCAGGAACTTGTTCCATTTCAGCACTTAAGGTATCGAGGTGATCGGTGTCTTGCACCATGAGTGAAATTTGGCCTTCAAATAATCCATCTTTCACCCCAATATTTAAACCGGTGATGTTCACTTGTAACTTCTCTGAAATCAATCGAGTCACATCATTAACCAGACCCACGCGATCGATTCCTCGAATGACTAAATCTACATCGAAAGACATAGCAATTTGGGATGCCCATTTCGCTTTAATTACCCGATCTCCGTGACGAGAAAGTAATTCGGGCGAGTTAGGACAAGCTGCGCGGTGAATTTTGATCCCCTCATTAATGGTCACAAAGCCAAAAACTTCATCCCCCGAAATCGGATTACAACATTTAGCCAAGGTATAATCCACCTTGTCCATATCCTCCCCGATTAATAAAGTATCTGAACCTTTACGTTCATTATGGTACTCAAGCATCTCCTTTTTGAAGGATTTGCTGTCCACAATAGGTGCTTGAATGGCTTTCTCCGCCTGCTTGCGCTCGTGTAATTCTCGATCTAACTTCCAGTGCTTCAGTTGATCTATATTTATATAGGCTTTGCCAAAACGGTAGAATAAATCATTCGCATCTTTGGCATTAAAATAAGCCCGCAACTGATTCGTAATCTCTAAGGTTAACAGCGGATAGCCTAAATGCTTTAAGCGATGCTCGATCAAATCGCGTCCTTTAATGAGGTGGGATTTATTCTCCTCTTTGATGAAGCTCTTGATTTGGGCTTTTGCCTTTGTCGTAAAGACGATGCGCAACCAATCCTCCGACGGTTTTTGCTTCGAGGAAGTCAAAATTTCTATTTGATCCCCGTTCTGCAATCTATGCGAGAGCGGCACCAGCTTTCCGCCTACCTTAGCTCCTATACAACGCGCGCCTACCTCCGAGTGAATCTCAAAAGCAAAATCCAAAGCCGTTGCGCCAGATTGCAAGACGATTAACTTACCTTTTGGACTGAATACAAAAACCTCCTCATGGTAAAGCGAGTTCTTAATATCCTCCACTAATTCCACGGCAGATTGACTCTTGTCATTCGCCTCAATAGCCTCTCGAACCTGGGATAACCAAGATTCAAATGCATCACTCGTCCTGGTATCGGTTCCTTTATATTTAAAGTGTGCTGCCACCCCTTTCTCCGCAATCTCATCCATGCGCTTCGAACGAATTTGGACCTCTACCCAACGACCTTCTTTATCATGGGAAAAAGGCTGGCTCATGACCGTGGTGTGCAAGGACTCGTAGCCATTCGATTTAGGCGTAGAAACCCAGTCTTTCAAACGGCTCGGATTAGGGCGGTAATGATCTGTTACGACCGAATATACCTCCCAGCAATCTGATTTCTCCCTTTCTAAGGGCACATCTAACACGACGCGCACGGCAAAGAGATCGTAAATTTTATCAAAAGAGGTATTCCCTTTCTTAATCTTATTGTAAATGGAAAAGATGGATTTAGGACGACCTTTGATCGTATAATTCAAATTTCGCTCATCTAATGTCTTCTTAATCGGTTTGATGAAATTTTCAACGAAGCTTTCGCGGCTTCGCTTATTTTCCGTCAATTTGTGCGCGATTTCTTTATATGCTTCAGGCTCCGTATGCTTCAATCCTAAATCTTCTAATTCAGATTTAAAGGCGTTTAAACCCAAGCGGTGGGCTAAAGGTGCATAAAGGTAAATGGTCTCCGAAGCTATCTTCATTTGCTTCTCTTTCGCCATACTCGTCAGCGTCCGCATATTGTGTAAACGATCCGCGAGTTTGATCAAAATCACCCGAATGTCATCCGATAAGGTTAGCAACATTTTCCGGAAATTCTCCGCCTGCTGAGACGTTCCATATTCAAAAGTTCCGGCGATTTTTGTTAGGCCATCGATGATAGCGGCAATTTTAGGATTGAATTGTTTTTCAATTTCTGCCAAAGTCGTATCCGTATCCTCCACCACATCGTGCAATAAAGCAGCGATAATCGAAGTGGTCCCTAAGCCTATTTCCTCCACACAAATTTGCGCGACAGATAAGGGGTGATAGATATAAGGTTCGCCCGATTTGCGTCGCATATCCTTATGCGCCTCCGCTGAGATTAGAAAGGCTTTTTTAATTTGCTTCGCGTCATCATCCTTTAGAAATGGCTTCGCCGTCCGCAATAATTTGCGGTATCTCTTCAAAATCTCTAAACGTTCCTTTTCTAAATCTATCTGCATTTTTATGCTTTTGTAATTAAAGCTACCGCCATGGCAGAAATACCTTCTGCACGTCCCACGAAACCTAATCCTTCTGAAGTAGTGGCTTTAACGGATATTTGGTCTACCTCTACCCCCATGACAAGAGCTAGATTTTCCTTTATGGCTGGAATAATCGGATTCAATTTAGGCTGATCTAAAATGACCGTCACATCCGCATTCGCTAATTCCCAACCCGCCTCACGAATCATCTCCATTACCTTTTTTAATAAAAGGGTCGAAGCCACACCCTTCCAGATGGGATCTTTATCTGAAAAATGATATCCGATATTGCGCATGTTCGCAGCTCCTAATAAAGCATCGCATAAAACATGGCAAACCACATCCGCATCCGAATGACCTAACGGCCCTTTATCGGAAGGAATTTCTACTCCGCCTAGAATACAAGGACGTCCTTCTACCCAGCGATGTACATCATAACCTTGACCTACCCGAATCTTCATTTTACTATTTTTTTATAAAGTAAGGTATTCGATTTTCCTTGAATAAACAAGCGCTGAGCCCATTTTTCCAATTCTGAAGCCTGTACTTTGGCTATTTTTTCTGGTTCCTCATTCACTAAATTAACATCCCCTGCATTCGCCGCCATTGCTAAATTCATAGCCCGATTCAATACTTCTACTTCCCCAAAAACCAAGCTAGCTTCTGACTGATTTTTTACCATCTGCAATTCTTTATCTGCGACTTTAGTTTCTGCAAAGTCACGTAACACCTTCTCTAAGGCTAATTCCGCCTCTTCGATCGTTACATCGTCACTCACCTGGCCTTGAATAATCAATAAACCCGGATCATTCGAACTCGTCTGGTAGGTTCCGATGGAATCGAAAATACGCTGCTTTTGAATTAAATGTTCGTATAAATACGAGGACTCTCCTCGACCTAATAAATCCGACATCAAATCAATCGCATAATACCCTGGTTCATATCGGCCTATCACTGGATAAGCCTTGTAAATGCGATTAGCAGGCACATCAGCCACGATTTCCATACGACGATCCTCTGCTTGTTCCGGCTCCTGAGAGAGCTTGCGATTTGGTTTAATACCCGCATCTATGGGAGCAAACCATTTCTCTGCTAAAGCCTTCACCTGATCCAATTTCACCCGTCCAGCTACCACTAGCACTGCATTGGATGGCACATAATGCTTTTCAAAAAAGGCCCTCACGTCACTCATCTGCGCCTCTTCTATATGCTGTATTCCAGCACCGATGGTAGGCCAACGATAGGGATGCATTTGATAGATCAGGGGTCTAAACTTCAACCAGACATCACCATAAGGCTGATTCAGATAGCGCTGTTTGAATTCCTCAATCACCACCTTGCGCTGGGTTTCTAAACTTTGAGTATTGAAAGCTAATTGCTTCATCCGATCCGATTCGAGCCAGAAGGCTGTTTCGATATTTTGGGCAGGAACAGTAATATAATAATTCGTTAAATCCGGCGTAGTAAAAGCATTATTTTCTCCTCCTACTTTTTGTAAAGGAGTATCAAACGACGGAATATTCTCCGAGCCCCCGAACATCAGGTGCTCAAATAAATGAGCAAAGCCCGTCAAATTTTCGTCTTCATCCCGAGACCCCACATTATAGATTACATCTACCACCGCCATGGTTGTAGCCGGATCTTCATGTACGATAACTTGAAGTCCGTTAGCGAGGGTAAATTTTTCGAATGAAATCATGTGGAAGGGTTTATAAACAAAAGTAAAAAATTAGACCCAAAAACCACAGAGCTTAACTAAATTTGCAGGGTAAACATGTATGATGATTCGGGTCGCCCTTCTTTTTCTTTTCCTTTCCACTACTTTGCAAGCTCAAATCCTGCAAGACCCCATAGCTAAAGCTCAAATCACGGAAGGACTAACAAATCTGTATCAATATGATTTCAAAGAGTCCACTGCAATTTTCAATAGCCTGAAAGCGAAATACCCCCGCCATCCTGCCCCTTATTTATTATTAGCCATGCAATGGGAACAGCAATACTTTCCTTTAAAAGATCATCCTGCGCAAAGCAAAAACTATTTAGCCCATCTAGAAAAGGCCTACGAATTAGCTCAGAATATATATGACCGGGATGAAAATGACTTAGAAGCTTCCTTTTTCTGTACCGCTTCCCTTGGATTTTTAGCTGCTTATGAAGCAGACGAACATAATTTCATGAAAGTGGTGACTTACGCGAAAAGAGCTTATGGATTTCTAAAAATTGGGCTTCAAAACACAGAAAAACAACCAGAATTTCTATTTTCTACCGGTATGTACAATTATTATAGCGTAGCTTACCCTGATTTGCATCCCGTATTAAAGCCCTTTATGTTTTTATTTTTAGAAGGGAATAAACGAATGGGCTTATCTCAACTAGAAGCAGGTACTAAACGAACGACTTTTGTGAAAAACGAATCCTTGTTTTACATGGGCTATGTTCAGAATAAATACGAAGGTAACCCCTATAAAGCCTTAGCCTATAATCAACTATTAGCTGAAGGTTTTCCAAATAACCAGTGGTATATCTTACAAAGAGCCGAGTTATTAACTTTAACCGGAAAGTTCGAAGAAGCAGATGCGTACATTGAAAAAATGGAGGCCTTTAAATCGAATTATTATACCGGCGCGGCCTATGCCTTACGAGGAATGCGGGAAGAAGTTGAACGAAAAGATCTTCATAAAGCGGAATTTTGGTACACAAAGGCGATCCGCTTCCCCTTCGAAGAACGTCTAACTAAAGACATTCGGGGTTTAGCTTATTTAGGTCTAGCTCGGATTTCTTATAGAGAAAAAAAGCCCCTTTTATTCAAAAAATACCTAAATCTATCTGCGAATTTTATTGAATACAAAAATTCGCTGATCGAATATAAACGACTAAATAATGGAAAGTAGAGAAGCTGGAATCGAACGTTTGTATCCCAAAATCACCGGCCGCATGTCCGCGCGCTACTACTATTTAATTCAATTGCGCAAGCAATTAGAGCGGGTAATTGCCTTATATGTTCGCAACTCTCCTCACCAATTACTAGCGGATTATGGTTGTGGAAACAAGCCTTACGAGCCATTGTTCAAACCCTTTGTAGAACAATACATTGGATTGGATTTAGCCTATAATACCAAAGCTGACGTTATAGTGGATCCGTCAGGCATCATTGATATGCCTGCAGAAAGTGTGGGATTTGTTTTATCTACACAAGTTTTAGAACATGTGGAAGATCCCAAAGCCTATCTAAAAGAAGCGCACCGGATTCTAGAAAAAGAAGGAAAACTAATTTTATCCACACACGGGTATTGGATGTTCCATCCGGATCCGACGGATTTTTGGCGTTGGACCTCTACGGGTTTAAAAAAGATTGTGACGGAAGCGGGTTTCGAAGTGGTCTACTTCGAAGGGATCCTGGGACGCTCTTCGATGGGATTGCAATTATTTCAGGATGGCCTGTTGTTTAAAATACCTAAACCTTTGCGCTTCTTACTGTCATTGGTTTTACAACCCTTGATAATCTTTTTTGACAAAATTATTACGGCCAAATCCCGAAACGAAGACGCCTGCACTTTCGTTTTAGTAGCTAAGAAAGTCTAGATTTTTCGTAGGCGATCGTGGCGTCTAAAGCTTGATCAAATGGGGTAGTTTCCCAATTTATTTTCGCCGCTAATTTCGCCGTATCTAAACATATTTTCTGTACATCCGTCAGCTTAGCGTCTTTATATTCGACTTGGAATGCTGGTAGTTTCGCCTGAATACGCTTGATAATCTCGTTCAAGGTTAGCGATTCCCCGGAACCCACATTAATCGTTTCATTTTTCACTCCTGCCTTTATCAATCCATTGATCGCTTTACCTATATCAGCGGCATATATATAATCCTTCGCTTGTGAGCCATCGCCCCAAACCGTCATCACCTCTTCCTTTAGTGCCTTCCTCACAGCAATATTAATTACCCCCTGTTTAGGCGAGCGATGAAACCAACCGAACGGATTCGATAGGCGCAAAATCAAATAATCTATCTGGTATAAATTCGCGTATAATTCGATATAGTGCTCGACCGCCAGCTTAATAATTCCATAGGAACTGATGGGCTTGCAGGGATAATCCTCCTTCACTTTTTCTTGGGACACATTTCCATATACCGCACCCCCTGTGGATAGATACACTAATTTATCGACCTGATGTTTCTTCATCATCTCCATCAAACCGATGGTAGGCAACAAATTTGATTCGATGTCTTGGCGAACATTCTCGGAGGAAATCGCTGGAATAATAGAGGACGCAAAATGAAATACACGTTCGAAACGATGTTGCGTAAATAAATTGTCTAAAGCTTTTGCATCTGCATAATCGCCCTCCACAAATGTCACAAATGAGGGGAATTCTACGCCTATCGGTTTTTCATGAGCGAAAACAATCACTTCGTTTTCGTTGCCTTGCTGCTGCAAATATTCCAGCCAGTTCAAGCCTAAAAAACCACTTCCTCCAACAATTAAATTTTTATCCATGACGCGTATTTGGTGTAAAAATAGCCGAAAAATTTAGCTAATTTCGGTTTTCGTAAAAAATACCATCCTGAATGCGTTTAATCATCGCCCGATCTAATTTCTTTTCTTATTCTGAGACCTTCATCGAGGAACAAATCAAGCAATTAGAACCCGTGCACGTACTATATGAAGGTTGGCAACCCAGCCGACTAAAAGCGGGTGGATCTATTTACCCCATCCCATTTTCCATATTGGCGGTAAGAGGTATTTTACGGCGAGTGGCGCCCGCCCTTTATCAAAAAATCTATACGCATTTCCTTCGCCGATTCTTGCAGCAAAATAAAATAGACGCCTTCCTAGCCAATTACGGCCCATTAGGAGCTAATATATACGAAGCTTGTTCTGACTTAGGCATTCCCTATTCCGTCGTTTTCCTCGGTTTCGATGCGGCAGAAAAGAAGACCCTCGAAACCTATGGCGCACGCTATGCTACTTATTTGCCACGGGCAAAAGCTATCATTTGTGTCGCCGAATCGATGCGCGCAAATCTAGAAGCCATCGCTGGCCCTTTACCTAACCTTCATGTCATTCCGTGTGGAGTGGATGTTTCGCGATTTACCCCAGATAAACCGCTCGATGGATTTAATGTCATCTCGGTGGCCCGTTTTGCGGAGAAAAAAGGTTCATTGAAAAGTATTCAAGCCTTTGAGATTTTATTACAGGAATTTCCGGATGCACAATTGAGAATGGTGGGAGATGGCCCTTTATGGGACGAAGCGAAAAACTATGTTTCCTCTCACGGACTCGCTAATAATATTACTTTTTTAGGCGCGATGGGGCAGTCTGATTATTTGCCCTTTTTACAGGGATCAAACGTATTCATACAACATTCCGTCTTAACACCTAGTGGAGATTCGGAAGGTACGCCTGTGGCTATTTTAGAAGCCTCCGCTTGTGGTTTAGCCATTTGTTCGACCCGTCACGCGGGAATTCCACAGGCTGTGAAAGAGGATGTTACAGGGCTTTTAGTGGATGAACATGATGTGAAGGGAATGGCGGACGCATTGAAAAAATTAGCATCGAATCCTTCCGCGACACGCGCATTTGGTGCAGCGGCACGTAAACATATGGAAGAACAGTACGACGTGGTAAAACTCTCAGCGAAAATCAAAAGCCTCCTCGTATAAAGAATGCCCCGCAAAATCGTATTTTTGTAAATTACTCTAATAATAAGGCATGGGGATCGTCATCCGACAAAGTTTAAAGGGCTCTATCGTTACCTATCTAGGTACGGCGATCGGGACTTTTAACGTCATCTTCCTCTACAATAAATTCCTTTCCCAGGAGCAGGTCGGTTTAATTGCTGGCGCCTTAGTCAGCATTCCACTCATTTTTGCCTCCTTTACACAGCTAGGAATTCCCCACATTGCAGTGCGCTTTTTCCCGCATTTTGATGACCCAGCTAATGGGCACAAAGGCTTTTTTACCTTTTTATTAGTGGCTCCACTATTTGGATTATTGCTTTTTATACTGGGTTACTTAGCCTTAAAACCACTATTTTTCGATGTATATAGCGCGAATTCACCGCTTTTACCTCAGTATTTTTACTATATAATCCCACTTACGGCGAGCTACCTCTATATGAGTGTGCTAGAAGCCTATGCCCGAGTGCATTTACGCATCGTGGTTCCAGCGATAATCCGCGAATTGTTTTTACGGATTTCCAATGGGGTATTAGTGATCTCCTTTGCGATGGGGTATCTCACATTTAATCAATTAATTCTAGCGATTACTTTGTCTTATTTAGTGGCAGTGATTGGTTTGTTAGCCTACATTAAGCAGTTAAAACGCTTTTATACTCGAGTGGATTTCTCGTTTTTACGCACCCCTATTTTCAAGGAAATGCTTTCTTATGGTGGCTGGGTGATTTTAGCTGGAGCTAGTTTTACCCTCATTCAGCACATCGAAAAAGTGATGCTGCCTGCCTATATGGGAGGCTTGAGTACGACGGCAATTTTCGATATTAATTCCCGGATGGCGATTATGATATCGATTCCTCGGAATGTAATTGCAGCGATTGCGGCACCTATTTTAGCCCAGGCATGGAATCGAAATGATCGGGAAAATATCCAGGATATTTACCAAAAATCTTCCTTAAATCTCCTCCTTATCGGCTGCGTTTTATTTCTGTTGATCTGGTGTAATTTGGAATTCATCTATACCATCATCCCTCGCCATGAAATCTATGAAGCAGGCCGCTGGGTAGTCCTAATGGTGGGCATAAGCAAAATCATCGATATGGGTACGGGCTTGAATTCAGAGGTTTTAATCAACTCCAAATACTACCGCTACGACCTGATTTTTTATATTATTCTAGCGGTGGGATTAGTGGTGGGTAACCTAATTCTAATCCCGCTGTATTCGTATAATGGGGCTGCTTTAGCATCTTTGCTTGCGTTAGCAGGCTATAATTTGTTGAAATTTGGCTTTATTTGGTGGAAATTAGACTTGCAACCATTTGATTTCAGGTCCTTAGGGATTCTTCTCGTCAGCGGGGTGATCTACCTGGTAGTTTCCCAAATTCCAGTTATTGAAGGAAGCCCTCTAGTTGCCTGGTTTTTAAATGTAGGCAGTAGAAGTGCGGCGATAGGAGCTTTATTTATCCTCGCCGTCACTAAATTCAAACTATCCCCTGACATCAGTGAGTTAGTGGTTAATTGGTTTAAGAAATGAAGATAATGTCACTGGCCGGTGGCCTGCCTCACTATTATAACCTGGTGCTGAACAAATTGCAACGCGATTATGGGGTAGAGGTTTGCGTGGTGGTACCCACAGAAAAAGGGGCAACCCTGGGCGCTGGAGTTTATACGTCGGACAAAGGCATCGAATTCAAGGTCTTTCGCAGAGAGGAATACACCACTTATTACGGCAAAAAGTTTTTCCGCGGGTTGAAGGAATTGATTTTGACAGAAAAGCCGGACGTTTTGATGGTCAACTGGCCCTACCAGGCCTCTTTTGTCTTTTATCCAGGCTGGTATAATTTTTTGCGCAGAAATAAGGTGGCGATTATTTCCAAAGAAATCCCCTTCCAAGTGCCTCATTATGATGACGCCATTTCCTACTACTTACAGGGAGGTGGTGTAACGGAAAATAACCAGGCACATCAATCAAACCCGTCATTACTAGCCCGATTGAAATTCTTCATTGTACGCGAAACAAGAAAGCGTTTCTCGAATCTAGTAGACGCCCATATCAATTATTTAGATGAGGCCGTCGCCTTGCACGAAAGCTATGGCGTTCCAGCTGAGAAGGTTTTTATCACTGCGAATTCACCTGATACAGATGCGCTGTTAGCCACCGCTAACGAGTTGAAAGATGTTCGTTCTAACCCTTTTCGCTTATTACACATCGGCCGTTTAGTGAAATGGAAGCAAGTAGATTTATTGATTGAGGCGGCGATTGCTTTGCGCGCGAAATTCCCACAGACGGAATTAAGCATAGTGGGTGACGGGCCGGAGCTTGAATCTTTAAAATCACAAGCGGCGGGCCACGATTTTATAAAATTTCTTGGAGGTATTTATGACCCCAAAGAACTAGGCAAAATCACCTGCGAATCGGGAATCTACGTACTCGCCGGAATGGGCGGCTTATCTATCAATGAAGCGATGTGTTTCTCTAAACCGGTCATATGTTCGGTAGCAGATGGCACCGAAAAACGCCTCGTTCGCGAAGGTTATAATGGGCATTATTTTGAATCGGGTTCTTTAGACAGTCTTCAAGCGGTTATCGAAAAGCTATTCTCCAACCCTGAAATGATTACGAAGATGGGCCAAAGGTCGAGAGAGATTATTGAGAAAGAAATTAATATTCATACGGTGCTATCTAATTATATGGAGGCGTTTCGCGGCGCGACGAGCGCTAGTCGCCACTGCGTGACTTAGTCGCCTTCGGCTTAGTCGCGACTTGGTCGCTTAGTCCGAAGGAAACATTTCACGAATTCATCCCCGAAGGGGATTCCTACTTTGAACTTTGAACTTTGTTCTTTGTTCTTCGTAATTTTAAGTTTTTAAATAAGTAAAAATGAAAGTAATTCAAGTCGTAGGGGCTCGCCCTAATTTCATGAAAGTAGCACCGCTACATCGTGCGATCCAAAAATTAGCTGGCTGGACATCTATGATAGTTCACACAGGTCAGCATTTTGACGCGAAGATGAGTGATGTGTTTTTCACTCAATTAGAATTACCAAAGCCGGATTTCTTCCTCGGAATAGGTGGCGGAAGCCATACGGAGGTGACGGCCAAGATTATGGTGGCCTTCGAAAAAATCGTAAAGGCAGAAAAACCAGACTTGATTATAGTGGTGGGGGATGTTACTTCGACTTTGGCCTGTACCCTAGTTGCTATCAAAATGGGAATCAAAGTAGCGCACGTAGAAGCCGGATTACGAAGCTTCGACCGCACGATGCCAGAAGAATTGAATCGTATTTTAACGGATAGTGTAGCAGATTATTTGTTCGTGACGGAGGAAAGCGGGATGCAGCATTTGAAAAACGAAGGGGTAGCCGATGAACGTGTTTTCTTCGCTGGCAATGTGATGATCGATTCACTTGTTCGCTACCAAGAAAAAGCAAAAACCACGACCATACTAGAAGACCTAGGACTAGCGACTAGCGACTCCCGACTAGCGACTGACGCGAAACGGCAACTAGCGACTAGCGACTACATAGTCATGACCATGCACCGCCCAGCGAACGTGGATACGAAAGAGGGTCTTGAATCCATTCTGGAATTAATTGAATTAAGCAGTAAAGACACAAAAATTATCTTCCCTATTCACCCGAGAACGCGGGCGCACATGGAAAAATTTGGTTTAGCGGAACGATTAGACCAAGCGAAAAACTTGATTATGACGGAGCCTTTGGGCTATTTAGAATTTATACAATTGATGTCTAATGCGACGGCTATTTTAACCGATTCCGGTGGAATTCAGGAGGAGACAACTTATTTAGGGGTTCCTTGTTTAACTTTCCGCGATTCGACAGAAAGACCGATTACGGTGACTTTAGGTACGAATCAATTATTATCTGATTTAGATCCTAAGAAAACCTATGCCGCGCTAAAAGAAATCTTAGCAGGCAAGGTGAAGAAAGGAAGTATTCCTCCGCTTTGGGATGGGAAAGCGGCAGAACGTATTGCGGCAAAACTCGCTGAAATCTTCGCTTAATGTCGGCTAAAAAACTACATATTGTCCTACTCTCCTACCACGACAGCAATGGCGGGGCAGGAATTGCGGCGGGACGATTGAAGGTGGCTTTAGAAAAGGCAGGGCATCAAGTAAATTACATCGTTCGAGAAAAAGCGAGTTCATCGAATGCCACTAAATTCGGAAACGGCCTGATTTCCTGGATAAAGTTCATCGCAGAACGCTTATTTTTTCTACGTTTCGAGAAAGACAAATCCATCCGCTTCCTGTTTAATCCGGGCGTTTTTGGGAGTGATATCTCGAAACATCCACTCATTCAACAGGCAGATATTGTGCATTTGCATTGGGTGAATTTTGGCTTTTTATCTGTAGACGACATTGCTTCCCTTACTCGATTGAATAAACCAATTTTTTGGACACTTCACGATATGTGGGCCTTTACGGGTGGTTGCCACCACAGTGGAGATTGTGCTCATTTTCAACAAAGTTGTGGTGATTGCAAATTCGTAAAAAATCCTGAAGCGAACGACTTATCGCACCGCCTTTGGTCAAATAAAAAAACAGGGTTTGCCTCTGAAAATCTACACATCATCACCTGTAGTGATTGGTTAGGAAACCGAGCAAAACAAAGTAGCATTCTAGGAAATCATGACATCAAGGTAATCCCTAATGCCATTGACACGGAATTCTTCTCCCCCGGAAAAAGCGATTTAGGATTAGATCCAAGCAAAAAATATATTTTATTTGTAGCCATGCGGGTGAATGCCCCAGCGAAGGGATTTCATTTATTAAAAGAGGCGCTACAATTCATTGATCCTGAAACGACAGAATTACTTATCGTGGGTGGAGAAATGACAGAGGATTTGCACTTGAAATCGCATAGCTTTGGTCAAGTAAGTGATCCATCAAAAATGCGGGATATTTACGCTGCTGCGGATGTTTTTGTGACACCTTCTTTAGAAGAAAATCTACCTAATACCCTTATGGAAGCGATGGCCTGTGGCACGGCCTGTGTTGGATTTCAGACAGGAGGAATTCCAGAAATGATTGAACACCTGAAAACGGGTTATGTGGCAAAGGCGTTTGATCCAGCAGATTTAGCAAAAGGAATCAACTGGTGTTTAAGCGACGAAAAAGCAGGAATAAACTCCAGAGAACGCGCCGTCAACTTATATGATCAAAAAACCGTTGCTCAGCAACACCTAAACTTCTATGCCAAAGCTTAGTATCATCACGATCACCTACCAGGCAGAGGCCTACCTCGAAAGAACATTACAAAGTGTTTTCGAACAGGATTGCGCGGCGGAGATTGACTACATTGTAGTGGATGGAGCATCTAAGGATCGGACTTTGAAGATCATCGAAGCGAATAAAAAACAAATCAATCAATTCATTTCCGAAAAAGACAAGGGAATCTATGATGCGATGAACAAGGGAATACAATTAGCAAAAGGCGATTATATCCTCTTTTTGAATGCGGGTGACACCTTTGCTTCGGCTACGACTTTGAAAAATATCCTAAAAGAACTCGCACAAAATCCAGATGTATTATATGGTGAAGCCGTATTTGTCAATAACGAAGGAGCTAATTTAGGATTGAGAAGTGAGGTAACTCCGCATCGTTTGCCCGCAGGTTTGACCTGGGAAGATTTCCGTTTTGGAATGTTGGTTTGCCACCAGGCTTTTATTGCTAAACGCAGCATTGCCCCGCTTTTTAATCTACACTACAAATTGAGCTCAGATATTGATTGGGAAATTCGGGTGCTGAAAAAAAGCCAGACTATCCTGAAATCGAAGGCTCCTGTTTGCCATTACTTGATGGGTGGAGCGTCCGTTCAAAATCTACAACGTTCATGGAAGGAAAGGTATGAAGTTTTAAAATCTCATTTTGGCCTACTTCCTAATCTATTAAATCACCTAGTAATCATAGGACGAGGTTTGATTTTTGCCTTTAAAAAACAGGGGAAGTATTGGTAAATCAGCTATATTTGTCTGTATGAGAATTTCGATTGCGCTTCTTTTATTGTTTGTTTCCAGTGGAATATTTGGCCAAAAATTTCGTTTCAACTCAAGCGTCGGAACATCTCACTTCATTTGGCATGAAAATCAAATGACAGTAGATTTAGCCGCAGAAATTTCCTTTCAAAATCCAGACAAAAACCACCGTACTTTTATCGCTTTAAAGACCTTAGGGAATGTCACGGGCAGTCCAGTGGATCGAAGTAAATATCAATTCATCGACCCGCCATTAAATAACTTCAACCAACCATTATCCCCTACTGAAAACTTGAATTCGACCTATCGAGGCGGAGAGGCTGAAGTAGGTTTGCAATGGAATACCTCTTCTAAATTGCAAAAAATCAGATGGATACCCAGTTTTAGTATTTATAGTAAATCAATAGCTCGAAAAATTAGTTCAGGAAAAGCCGAGTATATCGAAGAAGAAAAATATTCTTTGCACGGAATTAGTGCAGGCATAGGCTTATATATCCCGGGCAAAACAAATGTGTTACTTCAAGCTAAGGTTTTCGACCCACTCTACCGAGAAGTTACTCTCTATGGACGTTACATCGGTGTTCCTTTCCAATCACTTATTACAGAAAACGACCTAAGTTATAAGGCTAAAATTGATATAACTCGAGGCAAATTTGGTTTTGGCATTAATCTGGAAATCCTAAATCTAGGAGCAGTAGAAAATCCAAAATCAAAGTCAATAATAGCCTCTCAAGCCCTTATTCCTTCCACCCTATTTACCTATTTCTTCTAAGATGAAGAAACTAATTCTATTCCTGTTTTTCTATTTTCCTCTTTTAGCCCAAAAGGATTCAACCAAAATTCTCGACGAGGTAAAAGTGACTATTTTCGAGCAAAAACGAAGTGCCTTAAACACCCCGGATGCTTTTGTACGCAGCACGGATCTGCAGCGACTAAGTTCAACTCAATTCGTATCCGCCCTCAATTCTATGGCTGGAATCCGAATGGAAGAACGCTCTCCTGGAAGTTACCGTATTGCGATTCGAGGAAGTTCATTGAGAGCTCCTTTTGGGGTTAGAAATACCAAAGTCTACTGGAATCAAATTCCCTTCACTGATGCAGGAAATAACACCTATATTTCACTGCTAGAACCTGCACTATTTTCATCACTAACCGTCACTAAAGGTCCAGCCGCAGGAATCTATGGCGCTGGAACTGGAGGTGCCCTACTTTTTGAAAGTGCCCCACAGGGAAATAAAATTAGTGCTGAGCAGGTCTATCATTCGCTAGGGGGAATAAAAAGTGGGGTCGACATTTCCTCTGAAAATCACCGGCTTTATGCCTCATTTAACCAGCAGGAAGGCTATCGAGTGCAATCCGCCATGAAAAAGCAATGGATTTCTTATGAATTCCACCACAGTTTTGCGAGGGATTTGAACATCGATTTGACGACCTATTATGTGGACTTAGCCTACCAAACACCAGGAGGTTTAACGAAGGCCCAGATGATAGCCAATCCAGAGCAAGCTAGACCAGCAGCAGGTATATTCAAAAGTGCGCAACAACAAGGAGCTACTTTCAAAATAAAAAGTTATGGTTTTAGTGCAAAAGCCTCGCAAGTGATAAACAATCTTTGGGCTTGGGACCTTAGTCAATCCATGCAAGTCAATGAGGTAGAAAACCCGACCATACGAAATTATGAAATCCGGAATGAACCCAATTATTCCACTAGAGGAGTCATCCATCGAAAAGGATTATTCAGTTCTGATCTCGGATTTGAATACCAAACAGGTCAGATGAATAGTTCGACTTTTGGCAATAAAAATGGCATAAAAGACACCTTACAGCTAACACAAAACACGCATGTGCAACAAGGAAGTTTGTTTTTACAAAACGAATATTCTGGTCTAAATAATTGGATATTTACCTTCTCTGGTGGTTTAAGTAGCTATTGGACAGAATACATCGGAAACGAAGTCATCTTCTCGCCTCGATTAGCCATCTTACGAAAATTAGGATCCCACCAAAGCATCGTCGCTAAAGTAGCCCACGGATATTCCCCGCCCAGTATTTCCGAAATGCGTCCATCAACTGGAATAATCAATAGGAATTTAAAGGCAGAAAAAGGTTGGAACCACGAAATAACCTATCGAGGGAAATATGCCAAGTTCAACTGGGATCTAAGTATCTATCAATTTAATTTAGATGAAACAATCGTGATTCGCAGAGCGGCGGATGGATCGGATTATTTCACAAATGCGGGTTCTACGACACAGCAAGGTTTGGAATTAAGTTCTACCTGGAAGATCAATCCCACCCTGACTTTAGAACAATCGCATACCTGGCAAAACTTCCGGTTTGCGAATGGAAACTTCTTGACAGGAACGACTCCTTACCAACAAGCAACGACTTTGTATTGGCGCCACCCTTCAGGTTTGAGCTTGATACAAAACTTTCAATTTGTAGACTATCAATTCTTAAATGATACGAATACAGAGCGAATGGGTTCCTATCGACTTTGGAACACAAAAATAAGCTATGAAAGAAAAAAATGGACTTTGTGGGCGGCAGTAGATAATGTAGGCGACGAACGCTATTCGTCTGGACCAGATTTAAATGCAACCGGTGGTCGTTTCTATAATCCATCCCCCGGCAGAAACTTCCATATGGGCCTACAACTTAATTTAGCTTACTAGCATTCAGACGCTCCATTAATTCCCCTATATGTGAATCACTTACCGCAATTTCAAAATTGCCTATCTTAATGCGCTGCTGTTTGATCGATTCGATTTTCTTCAAATTCACGATAAATGATTTGTGCACGCGCATAAAACCGTGTGGCATTACCTTCGCTTCCACACTTTTCATCGTCTGTTTTGTCAAAATCGGATAGCGTTCCCCCTCCACAAAAATCTTCACATAATCTTTCAAACCTTCCACATGACTGATCGTAGGAATCGAAATTCGAACTAAAGAATACTCCACATTTACGAAAAAGAAATCTTCTAAAGGCTCCTTTTCGATCACCGTTTTTCCCATAAAAATATGGTACGCCTTATTTGCACTCAACATAAATCGATCTAAGCTAACTGGCTTCATGAGGTAATCTACCGCATCCAGGTTATAACTTTCCACTGCATAATTTGCATAAGCCGTAACAAAAATAACCAGGGGTTTTATGGCCAAAGAAGACAAAAATGAGGTCCCTAAAATTCCAGGCATTTGGATATCTAAAAAGATCAAATCAACTTTTTCCTTCTGAAGAACTTCCATCGCCTCAAAGGCATTCGAACAAGATCCCACCAAATTCAAGAAGGGAATTTGCTTCACATTCTCTTCGATTAATTTTCGGCCCATCACTTCGTCGTCCACGACTAGGCAATTCATTTTTTCCATCTTATTTTAATTCTAAAGTTAGATCCACAGAGAAATTCAATTCATCTTCCTGAATAGTCAATTTATGTTTATTCGGATACAATAATTCCAAACGTCGTTTCACATTTTTTAAACCAATTCCAGAACTTGGATCTTTAAAAACCTGCTCCTCTTTACCCTTTTTATTCTTCACTTGAAAATGTAAGCCTTGTTCATTTGATTCGAGTTCCACCTTGATAAAAGGCTTATCTACTAAACCAACTCCGTGCTTCACCGCATTTTCAACAAAAGGGATCAATAACATGGGTTCGATCATTTGCCCCATACCATCACCTTTAACTTGAAAATCAAAAGCAACATTACCATCGAAACGCATTTTTTGGAGATCAATATAATTCTCTAAATACGCTAATTCATTCGTCAGAGGAACCATCGTTTGGTCCGAATCATATAACATATAACGCATTAAAGAAGATAAACGCATGGTTACGTCCTCCGCCTGCTCAGAGGCTTTGGTCCGAATTAAATACACAATACTGTTCAGGATATTAAAGATAAAATGCGGACTAATCTGCGAACGCAAAAAGGATAATTCCGATTTCAATTGTTCATTTTTCTGTTCCTCCTTGTGCGAATCCTGCTCTAAAAATTCTAATAACAAACCATAAGCGGACGCAATCGCAGACACCATGATCAAAGGAAAAATCCCTAACATCTCTGGCGCTGGACCATGTTCATGTTCAAATTCCAAAAAGAAATGGTGAAATACCTCCTGTAAAAAGAAGAAACCCACATTGGTCAAAATCAGACTCGCAGAGAAAACCCAAATCCCCATCTTCTTAAACACATAGGGAATCAATAGCAGGGTAATAACATAAAAAAGGGGCATCACTGTCATGAGCTCCACCCAAATATGCTCTGAAAACTCCGGATTCTGGTGAGGATGCGGATGCGAATTATCATGTGTCTGATGCACCGGACTAAGTAAAGGCAAACCCACCCACATCCCCCAAAGGATCAGATTAAATAACACCTGAAAGGTAAGTTTTGTCTTCTTGTTATTACCAGCTTGCCACATAGATCAATTGATTTTTACAAATCTAGATAAATATGTGCAATCCGCACTATGGCTTCATCGATAGAATCAGACCATTAATCTTCAAAAAACGACCTTCCATCTAATTAACATTTTTCAAGTATATAAAAGTGTACATTCGTAAAAAATATAAAGAATATGAAAAATTCAATCCGCCTACTTGCCTTTCTCTTAATAGGATTTAATTCCTTTAGTCAAGAGACCTTACTTAAGATCAATAAAGACACTTCATCCCAAATGAAGACACTTTTCAAACCTGCTCGTCTTCAATCCTTCGGCTTATCATTACAATCGCAAGTGCTTTTTGGTAAAGGCGGCCCCGAGCGTGGAATGGGTTTTCAGGTGCATTTAAACAATAAGTTGTCTTTAGGTATCGCCTCTTTCAACTCGATGCGCGGCCGCGACGGCGGCATGCAAATGGACCCACAACAACGCTTCTCTGCCTTTACGATGGAAGTAACGCCCATGGCAAATAAGGTATTCCATTTGAGTTTCCCATTAGCCATTGGTCGAATTCAGGAGGAAGCTTCAATAATTGTTCCTGCCTATTTAAGTAGTAGTATGGTAATGCCTCAACCCGGTCCTGGTTTCCGTTATAACAGAAGAGGGCAAAACGCCTTGGGCGTTCAACCTGGAATTAACCTAGAAGTGAACCTTTTCAAATATGTCAAAGTATTCGGTGGAGCGAATTACCGCTTCGCTTTCGGTGAGGAAAAAACTCCTGGGATGTCCAGAGCTGCAGGTACGCTGGGGGTGAAGGTGGGGGTTTTTGATTATCGCCGCATTCGCGGAAAATAGTTTAGAGATTAGAGAGAATAGAGTATAGATTTAAAGCATAGAGCACAAAGAATAAAGCATAGAGTTGGCATTAAAAAAGGGAACCCGAAAGGTTCCCTTTTTTAATGATTTTTTGAAATACATTTCACATACGTTTCCGTGAAGCGGATTCCAACTTTATTCTTTGTGCTCTATGCTTTATTCTTTTACACTAGAAGTTCCTTTCCCCGGCCTCTCTCTTACCTAACAGCACCGCACCTACCATCGCCACAAAGAACAAGATAGACACCAGCTCAAAAGGCAATAAGTACTCTGAATACAAGACTTTACCTAGATTTTCGACCATACCCGTTTGGGAGTTGAAACCTTCGATTTTAGGCGACATGAAATTATTCTGACGAATTAATGCGATTAAAACCACTAAAAGAGAACCGGCTACTACGGAGCCCGCTAACTTCGTTAAGTTCGACTTAGACTCTGGTTGATTCTTCCGCAGATCAAACATCATGATCACAAAAAGGAATAAAACCATGATGGCACCGGCGTAAACGATGATGTTAACGGCCATCAAGAACTGAGCATTTAAAAGGACGTAATGGCCAGAGATGCAAAAGAAAGTGAAAACAAGGTAAAGAACCGAGTGAATCGGGTTCTTCGCTAAAACGACCATTAGGGCGCTAAGTAATGTTAAACCTGAAAGAAAATACCAAATATTAGAAATCTCCATAATTATCTTATTTCCAGCCCTCACGCAAATAGCGTTGGTCCATTTTTTCAACTAATTTATCTTTCCCGTAAATCACCTCATCGCGGCTACTGAATACAGGAACCATTTGATCGTGACGTAAGAAGATTGCCTCTTTCGGACAAGCCTCCTCGCAAAGACCGCAGAAAATGCAACGTAACATGTTGACCTCGTATACTTTGGCATACTTCTCTTCCCTGTACAATTTCTCTTCTCCTTTCTTACGCTCCTCAGCGACCATCGAAATAGCCTCCGCTGGACAAGCCACCGCGCAAAGACCACAGGCCGTGCAACGCTCTGCTCCTTGCTCATCCTTCTTCAGGATGTGTAGACCACGGTAAATAGGACCCAAATAACGTGTCTGCTCTGGGTAACGAATCGTCACCGGCTTCGAAAAAAAGTGCTTTAAAGTCGTCGCCATGCCGCCTACAATCGCAGGAAGGTACATGCGTTCCGCTAAAGTCATTTCGCCTTGCTCTACTACCTTCGTTCGGTTACTTAATTTCATATCGCTATGCTATTTTTTTCTTAACAAATAATTGATCGTACAACACGATTCCCGCGATGAAAACGACCACACCAGCAATCCCTAATAAGATCTGTTGGTTCAATAAAACACCTAAACCTGTTACCACAATATTAAACATGGCTAAAGGTATTAAACCTGACCAGCCTAAGCCCATTAATTGATCATAACGGAAACGAGGTAAGGTCCAGCGCACCCACATGAAGATGAATACGAAGGCCAAAGCCTTTCCAATTAAAGCTCCCACCCCAATCAACGTAGCTGCTGTTTCGCCTAATTGCTCTGTCACAAAACCAATACCAGGATAATCATAACCACCAAAATAAAGGGTAGCCATTACCGCTCCTGAAATAAACATGTTGATGTATTCCGCGAACAAATAGAAGCCTAATTTCATCGAAGAGTATTCCGTATGGTAGCCTCCAATCAACTCTGTTTCACACTCCGGTAAGTCAAAGGGTGTACGATTACATTCCGCAAACGCACAAATCAAGAAGATAATGAAGCCCATCGGTTGGTACAAGATGTTCCAATGGCCGTTTTGTTGTGCCTCTACAATTGCCTTTGTTGAAAGAGATCCGGTCATCATTAAAATCGCGATGATCGAAAGACCCATCGCAAGTTCGTACGAGATGTTTTGGGAGGCGGCACGAATCGCGCCTAACAAAGAATACTTATTATTCGAAGCCCAGCCACCGATCAAGATGCCATAAACACCTAAAGAAACAATACCGAAAACCCATAAAATACCGATATTCACATCGATGCCCTGCAAGTCAAATGTCACACCAGAAATGGTTACTGTATCTACAAAAGGTACCACAGCCGAAGTCATCAAGGCAGTCAACATAGACAAACAAGGACCCATGATAAATAACCATTTGTTCGAGTTCGCGGGAATGAAATCCTCTTTCATGAACATCTTCACCGCATCCGCTAAAGGTTGTAAAATCCCAAAAGGACCCGCTCTATCTGGACCAATACGGTCTTGCATGAAGGCTGCGATCTTACGTTCGAAATAGGTTGAATAAGCCGCTATCCCTAAGGTAATCGCGAATACGATACCGATGAAGGAAGCTTTGGCAATAAAAACTGAATCAAATAAGTCCATCTATTTCTTTTTACTAGTAGGTAAAGCAGGTTGAATTCCTAAAAAACTACGGTCGCGGTCGTCATTAATTAACTTGTAGTCTCGGGCAGCTTGCAACACCGGGAAGGCAGGTTTAATCAAATTCGCACCATATTTATTCGCAGAGATCACTGAATGACGCGAAACGTTTGTAGGTCCTTCGATCACCCAATCCGCTGTTTTCTTCTTATCAAAACGGCAGCTATTGCAAATGAAATCAGAAACTTCGCCCCACTGGTTTTTACGACCCGTCACGCGAATCACTTCCTCGCCTTTGTACCAGATCGTCGCCTTTCCAGAACATTTGCTACACTCGCAATGCGCATCCACCGGCTTAGAGAACCAAACACGGCTCTTAAAACGATACGTTTTATCTGTTAATGCGCCCACCGGACACACATCAATGACATTACCCGAGAAGTCGTTATCAATCGCTTTCTCAATATACGTGCTGATCTCCGCATGATCACCTCGGTTCATGACGCCATGAACACGGCCATCTGTGATTTGATCAGCCGTGTACACACAACGGTAACATAAAATGCAACGGTTCATGTGTAACTGAATATTCGGCCCTAAATCAGTCGGCTCGAAGGTATTACGCTCTTCCACGGTACGTGTCGAAGAAACACCATGCTCGAACGAGAAGTCTTGCAGATGACATTCTCCCGCTTGATCACACACTGGACAATCCAATGGGTGATTTAATAACAAGAATTCTACGATGCCCTTACGCGTTTCAATCACGTCTTCGTTCACCGTATTTTCCACGATCATCCCGTCTTGAACAGCTGTAATGCAGGCTGGAACTAATTTAGGCATCGGGCGAGGGTCTTTTTCAGATCCTGCTGTCACCTTCACTAAACAAGCACGGCATTTTCCTCCTGAACCCTTCAAAGGCTCATAATAGCACATAGCTGGCGGAGCAATCTCAGGCCCGATCATGCGAGCTGCCTGCATGATAGTGGTTCCTGGTTCTACCTCAAGGGTGATATTATCTATCGTAACTTTCATATTCGTTAATTTCTGCCAAATTATTTAGTCCAACTAGCCCCCTTACGCATAAATACTGCGCCCGGTTTTGTCGCTAATTCTGGGTGTTCAATATGCCACTCGAATTCATCACGGAAGTGACGGATCGCCGCAGCCACTGGCCAAGACGCCGCATCCCCTAAAGGACAAATCGTATTTCCTTCAATTTTCTTTGCCACATCGACTAACAGATCGATATCCTCTTTGCGACCTTGACCATGCTCAATTCGGTTCAATACTTTGTCCATCCAACCCGTACCTTCGCGGCAAGGAGAACATTGCCCACAAGATTCATGGTGGTAGAACTTCGCAAAAGTCAGGGTATTGTGAACGATACAAGCCGTCTCATCCATCACCACAAAACCTCCCGAGCCTAACATCGTTCCAGATAAAAAGCCTCCATCCGATAAAGATTCATAGGTCATTAAACGCTTCTCGCCTGCAGCCGTCGTTAAAATTAACTCAGCCGGTAAGATAGGCACAGACGAACCACCGGCTACGACTGCTTTTAATTTATGTCCATCACGAATACCGCCGCACCATTCCTCCGAATAGATGAAATCTTCGACCGTAATCCCTAAGGGAATCTCATATACACCTGGTTTCTTAATGTGACCCGATGCCGATATTAATTTCGTTCCCGTACTACGTCCTATACCGATCGCGGCATACGCATCGCCACCATTGTTAATGATCCACGATGTAGCCGCAATAGATTCTACGTTATTTACAACGGTAGGACATTGCCATAATCCTTTAACAGCTGGGAATGGCGGTTTATTACGAGGATTCCCTCTTTTACCTTCCAAAGATTCTAATAAAGCCGTTTCTTCTCCACAGATATACGCACCACCACCTGGCTGAACGAATAAATCTAAATCATAACCCGAACCCAAAATGTTCTTACCTAATAATCCTTTATCGTAAGCCTCTTGAATCGCTTTTTCTAAAATAGCAATCACATACATTAATTCCCCACGCACATAGATGTACGAGGTGTTTGCTCCTAAGGCAAAAGAAGAAACGATCATTCCTTCGATTAAGGTATGTGGGGATTTCCACATCAAATAGTGATCCTTGAACGTACCAGGCTCTGATTCGTCCGCATTACAAACTAAATAACGAGGTACACCCTCTGGTTTCGCTAAGAAAGACCACTTCATTCCCATCGGGAAACCTGCGCCCCCACGACCGCGAAGACCTGACTTTTTCACCTCTTCGGTTACTTCGTCTGGAGTCATTTTCTTTAACGCTTTTTTGACCGCTGCATACCCTCCATGCTTCATGAACACATCGATCGTGTCGATGTTAGGTACGTCTATATGTTCGGTTAATATTTTCATCTTAGGCCTTATTTGCTCAATTCATCTATAATTTCATCCACCTTCTCATTCGTTAGGTGCATGTAGTATTTTTCGCGGATTTGGAATACAGGACCCCAACCACAAGCGGCTAAACACTCCACTTCTTTGATGGTAAACTTGCCATCCTTCGTCGTTTCGCCGGTCTTAATTTTCAAACGTTTCTTCAAGTGATCATATACTTCCACGCCACCCATTAAACAACAAGGGCCTGTGCGACAATATTCAATCACGTGATCGCCCACGGGCTCTAAATGGAACATCGTGTAGAAAGACGCCACCTCGTATACCTCGATGGAGCTGATAGACATGAGGGTCCCTACATAATCCATCACCTCTGGCGAGCACCATTTCCACTGGGCTTGCGCTAAGTGAAGGATGGGTAAAATAGCCGACTTCTGCTTCCCATCAGGGTAGCGTGCGATAATTTTTTTAACTAATTCCAGCGTTTCTGCTGGGAAAACAATCTTGCTCATGTCTTAAGTATCTAACTCTCCTGCAATTACGTTCATCGATGACATCGTTACGATCGCATCTGAAAGGGTGGTTCCCTTGATCATCTCTGGGAAAGCCTGGTAATATATAAATCCGGGACGACGGAACTTCAAACGGTAAGGTGTACGACCTCCGTCAGAAACTAAATGGAAACCTAATTCTCCGTTTCCGCCCTCTACCGAGTGATAAACCTCTCCCACTGGTGCATCAATCTCCCCCATCACAATTTTGAAGTGGTAGATTAAGGCCTCCATGTTGTGGTAGACGTCTTGCTTATCCGGTAAATAATATTGGGGTGCATCTGCGTGGTAAGAACCTTCAGGAAGGTTATCCATCGCTTGTTGGATGATGCGCAAACTTTGCCACATCTCCTCTTCACGTACTAAGAAACGATCATACGTATCGCCTTTCGTTCCTACAGGAACATCGAATTCGAAATCTTCATAAGAAGAATACGGATTCAACGAACGTACATCATAGTCAACCCCCGCCGCACGTAAATTAGGACCTGTAAATCCATAGTTTAAAGCACGTTCAGCGGAAATTCCACCTACGTTTTGAGTACGATCCATGAAAATACGGTTACGCATCACTAAACCTTCGAATTCCTTCAAAGCCGCCGGAAGTTCTTTTAGTAATTTTTTGATTTTCTCGATCGCAACGGGTGTGAAATCACGCTCCATACCTCCGAAACGACCCATATTCGTAGTCAAACGTGCACCGCACATCTCCTCGTAAATCTCATAGATAAACTCCCTCCACTGGTACACATACAAGAAACCCGTTAAGGCTCCGGTATCTACCGCTAAGATCGAATTACAAACAATGTGATCCGTTAAACGTGCTAGTTCCATCATGATCACCCGCATGTATTGCGCGCGCTTTGGAACTTCGATACCTAATAATTTCTCTACCGTCATGTGCCAGCCCATATTATTAATAGGAGCGGAACAATAGTTCATGCGGTCTGTTAAAGTGGTGATTTGGTAGAAAGGACGACGTTCCGCGATTTTTTCAAAAGCACGGTGGATGTAACCTACCGTTTGCTCCGCGTCTACGATTGTTTCTCCGTCCATCGTTAAGATGTTTTGGAAAATACCGTGCGTCGCCGGGTGCGTGGGGCCTAAGTTTAACGTAGATAATTCATTCACATAAGGTCCCCCTTTTTGTGTTTTATCTAATCCTACATTTGGGCTATTTACTAAAGCTATTTCAGACATGTCTTTTTTTTATCGTCCAAACATTTCATCAATCTTATCGTGACGCGTCGCATCCTCTAAAGGATATTCTTTTCGCATCGGATGGTAATCCATATCGTCCATATTCAGAATACGGATCAAATTAGGATGACCATCAAAGATGATACCATAAAAATCAAACGCCTCACGCTCCATCCAGTTCGCTGATGCAAACAAATCAGTGATCGTAGGGAAATTAGGGGCTTCAATAGGAGCATAGGCCTTAATCCAAAGGCGTACATTGTTCTCTAAACTATGCAAGTGGTAAATCACTCCTAGCTCTTGACCTTTAGCCTCCGGAAAATGAATCCCCGCCAAATCCGTCAAAAACTGAAACTTAAATACCGGATGCGCATACAAAAAGTGAATCATCGGAACAATATTTTCTACCGACGTCGTCACCTGCAAAATGCCGTAGGATTCCCCTATTCCGTAAACACCCTCCTCACCAAACTGCGCTTGGAGCGCCTCGATTATCTTTGAGTTCATATCTTATTCTATTCCGTAGGAAGCTAATAACGCCTTGTACTCTGGCTCATTTCTTCTACGCGTAGTTTCTTTTTTTGCTAATTCTTGGATTTGCATAAAACCATCCAAAATTTGCTCTGGACGTGGTGGGCAACCCGGCACATACACGTCTACGGGAATAATTCGATCGATTCCTTGAAGTACAGAATAGGTATCGAAAATACCACCTGAACAAGCGCAAGCCCCTACAGACAAAACCCAACGTGGCTCAGCCATCTGTAAATACACTTGCTTTAAAACCGGTCCCATCTTCTTCGAAATCGTTCCCATCACCATTAAAACGTCCGCTTGACGCGCCGAGAAACTTAAACGTTCCGCACCAAAACGACCGATATCATAATGTGATGCCATCGTAGACATAAACTCAATTCCGCAACAAGATGTTGCGAAGGGTAATGGCCAAAGCGAATTAGCTCTCGCCAAACCCACTAAACTATCTAATGACGTAGCGAAAAAACCTTGTCCTTCTACACCTTCCGGCGCCTCTACGATTTTTACAGATGAATCACTCATTATTTCTCCCACTTTAAAATTCCTTTTTTCAATACGTATAAGAAGCCCACTAAAAGTAAGCCCATAAACACAAGCATTTCATAAAAACCTGTCCAAGACAATTGCTTAAAATTTACCGCCCATGGATACATAAAGACGATTTCTATATCGAATAGCACAAAAAGAATGGCTACTAAAAAATACTTAACTGAGATAGGAGTACGCGCATCCCCGATCGATTCAATCCCACATTCGAAGGTATCGTCTTTCTTTTTAGAATTGCGTTTAGGTCCTAACGCGTGAGTAGCTAACATGGTAGCTACAATAAATGCCAAAGCAGCAGCAAACTGAACAAAAATCGGAAGGAAATCCTGAGGTTGATAATTCATTACAAAGGCTTAAAATTCAAGCCGCAATTTACAGCTAAAAATCTAAATCTGAGAGAAAAAATAAGAAAAGGATTTAAATATTTCAGAAATTTCGTGTAATTTTGTCCTGCAAATAAGGGTAACACACATCACCCTATTCAAATTATTTGCTATGCTCGATTCCAACAAATTTCTTTTCGAAGCTTTAACCTACGACGACGTACTGTTACTTCCTGCTTATTCGGAGGTTTTACCTCGCGAGGTAAGTACCTCATCTCGCCTTACACGCAATATTTGGTTGAATATTCCGATTGTTTCTGCCGCGATGGATACGGTAACTGAAGCTGCTTTAGCCATTGCGCTAGCGCAGGAAGGTGGCATCGGTATCATTCACAAAAATATGACGATCGAGCAACAAGCTGCTCAAGTTCGGAAGGTAAAGCGTTCTGAATCAGGGATGATCATCGACCCAGTGACTTTGAAAGATAACTCCACTTTAGGGGATGCGCAACGAATTATGAAGGAATTCAAAATCGGTGGTATTCCGGTGATTGATAACGCAGGACTTTTAGTGGGTATTTTGACGAACCGTGATTTACGTTTCCAAAAACAAAGCACACGTCCCGTGATTGAGATCATGACGAAGGATAATTTGATTACGGCCAAAGAAGGAATCAGCATGGAACAGGCCGAAAGCATTTTGCAAGAACATAAAATCGAAAAATTACCCATCATCGATAAGCATGGGAAATTAATTGGTTTGATTACTTATAAAGATATATTGAAGCGCAAGTCTCATCCTTTGGCATCGAAAGATCTCCTAGGCCGTCTTCGCGTAGGTGCCGCAGTGGGCGTGACACCCGATTTACTCGATCGCGTGCAAGCCTTAGTTCAAGTAGGCGTAGACGTTATCAGCATCGATACAGCACACGGTCACTCGAAAGGAGTAATCGATGCCTTGAAATCAGTCAAAAAAGCATTCCCTACCCTAGACGTAATCGTCGGTAACATCGCCACAGGTGACGCAGCCGTTGCTTTAGCGGAAGCTGGAGCTGATGCGGTAAAAGTAGGTGTGGGGCCAGGAAGTATTTGCACCACCCGTATCATCGCCGGTGTGGGTATGCCACAATTAACAGCAGTTTATGAAGCTGCCAAAGCTTTACAAAAATACGATGTCCCTGTCATCGCTGACGGAGGTATTCGTTATTCAGGCGATGTAGCGAAAGCGATCGCTGGCGGTGCAAGCACCGTCATGATCGGCTCCTTATTAGCTGGCACGGACGAAGCTCCGGGTGAGATGATCATTTTAGAAGGACGTAAATTTAAATCATATCGCGGAATGGGTTCATTAGAAGCCATGGAAGATGGATCAAAAGATCGCTACTTCCAAGACGCAGAAGATGATATCAAGAAATTAGTTCCAGAAGGAATCGTAGGTCGCGTTCCATTCAAAGGTTCAGTGACAGAGATTTTGTACCAAATGGTCGGCGGCCTAAAAGCCGGCATGGGTTATTGCGGTGCATCTTCGATAGAAGTAATGCAACAAGCGAAATTCGTCAAAATCACTTCAGCCGGTGTGAAAGAAAGTCACCCACACGATGTGAGCATCTCGAAAGAAGCGCCTAATTATTCGGCAAAATAAAATAAAGGCCTCGCAAATCGCGAGGCCTTTATTATGCTTTATAGTTTTGAATCGTATCCACGAAACATTGCACCTTATCTGGATCAATGTCAGGATAAACCCCGTGACCTAAATTCGCAATGTAGCGCTGCGTCCCAAATTGATCAATCATCTTCTTCGTCTCCGCTTCCACCGTCTTGAAATCGCCATAAAGCGCACAAGGATCTAAATTTCCTTGCAAGGTCTTATTAGGCCCTACTATTCGACGCGATTCCGCGATATCCATATTCCAATCCAAACCAATGGTAGCGCAATTCAATGCCGCCATCTCTTCGCGAGCGAAGAAAGCACCTTTGGCAAAAAGCGTCACCGGAACCTCCGTCACCGCATCACAAATCTGTTGTAGATAAGGAGTCGAAAACACCGAGTATTGTGCTGGCGATAGAATGCCCGCCCAGGAATCAAAAATTTGGACTAAATTAACCCCCGCCACCACCTGCGCCTTCAAATAGGCAATCGTGGAATCTGTAATCTTTTGCAACAAAGCATGTGCTAATTCAGGCTCCGCATATAGCATCTTTTTAGCCTGAGAAAAAGTCTTCGAACCTTTCCCCTCCACCATATAACAGAAAATCGTAAACGGCGCACCGGCAAATCCGATTAACGGAACCTTGCCAGCCAGCTCTTTCTTCACGATCTTAATCGCATCTAATACATATTTCAAATCCTCCTCCGGATTTGCCTCTCTAATCTTCGCTAAATCTGCTCTCGAACGAATCACCTCTGGAAAAACCGGACCCTTCTGCTCCTCCATCACATAGGGCAAACCCATCGCCTCCGGAACCACTAAAATATCCGAAAAGATAATCGCTGCATCTACCCCAAAACGCGTCACCGGCTGAATCGTCACCTCCGCCGCCATCTCTGGATGCGTTGCAAGTCCGATAAATGAACCCGCTTTCGCCCTTACAGCTCTATATTCAGGTAAAATCCTCCCTGCCTGACGCATCACCCAAACCGGGATTCGCTCCACAGGTAATCCTTGCGCGGCACGAAGAAGAAGATCGTTTTGTAGTTTTTCCATAAGCGTACAAAGGTAAGGGAAATTAGTCCGAAGGGAAAGAGTCCGGAGGAAAAAGTCCGGAGTCCGAAGGGAGAGAGTCCGAAGGGAAAGAGTCCGGAGGAAAAAGTCCGGAGTCGGAAGGGATAGAGTCCGGAGGGAAATTAGTCCGAAGGGGATTATCAGGTTACTGATACAATAGATAACCTAAAAATCGTTTAGGAAATAAACTTATGCGAGTTTCTAGATTTGAGGATCTACTTGTTTGGCAAAAATCAATCGATCATTCTCTAAAAATATATAGATTGTACACAAAGAACCTAGATTGGGGATTTAAAAATCAAATCCAAAGAGCTTCCGTTTCTATTGCTAATAATATTGCAGAAGGGTTTGATCGAAGTTCGGACAAGGAGTTTAAACGATTTTTATTTATTGCATTGGGTTCAGCGAGTGAAGTACGATCTATGAATTATTTAGCTTTTAAATTGAATTACATTTCAACCGAAGCATACAATGAATGTAATATTCAGCTAATTGAAATTTCAAAAATGCTTAACGGCCTATCTAGATCACTAAATAGAAACGAAGTGAAATATCTTTAGACTTCAGACTAATCCCCTCCGGACTCTCTCCCTTCGGACTTCGGACTAATTTCCTTACCTTTGTCCCTCATCATCACCCGCCCCATGGCTCAGATTAACGCTAAATTCGTTACCAGTAATACTGACTTTAAGAATTGCCCTCCTGCGCGATACCCAGAATTCGCCTTTATTGGCCGTTCTAATGTGGGAAAATCGTCCTTGATTAATTCATTGACATTCCATAAGGGTTTAGCTAAAACATCACAAACGCCTGGAAAAACGCAGTTAATTAATCATTTCATCATTGATGAGAAATGGTTTTTAGTGGATTTACCGGGTTATGGTTTTGCCAAAGTCAGCAAAGAAAAAAGGAAGGAATTCGAAAAGATGATCTTCGATTATTTGATCCACCGGGAGAATTTAACTTGTTTATTTGTCCTGTTGGATATACGTTTGAAGCCACAGGCAGTGGATATTGAATTTATGAGCCGAATGGTGGAAGATGAAATTCCATTCTATATTGTGTTTACGAAGGCTGATAAAATATCCCAAAAGCAGGTGAATGAGAGCGTCGAAGTATATAAAAACTTTCTTTTAGATATGTGGGATGAGCTACCTCCCCTGTTTATTACCTCTGCTGAGAAACACGTAGGACGCGAGGATATTTTAAAGTCAATCGATGAATTAATTAAGACATCCCCTTACAGAATAGGGAAATAATACTAATTTTGCCCCCATAACAAGCGAAAAAACATGGATTTATTGAATGAAGTTGCCCATATCTCGGGAAAAAGTGGATTGTATAAAGTGTTAAAGCCTACGCGCACGGGAGTGATTGTAGAGACTTTGGACGCTGCAAAACAAAAATCAGTGGTAGGTGGCCAAACACGTATTTCCGTGTTAAAAGACATCTCTTTGTACTTAGATGACCACCAGGATAGCACTTTACCTTTGGCAGATTTATTCTTACAAATACATGCAAAATTCAATGGAATCTTACCTATAGAACCGAAGAAAGCGAGTGATGCTGAATTATTTAGCACCCTAGCTGAGGTTGTTTCTAACTACGATTCAGATCGCGTTTTCGCTTCCGATATCAAGAAAATCTTAAGCTGGTACTTAATTTTAGCGGCTAATGCTCCTGAATTATTTCCAGTGGCTGTGAAGGTGGAAAAGGCGCCTAAATTAGAAAAGACACCTGCAGAGAAAGCAACTAAAAAGCCTGCCGCGAAAAAAGCAGCTAAATAAGATTTATGCAAATTCGGCCCATCGAACCCGGAGATAATGAAGCACTGGCGAAGGTCATTCGTGCGGCATTGGCGGAATTTGGGGCGAATAAGCCGGGTACGGTTTATTTTGATCCGACTACGGATGCCTTATATGAGCTTTTTAGAACACCTAGATCCTACTATTATGTAGCTATCGAAGATAATCAGGTAGTAGGCGGTTGTGGAATTTTTCCCACGGATAATTTACCGGATGGAACTTGTGAATTAGTTAAGTTGTATGTAGCCAAAGAAGCGAGAGGATCTGGTCTAGGCAAAGAGCTGATGGAAAAATCCATGAGCTGGGCTAAATCATCCGGTTATACCCAAGTCTACTTGGAATCAATGCCAGAATTAGCCAAAGCCGTTTCTATATACGAAAAGGTTGGATTCCATTCACTGGATGGACCCCTAGGAAATAGCGGTCATTGCGGTTGTGATATTTGGATGCTGAAAGAAATCTAAAACTTCTATGCTTAAAAATCAAAAAGCCCTCGAATTTCTTCGAAGGCTTTTTTTATGCTGTTAAGGCGATTATTTTAACGAGTTAATGTACTTTGCTAATTTAACTGCATCCTCTTTAGGAACATTAGCCATCGGAGCCATTGGAGGATATCCAGGCCAGTTAGCTGGTTGAGGCTTAGCAATTAAAGCAACGATTTTATCTACTGTATACTTCTTCTTAGCTACATCTTTATAGGCTGGGCCCACTAAACGAGCATCTACTTTATGGCAAGCAGAGCAAGCATATTTATTCATTAAAGTTTTGATGTCTGCTGGAAAATCTTCCGCTTTTGCTTGAAAGCCAAAAGCCATCATTCCGAATACAAAGGTTAAAATAAGTTTAGATATGTTTTTCATACGAGGTATTAGATTAATTATGTTACAAATTAAGCGATTAAAGCGCTATTATCCCAATTTATTTTACTTGAATTGCATCGACCGCGCTCCGAACGCTTCCATGCTTTTCTAAAAGTTCTGCGGCACGTTCTTCGCCTACTCCTGTCGCTTCGCAGACCATTCGAATAGCACGCAACACTAATTTATGGTTGCTCAATTGCATATCAACCATCTTATTTCCGCGCACACGACCTAATTGAATCATCACAGCGGTGGAAATCATGTTTAGTACTAGCTTTTGGGCCGTACCTGATTTCATACGTGTACTTCCTGTCACATATTCAGGACCGACGATTACTTCGATCGGATATTGTGCTTCTGCTGCTACGACACTTCCTGCATTACACACAATACAACCCGTTAGAATCCCTTTCGCGTTCGCATCGCGTAAACCACCCACAACGTAAGGCGTCCTACCAGAAGCAGCAATCCCGATAACGGTATCCAAACTATCGATTTTATAGGCATCCATGTCGATCCAAGCCTGTTTTTCATCATCTTCCGCATTTTCAACCGCCTTTCGAATAGCAGAATCTCCCCCCGCAATTATGCCAATCACCCAATCGTGCGGCACACCATAAGTAGGAGGACATTCAGAGGCATCTACCACACCTAAGCGTCCAGAGGTACCAGCTCCTATATAAAAAAGGCGACCACCTTGCTTCATTCGCTTCACAATTTCAGGAACCAAAGCCTCGATTTTCGGAATCACCTTTTCCACAGCAAAAGGAACCGTTTTGTCCTCTGCATTGATTTGGCGCAAGATGGTATCGACCGTTTGCAGTTCTAAATCCTGATAAGTCGAAGATGATTCTGTCGCTAAAGCACTTAAATTCTCAGCCATATTATTTCGATAAATCTGCGAAGTTTTGGAAGAAATGAGGAATCGTTTCTATTCCCTTATAAAAATTAAATAAGCCATAATGCTCGTTAGGCGAGTGAATGTCATCAGAATCTAGGCCAAAACCCATCAAAATAGATTTAATCCCTAACTCCTTTTCGAACAAGGCCACGATCGGAATACTTCCACCCCCACGCGTAGGAACAGGCATTTTACCGAAAGTTGTCGTCATCGCGTCCGATGCCGCTTTAAACGCAATACTATCCGTAGGCATTAAATAAGCTTCTCCCCCGTGGTGCGCAGTCACTTTTACCTTTACGCCCTTAGGGGCAATGGAAATAAAGTGCTCCGTAAACAATCGGGTAATTTCTGCAGAGGACTGATTAGGCACTAAACGCATGGATATTTTTGCGTGTGCTTTGGACGGTAAAACCGTCTTAGCTCCTTCGCCCGTATAACCACCCCAAATACCATTCACATCTAAAGTAGGACGGATAGAAGCACGCTCTAATGTTGTAAATCCTTTCTCGCCGTAAACAGTGTCGATGCCTAAATCTTTTTCATAAGCGTCTAAATCAAAAGGCGTCTGAGCCATGGCTGCCCGATCGGCTGCGCTCACTTCCATCACGCCATCGTAAAAACCAGGAATCGTGATATGGTTGAACTCATCGTGCATGGAGGCGATCATTTGGCATAAAATATTTACCGGATTCGCCACCGCACCACCATAAACACCGGAGTGTAAATCGCGGTTAGGCCCCTGCAATTCTACTTCCATATAGCTCAAACCGCGTAAACCAACGTCGAGTGAAGGAATATCATTCGCGATAATCGACGTGTCAGAAATCAAGATCACATCCGCCATTAATAATGCTTTATTCGCTGCCACAAAGTTCCCCAGGTTATCAGATCCAATCTCCTCTTCCCCTTCAATCATGAATTTCACATTACACGAAAGATTGCCAGATGCCAGCATCGATTCAAAGGCCTTCACATGCATAAATACTTGCCCCTTATCGTCGCAAGCACCACGTGCATAAATAACGCCGTCTTTAATCACAGGATCAAAAGGAGGATTATCCCAAAGCTCTAAAGGATCAGCAGGCTGTACATCGTAATGTCCATAAACTAAAACGGTAGGAGCCGCAGGATCCACCATTTTTTCACCATATATAATCGGAAAACCAGGTGTTTCTTCTAGTCGAACATGATCGGCTCCAGCCTTTCGTAGATTGTCTGCTACCCATTCCGCCGCTTTTCGAACATCCCCGGCATAAGCTGGATCCGCAGAAACAGATGGAATTCGTAATAGATCTAATAGCTCCGCTAAAAACCGATCCTTTTGAGCGGCAATAAATTCGTGTGTTGATTGCATAGTAAATTGAAATTGAATGGCTATAAACGGCCTTTTCGAGGAATAAGATACATCCGATTTTCCGTTCCTGAAATAATTCGACCGATATTTTTACGGTGCGTGAATATCACTAAGAAGGATATAATAAAACCAAAATAGATCAAAATAGGTTCTTCTTTCCCAAAAACGCCAAACTGAAGCAATAGAGGAAAGATTAACGAAGTTATCATCGATCCTAAAGAGACATAATGCGAAAACCCAAAAACAAGTAAAAAGACAAGGCTACTAGCCAAGGCCGCTTGCGGATGCAATGCGATAACCATTCCTAAAGTGGTGGCAACTCCTTTTCCTCCTTTGAAATCACAGAAAACCGGGAGCAAATGACCAATTATAGCTAAGAATCCAAATAAGATCTTTAAGGTAATACAAGTTTGCCAATCCACGAATCCAAACGTATACATTACCGTGGCTAGACTAGCGGCGGCAAAACCTTTCAAGGCGTCCACAAAAAGCACGATTGAACCGGCTTTTTTACCTAATACACGAAAAGTGTTCGTTGCGCCCGCATTACCACTTCCATGTTGTCTAATATCAATACCATGATATCTATCGCCATACCAAATTGCCGTCGGTATGGAACCTAACAGGTAACTTAATATGGAGAGTCCCACGAGAATTAATATCATAATAGAATTGATGTAACCTTGTAAATATAGGTGCTCGAACTTATGAAATCAACTAGATGATAAACATTCTTGAAATGTTTAAACTTTCTTCTTCATAATGTTCTAAAATGAAAAATTTATCGAAGCCATTAACCGGAATTTTTTGGCATTTCCGTGATCCAAATAAGACAAACGATGAAAGGCTTGAATTCTAAAAATTTTGAAAATATTATCAATTCCATAGCCCACTTCCGCAAAGGGTTTATTCGGATCTAAGGAATCAAAGGCATACTGATCTAAGAATTTAGAACGTAATGGACTATTAACATCCTTCATGATTTCCTGATTTGCCTTGCGCTGGCTTCCCATCAAAATATTTCCAGACGCTATAAACCGCCATTTCAATTTCTTAATGAGTGGAATACGGTTAAATAATAACCCATCGAAATTATGGTTATACTGAATTGAAGCATATTGATCACTCACAAATTCAAAATAACTCATGGTTGAATAAGCCGACCGCACGAAGAAAAATGTTTCATTTCCTAAATGAGGAAATAATAAAGGTGCAGGTAAATTAGACGGAGTATATCCCGCCGTAAATGTGTAATCTGAACGACCTAATGTTCCTAAACGAAAGGTTTGATAAGCCTTCAAAGTAACCCGGTCATAGGTGAAATCACCTCCCATAAAACCCTTAAAACCATGTTGGTATTTCAGCGTAATGACCGGAATTCGTTTAGTGGCTAACGTAATCCGCTCATTTCCGTTCATGATGTAGGTTTCATTTTTAGCAAAGCGCAATTCCAAAGTTGCGAAGGTTTCTTGGTAATAATCTTGTACCGTAGAGGACGCCCCTAACTCTGGGTTTAATCGGTATTGAAAGCGAAATAAAGGGTCAAATGAACGTGTATTTAAGGAGGTCGTTACCGTTAATCCCTTAATGACTTCTGAGGAGAAAAATGCCTCCGATTCCCGCCTAAAGAAGGCCCCAGAGAAGGCACCCCAACGCGTGAAGGCATAAAATAATTTATTATCCCCAATTAATTCAGGCGTTAAACCTACCCGTTCCATATCATAGGAATGCTTAATTCCAGCGACAGTCCACTTCTTCTTAGAAAAAAGGTAATTCAATTCCATGGCATATTTAGGAACTAAATCCCTTGTCCCAAAACCTACATTGCCTCGTAAAATCCAGTGCTTATCAAAATTCGCATTTGTTCTAAACCCTAAACGAAAACGAGCTCCCTCAATTCTATTTATGGCAAAACTAGAAACATAAGGGCCCACTTCGATATCATTAAACTTCTTATAGCCACTTAAAACTAGCTCCGCAATTTCTACATAGGTTCGTACAATGGGTAAATTTTTAACAGAATCAATTAAGGCAGAGGCCATTAAATCTTGCGTACTCAGGGGTTCATGCCGCGCATTTTTCCAGAAATCAGGATTAGGTTGCATGGCGTCTTCAGCCACCTCAGAGGTTAAATCGTAAAACCCTACTTCATGGGGCTGATTAACCACAAAATTCTTATTCGAAATGTACATTTTCAGCAACATCCCGGCACTTCCTTTGGTAATTTCCTCCAGGTCAATCAAGAATCGAGTTCTAGCTGGCAACCAGGCTCCTGAACTTGTTTTTTCTAATTCCTGAGAGATTTTAATCTTATCGATAAAGTTAAGATTTGCCCCTTTATCTACTAATGCATCAATTTGAACTAAAGCAAAGGAGGTGGTATCGATCCACATTTGGCCCTTAAAGACTAGATCCATTGGATTCTTAGGATCAAAATCCATCTTGTAGCAAACGTGTCCATCCACATTTACCGTATCCCCCAAATAAAAATTATAGCTCCCTTTCCAATTTTCACCAATCGGACTAGCAAAATCCTTTCCGAAAAAGCCGACGAAGTTTTGATAAAAATTATAATTCGCCACTAAATTACCCCCCACCAGCTGGGAAATCAGGGAGCCATCTTTTACTCCTACACCTTTAATATTTGTCTTTAAAATCGTTTCCTTTTTGCGCTTAGGACTTTCTAAATAGTAAAACTTACCCAATGACTCAGAGATATAGGTCGGAATCACTAATTTGCCATCTTCACCAGCGATTTTTTCAAATTTCTTGATCGCCGCTTCGATATCCTTCATCACTTTTCTCTCCTTAAACTTCTCGGAAATATTATCCACATCGAGCTCCATCTTAGCATAGGAATCGTATTCATAGGCATCCAATTTTGAACGATCATTTGTATCGCGATTACGAATAACGCCACGAAGGATTTTAAAGGCCGGATTTTCACCTGAATAAACAATCACTTCGGCCATTTCTCGGCCAGTAGGATCTAATTGAAAATCAATTTCTTGATTTTTTGACCCGCGCGTTATTTTTTTAACCCGCTTTTTATAGCCTACAAAAGAGGCAAAAAGACTGTCTGCTGAATACTTTGAATTCAATAAAAACTCCCCTTGAAAATTTGTCGTAGCACCTTGACTAATACCGACTAGGCCCACTGAGGCAAATGGAATAGGATCCCCATTTTTAGCATCAGTCACCCGACCTTTGATCACAAATTGACCAAGGACCGGCAATACCGCGAATAATAAGAAAAGAGACAGCAAAATGCTGAATTTCAATTTCATGTAGGGGGTTTTAAAATGCAAGAGTTACAAAAATAGCAGGCTAAATGAATAATTTACTATTCGTCGGCACATTTCTGTATTTCGTCTAAGAAGTTTTTGAATTTCTCCAAAGCACGAGCGCGATGCGCGATATGATTCTTCTCTGCCAAAGTCATTTCAGCAAAAGTCCTGTGTTCATTTTCTGGCTGAAAAATGGGATCGTATCCAAAACCCTGGTTACCCCTAGGAGCCTCCACAATCTCTCCCTGAATCTCTCCCTCAAAAGAATGATAAGTGCCCTCGTAAAAATAAGTTAAGACGGTTACAAAGCGCGCGCGGCGATTAGGCTGTTCAGATAGATTCTTTAAAAGCAATTCGAGGTTTGCTTGATCATTTTTAGGGACTCCTGCATAACGAGCAGAATACACTCCTGGAGCACCCGCTAAAGCCTCCACTTCTAAACCAGAATCATCTGCCAGGCAAGAGACCTGAAATTTTTCGGCAATATAACGAGCCTTCTGTAGGGAGTTCTCCACCAGGGTAATACCTGTCTCAGGAATTTCTTCGGTAATAGGTAACGTGCTTAAATCCCGCACGATAAAATGATCCTGCAACAAAGCACTAATCTCTTCGACTTTATGCTTGTTTTGGGTCGCTAAATAAAGAATGGGACGCATTATTGTGCAGAAACCACTTCGATTTCAAAGTACAGAGGAGAATATCCTGGTATAGATGTGTTTCCTGCCGTACCATAAGCGATTTTATAGGGCAAGATGGCTTTCGCTTTTTCCCCCACTTTCATCTTTAATACGGTTTCCTCGAAACCAGAAATCAATTGACCAGTACCTGCAGTGAAGGTTAAGGTACCTGAACCAAATTTCGAATCGTAAACCACTTTATTGCTGGCATCTGTTTGGATATAACCATATCCTAAACGACCTAAATAATTAATTTTGATGGACTGACCTATAATCACTGCGGCACCTGTAGGATTTTCAAGGATCTTTTGAAACACTAATCCAGAAGCGGTTTTTTCTGGATTTACAAAATTATACGTCTTTTGCATGGAACTGATTTGGGCAGCCTCATTCTTAATAGAAACTACTTCGACCTCTGCCTTTATTACAGAATAAGCAGGAACGTTGCCAAACGTATTTCCTCCAAATGCAAGTGAGGATGGCAGTAAAAACGTCCCTTTGTCCCCCTCCTTCATAAGTGAAACTGGCAAGGCGAACATACTTTGTGAAACCCCATAAACAATCGATTTCGACTGATTTGAAGCTTTAGAAGTGGAATCAACGAAAGTGCCGTCCAATAAAGTCAATTTATATTGCATGGTAACTAAATCTGCCACAGCTGGAGCGACAGAAGCTCCGGCAGAAACGATGGAATAATACATTCCATCTGCCGTTTTTTGATACGTTAAGTTACGCTGCTTCAGGTAATTTTGAATATCTGCATCATTCTTAGAAACCTCTAGTTCTACTGGATTCTCTACAGAACAACTCGTTAAACCCATCGCCAAAGCGAAAAATAAAACAACATACTTTAACATACTATTCAATTTTAGCGAGATAGATTTCAAAACTTAATGGCGTAAATCCAGGAATGCTACTATTTCCATTCACCCCATAACCAAGCGCTGATGGGAAAACAATCACTGCCTTCTCCCCCAAACGCATTTTTTCGATGCCCATTTGAAAACCGGGTACCGTCTGGGTTCCACCGATGGTAACGCTCATACTATCCGTGCGAGACATATTGCCATCGAAAGCTCTAGAACTTAAAAAACGTCCTATGTATTTGATTTTAACTATTTTACCTTGAGCGGGAATATCTCCTGTACCTGCTTTCAAACGGATATAACGAAGACCATCTTTTTGAGTTTCCGTTACAGTGAAGGCATTGCGAACTATATACTCCCGAATCAAATCATCTTGCGTACGAACCACATAAGATTTTAATTTAACTTTCATGGGTGTGTAAGCCGGTAAATCTGGAAAAGCTTGCGCTGTTCCTGGTAATACTAGGGTGGCTTGTTCTCCCTCACGTAAGGCAGACATTAAGGTAGCGAAAACAGGATTAGCATACCCATAGCGGAAAAAATAAGGAGAATTAGTCGCCCGATTCGTACTATCCAGCACCTTTCCTGTTACCAGGTTAGAGAACTCATAATGTACGTAAAGCGAGTCGCCTTTGGTCGCTAATTCCCCTGCTGGATTCGATTTAGTCACAAAATAATAGCCTCCATTCTCTAAAGAGGATGGCGTTTGACTTTGACCAGCAAAATAGGCTAAAATTTGTGTTTGGTTTTCTTTCGCTTTCACATCGTCCTCTAAGGCAATATCAGACAGGCATGAAAACGTAAAAAAGGCAATAAATAGGAATCCGAAAACTTTCATTCAATTATTTCTTAGACAATACTTCTAATTCAAATACTAAAATAGCATTCGAAGGGATACGTGGAGCAGCACCTTGTGGACCATAACCTAAAGCTGATGGAATCACAAATGTACCTTTTCCTCCTTTTTTCAATAACAATAAGGCCTCATTAAAACCTGGAACTAATTGGCCTACTGGAGGTAAAGCAACGGCAGCGCCTTTATCAAATTCTTTACCGTCTAAGAAAGTACCGATATAGTTCACTTCCCATGATTCACCCATTTTAGGACCTTCGCCAGCTCCTGGATTAGTGATAGACGCATAAAGACCTGTCGTAGTTTTAGTGAATTTCTTACCTGAACCAGCTGCATACGCTTCAATTAATTTAGCGTCTTTAGCGTTTTGCTCAGCAGATAATTTAGTCATGTCTTTTTCAAAATCTGCACGAGATTGTGCTTTCTTGATTTTTACAATGAAACGTACATCAGTTCCACGCTTTAAGAACGGAGGAACTTGTTGATTCGCATCTTTAAATAAACTGTCTACTGGAACAAAGATAGTTGCGCTATCCCCTACCGATAATAGACGAAGGCCGTTCTCAAAAGATCCTTTGAATGCTCCTACAGCAGCTGCCGGAGGAACTAAATCTTGTAATGGCTTTCCTTCCTTGCGGGAATCTTTAATAGTAGAATCTGCGGCATTTTTAATCACTAAATCAAACGTAATGATATCACCTTCTTTTAATTTAGCGGCGCTGTCATCATGTTCGTGCTTTTGGATTTTAACTCCGTCTACCACTTCGACATTGTTACACGATGCTAGTGCCATTGCCGCTAATAAAATCACTCCTAGTTGTTTACGCATGATATAAGTTTTATAGATTTTTAACTCGATTAATTTCAGAAAGATACAAAGGTAACACTTCCATTAGTTTTTTCTTTGCATCTGCTAAAGTTCCGCCAGAAAAACGTCCGCCAGATGCATTTTTATGCCCCCCTCCCTCAAAATAGGATGACGCAAATTCGTTTACCGCAAATGGCTCAATAGATCTAAAAGATAGCTTTACGCCATCAGGACGCTCAATCATGAGGATAGACCAGACACAACCCGCTATTTGTAAACCATAATTTACGATACCTTCCGTATCGCCAGCTTGTGAATTAAATTTTGTTAAATCCTCTGCCGTTATCCAAATAAAGGCCAGGTGATACTCGGGTAAGTATTCCATTCTTTGGCCTAATACGTGTCCAATAAATTTCAAGCGATCGATACTAGACGAATCGAAAACCTTGCGATGTACCTCATTTGTATTCACACCCAAACGAATTAAGTCTGCCACTATTGTGTGCACATGAGCCGTCGTATTCGGATGGCGAAATGAGCCCGTATCGGTCATAATACCAGAATATAAACAGGATCCGATGGAGGTATCTAGCAAAGACTCATCACCCCATTCTAGGATTAAATCATAGATTAATTCGCAGGTGGATGCAGCAATTGTACGATGGTAATAATAATCACCAAAGTCCTCCGGATTCAAATGGTGATCAATCACCACCTTTTTTGCCCTCGACTTACGCACCAAAGGCGCCATAGTATGAAGTCTTTGAATGCCGGAAAAATCTAAACAAAAAATAAAATCTGCCTCCTCTAGCAATACATCTATTTGCACTTTATGAAGCAGCTCATCATAAGTCAAAATATCTGCCGCACCTGGCATCCATTGTAGGTTACCCGCTACCGCAGAAGGCACAGCCACCGTAGCCTTAATACCTTTTTTAGCCAAATACCCTTGAAAAGCAAGTGTCGAACCAATTGCATCCGAATCCGGATTGAAATGGGCGGTGATCACGACTTTCGTGCCGGGAATTAGCTGGGATTTTAACTCGGAGATGGAGGTCATAAAATGGTTTTGCCAGAAATAAATTTGGGCGAACGCAAAGTTAGAGATAAATTTGTTGAAAATTATACCCATGTCAACAAATAGAACATTCACAATCATCAAGCCAGATGCGGTTGCAGACGGTTTCACAGGTCCCATTATTCAACAAATTGAAAAAGCGGGATATAAAATTATAGCCATCACAAAACTGAAGATGAGCCCAGCGCAAGCAGGCGAATTTTATGCAGTGCATCAGGCGCGTCCTTTTTTCCAAAGCCTTTGTGACTTTATGTCTTCGGGAGAAATCGTACCGATGATTTTGGAGAAAGAAAATGCCGTAGAAGATTTCCGTGAGTTAATCGGTTCGACGAATCCAGCCAATGCGGCTGAAGGAACACTTCGTCAACTATTTGCCAAATCGATTGAGGCAAATGCCATCCACGGATCCGATTCTGATGAAAATGCGGCCATTGAAGGCGCATTCTTCTTCCCAGGAGTCTAAATAATTAGCGGTGTTTGTAGAAGAGAAATCCATTCTCTTCTTTTAGGAAGATCAGGTTAGGGTGATACTTAAACCGGTCTTCTGCATCTGCTTTCATAATAAAAAAAGCCGGTCTATCCAGTTTCTTGGCCGCTAAAAGTACATCTCCAGCGGGAGTCCCAGCAGGTTTTTGGAAGTATAATAAATGGGCGTAGGATTTGAATCCGACGGGTTCGATGTACACTTTTTGGCCCACTTTCGCGATATAAAAATCAATGACGGTGGCCTGCGTATAGCCCTCAATTTTAGGGACGACAACAGCCATGTACGCCATAATAACGACAATTGAACTGGACATCAGCGCGTGTAATTTCTTCGTGAACAAAAAATAGATCACCGAAACACCGTAAGCCGCCCCGATTAAAAACTCCCACCCTGCCCAATAAACCGGCGCATGCAAATTACCTTGCACAAATACATCTTGAATGTAAGGAATAATGGCGCCTGTGTTTTGGCCTATCAATGGTACAGCAGCTAAAACCACCGCTAATAGTAGCCCCACGAATCCCATAGCGGTCAAATTCTTCCAATTCCAACGGTATCCTTCCCATTGCCATTCCTGCAAAACAAGCGCTGAAAAATAGCTTAAGGGAATCCAGCACATCGACGAATAGTGTACAATTTTAGTCTTCACGATACTAAATAGAATCAAGACCACCCAAAACAACACTTTCATCCAGTTAGAGAAATCTAAATCCTCTCGTTTCCATCGAAACAAGCGCGCCCCAGCCCAAATCGAGATAGGAAAACAACCCAACAACAAAACCACGAAGTGATAGTAGAACGGTTGCCCATGTCCAGCATCGCCAGTGGTCATCAATCGAACTTGATACGTAAAAAACTCCTCGATAATCTGCCAACCAAATTTATAAGCGATCAGTCCATACCAGGCGGCAAAAAACGAAACAGAGATCAATCCAGCGACCACGGCTCCGGTGAATAAGCGCTTCGTAACACGTGAGCGATACAGCACCCCTACAAATAATAGCGTCAAGGACCAGAGTAAAAGTGCAGCGGGACCTTTAGTCAATAAAGCTAAACCAATAGAAATACCGGCCAAAATCACGGGGCGATACCGGCTAGAATCCTTAAAAAACTCAGCGAAAAAATAAACGCCCAGAAAAATCAACAGATTAAAAAGCGGATCGATAATCCCCGAACTCGCATAGACGTGCGGGGTGATCGCCACTAAGTAGGAAAAGGCCCAAAGGTGTCCAAAATTTTCATTCCAAGTCTTCTTTCCGATGGCATACAGCGTGCAAAGCGTCACAATACCAATTACTGCATTAGGGAAACGGGCCGCAAATTCCATCGAAATATCCGATTGCCCTGAAAAGGAATCAAAGGCTATAAAACTCAAAGCCTGCAACCACAAGAATAAAGGTGGCTTCTCCCAGAAGGGCTGAAAATTGATTTGGACGCTGAAGAAATCCCCTGTCACAATCATCTCTCGGGCAGATTCTGCAAAATTCACCTCATCCCAATCGAATAAATGTGTCGATCCCAAAAAGGGAATATAAATCGCTGCACCTACTAGAGCCCAGAAAAGATAGGGTTTATTTTGAAGGGCTTTTAGCATAGATCAGGGTATAAAATAAATAGGATGACGCTGTACCGATGGCTGCACCCACGAGGGTATCCACCGGAAAATGTTGAAATAAATAGACTCTAGAATAGGCCACTCCGACGGCTAAAAAACCCGCGACTAAGCCCCAAGAAAAACGGCGCAGTAAAACGGCTATCCAGAAAAACATAAAAAAAGCGGCCCCCGTGTGTCCGGACGGCATCGAATTATATTCACTGATCAGCAAACCTGGAATGATATGCCATTTAACTCCTGAGTGTGCAAAATAAGCCAAAGGCCGCAAGGAATCCGCAAACACGAAATGCTTCAAGCCTTGAATCAAGGCAGTAGACAAAGCGTAGGAATAGACATAAGGTAATGCGTATTCTTTCCTGAAACGAAAAAGATAAACCAGAAGCAAAACTGGTAAAACCACTTCTGCGATAGAAGTTAGTGCTTGGAAGACTAGGTCAGCCAAAGCAGAATGATTTCCATTGATAAATTGAAGCTGGTCGAGACGCGTAAATGAGCTGACTCCTAGCCAGCCTATCACTTCAAAAATAAAAAAGATCCCTAAAAAAGCTTTAACAGCCGGAGTCCAATGCTTCATAGCCCGAAATTACGAATTTGTTATCTCCATCTATTGCTGTTTTCGAATATTTTCGTAATTTCGCATTCTTTTTTACCCAAGAGTGAAAATGAACGTCCTAGAAGCATACCAGATACCGATACTTTCTTTAGAGGATAAAGTATACCCGTATTCCTTCACTGGGAACGACGCATTTTTCGCTGCTTTCGAGCAGGAATGGGTTCAGAAAGGCGAATTTAACGCAAAAGCGACGTTAGATAAAGGGGCCACCATGATTCAGGTAAGACTGGTGATTGAGGGTCATTTGAAATTAATTTGCGACCGATCGAATGAGGAATTTGAATTCCCTATTCACGTAGATGAGAAGATTATCTATAAATTCTCGGATCACAATGAAGACATGGGAAATAATTTGTTCTTACTAGACAGAAAGTCCCCTAAATTAGATTTATCGCAAGATTTATTTGATTTCATTGCCTTGCAGGTGCCTATGAAAAAATTGCATCCTCGGTTCGTAAAACCTTTAGAAGAGAACGTAGATGGCGAGTTGATTTATACAACAGACCCAGAAGAAAATAAAGCAGATCAGGAGCCAGAAATGGATCCTAGATGGGCAGCATTAAAAAAATTAACAGACAATAATTAATAAATAACAATACCATGGCACATCCTAAAAGAAAAATCTCTACTACTCGTCGTGATACAAGAAGAGCGCATGATTTCGGAACTCCTAAGCATTTAGGAGTAGACCCACAAACAGGCGAAACTCACCTTTACCACCGTGCACACGTACATGAGGGTAACTTGTTCTACAAAGGAAAAATGATCGTAGAAGGATTCACGGTTAAGTAATTCCCTGATAGACTGCAGCTTTTCTCTATTTTTTCAGCGAAACTGAAAAAATCCCGTTAAAATGCTATTTTTTGACTAAATTTAATGCTATTTTTGCCAAAAGCTTTAGTAATTAAACACAATTGAATGAAAATAGCCGTTGATGTGATGGGCGGGGATTATGCCCCGGAAGCAGTAATTAAAGGAATACTTTTAGCGTTATCTAGTCTTTCAAACGACGACACTATATTAGCCGTAGGTCCTAAAGACACCATCGAGCAATTACTAGAAAAACAGGGTTATGCTGGCAAGCAAATTGTTATCATTCCTGCGGATCAAGTAATTGAAATGGGGGAACATCCGACCAAGGCATTATCTCAAAAACCCAATTCCAGTATCGGAGTTGGGTTTCATCTTTTAAAAGAGGGCAAAGCAGACGTCTTTGCTTCTGCAGGAAATACCGGCGCTATGATGGTCGGATCTTTATTTTCCGTAAAAACTATCGAAGGAATTTCTCGCCCAGCAATCGCCGGTTTCGTACCTCAGGAGGACGGGACCTATGCGTTAATGTTGGATATTGGCGCGAATGCAGATTGCAAGCCTGAGATGTTAGATCAATTTGCCCTTTTAGGCTCTGTGTATTTTGAAGCTACGACTGGAAAAAAATCTCCACGCGTGGGCTTGATGAGTATCGGAGAAGAAGAGCAAAAAGGAAATATCCTTACCTTAGCGACGCATGCCCTTTTAAAAGAAAATAAGAAGATTAACTTTATTGGAAATTTAGAGGGAAAAGACTTCTTTAAGAATAAAGCGGATGTTATTGTGACGGACGGATTTACGGGAAACATTATTTTGAAGATGGGAGAATCCCTTTACAAGATCATGAAAGACCAAGGAATCATGAATGAATTTATAGAGAATACGAATTACGAAAAATACGGAGGTAGCCCGATTATCGGGATTAATGGGAATGTAATTATTGCACATGGGTCTTCGAGTCCTTTGGCCATACAAAACATGATCAAATTATGTAAATCCGTCGTAGAATCAGATGTTTGCGGAAAAATTAAAGCCGCTATCGAGAACCAATAATTAATATGAGCCAAAAAATAAGTGCAGCCATTACCGGAGTCGCAGGATATGTACCGGATTATGTGCTGACGAACCAAGAATTAGAAAAAATCATTGACACAAACGACGAGTGGATCACCTCGCGTACCGGTATCAAAGAAAGACGTATTTTGAAAGGCGAAGGCCTAGGGACGTCTTTTATGGGAGCCAAAGCGGTGGAGGATCTCTTGAAGAAAACGAATACCAAGCCAGAAGAAGTAGATATGGTTATCTGCGCGACGGTAACTCCTGATTACTTTTTCCCATCAGCGTCTAACCTTATCTGTAAGGCCGTAGGAATTCGGGAAACGGCGTCCTTCGATTTAGCAGCAGCTTGTTCTGGTTTCTTAAATGCATTAGGAGCTGGAACTGCCTTCATTGAATCAGGTCGTTATAAAAAAATTGTGGTGGTGGGAGCAGATAAAATGTCTTCTATTGTAGATTATACGGATCGTACGACGTGCATTCTTTTTGGGGATGGCGCTGGTGCCGTGATGTTAGAGCCTAATTTCGAAGGTCTAGGGGTGCAAGATTTTATCCTAAAATCAGATGGAGATGGTTGTGAAGCCTTAATGCAAAAAGGGGGCGGAAGCGCCTACCCTCCTACGATTGAAACAGTGGAAGCAAAATGGCATTATATTCGCCAAGAAGGTCAATCCGTATTTAAATTTGCAGTGACTCGTATGGCGGATGTTTCCGAAGAAATTATGAAGCGTAACGACTTAACTGGCGATGATATTAAATACTTAGTGCCTCACCAAGCAAACAAGCGTATCATTGATGCGACGGCAAGCCGAATGGGTGTAAGTGACGATAAAGTGATGTTGAATATCCAAAATTATGGAAATACAACGGCGGCGACGATTCCACTTTGTCTTTGGGATTACGAAAACAAATTAAATAAAGGAGATAATTTGATCTTAGCAGCCTTCGGTGGAGGTTTCACCTGGGGATCAGCTTACGTTAAATGGGCATACGACCCTAAATAAATAGAAATGGCAACTACAGCAGACATTAAAAATGGTTTGGTGATTAAATACAATGACGATTTATATTCAATCATTGAATTCCTTCACGTGAAGCCGGGTAAAGGCCCCGCTTTCGTTCGAACTAAATTACGTTCGTTAAGCTCAGGAAAAGTGTTAGATAACACCTTTAACTCAGGTGTGACAATCTATCCCGTGCGTGTAGAACGTAGAAAATTTCAATTCATCTACAAAGACGAATATGGATTCAATTTTATGGATCAAGAATCCTTTGAGCAAATTCTGTTGAATGAGAATCTTTGCGTCATGGCTGATTTAATGAAGGAAGGCCAAGAAGTAGAGATTTTGATCAACACAGAAAATGATGCGGCTTTATCTTGTGAATTACCTCCATTCGTAGAATTAAAGGTAACTTACACAGAACCAGGCGTTCGTGGGGATACGGCTAACTCGCCTAAGAAACCAGCCACGGTAGAAACGGGAGCAACGATTACGGTCCCTATTTTCATCGAACAAGATGAAATCATAAAAGTAGATACAAGAACCTATTCATACGCTGAGCGTGTAAAATAATTAGCTACCTTTGTAGCGTTTAATTAACAAAAAGAATGGATACTAAAGAAATTCAGCGATTACTCGATTATATCGCAAAGTCTCCGCTAGCTGAGGTTAGCATCGAAACAGAAGGTTTAAAGGTTTCTGTTAAGAAATTTGGAGAAGCAGCACCCGTAGTTAGTGTGGTGGCAGCAGCACCCGTAGCGGCAGCAGCACCAGCGGCTCCAGCAGCAGCGGCGCCAGCTCCGGCAGCAGATAATTTATACACCGTAAAATCACCTATGATCGGTACTTTCTACCGCGCGGCAGGTCCAGATAAAGATAACTTCGTAGAAGTAGGATCGGAAATCGCTCCGGGTAAAACCGTTTGTGTGATCGAAGCGATGAAATTGTTTAACGAAATCGATTCAGAGATCTCTGGAAAGATCGTTAAAATCTTAGTTGATAATGCTAGTCCAGTAGAATTTGATCAACCATTATTCTTGGTTGAAAAAGCGTAATCTATGTTTAAAAAGATATTAATAGCGAATCGCGGGGAAATTGCCTTGCGTATTATTCGTACATGCAAGGAAATGGGCATTAAAACAGTGGCCGTTTTCTCTACTGCTGATCGCGACAGTTTACATGTTCGCTTTGCGGATGAGGCCGTTTGTATCGGACCTCCCCCCAGCAAACTATCCTATTTGAATATCCCGGCGATCATTTCGGCAGCAGAAGTAACTGGAGCAGATGCGATTCACCCAGGATACGGTTTCCTTTCAGAAAACGCGGAATTCTCCCGTATTTGTTCAGAACATGGGATTAAATTCATCGGTGCTTCGGCAGAGATGATTAATTCGATGGGGGACAAAGCGACGGCGAAAGACACGATGAAAAAGGCCGGAGTTCCGGTTATTCCAGGGTCTGATGGCCTAATTGACACCGTAGAGGAAGCGAAGGAATTAGCTAAAACCATTAAATATCCGGTAATCATCAAAGCTACGGCTGGGGGTGGTGGCCGCGGTATGCGTATCATTCGCGAGGAGTCAGAATTTGACAAATTGTGGGAAGATGCGAAGATGGAATCAGCGGCTGCTTTTGGAAACGATGCCATGTACATGGAGAAATTTGTAGAGGAGCCTCGCCACATTGAAATCCAAATCGTGGGAGATAAATTTGGCAAAGCTTGTCACTTATCTGAACGCGATTGCTCGATTCAACGTCGTCATCAAAAATTATGTGAAGAAACTCCTTCCCCTGCCCTTTCTGACGAATTACGTAAGAAAATGGGGGATGCTGCGATTGCAGGTGCGACAGCCATCGGTTACGAAGGTGCCGGAACCGTTGAGTTCTTAGTAGACAAAAATGGGGATTTCTACTTCATGGAGATGAACACACGTATCCAAGTAGAGCACCCGATCACAGAAGAAGTAACGGATTTTGACCTAATTAAGGAGCAAATTAAGGTAGCAGCAGGCATTCCGATTTCGGGCCAAAACTACTTCCCTAAATTATTCGCTTTAGAATGCCGTATTAATGCGGAGGATCCAGCGAATGGTTTCCGTCCATCTCCAGGTAAGATTACAAATCTTCACCTACCGGGCGGTCACGGGGTTCGCATTGACTCTCACGTCTATTCTGGATACACCATTCCACCTAATTACGATTCGATGATCGCTAAGGTGATCGTTTCAGGCCAAAGCCGTGAAGAGGTTTTACTTCGCATGAAACGGGCTTTGCAAGAATTCGTTATCGAAGGTATCAAAACAACGATTCCATTCCACATCAAATTAATGGATGATCCTACGTTCAAATCGGGTCAATTCACGACGGCCTTCATGGACACTTTTGATTTGAGTGACTTATAATTTTGCCCATTCGGGGATTGAAAAAGGAGGCTTTCGGGTCTCCTTTTTTTATTATAAAACATTTTCAATTAGACACTTGCATATCAAATGAAGATTTTATAAATTTGCACTCCCATTTTTCGATTGAATGCCCGTTTGAAAGATAAAATAGGTCATAATCAATTCCTTTAGACAAATTCCGTGGTCTAGGTGGAAACGATTCAAACAGTTAAATTATAAACAAGTGGATACTTTAAGTTACAAAACCATCTCTGCAAACAAAGCTACTGTACAGAAAGCTTGGTTTGTTGTAGATGCTGAAAATCAAATTTTAGGACGTGTTTGTTCTGAAATTGCGAAAATTATTCGTGGAAAACACAAGCCTTCTTTTACTCCACACGTTGATTGTGGCGATCAAGTTATCGTTATCAACGCGGACAAAATTCGCTTAACTGGTAAGAAAATGACTGACAAGGTGTATATCCGTCACACGGGTTACCCAGGTGGTCAACGTTTTGCAACTCCACGTGAGGTCTTAATTAAGAACCCAAGAGGAGTAGTAGAATCAGCAGTTAAAGGTATGTTACCTAAAAACCGTTTAGGTCGTGTTTTATTCAACAACCTATTCGTTTATGCAGGATCAGAGCATCCTCATGCAGCTCAACAACCTAAAGAAATTAAGTTTTAACGGACACTAAGAAAATGGCAGAAATAACAAGTAAAATCGGTAGAAGAAAGACGGCAGTAGCTCGTATTTCTATGACACCAGGTAAAGGCCAGATTAAAATCAACGGCCGTATGTTAACTGATTACTTCCCATCTGAAATTCTTCAGATTGTTGTTAATCAACCATTCGCTTTAACGAACACAGTAGGTTCATTTGATGTAACAGCTAACGTAGATGGCGGTGGTATCAAAGGACAAGCTGAAGCGCTTCGTATGGCGATTTCACGTGCACTTCAAACGCAAGATGCAGAACTACGTTCCCCTTTGAAAAAAGAAGGATTCTTAACTCGTGACCCACGTATGGTGGAGCGTAAGAAACCAGGACGTGCGAAAGCTCGTAAGAGATTCCAGTTCTCTAAGCGTTAAGATTTGTTCGTGGAAAAGGCTTGTCTGTTGCCGATGCCTTTTCCACTTTTATATTATTCACAATTTTAAACAACCAAAATGGCACAATTAAGCTACAACGACTTGCTAGACGCAGGCGTTCACTTCGGTCACTTGACACGTAAGTGGGATCCCAAAATGGCTCCATATATCTTTATGGAGAAGAACGGTATCCACATTATCGATTTAAATAAAACTATCTCTTCTTTAGAAGAAGCTTCAGCAGCTCTTCGTTCGATTGTACGTTCTGGCCGTAAGGTAATGTTCGTTGCAACGAAAAAGCAAGCACAAGAAATTGTGACTACAGAAGCAGATAAATTAAAAATGCCCTATGTTACTGACCGTTGGTTAGGTGGCATGTTGACTAACTTCGCGACTGTACGTAAGTCTATCAAGAAGATGTCTAGCATTGATAAAATGTTAAAAGATGAAGTTCTCGTTAAAACGATCGCTAAGCGTGAGCGTTTAATGTTAACTCGTGAAGAAGAAAAATTAAAGCGTGTGTTAGGTGGTATCACTGAATTAACTCGCCTTCCAGCGGCTTTATTCATTGTAGACGTTAAGCGTGAGCACATCGCGGTTTCTGAGGCTAAGAAATTAGGCATCCCAGTTTTCGCTATGTGTGATACTAACTCTAACCCAGATTTAGTTGACTACCCTATCCCAGCTAATGATGATGCATACAAGTCTATCTCTATCATTATCACAGCTATTTCTAAAGCGATCGAAGAAGGTTTAGCAGAAAGAAAGCAAGACAAGGATGATGCTCGTGAGGCGGAAGAAGTAGAAGCTAAAAAAGCAGCGGACGACGATTCACAAGAGGCAGCTAAGGTAGCGGCTAAATACGAAAAAGAAGCAGAACAAGAATAAATATTCATAACATGTCAATTACAGCAGCAGACGTAAATAAGTTACGCCAAATGACAGGCGCGGGAATGATGGATTGCAAAAAAGCTTTGACAGAAGCTGAAGGTGACTTCGAAGCAGCAGTTGATTTTCTTCGCAAAGCAGGTCAAAAAGTAGCAGCGAAACGTGCGGATAATGAAACCAATGAAGGTGTTGTTTTAGTAGCACTTAATGCGGATCACTCCAATGGTAAAATAATTGCTTTAGCTTGTGAAACTGAACCAGTTTCTAAAGTTCCAGATTTCAATAACTTAGCAAAAACAATCATTGACAAAGCAGCAGCGTCTCACGCTCCTTCGGCGCATGATTTATTAGCTGAACCATTAGCAGATGGACGTTCTTTAGAAGGTCACATCATCGACTTAACTGGTAAAATTGGAGAGAAAATTACCTTAGCAGCCTACGAAAACGTAACAGCTGAGAAAGTGGTTTCTTATATACACTCTAACAACAAAATCGGTGTTTTAGTAGCATTCGAGAACGTTCAAGGAGCAGATGTATCTGAAGTAGGTAAAGATATCGCCATGCAAATCACCGCTATGAAACCTGTCGCTTTAGACAAGGATGGCGTTGATTCTGAAACAATTGAAAGAGAAATCGAAATCGGAAAAGATCAAGCACGTCAAGAAGGTAAGCCGGAGGCAATGTTAGAGAAAATTGCGGTAGGTAAATTAGAGAAGTTCTACAAAGAGCAAACTTTATTGAACCAACAATTCGTAAAAGACTCATCTATCACGATTCGTCAACTATTAGAGCAAACGCAAAAAGGTTTAACGATCTCATCGTTCAAACGTATCTCTTTAGTTTAAAATAGCTCGATTACATAGTAAAGACCCACCCGAAATGGTGGGTCTTTTTTTTGTCATTAATTTTCCTCTCTGCGCTCAAATTCTTTGATAGATTGCGCTACATTTTCTAACTTGTAGTTCAATTCAAATTCTGAAAATTTTAGTCAAGAATGGCATTAATCAGCATCTTAGGTGGAGGAGAAAGTGGTGTTGGAGCCGCTTTATTAGCTAAATCAAAGGGATTTGCGGTGTTTTTGTCCGATGCTGGATTGCTAAAAGAAAACTACCAACAGACATTACGTGAAAATCAAATTGAATTCGAGACGGGCGAACATAGTTTAGGCCGCATTTTGAATTCGGATGAAATCATCATTAGCCCCGGTATTCCAGAAAAAACGGATATCGTAAAGGCCATCAAGGCAAAAGGAATTTCTTTAGTTTCAGAAATAGAATTCGCCTCTCGATATACGAAGGCTAAAATTATCGCCATCACCGGATCGAATGGTAAAACGACGACGACCTTATTGACTTACCATTTCTTGAAATCCGCAGGTTTAAAAGTAGGTTTGGCAGGAAATATCGGACAGAGCTTTGCTAAACAAGTGATGGAAGATCAGCACGACCTATATGTACTAGAGATTTCTAGTTTCCAATTAGACCGTTGCTTTCAATTCCAGCCAGATGTCGCTGTACTTTTAAATATCACCCCTGATCACTTAGATCGCTACGAATATAAATTCGAAAATTACATTGCCTCGAAGTTTCGCATTTTTCAAAACGCAGGAGCTAAAACCAGCTGCGTCTTTTGGGCTGATGACGAGGTGATTAAAGCTCACTCAGTTAAAATGCCATCCAATGCGCGATTAAAAACCGTTAGTTTTAGTCAGCCATCTGCTGATGCCTACATTACGGCAGAAAAAATACAATTGAACGGCGCTGAATTAGTTTTAGCTGATGCTCCATTGAATGGCCCACACAATGCCATCAATATGGCTGTTGCCATCTTAGCGGCACATGAGGCGGGGCTGACTTTCTCACAAATACTGACTTCACTTCCCTTCTTCGAAAATGCCCCACACCGATTAGAATCTTGTGGATCATGGAATGGAGTTGAATTCATCAATGATTCGAAGGCAACGAATGTGGATGCCGTTTATTATGCCCTAAATAGCTATAAACAACCTTTGATTCTACTCATGGGTGGTGTAGACAAAGGGAATGAATATGAAGTCTTAGATGCGTTAGTGAAAGAAAAAGTGAAAGGTTTGATCTGTCTAGGGACGGATAATTCAAAATTGGAGAGCCATTTTAGCGCTATGGTTCCCCAGCTTTTTGCGACAGACTCTTTAGAGGCTGCTATTAAAAAAAGCATGGAATGGGCGACTGATGGAGATGTCGTTTTACTTTCTCCGGCTTGTGCTAGCTTTGATTTATTTAAGAATTATGAAGATCGAGGAGATCAATTTAAGAACACTGTAAAACGTTTGATCCATGGATAGTAAAATCAAGGCTTTTTTTCAAGAGCATCTGAAAGGGGATTACAAGATTTGGTTAATCGTGATTATTTTAAACGCGTTCGGTTTATTGATTCAGTTTTCAGCCAAAGCAAAATTGACGATGGATGGGCCGTTTGAGCCGCTTTCTAGTTTTGTTAAAACTTTAGCCATTTTAGGCATTTCCTTTTATTTAATGTCCTTCTTCTCTAAATCAAATTATAGCAGGGTGGCTAAATTTAGTGATTTAGCCTTAATTCTATCTTGGGGATTAGTCATAATTGCTCTCGTATTTGGGCCAAAAATAGGAGGTGCAAATCGCTGGGTGAACCTAGGGCCTATTTCATTCATGCCATCAGATATGGTTAAATTATGCCTCATCACGAGTCTAGCAAAGGATTTTTCCTCTAAACAGGCCGACCCCGAATCCTATAATTACGTGATGTTCATCCGAATGCTTTTTAAAATCGGCATTTCGTGTTTCCTGATTATGCTTTCAAACTTTTCGACGAGTGTGTTGATTTTTTTCACCAGTTGTATTCTGATGTATTTTGGTCGTGTTCCAGCGAAGCAAATCGTACTAATTGTCGTTGCGGTAGCTACCCTAGCGATTGGTGTTGTGACTTTAGGAATTGGTCAAAGAGCACAAACGGTAAAAACACGAATCGAGAACTTTGTTCAGCGTATAGGCAAGAATGAAACAAAAGTAAATTCGTCTAAAAATGAAGACTACCAAATTACACTTAGCCTATTTGCGATTTCCACTGGAGCTATTCACCCGAAAGGGCCTGGAAAAAGCCAACAACGCTTTATCTTGTCACAGGCCGAATCCGATTTCGTCTATGCCATCATTATTGAAGAATATGGTATCGTGGGTGGCTTAGCCATTCCGCTCCTCTTTCTCATTTTCATGTACCGAGGGGCGAAGGCGATTCAGTATTCTAATAGGCCATTTGGAGGATTACTGTCCGCTGGACTTACCTTCTCTATTGTTTTACAGGCTTTCATTAATATGTTAGTAGCGGTAGATGCAGGTCCGGTAACGGGTCAACCCATGCCGATGATTTCAGCTGGAGGTACCTCCTTGATTTTTACGGCGATTAGTATCGGATTGATTTTAGCCGTTAGTAGGGATAAAGATCCAGAACCAGTTCAAACTGCGCTAGCCTAATGTCCATTAAACGCGTCATTATTTCTGGGGGAGGAACGGGTGGACACATTTACCCCGCTATTTCAATCGCGAATGCGATGAAAGAAATCGACTCTTCTATCGAATTTTTATTTGTGGGTGCAGAAGGCAAGATGGAGATGGAAAAAGTACCTAAAGCAGGCTTTCGCATCATCGGATTACCCATCGTGGGCATCCAAAGAACTCAGGTTTGGAAGAACCTCTTTTTCCCTTTTAAATTATTGAAAAGTCTTTTGTTATCGATTAAAATTTTACGGGATTTCAAACCAGATGTGGCTGTAGGCGTGGGTGGTTATGCCTCTGGACCTTTGTTATTAGCCGCCAAATTTATTGGCATCCCCTATTACATTCAAGAACAAAATTCCTTTGCAGGAATTACTAATAAGGCTTTGGCTGCAAAGGCTGAGCATATTTTCGTCGCTTATCCAGGCATGGAGAAATTCTTTCCGGCTGAAAAAATTACTTTAAGTGGCAATCCAGTCAGAAAAGATTTAATCGAAGCAAAGGGTAAAAAAGCGAAAGCAGCAGCTCATTTCTCCTTAGATGCAGCTAAAAAAACCATCTTAATCATCGGTGGAAGCCAAGGGGCGCGAAGCATAAATCAGGCTGTTTTAGCTGGATTAGATCGATTGGCTGAAGTGGGTATTCAAGTGATTTGGCAGACAGGAATCGCATTCGAATCCACCGCAAAAGAAGCTGTAAGCATCCCAGAAAATACCTATGTCTCCGCCTTCATCTACGAAATGGATTTAGCCTACGCCATGGCTGATTTAGTCATCTCCAGAGCCGGCGCATCGTCGGTTTCTGAAATTTGCCTACTCGGTAAAGCGAGCATTTTAATTCCCTTGCCTGGCGCCGCGGAAGACCATCAAACCGAAAATGCCAAGAGTCTCGTTTCCCAAAATGCCGCCATTTTAGTACGCGACTCTGAAGTCAAGGAATCTTTAATTACCGAAGCGCTGAGGGCGATTCAATCTGACTTGAGTTCCATAGAGAAAAATAGTCTTCGTTTAGCTAAGCCAAACGCCGCACATGAAATAGCCCAATCCATTTTACACGCATGAAAAAAGAGTTAAGCCTTAGTGATTTAAAACAAGTCTATTTTTTAGGGATTGGCGGTATTGGTATGTCTGCCATCGCACGTTGGTTTTTGCACAATGGATTTCCGGTCGCTGGCTATGATAAAACAGAAAGCCCGCTGACGAAAAAATTAGCCGAAGAAGGCATGGTGATTCACTATGAAGATTCCGTCGACTTAATTCCATCAGCTTGCCTGACAGACACAGAACATAGTTTATTCATCTATACTCCTGCGATTCCAAAGGATCACATCGAGAAGAATTATTTACTAACACAAGGCATTCGGCTCTACAAACGTTCCGAGATTTTAGGTTGGATTACCCAACAAATCCCTACACTAGCGGTAGCTGGAACGCACGGAAAGACAACGACATCCTCCCTTTTAACGCATTTATTAATTCATGCAGGTAAAAATGTAACAGCCTTTTTAGGGGGCATTACCGTGAATTATGGTACTAATTTCATCCCAAACCACTCAAAAGAAAACATCGTTTGTGTGGTAGAGGCAGATGAATACGATCGCTCTTTTTTAACCCTTCATCCTCAAGCGGCAGTGGTCACTTCCACTGATGCGGATCACCTAGACATTTATGGCGATGGGGATTCGGTTGTAGAAAGTTTCCAATTATTCGTTAACCAAATCAAATCAGACGGATTCTTCATTCAGAAAAAGGGGTTGAGTTTGAAATCAGCCTTAGGTGGCTCGACTTTTGGGATTGATCAAGGGGATTTTCAGGCACATAATATACGTATCGAAAATCATCGAATGATTTTTGACATGCTGTATCCAGGAGGAGAAGTGAAGGATATTCCCATGCGAATTCCTGGCTTTCATAATATTGAAAATGCCCTGGCGGCGGCGGCTCTAGCGATGCAAGTAGGAGTTTCAGGAGAAGAAATTAAGGCGGGTATTGCCTCTTTCTTAGGGGTGAAACGCCGATTTGAATACCAAGTAGAATCAGACGAGCATGTTATGATCGATGATTATGCGCATCATCCGACGGAGATTGCCGCCTGTCTGAATTCGGTTAAAGCACTTTATCCAGGAGAGAAAATTACAGCTGTATTTCAGCCGCATTTATTTTCGAGAACCCGTGATTTTATCGATGACTTTGCCAAAAGTCTAGCCATCGCCGATGAATTATATTTATTAGACATCTATCCGGCGCGTGAATTGCCCATGGAAGGTGTTACATCAGATTGGCTATTGAGTAAAATCGATCTAAATGAAAAGCAAGTCATCTCGAAAAAGGAGCTGCTACGGGTTATCGATGAGAAAAAACCCCGATTATTAGTGACAATGGGCGCAGGGGATATTGATCTTCTTTTGAATGATTTAAAATTGAGCTTATCTTAGTATAATATTTCAAAATGAAAGCAAATCCGACGTTAATAAAGCAAGTAATCGGGATGGTGATTTTATTCACCCTCGTGCTTTCTGCTGTCGTATTTTCGGAACTAAGTTTTAATCAGGTCGTTTGTAAGGGTATAGAGATAAGTGTGGATTCGGATAATGAAAAGGCACTTTTGAGTAAAAATGATATCAAATTGGTGGTGTCAGAACAAGGCACTGACTATTTCTTAGACAAACCCATCACCCAGATTTCCTTGCGAAAAATTGAAGAACGCGTGAAGCGCATTCCCTTAGTTAAATCGTGCGAGGCGCACCACGATTTCAGTGGTATCATTTCTATTTCAGTTAAAGAATATAAACCGATAGCCCGCATCGTACGTTCGACGATAGGAACATCGCCCTATCCTGATCAATACATTTCAGAAGATGGAAAATTCATTGGGACTAGCCCGCTGTTTACTCCACGTATCATTGTGACTGGCGGCCCCTATTTTGATGGCAAACGCGATATTCAAGATAAACGAGGGAAGACATTGATTCCGTTTTTTCAATATATTGAAAATAATGAATTTTGGAAGGCTCAAATCTCCCAAATCATCGTCGCAAAAGACGGTGGAATCGTGTTGATTCCGACGATAGGAACGACACGCATTGATTTTGGCCTAGCAACGAACATCGAAAATAAGTTCAAGAAATTGTTCATATTCTATCAAAAAGTGATCCCTAATAAAGGATGGAACAAGTATAGCTGGGTTCAGCTAAAATATAAGAATCAGGTTATTTGCGAATAATGGCCAAATGTTTTAATTTAATATCCGTTCTACAAAAAATATATAATGCGTAACGACTTAATTATTGGTTTAGATATTGGTAGCTCACATGTTAGAGCTATTGCAGGAAAGCAAAATGACCGCGGCAGATTAGAAATTTTAGCAACAGGGACCTCTAATAACATCAATAATGTGTTAAATGGGGAAATTGTTAATATCAATAAAACGACGGCGGCGATTTCCGAAGCCATGAGTCAAATTTCTCACGTGTTAGACGGAAAGAATTCAGACCACTTCTTCGCCTCTAATCTTTCAGGCTCACATATTAAAGTGCAGCCTTTTAGCTTATCGAAAATTAGAAAAAACGAAAGAGATGCCGTTTCAAGCAATGAGGTAATGAGCCTTTTTGAGGAAGCTAAGCGTACTTTTGCAGATAAAAATCCTTGCGTTTTACACTCCTTACCTATCGGTTTTAAGGTAGGTAATTTACCTGAAACCTTAGATCCCATCGGTCAAATAGGCCAAAAAATCCAAGCCGATTTCGTTTTCATCTCTGCGAATCCGAGTAAGAATGATTTATTAACACAATGCTTGAAATCAGCAGAAACGAAGCATTTAAAGAAAGGAAATGTGTATTTCAGTTCTTTAGCAACCGCTAGTTCTGTCTTGAATAAGGAAGAAAAGCAGGAAGGCGTTGTATTAGTAGATTTAGGTAGTGGTACCACGGAGATTAGTATTTTCCAAAACAACCGCATAAAGCATGCTACCGTATTAAACTGGGGTGGTGATCTACTGACGGATGATATTCAATCGGGATTAGATATCTCAAGAGATCATGCGGAAACGCTTAAGGTTCGTTTTGGTTCTGCGATACAGAAAGACATTCCGGTGAGTGAGGTCGTGATGATTCCTGGAATTGCGGGTCGTAAGGCTACGCCGGTATCGGTTAAGAACTTAGCGATCATCATTGAAGAGCGTTTGAAAGAATTAGCTGCTATTGTGGTAGCCGAAGTTTCTAAGCACGCTGACATCAAGAATTTGAAAGCTGGTATCGTTTTAACCGGAGGTGGTGCGCAATTGCCTTATATTGATGAATTGTTCCAAAAATTCACCAACCTAGATGCCCGCATTGGGGATCCAAATGCTACCTCAAGTAATTCTGAGATTGCTGCAGAAATTAAAGACCCCTCTTTTGCAACGGTTATAGGTTTAGTTCAAGTATACTACGATCAACAAGAGACAGCTGAAGCAGATGATGCCCAGATGGCTAGTGTGCCTATGAAAGAGATGGCAACAGAATCAGCTTATACTGAGTCGAAATCATCCAAACCCGCGCCGCGTATTGGCGACTTATTCCGCAAAATGGTAGATGTCGTGATGGGTGATGATGAAGGAGGGGACGCCTCTTACTAATTTAGAAAAGCTTCGATTCAATCAACTGAATCAAAATGTGGATCACTTTGATGTGGATTTCTTGAATGCGATCTGCGTAACCAAAGTGGTCCACTCTTATTTCGTGGCAACCATAGGCCGCTAATTGACCACCGTCTTTACCCGTCAATAGAATCACTTCCATTCCTTTAGCCTGAGCCGCTTTTACAGCTTCGATAATGTTCGCCGAATTTCCGGAGGTGGAAATGCCTACTAGCACATCTCCTTTGTTTCCTAAACCCTCTATAAATCGAGAAAAGATATAATTATAACCAAAGTCATTGCTCACACAAGAGATGTGCGAAGGATCCGAGATTGCCATAGCGGCTAAAGCTGGACGATTCTCCCGGTAGCGACCGGATAATTCCTCAGCAAAATGCATCGCATCGCAATGACTCCCACCATTCCCACAAGACAAAATTTTATTCCCTTTCTGTAAAGCTGAAACTAATATATCAGCCGCCTTTTCGATCGATTCGATCTTCGCAGGATTGGCTAAAAAGTCAGCCAGAACTTGCTGAGATTCTTGAAGAGATTGGGTGATCAGATTATTCATAGGACAAAGATAATTAAAAATCGCCTCCTGCGCCGCCTCCACCGAAGTCCCCTCCGCCAAAGCCGCCGAAATCAAATCCCCCGCCTCCACCACCAGATCCGCCTCCACCATAATTTCCGCCTCCTAAGAAAATAGGGGGAAAGAACATGCCACCTCCGCGAGTTCCGGGGCCTCCTTTGCCTCCGCCATTGCGAGCGGCTTTGATAATGGAGATAATCACTAAAATAAGGAAAATGATAATAAAGGGTGGAATCCCCTGCGGTTCTTCTCCGCTATCTTCATTCTTGAATTCTCCACTCGCGCGACGCATCATTTCGGAGGTCGCTTGCTCTAAACCTTGGTAATAAGCTCCAGCTTTGAAGGTAGGCTTTAAAGTTCGGTTGATAATACGTTTGCAGACAGCATCGGGTAAGACATCTTCGATACCACGACCTGTTACAATCCGAAGCTTGCGATCCTGCATGGCTACGAGGATGACGACGCCGTTATTTTTACCTTTTTGGCCTACTCCCCAAATTTTACCAATATCAATCGCGTAATCGTAAGGATCGCGGCCATTCGTGGAATTAACTAGTACGATGGCAAATTGTGTGGAAGTGGAATCTGCATAACCGCGCATTTTTTGTTCTAGCGCATTTTCTTCTTCCGGATTTAATAAACCAGCCTCGTCTAAAATATAACCCGCTGGTTTAGCAGGAATACCTTCTTGGGCAAAAACGGTGGAAAAGGAAAGAAGAAAAACAAAAAGCAGAATCCGCATAAATATAGATTAGATGCCAAAAGAAATTTCGTTCGACAATTCATTGACATCCCCCGCATCATAAGGGAAAAAGTTAGCTAATACCTCTCCGGTGCGCTTTACACCATGAGCGAGACCTGCGCCAAACTCATTTTTTGCTAAATAAGCCCGCATCTCATCTCGAATGGTTTCCCAAAACTCCGCTGGCACTTTCGCGTCGATTCCTTTGTCCCCGATGATACTATACTTACGGTCTTTGATCGCCAAATACACCAAAACCCCATTCTGCAAATCCGTTTTCTGCATGCCTAATTGAAAGAATACTTCTTTTGCCCGATCGATCGGATGTCCAGCGCAATGACTTTCAATGTGCACGCGAATCTCTCCAGATGTGATTAATTCCGCATCGTGAATGGCTTGTAAAATCAGGTTTTGGTGTTCTTCTGACAACATCCTTATTTCTTCTCGTCAAAGTTTACTTCCGGTGCTTTATCTGATCCAGCATCTGCTTGGAAGAATCCTTTCTCTGCAAATCCAGAGAACGACGCGATTAAGCTATTAGGAAAAGTAACGATTAAGGTATTAAAGGCCTGAACCGATGCATTGAAATTATCACGCTCTTCTTTGATACGGTTTTCTGTACCCTCTAGTTGAGCTTGCAATTCAGAGAAGTTCTCCGTTGCTTTCAATTGAGGATAGTTTTCAGCCACCACCATTAAACGAGATAAAGCACCGCCTAAAGTAGATTGAGCCGCCTGGTATTTTTGTAAATTCTCTGGGCTTAAATCCTTCGAGTCTAATTTCATTTGTGTTGCACTAGCACGCGCTTGGATCACCGCTGTTAAAGTGGATTTCTCGAAATTAGCCACGCCTTGAACCGTCTTTACTAAATTTGGAATTAAATCCGCACGACGCTGGTATGCACTTTGAACATTTGCCCATTTAGCTTTTACGTCCTGATCAGAGGTAGCCATGCTGTTGCGTGAACCTACACCCCAAAAAATCACGAGAGCAATAACTCCCAAAACAATTAATACTGTTAATAAGGTCTTATTCATGTTGATAAATTTTAATTGGTTTTATTTGAAACAAAAATAACTATTAAATATTAAAGACCTGATTTTTGTGCAACAATCATCCGGTCATTTTCTTTGAAATCTTTTAAAACTTTAACCTCTTGGAAACCCTTGCTAAACAAGAGTTCAACGGTTTGAGTTCCAAAATGCTGGTTAATTTCTAGACACAAATATCCTCCAGTTGTTAATCGAGCAATAGCAAAATTCGCTAAGGCGTCGTAATATCTTAAGGCATCGTCAGTAGGCACAAATAAGGCCAAATGAGGTTCATAATCTAGCACGTGGCTCGCCATCTCTTTTTTCTCGTCTTCTGTCACGTAAGGTGGGTTCGAAACAATGACATCCCAAGTACCCTCCGAAGAAGGCCAAGTAAAAATATCTTGTTGCTTAAATTCAACCGAGGTGCCTAGCAAAAGTGCATTTTGACGAGCGACATCAAGTGCTCCTATTGAAATATCCCAGGCCTCTACTTTCAAAGAGGGTCGTTCTAATTTCAACGAGATGGGAATACAACCAGAGCCTGTTCCCACATCTAATACGGAGGCATTTTTAGGCGCATGACGTAATAGGAGATCCACCAACTCCTCGGTTTCAGGCCTAGGAATCAGGGTATCCGAATTCACTGAAAATAAATGATCTCGAAAATAGGTCTTCCCCATCACGTATTGTAGGGGTTCTCCCGCTGCCAAGCGCGCCATACGCAACGACCAATCTGCTGGTAAATCCACCTCTTTTTTTAAAACGATGTCCATAGAACTTAGATTCCATCCCAGATCAAGGCAGCGAAAAGCGATTGCACGAGCCTCTGAAGCCTCGTAATGAGCACTAATCGAATCAGTAATTTGTTGGATGAGAATAGGACTAGAAATCGATATCATTTGTGGATTATTTGGGTAAATTTACGAATTATAAACCGATCAAAACGCTATGAAAAAATTAATACTACCGCTCATCACAATACTGGGCTTACAGACCACGGTGAATGCGCAATACAAGACGATAGGCAAAATTCATGTCTACGATGAATCCCTAAAAACCTTGATCGACCCAGCTACTCCCATCGAAATTGTGGCTGAAGGATATACGTGGTCGGAAGGACCTGTTTGGGTAAAGAAAGGAGGCTACCTGTTGTTCTCAGATGTCCCTGAAAATAAGATTTACCAGTGGACCGCAGAGAAGGGGGCCGTTCTTTATCTAACGCCATCCGGTTATTCAGGCTCGGTGTATTATTCTTATGAACCGGGTGCGAATGGTTTGATTATAAACCAAAAAGGGAACCTCGTATCGGCCGAACACGGGAATAGACGAATTGCGGAAATGCCTTTGGGAAAACCCGAATCAAAAAAATCCCTAAGTGGCTTATGGGAAGGGAAAAAACTCAATAGCCCGAACGACGTCATCCAAGCCAAAAACGGGGATTATTATTTCACCGACCCTCCCTATGGTTTACCGGGGCGCGGAAAAGACGAGCCAGCTAAGGAATTAGCCTTTCAGGGGGTCTTCCGCATCACGAAAAAAGGGGAGATGAGTTTGCAATACGCTAAAATGGCAAGGCCGAATGGTTTAGCGATGAACCCTGACGAAAGCATCTTATATGTAGGCTCATCAGAACCGAAGGAATCGCATATTTTAGCTTTTCCCGTGGGCAAAGACGGAAACTTAGGCGAACCTAGCGTTTTCTTCGATGCAGCCGAATTAGCGAAACAAGGAATCCGCGGAGGTTATGATGGAATGAAACTAGATAAAATGGGTAATATCTGGACGACTGGACCAGGGGGAATTTTGATCATCAGCCCAGCTGGTAAATTATTGGGACGTATAGAGACGGGGAACCCGAATTCGAATGTGAATTTTGGGGAAGATGGCTCGACGCTTTTTATTACTTCGAAGATGAATTTGCTTCGAGTGAAGACGATGACGAAAGGGCTAAAATAAATCTAGCCGATACCTAAAAAAAAGGCCTCGATCGCAAAATCGAGGCCTTTCTCTTTTTATAATTCTTTGATTTTAATGTTTCGGTACCAAACCGGATTACCATGATCTTGCAAAGCAATGCGCCCTTGCATATTCACCCCAAATCCTGGCATCGTCTTGAATTTAGAACCGGCAATCATTGCCTTCCAATTCGCATCGTCTGTACGCGTTTCTACGACTTTCGATCCATTTAAATACAATTGCAATAAGCCTTTGTTATTTACGATACGCGCCGTATTCCACTCCCCTACAGGTTTAGTTACCTTTACGGATGATTTAATTAAATCATATAAATCACCTGAATTATGCTTGATAATTTTTCCATCCGGATGTCCGTCATCATCTAATACCTGCATTTCAGGGCCAGTATTATAGGTGCTGCGGTATTTAACGGGATCTTCTGTGACATTGAAAATAATTCCGCTATTTCCATTAGGTGAGATTCTCCAATCCACCGAGAAATCATAATTTACATAGGCTGCATCAGTGATCAAATCGCCACCGTCTTTTTTAGTTAAATCAAATCCAATAATGCCATCTTCGATCGTCCAAGATGCACCTACTTTGCCTGGTTTGCCATAGGTATGCCAGCCAGTGAAAGTTTTACCATCAAATAAAAGTTTAGTACCATTTTTCTTCTCGGCCCTTGAAAGCTCGTTTGCACCCTGACCAAAAGAAGATAACGCTAAGCAAATCGCCGCGCAACTCAAAAGTAATTTGTTCATGTTTTTAAGGTTTATGATTTTTACAATACTACTAAAAGTCTGCAACAATTGTATCCCTTGCGGACAATTTTAGCTTTAAATCTTCGTAAATTGCGGGCTGATATAAAAATCCATGAAGACTAAAGTAGCCCCAAAGCCCTCCATCAACATCATCACCCTCGGTTGTTCGAAGAATCTTGTCGATTCTGAGGTACTCTATACCCAATTAAAAGGGAATGGATTAGAGGTGACGCACGAGGCGAAAAAGGACAAGGCGAATATCGTCGTGATTAATACCTGTGGATTTATAGATAATGCCAAACAAGAGTCCATCGACACTATTTTGCGCTATGCAGATGCAAAACAGGCCGGTAAAATTGATAAATTATATGTGACGGGATGTTTGTCCCATCGTTACAAAGAGGATTTAGAACGGGAGATTCCGATGGTTGACTCCTTCTTTGGGACTAATGAATTACCTCGCTTACTAAAGGCCCTCAAGGCTGATTATAAGCATGAATTAGTGGGCGAGCGTTTATTAACAACGCCTGCGCATTATGCGTATTTAAAGATTGCAGAAGGTTGTGATCGCCCTTGCAGTTTCTGTGCGATTCCATTAATGCGTGGAAAGCACGTATCGACTCCGATGGAGGAATTAGTAAAGGAGGCGAACTCATTAGCGAAGAAAGGTACGAAAGAATTGATTTTAATCGCCCAAGACCTTACTTTTTATGGCTTAGACCTAAAAGGTGAAGGCAAAGGCGGTCGCCAATTAAAAGAATTATTAGAGCGCTTATCCGATGTCAATGGCATCGAGTGGATCCGCTTACAATATGCCTATCCAGCTGGCTTCCCAGTAGAAATACTAGATACCATGGCGGAACGCGATAATATCTGCAATTACCTCGACATGCCACTTCAAAGTGGTTCAGATGCCATGTTAAAGCACATGCGCCGTGGAATCACCCGCGCTAAAACGGAGGAATTAATCAACACCATTCGCGAAAAAGTTCCGGGCATTGCCTTGAGAACAACCCTGATCTCTGGTTATCCGGGAGAAACGGAAGAAGACTTCGAGGAGACCTATTCTTTCGTGGAACGTATGCGTTTCGATCGATTGGGCATCTTTAATTATAGCCACGAGGAAAATACGCATGCTTATTTAGTGAACGATGATGTACCAGAAGAGGTGAAGCAATACCGTTCGGATGAGATTATGGCAGTGCAACAAGGTATTTCTGAAGAGTTGAATCAAGAGAAGGTAGGCCAAACACTAAAAGTCATGGTCGACCGCAAAGAGAGTGGTTTCTTCGTAGGACGTACCGAATTTGATTCTCCGGAGGTGGATAATGAAGTGTTGATTCCGGCGCAACAATATGCACGTTTGGGCGATTTTGTGAACGTGAAGATTAATAAAGCGGAAGAATTCGACTTATACGGCGATATTATAGCGTAAACGAGCTGATTCGCATATCCCGCAAATCAAAAGTTAATAGGCCTTTTTGGGCTGGCGATTCGAAGCCGGCTAGGTAGAAGATGGCTTCTTTAGCCTGAAACAAACCAATAATTCCTGGCAATACACCTAAAACACCTACCTCATCACAGGACGGAATTTCTTCTAGACTCGGTTCTACCGGAAAAAGGGTGCGATAGGATGGCCCCTGAGGATGAAAAACGGCAAACTGCCCTTCCCAGGCGTGAATCGCACCATAGACAAATGGCTTTTTCAAAGCCACACACACATCATTAATCAAATAACGAGTTTGGAAATTATCCGTGCAATCAATGATTAGATCTTGTTTCTCAATGTAATTCGATGCGTTTTCGACTGTTAAATTCTCCGCGACGCCTGTAACCACAATCGCAGGGTTCAAGTCTCGCAAGGCCTCCGCTGCCTTTATGGCTTTAGAAGCACCTACCTCATCTGTCTTATATAAGACTTGCCGTGCCAGGTTCGATAATTCAATTACATCAGCATCCAGTATCGTGATCGATCCCACACCAGCCGCCGCTAGATAAGGCAAGGCACCACAGCCCAAACCACCAGCACCCACCACTAGAATGGACGCCTCTTTCAGGCGCAATTGCTGTGCTTTCCGCCATTCGGGCAGATTTAGTTGTTTGCGGTAGCGTTCGAATTCTAAATCGCTTAACATATACGTAGGTACAAATAAAAAAAGCCTCCCTGAATTTCAGGAAGGCTAATTTCGGTAAATATTTTGAAAACTAAACGCTTAATGTACCCTTACGAGCTGCAGCGATTAAAGTTTTTTCGAAACCATTCTTGTTAATCGTACGAATTGCTTTCGCACAAACCTTCATGCGAACCCAAACACCTTCAGACTCTAAGAAGAACTTCTTAGTCTGTAAGTTCGGGTAGAACTTACGCTTAGTCTTATTATTAGCGTGAGAAACGTGGTTTCCTACTTGAGTTTTGCGTCCTGTAATTTGACAAACCTTTGCCATCGTATTTTTATTTATCTTTTATTTAATATTATTCTTTCCTATAAGGGATTGCAAAATTAGGAAATATTTTGAAATAACCCAAACGTCAGTCGAAAATTTATAAAATGCGAGACAATGTGTATCTTTGGGGATGGCTAAGCGTAATACGAAGGCACCCCTAAAGAAAAAAATCGTTTCTTCCCTGATCTGGTTAGGAACCTTGCCTTTGTGCCTATATACCCTGCTGACCTATCTTTTAAGCTATTCGCTCATCGTAGAGCATTGGGTTGCCGGCTTTATTATGATGACGATGCCTTACGCACAATTATTGTGCTTTATCTCCTTGATTTACTGGATTTTTCAGCGAGCGAAGCGAGCGCTTTTGCCCTTGATCGTGTTAGCGCTGGGATATGGATTTATCGGCAGAACCATTAGCTTTAATCAACCTGTGGCGAGTTTAACGAAGCCGATGACGGTGATGAGCTATAATGTTTTTGGGATGTATTCAAATGAGTATGAGGCCAAAAAAGAGTCATTAGAAGAACTGAAAAAATTCATTCGCGATTACGATGCGGACATCAAATGCTTCCAAGAATTCTATTCTCATTCCGATCGCAAAGCCTTTCATACCGTTTCCTTCATGAAGGAAAAATACCCACATTACGCCTTCATTCCGCTGAAAAAGCAATTATTTGATTCGCACGAGAAGATGGGATTAGTCGTATTCTCTAAATACCCCATCATCCACGAGGAAGGCGAACAATTCGAAAATTCAGCTAACGGATATCTATTAACTGATATTGTGAAGGATCAAGATACGATTCGGGTGATTAATATGCAGCTTTGGTCCATGGGAATTCGGGTAAATAAGATGACCTCTAAGATTCGTTTGCAGGATTATACGGATGCCCAAAAAGAAGGACGCGGCATCATTTCCTCCCTCCGCAAAGGCTTCATAGAGCACAAAAAGGAGATGGACAAGATCAATCGTTTGATCCAAAAAAGCCCTTATCCTATAATTGTCGTGGGGGATTTAAACGAAACTCCTTCCGGCTGGGCGTATGGAACGATTCGCGAACGTTTAAAAAACTCGTTCGAAGAAGCCGGTTCTGGATTCGGCTTCACTTTGAATCGCAGTCCTTATTTAGTCCGCATCGACGATCAATTCTTCTCGAAGGAATGGAAAGCCATCAACTTCCAAACCCTACGCAACATCAAATACTCCGACCACCTCCCTACCGTAGGTCAATACATCTTGCATGGAAAATAAGCTCTGGAAGGTTTTAGGAACTACTTTCGGGGTGGCTGTCACCCTGGGGGGCACCATAGGAACCGGCATTCTGCGTAAACCAGGCCCTATCGCCGCATCCCTTCACGATCCCGGCTTAATCCTAGGCTTGTGGATTCTAGTAGCCATTTATGCCCTTTTAGGCGTTAGCTGTCTTTTAGAATTAAGTTTATCCATTCCCAAAGCCGGCTCTTGGTATGTCTATGCCGAACGCGCTTTTGGCCGCTATATCGGATTCCTCGTAGGCCTCACGAGTTGGTTAGGAACCGTCACTGCATTAGGTTTCGGATCTTATACCTTTAGTGAATACCTCATCATCGTTTTCCCCTCGTTAAGCCCCTATTTAGTCTATTGCGCCATCGGTATTTTAGCGCTTTTATGGTTTTTCCATCAATTAGGCGTGGTCATGGCGGGCAAATCACAAGAATGGCTCAGCGGCATAAAGGCGGTTGCCTTATTGATTTTTATCGCTATTTGTTTCCTTTATGGCGGAGGTGGCGTGTTTAATGAGCAGGCCAAAGCTCCTGCAGGTCTCCCCCTCGCCACCGGCATCATGACCGCACTTTTATCTATTTTTTATGCTTTCGACGGCTGGCACACCGCCAGCTATTTCACGGAAGAAAACAAGGATCCGGTCAAATCCATGCCAAAATCGATGTTCATAGGCGTCATCGTCGTCGCCGTAATCTATCTTTTGATAAACGTAGGCATACTTTATAGCCTCCCTTTGGAAACCCTTTCGAATAGCAAATTAGCCGCAGCAGATGCCATGAAAGCCTTGTTTGGCGCAGATATGGGACGCTGGATAACGGTCTTTTTAATGCTGAGTATTTTAGGGATTCTAAATACCCAAGTGATGTTTGCTCCTCGCGTTATCTATTCGATGAGTCGCGATGGGCTATTTTTCAAACAAGCCGAAAAAGTAAACGCGGCCGGCTCTCCTACCACGGCTACCCATTTAACGGTCTTTTCCGCCTGCATTTTCTTATTAGCAGGTAAGGAAATTAACGAACGTCTGTCAGACATCGCCACCTTCTTTTTTGTAGCCAGTTATTTAGCGGGATTCGCCTCTTTATTAAAGCTACGGGTTAAAGAGCCTGATTTAAAACGTCCTTACCTGGTGTGGGGATATCCAGTATTACCTTGGATACTCGTGATTATCTCGGCCCTGTTCCTGCTCGGAACTTTGGTGACGAATTTAGGAAGTGTGGTGTATGTGGTGGGGTTTATCCTTTTAAGTTTTTTGATTTTCAAAACCGGAGGTCTTGAAAATCAAAAAAAAGCATAAAGCACAAAGAATAAAGCATAAAGTCCGGAGGGAATGAGTCCGAAGGGAAAAATACATTCCTGAATACCTCGCCGACGGCGATACCAACTTTGATCTTTGATCTTTGATCTTTGAAATTTGCTTGATCATCGCCGCCGGCGATACCAACTTTGAACTTTGGTCTTTGCTCTTTGAAATTTGCTTGATCATCGCCGGCGGCGATACCAACTTTGAACTTTGGTCTTTGCTCTTTGCAATTTGCTAGTGTATTGCTCTCAAAAACTGCACCACCGAGTTCTTAATTTCTTTTACCGTCGTGTTGCCGAGATTTGACATGACGGAGAAGGTTAGTGTCTTTCCTTCTTTGGTCAAATAATAACCGGAAAGATTATAGGTATTCCCAAAAGAGCCCGATTTAGCCCAGATACGCACGCCGTCATTCAGATCCTGCACGTTACGCATCGTTCCCGTCTTACTGGCTTCTGGTAAAAGTGCATGCAAACGGTCTGGCGCGACTTCGCGCGACAAAGCCTCCAGGATGTAGATGAAATCCTTTGGCCTAAAAAGATTATAGCGAGACAAACCAGAGCCGTCGACCCAACGAATATCTTGTAGGAATTCATTCCCGGGTTCTTTCTTTAAATTTTCTATCACCTGCGCCGGATCCCAGCCTTTTTCAGCGGCGATCATCACAAGTAATTGCTCCGCAACCGCATTATTGCTCTCATGCAATATGGCAACATATAAACTATCCATTTTGCCCGCATAAAAAATGCGCGCATCCGGGTGAACCGCGAGTGGCATCGATTCCACCGATTTGTGCAGCGTATCCGTTAGTAAGAAGGTCGTCATTTCCGGAGAAGTAATAAAAGGCACATCTTGGTTGCCGTATTTTTCGGTCTTCAACTCCGGTAAAGTGAACTCGTTTTTCAAGCGATTGCGTCTCACTTCCTGCGTAGATCCTGTTTTAGAAACCGCTTCAAAAGCGTCCGGCAAAATCTGCCATTTTTTCGATGCCGCTTTAAAACTAACTACATTACCATATAGTGGCATATCTGATATTTCAGCAGAATACGAGTCATTATAATCATCCCAAGCCCATCCAGCACCAAAGATGGGCTGAGGTTTCAAAGGCGCTCCATACACGAGAACCTTCGATGAAGCGGCTAAAAAATCACGCAAGGCTGTATTTTTAAGATTTGGATGTAGGTTAGAAATATCCCCCGTGCCCCAGAAAAACAGGGTATCCTTGGTTTCGCGGTACTTAAAAGAGGGGATTTGATTTCCTAGGATTCGATTCGCTTGTAAAAAAGTCAAAAGCTTCGTGTTCGAAGCTGGCATAAAATACTGATCTGCATTCTTTTCAAAAAGAACTTTTCCTGTCGCCATTTCCTTAATCATCACACCGCTCGAACGCTGCGCGAGGCTAGATTCGTTGAAGGCGATTTGCAAATGAGAGCTTTGGCAAGATGCTAAAGATAGCAGGAGTAAAAAGGCTAAATTTTTCATGCAATAAAGGTAAAAGGTTTAGCGAATTATTACAGCCAAATCTGTTTAATCGTCCCTAAATATTCTCCCTTCTTTCCGGTATGCACAAAATCAAGAATGGCGTCGTTCATGGAGGGATATATATTTAATTCCGCGATTTTGTCCACAGGCACCCAGACTAATTCGTTCGCCGTGGTTTCTCCGGGTTGTAATTGTGGAATGCCTCCTACAATGTCGCCCTCAAATAATACATGTAAGCAAGCGTCGTAATCAGTGGTAGCATGTACCTGACCCACCGCTATCATTTCCCCCACTTCGACCTCGATGCCTAACTCCTCCTCACATTCACGGGCAATTGTCACCGGAAATGTCTCCCCTGGATCTACATTTCCACCTGGCAAAGTGAATTTACTCGCTCCCGAATAATCATACTGCAACAATAACAAATGATTATTTTCAATGATGAGGGCAGCTGGTCTAATTCGCATTTGGATTGTACATTTTGAAAAGATAAATATACCATTAGATTTCCTAAATTGCAGGCATAATGAACGTATAGCATGCAAATAAGAGAAATTTGTCAGGTGATGGAACTTTGGGCGCCTTTAGCCTGGCAAGAATCATACGATAACGCGGGTTTACTAGTGGGAGACGCTTCCTCGGAGGTAAAAGGCGTATTAATCAGCCTCGATTGTACGGAAGAGGTCGTGGAAGAAGCCATCAAAAAGGGCTGCAACTTGATCATTTCACACCATCCCATCGTTTTCTCCGGTTTAAAGCGAATCACCGGCGCTTCGTATGTCGAACGAACGGTCATCAAAGCTATTCAGAATAATATCGCTCTTTACGCATCACATACGAACCTGGATCATGCGCCCAAGGGGGTCAGCTACCATTTAGCTGCTAAGCTAGGCATCACAGGACAGGTATTAAGACCCCTGCGCGATGCATTAAAAGCATTACAGTATTATGTGCCGGTTTCACATGAGCAAGCCCTGCGAGACGCATTGCACGCGGCTGGGGCAGGAAATATTGGCGAATATTCGAATTGCAGTTTTACTCAGGAAGGTTTAGGTCGTTTTCAACCGTCTTCGGCGTCAAACCCTCACACAGGCACAGCGAATGTTTTATCCGAAGTGCAGGAAGTGAAAGTGGAGATGATTTTTCCTGCACATCTTTCCGCTGCCGTGTTATCTGCCTTAAAAGCAGCTCATCCCTACGAGGAAGTTGCTTATTCGATTCATTCATTGGATAATTCTTGGCAAGACGTGGGTTCTGGATATATCGGAACTTTAGAAAAACCTTTGTCGCCTGAGGAGTTTTTAGTTTTTGTCAAAAACCGTCTAGGCCTTCAAGCCCTCAAACATACGGCTTTACCTGAAGGTCAGATTTCCAAAGTGGCCGTTTGTGGTGGCGCCGGAAGTTTCTTGATTTCAGAGGCTAAAAAGCAAAAAGCGGATGCCTATATCACATCAGATATCAAGTACCACGAGTTTTTTGACGCAGAAAATCAATGTCTACTACTCGATGTAGGTCATTATGAATCTGAAGTAATGATTATTGAGGCGATTCATAATTATTTATCAAAAAAATTTAGTACTTTTGCGGTTCTCCTGAAAAGCGAAACGAATACAAATCCTGTGTCAATCGCTTAATAAAAGGATAGAATTTAGACAATTCAAATAAATTAGAATAATGGCTACAGTTACCGAAACAACAATTGCCCAGCGGCTAGAAGCACTTTTAAAGCTTCAATTAATTGACAGCAACTTAGATTCAATCCGTAAGGTGCGTGGTGATTTACCCGAAGAAGTTCGTGATTTAGAAGATGAGATCATGGGTTTAGAGACTCGTTTGGCTAAATTTCAGCAGGACGTAGCTGATTTCGAAGAGCAAATCACTAACTATAAAATCGCTAAGAAGAATTCTGATAACTTAATCATTAAGTATAAGGAACAACAAATGAATGTGCGTAATAACCGCGAATTCGATGCAATTTCTAAGGAAATTGAATTACAAGGAATCGAAATGGAGATTGCGGACAAACGTATCAAGGAAATTGATTTCAAAGTTTTGAACAAAAACGACGAAATCGCTTCCGTAGAATCAAACTTGTTTGAGCGCAAGAAAGATCTTGAGATCAAGCAAAACGAATTACAAGTAATCATCGCAGAAAGCGAAGAAGACGAGCAAAAATCATTAAAAGATCGTGAGAAAGCTGTGAAAATAGTAGACGAGCGTCTTTTCAAGTCTTACACAAAATTACGCGATAACGCACGTAACGGCTTAGCGGTTGTTTTAGTGAAGCGTGGTGCTTGTGGTGGATGTTTCAGCTCAGTACCTCCACAACGTCAAACAGACATCAAAGACAAGAAGAAAATCTTAGTTTGCGAGCATTGTGGACGTGTATTTGCAGGTGTGGAAGATGTGATTCCAGCTCCAGAAAAAGAAAAGAAATCTCGCGCTAAAGCAACTCCAGCTGCAGCTAAAGAAGCCGTTGCTGCTGAGTAATTTCAATAAGCATATAGATAGAGAAAGCCCGCTAGAGATAGCGGGCTTTTTTTGTGGGTAATATTCTCCTTTTGATTTTTGTCAATCAAAAAAAATATCCTGTATGAACAGGAAGGCTATATTTTGCCCTATAATAAATGATGCAGGCTTCATTTTTGACACTGAAATATTGCTCATTTAAAGCCGCGGTCGATAGGATATAAAATAAAAAAATACCTTTGCATCCTCAACTTAAAAAGACCTGTTCTATGAAGCCAAAAACCTCCCCTTCGAAATCAGTTATTTCTATAGCAGATTTAGACCTTGGAATTAAAAGTAATTCCAAACGACAACGTGTTGTAGCCTTGTTACTTTTCCTTATCCAGCATAAGGGATCCTTTGTTAGTAAGCGTCGGATGTCAGCGTTCTTAGGTGTGACGGATCGTTCGCTATTTCGCTACTTAGGGGAGTTAAAGACGGTAGTGCATTTAGAGACTAAAAGTGGAATGTATGGCTTAGCGAATGCGGCCTAATAAAATAGTGTTTGTGTGTGTTTGTTTTCATAATTGTTGTTTGGTGATTTTAGTGTGAACCTGGAAATTCGGCTGCTTTTAGCGGCCGAATTTTTACAAAAACCTCCTTACTATGGATGCATTTTTTACTAGTTTAGGCATTATTTCTGTCTTAGGGCTGATCATTTCGTTCTTTATGGAGGAACCAAAAGCTATAGATGATATCCATAAAAATCTTCGAAAATTAGGCGTTTCTCCACTGGAAAAGGGTCAGAAAAGTCCCTATAAATTAACAATTACGGATAAAAAAGGAGAAATGGCGACGTACCCATTAGATCAGGAAAACTTCTTTTTTGTTATTTGTCATTTTTCTCCTAATTGTGAGGCTTTTGCGAGCTATATGCTGGAATTATGGTGCTTATCCCCCTTTCACTTAGTCCTGACAGATAATTTAGGGGCTACTAAAAAAACGGAAACATTAGGCTATTGGCAATGGAACGGAAAACAACATACCATCAGCCTGAAAACTAAAGACGTGAAATGTGAGGTGATTGCACTTATCCTCCTTCACGAGATTGCCCACCTGCGGATTCATACGCTTAGCTCCTACGCCTATGTCTATAATTTGAGTGGCAAAAAGATTAAGTCGCCCTATTACGGGATGAGTCTGAAGCCTCATGGCCCACAGTTTGCCGCCGTTTTTTCTGAGATTAGCCGGCCCACTTTAGAGATGAAGAAACTATATTCTTCTAAACAAAAGAGGCACCTGACGTCTTATTTTCAATCGCCCAAAAAAGTGCATTTAACTCCCCTCGCAAAGTGCGGCAGCATTCCGGTTTATTGATGAAACAGATAATTACAAATCGCATTCAGACAACCATCTCCATCACCAATGGGGATAGTCACGTATTCATTCAAACGAATCATGATTCGCCTAGTCTGATTCAGGTCAATACGAACGGGATACATATTCAGATCCAAACGGGTGGCGGAACAAGCATAGAGCCTACGTATGATTCTTACGAGGAAGTAAAACCTATTGCTTTGCCAGGTCCACAACCCATCAAGCCTAGGTTTACTGTTTGGCCTTTCACAAAATCCATTAAATACGTCAGCGACCTTCCGATTCAAACGACAGAATTCGTGCGCTTAGCGCTGAAGTGGTGTGAAGAAAATATCGAAAAGTCGAAACGTCAGTACACCTACGAATTAAAGTATTATAAGCCCAAAAAGACCATGGGTACCTATGGTTATGCAAGTCGAAAGATAACGGTCTATGTTTACCCCTCTTTAGAATTGAAGTCCCTTTGCGAAACTCTCATTCATGAATATGCCCATCACTTAAATCTTAAATCAAAGGCAGATCAGAACGAATATGATCGATTAACGCGGATTCATGGCTATTGGAATAATGCCCATGAAAGGCTCAGCCGAGCTTATGAAGCGAAATTTGGGCCAGAATTATGGGAGTATATGAGGGGGGTGGTTACCGTTAGATAAATATTATCAAATAGTCAGTAATAAATTTTTAATTTTTAACTCTAAAACGAATAAAACATGAAACTAATTAAGAAATTATCAGCGAACGAAATCCGTACTGGATTCATATCTCTTTCCAAAAACCTCTTAGGTACTTTTTATCCCAACTTCACCTTGGCAGACATCGAAAACGCGCCAAATCATAAAATTCGTATTGATCAAACCTTTCATGTTCCGCAACTTGAAGAAGAAATTTTTAACAAAAGATTAGAATTAAGAATTCAAGGAAGAACTGGAGGAATCGTTGTTGAACTGATTTTGAATAATATTATGCAAAGATTAAATCTTTTGGATACCGACTTGCTCATTATTGAACAAATAGATGAAAATGACTATCAGTTAGCTTATATCCGAGAAACTGATCATGTAAATTATGATCCTATTTTTGACTCACTCAACGGCAAGAGGTTTCTTGTTATTCAAGAGAATGAAGGAGCACAACCCATTGCCTATGTGGAGATTGAAAACACTATTGATGAGGATGCCGATGAGGATGATCTTAACAAAGACACTTCTAGCAGACTTGAAGAATTAATAACGAACGTAGCACCTGAAATCAAGGAACGAATATTGAAATTTCGACAAAGAAATAGATCCATTGTCAGTAACCTAAAAGAACTTTATCAAGGTAAATGTCAAATCACAGGAACCGAATTCACATTTTATAAAAAAAATGGAGAATTATATTCAGAGGTACATCATTTAATTCCATTGGGGGAAAATGGATCGGATTCCTATGCAAATGCAATCGTCGTTAGTCCTTTAGTTCATCGGATGTTACACTTTGCAGATGTTTCCGAAATCGACTTAAGTAAAATACACAATCACAAATTGCCATTATCAATCAATGGACAACCTTATGAAATTACTTGGCATCCTGAACATTCAAGTACAATTGAGGAGTCTTTGAATCATTAATTCAGTACGAATGAAATCAAAAAAAGTATTTCCATAAAAACCACATCTTCAAATTATGTCAAAAGAATTACTTTCAAATCTGAACGGAAATAAATCTGGCCAACTCAAAAAATTCATTGACGAATTTGAAGGAGAGCCTAGAATTGCCTGGTATCCATCAGCTGGAACAGATTTTCGTGCATTACTTTATCTGCATCCAAGCTATTCACAATTACATCCGGCAACTGAAAATGAACCCGCACAACCTGACATCTTTTTATTTACAGACTATTTCCCATGGCAAAATTCTACTTTCTTAGATTCGAAGACAATCTATTCAGACTCTAGAACATATGTTACTATTGAACACATGGAAGAATTACCCCAACTTAATTTACCTTTAAACCGGGAAATCGTTCATTTTACGGAGGGCAGTGCCGCAACGGATAAAGTGATATTTTTAAAAGTTAGAATTCACAGCGACAAGTTAGGTAACATTACCTATCCAGTGATTTATGCTTTTGCAGAAAACGAGACATTTTACTGTAAAAAAATGATCCCCAATAAGGCTAGTATTTCTCACATCATTCATGTACGTTATGGCGGTGGATTAGGAGGTGGTGGCTTCTCCTCAGGTATTTGGCTACTTAATGTATTGAAACAATTGAAATGTGAGCTATTGATTTCTGATGGACATTATCATTGGCAACGTGGTGATGAATTTGCATTGAAAGTTTGCCCTTCCATTCCAAGAGATTGTGAGGCGAAACTTACTTCAATTCGCGAAGTTGAAAGTAAAGGCTGGTCAGGCCATGGAAATGTTAAGTGGAATTTGGTATCATAAGGCTAATGGTAAGAAAAGAATTATCAATAAAGGTCAAATACTCCAAACATTTTTAATTGAATTAAATTCAAATTAAAATACCTCGAACATTCGTCGACAAAATAAAAAACGCCTCTAGAGGCTCTAAAGGCACATAAAAAACCCCGGTAAACTTTTTGAATTTTTTATTTAATTAAATATTTAATAATTCAAACACTAAAAATTTGACACACAAAATTAACCCCAGCAAATGTATGGGTTAATTCAATGGGTTGTTTCCAGCTCGTTTACTTACTAATCTCTACTACATTTCCTGTCATAGGAAAATGCAAAAAAGTCTTCAGCACTGGTTTATTAGACAGCTCCGTTAAGGCAAGCTGATAATAGGCTAATTGGGATAAGTAACCCTCATCCGTAATCTTCTTCTCGAAATCTGAACCGTCGTAGGTCTTATGATCGATCAAAATCCAACCCTCGTCTGTTTCAAGGGCTAAGTCAATGATACCATTCAAAAGCTGGTTCTGCTCTGTGGTTAGACGGAATGGTATTTCATGCCATGCTTTAAATGACTGAAACTGAGAGTTCATCCAGCCATTAAAGTTAGCCACAAGGGTGTCCAAATGGGCACTATTGACTACTTCTGTAAAACCATAGGTGGCAATCAAACTAGGGAAGCTAGCTGGCATATCCGATGAAACTAGTACTTGGTGGATCATATCTCCGAAGACACTAAATTCATTGTCTCTGAGATCACGTAATTTAGGCTTCATTTCACCTATTTTGACAGGCGCTTGAATTTGTAAGTCCACCACTCCTTTGTCCTTGGATGGATTCAAAAGTAAGGAGATTGGATTCACTATTTCTTGATAGGTTGCTGATGGAATGTAAAGGTTTTCCTCTGCGGGAATCGACTCCTCTTGTTGATCAGGATCAATTGGGATAGCAATGGATTGTAATCCTAATTCCACTAGAGTACTTAACCATTGATTATCTCCAAAACATTGAGTCATCCAATCCGACTTTAATCCCTCCGTCTTATGCGTTGCAAGTGCGAATACCAAATAATCTCTAGGGCGAGTTAAACCCACATAAAGCAAACGAAGTTTTTCTTTTTTCTCCTCTAGGCTTTCGTTTGCTTCTATTGTTAAAAATGCATCATAGTAGGATGATTTAAGCGTTTTAGCATTAAATGGATCTACAAAAAAGCGAATCCATCTTCCAGCTAATTGCTGAGTCTGTCCCTCATTTTGGACTTTAGCCTGGTAGATGTTTTTCTTCCGGATGGTATTATCCATCCCTGCTGCAATCACCATCGGGTATTCTAGCCCTTTCGAGCGGTGATACGTAAGCACTTTAACACCGATTGGATTCTCCAGCTCAGAGAACTCTTTAGTTTTCGTAATTTTTTCTAGGTAACCTATGAAACCGAAAACAGATTGGATTTTGCCAAAATGCAAGCAATACTGTTGGTATTCCTTTGCTATACCTCGGTAGGTATTTAGATTATGTCTACGAATTTCTGCTCTCCCCCAATTCCCAACGATATTATCTAGGTTGAATTGCAAGATAAGTTGATCGATTAATTCGGTTACACTTAAGCTCTTCGCGATTTTTTGGAATGCCCCTAATTGTTGAATGAAATCGATTTCAGAACCATAATTTGCTTGGAAAATAATCTGCTCTTCCGTTTCTTCCAAATAGATATCAGCCTGTGCATTTTGATTATTTCGGTAATCTATCCGATGTTCGGTCCACTTCTTCGCATCTAAGTGGAAATGTTGATAGTAGGCGATTTTGGAAATAGCAAAGTTATCTACTGGATTAGCGATGAAAGACAAAATTGAATTAAAGAAGATGATTTCATCCTCTTGAACTAAGAATTTACCGAACTGAGCTACGGGAATATTGCGTTTAACCAAAGCGGAAATCACTTCATTCACTTCATCGTTCGTATGCAGTAAAATGGCAATATCGCTCGGCTTAAGATCTCTGGTCTGGTGGGTATCTTTAATATGTACAGACCAATGCTCTGCTTGATTTAACATTTTTTCAATAGACTTAGCAATCGGCTCTGCCTTGCCACCATCAATCAGTCGAATTGCCTCGCCATATTGATCCTCCTCCTCAGCTCTTGCCACTAATAAATCTGCAGGATAATCCCCATCAGGCCCAAATTGAGGCTGAAAAAGTGTATTCGTCAGGTCTACAATTGATTTACGCGAGCGAAAGGATGTATCTAAAGATTCACTCGGGATGCCAGCGGTAATGGAACGAATGAAGTTTAAATCAGCCCCTCTAAATCGGTAGATTGACTGTTTGTTATCCCCTACCCAAAACGAGTTGCCTGCAAACTCATGCCACTTTGAAAAGATTTGTGCTTGTACCGGATTTGTATCTTGGAATTCATCCACTAACACGAACCGAATGGTATTAGAAAACTCTTCTTGGAATGTCTTATTTTCTAACAAATCCAACATATAGGATTCCATGTCATTGAAATCCATCAACCCTAAGGCTGTTTTCTTCTCATCATATTTGGCAAATACATTGGCAGCAGCTTCATACACCATCTTCGTGTAATGTAGCATATCAGATTGAAAATAGGACCACTTATTTATGGACAATAAGTCTTCTGGGTATTCAAGCGTATCATAAACACCTTTGACATATGCTGTATCAATAATATAATTCAAGGCGCTGTTTACTGTAGACCATTTAAATTTAGGCGCTCCATCCTCGGTTTCAAAATCTGTTAAAACGGATTCTAGATCACCGATAAATTTCATGTGTGCCTGCGTTGTCTTTAACGGCTTGACTTGCACATATAACTGCTGGAGTTTATCTTTTATATTACTCCATTCATACCCATTTGCTACCCCTTGGGATTGCTGAAACGTATCAATGGTTCTCTGTAATGAATGGGATCCTAAACTCTCTGCAGAAATTCGATTCGCTTTCGCTAAGTCGATGATGCTAGAAATGTCTCCAGGGTATGTCGCGTGCTTAGTTTTGTAGTCGATTTTATCCAATCGCTCACAAAGCTCAGTGAATTCATCAGCATCCACCTCTTCCATAATTAGATCTGTTAACATCAGATTCCTCTCTTCTTGAGAGATCACATCTAAATTAGGGGAGAGATTAATGAGGTAGCCGTATTGCTTCAAAAAGTCCGCACAAATACTGTGAACTGTTCCAATTTTAGCATCGGATAAATTAGACAGTTCCTCATACATATTCGTTTCAAGCAACTTCGCAGAAATACGTTCTTTCAGTTCCTGAGCCGCTTTTTCCGTAAAGGTCGTCACGATACAATTTTGAATATGCACGTTTGAGGCAGGATCACTGAGCGTACGCACAATTTCCTGCATGATGGTATAGGTTTTGCCGGATCCGGCACCCGCTTTAATGTATTTTCTAGACATATCGGTAAGCGTCTGGTAGAATGAAAGTAAAATTATCGTATTTGAAAGGCTCCGTTTCTAACTCAAAATCGGTATCTGCATCGGTTAAACGATTAAATGGATTATCGTCTGCGTCATCTAGCGATTTATTGTACTTTGCATTAATTCTAAAATCCACTGTTCCGCTCACGATCTGATCTAATCGAATGGCGATAGCTCTCTTATAATGGTCTAACAATTGGGTAGGGTTAAGCTGAAGCGCAGTGCCTTTCTGTGGAACTAATTCCTCATTAAAGAGACCTAGCGTAGATCCTAACAGGAATTTACCTGAATTAGTCATAAAATAAGCGGATTCCGCTACGTTATTTCCAGGGTGACCAAAATGCGAATAAATCATCAATTGCCATGCTTTGTTTTCTGAAAGCTCCTCTTTCAAATCCGTTTTAGATCCCGTCTTCAGATCAACAATCAGGTACTCATTTGCTGCATTTTTCCAAACCATATCTGCCTTACCTGTTAGAGTAATGACCTGAATGAAATTAGGAACATTCATTTCTCGTTCAATGTCAATTAACTCCCAACCTGCCCCGGTTAATTCAGTGAACAAGTTAACAAGCTTGAATTTCAAGGTACGCTTTAGGCGCTTTCGCTGAATGGCATATTTAGATTCAAAGAGAAAGCTCGCTTGCTTCTTGACAAACTCATCAAAGTGCTGATCAACTAAAGCCTTCCAGCTTTGAGGAGAATAATTATTCCAGATAGCAGAACGATCGTAGGTATTTGTACCAGGACTCGCGTAAATTTCCACGAACAAATGGAGTAATGTGCCAAAATGCTGGGACTTGAATTCTAAGGTGTAGTTCGTACTTGCATCCAATTTCAGTAAGCGTTCGTACAAGTAGATATGCGGATAATAGATCAGGTATTTATTCGCAGAATAGGATGTTCTCTCGGGAAAAAGGCTCGCTAGTCTCTGAAGTTCAAAAGTGGGAGTTTCCCAAGCCGTATCACCATCCCAATTTTTATGAACAATCTTATTGTCCACTTGATTAGGAGTCCAAGTTATATCAGCATAAATGGATTTCAACTCTTGTTGGATGAGTTGCCAAATCAAATGTGGAGTTTGCTCTTGGTTGCTTGAGTTTTTCGTGAAAGATAATTTCAGCTGTTGTTTTACGGAACATATCTTCCGGATTTGGGCATACACAAGCAAACGATCAGCCTCTTTTTTCTTAAACCATATTTTGCCGTACTTATTCTCAAATTCGTCAAATTCAATTTTTTGAAATTTATCAGAACCTAGTGACCCAGCCCACTCTTTGGAAAAATTCAACCAAATCAATTGATTCGTCGGCGTTGTTCCTATGAAATGATTCGTCCAGGAATACTGGCTCGTCGTAAAAAATCCTACATCCTGTTGCTTATTGCCCAGCCACTGAACTACTAATTTAGTTAATTGATCAAAAGTTAAGGTATCTGAAGTGTCCGCTTGTTGATTCAATAACAAGGAGAATTCAGCACACACACTACCTAGTTCAGACAGGGATGCATAAATCTCCTCCTGCGGATTAGGCAAACTAGCCATATACCCCTGAGCCCAAGCATTTAGGTAATTCAGCTTTTGCTGGATGTATTCAATAGACAATTGCCCAGCCTGCTCTTCCTGTGGATGGGAGAGCCATTCCTCGTATTGAGCTTTAGCCTTGTCGCAAGTTGCTTCCCCGTATTTTTCGGTGATTTTAGCATAGGCTTTCTCCATTTGTTCGACGACCTCATCACTCTCCAGGCTTGGATTCTTTTGTAAACCACGAATAATATGGTTCGCTAAAATGGCATTGAAAGGCTTAAGTGGCAAACTCAAAAAGTCATAGACATTTTCAAGAGGCGCCGGACTCTTCAAAAGAGAAATACGGGATTGAAATATTTGTGCCGCTAGCTGCGAATACGCGTTCACTTTGGATTTGATTAAGGATTGCTTCGTCGCTGCTAACGCTTTTGCTGTAAAAGCATTTTCCTTTAAAAAAAGACACTCAAAATGATTCTCTTCTTTCATCCACTCACTAAGTTCTGCTGCAGCGAGTAGATCGTTTGCTGGATGGTGTAACAAAAGCGAACCATCAGCGGTTTCTGGCGGGGCAACGGTTGTTTCATTTTTATTATACAAGCCTGTTAATCGACTTTGAACAAAATGTAGGTTAGATCCTACCGCTGCCTGAGGTTCTAAGGCAGTTGGATCGAGTATCTCAACCCCCTTTTCTCTCAATAATTGAAAGAAAGTTTGAAAATAAGCGGGATACAGTTCTACAGGCTCTTCGCATTGAATGGTCATGGGCAAAGCGCCTACTTGCGGCAATTGAGCAATAATCTCCTGCATTAAATCTGGAAAGCCTCTCCAATCAGCCGCTTTCGATTCTAGTTTAGCAAAATCTTTAAGTCGCTGTGTGGAAGTCAATAGGGCCAAATCTTCAAAATGCCATTTCAATTCATCCCGGTAAGCTAATAGGAATTTGGCCGTTTCTAAGGGTTCATTCTCGTAGAAGTTTTCATAGAAAGCCCCCCTTTTAATACCCTCTAGCGCTACTTGGTACGCTAAAATGCGCTGTTGTGCTGATAATAAAACAGGCGCTACTCCTACGCGAATAGCTAGAAATGAAAGCAATTCATCCCAGCTTTGTTGACTGTAGCCTAACACGCCTACGTTAGCGGCGGATGGGCTCAGATTACGCTGGAAATAGCTAAATGATATGTGGTATTTTTCCATGGGTAGGTAGGATTTGGCTTAACATGTGAATGTAGTATTTTAGCCGGATTATCTCAAGTTTTTAGCGGAGTATTCAGGGTTAGAAATGAGCGATTTTGTGACAAAAAATGAGGCTTACCGTTAAGTAAATCAATCCACTACCTATGGAAATTTCCATCGGGAGTAATATAATTTTCTAAGCGGCCAGCGAATAACGGCGCAAATGAACAAAGCCATTTTCTTTTTCCAAAATCGTCTCATTTTCCTCACAATATCTATACACCGATTTAGTACAGATGCCTAACTCTCTGGCTAGGCGACTGATTGAATAAGGTTTGCCCTCATTCAACAATAATAGGGAAAACAACTGAGTCAAGTTGTCATATTTCGTATCCGAGACTAACCCTAATTTCGTTTTAATAATCTCACTTCCTTTAGTTGTTTTTTTAGCTTTCTTATTCATTTTTATAATTATTTAGGTTGAATTCCACTAAGTATTGCCTTATCAGGATCTGGGATAAAGCAGACATCAATTCTAGAGATCAGGTCATTAAGCAATTCAATGACTATCAAAACGGAAACATCCTCCTCGATCGTCGTTTGAGATAGCACTAAACATTCTCTACCTGATGACAAAGACGGATGAATCGCAAGCTCTGCCGTAACTTGCATTTTACTGTCTTGAATCGCACTTTTAATGACCTTGAATTTTGAATTTAGATAAGGCAAGAAATTTGCTTTACCTTGGATGGGAGTGAAAACCCATTGTGACTCGTAGGTAATATCTTCTGCTAAATGTTTTTCAATGAAACTAACATCTAAGTTGTTCCAACATTTAGCTAATTGAACTAATAGATGTGATTCTGTATAATGCATAAAAGCGTCCTAATTTTGTCGGGGTTGTGATAACCGCGATACAAAATTGGGACGCTTTTTTTGCAATTGGAATGAAGGCAAGCTCTATCTAAAAAAAGCAACCTTGCGAAAGGCTAATTACGAATATCAAGCAGGTTTCTTGGAACTTTCACGGAATATTTCATATAGGTATGATCGGGGTTATCATCTCCACTAATGATATAATATTTGGCTAATTGAGGATCACCTATTGCTTCTAAAACAGCATCGTTAATTTTCTTTTTTAAAGGGTTAAATCCATCCCCATCTAATTCCAAAATTCCTTTCATACTGGCAAAAGCTCTGTCTTCAGCAATATTAGGCCTAACTTTCCGATAGATAGATACAAGCGAATTGATATCTTCATTTTTCCTTATATCGCGGATTGACATTGATTTTTCTTGCTGAAGGAAATAGATAAAAACTGCTTTCTGCAGATAAGGAAGCTTTATTTCTGCATTTTGTAGACCAGGTATTGAAATTCGATACTTACTATTAATTACAACAGCCGTTGGCTTTACAGGCGCTTCCTCAATCTTAATATCGTATTCATCTCTAATGCGCTTAAAAATGGCAACTACCTGCTTTAGAAGATTAGCATCAATATTTTCATCCTTGATTTTTTGATGACAATCAGCGCAAATATTTGCGGTCATTAACTTAATTAACGTATCTTTTTTCTTTATACAAAGATCATTCATACATCCTCTAAGATGCTTGTGTACGAAGTCGTTAGGTATATTTACCAAATCTAACTTCATTAAGGTTTGCAGCACATTCGCCACTACCTCATAAGCTATATTGTAAATAGGATTAATAGGTGTGATTAATCCCCAATCAGATGTCTGGACAAAAATATTGCGAGAATAATTTATCTCGAATGCAGATAGCCAATTTAAAGAATTCATCCGATCTGTTAATACGACTACGAAATCTTCAGCTGGAATATCAAAATTCTTCCTGTAATATTTACAAAGAGAAAAGAGCTCCTTCCAACTTAACGGAATTTCTCTAGCCGGATCTAAATCAATTTTTCTATCTGGTGAGGGTATATCGAACGGATGATCAGGGTACAATTCATATCTCAGAAAATAAAAATCCTCCACTGGAAATTTGAATTTAGACCCCTCAAATTGCATCGGTCCCTGGATTTTCTTTAAAAAATCACAGACTTCAATAAATTTACTTTCGTCGAATTCTGGGGATTTTATGAGATAAACTTTCATAATTACTTAAAATAGTTAAATATCCTTGCTACCCATATTTCATAATGAATCAGTAGATGTGTCTTAGAGGGCAAATGTTTTATGTTATACCAATGTATATCATCTATCTCAGATTTTTGTCTTTCAAACACTAGAGGAACATTTGAAACATCAACAAAATAAGCATCCCAGCGAATGAAATAAACATTAAATCCAACCCTTTTTCCCGGAGTCATATTTTCAGTCGGTATCAAATTAAAAAGGAATCGATTATAATTAAAAAACTCTTCGCGAGCTTCTCTTATTGCGCAATCAAAATAACTCTTATCGGTTGGATCAAGATTACCACCTGCATAACTCCAAAAACCTGCTTGGTGACCACCTCTACGTAAACCTAATGCAACTAAAATCTGGGTATTTTCTTTTTTGTAAAATATAATCCCAGCGCCTTGACTAAATTTCTTTTTTACAAACATAATAATTAGCCCCCGTACCTTCTAGTCCTCTCACTTGAGTTATTTTACCAAATCCACAAGATTCAAATAAATTAGTGATCTCATCCAATTTCCAACATCTAATTTGAAAAAATTCCGTTATTGTATGATTTGGCTGAAATTCTGGCAGATTAACAATAACAGTTTCAGAATAATTTGCAATTGGTTCACCAGGTACAACAAATTGAATATCAATCTTCCAATTTAATCCATTTCTTTCCATTGTTTCATGATGCTGAAACATTCCAGGCAATGGTAAATCAAAAAGAAAAGAACCTCCAACTTTTAAGTGCCTATAAATATCCTCAAATAATAACTTCAAACCAACCTCATCCAAAGTGTAGGCAAATACAGTGAATACAGCCAATGCTAAATCACAATTTTGATTTTCTAGTTTGTATTGATTTGTTGAAGTCAAAACTTGCAAATCCAACCTAAGCGCTTTTAGTTTTAATTCATCAATCATGACTTCACTAAGGTCTATTCCTACAACATCATAATTTTTCTGTGCCAATGGAATAGCTAATCTTCCAGTGCCGCATCCTACGTCTATGATTTTCCCAGACGTTAAAATGGTTGTAATTGCAGAAATAGATTTATTTGTAAAGTCATTATACATAAACCCAAATCTTGATTCATATAGTAGATCATAAATCTTACCATTTTCGCTATGTGGCAAATTTGACATAATCGTTTATTAAAAGGTTTTGAAGTCGTTTAAACGTAAAAGCATAATCTTCTCTTTCCTAAGTATTTACGAAAGAAAAAGCACTTAATGTTAGTAACAAAACTTTTGTTAACATAATTTTTTACCCTTTAAAACTATATATATTTCAATGACAAAAAATACAAATTGAATTTATCAGTTTACTGATGGAGAAACTCCTCCATTTTTGTAAATTGCATAACTAAATATTAAGACAATAATGATGTATAGATTCTCAGGGCACGAAACCTTTCAATGCAAAGAACAGTGGTTAACTAAAGGCATTCAACTATCTGAAAAACAGGACTATACAGAAGAATTAGAAATCCAAGAGCTTGGAGTAGGTAGAAATATGGTTAAGTCCATAAAGCATTGGTTGCGAGCATTCGGCTGGATTAATAATGACCAAAAAATAACTGAGTTAGCAAAAATAATTTTAAAATATGATCCGTTTTTAGAAAATGAAGCAACGGCATGGTTGCTGCAATATTCACTGTGCAAAGAACAATATGCTTCAATTTTCAATCTAATTTTTTATGACTATTTCTCAGAAAAGGTAACGAATGAGTTTTCCGAAACCTCAATAATCCAATACATCACTCGTAAACTGAAGTCAAAAGAAAGTAATAATGATAGTGTCAATAAGAGGACTAAAGCAGTAGCAGAAAATACATTAAAATCAGATATTAAGGTTTTTATTAAAACATACGTACCCCCTAAGAAAAATATTAAAACAATAGAGGAGGATTTCAATGCTCCTCTATTACATCTAGGGCTTATTGTGGACACCCATAGAAAAAATGGCAATAGTGAACCTATATATAGAATAAATAAAGCCACTCATTCATCTATTCCTGCCAATTTATTTAAGTATTTTTTACTAGACTATTTCGAATCAGAAACTACAATTAGCTTGGATGAAATTAGAAAAAAATTAGGCTCTATACTATGCTTATCATTAGACGGAATTGAAAATTTGATCGCCCTAATTTGTGAGGGAAATTCTGAATTTGTATTTAAAGATGACGCTGGAATTAAACAACTGCAGATTAAATATACTGACTCAAAGCTTGAATTATTAAAAAAAAATTATGAAAACTAATAACATCTCCACTAATATAATTCGAGATAGTAATAAAAAGCTTGAGTATATAGTAACTCCTAATTCCAAGGAAATATTTGATAGAATATTCTCCTATAAAGGTAGTTCAGTAAAGTCATTCAATTTAATTGGCAACTATGGTACAGGAAAGTCAACTTTTCTTTGGGCATTAGAACGAAATTTAAATAAAAAGGAGTTATTCTTTTCGCAAATTGAAACAATTAGAGGAGTTGAATCATTTGAATTTATCAAAATCATTGGCGATAACAATGCATTTTCAACTAGCTTATCTAGGGATTTATCGATAAATGAAAATTCAACAAATGAAGAGATTTTAATTTCACTTGAAAAGCATCGAATTAAGGCAGAAAAGAAGAAAAGCGGACTTGTCTTACTAGTAGACGAATTTGGGAAATTTCTAGAGTTTGCAGCGAAAAACAACAAACTTGACGAACTATTTTTACTTCAAAAGATAGCAGAATGGGTAAATAATGATGAGACTAATGTCTACTTTATTTTAACACTACATCAAAATTTTAATTCTTACGGTAAAGGATTAAATGAGCAAGATAAGCTTGAATGGGAAAAAATAAAGGGGAGATTTGCCGACCTATTATTTAATGAGCCTGTTGAGCAGTTATTATTTTTTGCGAGCAACAAATTACAAGAGTTCGAAATAGAAGAATCTTCCAATACAAATTATCAACTATTGTTAGGGCACATAAAAGGTTCAAATTTAATAAGTTACAATAACTTAATAACAGATAGTTTATCCGAATCACTTTATCCCCTAGATTGGATTTCAGCTACGGTGCTTGTAAACTCATTGCAACGATATGGCCAAAATGAGCGTTCCTTATTTTCATTTCTTAATGATAATTCTGAAGTATCAATAAGAAAAAGAAAAAACCCATTCTATAGTGTCGCTAATGTTTTTGACTATTTGGTTTACACTCTTCCTAGCGAAATTACTGGAATTGACAACCCACATAAACCACAATGGAATTCAACCTTCAAAGCAATTGAAAGGGCTGAACTAGTATTTGAAGACGACTATGAAATCGCAACTGAAGTAATTAAAACTATAGGTCTATCAAATATTTTCACGAAAGCGGGTGGGCTTTTTGACAACCATTTTTTAATTGCCTATTTCCAGTGTACTAGAAACTTTGACATAAATAAAATCCTTACAAAACTTGAAAAAGCTGGAATCACTAGGTTTTACAAGCATAGCAATAAAATAAACTTTTTAGAAGGGACTGATTTAGATTTAGAACAGGAGTTAATTCTAGTTTCAAAAGAAATCAATGCTAATTTTTCCATTACGAATGAAATAATTAGCTTAATTGATTTTCCGATTATTTTGGCAAAAAAATACTCTGCTGAAAAAGGGACATCCCGATTCTTCGAGTTCAGGGTTTGTGATTCTTTAGAAAACTTAGAGGATGCAATTGGTGTAATTGATGGCTACATTAATTTAATTTTTGAGGATATTAATGTAGAGGAGATAAAATCAATTTCAAAGGATATCAATTCGAATATATTTGTTCTTTATAAAAATACACTTGAGATAAAAAAGACAGTTTTTACCATATTAAAACTAGATAAAATAAGTAAAAAGCATGCTGATGACACAAATGCAATCAAATTATTAGATGATGAAAAAGAGTTTCATTACAATATTTTAAAAGAACTTGTCCATAACGACTTATACTCAGATAAAAGTAATGTCTGGATACATGACGGAGAGATTATTACAATTAATAATAAAGCGAGTTTAAATGAGTTTATTACAAAAGTGTGTAACCATATTTATCATAAAACTCCAACTTTTTTCAATGAGTTAATTAACAAAGAGTTTTTAAGCACCCCTATCAACTCAGCAAGAAAATCATTAATAAGGAAAATTATAGATTTCGAAAATCAGGAATATTTAGGATTTGAAATAGATAAGTTTCCTCCTGAAAAAGCAATATTTCTTAGCTTACTAAAAAAATCAAATATCCACAGACAAATAGCTAATTCAAACCAATTCGAAATAGCACCTCCAAACGAGAATTCTTCAAACCAGTTTGAGAGAACTTTGTATCCTATATGGAGAGAATGTGATATTTTTTTAGGATCATGTAACATAAAGTCGAAACCTATTGACGAATTATACTCCACTTTAACTAATGCACCTTTTAAACTAAAAAAAGGATTTTTAGATTTTTGGATCCCTATATATCTCTTAGCCAACAGAGAGAACTTTGCATTATTCCATAAAACGGGTGGATTTATTAAAAATCTAACTGACACAACATTTGATCTTATCCATAAAAAGCCAAGTGATTTTTACATAAAAAGTTACGATGTAAGCGGATTTAAAATTAATATTCTAGAGGGATATAAGGAGTTAACTCAAATTAATTTCAATAAAGGTCTAAATACTACTTTTTTATCTATTTATGGGAATTTTTTAAGGTTCCACCAACAACTAACTCCCTACGCTTTAAGAACGGCGAATCTTACTAGGCAGGCAATAAATTTAAGGGATGCTATTAAGCGCGCTACAGATCCCGAAGATGCATTATTTGAAAAATTCCCAGCAGCTCTCGGGTTTCACAATATAAATTCAGAAACAGAAATTGAAAAGTTGACTTCTTATGTGAATCAATTACAAGTATGCATTAGAGAGATAAGAGAAGTGTACGCTGATCTATTAGAAGATATAGAAAAAAAGGTTTCTTCTGCTTTTGGATGTTCAAATATTAGTTTTCCTGAATACAAATTAGATATAATAAAAAAACTAGATGGCATAGATATAAATAAGCTAAACAAAACTCAAAGAATCTTTTATGAGAGACTTATCTCCCCCTTGGATGACCAAAATAGTTACGTTAAATCATTAGCGGATGTAGCAATAAATAAGCGAATTGAAGATATATTTGATGAAGAAATACCTCTCCTATACTCAAATATCGAAGAGTATTCAACGGGACTAATTAATGCAATAGAAATACATAAGTTTAATTCTACTTCAAGTAATTCAAAAATGGTTTCTTTCAGTATTACAAATGAAAGAGGTCGAGTTATTAATACTAAAGTAATATTAAAAAGTGAGTCCAATAATCAAATGTCTTCGATCAAAAACAGCATTAAAACTCTCGCACCAGAAGTGCAGAAAAATTTGTTGATTGAGCTATTAAACGATTTAATTCAAGATAACGAATAATGACAAAAATAAACCACGTATTAGGAATTTCTGGAGGCAAAGACAGCGCTGCGCTTGCTATTTATATGAGCAAGAATTATCCTTCTTTAGATATTAACTATTACACTTGTGATACAGGTAAAGAGTTGACAGAAACTTATGAATTAATTGATCGGTTGAATTCCGTTCTTGGAAAAAAAATTACAATATACAACTCTCTTGATTTAGAAAACTCGCCATTAAACAATCCATTTGATCATTTTCTAGCAGTGTATGGAGGCTACCTGCCATCTCCAAACTCAAGATGGTGTACCAATAAATTAAAGCTTCAACCTTTTGAAAAAAATATAGGAAATGAACCTACTATATCATACGTGGGTATTAGAGGAGACGAAAATCGTGAGGGTTATATTTCAAAAAAAGAAAATATTCAGACAATTTTCCCCTTTCGCAAAAATATATGGAGCGAAGATGTAATCAAAAAGTTTTTATCAAATGAAAATTTAGAATCAAACTTTTTAATCTTTAAAAAGAATACAGATGATATTAAAATATTAGAATATGCTTCATTACCAATTTCTTTCAAATTCAGCCAGCTACAGAAATTAAATGCATTGCTTGATTTGAATTTAAAAGTCTTTAATAAGGTTGTTTTTGAATTTCTAAAATCAACAGATTACCCTGTCGGAAAGTTGGATGAATTTCCTCTAATAGAGAACGAAGATGTCATTAATATAGATGATGTATTTGCTATTTTGGATAATTCAGGGGTTGGTATTCCAGCTTATTATAAACCCATAAATTATTCAGTTGAAATTAACGGAGAGGAAAAGATAGGCACTTACGCCAGAAGTAGATCCGGCTGCTACTTCTGTTTTTATCAACAAAAAATAGAATGGGTTTGGCTACTTGAGCAACATCCTGATTTATTTGAAATCGCTACTTCTTATGAAAAAGAAGGCTATACCTGGATGGAAGAAACACTAACAGCACTAAAAAAACCTGAGCGCGTAGCCACCATAAAAAAAGACCATTATCTCAAAACAATAAGACAACAAAATAATGCGAAAAATAACTGGAAAGAAGATATTTTAAATGCAGAGGGAGAAGGTTGTGCGAGTTGTTTTATTTAATTTTCATTGTAAAAAATTACTTCTGCATGTGCGCCAGGAACTCTAACGCTAAAACGGCTATCAAAATGACAAATCCATGTAAATAAGATATTCACAATTTCCTGCTTTTTAATTTCCCAATTTCTTGGGGTGGGAACTGTAGTTGTATTGTTTCTTATCCAGTCAACTATTCGACCATAACTTAGTGAATTGTTATTCTCAATATGCAATTTTAATGCAACAATGAATGGCTGATTTTCAAATTCGTGCTTTAAGAATTCCAAAAAATCTTTATGGCTCATAACAATTGAAGTTATTTTGAAATTAGTAATGTCATGAAAAAAACATGCTAATTCGATTTCACTATAATTTTCAACAATCCGATTTGAACAAAAATTCGCTAACTCAATTGGTGTATAAGACATTGGTAAACTTGATAACAAAAAAGGATCTTTAGCTTTTATTTTAATTTCTCTTATCGTAGGAAGTTGTCCGATTTCGTTTTTTAGATTATCAATTTCCAGTTTTAATTGATTAAAATAAGCTTTATTTACAAAATCACTCGTTGCAATTAAATTGTTGATATACTGAATATCCTCAAATGTGCTTAGTTGACTTGGCCCGGATAATTCATAATTCATAAAATTGCCTTCTCCGAGACCTTTATTGGTGAAATTGGCTGATCCAAAAATTAATTCATTATTTTGATTAATCACAGCTTTTAGATGAATTCTGACATTTCGATAGAGGTGAATATTGTTTTCCTGGCAGTAATTAAATAATTCTTCAAAATCAGTAACCCCATCAGATAATAAATCAGATGCTTTCCATCTTACTATGATTAATTCACATATATTATCAATACCAAATTCCTTAAGTTTATTTACCTTGATAAATGGAGAAATTATTTTTACCTTATCTGAATTATCAATAAATCTCTTGAATTCAGAGAATAGGTTTAACCCACTTTTGTAAAGTTCCATATCAGATTAAAATTTAGACAAATAAATATATCATGATTTATCCAGAATTTTTCCCTGAAGAGAGAAAAAATGAATTATCAGAATTGAAAATGTTTGAAAAGCTAAAAAGCCTTTCAAACCAATACGACATTTTTTATTCAAAAAAATTCGTTACCGACGGAGTTGGGAAAAAATCTGAAATTGAGATTGATTTCATAGTTACTATTCCTAATTATATACTGATTTGTTTGGAAGTAAAAGGTGGCATAATTCAATATAATGGTGAATTAAATACTTGGAGTCAGAATGGGAGAATTATGTCAAAAAATCCTGATAATCAAGCCTCTTCTGCCGCACATTTTATAATAAAAAACTATTCGGAAGAATTAAGTGGTATGGCAATTGGATGGGGGCTATGCTTTACTGATTGTCAGGTGAGCGATAAATCGAAATTGCCAATAAATATTAAAGAAGAGCAGATTATAGATGAATTATCAATTATTTACTTAGATGCAGCACTCAAAAATTTAATAAATTTTATTAAAATACAAAATCCAACAAGGTTAGGTATAAAGTATTGGCAATACGAAAAATTTAAAAATGATTTGTTGCGAAATTTGGGATTCGCCCAACTATTAGGAACGAGAATTAAAGGCCAAGAAAAAGAATTTATTCAGTTAACTCAATATCAATTAGAACTATTCAACAGAACTATATCTAATTCTAATTTAATAACAACTGGCCCTGCAGGTTCCGGTAAAACTATTGCGGCAAAAATATTAGCAAAAGACTTGTTAAAAAATGGAGAAAAAGTCTTGTTTCTTTGTTTTAATAGGACTTTAGCAAATAAGATAAGATATGAATTTGACAAAACTGAAAATGGTATAACTATAAGTACCTTTCATTCATTTAGTAAACGATTGATTGATATGTATGATCCACAATGGTGGGATGAATCGAAATCTAAATCAGATGATTTTTGGTCAATTGAAGTTCCGATAAAATTGTCTGAACATATTGATGATTGTGCTGAAATATATGACACACTTATTATTGATGAAGGGCAAGATTTTAAAGAATTTTGGTATGAAATATTATTTAAAGTAGTGACTTCTAATGGCAAGAGATTTATATTTCTAGATGAGAATCAGAATATTTTTGAAAATTTCACAACAATTCCAAATGAGAAAAAATTTTTTAAATATAATCTTCCAGAAAATTGCAGAAATACAAAGACAATTGTAAATCATTTGTCTGTAATTATAAATAGAGAAATCAAATCATTTGTATCTGCTCCGGTTGGAGAGGCAATTGTCAATAAGGCATTTGATAATTTAATTGAATTACAAAAATATTTAATTGAAGAGGTTAAAGAATTACTTCAAAATCAAAATTTAGATCCAAGTCAGATACTATTTATGTTAAATACCCCAAAAGATGAAAGCAGTATTTCTAATTTAACGAAAATCGGAAACATGAAAATAGAGGCGGTGGATAATAAAGGAAGACTTCAATCAAATTGTATCAATTATACGACAATTAACCAGTTTAAAGGGCTTGAGGCAGATGTTGTGTTTATTTTAGATACAAACAAAATAATAAATAAAAAACTCGAGAAACTATACACTGAAGCTTCTCGAGCTCGATTTAAGCTGTATATTATTGACTTAGAATTATCTATTAAAAAATAAATCATTCCATTTCTACTTCGAAATCCTCATTAATATACTCATCTTCGTCATCATCTTCGTCATCATCATCATCTTCGCCATTTCTTAAAAAATCTAAGGGATTAACTTCAATATGTCTATCTCTAATAAATCTAGCCAACGAAATAGATATATTTTGTAATAAGTCCTCAAAAGCATTACTATTTTCTTCTGAATCATTTGAAAGAATATCCATTTCATATGCTAAGGAACTTATCAACATTTCAATACTAATAGCGAATATTTTTAGACTAGGGTTTGTCTTTAAAGGTAAAATGATATTTTGATAATAATTGTGATTTGTATTGATAAATGTAATCAGTTTTCCATCAATTTCTCTGAGTTCAAATAAATTGCCTGTTTCATTAGGAGCATACAAAACGATTGTTTTTGTGTTTTTTTCTGCTTCTTTCACAACTTGAGCATGAATATCTTCTCTAGAAATATATGCAAATCTTTCATGCAATAAATCAACAACTCTCTCTATATGCTCGGGATTCCAAGTTCCTCCTGCAGGAAATAGTGGCCTTAATGTTCCATCAATAGTTGTTATGGGATCTGGTTCATCACCTTCATTTGTAGCGGTTAAATAACTTTTCTCTACCTCTTTAAATCTATCTGAGGCTTCTTTGAATTTTTTCCTCATTAGTTTAATAGCTCTTTTCATTGATGAAGAAATTTCTTGATATAAAAGATCTTTTTCAATTCCTTTCGGCAATTCTTCATTTATATCGTAACTCCTAACTGAAGCAGAATCAATATATTTAAAATCTACACTTTGTTTTGTCATACTTACCCCTAAGAGGTCATCTAGTTCACTTTGAAAGTGAATTTCAATTGTCCAAAATCTATTTTTTTCATCTGTTACAGTATACATTCCAAAATTACCAAAATCAATTTCTCTTCCAGCCCTTAAAAAATAAATATTAGCACTTTTAAAATGGTTATCTCCAGACATTTTTTTTGCCAAATTCTCTGCCAATTTTAGTTCCTCCACCATTTCTAATTCCTGGATTGGTAATTGAATCTTTTGCATAAGCTGCCCTAATTGTCCAAGAATAGGTTTTACCATTTAAAGTAATAGAAGAAGGTGCATCCCAAAATCCTTCTAATTTATCAAATAGAGGCAATGTAGTTTCGTTTTCAATACACCCATCTATAAATTTCGCGTAATGATATTTTGAATTAAACTGCTGATCAACATTGCCAAGATCTGAATGTTTCCCTTGAGGATCATCATTCAATGCATAATACCAAATCTCCGATGTCATATAATATCTGCTTTGAGTTACATATAATGGATCATATGCAAGTAAAGGTTTGATTGTTTCTTCGGCAGGATTTCCTTTTCTAAATATTCTAAAGTTGATATTTAAGTCATCAGTCAATTTGTATCGGTAAATTCTCCCCATTAACTTCTCCCCTCTACTAATAAGTGTGTCTGCTTTAGCTGCGTCTAATTTATCTAGCTTAGACCATACAATTATAGTTTTTGCATCTTGCAGTAGGTATTCAGGAATATTGTATTCATCAAATTCTGGGTTTTTAAAAATTGCAAAATCAATTTCTGCATTATCTTTATTTAGTTGATCTTCTACATCTAAAAAGGTATACATCCAATTTAAAGTTACATTTGTTCGAGAGAATACATCAACTCTTTTTCCCACACTTAGAGATGAGGTTGGGAGGCCAATTCCAAAAGCTCCGATTCTTTCATCTGATTTGCCTTCGCCATCTGAAAAAACAAGACAACCGTTCAAGCGCTCCTCTGTCATACCTTTCCCATTATCAATAAATATAATTTTATCAATATAACTTATTGTTTGTTGACCTCTTACTTTAATTGACTCAATAAATAAAATATCAATATTTTTTGCCCCAGCATCTACTGAATTATCGACAATTTCTGCCATTGAGTAAATTGTTGACTTATAGCCACTACTCCTTTGTGAAGTAATGTAATTTGATCCATATAATCTGTTTCCCATAATTTTTGAATTAATTATTTAATACAATATATTCTAATAACTTAAAATCTTCTATCTTTTTTCGATTGCTTGGTGTTAAATAAACCGTGTTTACTTCGTTACCTTGATTTTCTTCTCCCCTCATTGCTCTTCCAAGTATCTGCAATGTTAAAGTGGGCGAACTAATATCACCAAGGATCATTATTGAATTTAAGCCTGGAACATCAATTCCCGTTGATAAAATTTGATGATTAACCAATACATTTAAACTTGAATTATCATCACCTAATTTTTCAATTAAGTCCTTCCTTAAAGCATTTGGAGTTTCACCAACAATTAAACCATTTTCTATTCCTTTTTGATTTAGTAAAATGGATAAAGCGATCGCATGTGATTTGCTCTCTGCATAAATAATGGTATTCTCATTCAACCCGATCAGTTGTAGACAATTATTAACAATTGCCTCATGTAGATTTTTATAATAGGTAGAATTTTTAGTTTCTGAAACGACACTTAGAATGTGAAAATTAATCCTAGCTAAATATCTGGCTTCTACTAGATAGTCAATTGGGCTTTCAACTACAATCCCATTTTCATCTGTAATTGAGACTAATTCATTGAACATTCCTCTCAAACTATCACTAGATGTATCATCAAGCCTGTATGGAGTAGCTGTTAATCCCAAAATTCTACAATTATCTTGTGATAAATCTTTATACAATTCAATTAATTCACGATAGGTTGTAGCATTTGAAAAATGCGCTTCATCAATGATTAATAAACTAGTATCTTGAAGTAATTTTTTTATAACATGATTATCAATTCGCGCATTCAATAAGTCAAACGTTGCAAATGTAACCGTCGAATGAAAATCTGAAAAAACTAGTTCGTCAAACTTATCAAAAAATCTTTGAATGATAATTGGATGATCTCCACGTTGTAGCCAAATTTTTTTAAAAGAGAGCAAACTTTGTTCGCAAAGCTCCTTTGAATTAACAAGCCATAAAATATTATGAGAATTTCCTTTTAGATCTTTATCAACTCTTAAAAAATCAACTACAGCCTCTAAAGCTAAAACTGTTTTACCTCCACCAGTTGGCATTGTGGCTAGTATTCTAGGTCTTACATTATTAATTAAATATTTAATAATACTCGATTTAATTCTTTTTTGGTAAGAATGAGGGAACCCATTAATTTTAATTAGGCTATTATGTACTGGTTGTAAAGTTTCCCTATTTTGTCTATCATCAATAATAGCCTCCCTTTTAAACTCATTTTCTATTCCAACAATATCGAAAAAATTTTGGGGATCATTTAAAAAACTTCTTGCTTCATCCAAGCTACCGAATCCTAGTTCAATTAAATTTTTTTTCGTTAAATATGCAACTAATATTTCTCGGTATTTTCTATTATAAATCAAATTTTCTCCAAGCTGCAATACGATTGCTTCATCGATTATTACAGATTTTATTGGATGATCTTCTGATTCTGCAAAAGTATATCTTAACAATTTTGCAGTTTCAACATTTAGTAATTTACTCGTTTTTGTGTAGCTATCGATATTTGCTACAAGTTCAATTAGTCGCATATATATAATTTCAGTTCTTGGAATAACATTTCAATTTTTTCAAAATCATTCTGTCCCGATAAACAAATTCTAAAAAAACCATTCAAATCATTAACTTCAGTTTTAAGAGCTTTTAAAACATGTGATTGTTGAATAATAGAAGAATTGCATGCTGAGCCATTTCCAATAATGTGTTTAGAATTTTGGGTCATAAAAAGATCAACATTTAATCCTTTTATATAGACAGTTATGATATTAGAATGATTTTTATTTTCGACTGCTATTATTTCACTACATTCAAAAATTTTCAATTTATTTTTAATTGTCTGGATTATATTATAGTCAAAATAGTATTCCGATTTTATAATTTCACAGGAAACACCTAAACCTACAATTAATGGTGTATTGTACGTCCCGGCCCTTAAACCTCCTTCTTGGCTACCGCCATGAATTAATGGTGTCAATTTTATGTTTTTCTTTTTAAATAATACCCCTATTCCCTTTGGCCCATTTATTTTATGCCCACTAAATGATAGCATATCAATATTATCTAATTCTACATCCACTTTAATTTTCCCAACGGCCTGCGTTGCGTCACAAAAAAAAGCAATTAAATGCTGCTTGGCTATTTCACCTATTTGTTTAATCGGCTGGATAACGCCAATCTCATTATTAACATACATTACAGAAATAAGTAATGTATGTGGTTTTATGGCATCTTTCAATTCATCCAAAGATATTAACCCATTAGCATCAACGTCCAAATATGTGACCTCCACTCCTCTTTCTTCTAAGTATTCACAGGTAGATAATACTGCTTTGTGCTCTGTTTTAACTGTAATAATATGGTTTCCTTTTTTATAATTTGCTTCTACGTAACCTTTAAGTGCCATATTTATTGACTCTGTTGCGCCTGATGTGAAAATAATTTCCTTATCATCAGAATTTATCAAATTTGCGACTTGTTTTCTCGCATTTTCAATCGCATCTTTTGCTATTTTGCCGAATTGATGATTACTTGATGCATTGCCATAGAAATGAGTAAAATAAGGTAACATTGCATTAACCACACGATGATCCACCTTTGTAGTAGAGGCATTATCCCAATAAAAAAACTCTTCTATCTTTTCCATTATAAAGCAAACAACCTTAAAAGTTAAATAAATAATTCTGAAACAGGAAATAAATTTATTAAACGGAAATTACACAAATTCAACCATTTGTCCTCCCAACAAATCCTTATGACTGCCATGGCACGTAAACACAAAAACCTGCTTTTGGTCTGCAACTTCAGAGAGTAGTTGACTGGCAAATACCTTTCTTTCGTCATCTAACTCGGTCATAGGATCATCTAGCATCAAAAATCCATCTTCATCTCCCAAATAGTAATCTGCCATCGCTAATCTCGTAGCCAAAGCTAAAATGTCAGATGTCCCCTGAGATAACAAATGATTGTCTAACACAAACCCATCTTTTTGAATTCCGTTGGGAGTCACATCATTCATTTCGACCGCTGAATAACGACCATTGGAAAGTCTTTCAAGATAGGACGCTAACTTCATTTCTAAATCCCCGAATGGATTTGCACCAATAGCGGCTTCGATCTCCTCCACTTTCTGTTGAATCTTCAACAAAGCGTGTCCCTCAGCAAGCAATGATTCATATTGAACTCGTAATGATACTACTGATTCAGTTAACTCCTCTACTGTTGCACCGGCACCATAAATCGGCAAAATTGCTGCCCTTGACTGAAGCAACCGATTCAATTCTCTAGTTGCTAAGTCTTTTTGCTGGCACATATATCTGTATTGTAACATGAACGCTTCATCTGTATCGAATTCCTCAGGTCTAGCAGGAAAGTGAGCTAATTGAGTAGCAAGTGCATCCTTTTGTGCCGTTGAATTCGCTATTGCAAGCATCAACCCTTGTTGATTGACATAATCATTACGCAAAATTTCAACAGTATATTCATTAGCTAATTTTGTCTGCGCCAATTGATTCTGTTCTAATTCTTTTCTCGCAATGAGTTGATTTAGTGAATCTACTGAGCGAACCTGAATAGCATTCACCTGATTAACTTGTTCAATTAGGTCTTGTAACACTCTTCCTGAAAGCAGCGCATCAAATTGATTTTGTGCCGTATTTCTAGCACCTAATATGTCATTATATGTTATGTTTAACTGATTTAGCTCGTCAATATTCGTAACATTATAAGTCGTTAGAATCTGATTCAATCTATATGTAAAGTCTACAAAACGTTTATTGAGAACCGTCACATCCTCTTCACCTGCGGAAACTTCTAACTTTAAATGATCAGTATCTAAAACAAATTGGGTATTCGCATCGATGAGTATTTCATCACCAATCGTTAAATTGAAAGGCTCAGGTTCTGAAATTCCAGCCTGACTCACTCCTGATAGTGCTTTCTTAGCCACTAGCTTTACTTTCAATTTTTGTGCTCCTAATTGAATTTGTAATTCACGAAGATCCTCAGAGAATTTAGACGCATTCAATAAATCAATTACTGATATTGCCTGTAGACCTTCTAAAATTTTATTTTTCTCTTGTATTAGTCCTTGAAATTGAGAAAGCTGTACTACCGCTTGTCGAAGTTGCTCTGATTGTTGAACTTGGATTGCTGATACCCTTTCATTTTTCAAATCAGCCAAATCCTGATTAATTTGTTGATTATTTGCTTGAAAATTATTCAATGACGTTTCAAGTGCTACCCAGTTTTGAAACTTTTCGCTTAACCTCAACAATTTAGTATTTTCATTTTCCAAATTAGCCAGAACTAAATTCCGTTGAGCTAAACTTTGTTCAAACGCTTGATTAGCATTAATAAAATGATCTGCCTCATCGAAGTCCACCTGTTGATTACTAATTTCGCCCACAATTTGATCATACTGTTCCTCTAATGCATGTCGATCGTTTAGTGCTTTTTGTTCATTTTTCCAAGCATAATAAGACCCTAATATTAACCCTACACCATTTACAAATGGATTATCATAATCCCCTCGCCCTCCATTTAATTCAGGAAGATTTAATACTAATCCATGAGTATCAATCAATCGCCATCTTTGTGACAAAGCAGCTAACCGATTTGAAACACGCGTTTTAAATTCTTCAATCGAAATACCCTCTAATTGAGACATCAATTCTGCCAATGAATTTTTAACTGTATCAGTCGAGTTAATTTTATCAAATGTCTTAGACAAACTAGCTTGATTAGCAAAAACTACGTCCATCCAAGCTTTTAAATTCATTTTAGGCGTATCACCCGAAATACCTAAAATACTATTTAACTTGGATTGAACTCCATTGTGATCATTTAATTGAGTACCGCCAAAATGTAGCTCTGAGAACTTCGTTGCAACCGTTTGACCAAAAATTTTGCGAAGTTTGTATTCAACGCCATTTGAATGAAACTCAATCTGAACATCAATACTATCTCCACCTGACTTTGGCAAAAAATCAACTAATACAAATCCAAAATTAGCGTTTAATTGTTGATTGGTGATATTGGGTGAAACAAACAACCCAAACTTGATAGCCTTCAATAAAGTAGATTTACCTATCTCATTTGGACCATAAATCACATTTAGATTTCCGCCAAAAGAAGCTTCAAAGTTGCTGATACCTGCAAATCGGTTGATTTTAATTTTCGTAATTTTCATATTAGATGGTATTAGTGTTGACGAATAAGGTCATAAGCTAACTGCAATGCCAAGCCATCAGGATCCTCCCGATTCAATTTGTCTAGCAGCTTGAAGCCAAGACTATTCTGACGGTAATTAGCATTAATAAATGCCTCATCAATATTAAGAATAATCGAATCAGCAAAATTAAGCTCAATGAAGTTGTCTCGTAAAGCATGGATTCTATTTCTAAAATCAACTAACTCTTCAGAGGTTAAACGTCCTGAAACCCGAAGGCGAAGCAAACACTTTCCAATAGGTAAACTTGTAATATCACCAAGTAATTGATCCAAATCTGTCATGGAATTAACCACTTTATTACTCCAATCTATATGTTCAACTTCGCTGGACACTTTTAATTCTGCACGATGAAATGACTTTCCATCACATTGAATTTTCCAATAGGTACCCTTCCCTTTTCTACCCATAGCTGATTGAGCGGTGGTACTGGGCATAAAAAACAGCGGCTTACTAATTACAGTAGTTTGAGTAGGATATGGCACATGAATATGACCTAATAAAGTAAAATCTAAGCCTGTTATACTCAAATCCGCCTCCGTCATATTAAAGTAGCGGCCTTCACTGTCTAAGCCATAGCCATCTACATTACCGTGAGCCACACCAATATTCAAAGCCATATTATCTTTTACAACTTCGCTAATCCATCCAATGGCATGTTGAGGCGAATGTTTGCTCGTACACAGACCTGGGAAAAAATTAATCTTTTCATCTCCGATCTCATAAGAAAGAACAGATGGCTCGGTAAATACATGAATTTTAGAATGATTTGCCGCTGCACGATTAAATCGAGTCCATAGCGTCAAAGCTGCCTCATTACCCTGATTAGCTTCATAAAAATCATGGTTACCAGGTAAAACCAATACTGCTTCTCCTTGAAACGTACCTAGTAGGTTAGCCGTAGGATTAATGGTTTCTTGAACACCTACTTGAACTGAATCAAAAAGATCTCCAGCTATTACCAAAAATTGAGCGCGATCTTCATTCGCTTCATCAATAATATTCTTCAAGGCATCAAAACGATCTTGAATTAACCGTCTGCGAACAGCATCAGATTTTTTAGAAAACTTCAATCCTAAATGAAGATCAGCGGCATGATAAATAGTAATCATAATGGTTTGGTTTATGATGTTTAACTAGCGATTTTTTGAAATCCAATCGTCGAGCTGGCTGACTTTTGGTACCGGGTCTTAGCGGCCAAGACTTCTTGGTCAGCAATTAATTCAAATAGCGATTCCTCCGCGAAAGCCTCGCCTGCGTATTGCAAGAAGAAGCCACGGGAACAAATGGAATGGATATCAGAGCCTGATAACTCCACCTCAGCAAGACGTTCTAATAAAGGTTCGTTCGTTTGCCAAAATCCCTCACGAGAAGCCCAAATTGCTTTCCGAGCAGCATGAGATGGTAAAGAAAATGAGATTAGGGTTTCAAAACGTCTCAACCCTGCGCTTTCCATACGATCAACGACATTAGCTGATCCAATCAAGATTCCTTTGAATCTATCAATACTTTTTAACATCTGACTAACAATGGCATTCATGTAAAAAGATGAATGTGTTTCGATCTCAACTTTTTGGCCTAATGCTTGGTCAATTTCGTCAAAGTACAACACCACCTTGTTATTGTATTCCTTCATCAAACGGGGAAATTCTACCTCAAGAATGCGCACGATGGATTGTTCACTTTCGCCAACCCATTTCGACGACAAGGAAGAAACGCTGACACACATTAGTCCAAGTTGCTTACACAATTGCATTACAAACTCAGTCTTACCGCAACCAGATTCTCCAGCAAGTAAGACTCCGAAACGACGCGTGTTCCATAACTCAGACGGACATGATTTCAAGATAGCCGTCAATCGATCTAATGAACGCTGAGTCGACTCTTCAAAAAACAAATCAATAGCCGAAATATCAGCTGGAGCAATGACACGGAATTTATCAAACTCTTCCGTTTCATCAGAACTAAACTCGGGTAAGATAAGCTGAATAGCTTTCTCTTTGACCAAAATAGTCGATTCTTGATCCCACATGTCTTTTTCGATCTTCCACAATCCCTCGTTCAAGAAGGTCTGTTTATTTTGATTTATCGAAAGCATAAAAAGTAAATAGTCCTTAGCAGAAACAAACTTTCTGAATTCAGTTAATTCGATACGTTTAGCAAAACCTACATTCACATAATGAGCCAAAGTATACAATAAGAAGAACGACTCTTGTACTTGATTTAAACAAGTAAACTTTTGCACTAACTCTTCCTTAGGATACCAGTCTTGGCATTTATTAATCATCAATACCGGAAACGTCCGCGCAGCAATACCAATTTCTTTCGACAATTTCGAGAAGGCGAAGAAGATCTCCAAAAATTCAATAAAAGGCATCGACTCAGCGGATTGCGACACCCCCTGAATTTTGACTTTAGTCGAACTACTACTGAAGCGACCCTCCGGCGCCATGAACTGAACGACGTTACGGTAATGAGCTTCTAACAAGAACTCAAACTTCTCTAAGTCGTTTGCAGGCAATACCTCTTTAAACTTACGCAAGAAAGAGGCAACACCCATCGAATCAACTCCATCCTCCTCTAAATCCTCCACTAACTCAAATTCATCCTCACTCGAGGGGCGCGACGGTCTACGACGCTTGGGACTAACAGGTTGTTTTTTCAAAGAGGCAACCTTTTGCTGGAACTTATCCACGTATTCCTCAAAAACTAACAAGGGGATCTGCATGCTTATGAATTTAATTTTGATTGTAATTCTGTTTTAATGTAGGTTTCAAAGTGGTATTTCAATTTTGCTTTGAATTCCTGGCTATCCACCATCTCAATATGGTTAATCAAGCCGATTAACCAGCCGGCAAGGGGATCCACACGCAAAACTTCTAGTACTATTCGATAGGGCTTTTGATTATCGGGATCATCTAATCGCTCTATCATAGGGACTAACTTAGAGAAATGCAAGGAAAACAAAACAAATGCTTTCAGGTCCATCCGTAGGTCTAACTTCAAAAGTTCCTTACCTTGAATCAGGTACCCAAACGGATCTCGCTTAATCTCTAGCTTCCCTAGATTCAGTTCTTTAGGTGCCTTTTCCTTTAATTTCTCGATCCCATCCATGCGATCAAGCTTAAACACCTTAAGCACACCATTTTCTTCTAAATCATAGGCGTATATCTCAACAGCTTCGAGGTTGAAAATCACAGGAACCACTAGACGATTCTTAATTTCACCCGAGTTAATACTTGTATAGTTCTTCAGGATCATCTGAAACTTAATTTTAGCCTTATTGATATTTTTTTCAGCCCATTGAATTAATTCCAACGTACGCTTATCAATCAACTCTTCCTTACTGCGGCTCTCATGATAAATACGTAATAACTTTTCTTGTGCAATGCCCCGAAGCTCTGCATTAGGAATTCCTTGAGCTGAAAAATAAAGCGCTTGTGCCTCCGTAGAGTTAAACTGAATCTCACGATAATTAGCCTTCTTCTTAATGGAATAATGATCTCCGCGAATCAATTCAAATCCCCATTTTTCTAAAATATTTAAGTAGCGATAAATAGTCCGTGATTTATCTACATTAGACTCGAATCCACCACCAAATAGTCGCTCGAGGTTAACCATTTTAACTGGCTTGGGATTTTCTAAAAGGTACACCAAAAGCTTCAAAACATTCTCTTTTGTAGGTTGCGCCTTGACGATTTTCTTTTTAGATTTACCTTCTTCTAATTCTTCCATAGCCAATCGGTTTTTTGGTTCAAAAATGGGGTTTTTCACCCCCTTGCAGAGGTTCGGTGCAAAGTTACTAATTAATCTTAATTTACAAAGCGCCACCGACAAAAAACGTATAAATAAATACATGTTATAATAGTGACAATTTTTTTAATATTTACACCTAAAATAGGCGATAAAATGATATTTAAAGGTATTTTTAGTAGAATTAGGAGTGACAATTTTTAAAAACTAATTGACAATTTATACTAAAATTGTCTTTAATTTTTAATTGCAATTTAATTGATAATCCGCTTCAAAATTCACTCAAAAAAACTAGCATTACCGTTAAATAAATTATTCTGTTTTATTTTGACCATTTTTGTATCTAAAATAGAAATAGTTTAATTATTTCTATTTTAAAATTTCTAATTCTTTTGTCTTTCTACCCGAATAAATTGTCCCAATTATTCTAAGGGAGATCTGCCACATATTAATACTTATTCGTAATTTCAACCTGAGGGTCTACAGCCTTTTGCCTAGCAATCGGCCACCGCGCAATAACCATTAAGCTGCTTTGAGCTGGAAACCGTAAGAAAACATAACGTAGACCCTTATTTTTTAACCATTAAATCTAAATACTATGATCACAGTAAAGAAAACCGTCGAGTCGAAAACCGACAATCGAAACCGAATGGACTTAAGCATCGGGAATACCACCCTTCGTTTAACAGAACGTGAAGCGGTTTATTTAGTTCGCTCAATCGCTGACTTGTATTTTGGCGATGTCGCTAACCTAGAGTCAAACATCCGCAACCACAAGGGTTTCGACGGTGTAGACCTTGGAAAAATTAAAGAACCTAAGGATAAAGAGTAGACGAATGTATTCTAGGCAAGATTTAGAAAACAGCTTCAATCTTTTACTCGAAAGAGCTCAATGGAAACGCCGCGTTCCTTTAGCACTTTCGAATCAAGATGCGTTCACTAATCCTGCCCTCGTGTCGCAATTACCTATCGGTTCGGATGGCATGAAGACAATTACTTTCCTGAAGAATCCGGATTTACACTACGGCGAAATCCTTAGAAAGCTAAAGAATCATACGGAAGATCCTGGCAAACCTTACCATTTTCGGCCTGTAAGAGCACAAAAGAAATTCACAAAATCAGGTAAAAGCCGAACCATTTATTGCTATAGTTTGGTCGATCAAATTGTTCTTAAAACCGTACAGCAAGAGCTAAAACAGGGTTGGGGAAAGGCCTATTCTTCCCAACAGCATCCGATGGATACGGCTTTTCTGATTTCGCAAGAAATTGAAAAAGCTGAGGCAGGTGTCCAAATTCTAAAAGTGGACATCACTAAGTTTTTCCCCTCCATCGACCGGGCTATTTTATTTGCTGATCTTGAAAAAGAAATAGGTATTAGACCTGAAGTCTGCCGCTTAATGATAGCAGCCAATAGCCTAGATAATACTACTGGCGTAGTAACAGGCGGTTCGCTTTCTACTTTACTTTCCGAATTCTACTTACGTAATTTTAAATCCGCTTTTCCATCAGAAATCGGCTTCCATCGTTTTGCGGATGACATGTGTTTCGTGATTCCTTCCTCCCATAATCCAGAAGCGGTAAAACAAAAACTCATCGATGAACTAGCGAAACTGAGCCTAAGTCTTTCGGCTGAAAAAAGCAAAATCATTGATCCATTTGAAGAAGAATTCGAATTTTTAGGCATCAACTTCATTTCCGGCAGACCAGTCATCACAGAGGATGAAGTGGAGCATTGGAAATCCAAAGTGACACAAGATGTCTTTTCAGAAAAAGGAAAACTCAGGATTTACAAAATGTTAAATCCTGAGTTAGAAAATCTACCGTCTGGAAAGGAAATCCAAAACACCGTTTGGGCTCAGCACCTAACCGGAAAAAGATCTAGATTTAATATAAAATACGCGAAATACCTACGCTATTTTGTTTCTATTAAATCCAACTGATCCCCATATTTTCCTTTAACAAACTCTGGATCTATGTCCATATAAATAGTTAGAGCGAAATCATTTTTCTGTTCCTCTATTTCTAAGCCAATCCCTAAAAAAGTCTCGAATTGACTCGATTTCAAATAAGTAAAATTAGTCAAGCGAATGCGATGCCAGCTATTCTGCTTACAAGTAGCTAAGATATCCTTCGTAATAGATCTTGCCTGCTGCTGAATAGAAATTTCAGAGCTACGATCAATTAATGGCGTGCTCACTAAAGTGGCCTGCAGATGAAGTTTCTCCTTCAGTTGTTGAGAAAGGGCATAGCTCCACCCTCCAAAACTGGTGTTTTCCGAATGAAATAACGCATCAATCCGTAAGGGATCTTGGCCATCTGGGCCTGCCGTTTTGGCCATAGATACATCATGACTCATCATAAAAAACCGAATACCTTTTGGCTCCTCTTCATTCACCTCTTCATTTTCCGAATAAGCATATTTTTGAGATCGTGAGGATCGAATTCCATAATAGGAATCATACTCCATTACCTCCCAATATAGATATTCTCTCTTTTCGGGATCCTTCTCTAAAAGATACTGATCCATCAAATTTTCACATTCCTCTTGCATACCTTCTAACACCTCCATTACCTGTGGAATCGCATAACATTCTTCCAAATGCTTAAAAGCAAAACGACCACAATTCAGGGCAGCAATACTAGCAATTTCTGGATCCATACTGATACGAGACGAACCCATTTCAAGCATTCGGCCGTTAATCGCCACGACCTGCTTCATAAATGCCTTATTACGTAATAAAGTATCTGGAACTTGATCTTTAAAGGGTCTATAACCCCAATCGTTGTTTAATAAGGCTAACAAAACCTCTTCCTTCATGCGCATCTCTGGGCTTAATAAGTCCATTACATCGGTTTCATTTTCCACAGCTTTGATACATATTTCCAAATCCGATTTTACTAAATCCGGATGCACAAACTCAATCGCTAACCCATTAGCTTTCACCGCTAATAGAGCTAACTCTCGATCAGCTTTCATCCACAAAGGCGCAAAAGCCAGCGTAGTCCCAAACTTCTCAATACTGCCGCGCGCCACATCTACATCTGCGCGCCACTCATCTGATAACCACTGGTAAGCGTGTCGATCCCGACTCACTTCCTCCATTAAATACTGTTTTTCTTCCATCATATTTCTCCAATAATTTCCATCGTATTAAGCGCAAACTGGGTAATCAATCGTCTCGCACTAGGGTGCGGCGCATCATCATAATACCGATAACCCGCTCTCTTAATTAACTCCTCCCCTAATTCCAACGCCATAAACGCCTCTTCCTCCACTAAATACTCCGAGGTCGTATGGTATAAATAATATCCTACCGGCACATTGCAGCAAGTAAAATGGGGGCGCAATTTCACAATATCCGTGTAGGAATGCTGCTCTAAAGTAAATTCCGTTTCTCTTTTTTCAGAGAACTCTAATAATAATGCTGTCCAAATCTTACCCAATCCCTTTTCATCATCCGGGTTATACATCAGCTGGTTCCCTAAGGTAATGGACGAGGTATTCGCCGGGCTATCAAACTCGATGGCATAGCCCACATTTTGCAAAAAGGAAACATCCACTTTCTCTGCTCCTCTGGCCCCTATTTCCTCCTGTACTGGGAAGAAACCCTTTAGTACAGGTTGTCTTAAAAATAGGATCAAGCACAAAGCAATCCCCACTTTGCAGTCAGCCCCTAAGCCTACTGGATTGTCATTAGCATCAAATCCCTTTAAGGCTGGCTTCAATTCTCCCGCATAATTAGGTAAAAGCAATTTCTTGGGTATAATCTTGTTCCCGTGAATACGGTGTACGGTGTCTGTATGCGCAACCACTAAGGGGTATTTTTGGTAGTTACCTATCTCCCCTTTTTCTGCATATACATTACCCATCTCATCTTTCCAGGCTTTAATGTCATTTTTAGCAAAGAAATCAAGTAAAAACTCAATCATTGCCCCCTCCTCTTTGGAATGGGTTTCAATGGCAAGTACTTCAAGTAATAATTTATATTCTGATTGAGTCATAGGTTATTTTTAGTTTATAGGTTAATAAAATGTTAGGGTTCAAGGACAATTAAGATTAGCTTGAAAGAACGCTGAACTTTGACAGGTTGCAATGCTGACTCTTGGAATCTTGAATTTTGAATACAGGTTCTAGATCGACTATCGATAGCGTGCGATATGGCTTTAAATGGGTGCTTATCTCTAACTATTCTCTCCCCCTAACAATATTATATGGGGCGCTCCTTTTGAGCGCCCTTATTTCTTACACTCCCTCTACAACCGTGTCATGGTTAAAGCGGTCTAACTCCTCCTCTATCGCATCTATGCGATCCTGGAGGCTCATTATAATAGCGTCTCTTACCTCCACCGTTAACTCCGCTGTTTTCAGTATTTCGGTACTGTCATAGCGGCTAGTTACCGCTCCTTCAGAGCAGTCTAAATTTTGTAACTTATTCGCCTGGGTTTTCAATTCCGCTAAAAGGAATATTTTCCTTAGCATTCCTCCTTTTACATTCGCCTCGTGCAACTTAGTTTTTAAGTTCACCAGTTTTTCAGCTAAGTCCTCGTAGTTTTTTAAGGACTCAAAAACACTGTAAGGCCGTCTGTTTTTCTCACTAATGGAGTTGTAACGGCTCGCTTTTGTAAACTCAGTATCCATCATTCCGAGGATCCGGTTCTTCATTTTAAGGCAATTCTTTATATTAGCCATATTTCTTTAAGGTTTTTGTTGATAAAATCTTCCCACCACGATTACGCGCTGCAATGTGTAGGAATTAAAAAATGAAATAAATAAGATGTAAGGTTACAGCCTTACGCTGGTAATGCTGAAAGTATATCAGCAAAAGACAAGGATTCGTACGATTTCGCGGATGGATACAGATTCGTATAGGTCTCGTTAAGATTCACAAAATACTTCACTGTTTCTCCCAATCCTGATTTTACTTTCGTATTTACCTTTTGACAAGCAACATTCTCACAAATAAAATTTTGTGCTGAATATCCACTCAAAACTGATCCAATAGATCTAAACAAATGGGCATTTTGTTTGCAATATTGGCATTCAATTGTTCTCCCTCCTTGATGAAAGGAAAGAGCCAATGCCCCTAAACTAGGGGACACAGTACAGTAACTAAACGCACCAAACTCTGCGGAATATTTATTACATATTTCCGGATGCGCAACTAGGTACTCCCGACTTTCAAAGAACTTGTAAACATTAGGTCTAAAAAGAGCTTCATCTCGTTTGATTCGCTCCTCCACTTTAAACCAGGCTTCGTATTGACCTTCTGTCAGAAAAATGACACCATCGATAATTTCTAATTTATTATCATCGATTAAATCTTTACGAACCATAGCCACACGACCTTCCCTATCTATCAGCTGATATGACTCGGCTGATGGTAGATAAAGTGCTTCGGCGACTATTTTCCTTTGTTTACTCATTTTGTTCTTTTGGTCAGATTTAACAATGCAAAATTCCGAATAATTATTCACATACGCAATACAAGGTCTTAACTATCAGGCATTTAAGTCTATTTATAGAGACAAAAAATAAGGCCAAAAAATGAAAATTAACCCCATTTTATCGATTTAAATGTTTTAAACTGATTTTTGATCAGTGACAAAAATGCTCTATTATTTCTTTTAAAAATAACTACTTTATTAGACCGACATTAAACGAACCACTGCATCACAAAAATCGATTTGAAAGACCTAGAAGGCGGTTGCCCCGAGCATTCATGGGCCATACGTCTTTAACCAGAAGAAGCCTCGGATAAACGAGACTTCTTCGATGATGATACTGACTACAAGGAGTTTATGAATGGTTGTAGTCCGGGGTTTAAAGATTAAAATGATATTCGGACTAAATGTGCACTTGGACAAGGATATGCCGAATTACAAATTGCAATTTTCTTAAAGTGATTTCCAGCGAAACGAGTTGGATCAGGTAAAAATATCCTAAAAGTTACAGGATGAATTCCTAGAAAAACAATGGCCAATGGAGGAAATCCATTAACCGGATTAACTATATATTCTGATGTTAGATAAGGTGCCACAAATGATAAATCCCAATCTTTACATAATAATGTACCTAAGCGATTGATTCTATCTTGTAAATTATAAGGATTTATAATGGCAGGATTAGAGTTATTCCAGAAACTTAAAGTTCTTCTAGTTCGATTTAATCTTCTTCTTAAAGCTGAACTGAAAAGTATAGCAAACGGGTACAAATCTAATAATAAAACACCTTTAGAAGCTAAATCTAATAGGTAACTAATTTTATCTTGTGGACAGGGAGAATAATTGCATGCGCCAAATGCATCTCTTGGAGAAGTAAGCCAAGGTGAAGATTTTACGTGCCTTATATCATAGATATAGGAGTTTTTTTTATCCCCATTACACTTATTTAATACAGAGGGTTTTAATTTCGGAGGAGCCTCCCCTACTAATACATACTTAATACAAGGTGTTATCCCAAGCTTAGGTGTGCCGTCATCATTAAAAAATGGATGAGGATAGGGCATTTTAATTGTACCCTCTCTATCTCGTGTACTATGACCTCTAAAAATGTCTAAATAATCTTCTAACATCCCCTCTCGTATCAAATAATCATTGTAATCAGGTATTGCAATTTTAGGGCGAAGAGATCCAATTGAATTTCCCCAAAGATCATCAAATTGTTTTTTGCTCATCATAGCTGCTAAATTTAAATATTTCGTTGATTAACCGGAATTGCACTATAATAACACAAAATAAAACTATTCCTATTAATTAAAATAAGCAAAAAAAGCCGGAATAAAAAAATACGCGCCGTTCCGGGTACGCTTTTTGTCACAGAATTTAATTTATGAGCTACATAAATAATTTTATAATACGTTTTATCTAACTCCACTTCACGACTATTAAACCCTATTTTAATTCCTACTTTGTTTTATTTTCTAAATCTTGTACTTTTCTACTAAAATAATTTAAGGCACACCACAGTGAAAAAGATACCAGAGAAGCCAGTAAAAGAAAGATTGGACGAGTTAGAAGACCTAGACTCCACTAAAATCAATTGGGCTGATTATGTCATGGCAGACGATTCTGATGCCGCTGAAATTAATTTGGGGGATTTTGATTTAAATAATGAGGAGTTGGTTGCCAAAGCTTCTGCAAGAATAAAGAAAGAAAAAACGGTAACAGGTTTGGTATATATAAACACTGCCCTAAGCGAACTAGGATACGAAATAGATAATCATAATCCTTTCTTTTTCACCTCCATAGTACATGTATCAGACAGAGAATTAGCCGGCTTTTTGTACGTAAATAGGGATGGATTCTATAGTAATTGCATGGAAGAAAGTGAATTGCAACTGATTTTCTCTTGGGATTGCGTAAAAGATATCGAGTTAGTGGAAGAAGGTGAATCCTCCATAAAAATAACTATCGTTTCAGAAGAAAGTAAACTTATCATTTACGAGCCCTACTCTAAAAACATGTTAGTTTTACTTTCTATCTATAAATACATTTGGAAAAATGCACTTAAAAATGAAATGGGGATTAATGTAATTAATTTTGAAACACATGAAGAATACATCAGTTGGTTGCATTCTTGAACACAATTTAGAACTAGTTAAAGTTTTATTTTTTAGGAAATAATAGTTTAAATGAAACAACTGAAAACTCCAGATTTAGAGTCCATCAAAAAACACATTAAGAAAGAGTATAGCAATTGGACAGACGCTCAAATTGAACTTAAATCACAAGAAATTTTAGCGGGTTATTTGGAGTCAAACAAAGAGAAAATAGATAAGGAGATTCAAGAGGATAAAGATAACCTTGAGATCGCTTTAGACAAGGAATTCATTAACTTGTTTTTGGATTTGAAATCTGATGATTGGTCGAATAACAATAAGAATGAATAAATGTGTTGGAAAAACTCCATATCCAACTTCTTCGATGGTTCATTTTTAAACTAAAAAGACAGTTTAATCAACTGGCTTTTTAGTTATTTAAAAATCCTTAATAACCATTGCCAAAATCCAATAGGTTCTGATTCTTGGATTTCCACCTTAGGTGGTATCTGAATTTGAAGTTTTACTATTTCCGGCTTCGATGTAATCTTAGGAGCTTTTTTTACAGCTGGCTTAGGTTTATTTAAGGCTATGGGTTTTACTTCCTTCTTATTCTTCTCCACAGTCATTAAATCAATAAAATCAATTGCCGCCATTATGGCTAAATCAGCATTTTCAAAAACGGGGTTGCCCTTCAAGCGTATACCTTGAGAATAGCTTTCCAACTTTTTACTTTTTTTCAAAGTGGCCTTTACAAATTCCTCATCCCGGCAGTAGAATCCAATTTTGATTCCACTTTGGGGAGTATTAAAAAACAAATGCGTTGACTTAGCTGTGTTAACCGATGGGATATGTATGTCCAAAAAATTATCCTTGTTCATTTTTTTAATGATGCTACCAGAGTAACTCCTTTTCATACCCGCTGATAGTGTTTCTTGCAATGTCATAAAAAATTAAAATCTAAAATATAATCTGAATAATTTTAAACGCTTACTAAGCGGATAAAGTATTAATAATTCTGTTTAAAAAATAAAAAATACTTTATTTTGCTCAATAAATCTTGTATTTTTAAATATCGAATCCAAATTAGACGAGCATTTTTGTTTTAAAAAATATTAAGTAATCCTAAACTTAAAATCTTCTATGGCTTTTATCCAAAAAAAGCATTTGATCAAGAGAAAAAATCTTGGATACAAAATTTCAAATGGTTGGTTATGTGAAGTTAAACGCAAGTCTATTCCATCCGGCTCAAATGTAAAAGTAGGAGATTTAATTTATGTTGCTCAAAATGGGTATGCAATTTTTGGTTCAGGAATTGTTAGTAAAGTACATAGTATCTGCATAGAAGGATTCAAAAAAATGGCAAACTATGTTTTAAATGAGTCAAACATAAAAGATGATTCCTTTTGGATTTCCAAACTCAAAAAATACGCTTCGGATGATTCGGAAGAATTGTATAATATTTTGGAATATGAGCTTGAACAAGTAGTGCAATTTGATGTATCTTTTCCTCTTGAGGATAGGTTTTTGAACCAATCAGCTTGGTATTATTTAGAAGACAATTTTGAATTAAAATTAATTGAAATTTCCACTGAATTAACAAAACATATTCCCACTAAAATTAGAGAAGAAGTCTATCATTTATTCAAAATCCAAATGCAAGAGGAGCATATAATTGACATTGACCATGTTGTGCCGGCCTCCTTGGGTGGGCCTGGCAATATAATTGAAAACTTAATCCCAATTTCAGCAAGTATTAATCGAAGAAAATCCAATAGAGTTCCAAGTAAACTATTTGATTTATCAAAAAAATTTGGGATAAAAATTCCCCCTAATTTAGGGGTAAGCCACGATAAATTTTATTCTGAAAAAGAATTGAAAGACCAAGCAAGAAAAATTATAGAGAAGATAAACCAACAGTCAATTGAAGAAATAAAAAAAGACTATCAAGAGGTTAGAAGTTTTCATTTTCCGGCGGTATCCATCAAAGAATAGATTAATATTTTTTCAATCAAAAAAGAAAACTTTGAAAAATAAAATCATTTAAAATATGCAAAGTAAATCTTACCTAAAAAATTAAAATAATGGTATCGGATCAATCAAACAATGGCTCCTCAGAATTAACAATTCAGCAACATCTTCTAAACTCCATATCAGAGGTGTACCCTGATGCAGAAGCAAAGAAACTGGATAAAGATAATTTCCTAGACATCTACATTCCTTCCGTAAGTGCAGCTAAGGGGACTCACCTATTTTTTAATACGGTAAAAGGTGTCATCAAAATCGGCTATTACACCAGAGACGAAGACTTTATCGCTCAAGTTTCTTCTCGTTCCTCGCATAAGATTGATGCAGCAGGTAATGGGTTGAGAATCGTAGGAAATCCAAAATTTGACGATAAGGAGGCTGCTGTAGCAGCGGCGCTAGCATTTTTGGCTACGATTCAAGGTGAAGGCGTAGTCGGCGTCCAATCTTCTAAAGTAGGGCAAGCTATTAGTTCTACTTCACCTTCCGATGCAAAAAGTCAGGAGGAAATAGATGCCTTTATTGCAGAAAATGGAGTAGATATTTTTTCTGAGGCTTTAGAGAATTTTTTAGTAGACGGGGAGATTGTTATAATGACCATTGAAAAAGAAGACCTAATGGCTGTCATAGCAGGGACTTCTGATGTGGGGGATTGTATTCAACCCTTAGGAACGGTGGAACTCGATGATTGGACCGGATTAGCAAATTTGATTGGAAAAAAGGAGGCGAATTGGGCAAAAAAAGAATTTAAAGAGGAAAATGCTAGCGGAATAGTGCTTCTGTATTGTGATGGAAAATATGTCTATGCATTTTCAAATCCTCAGGAAGAGGATGCAAGTGATGAAATGAAAGAAGGCGCTTCAAGTGAAGAGGATTTCCATGAATTTGATTATACAGAAAGTGAGGAGGAAGATGGAGAAGAAGAAGAAGAAGAAGAAGAAGAAGAAGATGATGATGATGACGATGATGATGATGATGAGGTCATCAAGAACAAATTACCCCTTTCTCATTACGGAGTGCTAGAAAAGCTGATTGAAATTATTAAGGAGGATAGCAATCAAATTCATTTTGCACACGAATCGCTCCTAAAAAAAGAAGCCAATTTAGAAGCCTTGATTGTAGCAAATCCTGAAATCTTTGCGTTATTGCCAGAAAAGTTTACTGCCTCAAAAAGCATCCGAAAACTCGCAATAGAAAATGGATATCTTGATGATAATTTTTCAGAAGTTATAGATTTAACCGATCAGCAGCTTCTAAAAAAAGTGATGATCGCCAACTCGAATTACTACCAGTATTTGCCTGATGACTACAAGACCAAGGAACTGACCCTAATTGCCATCGAAAATCAATCGGGCGACATTTCGTTTGACATCCTACCCGAGTCCCTTCGAACGGACCCTACATTTTTTAAAGAGTTAATGGATTACCTGCACAGTCATCTCTCTTACAAGCCTATACCCAGTATTTCCTATTCAGATTGCTTGATCGAAGGATACCAAGAGTTTATCTGTGAAGATGCTGCGTTAATCATCAAAAATGGGCTTCTTGACTATGCGAGCCCCCGCATACCGAAGGATGAAAATTTCTGTTTTAGCTACCTAAATCAAAATATAGGTTCCTATGGAGAATTGCTTGAAAAAAATAAAAAGTTAGAAGATAATGAGGCTTTCGCAAAACTAGCCGTTGAACTCGATGGGGCTAACAATTACCCCAATCTTCCAGATAAATTTAAAAAAGACAGAGCGTTTTTAGACATAGCCCTAAAAACTGCGGATGGAAGTTTGATGTTGAATCAGCTCCCCGATGAGGTAATTCATGTGGATGGAAAGATCGATTTTGATTTGGCGGTAAGACTTCTTCAGGATAACCCGTTCAACATTAAGTCTATATCTGTTGAAATTATGGAGCGTGAAGGTGTGTCAGACAAGCTCGTGCTTGCTGCAAAAAACAAAAATAATGTCCTCTATTATGCGCCAGCTTCGCTCAAAAAAGATAAGGCGTTTCTTTCTAAACTAACAGATTCCAACCCCTACACAATTACGTTTGCGGATAAGTCAATTTTAGCAGACCGGGAGTTTATGCTTAGCATCCTGCCAAAATTACCAATCGCGATCAAATACTGTTCTGAAGAATTGAAGTCAGACAAACAACTAGCCAAAGAAGCAGTAAGCTTGAATGGGTTAGTGATTCGGTACCTAGATGAAAAAATAGTCTCTGACCCAGAGATTTACTGGACAGCACTGCATCAAAATCCAGAAGCGTTTAAACTGTTACCTTCTGAAATCTCTTCTGATACAGCGGTACAAGAATACGTTTCAAAAATCAATGGAGGTATTTTTAAACACTTTTCTAACTCCTCCTATCCTAAACAAATTAGGTTTAATGCCATTTTGAATTCAGCCGATGCTGCATTTGAAGAGGAATTAATGGTCTTTAAAACACTTAATGAAAATCCTACCTCAACCGCGATTTTGGAAGCAATCAAAATAGACCCTACCCAGGTCGCTTTTCTTCCCGAGGAATTTTTCAGTAAAAACGTGGATATAACACGTTCGATTTTAGAGGTCACCTCTTTCCCTTTGCAATTCAAATCATGTAGAAAGGCTTTAGGCGAACAAGAACTCAAAAAGCACTTACGCAATCACAATTGGGCTTTTAAATACCTAGAAAAGGACGAAACCTTCACCGATGAATTTGTAAAAGAAGCACTGACGATTAATGGAAATCTGCTGCAATATTTAAATGAGGATCAAAAGAAGGACGCTGTATTTATTCGCATCGCGCTTACTGCCAATCCCGAAGCTTGCTATTGGGTATCCAAAGAGTTTGATTGGAAATCAGAAGAGGCGCAAGCTCTTGCGAAACAAATCCTCACCATTGATCCGCTTTTATTTGCGTACTTCATCGAAAGAGACCCAGAGCCTATCTATGAGTTTTTCGAACATGCTTACAACCTTGATGCATCCGTGTTAGAAATGATGGATCATTCGTTTTTTGAGGATTCGTGGTATTTTATCTCAGAGAATAATGGATCTTTTCCATTGCATGAGGATGCCCTACTTTATGGGCTCAATCAAAATGGACAGATTTATTATTGGGAACCTATCAGCAATACACTTACTAATGTATGCCTAGCAATTGAGAATGGGGTAGAATTTGGGTGGGAAGATTTATTTACAAACTGGGAACAGGATCTAACCATACTTGAGAAAGCATTTGCATATTATCCTTCTGCTGAGACTTTTCAAGCATTGAGAAAGAAATTAGGTAAAAAATTCGAGGAGTCCAGTTATATCACTCCTCAACTTGTAGCCAAAGGATCAGAATTGTATCCACTACTTTCTAATAAGTTACAGCAGGATTGTGCATATGCCTTTGCGTACTTGAAATCGGATGATTTCTACGACTTGTCCGCCAAGTTTGAAAACCTTCCCGGTAACTTTAAAAATGACGAAGCATTCCTAAAAATGCTTTTGGGGACAAAAATCGATTTTGAGATACTGGATGCATTTTTTGATTCCAAATTACTTCACGATGATTCGTTTATCCTTCCATATCTCGAATTAAATTCTGATCAGTTCACCTACTTCCCAGACAAACTACAGAAAAATAGAGCGATAGCACTTCAGTATGGTATTTGCAACAGTGAGCAGTCCTATTATGGGTTGACAGATTTGGGGCTGCCAGAACAGTGGAATACAGACAAAGCACTTATTCTAGAAATTGCAAAAGGGAATAAATTTAAAAACTTTAGAATAGATGATACCCTCTTAAATGATACCAAGTTTCTGCTTGAATTGATTGAATTTCAGCCTCAACTTGTTCAAGCACTTGAAGAAGAACAACGAAATCCAGACTTATTCTACAAGTTGATAGAAAGGAATTTGGATGTTTTCGATTATTTGGAAGTAGAGGAGAAGTTTAATTCGAAGTTATTCAACTTGATGGTTTCAAAAGAGGTTTCGAAAATTCGAAAAATCGAGTGGTCATACACCCTGTCCGATACACTCGCTGAACTAACGAAGGACCTAAGTATAACCAGGTACATCAATTTGTTTGAAGAGTCAGATTTTGCAGAAGCTTTGTCTGAAAAATACACGATTGAAAGCGTTACCCTCAATAGCCAACCGGAAGACAAAACCTTCATAGCAACTCAATATTATTTCCCAGAGTCTGGTACAGTTACCCTGGGATACGATCGGAATTGCTACCTCAGTGAGGCGGTTGCGGGAGAAATTTCGGATGAAACGATTCTTGAGTTTTTAGAAACTGAAGACGGTTGGTCAGATTTTATCTATTACAATTCCTGGCATGACTACACAAGCATTTACCATACCTATGGCATGGGTGAACCGGCTACCGATATGCAACTGCCAAGTGGCAAGATTGTCGAGGTTAAATTGGCCTATGACGCTCCTGTAGTGGATAATTTAAAGGAAAGCTTCGATTGCTCAGAAAAAGGAAGTTTTGTCCATATCGCTTCCTCAGATGAGAAAGCCTACGGATGGGGTAAATGGAAGACTTATACCATGGAGGTAGCTCCTGGTGTTTTTGATGTAGCAAATATTTCGGTAGAGTTTGAAGGCGATATTGTTGAGTCTTATCGCTATAACCTCCCTGATGGTACGTATGACTCCTTTGAAGAAAATCAAGATTACGAAACTACCGGTCAAGGCTTTTCTTCCACGCTCTACTTTAATAATGGTAAAGAGCTGATTGATGTAGATGAATTAAGGGATTTGCTTGAAGAAAATGAAATTGAAATAGTTGATATTAAAGAGATTAAAAAGTTTTTACTCAATTATTATTCATAGAGTACTTTAAACTAGAATAAAGAATAAATTTTCATAAGAATCCTATGAATAAAAAAATAATCTACATAGACATGGATGGCGTCATTGTTGACTTTCAAGGTCAAATTGATTTTCATTTTGATGCTAACCCTGACTACAAATCAATTTTTCAGCATAATCCCGATGAAATTCCGGGCATATTTAGAAACCCTAAACCGATAGCTGGAGCTAAAGAATCCATCTTAAAACTAGCTGAATCGGGATTATATGAGCTTTTTATCGCTACATCTGCTACCTGGGGAAATGTAGAATCAGCGATGCATAAAAGAGAATGGATTGAAGATCATTTTCAAGATCTCTTCAAAAAGAAAATGATTATCACCCATCGAAAAGATCTTCTAATAGGGGATTATTTAATCGATGATCGAGAGGCGAATGGTGCCAAAGATTTTAAAGGAGAGTTACTTCCTTTCGGGTGGGCCTACGAAACGAAATCTTGGAATGCCTATCGCACCTGGGATGATGTTTTGAAAAAGTTATTATAACAAAAAAGCCAGCATCAGCTGGCTTTCTTTATTTCAACATTCCTAATAAGGAACTCAATTTGTCTTTCAAATCTTTGCGATCGACGATAAAGTCTAAGAAACCATGTTCTTCTACAAACTCGGAGCTTTGGAATCCTTTAGGCAAATCCTTGCCTATTGTTTCTTTGATAACACGTGGACCAGCGAAGCCGATTAATGCTCCTGGTTCAGCAATATTAAAGTCACCTAGCATCGCGAAGGAAGCCGTCACACCGCCGGTGGTCGGATTGGTCATCAAAGAGATGTACGGAATTTTAGCTTCTGCGAGGAGGGCGATTAAAGAAGAGGTTTTGGCCATCTGCATTAAAGAAAAACCAGCCTCCATCATACGAGCTCCGCCGGAGCGAGAGATCATCAAGAAAGGCTTACCTGTTTCTAAGGAATGACGCATGCCGCGGGTGATCTTCTCTCCCACCACGGAACCCATGGATCCTCCGATGAAATTAAAGTCCATCGCCGCAATGGTGATGGGCAAACCGTTGATCTCGCCGTAAGCTGTTCTTACCGCATCTTTTAAGCCTGTACTGTATTCCGTCGCTTTGATACGATCCGTATATTTTTTCGTGTCTGTAAATTCTAATGGATCGCCTGATCCCATCATCGGATCTAATTCCGTATAGATCGAGTTATCAAATAATAACTCGAAATAATCTTGTGAACCGATCTTCTCGTGGTAGTTACATCCAGAGCAAGTGTAGGCAAACAAACGGTGTTCCCGTGTATGAATCGCTTTTTTACAAGACGGACATTGGTACCACAAACCATCTGGCGCATCTAATTTAGAGGCAGTAGGTGTGACAATTCCTTTTTCTTTTCTTGAAAACCAAGACATAGGGCTAATTTTAATGATTAAGTCTGCAAAGATAAGTAAAAAGCTTTGCTAGGCCTTAGCGAACCACAATAATTCGCTTATTATATACATTTCTATTCGTAATCACTTGGACAAAATACGTTCCAGTAGGCAGAGACGAAATATCAAATTGCTTATCTAAATACCCCCCTTTCACCTGAATACTTTCTTGCTGAACCCATTGCCCAGCAGCTCCTAGAATACCCGCACGAACTTCTTCGTCCTGTGATCCTACAGCTAATTGAACGCGAACCATACGAGAGGAAGGATTAGGTGAAACCCGCAATTCTGGCAACAGCGTAAACGGTTCAAGTGCTAAAATTAGCGGAGGTGGTGGTGGAGCCACTGCACCTTGCACATTTAAATTATCGATTGCCCAGCCCCAGCCGTGCGCTCCCACGTCTGCGTGTAAACGGAAACGGAAGACTAACTGATCCCCGGCTTTAAATTTGCCAGAAGAAAGAATGTCGATTTCTCGTTTTTTGACCAACGTAGACGATCCCTCAGCCGTCGAATTTCCCTTCGAGTCAAAGCCCGTATTATACGCATTCAACCACACCGTAGAGAAATTCGAATCCCAACCATTGATTAAATTATACCAGTTTTTACCTAAGTCATTTGAAGCCTGAACCGTCACATAATCATAAAAACTGCGATTCACCGATCCATCAGGATTTAAGAAAGACGCTCCGGGTTCTCCTGGCTCCACTAAAACGACCTCATCAAAATACATTTTAGACGAATCCGACCGAACCGTAATCGGTTTTAACAAAATAGCGTCGCTGTTCGTAAACTTATCAGACCCGCCTGCGCCATTATAAGACTCCTCGGTACCATCAGCATAAGGGTGCGCACTATGCAAACCGGTCGTCGTAAAATCGGATGGCTTCGCAAAAGTGAAGCCTTTTAAATAAAAATCAGTCGTAGGAGGGGTATCAAAATTCTGTACGTAACTCCCCACTGCTGCCTGCAAGCCTATGACAGCAAATTCATAGTTTCCTGTGGCGGGAAGCGTGACGGAATTCGTGATTTTGGCCTTATCCTTCACTATAATACGGTATTTAATTACATCACCGGATTTCAATAAGCCCGATGCAAATTCAAAACTATTCGTAAAACTAAAGCTCAAACCAGCCACTTTCTTAAAACCCTTTCGAATAGTTGCCCCGCTATTAATGGAATACTCCATATAGATGGTATCAATGCCGATATTATCCGACGCTAAGAGCGTAGGCAGAGGAACCGTGGTTTGAGAGGTGAAAATATACTTCAAGGGATTCGCATACAAAACAATCGGCTTCGTTGTATCTGGTGCGATATTGAACTCAAAATAACTCCCCAATGTAGTGCCCGAAACAAGAGGTGCCTCCGCCGGTGTCACAAATTTCTTACCCGATTTTTCCTTTGCATACCAGTAATACTTGATATTTCTGGATGACGCACTCTTAGGCAAAGAATACGAATAGGTATTCCCTGCTTTTGTAAAAGTGGAAATAGGACTAAAAATTGTCGAATTAATGGCTAAATAGAGTTTTAATGATGATTCATCCCAAAGCGTATCCGAATATACCTTCACCGAAAAGACCTTATCCGTTGCCTGATCCTCCGTATCATCAAACTCCTCCCCTATCAGGTTCGAAGAATACCAGCCAAAATCATTGAAAGCAGACGTCACAATCGGACCAATGCTACGCGTTACCTCACCACGCGCAATTTGTGGAGTCATTAAGGCATTTGCATCACCTACCGGGTATTTCACCTGGTCCACATGGTAAATACTCGATCCTGCCGAATAAGCAGAAGGTGTATATAATTTCCCCGCACTTCCATTATTCTGCAAAATGGATGGAGAAGACAAGTTGATTTTTCCAGAGGTCAATTGTGTAAAAAGTGCAGCTGATGAATTCTTATAATTATTCGTGTCCATCAAGGCAACATTCCCCTCATTGACCATAAACTGATCAAATATTCCAGGATAACCATAACCAGCTTTCCCATCTTCCACGCCCACCTGACCGATAAATCCTAATCCATGTCCAATTTCATGTAAAACAACCGAATAAAGGTCGATTTGATTAATAGTCGGCATTCCATCTATCGCAATATACCAGGCCGTAAAGTCCGAATTAAACGTGGCCACCACATCAGCGTTCGTTCCATTCAGGTTTTTATGGGCCATTTTTTCGGCCAAAGCAATGGGATAAAACGTATTCAATCGATTCGCTCCCACAAAGTTGCGCACGTTTGCTGTCGCACCCGCACTACCTAAAACGTTTGTAGCTAACGAAGCCCATTTCACATAAACATTAATAGGCACATCGGAAGAAAAAACCGTAGACCAGACGGCAGCTGCCTTCTCGAAAACAACCTTTACATCTGCTGGAGGGGCTGTTTCATAGGTTAAAACAATGGTTGCAGATGCCTTCGTCTGCGTCGATGCATCTAATTTAATCGCCGCCGCTTGCGCTAAAATGGCGCGCATGTTTTCGGTATAGCCTTCCGGTAAATCGCGCTTCAAACCCTTATATTCAGGCACGAATTCCTCGATTATTTTGCCTGGTACCATTTCCATGGTATTGCGGCTTTTTTGGGCAAAAGACGCCGTGCAGGTTAATAAAAATACGATTATCAGGTTTCTCATAGAGCGACTATTTTAGAAAACAAATCTACAAAATTAGGTGTAATTACCTGAGTGTGTGCTAATTCTTCCGCCGTATGCGAAGTCGTCATCCCTACCACTCGAGCGCCAGCGGCAAGACCTGAGGCGATCCCTTGAAGAGAATCTTCGATCACCCAGCAATCCGCTGTGGCTACGCCCACTAAGGCCGCAGCTTTAACATAAATCTCTGGATCTGGCTTCCCCTTCGTTACTTCAGCTCCACCGATAATGGCATCAAACTGATCTCGAATTCCTAAACCATCCACAATAAAATCAATATTTCCTGGACCCGCCGAGGTAGCTAAAGCCGTCTTAATTCCTCTTGAACGCAATGCTTGTAAAAATTCTAGCAGCCCTTCCGCTGGCTTACGGTATTCTTCATAAAAGGCGCGGTAAAGCAATTCTTTCTCTTCTTCTAACACTTCTACTTCCGCCCGCGACATGTCTCTTTTATAAAACCACTCGAAGGTATCTTTTGAATTCATTCCATTGAGTTCTTTGTAAAATACCTCCTTAGTCAATGGAATTCCGTTTCGCTCGCAAAAAAGTAACCAAGCCTCCACGTGATACGGTAGATTATCTACAATCACGCCATCCATATCGAATAAAACTGCTTTCATGGACATATTAGAAGTGAAGGATAAGCCCATCATGAGCTAATGAAACGTTAGGTGGCAATTCTTTATTTACCTCTGCATGTAAGCCCATTTGGTGACTAATATGTGTGATATAGGCCTGCTTAGGATTTAAATCGGCTATCAACTTGAGTGCTTCGGCTAATGTGAAATGAGAAACATGCGTCGTTTTCCGCAAGGCATTAATGACTAACACATCTAAGTCCCGTAATTTATCCTGCTCTTCTGGGGCGATGGCATTCGCATCCGTCACATAGGCAAAATTCCCAAAACGGAAACCCAACACATCTAAATAATAATGTTTTACGAAAATCGGCTGAATATCTATTCCTTGTACCGTAAAAGGAGTTCCATCGATCTCATATACATCGATTTCAGGAGCACCCGGGTATTTATTTTCCCCAAAAGCATAGGCAAACTCCCGCTTCAATTGCGCAATCACTTGAGCCCGGGCATACAAAGGAATAGTGGCTTGTTGGTGGTAATTAAAACCCCTGATATCATCCATACCGGCGGTATGGTCTTTATGCTCGTGGGTATAAAGAACAGCATCCAGTCGTTTAATTCCAGCCCGAAGGACCTGTTGACGAAAATCTGGACCTGTGTCTATAATAAAACTTTTGCCTCCGATTTCGACATGAATCGAAACACGAAGCCGCTTATCTCGCTCATCCGTGGACTTGCACACCGCGCAGCCACAAGCGATCATCGGAATCCCCTGCGAAGTTCCCGTTCCTAAAAACGTTACTTTAGAAGGGGACATGCACTTATTCCGTTAAGGCTTTCACCTGAGAAACCAAGGAATCGAAGTTCAATGGCTTAGCTAAGAAATCATTGAATCCAGCGGCTTTGAAATCATCCATCGAATAGTTACGCGCATTTCCTGTAATGGCAATCATCGGAATAGCTGCTTTTTTCTGGTCTGCTAAAGCACGAACGGCGCGAGCACAATCCATACCGTCCATTACCGGCATATTGATATCTAATAAGATAATATCATAATCAGCCTTCGCTAATTCGTCTAAAACCTGTTGACCGTTCTTCACAGCGTGTATCTGAAAATTTTGAAATTCTAAAATCTTCTTAGCTAGATTTTGGATCACTGAGCTATCTTCTGCTATCAATACCTTTTTCATATATTCTTTATTTATCGTCAATTGCGAGTAAAAATAGCCAAAGGAATGTGGATTTCAAACGAATTTTGGCAATAAAAAAAGCGACCCATTACTGAGCCGCTTTTTTATCAAGATCTTGATTTTATTTCAAGTAAAAAGAAACAGATGATTTATCCCAATCCAAGGTCACTTGACCCGTCGCAGATACAGCGATCGTGAATTGCTCTGTAGGAGCATGCTCGCTCACGCGTGCGTTAACGCGTAACACGTCATTTGCCGCTTTGTAGGTATAAGCACCCCACATTTTCGCTTCTTTATTAAAGATGATTGTCCACTCAGATGCACCAGGAATAGATAATAACGAATAAACTCCTTTCGCTAAAGTCTTTCCTTGAACGGTGATGTCCTTCGAAATTTCGAAAGTGGTCGCCTCATTCGCACCTGTTCTCCAAACTTCCCCATAAGGGACTAAAGCTTTCGCTTCTTTCGTTCCGAAAACCAAACGTCCTTTAGCTGACGGTTGTGCGTATTTGATCATCACTTCAGTGGATCCTACTTTTTGCGAAACAACGGCAGGAGGTGAAGGGATAGCTTTCTGTGCTAAAGCAGAGAAAGAAACTAAACAGGTTAAAAGCACTAAGAATTTTTTCATAATTATGTTTTATTTTAGATTACAAATTAAGCCAATAATTTAATTTCAACACCACTGCGCGGTTACGAATTTGCATGATTTCCGGAAAATAATTATCCGTGTACACTAAAAATAAATCAGATGCTGGTTTATAACGCCATTGCAGACGCGCATTTAAGTTGATATTTTTTGTTTGTTGATTGATTTGAAAGAAGGTAGCAAAGAATAATTTATTAGAAAAGGTGATGTCGATTTTGGGGCGAATAATCCAAAAATTAGAGGATACCTTCTTCGCCGCCATCACATCCGTACCGGGTACATAGACATCTACGATATCATTATAATCCAAGGCAACCGATACACTTCCATAAGGCTGGAAGCGATAGCCGATATCTGCGGTGACTCCCGTACGCCAGCCCTTGCCATAATAACCACCCAAACGAGAGGTTAAGGAATAGGTAAGTGCCTTAATGGGAGATGACATATACCGCGCATTAACCGCATACCAATCATGCTCTGTTCCCTTTTTCAAGGATGTATTTCCCATCCGCGTCGCATCAAAGTCATACAATAATTTCACATAATCATAGGAAAGATAGACTCCAAAAGTAGAACGATCTTTCATTGTACCTTCAAAAGAAGTGAAGGTGGTATTGTCCGTGAACGTACCTTGGTTATTCCAATAGCTCATCGACATCACGGAGAGTGTCGTATAAAATAAGTTCGTCGACTTGTTCTTCGGATAGAAATTCTTTCCTGCGTCAGTTTGAACTTGGAAGTAATTCAACCGAGGGACATAACCGGTCTCTGGATTATAATTTTCCCCTACCCAGGATTCTTTCACCGAGAAAGTCCAGTTATTGTCTTTATAGGCCAAAGAAGCCGCCTGCGAAAAACTACGATCTTTCTGCAATGGACTTATTGTATTTGCATAAAACAACGATCCAGTCCAAAAATTATCTGCTGAAGCTAAATTGTATTCGAATCCTACATCTCGATTATAATTCTGAAAACCATTTGAACGCTGTAAATCGGTATCAATGAACGATTGCTTGTTCACCATGTAAGCACCGAAATTCGATCGAGCAAATAACTTGCGCTGCAAAGCAACCATGGAATAGTTTTGGGTAGGAACTCCTTTCGCATCAATACGCTCAGACTGCACATTCAACACTCCGATACGCCAATCCTGGTTCAATTTACCACTCAAACGTGCCCCATAGGTAATGGGCGTTTGCTCGTAAATCCCCGTCTTTGGATTCAGGGCTAAACCGATTCTGCGCGAAAAGAACGGACGAATACTTTCCGTACCAAATCCATCAAATAAGTCTGAATTCTCGATGAAAAACTGGCGTTTCTCTGGATAAAAAAGCTCAAAACGATCCAAATTCGTCTGCTGCCGATCCACATCGACTTGGGAGAAATCAGGATTCAAGGTCATGTCTAGATTCAATCCGGAATTAATGGCCACTTTGATATCGCCACCAATTTGGTTTCGCATGGTAGCTGGATTTTTCGACTCATAATTCGCCGATACCCCTGATAAGACGTAAGGAATCAACGAGATATTTTTCTTAGGGGTAGGTGGCGGTGTATCCCAAACCAATACTCCCGCATAAGCTAAGGCAGCGGTTGGAAACTGCCGAGGGACAGGAGCCCAGGCTGACTTTTCTTTGGCCTTCAAATCATAGCGGGAAAAATTAATCCCCCAACGACTCACATTTCCCTTATAACGTATCGATTTAAACGGAATCGCTGCTTCGAAAATCCACGAATCTCGCTTATAGGTCGTCGCAGACTCCCATTTATTATCCCAGTTTAGATTTACTTTAGAACCCTCGGACATTTGACCATCCCACTGAGCTCCCGCCGCATTCGCACCAAAAGCAAAACCCGTCGTCTTATCTTCGAAGGTATCTATGAAGACTAAAAAATTATCATTCACCCCGAAGCCAAAGTCCCGCTTCATCGACTCCACCACAAAAGCCCCCGGTTCTTTCAAAAAACATTCCGCAGAAATATAGATGTATTTATCATCGTAGGCCATCTTCACATCTGTTCGAAGCTGGGCAAAAAGTGTATCGAAAGGATTGCACATCATGAAATCGCTGACAGCGGCCGCTTGAAACCAGGCCTTATCATCTAAGACACCGTCGATTTTTATAGCTCCGGTGCTTTGCTTGATGTACATTTTATAGTTTTCATTCTTCTTTTGGGCAAAAATGGCCGTGGACAGAAGAACTAAAATAAACAAAAGGTATTTTCTCATCCCTGCAATTTAAACAATTTTATGAGCTAAGAACGCGGTTCTGTGGGGGGATTTTTTTTAGTAGAGATAGCGGATTTCAATCAGCTTGTTTTATTTTTGCAATGTAAAATACAGAACTATGGGAAGAGCCTTCGAATTTAGAAAAGCGAGAAAATTCAAACGTTGGGGTCAAATGGCCAAAACCTTTACTAAAATCGGTAAGGATATTGTGATCGCTGTGAAAGCGGGCGGTGGGGATCCAGCGTCGAATTCCCGATTACGTGCGATCATTCAAAACGCGAAGGCAGTAAACATGCCGAAGGAAAACGTAGAACGTGCCATCAAGCGCGCTACTTCGAAAGACCAAGAAGATTATAAAGAAATCGTTTACGAAGGATATGCACTACATGGTATCGCCATCCTAGTAGAAACAACGACTGATAATATTAACCGTACCGTGGCAAACATCCGCTCTTCCTTCACTAAATGTGGCGGAAGTTTAGGAACAACAGGGATGTTAGACTTTATTTTTGCCCGCAAATCCGTATTTAAAATCGCGGCGAAACCAGAGATCGATTTAGAAGAATTAGAATTCGACTTGATTGACTTAGGTGGCGATGAAGTTTTCCTAGATGAAGAAACGAATCAGATAAACATCTACGGGGAGTTCACGGCTTTTGGAGGTATCCAAAAATTCTTAGAAGAAAAAGGATTTGAATTAATGGGAGCAGATTTCGAACGCATCCCAGACGAGACTAAAGAATTAACTGAGGAACAAGCGGCTGACGTGGAAAAACTCATCGAACGTCTAGAAGAAGACGAAGATGTGCAGAATGTCTACCACAATATGGGATAAAATTAGGAAGCGGAGCTCAAAAAAGCCTCCGCTTTTTTTCTGTCCAAACGGTATAAATAAGGTGCCTTGTGCGCTCCTCCTGAATATTTCTTTTCGATTCGCTCCAGAATATCTAAGCTCAACATCTTGCGCTGGAAGTTCGTTCTAACTATTTCCTTGCCTAAAATCGTCTCATAGACCTTTTGCAATTCCGACATCGTGAAGGTCTCCGGCAATAAATTAAATGCGGCTAATTTCGTATCAATCGAACTTCTTAAATGCGCTAGACCTGTTTTAATGATTTCGTTGTGATCTAAAAATAAAGCCGGAATTTGATCTACCTCCATCCAGGCTGATTCGTCAGAAATATCGTTTGTGGTTACCAGTACTTTCGAATAATCAACTAATGCATAATAACCAATCGAAATATAACGAAGCGACAACCACTTTAAGTCCTCGTTAGAACGGCCCATAGCTAGGTTGATCTCCTCGTGCTTTTCGATCGCGCCTATATTCCTTTTTAAATCACCAAAGGTGTGAAACTGCTGCAAATAGATATTTTCAAGCCCCGTCCTTTGCCACAAAACTCGTTTAGCCGCATCGTCCGCATCCTCCTCTTTCCCGATAAATCCACCCGCTATAGACCAGACCTCATTATTTCTAAATTTCAACAAAAGCACCTTTAAGTGATTCTCTTGAAACCCGAAAATGACACAGTCTACCGAAATATTCGGTAACCAATCACCTTTTAAAATGTCATTATTGGGCATGTTGCTGAATGAAGTTTTGTATTTGTTTCGCAAAGATCACGTAGCCCTTTTCATTCAGGTGTAAACGATCGGCTACAAAAATATCTTGCATCAAAGTACCATCTGCGTTATAAAAAGGCGAATGCATATCGATTACATAATGCCCTTTTTTCTTCGTCGAGATGGCAGCAATTCGCTGATTCAGATCTTGTTGTTTGGCTTTGTTCGCCGCACGAGCTAAACTAGGGCGAGCCGATACGAAAACTAATTTCGCTCCGGGAACCTGCTTCGCTAATCGCCCAGAAAACTCTTCGAACTGAGCCGCAATTTCTTCCGGACTTGTTCCCATGGTTAAATCATTATCTCCCTCATACATAAACACCCAGGATGGTTGGTATTTAGCGACCATGCGATCAAAATAATACAAGGCCTCCTTCAGCGTACTTCCACCAAAACCACGGTTCAATGCATTCGATCCTTTTGTATCTGCTTCAAAGTTCTTCCACAACCGGAAGCTAGAGGAACCGATAAATAATTTCATCCCTTTTGCAGGCATGGCGATCGAGTCCAGCTTTTCGTAAGAGACAATCTCTTTTTCGAAGCGGTTTAGTGGCTTCTGGGCGAATACGCCAAAAGACAAAAGTAGTAAAAGAAGGATCTTATTCATTGGGGTATTTTAAACCGATTTGGGAACGTATTTCATCTAATAAAGCCATTAATTCCGTACTAAATGCATGGGACATCAGCGCATTTTCTGTGCGACCAGCGCGCAAATCTGCTTGCACCGCCTCCGCTTCATAACTATATCCCCAGCCTAAACGCTCTGTTTCGTAAAACGTTTCCTTATCGGTTTCATGGATGGTAACGGTGATGCCTTTCGTTTCGTGGAAACGAGAATGCATGTGGATTTTACCTTTCGTTCCGTGAATTTCACAGGTCGTATCGGTCTTCGTTGCAAAGGTGGAGAATAAAGAAGCGGTCGCTCCTGAACTATATTTCAAGGCAATCGACGTATTCATATCAACACCCGTGGGCGCCATTACACCCGTTGCCTTCATTTCTAGGGGATTTCCGAGAACGAATTTGGAGATAAATAAAGGATAAATTCCGATGTCTAATAAGGATCCTCCGGTCAAAGCTGGATTAAACCAACGCGCCTCCGGGATATACTCGGCCTGAAACCCAAAGTCCGCTGTCAAATGAACGATATCACCTATCACGCCGGAAGCTAAAATCTCTTGCAGCTTCACAATAGATGGATGAAAACGCGTCCACAAGGCTTCCATCAGGAAAATCTGTTTTTCTCGCGCGGTTGTAATCATCTCCGCTACTTGCTTCGAATTAATCGCAAACGCCTTTTCACATAAGACTGGAATTCCTGCGTTCAAGCACAATAAGGTGTGCTGGTGGTGCAAACCATGCGGGGACGCGATGTAAACCACATCGATTTCGCCACTCGAAAGCATCGCTTCGTAAGAGCCAAAGCACTTCACATCTGGCCCATAATGGGACGCAAACTCGACTGCACGGGAAATATCTCTGGAAGAAACGGCAGCTAAATAACCGTCTTTCACAAAGGCTAAGTCATCTGCAAATTTGCGGGCTATTCCACCGCATGCCAAAATACCCCAACGGATGGGTCCTGTATTTTTCATAGTTTTAGGTTAATATTATAAGGCGCCTAATTCAGTTATTAAAGACTGAACTTGGGCTAAATTTACTGCTGGGAAATTCGCGATACGGATTTGGGTTTCTTTCAATTTGCCATATCCGGCCCCTAAAATCATATCACTCTTTTCTTTAATCGTAGAAATCACTTTCGAGCTACCTTCTTTGCAGTTTAATACTACAACAGTCGCTGAACGGTGATTTTCATTCTCCACGAATATCTCGAATTTATCTGATTTCTTTGCGAAATCATACAAAGCCTTCGCTTTTTTATCCGTCTCTTTGCGCATCTCCTCCACTCCGATTCGGTTAAAATCCTCCGCCACTTTACCTAACACATAGATTGCCATCACGTTAGGTGTTTCTGGCGTTTCGAAATTTTTATAATTTTCCCAAAGGCTAGGCAGCGAGTGGTAGGTCCCCACGATTCCATCGTGCTTCTTCATTCGCTCGGATTTCTCCAGCATCGCCTCATTCGCAAACCACACGCCTAAACCAGCGGGCATTCCGAAGGATTTTTGCACGCTAAAAAACGCGGAGTCCACTAAATTAAAATCCAAATTCGGGTAAGGTGCAGAGGAAACCATGTCCACCGCCACAAACTTATCCTTATTCGCCTTCTTGATCTTGTGAATTTCAGAGGCCTTCATTTGAACGCCCGAACTCGTCTCGTTCGCCGTGCAGCAGATTAGTTCCGCATATTCCGGCACATCCACTTCAGCCGCATCGAAACCCTCGCCAAAAGGCTTGTGCATCGAATTCGCAAACTTGTGCAAGTCTTTAGAGAAATCGAAGAATTTCTTCGAAAACGAACCGTTCACTAAGTGAAAACTTTCGTGCTCTACGGTATTCATTAAAATACGCTCCCACACCTCTGTTGCAGAACCTGTAAACAGGACGGCATGGCTTTTAGGCAAGGCGAATAATTCGCGCAATTGTTCATCTGCATGCTGGTAAATCTTACGGAAAGCCGCGGAACGATGGGAAATCGAACCGAGGTTTAAGCGGAATGCCTCCATGTAATGGGACTGAACCGTAGGAAATAAGGCCGCAGGGCCGGGGGTAAAAAAGGTGCTCATATTAATATAACATTCTAAACTTAATCGTGTTATCGATTAACTTCAATTCATTCACGATTTCCTCTGAGTATTCCTTCGCCACATCCGTAATCACATATCCCGTATTTTCTGTGGTCTTTAAGTATTGACCGATAATATTTACGTGGTATTTCGCGAATATTTGGTTGATTTGGGCCAAAATCCCCGGCATATTGTGGTGAATGTGCAATAAACGGTGCGCATCCTCTAATGGGGGCAATTGCAATTCAGGGAAATTCACAGAACCATACGTACTGCCATTATTGATGAATTGCAATAATTTCGAGGGAACAAACTCCCCGATATTCTGCTGTGCTTCCTCCGTGCTTCCACCGATATGCGGCGTCAAAATCACATTAGGCAATCCACGTAATTCATTGATAAACTCCTCGTCATTTGTCTTAGGCTCATAAGGAAACACGTCTATTGCCGCTCCCCACACTTTACCTGACTTAATCGCCTCCACTAAGGCTGGAATTTCGACCACATGACCACGAGACAAATTCAAGAAAACTACATTATCCTTCATCCAAGAAAACTGTTGTTTCCCGATGATATTTGTATTCGACTTACGACCATCTACGTGTAAACTCACAAAGTCCGCATGAGATAATAATTCTTGTAGGCTGCTGCATTTTTTGGCATTACCTAAAGCTAATTTATCGACCGAATCATAGAAATACACCTCCATACCCAGCGCCTCCGCAATTACGGAAATCTGTGTACCGATACTTCCATAACCCACTAAACCGATTTTCTTACCTCTGATTTCATACGAATTCGTCGCTGATTTATCCCAAACACCCGCATGCATTTTCGTCGATTTCTCGAAGATATTACGCGTCAACATCACCATTAAACCAATCGATAATTCCACGACCGAACGCGTATTCGAATACGGCGCATTGAAAACCGCGATCCCGCGCTTCTCACATTCTATCAGATCTATTTGATTCGTACCAATACAGAAGGCGCCTACACACATCAGGCGTGACGCATTCGGGTGGTCTAATACTCTCTTCGTCAAAAGCGTCTTAGACCGAAGGCCTACGATCGAAACGTCCTTAATCTTCTCGATCAATTCGTCCTCGTCTAAAGCGCCCTTTAATAATTCCACCTGGAAACCTTCTTTCTTAAACGTATTCACGGCACCTGGGTGCACATTTTCCAATAAAAGAACTTTGATACGTGATTTAGGATAGGATTGTGCCCGGCTTAAACCGTTGATATATAAAAACTCATCTAAAGACGGGACGATAAAATCCGCTTTATCCGTCACCGCTTTGCGAGTTACGTTCTCAGTAAATGCAAAGAACTTATTTGCTAAACCAGATTCGCGTAATTCATAATCCGTAATGCCGTCGCCTATCACGTAAACCTCGCCTTCTAACTGCAAGGATTGCAATAAACGCACTTTCCCTTTGTCTTGAGACAATAAATTTTCTGCGTCATAACCGGTGATATTTCCTTCCGCATCGTAGGTAAATGTATTCGCATACACGTTCTCTTCCGGGATGCCCATCTCATTTACCACGGGAACGATAAAGTCCTTGAAACCAGAGGATACGATCAAAATTTGAGCGGCATTCTCTTCTAAAAAATCCTTGTTGCGCTTAAAAGACTCTGAGATTTTACCCTTTAAAAAGACGATTAATTGATCGACGTGCGAACGATTCGCTGGCAATAAAGCCACGCGATCGCGCAAAGAATCTGCAAAAGAATAGGCCCCTACCATTCCTTGGTCGGTGATGTCCTTAATCTTTCCTACGATCTCCGCCTGCTTCGGATTTCCCTGAAGCGCGATTCTCGCTAATTCATCTAGTCCCTCCACTTTCGTGAACGTACTATCGAAATCAATTACAATTTTTAAAGGTTCTGCTTGAGCTGTAGGCATAGTATTATTTTCTAAATGCTTTTATTAAACCAAATTTCGGCTCGATTCTCCGACCAAGTATAGCCCTGGTAATTCTTCGGATAGAATCCACAATGCCCTCCTTTTTCCTGTGCGTCTAATTGGACAAAATCCAAGGTCTTCACATAGTCTTCCGGAATACATTCCGCCGATAAAAAAGGGTCATTTTTTGCATTCACGATTAAAGTGGGTACGTTAATCCGATCCAAAAAATACAAGGAACTACTCTTTTCGTAATAGTCTTCCCCGTCTTTAAACCCGTGCAAAGGCCCGGTGATCACATCGTCAAAATCCACTAAACTCTTCACCGAATCAATCATCTCCGCGGTAATATCCTGAGGATAGCGCGCGGACTTTTCCTTGACCTTTTTAATGAGAGTTTGTAGAAATCGATGAGTGTAGAGTCTGTTTTCCCGCTTAGCTAAATTTTTGCTACTCGATGAAAGGTGTAAAGGTACGGAAAATGCGATAGCTTTTCGAATCATTTTGGGTGGATTTTTACCCTGTTCCCCTAACCATTTTAAGGTCAAGTTACCCCCTAAACTAAATCCTGCCAGGTAAATATCCTTGGCTCCCCGTTCGATTGCCAGACGTATTATAAAGTCCAAATCATCCGTCGCCCCACTGTGGTAAAACCGCAAGTTCAGATTAGGCTCTCCAGAACAACTGCGGTAGTTCCAAGCCAGCGCATTCATCCCCTTCATCTTTTTAATCAATCCCGTGATATATTGTCGATCACTCGAACCCTCTAAACCGTGAGAAACGATTAAAAGCGGCCTCTCAGAGAGCTCGCCTCCATACCAATCGATATCCAAGAAATCTTGATCCGGTGTGGTCACTCGTTCCCGCCGAGGTGTTTCATTCAGTGCCACTTTCCGAAAAATGGAAGGATAAATACTCTGCGTGTGTCCGTCCGGTAACCAAAGAGGTGGAGTATAATTTTCCAATGTTAAATAAAAAAGTCCGGGAGCAATTGATCTTCGGGCGTATTCGGATTCACGCGGTATTGTGTAAAATCAGTCACACCTTCAGCCCGCAATACCTCTTCATCAATGTAAAAGTGACCACTTACCGTCTTCGCATCTTTCTGCAAGATAGCCGAAGCGGCATCTGCCATGATACTCCCTTTGCGACCTAATTGCATCATCGCCGCATTTCCTATCGCAAATTCAATCGCGGCAGTAGATATGATTGTTTTAGGCCAAAGTGAATTAAATGCCACCTTCCCCTTAAATTCCGACGCCATACCCAGTGTGCATAAAGACATCCCAAATTTTGCAATCGAATAGGCCACATGATTTTCAAACCAGCGTGCCTCTACATTCAAGGGAGGAGAAAGCGTCAAAACGTGCGGATTTTCCGATTTCAATAAATAGGGCAAACAAGCCTGAGCACACAAAAAGGTCCCCCGGGCATTTACTTGATTCATCAAATCGTATTTCTTCATCTCCGTGCTCAAGGTACCCGTGAGCTGAATGGCTGAGGCATTGTTGATCAAAATATCAATACCCCCGAAGGTATCCACCGCTTTTTTCACCGCTGCTAAAACCTGATTTTCGTCACGAATGTCTACCATACAGGCCAAAGCCTTACCCCCAGCCGCCTCAATTTCTGCTGCCGCGCTGTGAATAGTACCCGGTAATTTAGGGTGTGGTTCCGAAGTTTTCGCCGCAATAACAATGTTAGCGCCCTCTGAAGCTAATTTTTTTGCAATATCTAATCCAATTCCACGGGATCCTCCCGTGATAAAAACGGTCTTATTTTTGAAGTGCATCTTGTTCGTATTTATTCTTCATCTAAATTACGATTTTCTTTCAAAGACGGATAATATTTTAATTTTTGCATCGTACTTTTGTGAATTAATAATCTCGCTTAAGACAACAATGATTTTACCTTTTAAATCCGTCAGCCTTTCACACCGCACTGCGCCGCTCGCTATTCGTGAGCAGTTAGCATTGAATGAAGAAGAGAGCAAAGGATTTTATGTGAAGTGCAAGGATCTTTTTGGCCTAAATGAATTATTAATCGTTTCTACTTGTAACCGCACCGAGTTCTATTATACCTCAGATCGCGACATTTCAACCGATTTAATCAAAGCTTTCTTAATCGAGAAAGGCTTAACCAATACGGCAGAATACCTGGCTTATTTCAAGCAAATGGATGAAACAGAGGATTCTCTGCGCCATTTATTCGAAGTAGCGACAGGTTTACAATCGAAAGTAGTGGGGGATTTACAAATCCCTAACCAGATCAAGAAAGCCTATCAACAAGCGGCGGATTCGAATATGGCTGGACCTTATTTGCACCGTTTAATGCATACCATCTTCTATTCGAATAAGCGCGTAGCTCAAGAAACCTCGTTCCGTGATGGAGCGGCCTCTGTTTCTTATGCGACCGTTGCCTTAGCTGAAGAATTATCTCAAGCCCTCCCTAACCCGAAAGTCTTAATCCTAGGTTTAGGCGAAATAGGGCTGGATGTTTGCAAAAACATGGAAGATAAAGATTTTGCAGAGTTCACGATTATGAACCGCACGATCGAAAAAGCAGAAAAAATCGCTGCTGGGAAAGACCTTTTTAGAGTAGCTCCTATCACAGACTTGTGGAAGGAAATCGCAACGGCTGACATTATCATCTCGTCTGTTCGCACGGATAGCCCGATTATCACGCAAGCTGAGATCAAGAAATTGCAATTATTGTCCTTTAAATACTTCATCGACCTTTCTGTACCCCGTAGTATCGAAGACGGAATCGAGAAGATTAATGGGGTGCTATTATACAACATCGATACCTTGAAGGAGCGGGCGAATGAGGCTTTGGCCACACGTTTAGCGTCTATTCCAGAGGTAAGGACCATCATCGAAGAGAGCATTATCAGCTTTAATGATTGGTCGAAAGAGATGGAGGTTTCGCCTACCATTAATAAATTGAAGAATGCGCTGGAGCAAATCCGTAAAGAGGAATTGAACCGCCATATGAAGGGTTTGACGAAGGAAGAGACCGAGAAGCTGGAGAAAATTACGGCTGGTTTAGTCCAAAAAATCATCAAACAACCTATCATTCACCTAAAAGCTGCTTGCAAACGCGGTGATTCAGATAAAATGGTGGATGTATTGAACGATCTGTTCAATCTAGAAAGTTTCGAAGAAATCGAATCTTAACTAATCCTGATGAATAGCGAAATTCTTCAAAAGCTGGCCCGCTATTGCGCCTATCAGGAAAGATGCGTGCAAGAACTGGAGCAGAAGATGAAGACTTTTGAGGTTGTGCCCGCGGAATTTCCATTCTATTTAGATTGGCTTAAGGAAAACAATTACCTGAACGAGGCGCGTTTTGTCGAGATCTTCGTCCGCTCTAAATTCAATCAAAAAAGCTGGGGTCGCACTAAAATTAATTACGAATTACGCAAGCGTGGTATTTCAGCCCCTTTATTAGCCAGCGCCTGGGATGGAATCAACGATCAAGATTATATAGAGAAAGCACGCGCACTTTTGCAGAAGAAAAAAGACGAGATAAAATCAGGGACCTCGCCACAGCGCTACCAAAAATGCTATAATTATGGTCTCTCTAAAGGATACGAATCTTCGCTGGTTCGCGAGCTTTTGAAGCCCTTATTTGCATAAAAGCAAAATTTCCCTACCTTTGGCATATGAAATTACAAGCAAACAGCTATCTAACAGGTTATTATTACGCAGGTTATTACAACGCTGCCTAATCGGTTATATAGTTTTTTGTCAAATCTATCAGCCGACTTTATGTCGGTTTTTTGTTTTATGAGCTTACACATCACAGCGGCGAGCCGCTTAAACAGCGTAGAGGAATACTATTTCTCTAAAAAATTAAAGCAGATTGCGGCTTTGAAGGAATCCGGCGTGCCCATCATTAATTTAGGCATCGGATCCCCTGACTTAGCCCCATCCGCTGAAACCATCGCAGCACTCACGGAAAGTGCTGCTAATCCGACCCATCACGCCTACCAAGGTTACCAAGGTATTCCGGCATTACGAGAAGCATTCGCCTCTTTTTATGCAACGCATTATGGAGTAACCGTAAACCCGGCCTCTGAGATTTTACCCTTGATTGGTTCTAAAGAAGGCATCATGCACATCGCGATGGCCTATTTAGAAAAAGGGGATGTAACCTTAATCCCGAATCCAGGCTATCCAACCTATTCAGCTGCTTGTTCGCTCGCAGGTGCAACGGTCGAAAGCTATGAATTATCGGCATCGAATAGCTGGTTACCTGATTTAGTGGCCCTTGAAAAACGCGATTTATCTAAAGTGAAAATTATGTGGGTGAATTACCCACACATGCCCACAGGAGCGCAAGCAACCGTAGAATTCTTCACCGAATTACGTGATTTTGCTCTTCGTCATTCGATATTATTAGTAAATGACAATCCCTACAGCTTCATTCTGAACGATAAGCCTTTAAGTATGCTTTCGATTCCAGGTATGCAGGAGGTGGCCATTGAATTGAATTCCCTTTCTAAATCCCACAACATGGCGGGTTGGAGAATTGGGGCGGCTTTTGGAAAAGCGGAGTTTCTCGCACCCGTGCTGAAGTTTAAATCCAATATGGATTCTGGAATGTTCTTACCGTTGCAGCAAGCCGCGGTGAAAGCTCTTTCTGCAGATAGCGCTTGGTTTGCGAATCAAAACCGCATCTACCGTTCACGTCAGAAGCTAGTTTTCGAACTCTTAGATTTAATTAACTGCGTGTATGATCCAGCTCAGTCGGGGATGTTTGTTTGGGCCAAAATCCCTTCAGAATTCACCTCCGGATATGTGTTATCAGATAAAATTTTAGATGAAAACGCGGTGTTTATTACGCCGGGGGGAATCTTCGGCAGCCAAGGCGACGGATACATCCGCATCTCGCTTTGCGCACAAGAATCTGTTTTCTCACAAGCGATCGATCGCATCAAAAATCACAGCAATGGAATCTCATAAAGTAGGTATTATTGGTATCGGCTTGATAGGCGGGTCCATCGCCCTTGGATTGCGCAAGTCGGGATGGGCTTCTGAAATCGTAGGAATCGATACGAATACCGAGCACCAGAAAAAGGCGCTATCGTTAAGACTCGTAGACCGCATCGCCACCTGGCAAGAGGCCATCGATCAAGTCGATGTCTTCGTTTGTGCCATTCCCGTAGATCTTTTAGTGGCTTTAATTCCGTCTGTCTTAGACTCACTAAAGCCCGGCCAAATCATCATCGAAGTGGGTTCCACCAAAAGCCCGGTTTTCGAAGCTTTACAGCATCACCCCAAACGCGCTCAATTCGTTTCTACCCACCCCATGGCCGGAACCGAATTCTCTGGCCCGGAGGCGGCCGTTCAGGGCTTATTCGTGGGAAAAAGAGGCGTTATTTGCGACAAAGAATTAAGTGATCCAGCAGCGCTTGCCTTAATCGAGGATTTATACCGCCATGGATTAGAGATGAACCTGATTTACATGGGTTCTATCGAGCATGACGTGCACACTGCTTACATTTCACATATCTCCCATATCTGTTCATTCGCCCTAGCGAATACGGTATTAGAAAAAGAAAAGGATGAATCCCGCATCTTCGAATTAGCTTCGACAGGTTTTGAGTCGACGGTACGTTTAGCGAAATCATCCCCAGAAACCTGGAGCCAGATTTTCCACCAAAACCAAGAGAATCTGCTTGACGTGCTCGACGAGTATATCAACACCCTCTTGAAATACAAGGGCCTAATGCTTTCTGGCAGCTACGAAAAACTGAAAGAAGAATTAGGAAAGGCGAATGATATCGGACGCATTTTGAAAGGATAAAAAAAAGCCCTTGCAATTCTGCGAGGGCTTTTTCATTATCTACTGCGAATACTCATCGGCTTCCAGGTATTATTCTTAGAATCCATATCAGGGAATGAATGATCTGGATCGATCACCACTGATTTGATCGGCAGTTTCGTCGACGTGCGGAATGTCCAGCTAGCACCTCGTTGCCAAATCTCTACCGGGAACGTAAAGCGTTCTTTTTCTCCGCTCGTTAATTCCACTTCAACGATAGCTGGCATCGCCATTTTGTCTAAGTTTTCGATGGTAATCACTGCGCCTTTGGCTGGATCCTGCTCCACATAATCCACCTCTTTCACGGATTGATCAAGTCTCCAAAGTTCATAGAACCAAGCTCTCCAGAACCAACCTAAATCTTCACCGGCTCCATCTTCCATTGCGCGGAAAAAGTCCATAGGGGTAGGGTGTTTGAAGGCCCATTTGGAGATATAATTTTTTAAGGCATAATCAAAACGATCCGCACCTAAGACATGTTCACGCAAAATACGTAAACCAAAACCTGGCTTATTATACGCCTCCCAGCCTAAATTACGCGTTTGAATCACATCCGGAATCGACATAATCGGATCAGCCGTTTCACGGAACATCGACTTCGCAATCGCGTGCATATCAAATTTACGGTTCTTGTATTCGCCTTTATTAAAGGCATCTGTCGAATAGAAGTTAATGAAGGTATTAAATCCTTCATCCATCCAAGCGAACTTACGCTCATTCGAACCCACAATCATAGGGAACCAGTTATGGCCAAATTCGTGGTCCGTCACGCCCCATAAAGAAGCGGTCTTATCTTTGTAACCACAGAAAATAATTCCTGGGTATTCCATTCCTGAAACAATACCAGCTACATTCGTAGCTACCGGATAGGTGTACTCGTATAACCAATTTGAATAATGCTCAATCGATGCTTTCACATATTCCGAAGAACGTCCCCAAGCGTCCTTACCGTCTGACTCTACCGGATAAACCGAAACAGCTAAAGACTTCTTACCGCTAGGTAAATTGATACGGCAGGCGTCTAGGATAAAGGATTTAGAAGAAGCGAAAGCCACGTCACGCGCATTGTTACACTTGAATTTCCAAGTCAAGCGATCTTTCGCAGGACGAGAAGCCGGGTCTGTAATTTCCGCTGCGGAACGAATCACCACGGTTGTTTCTGAATTAGCCGCCGCAGCCCATTTCTTCACTTGATCAGCCGTATACACTTCTGAAGGATTCAATAATTCCCCCGAACCCACCACGATGTGAGAAGCCGGTGCATTAATCGAATACTCGAAATTTCCATATTCTAAATAGAATTCACCCGCCCCTAAATAAGGCAAGACATTCCATCCTTCGATATCATCATAAACACATACGCGGGGAAACCATTGAGCCACCGTATAAATCGCGCCATTCTTCGTTTGTTGAATACCCATTCTGTCCGATGCATTCTCGGGAGAAGTAAAGGAGTAAGCTATTTTGATTTTAGCCGTTCCTATTTTTTCTGCCAAAGGTGCCGCTAATCGAATCTGCATCCGGGTATCTTCTACGATAAAATTCGCTGGCTTGCCATCAATCGTAACACTCTCGATTTTATAACCACCATCAAAAGCTAAATTACCAAAACGGCCACCTGCTATCGGTGTCGTCTTGCCTCCACGAGATTGTGTATTGAAGCTGTTTTGGTCTAATTGCAACCACAAGAAAGGTAATTTATCCGGAGAATTATTCTTGTAAGTAATCTCTACATCACCCGTGATTTTGTTCGCCACATCGTCTAAGGAAACGGCGATCTTATAATCAGCCGAATTCTGCCAGTATCCAGGTCCCGGAACACCTGCTGCAGAACGCGCAGAGGAAACAGGTCCATAGTTCCAAAGAGGGTGGAATAATTCGTAGGCAGAATACTTACTTTGTGCGTTCGCCGCAGTCGAAATCAAGGCCAACAGGCCCATAAATACCAGTTTTTTTAACATAAAATTCTTATTTGTGATCAAAAATCGTCAAAATTTCTTCATCTAACAAACGCTTTGATAAACCTAAAGCTTTAGGCACCTCATAGTGGAAGAAGAATTTCATCGTATGAATCTTGTCCTTGTAGAAAGCTTCGTCCTCTGCACTTAAACCACCTTTCGCTAAGGCGGCAGCGGCCACATGACCTTGCTTTAACCATTGCCAAGCGACTGTAATCAGACCGAATAATTCCATATATAAAGTAGAATCCGCTAAGAAAACTTCGATTTCCCCTTTCATTGCGAAGCCTAATTTATGCATCGTCACCTTCGTTAAATTTTCTAATTCCTTCTCTAGTATCGAAGCATATTTAGCTAGACTTTCGTGTCCTTTAGCCACCGCAATATCCGCGAAAACTAATTTTCCTAAAGTCTGCAAAGCCTCTCCATTGTTTGCTGGAATGCCACGACCTAATAAAGTCAAGCCGTGAATACCGGTTGTTCCTTCATAGATGGACATAATCCGCACATCGCGCGCCATCTGCTCTAATGGGAAATCTTCCGTGTAACCATAACCACCTAAAACTTGCAAGCCTTGGTTTACGGCAAGCGTTCCCATTTCCGCTGGATAAGTCTTAGCTACGGTAGTCATCAAGTCGAGCATCATTTGCGCTTCTTTTTTAGCCTCACCGTCTAGGCTCTTTGCTAAATCATCCCACATAAAGCATTGGAATAAAAGACCCATGGAGCCTTCTACGATGGCTTTTTGGAAGTATAACATACGTTGTACATCCGGGTGATTTTTAATCAAAGTTGGAGGTGTATGCGGATCTTTATTCGTTAATAAACGACCTTGAGCACGTTCGTTTGCATATTGCTTCGACGCATGGTAAGCAGCAGACGCAATATAAGCACCGCCCATTCCTACGCCTAAGCGGGCTTCGTTCATCATTTGGAACATATAAGACAAACCTCTATTCGGTTCGCCTACTAAATAGCCAATTGAATTGCCTTTATCGCCAAAAGAAAGGTGAAGCGCAGGCGTCGCTTTTTGGCCCATCTTATGGTAAACCCCTAAAGAGATAACTTCGTTACTCACTAGTCCGCCGTTTTCGATGCGCTTCTTAGGAACCACGAAAAGGGAAATCCCTTTTGTACCTGCTGGGGCTCCTTCTAAACGAGCCAAAACTAAGTGAATGATATTTTCTGAGAAGTGATTATCCCCTCCTGAAATGAATATTTTTTGTCCTTTAATGGCATAGGTTCCGTCCCCTAAATCCTTAGCAGAAGTAGACGCATCATTCAAGGAACTTCCTGCCTGCGGCTCTGTCAAACACATCGTTCCTGCCCACTTGCCGGCTAACATGTTAGGCACATAGGTATCGGCTAATTCTTTCGAACCAAAAGAGGCAATCAGGTGTGCTGCCCCGTGGGATAATCCCGTAAACATGACCGCTGAATTATGCGCAGCACCACGAATAAATTCGTGTGCCCCACCGATCATCGAAGGTACTTGCTGACCTCCATGTTCTAAATCAAACGTACAGCCGATCATACCCGATTCGCCCATTTCCTTCATATAAGGCTCAATTCCCGGGTGAACTTGTACGATTCCATCCACTAATTCAGCTGCTTTACGATCTGAATCTACGTAGATAGGACGTAAGTATTTCTCAGCAATGGATTCAGCTGAGTCTAATACCATAGTAAACATGTCTGGGGTATAATCCGCGTAACGAGGATAATTACACAGAGAGGCTGTATCAAAAACCTCGTTTAAAATAAAGTCTAGGTTGCGACGGTCGTATTCTTTTGCCATGGTTATAACGTTTAGGTTACAACAAATTTGCAGAGAAAAAAACTATTATGCAAGCATACTAGTTTTATAATGGAGGCAAAGAATATCCGAGGTTATATTTGATAAATGACGCGTCTTTACAATTCCAAAGCGGGATGTCTTTTCGGCGGATATTGTTGAAGTCCACGTAGAAGCCTAATTTCTGATAAGCCGCTGCAGGAATCCCATTAAAACGATCAACAGTCAATCTCTTTTGAGTTAAACCTCCTACCATAAAAAAGCCTAGCACTTCTTGTGATGGCTCATTTATACATTTTAGATTTCCCGTTATCTGAGCAGGTACTTTATCGAAAATACCACCACTCATCTTACGCTGATCTTCTAATCTTTTCCAATAGGTATGTGTTTCCTTAGAGACAGAATAAACATCTAATTGCACCACCCAATTTGTAAAATCCTCATAAGGAAGCTGACCTACATCAATGGACAAATTCTTTCCGCTTAAGAGAAAATCATCTAAAAGATAGGGTTGCGTATTTTGAGGTGCCTGCCAGCATAAGCAATTACAAGGCGGAGTGGGGGCCGGTGGTGGTGGTGGCGTAGGGCAAGTCAATAAGAATTGACGGAAGTCTTGGCGCTTCACAAAATAAAAATCTTCTGTTGCCTTCGGATCCTTAATACTCGCTTTTAACGGGAATCGCATATCTTCTACCTTAGTCGCATCCTGAAAGGAATAAGAGAATTCAGCGAGTTCAGGAGCTGCATTAATGGTTTGAAAATTAGATTCGATTGTTTTACCATTTAGGAGCTTGATGCGCAATTTGTATTTTTGGCCTACTTCTCCCTTAAATCCAACCGGACTTAGGTAATATCCTTTGCTCTTTTCATAAAAGGCCGTCTCTTTCCCGGATCCATCTACAATTCGCACATTGGCATCCGAAATAGGCTGCCCAGAAAATTGAGTCGCATCGTAAGGCGAATAAGCACTAATGTAGTTCAAACGAACATTATAGGGGCCATCTATGTTTGAAATTTCCCCATAAACGACGATGGCAGAACTCAGGTTTTGAGTTTGAAAATCCTCAATCTCCGTCTCACAAGAACTGAAGACTAAAAAGGCACATAGTATCAGAATTAAGTGTCTCATTAGAATTTGAAGTTATAGGTGATGGACGGAATAGCAGCTCCTAAAACCGATAATTGATAGGTTTTAGCTTGATTGATTTCTCCTGTAGAGGAGCGGAAATAGACGGAATAAGCATTCTGACGACCTAATAAATTATAGATCGAGAAGTTCCAACTTCCCTGCCAGCGTTTACCAGGTTTGGGATCAATTGTGATCCCTACGTCTAAACGAATATAATCTGGAATACGTTCTGCATTTCGCAGGGTGAAGGATGCAGTTGAATAACCGTCAAGTAATTCTTTAATTTCCTTCGCAACTAGATAGCTGTAAGTAGATCCATTATAGGTATAGCTTGCTTGTGCCAAACCTGGTCTAGGGAAAATCCCTGTCTCCACGGCATAATCATAAAGATCATTAAAGGAATAAATCTTGTAACGTCCATTCGGATAGGTAATCGGACGACCCGTCGTATAGGTAAAGTTCGCGTTAAAGGAAATGCGGTTTGTCCAGCGATTATTTAACACAAATTTAAAAGTATGTGGCGTATCAAAATTCGCCGGAAATTGAATCCCAAAATTCGCTTCTTTCTGATTCTCGTTCGCTTGAATCGTCCTAAAAGTACGCGCATAGGTGTAGGAAATCCATCCCGTCAGGCGTTTTCCTCGTGATTTCTTCAGAAAGAATTCGGCCCCATAAGCCATTCCTTTGCCCACTAATAATTGCGTTTCAACCGTCGGATTTAAATATAATTGCGCCCCATCCACATAATCCACTACATTATTCAAGTTCTTGTAGTACATCTCAACAGATGTTTCGAATACCGCATTCGACGCATTTGTGAAGTTTTTGAAGAAACCGATAGAATATTGATCCGCGACTTGAGGTGGAATTTGTTGATTCGAATTTTTCCAAATATCCGAAGGCGAAACGGCCATCGTATTCGATAATAAATGGCGGAATTGCTGCATTCGATTGAAACCGATTTTTATCGAGAAGCTAGTATCTAATTTAATGGCAAAAGATAAACGAGGCTCAAAACCCCCATAGCTTGCCACCACGTCATTCGAGCCAGCCTTTAAAGTATCCGTAATCGTATTGATTTCGCGCGGAGTCCCTAATTTATACTGATAGAATTCGCCTGGGCCTATCAGCTGATAATAGGCATAACGCAGACCATAATCCAAGCTAAATTTCTTTCCCAGCGCTACACTATGACCCAGATATGCTGCCATTTCTCTTGTGTACTCCGTCGACATCGCGAACTTATCAATTTTCGAACTACTGGAATTAGGAACAAAACTGCCGGCATCATTACTAAAGGCAGAAATTTCGGCGCCCATATCGAAGCGTCCAGCTTTACCTAGGTCTTTACTTAATTCTTCTTTTACGGAAGTTTGGATGATAGAAGGATTCCAAAGGAATTCCAAGCCCTGTTTTTGGCCTTCAATTCCATAGGTATAATCGCTATAGAAGGCCGTTAAATTATGGGATAAATCCCCTTTCAAAAGGGCATTATGTTTAAAACTTAAGGTCTTCGTATTCCAGGAATACAGGGTATCCTGCGCAAATTTAAACCCATCATTACTCGCATATCCGGATAAGGAAATGCGCTGATTCTTCCCAAAACGATGCGTCAACTTAAAGTTCACATCGTAAAAATCCGCCTTGCTCTTCGCTAAACTCGGATTAGGAAAATACTTCATATAGAAATCCGAAATAGATCCGCGCGCTCCCAAGATCAAGGATGTTTTTCCTTTCACCAGCGGGCCATCCACTAAAATACGGGATGAAATAGGACCCACACCACCCTGCATAGACCATTTATCAAAATCGCCTTCCTTCACCCGCACATCCAAAACCGAAGAGGCGCGACCGCCATACATCGATGGAATGCCGCCTTTGTATAGACTCAAATCCTGTACCATGTCCGCATTAAATCCGGTAAAAAATCCGAATAAATGGGACGTATTAAATAAGGGAACGCCATCGAGTAGAACTAGGTTTTGGTCTACATTACCGCCACGCACATTAAATCCGGATGCGCCTTCACCTACTGTCGAAACGCCAGGAAGCAATAAAATACTCCGAATGACATCGGCCTCTCCCATTAGCGTCGGCAATTTTTTCAAGGTCTTAGAAGACATTTTCTCCACGCCCATTATCGTCCGGTTGACGTTCGCATCTGCTTTTTCGGCGGTAATAACCACCTCGCCTAATAATTGTTCCGAGCGTTCTAGCTCGATGGTTGTTTGTGCATTTTTCGTAAGATCTAATCGGAAGGTCTTGTATTTATAGCCTAAACTGCGGGCAATTACCTGGTAAGATCGAGCGGCAATCGTCACCGAAAACACTCCCAGGGAATCCGTCGTTCCACCCTCGGATGATCCCGAGAAAAAGACAGAGGCTCCTTCGATGGGCGCTTTGTTTTCAACATCAATAATTTTTCCAGAGAACACGACATAGCCTTTGTGTTGGGCAAGCGCGATGGGGCCACAAAGCAGCAGTAAAATTAATACCCATAAGCCGTTTTTCATTTCGTTTTGTTTCGTAAAATTAGCAGTCCTTTTGCCTGCTTCCATTGAGGATCGAACCCTCCCTCTGGGAACTTCGCAACTGCATGCGAGCCCAGCGCCACATCTAAATCCCCATCCCCGTCTACATCCGCGATATCCATCACAGACCAGCGGCCTAAATGCTGAATGGGTAAAGTCATCGGAACAAATGTTCCTTTTTTGTTTTCAAAATACATCGCCCCTTCGCCGGGTCTTTTTGCCACGTCTGGAAACAGTGCGATTGATAATAAATCTGGATCCCCATCTCCATCAAAGTCTGCGGGCATCACTTTTGTAGCACCGTTTTGGGAGAAAAAGGCTTTCTGTTTGAAATTCATGCCTCCCGTATTCTCAAAGATATATACCCCATGATAAGGCTTTAAAACCGTGGTAAAATCCGCATTATCCCCAGCAGAATACACAATATCAAGATCTTTATCACCATCGATGTCCGTCACATCAAACGAAGAGGACCCATATATGGAGGGAAAGCGAAGCAACGCTTTTTCCTTGAATTTTAATCCGCCTTCATTCACATACAATAAAATACGCTCGTCACCCTGTGCAAAAAGCGCTAAAATATCTGGTTTCCCATCGCCTGTAAAATCACGAACAATGGATTTTGTTGCTCCCGTCTGTGGATTCAATACTTGTTTTTTATATACCCCTTTTTCGAGCTTCCAAATGCTCATCCCCCCCACCTTAAATCCGAACTCTGAACTGATTAATTCATCACCCACTTCGTCGTCGAGGTTAGCTGAAACTAATCCGATAGGCCGATTCAACCCTTGCAATAGCTTTTTACCCGTAGAGGCTTGGCTCACAAAGCCATTCACATCCGGATTCGCCTGGGTGGTGGTTCCGATAAAAGTATACAGGGTCTCAGCACCTAATAAAGTAATATCCGTCAAGGCGTCTTGATTCTTTTGCGTTTCCAGTAATTTACCGCTAGCATCCCATTTCCAAATCACGCGATTCGACTGATCTCCCGCCGTAATTTGCTGGCGACGCGCATCGATTCGAACGGCCGTCATATTAGGCAGAGATGTTCCGGGTAAAGTCGCGACGATAGGCTCGATGGCAAAAATGCTTTGAGTCGCTAAAGGTGCGTAAGCAGGCATTTCTAAGGTCTTAGGCGCCGTTTCTAAATAATAGGCCTTGATTTTCTCCCAGTCTTCGTCTGGAATCATTTGTGAGCCTGGGCCCAAAACCGTATAATCAGACAAAGGTTTCTCCAGCATCGCGATTTCCTTATCCACACCCATCAGGATACCCATGTAGGGAAGGGTGCTGTATTGCCATACATTTTTAGGTAGCAAAGCTGGATCTGGAAGCAAATGGCAAGAGGCGCAATAGGTTTTGGCTAACTCTTTCCCTTCCGCCGCCTTAGTAGAGCAACTTGGTAAGCCATAGGCTACTACCGAGAAAAGGGCGATGGCCAGCAGAGTTCGCATCTTATAATTTCTTAAATACCTGTATTTTATCGTTATTGCGTGCTACTAGGTACAAAATTCCGGCGGTAGTCTTCACCTGTTTTATGTCGCGAATATCCCCTTCAAGAAGTAAGCCGGTGTCCGTGGGAATCAGCGTTTTAAATCCGCCTTTTCCATTTCCTTTTAGAATTAGTCCAAAGAAGGCGTCATAACGTGCCTGGTACATCGACGCTCCATTGTAGTTACCTCCCACGATCACATCTAAGTTCCCGTCTTTGTCGACGTCTTCCGTCCGTAAGACCATGATTTTAGAAACTTGTGCAAGTTCCGGAAGTGCCACCATTTTAAAGGTCTTATTTCCTTGATTTTCTAGGTACATAGATTCGAACGTATTGACGCGTTTTTCATCTGCTCCTTTCAGTTCATTATCCCCAAAAATCTCTTCTACCGTTTTTCCAGCAAATAAATGGTAAGCCGTATATTTCTTATTGATGATACTTGGAATCTGTTTCCCCATCTCATCTTTCCCATTGATTGGGAACCAGTCATTACCGCGGTTATAAGAAACAATGTGTTCTTTCGTATCATTTTTATCAATGTCCTTAATCTGCATCCGCAATTGCCCATCTACTTCTTTGCGCAATTTCGTATTCGTCCCTAGATTTCCTACGATAAAATCGATATCACCATCTTTATCAAAATCTGCCGCCGTCATACCCGACCAGAATCCCGATTTCTCCTCTAGGCCATTCTCTATTAATTTGAATTTGCCCTTATTATTCTCAAAGGTTTTGATCGGCATCCAATCCCCCACCACCGTTAAGTCCTGATCTCCATCTTTATCTATATCAGCCCAAACAGCCTCCGTCAGCATTCCTGCCTCCCGTAATTCCGGCGCTAGAGCTACGGTCTTATCCGCAAAGTGGCCTTTACCATCGTTAACTAATAAATAAGAACGAGGCGAAGCTCCATAAGAATATCCAACAACACGTCCTCCTACAAACAAATCCATATCTCCATCTCGGTCGATATCACAAGGACGAACCACTGATTTATTATCGTACATCGGAGGAAGTGCGTTTAAAGATCGAGAGAAATTACCTTTCCCATCGTTTAAATACAGACGATCAAATTGCTCTGGCATTTGGTCAAAAAATTCATTCCCTCCAGTCACCACATAAAGATCTAAGTCCTTATCGCCATCTGCATCAAAGAATAAGGCATCCACATCTTCATATAAGGAATCCGCTTTAAAGACGGGTTGATTAGAAACGACAAAACCTGCGCCTTTTTGGACTAACAATTGTCCTGCCTGGTATTTAGCTCCACTCAAATACACATCCTCTAAACCATCTCCATTCACGTCTCCCACCGCAATTTTAGGACCTTCGATCGAAACCTTAAATGGAATCAATAATTCCCGGTTAAAGTCGAAATACACATTTTCCTGATGCTGATAAGGAACAGTAATCCCCGCAGTCACTTCCTCAAAAAGGGGCTTCACAGGCGCAGAGAATACATAATCCTTCACATTAACGGTCGCATTCTTTTGCTCCATGGTCAATGTCGTATTGATCTTAGGATTTTTAATAATCTGCATTTTCTCATTTTCCCAAATCACGAGCATCTCCTCCACCTGTTGCAAATCACCAATTCCAAATAGTAAAGTAGGGTCCACCGAACTCATAAAGCCACGCGTCGGCATCATCTGCTGTAATTGCTGGCCATCCTTCGTTTTCAAGATGACTTTAGCTCCAATACCAAACGTATTTCCACCATCGCCCTTGAATTTCACTTTGACAAAATTATGCTTCAATAACTGGCGGCTATTGTTTTGATAGACACTTGCCTTCTCGTTCAGGTTATTCGTCACTAAATCTAAATCCCCATCGTTATCTAAATCCGCATAGGTAGAACCGTTCGAAACGCCTTTATCCTCAAAACCCCACTTAAATGATTTGTCCACAAAGCGCAAATCTTTTGCTCCCTTGAACATATAGTTGTGTACACGTCCATCCGGCATTAAATCGATTGCCTCTTGATCTAATTTCTCTGAAGTAGGCACACCATAATGCAAGGAATCCCCGATAATGAATTTCAAATAATCTAAGTCATTCGGGCGGCGCAAAATACCATTTGAGATAAAAATATCTTTGATTCCATCGCCATCATAGTCATTCATCAAAGTCGACCAACTCCAATCTGTCGCAACAACCCCGGAAGAGGCGGCGATGTCGGAGAATTTTTCACCCCCCATATTTAGCTGAAGACAGTTTCTCGAGTATTGATTAAAATAACCGAACTGTAATTTGTACATATAAATGTCCAAAGGATCCTCTCCCACCGACGACTTTTCGACCTTCTCGTCATCCGGATACATATCCAATGTCATCACATCTTGGAAGCCATCATTATTAATATCTGCCACATCTGAACCCATCGAGAAACGACTCAAGTGCTTGAAGTGATCGCGGATACCTTCTTTGTAGGTTCCATCTTTTTGGTTGATATAATAATAGTCGTCTTCGTGGAAGTCATTAGACACGTAAATATCTAACCAGCCATCGTTATCTATGTCCGCCACCGAGATACCTAAACCATAACCCATAGCGGCTTGGTAGATGCCGGATTCTTTAGAGATATCCACAAACTTACCGTTATCATTACGGTACAAATAATCCCCCGCCTCATTATCCTTCAAAGATCGCGTATTCACCCGATCGTATGAACGCGTATTGTGCACGGCGTGATTTAATAAATAGCAATCTAAATCGCCATCTTTATCGTAATCGAAGAACGCTGCCTGTGTGGAAAAACCCGTAAAATCTAAGCCATATTCACTCGATTTCTCGGTGAACGTGTTGTCACCATTATTGATATACAACTCGTTTGACCCCTCTAATCCTTTGTAATTTCCTACCGCACAAACATAAATATCTAAGAAGCCATCGGCGTTAATATCGGCCATCGTAACTCCCGTTTTCCAATCAGAGAAACCTTCGACACCCGCCTTAGCTGAGATATCTTCGAATTCCATATTTCCCTTATTCAGGTATAATTTGTTCTTGCCTTGGTTCGACACAAAAAACAAATCTACTAAACCATCATTATTGATATCGCCTGAAGAAACGCCTCCGCCATTATAAAAATAGAGGTAATCCAGGATGTTGAAATCCTTTGTTTCGGTGATATTATTTGAGAAATCGATGTGTGTATTTTCGGAATCTAATTTTTCAAAAAGCACATCATCGCCTGAATTACAAGCAAAGAGCGCTAGCGAAAAAAGAAAAAGAAATAAATAATTACTACGCATTGTTTTAAAATTTAAATACTTGGGCTTTGTCATCGTTTTTGGCCAAAACCACATAAGTCGACTTTCCTCCTTTAACGAGAGCCATATTACGTACTTGACCGATTGTTTTAAATCCAGTTTGCTTTGATAATTTCACGGTGAATTTACCTTTACCTTGGCCTTCTAATAATAGACCATAGTTCGCGTCGAAACGTCCCCATTCCGGAAGCGAATCAAAGAAATTTCCTGCTAATAAAATATCCAGCTTCCCATCCTTATTAAAATCCCCCGTTTCGATCGCTTTAATGGGCGAGAATTGGGCTTGATAAGGCAAGGCTTGCAAACTAAAGTTTCCTTTTCCATCATTAATCATAAAGGAAGATTGTGTCGTCGTGATCTGACGAATAGTGACTCCCTCACGTTGTTCATCACTAAACAATTCGTCCATGGTTTTATTCGCATAATCTTTATACTTAATGAATTTCTTTTTAATCATCGGAAGCGCGCGCTGCATTTCCCCCTTCAAGACCATCGGATAGGTATTTCCATCTTCCGTCACACAAGAAATGATTTGCTCCACCGAGCCATTCTTATCGAAATCGCCCACATGCAGGTAAGCAGGTGCTTCTGCTGAAGCTTTAACTTTAGAATTTAGGCCAAAGTTTCCTAACACAAAATCCATATCCCCATCCCCATCCATGTCTGCTGACTTGATAGCACCCCAAAGACCCTCAGATCCCACAACTGGCTCCTGCTTCGTTAATTTTCTACCTCGTTCATTTTTAAATACGACTACCGGACCCCAATCTTGAGTCACCACTAAATCTTGATATCCATCGCCATCCACATCGGACCATTCCGAATCGGTTACCATGCCTAAATCAGTTACCTGCGGCATATAGCGCTTGGATTGATTCTTGAATCCTCCCGTCCCGTCGTTGATGAATAAATTGCTTTGGGCACTTTGGCCATATTTAGCATTGATCATCCGCGTTCCCACAAATAGATCGATGTCACCATCTTTATCATAATCCGCCGCCGACACGCTAGACCCATTCTCATATATCATCGGGAAGCGAACATCTCTTTTCAGATTGCCTTTCCCATCATTTAGGTACAATAAATCATGTAATTCAGGTGCATTTTCTTCGAACTCATTACTTCCAGTCACCACGAACAAATCTAAATCGCCATCCTTATCCGCATCAAAGAATACCGCATCCGTATTCTCCGTCGTTTGATCTAAGCTAAAGTCAACTTGTGGAGAGTCCATGAATTTTCCGCCAGGCTTTTGGATAAATAAACGCTTTATCTGACCAGCCGCACCCCCTAAATAAATATCTTCTAAACCATCCCCATTCACATCCCCCACAGCTAGAGCAGGTCCTTGCGTAGAGAATTTTTGTTTCAACAACACATCGCGATCATAGTCGTTAAACCTACTTTCCACGTGCAAATAATCCAGCATACCTCCTGTTACATCGGCAAAAATAGGCGTTTGTTTCACTTCAAAGAAGTGGAAGATTTCCTTCGCATTTTCTTGCTTCAGCGTGATCACCTGATCTGATTTCACGGATTTAGTCGTCTCAATCTTATCATTTGGCCATAAAACTTGAACTGAATCAATCGCCCCATTCGCACCTAAACCAAAAACCATCTGATGATCACTGGACGACTGAAAACCACGGTTAGGCATCTGCTGCAAGACTTTGAAACCTCCTTTTTGATAAACAGTTACGCGCGCACCGATTCCATTTAAATTCCGATCGACACCTTTCAAGTGCACCGTTAAAAAATGGTTCTTTAGCTTCTCATTCGTCTTATTCTTATAAACCGATAGAGGCGAATTGACATTATTCACCACTAAATCTAAGTCCCCGTCATTATCTAAATCTCCGTAAGCCGAACCATTCGAGAAGCCGGGTCCTTCAATTCCCCAAGCCTTGCCTTGATTCGAGAACTTCAAATCCCCCTCGTTCTTGAACGCATAATTCGGAATAGGAACAGACGAAATCTTGTCTGTAAACTCTTTATAATCAAATTTCTTGCCATCTAACATCTGCTGCATCGTATTGCGATCCCCTAGGAAATCCACAAAATCTTGATCCGTTAGATCTTTAGCAATTCCATTCGCCACAAAAATATCCTTCTTCCCGTCATTGTCCATATCGAAAATCAAGGCACCCCAACTCCAGTCCGTTGCATGAACTCCAGCTAATTGACCCACTTCAGAGAAAGTCCCGTCGCCATTATTTAATTGCAAGTTATTGCGCATATATTGATGCCAAAATCCTCGCTTCTTCTTCAACTCCACTAAATTATACCCCTCAAAAACCGACGTCGTCTTCAAACGACGATCATCCCCTGGTAACATATCTGTCACGAAGATGTCCATATAGCCATCATCATTTAAATCCGCCATATCAGCCCCCATCGAGCTCAGAGAAATATGCGGCATCTGATTCTCTAAATCTTCCTTAAACGTGCCATTCTGCTGATTAATGTACAAGTAATCACGCTCGTAAAAGTCATTTGAAATATAAATATCCGGCCAGTTGTCATTATTCACATCGCCTAAGGTAATTCCCAATCCAAAACCAATTAAACTCCCATATATACCCGCCGTCTCCGACACATCGGTAAATTGAAGTTCCTTCCCATCCTTGCTATCATTTCTAAACAATTTATCACCCCCTAATTTATCTCGATCCTCCCTTAAATTCGTGTACCCTAATTTATCAATCGGGGTAAAACTGTTATTCAACAAATACATATCTAAATCACCATCGCGATCGTAATCGAAGAAGGCCGCGTGAGTCGAAAATCCACCATCGGCTAGTCCTGCCTCTTTTGCCTGCTCCTTAAAAGAAGGCACTCCCCCCTTAATTCCTTGATTAATATACAATTGATTCCCTCGTTGATCACGAGAACCAGAATTACACACATAAATGTCCATCAAACCATCTCCATTCACATCGGCAAACGTGACGCCAGTAGACCAAAACTTCTTCCCCACAATCCCCGATTTAACGGTGATATCTTCAAATTTCATTGCACCCTTATTCAAATACAATTTATTGTCTTCGAAATTAGACGTCACGAAAATATCCGATAATCCATCATTATTTACATCGCCTATTGCTACACCACCTCCATTATAAAAGTTGCGGTAATTGAAGATGTTGAACTCTTTTTTCTCTAAACTGCGATTCACAAAATCGATACCCGTCTGTTCCGCAGGCAACTCCTCGAAAAGCGTATCCTCGTTCTTAGAACAAGAAAATAAACCTAAAATAATAAGAAGATATAGACTGAATTTTTTCATCCTAAAATGTGATTTTTTGCGTCACAAAAATACAAAATGCTAGGGGTATATAAAACCCTTATAAAACAAAAAGGCAGAACCAAATGGTTCTGCCTTTCTATAAAAAACCTTCAGATTAATATCCTGGGTTTTGAGTCAATAATGGATTCGCATCACGACGAGGTTGTGGAATTGGGAACAATTCACGAGTCTTGTCAGTAACAGCCATAAATTTACGAGCTGTAGAGAATTTACCGAAACGAATCATATCATTACGTCTCCATCCTTCCCATGCTAATTCACGACCACGCTCAGCTAAGATTGCATCAGCAGTAACAGCAGTTAATGCAGCAACACCAGAACGAGTACGGATAGCGTTGATATCAGTTAACGCTTGCGCTGTATTTCCTAAACGGAACGCAGCTTCAGCACGCATTAAGATAACATCAGCTAAACGTAAGAATACGTAGTCATTTGATTGATCTCCGTTTGGATTGTTCTTTTGGATCTCATATTTCTGAGAACGAATACCAGCTACTTGGAACACAGCATCCGCATCAGTCATTTGATCTTTTTCCCAATCCGCAACGAATGCTAAATCAGCACCTTTTGCATCTTTCAATTTAGCTCCAGAAGAAGCATATTGCTGTCCTTTGATCCACATTGCACCACGTAAGTCACCAGACTCAAATGAGTTGTAGAAATCAGCTAAAGTACAGAAACCATTCCAAGGAGAGTTACCTAAACCATACGTTTGTTGGTTAGCATAGTGTAACGTTCTCATGTGGAAGTTCATACCACCTGCTTTGAATGAATCAAAAGGGATAGAGAAGATATTCTCGTTTGAACCTTGGTTTTGAACGACAAAGTTAGACAAAGTAGAAGAAGACAATGACCAGCCATTCGAAGATTTGATCACTTGATCAGCTGTATCATATGCTTTCTGCCATTGTGCTGTACCGCTATAAACACCTGCGTTCAAGTAAACTTTCGCTAATAATGCTTTAGCAGCATCTTGCGTCATACGAGAGTATGATTTACCTGAGGTTAAGTTAGGGATAGCAGCAGTTAACTCAGACACGATGAATGCATAAACCTCAGCACGCGTCTTAGTCGCAGCAGAAGATTTGTTATCTGTTACGATAGGCACATTACCGAATGCATCCACAGCCATGAAGTAATAGATAGCACGTACTGCACGTAACTCATCTACCGCTTTTTGGTTAGCAGCTACTACTGGGATCAATTGGTTCACTTGAGAGATATTACCAAAGATGAATCCCCACATACCATTGATAGGGCCGTGTTGAGGAGTCCATGTGTGGCGAGAATACGCCAACCAATCACCACCATCAAACCAGTCACCACCACGAGTAGGAACAATTAACTCATCCGAAGATGCTTCACTAGGATTAAACCAATCCCAAGTGATTCCACGAAGACCACCATAAGCAGGTCCAAGTGCCGCAGCAATTTGTGCATCAGTCTTTAAGAATTGATCCGCTGGGATCGAATCGTAAACTGGCTCAGTCAAATCTGTACAAGACGATAGGGCTAACGAAGCGAAAACACCTACTGAAAGTACTTTATAGATATATTTTTTCATTTTTTTAATTGTTTTATTAATTAAGTTATATAACTAATAGTGTGGCAATTATGTTTTAGAAAGACAAATTAATTCCCGCAGTAAAGGCACGAGTTTTGTAATAAGTCTCACGAACATCGATACCAGGAGCAGCGTTACCAATAGAAAGGTTTTGGCTAACTTCTGGATCAACACCTGAATAGTTAGTAAACAACAATAAGTTGTTACCAGCTACATAAATACGAGCTCTTTTGAATACACCTTTAACTGGTAAAGTATAACCTAAAGAAGCGTTATTTAAACGGATGTGATCACCTGACTCTACATAGTAATCCATAGGGATTGTACGCTCATCGTTGATTACAGATGTTAAAGCAGTTTTCAACGCATTAGATTCTCCTAAACGACCATCTTGACGACCTAACAATAAGTTATTCGTGTTAACGATCTTAGCACCTGCATTTCCTGTAAATTGGAACTGTAAGTCAAATGCTTTGTAACGTACGTTAGTAGTTAAACCACCTACGAAAGTAGGGTTAGGATTTCCTATGTAAGTACGGTCTTTTGCGTTAGGATCTACAGTACCATCACCATTAAGGTCTTGGAATATGTATTTACCATTTTCGATTTTAGAAATCTTAGCTCCGTAGAATACACCTACTGGTTGACCAGCTTGTAATACAGAGAAGTTTACTGCTGAAGTACCACGGATGTAGCTACCTAAAGAAGTAGATAAGAATACTTGGTCAGCTGCAGCGAACTCATCGTTTTTCAATGAGATCAATTCGTTTTGGTTGAATGAACCAGCGAATGTAGAGCTAATTGACCAATCTTGCGTATCTAACCATTGGTAAGAAGCAGAGATCTCAATACCACGGTTTTGCATCGAACCAATGTTCGCTAAGATAGTTGGATATACATATCCTTTTTCTTGTGGAGCATTAACTGTGTATAATAAATCTTTTGTTTGACGAGTATACCAGTCAATCGATCCAGTTAATTTACCTTTCAAGATAGAGAAGTCAATACCAGTACCGTAGTTTTCGTTAACCTCCCACTTCAAGTTAGGGTTCGGGTTAGATTGTACAGCATATGATGGCAAGAAGTCATCAGCACTACCATCATAGTATGTTCCAGATGGACCATAGAATGATTTAGATAACAACGGACGAATACCTTCCGAGTTACCAGTTCTACCCCAAGAAACACGAAGCTTCAAGTTATCGATAGTTGTATTTCCTTTTAAGAATGCTTCTTCAGTTAATGACCAACCCACTGAAACCGATGGGAATAAACCCCACTTGTTGTTATCACCGAATTTAGTTGAACCGTCACGACGCATGTTCACAGTAGCAAAATACTTGTTCATTAACGAGTATTGAGCACGTGCTAAGAAAGAAACCAATTTATATTCGTTCTTGTAAGAATACAAAAGGTTTGGATTAGAACGAATACCTAAACCAGAACCTAAGTTATTAGCTTCAAACGCATCTGTTAGGAAGTTGTTGTTAGAAGCACCAAAACCGTCGTTAACAACATCTTGATACGTATAACCACCTAATAATGTCAATGTAGACACGTCAGATAATTTCTTAGTCCAGTTTAAAGTAGCTTCTAATTGCTTATCAGTTACAGCGTTTAATGAACGAGATGCAGAGTTTCCACCTACAGTAGATAATAAGTTACCTGGTGTAGTTGCTGCGAAATATGCATTGTTCGCGCTTTGAGTACGTAAAGTACCTGATACGTTAAATACTAAACCATCTAAGATAGTATAACCAGCAGAAGCATTGAACAAGAAGTCTTGCAAACGTTGTGTGTTTGTTTTCTTCTCTAATGCAGCTAATGGATTGAAGTTAGCAAATGTACCTGGTAATTGGAAGTAGTTACCGTTTGCAGCGTAAACTGGATCAGTTGGACGCATGTTCATGGCAAAACCAATCGCACGGTTATCAGAGAAAGTTCCGTTTGTTTGCATAGCAGACATGTTGAACTTCATGATTAATTTACCATCTAATGCTTTTGCATCTAAGTTCAAACGACCAGTTAAACGATCTTTTCCTGAACCGATTAATGTACCAGTTTGGTCTAAATAACCTACTGAAGCACGGTAAGATAAGTTCTCAGAACCGCCTGAAACACCTACGTTGTGGTTTTGAGAAACCGCAGTACGAGTGATTACATCTAACCAATCCGTGTTAGCACCATTGTCATCAAATGTTTGCTTGTATTTCGCAGCCGCAGCGCGGAATTCAGCAGCATTTAATAATTCTGGACGTTGAGAGATAGTCTCAGCACCTACATAAGCTGAATAATCAACTGTAGGAGCACCTGACTTACCACGTTTTGTGTTGATCAAGATAACACCGTTAGCACCACGAGAACCGTAGATAGCTGCAGAAGATGCATCACGTAACACGTCCATAGATAAGATATCTTCTGGAGCAACGTTTTCGATAGGAGCACCAATCACACCGTCAATAACGTATAAAGGCTCAGAACCTGCGTTCAATGAACCTGTACCACGTAAACGTACAGTAGGACGTGCGTTAGGATCACCTGAAGATTGAGTAATCACTAAACCAGCTACTTTACCTTGAGCAGCAGCTAATGGGTTAGTCACAATACCCGCGTTGAAATCACGAGATCCTAAACTTGTTACAGTTCCTGAAATCTCTTTTCTCTTTTGAGTACCGTAACCTACTACCACAACTTCTTCTAAAGATTGATTGTCAGCAACTAAAGAAACATTCACTACAGAACCTGTAGCAGAAACTTCTTTTTTAGAATAACCTACAAAAGTGAATACTAAAGTGCTACCACTTCCTGCATTTACTTTATAAGTACCGTTAATGTCAGTTTGAGCACCTCTAGTGGTACCTTTAACAGTGACAGAAACACCAGGAATAGCTGAACCATCTTTCGAGTCAGTTACTTTACCTGAAACCACATCTTGGGCGAAAGCACCCAAGGAAATTAATAGTGCAACAGCAACACTAAAAGCTTGCTTGAAGCCTAGGTTACTAACACTTGATCGCACAAGGCGACCCACTCTCTTGTAAGAATGAATCATAAGTGAAAAATTAAGGGTTAAAAATAATTAATGATTCTTGTAGGCCTTTTTCTTAATCGTATTATAAAATTATTAGTAGGATTCTCCTGGCCAAAGCCTTTTGAATTACCTATGTAATCATTTACATAGTATGACTAATATCAAAACCTCCACAAAAAAACTAAGAATAAATTGAATAAAAAAATGATTTAAGATAATGAATCAATGACTGAGGCCTAATAAATTGCACAAAAGTCAGATTTTCTTAAAACTAGCACAGTATAGGACTGAATCTGAAAATAATCTAATTGTTATCTAATTGTAAACAGAGGCCGTATTTTAGGGATGCGAAGAATCACAAATGGCGAAATAAGGCTAGAAACGATTGTATTTTTTCAATAGAAAATATTTTGAAAAAAATATCAGTTTTTTTTCGGCAATCTAATGCCAATAAAAAATTAGGCTAAAATTAGAATAATACAATTCGAACAATGCTACACTGTTCATTTTTATCAAGGCACAGGATCATGACCACTTCCTCCCCAAGGATGACAGCTGCCGATTCGTCTAACTGTCAGACGTAAACCCTCGATTAAACCATGCTTTTTTAGCGCTTGTTTTGCGTATTCTGAACAAGTAGGTGAATAGCGGCAGGAATTAGGCAAAAAAGGCGAAATCATTCCTTGGTAGATTCCAATCAAGACCTGAAAAAAGAAAACTACGATACGCGCTAACATAGGGGTTTGAATTAAGTCCTTTTCTGATTAAATTGCTTTTAAATTTACCAAATACATTTCGCATATTCGAATATGAATCGCAGGTCTTTAGCTCTAGGAATTTTAGCATCGTTATTTTGCATGGCCTCCTGCAATAATATTCCAGGACATTTTTTCTCCAGCAAAAGCAGCGTTGAAAAAAGAAACGATAGCATTGCGAACCTATTCAACCCACAAATTGCGGCTGAAAAAGCGGTAAAGCTCGATACATTTTTCAAAGCATTGCAAAAGAATACAGGCTTCAATGGCACTGTTTTAGTGGCACAATACGGTAAAATCATTTATAAACGTGCCTTTGGAGTCGCTAACAAGTTTACTAATGACAAGTTAAGCACCCGGACATCATTTCAACTAGCATCTGTATCTAAACAATTTACTGCAGTCGCAATTCTCCAGCTTGTAGAGAAAGGTAAACTTTCCTTAGAAGATCCAGTTGAACGTCATATTCCTGGATTTTCATATGATTCTAGTATTACCATTCGAAGTTTATTAACACATAAATCTGGACTTCCTGACTATACTTTTGCTTTAGATAAATATTATGACAAAAAAACTCCTTTAACAAATGCTAAAGTTGTCCAAATGATGAATGAAATTAAGCCTGGCATTGATTATAGTCCCAACAGGTCATTTCATTATAATAACACGAACTACATGTTATTAGCCTATATAGTAGAGAGGTCAAGCGGAAAGGATTTCAGAACCTATATAAAGGAAAATATCTTTATTCCTGCGGGAATGATTGAATCGTTTATTTATGACCCACAACATCCTGAATTACTAAAAAATGCTGCAACAGGTTATGTGCCAAAAGGTGGAGGTAGTGTAGTAGCAAATTTCGATCATTTGGATGGAGTAACGGGAGATAAAGGAATTTATTCGACCGTGGAAGATATGTTTCTTTGGGACCAAGCACTAAATTCAGAAACCGTTATCAAACTAAGCTCCTTAGCCGAGGCATTTACGCCGCAACATACGAAGCCTAAAATATTAACTACTAATTATGGATTAGGCTGGCGGATGAAACAATTAGATAACGGAGAATGGTTAACTTATCATACCGGTTGGTGGCATGGTTTTAAAAATTATTACCTTCATAATCCTAAGGATAATTCTGCCATTATTATTTTAGGCAATAACGCTAATCAGTCATTATCAAAAATAAATATTGTTCAATCCATACTTTACCCTGAGAGAAGCAAATTATTCTTAAAAGGAGAGACAAATCCTCCTTCTGCTAATTCGGGTGGAAACTAACTTCATAATCATGAAAAATTTAATCATTGCCATCTTATGCTTATTTACTACATGTGCTTTTGCTCAATCGGAAGACGAGGCAATTAAATCAACTGTAAGTGCATATACAGAAGGATTTACCAAAGGAGATTCCGCTAGTATCAGTCGCGCATTTGCTAGCAATGCTCTTTTGAGAAACCTAAATACAGGAACAGGGAAAATTACAGACACTCCTTTACGTAAATTCATTGCTTCGATGCCTGCTGGTGGCGCTAAGGCAACAGGGAGTTTAGTGAATTATTCTTATGCAGGTACTTCTGCGGTAGCTACCGTTGAATTTAAATTTGACGACTTCAAATACATCGACTTATTAAGTTTGATGAAGATTAATGACGATTGGAAAATCGTTTGTCGCGTTTTTAGCCGGGTGACATTAGATGTGAATGTGGCTAGTGGTGTAGGGGCCAAAGCAAGCACTTCAAAGACTACCTCACCTTCGAAAGCCGTTGCTCCTGCGAAAAAAGCGGCGGCGAAAAAGGCAGACGATGGATGGTGATAAATATTTAGTATTGGGGACAAAAAGGTTATTACATAAATATTTTTGCCCCCAATACTAAATTTTATCTCTGGAAAAGAGAATGAAAATAAAGTGCTCCGTAGAAAACATTCGCTTGTGACGTTTTCCAGGAGCACTTTTTTTGTGACGCAAGCACATGTTTTGTAGCAGGGAGAAGAAATTTATCTCTAGGAAGAGAACGAAAATAAAGAGAATCGAGGCCAAGAGGCCTTTTTTCATTGGATAGTTTACTATTAGGCTCCGCAAAAAATATTTGCTGGCAACATTTTTCAGTAGCCTAATAGTAAACTACCAATAAATAGGACCTGTCCCGAGATACTTCTCCGCAATCGGCTTATAATATTCCTTCAACTCCTCGTAATTAGGAACAAAAGGGGATTTTGAATAAAGATCATATTGATTGAAATCGCGAATCCACTCTAAATACTGAGCATCTTTTTCGCATAATAAGGCTTTATAGCTTCCGCCCGAGTGCCATGGATAAAAAGAATGGTAACGAACCATCGCCATTCCTGCCTCTGGAATCTGGTTATTTGGGTGATTTTTTAATACTTGGTATAAATATTCATCATGCCCCCAGGCTAAATGTACTTTATCCAAACCGCAACCTGCCTCATAAATACCTAATTCCGTATTGTATCGGGAGTCTTGCATATCTGGATTCAATTCGTTGAACTCAGGGTAAACACAGGAGTCAGGTAATTTGCAACCTACGACAAAGACATCGCCCACTAAACCCCACTGCTCGGCTTGAGATGTTCCATCTTCGTCAGAGCCGAATAAGTACATGGCTTTGCCTAAATCATGAATTAAACCGACTAATTGCATCCAGTCTGGACGGCCGTCGGCGCGTAATCCTTCGGCAGATTGCAATAGGTGAATGACATTAGGAAGATTTAAATCTGGATCGGAAACATCGATTAAGGCATTTAGGCGTTCCATCATATCCCAAAGGTCCATGGGACGTTCGAAGGTGAGGTATTTGGCCTTCATACGCTGGACATACTCATACGTCTGGCGTGTACGCATCTTACGGTAGTGTTCTTTTACGGCAGCCGTAATGTCGCCTTGATTGTAATTTCTAAATTCGGCTTTTTCTTTAATAGGGGTTTCCATAGTCCTAGATTTTGGAACTAATTTACACAATACACGTGAAAAATGAAATTAAGATTTCAATACGAAGAGGATGATCGCACTGCCTAACATCAAAAGTCCCATCACGAAGAAGATGGATGGATTTAAGCCGGGTACGGTGTTTTCAGCTAAGGAAGCTTCGTATGGGTTTTCTGATAAATAGCGAACGGGGATTTCTTGTCCGATTTCGCAGTTTTTGGCCAAACCCTTATCCGCTTCACGTCTGAATTCTAGACCATTCACGTAGTAAGAGACAATCGGAAAATAAATAGGGAAACGACCGCTGTGGTCATCGCGAGAATAGCGCTTGGAGATTTCTACGATTTTACCATAGGTCATCTTTGAATTGTGCACCCATTCTTTTCGTTTTTTGAAAAGGACAATTCCGAAACCAATTAATGCCAAAGAAATCAGCGTGAACGCACCCAAGAACAAGGGCATCGATCCGTGAAATTCGCCAGTAGGCCGAGCTGATATTAATAAGATTCCTAACATATTTGTCGTGCTGAATACAATTCAACACTCAAAAAAAGGATAAATAATACGGTTTATCAAATTAATAGCTCTTTGCTCAATAAGTCAATGGAGTTGTGTTTTAAGGGGATAAAATAAGATTTTTGTATTATTCGAAAAAACTCGATGTAAAAACGGACTACTCTTGAAAAAAAATGACAAAAATAGCAGAAACTAGTATTTGAAAATCGGCAAAATGCCTCAAAAATATATTTTCAGAAAATTTTAAATATCAGACAAATTTGTATTTTTGGTCCATCTAAACCTAAAAAAATGAAAAATAGCGTCAAGTTTCAACTCATGTCGATGATGTTCCTCATGTTCTTCGGATGGGGAGCCTGGTACGGACAGATGAGTAAATACTTACTCGATAATTTGCACGCCTCTGGCGACCAAGTGGGCAATGCCTATACTACATTCGCGATTGCTTCTATCTTCGCTCCCTTTTTTGTGGGCCTAATTTCAGATCGTTATTTCTCCGCCCAAAAAGTAATGGGCTTTTTAAATATTTTAGGAGGTGTTATTCTCTACTTTTTAAGTCAACAAAGAGATCCAGAGGTGTTTTTCTGGTATATTTTAGCCTATACTCTCTGTTTTGCGCCTAATCTAGCCCTTTCGAATTCCATCGCAATGAACCAGATGTCTAATCCGGAAAAGGAATTTGCTAGCATTCGAGTGACGGGAACGATTGCTTGGATTGTAGTGACGAATATTATCGGCTTTTATGCCTTAGGGGACAAAGTGGCTATTTTCGAAATTGCTATGTACACCTCATTCCTATTAGGAATCTATTCTTTTACGCTTCCTAATACGCCACCTAAAGGCGATAAAAATGCGTCGGTAGGCCAGATTTTAGGCTTAGATGCTTTGAAACTATTCAAAGATCGTTCTTTCTTGATCTTCTTTATCTCCTCTATTCTGATCTGTATTCCTTTGTCCTTCTATTATGCGATGGCGAACCCTTCGTTAACGGATTCACATATGAGCAACGTGGAGAACAAAATGTCCTTAGGGCAGGCGTCAGAGGTGATTTTCATGCTCTTAATTCCGATCGCATTTATCCGCTTAGGGGTGAAAAAGATGCTCGTAGTAGGTCTGGTGGCCTGGATTATTCGCTTCCTATGTTTCGGTTATGGCGATGGGATTTCGAGCGAATGGATCCTTTATATCGGGATTATTCTGCACGGGGTTTGCTACGATTTCTTCTTTGTGACGGGGCAGATTTATACAGACCAAAAAGCAGGCGAGAAAATCAAGAATTCCGCTCAAGGTCTTATTACTTTTGCGACTTATGGTGTCGGGATGGGAATAGGGTCCAAGCTTTCTGGAATCGTATTGGATTATTATACGGTCAATGAAGTAAAAGATTGGCAAGCGGTTTGGATGGTTCCAGCAGCCATTGCTGCAGTGGTCTTGCTCCTTTTCTTGTTCTTCTTTAAAGAAGAAAAGAAACCTATGTATTCTTAATCTTACGCAGCATAAAGGGCATAATCGAAGGAAAGAAGCGCTTCACGAAAAGCCCAAATCCTTCGAGAAAACCACCTACGAAGAATTCGTTTTTCTCAGCTAGTATAGCCTGCAGGATTTTCTGTGCGGTGAAATTGGGATCTAAGCCTTTGGCCTGATTCGGATCCATTTTTCCATAGGCCTCACCTTTCTCGTTCATGGCGTGAAGGGAAATGTTCGTCTTAATATAACCCGGTAAAATAGTCGTCACCCGTATTCCGTCTGCAAAAACTTCCGCCCGAACCGAATCAAAGAAACCAATTAGCGCGTGCTTCGTGGCACTATAAGCAGCTCTTCGCGGAGTAGAAATTCGTCCAGCCACCGAAGCGATGGGAACGAAAACGCCTGATTTTTGAGCGGTAAAGAAAGGCAAAACAGCCTGCGTTAATGAAACGATCGAAAAGAAATTCACCTCAAATAGACGGCGATACACGTCGAAGTTGGTGTCTTTCACAAAAGAACGTTGGGAAACCCCTGCATTTAAAACAAGGTAATCTATACGGCCATAGGTGTTTATCACATCTTGCACGCGATCAGCATGATCGGCTAACGAAAGCATGTCAAAAGGGAGCACATAGGCATTGCCGCAAGTTTTGGCAACCCGCTGCAATTCCTCTTCTCTACGCGCAGACAAAACTAAAAGCGCGCCTTCAGCAGCAAATGCATAAGCTAGCGCCTCACCGATTCCAGACGATGCGCCTGTAATCCAAACTACTTTGTTATGAAATTTCATGAGATAGCATTTTAGATTCTAAGGCGAGGAAGAAATCAGCCATCGGATTCACCTCTAAACGTTGCAACTTCTGCCATAAACGCACGGCTTTAGTCATTAAGCCACTTTCAATTAAAAATCCATCGTGTCCATAAAGGGAATCGATGACATGGAAAGAGGCTTCGGGAATGTATTTGGCCAAAAACTCCTGCTCTACAATTGGAAATAAAGCATCCGATTTAATACCAATTACAAGGGTTTTCGATTGAATCTGCTTCAGCGCAGCGATAGCACCGCCGCGATTACGTCCCACATCCTGCGAATCCATCATTTTCGAAAGTTGAAAATAAGAATAGGCATTAAAACGCTGGGCTAATTTTTCGCCCTGGTAGCGTTGATATGAAACGGCACGCAAAGACGACCCAAAGGAGTTTTCCTTTCTCGCCTGGGTAATCTGATAGGTTTCGTAATTCCGATACGAGATTAAGGCCGTCGCGCGGGCGGCTTTCATGCCCTCTATACCCGCCTTAGGCTGAGATTCTTTCCAAGTGGGATCGACTTCGATGGCCATTCTTTGGGACTCATTAAAGGCAATTCCCCAAGGCGAATGAATAGCGTTAGTCGCCACTAAAATCAAATTTTCGATTAAGGAGGGATTCATAATCGCCCATTCCACTGCTTGCTGACCGCCCAGGGATCCTCCAATGCAGGTTTTGATCTTCGTAATTTTTAATTCCTTCCGCAAAATCTCAAAACTAGAAACGACGTCGCGAATCGTCACGTCTGGAAAAGAGTGGAAATAAGGCTTTCCTGTTCTGGGATCCACCGATAAGGGACCAGATGAGCCATAATGCGAGCCTAAAATATTCACACAAACGATTAAGTTATTCTCGGGATTAAAGAGCTTTCCTGACCCCACGAGTCCTTGCCACCATTCCGCCACATCGTGACTTCCGGTGAAGGCGTGGCAAATCCAGACGACATTATCTTTTTTAGCGTTCAGTTTGCCCCAGGTTTGGTAAACTAAATCTAAAACAGGCAATTCACCCCCTAATTCAAGGGCAAATGGAGACGACGATTGAAAATGATGAAACTCAGCTTGCATGCACAAAATGGTTTATATTTCCCTAAACAGGCACCGCCTGGGGTAGGAATTAGCACCGGGATCTACATTTGCAGACGGGTTGCCAGAAGTTCATTGAGCCTAGTCTCTCCCTTCTTCTTTATAAATCAACAAGCGAGGCTTTTTGATTTGAGGATGCAAGTAACAGCCGAATTCGCTTTTTTCCAAAAACTTTGCCGATTAATTCCTTTCTGACGATATTTGTCCCATGTTAAAAATAGGTGTTTTTTATGGAGTTTTAGGAGGCATACTTTATGCTTTAATGCAAACAAGCTTCCAAATTTACTTACATCCAGAGCTAAAATTCATCTTTGTCTTTCTACTTTTCCAAACCTATTTAACCTTCAATCTCGCTCAGCTTGGCTTAAAGAAGGACGGAGAGAAATTCATTCCATTCCAACTGATTTCGCTAACGATTCGATTTATTTTTAGCGTCGTTTTCATCGGTTATTTCGCCTATATTCACACGGTAGATATGGTCTTGTTCGCCAGCAACTTTTTTGTACTCTATTTATGTAGCACAAATTTTGAAATTTTTGGTTTGCTTCGTAACTTGCGACGTTTTTAGAAAATAGCAAGATTAATATTTCAGATGCAGGTTCAGACTTCAATACAAAAAATGTACTTTTCGAATATCCTACTAGGGCTCTTTTTCAGCTTTATTAGCTTATCGGCGTTCGCAAACGAACCCGATGTAGCTCCTACTTCTGAGGTGAAAGAAACAGCCGCTACAGCTGAGGCTAAAACGGAGAAATTCGATCCAGGTAAGTTAATTCTTCACCACATTGCGGATGAGCACGAATGGCACTTTTTTACCATAGGTCATTTCCATGCTACCCTTCCTCTTCCTTGTATTGTTTATACAGCATCGGCTGGTTTACAAGTATTTTCTTCTTCTAACTTTAAAAACGAACACCACGAGGAGATTCCTTATAATGGATTTGTTTTAGAGCACGGAAAGATTCTCGCAGAAAATGGTGAGAAGGTGTATGATGTTTCGATTACGAAAAACGTAGCCTCTTTATTTTTATCAGCTGTTTTATTATTGACCATCTTTATCGGTATTGGTAAAAAATACCAAGATAATCCACACAGAGCACCTAAAGGCTTACAATCGATGTTCGAACCGATCATTATTTTTGTTCGTGACGAGATTGCAAAAAATAACATTGGAGAGAAGCACTACCGTCGTTTTATGCCTTATTTATTGACGATCTTCTTCTTTATTTGGTTCAATAATATGTTAGGCCTGATTCCAGGTGGAGCAAACGTAACGGGTAATATCGCCGTAACGCTAGTTTTAGCCATCATCGCTTTTATTGTAACGAACGTAAATGGCCGTTCTACTTATTGGACACACATCTTCGCGATGCCAGGTGTACCTAAGTGGATGTTAATTATCTTAACTCCGGTAGAAATTGTGGGTGTTTTCATGAAGCCATTCTCGTTAATGGTTCGTTTGTTCGCCAATATCACCGCGGGTCACATCATTTTATTAAGTTTAGTATCCTTGATTTTCATTTTTGAAAATGCCGCATTAGGACTAGCAGTAGTTCCTTTCTCGCTTTTCATGAACGTAATCGAGTTAATTGTTGCCTTCATACAAGCCTTCATCTTTACGATGTTAGTTTCGAACTACATCGGATCGGCGGTAGAAGAGCATCACCATTAATTTGTAAATTTTTTTTTATTATATAAACCCAAATCGTATGTCTATTTTATCGATTTTATTAGAAGTTTCTGTAGGTCTTGGTCTTGCAGGTATTGGTGCTGGTTTAGCTGCTTTAGGAGCTGGAGTAGGTATCGGCCGTATCGGTGGTTCTGCAATGGAAGCTATCGCTCGCCAACCAGAAGCATCTGGAAAAATTCAAGGTGCGATGTTAATCGTTGCTGCCTTCGTGGAGGCGGTTGCGTTATTCGCAGCAGTAATTTGTCTATTGGTAACTTTGAAATAAGAGACCAATCAGAATCTCCAAAGGGTTAGCCTTTGAACCGATTCTACCCCATTTAAAACGCAATTTGGTTTACATTAGGTGCCAAATTGCGTTTTTTGAAACGATTTACATTAAATTAAAATACTATGGAGTTAATCACCCCAGATTTTGGACTTATCTTCTGGCAACTAATTGTCTTTGGAATTTTATTTTTCCTATTAGCCAAATATGCTTGGAAGCCCATCATTCAATCATTAGCTGAGCGCGAGCAATCGATCGACGAGGCCATCAAGTTATCTGAAACAACACGTGCTGAAATGGCTGAATTGAAAGCAGGTAATGAGCAATTAATTGCTTCTGCTCGTGCTGAAAGAGATGCCTTGATTAAACAAGCGAAAGAAGCATCCGATGCGATGATCTCTCAAGCGAAGTTAGATGCCCAAACAGCAGCTAATCAAGAAATCGAAAAAGCACGCGTAGCTTTCGAACAAGAAAAAACAAGTGCTGTAGCAGCGATCCGTAAGGAAGCAGCATCTCTTTCTTTAGATTTAGCTGAGAAAGTGTTAAAAAGCCAATTAAAAGACAAAGCAGCTCAGGAAAAATTAGTGACTGAGTGGATGGCTGACGTTAAATTATCTTAATCGAATAGACCATGTCAGAATTAATTGTAGCTCATCGTTACGCTAAATCACTGCTAGACTTCGCGATCGAGAAGAACGCGGTAGAGGCTGTTGCTAAAGATATGATCGTTTTCGCAGAAACTTGCGAAGGAAGTTATGAATTAGTGTTAGCGCTTAAGAGCCCTATCATCAAGCATTATACGAAGTTAGCTATCCTAGCGAAGCTTTTTAAGGATAAATTCAATCCTGTAACCTACGGTATCTTCGTGATTATCACGAATAAAAACCGCGAGAAAATTCTTCCTGCTGTAGCAAAAGAATTTATATCGATGTACACGGATTTTAAAGGAATCCAAAAGGCTACTGTTACGACTGCCTCTACTTTAACGGCAGACCAGAAAGCTACGGTATCGAAAATTGTGAAAGATTACACAGGTAAAGAAGTGGAATTAATCGAACAAATAGATGAAAGCCTAATAGGCGGTTTCATCTTAAAGGTAGGTGACCAACAAATCGATGATTCGATCAAGCGGAAACTAAACGATTTAAAAGTTTCTTTAGCATCTTAAAATCTTAGAAGGCCTTGAAAACAAGGCCTTTTTTTATCTCTAAATCGTATCGCGCACATTCCATATGAAAAAATTTGCCTTATTTTCTGGATCACTGATGGCAGGCATATCTGTTGCTTTAGGCGCATTTGGGGCACATACTTGGAAGGATTACTTGCGCGAGATTAATCGTTTAGAGACTTTTGAGACGGCTGCTCGTTACCAAATGTATGGAGGAATCACCTTGTTGATTTTAGGGGTTTGGCAAATGAACTTCAGCAATAAGCACTTAAAGTCTGCTGCCTATTTTCAATTTGCGGGCAGCATCATTTTTCCTGGTTCTTTGTATTTAATTTGCTTGACTAATATGAGCATTTTCGGAGCGATTGCCCCGATAGGCGGCCTATCTCATCTACTGGGTTATGGATTGATGATGTGGTCCATCTTCAAGAAATAATTAGTGACGCATAACTAATTCCAGACTTAACCAAACAATCTCCCCCATCGTCTTGCAATTCAGAAAACGATCGTCCTCGTAATGCTTGGCTAATTCCGATTTTAATTGTTCCACATTATCCGGAGGGGCAATCTCATCTTTTGACATCACAGCCATTAAATCATACACACGCTGACTCTCCGACTTTAACCGAGAGGCAATCATAGAACGTTCTTCGATTTGGTATTGCCAAACCGATTCCGGTGTCATATATTTCATCCCTAATTCTATCAAGGCATTATTTTGCTTGAAATATTGTGGTAAATAAACCGATTTCTTGCCCTCATAACATTGCTGATCAAAGTCAATGGGGCGTATTCGATAATATATCTCCTCAAAATCCGGCGTCGTAATCACGACAAAATTAGCCGAATGCATATCCCCCAATAATTGGACAAGACAGCGCTCGTTAAATTTGACAAATTCCTTTGCTAGACGAATGGGGGATTCTAAATCTGTCTCCAAATCTTGTTTAAGAAACGCATCCCCAGGCACACCCGCAATATGTTCCTCTACTAATGTATTGTCACAGGTGACGTAATTGATCCGATTTGGCGATAAAATATGCTCTAATTCGAGCCCATAAACACGGGACGCATCGGCAATTTTAATGTAGAAATAATCAAAGTTATCATTCACCCGATTCACAATCCGAATCCGAAAGGGATGGGTATTCCCATACGTGCAATAATCCACTCGATCGATCACTAAGTGCTTGATTACCTCCTCATTTCCATCCGTCTTCAAATCGGCATAGATTTGTTTCAAAGCTTCATACACCTCTTTTTGATCCCCCGGAGAATAAAAAACCGTTTCCCACAAAGTATCTTGCCCATTCTTATCATACAACACGATTGAATTATCAAACCGCAGCAGATCAGTATAGCTAATATTCATCGTATGCTCCCGGTTGTATTTATGCAAATACCTCCGAAGCTGTTGATTAATCCGATAAAGGGTCTTCTTTTTCGAAATCAGGGCCATTATTCAGTGTAGTCTAAGGATTTACCGAAAGTTTCTTTCAGTTGTGAGACGGAATAGATGGCCAAAGCAAAGCATAAAATTCCTACATAAGCTGCGGAATGAATCAAGCCAACAGACGGAATTAAAAATTTGAACAACAAGGAAATCGGGATTAAGGCTCCGCGTACAAAATTAGGCACGGTCGTAGTCACCGTCATCCGAACATTAGTCCCAAACTGCTCCGACGAAAAGGTCAAGAATACCGCCCAATAACCTCCGAAGAAACCTAGCAAAGTAATCATCACGTATGCATGCGTGGTGGTTATATTAGACATTCCAAAGAGATAATACACGCAAATCCCTACCGCGATAAATAAATACGTTAATACCGCCTTTCCGCGGCTTTTCAACCATTGGCTTAAGGCGCCAGCGGCAAAATCCCCAGTGGCCAGACCTATATAGCAAAACATAATCGCATCCCCGCCACTAATTTTGCCATCAATGCCAATAATCTTTGAAATTTCGGGGGCAGAAAACACTAAAATCCCAATGATATACCAAATGGGTAAGCCCATCAAAATACAGTATATATATTTCTTAAAGGTCGCCGGATTTCTAAATAATTGAAAGAAGTTTCCGCGTTCTACTTTATCATCCATTTCCGTATACATCGAGGATTCGAAAGTCCCTAAACGTAAAAGTAAGAGCGCTAATCCCATTCCACCACCAATGAAATAACAAGATCTCCACCACTCGGGATCTGTACTTAAGCCCGCAATGATGGGAGCGAAAACAGCTCCAGCTGCGCCCACACCGGCAATAATTAAGGTTCCGATGCCTCGCTTAGATGGTGGCAATGTTTCATTTACTAGCGTAATCCCAGCTCCTAATTCACCTGCAAGACCTATTCCTGCGATAAAACGCAATAAGGCATAGGTATTCAAATCCGTTACTAAACCATTCAAGGCATTGGCGGCAGAATACAATAGAATAGAACCGAACAATACCGATTTTCGACCTTTTTTATCGCCATAAATTCCCCAAAGAATACCACCAAGCAACATTCCGCCCATTTGTATATTCATCAAGCTCAAGCCCTGATTTAATAAATCATCGCCTTTTAAACCTAAACTCATCAAGCTAGGATTTCTCACCACCGAGAATAAAATCAAATCATATACATCTACGAAGTAACCGAGAGCGGCGACGGCGATGAGCATTTTGGCTTTGGAAGAAATTTTTTCGTTTTCCATACTAGCGAGAAAGCATATCCGACCGATGAGAGTCTAGTTTTAAAAAGATAAAAAGCAAAATAGTGAAAGACCATAAAGACGATCCACCATAGCTAAAATAGGGCAATGGAATTCCCATAATAGGCATTAAGCCGATCGTCATCCCAATATTTACTAAAAAGTGAAAAAATAGAATTCCTGCTAATCCATATCCATAGGCCCGTGCAAAACGGGAACGCTGCAAATCCGCTAAATACATTAAGCGCCAAAGGAAAGCTAGAAAGAGAATGATCATCAACATCACTCCAATAAAGCCATACTCCTCACCGATCGTACAGAAAACCATATCCGTACTTTGCTCCGGTACGAAATCAAATTTTGTTTGAGTACCTCCTAAAAATCCTTTGCCCCAAAAACCACCCGATCCAATCGCAATTTTCGATTGTGTCACCTGATAGCCTATACCTCTAGGATCAAATCCTGGATCAATCAAGACGCGAATTCGATTCCTCTGGTGTTCTTTTAACACATTATTGACCACCCAATCTACTAAAAGAGCCAAGGACATAATCAATCCAATAGCTCCTGAAAGACGCAAATAGGTCTTCGGATCTCTTCGCATATAAATGGGCATAAATACGACTAAAAGACCTGTCAATAAAACCAAAACGAGTAAAATTACCCAGGCCTTCACAAGCAGAGCCGAAACAAAAAGTGCAATTCCCCCAATAAATAAAGCGGGAAAGGTGCCAGGCAAGCCCTCTCGGTACAACAGTATAATAAAGGAGGCAAAAACCAAGGCAGAACCCGTCTCATTCGAACCGATAATCAAAAGCATGGGAATCAATATAATCAAAGCTGCTTTCCATTGAAATGGAAATTTACTTAGATTCACCAGCGGATCATTCAAATATTTAGCCAATAAAAGCGCGGTGGCAGCTTTAGCAAATTCGGCCGGCTGAATGGTCGCACTCCCTATTCGAAACCAGGAATGGGAACCATTAATGGTCACCCCTAAAAAAGGAACTGCCATTAATAAAAGCAATAAGCCTAGGTAAATAAACAGTGCAAAGGATTCAAAAAAACGAAAATCAATAACTAAAATACACACAATCAAAACCAAACTTGTGCCTATCCAAATTAATTGTTTTCCTGCATTCGAATCATAGAAAGCGGCATCTGAAAAGGATAATGGAGCATCTGGACTATATACCGCCGAGTAGATATTCAACCACCCTAATCCGACGAAAAACACATAGAACCCTACCGTTATCCAATCGATGCGACCTTGTATGTGATTAGAATCTGTCATCTTTTAGTAGAATCTGGGGTATTCTTCTTTCGCGCCACGCTGCCGTAGGCATTGGGCAAATAATTCATATTCATGAATTTAGTCTCCACAGCCTTGCGATCCACTTTCCGTTTTAAGTATTTTTCTACTACTAATGAGGCGATGGGAGCTGCTGCAGAACCACCAAAACCTGCATTTTCTACAAAAACAGCAATCGCAATCTTCGGATTATCTCTTGGTGCAAAAGCGATAAAAATAGAGTGATCCTTCCCTTTTTGGTTTTGCGATGTACCCGTTTTGCCTACCATTAAAATGTCAGGTATTTTGCCATCAGGCCCCACCGTACCGTTTGCGACAGCATCTTGCATTCCATCAATGACCACATTGAAATATTTAGCCTCTACCCCTACTTTTACTGGAGTTTTATAGAAAGGATCTATGCTTTTTGCCAAACCCACCCCTTTCACCACGTGAGGTGGGATATACCAACCTCTATTTGCGATGATTGCCGCGAGATTCGCCATTTTTAGCGGGCTAACGACGATCTCTCCTTCCCCAATACTTATCGAATAAATATTAGAAAATTTCCAACTTTTCTCCCCTTTATAAACGGCATTATAATAATCTACGTTTGGCAAAATCCCCTTCTTTTCATTTCCTAAATCCACCCCTAACTTACGTCCAAAACCAAAATTAGCCACTAAATCAGCCCAGCGTTGCAATCCTGTAGCCGAACGCTCATAGGTGTCTCCCGTAGTATTATCATAAATCATCTTTCGGAAGGCATGATAAAAATAAGGGTTGCAAGACACGCGAATCGCACCTCGCAAATCCACTGCTCCGTGTCCGTGGCATTTAACCGGAGCACCTGCATGCGAATAGACCGTTCCTGGGCCAATAAAACCGAGTTGTTGGCCTACTAAGGCTTGCACTAATTTAAAGGTAGAACCTGGACGATAATAGGCAGACGGCGGTCGATTTAGCAGCGGCTTCATCGGATCCAAGGCTAATTGTTGGTAATAATTCGAGAAATTATTACCCGTCAAAAGACTTGCATCATATGACGGAGCAGATACCATCGCTAATATTTCCCCAGTCGAGGGTTCAATAGCCACGACACTTCCTACTTTATGCTGCATTAAGCTGTCAGCATATTCCTGAATTTCTAGATCGATAGAGGTATACAAATTATTCCCTGATATCGGATTAATGTTCAAAGAGCCATTTTTATAATCCCCCTTTTCCACGCCATTGCTATTCACCATGCGGTATTTCACCCCTCTCTGGCCTCGCAAGGTTTCTTCATAAAAGGATTCTATTCCAGAAATACCTACGTAATCCCCTTGGCGGTAATAATCATCCTTCTGTTCAACAAGGGCAGTGGGACTAATCTCTGCGACGTAACCTAAGGCATTCGAAAAAGAACGGGATTGATAGGTGCGAAAGGCATTCGTCTCAAAGAAGAAACCCGGAAAATCAACCATAGCATCTTGTACACTGGCAAAATCTTCTTTCGATAAATGATTCAGAAATAAACTTGGTTTTACCCGCGAATAGGCCCTTGCACGCTGAGTCGTTTTAATGAAATAATCCTTAGTTATCTTAAAGACCTGACAAAAATAAGTAGTATCCTTAACCGCAGCCTTACGTGGAATGATATATAAATCATATACAGGAGTGTTGTAAACAATTAATTTACCAAAGCGATCATACACTTCGCCTCGAAAAGGAATCTGGATAATCTTGCGTATCGCATTATTATCTGCCGCTTTTTCATAAGTATCATCTACTACCTGAATGAAAAACAATTTTCCTATGAACAATAGCCCAATGAAACCAAAAAACAAGAAAATCAGATTTCGCCGATGAGTAAACACTAGATTGAAATTTTAATGACAAAAATACAGAATTATCCGCGCTTCTGCGAAAGCTATTTGGGAAGACTTTTGATGAGTGCAAAAAGCGCAAAAGCGATGGATCCCAGTGAGAAAATAATCGTAAACCAGGGCTTATCCGTAAAAAAATACGCATCTAGATAGCGGCCCGCAAAAACACCTGCGAGGATAGTTACGAGCATCTGAAAGGCCGCTCCCAAGAATTTTTGGTATGAATTCATATTCACCTAAATTTATCCAATTTTCGGGAAGATAAATCGTAAATTTAAAAATTGTTCTTTTGAACCTTATGCATAGGAGTCTTGTCTTTCTTTTTCTAGCCCTCAACACCTGGTCTTGTTCTCAATACAGCAACAAGCCTATGGCCGTTAGCTTTCATAATGTGAATGCGAAATACAATGCGATTTGGCAAGCTTCCAGATTAGATAAAGAATTACAAAAAAAAGCATTTTCGGAAAGGAAAGAGAGCTATAACTCCGTTTTGCCCATCCTTATTCCCCGGGACTCTAGCTTTAAACAAGGCAATGAAAAAGACATCAAAGAATTAATTCGAAAAGCATCTTTAGTCATTGATCGACACCAAAATTCGCATTTCATCCTGGATGCTTACCTACTGATAGGTAAAGGTCGTTTATACCAAAATGATCTAAAAAATGCCATCGAAACCTACAAATACGTTAATTCACTAGAAATTAGACCAGAGGCTTTGCTCTCTTTATACGAGATCTATTTAAATCAACAAGAATTCACCTCAGCCGAGAAAATCGAAGAATTCCTCAGCGAAAATCCGTTGAATTCCAATGAGAAAAAACAATTTTTACTTCTCAAAGCTTATTCCTTTCAACTCCTGAATGAACCACTGAAAGCGGTAGCCATTTTGCAAGAAGCCTCGAAATTTATAAAAAAGGGGGACGAAAAGGCCCGCATTTCCTTCATCATGGGGCAATTATTTAGTGATAATAATCAGCCTAATTTAGCTTTGGAAAGCTATAAAACGGTAGTAAACAACAAGCCGAGCTACGATTTGCAATTGCAAGCGAGCCTTGCCATCCACCAGCTGGAAGGGGACATTGTGGCTTTGAATCAACTGCTGAAAGATCCTAAAAACGAGGAAAGCAGAGCGGTCATTTATGTGAAAATAGGGCAATATTATTATACGCGAAAAGACTTTAAAAAAGCCAAAGAAAACTGGGAAAAAGGAGGAGAAAATAACCCGAACAAGGGCGAACTCTATTTTCAATTAGGCGATCTTTTTGCTAAACAAATGAAAGATTACGATCTAGCGGCTACTTATTATGATAGCGCTGCCACCTACCTTTCATCGAATCATCCAGATTTTGCGAAAGCCCAAAAATTAAAAGTATCCTGGGGCAAGTATACGGCCCTATCAAAACAAATTACGTTACAAGATTCGCTTCTCCGTTTAGCGAATCTAAGTCCAGAATCCTTACACGACATTTTTTTAAAACAACAGAAAGACACGGTTAAAGCTGTTGTACAAAAAACGACGCTCCCCGTTTTCACGAGACGACCCTTTAATTCAGATCAACAAAATTTTTATTTCAATAACGAACAAGCCCGAATACAAGGCACTATTGAATTTAGTAACCGATGGGGAAATAGAATATTGGAGGATTTTTGGAATCGAAAAAACAAAAACACTAGCATTAGCCTTGCCGCAGCTACGAATGTCACCACTGATAAAAAAGCTGGTCCAAGCAATGAAACAAAAGCCCAGGCAGAAGATAATTGGATAAAATCCATTCCGTCCACCCCCGCTTCTAAGTTAAAAGCTGAAAAAATAATCGAAGAATCTCTCTTCAAATTAGGCAAACTAGCCCGCTTAGAATTAGGGGAAAATGACTTAGCAAATACAATGCTAAAGCGATTATTAACGGATTATCCGAGTACGGCCTTTGAAGCAGAAGCGCTTTATATACATTATTTAAGCAGTGAAGCTGGGGCAAAATCCAGCTATCGTTCGACATTATTCGAACGTTACCCAAGTTCTTATTTCAAAACTATGATCTTGAAACTTGAGAATGGCACCTTATCTGAAAATAAAGAGATACAAGCACAAAAAAAATACGAAGAGGCATTTGAGCGTTTTGAAGCAAAGGATTTTAAAATGACAGCTGATGCCTGTTTATTCATCCAACAAACTTATCCGGGTAGTAAATTGGAAGATAAAATTGTATTTTTATTGGCGCTTTCTAAAGCGGGGATGCACGAGACTGAAGAATGTAAACAACTACTTGAAGAGTTTACAATTTCCTTCCCCACTAGTCCACTACTTAAAGAGGCGACAGAAATGCTAAAGCTGATCAATAAATGATTGAATTCAATAAAGAAACAAAGGTGAATCGAATTCATTTAGCTTATAAACTATTTGGCGGCACATTCTTATTTGCCATTTTATTTATCGCTTCTGTCAATTACAATTTCCTTTGGCTTTTCGGAGGAATGCCTAGTTTACAAGAATTAGAGAATCCAAAGAGCCAAGAAGCTTCCATATTAATCTCGGAAGATGGGGAAGAAATCGGAAAATATTTTCGAGAAAATAGAAACCTAATTGAATTTGAAGGACTAACCCCCATTCTAGTAAATACCTTAATCGCAACAGAGGATAATCGTTATGTAAGCCATTCTGGAATCGATGTGAGATCTATGGCGCGGGTATTTTTTTCAATGGGAACTTCAGGGGGAGGTAGCACTATTTCGCAGCAATTGGCCAAAAACTTATTTCATACGCGGTCCTTAGAATACGGGGAAGATGATCCGATATATATGGGTCTACTCATGAAAGTAGGAGGTTTGAAAACAGCTATTGCAAAAGTGAAGGAGTGGATTTTAGCCATCAAATTAGAGAGACGTTATACGAAGCAAGAGATCCTGGCGATGTATTTGAATGAGGTGAGCTTTGGAAATAATGCTTATGGAATTCAAGTAGCCTGTCGAACCTATTTTCAAAAAAATATTCAAAATATAACTTACCCAGAAGCTGCCATGTTAATAGGGTTATTGCAAAATCCATCGTTGTACAACCCAAGAGTTCGCCCAGAACGCACCTTAGCTCGCAGAAACACAGTTTTAAGTCAGCTCGCTAAATATGAATATATAGCCGAAGCAGATGCTGAAAATATGAAGAATACTCCACTGAATTTAAAGTTTAAGGTGGAAAATCAAAATACGGGAGCGGCACCCTATTTAAGAGAATCTATCCGAAAGGAATTAGTTACTATCATTCAAGAAATCAACAAAGATCGTCCTGAAGATCAGCAACTTAACTTATTTACAAGTGGACTGCGCATCCATACGAGCATAGATTCGCGTATGCAAAAATATGCTCAAGATGCTGTTCAAACTCATATGAGAGCGGAACAAATTACCTTCAACCAGCATTGGGCTGGCAAAAACCCGTGGGTAAATGAAAGAATGCAAGAAATAAAAGGGTTTATAATTTCAGCGATGAAAAGAACTGAACGATATCGTGACCTGATGGAAGCTTACAATAACGACGAGTTAAAGGTTTGGGAAGAGTTAAAACGCCCCGTAAAAATGACCGTATTTTCCTACAATGGAGATATTGACACCACATTGAGTCCATTAGACTCTATGCGTTACTATAAACGCATTCTAAATATTGGTATGATGTCCATGGATCCTACGAATGGCCACGTAAAGGCCTGGATTGGTGGCATTAATTTTAAATATTTTAAATACGATCATATTTCCCAAAGTAAGCGCCAACCTGGTTCTACATTCAAACCATTTGTTTATGGCGCCGCGATCGAAAATGAAATTGCTACTCCTTGTGATAAATATGTAGATGAACCTGTCACTTTTGGGACAGAGGATGGATTAACAAATGATACCTGGACTCCTCAAAACTCGGATGGGAATTATAGTTATGAGAGCTTGACCCTGAGAAGAGCAATGGGGCGGTCTATCAATACCATTTCTGCCAAATTAATTAAAGCACTCGGACCTAGTAAAGTAGCAGATTTTGCCCACAAAGCAGGCATAACTAGTTCCTTATACGAGGGGCCTTCCTTATGTTTAGGAACATCGGAAGTTTCCGTTTTTGAACAAGTGGCCGCCTATTGTCCTTTTGCAAACGGGGGAGAAAAAATAGACCCGATCATTATCTTAAAAATTACAGATAAAAACGGGGTGGTTTTACGCGAATATACTCCAAAAGCTAAGGCTGTTATGAAACCTGAAACGGCATATCTCATGACATATATGCTTCAAGGTGCTGTTCGTGAACCCGGCGGAACAGCTCAAGGTCTAAATAGTAGTTCCATCGCTTCAGGTAATGAAATCGGCGCTAAAACGGGTACAACCTCAAACTATTCAGACGGTTGGTTTATGGGTGTTACCCAAAAATTAGTCACCGGAGTATGGGTGGGTGGTGATGACCGAAGCATTCACTTCCGAAACATAAGTTTAGGTCAAGGAGCTAAAATGGCCATGCCCGCATTCTCTAAGTTTATGGAAAAAGTCTATGCTGACCGATCTCTATCGCTCGATGGCTACCGCAAAATGCCCTTTATCAAACCCGAAAATATCGCCTTTGACTTTAGTTGTGTGGGGGGAGTAGGAAGCGATTCGACATCAAGTACAACGGAAATCGAAAAACTTGAATGAAAATTTTAGCCTTTGTTTTTATTGCCCTTTTTACATTTGCCTGCAGTTCTAAAAAAACGGGGGAAGAACTAGCTAAAGAGAATTGTAGCTCCTGCCATAAGTTTCCAGATCCTAGTCTGTTAGACAAAAAGACCTGGAACGACCAGGTGCTGATGGATATGTCCTACCGTTTAGGCATGCGCAATAAGTTTGAATTAGCAGCAAAAATTACGGAGGAACAATTCCAGACAGCTGTAGACCTAAATATCTTTCCAGATAAACCGGTTATGAGCATCGAAGATTGGCAGGCAATCGTAGATTATTATGTGACGAATGCTCCAGAAAATCCCCTTCCTCAAAAAGCAAAAAGTCCCATATCCTCACTAACCCTTCATTTCAAAAAAGAAGACTTCCTTTCCCCTTCTGAAATACAAGGACGCGTTACCTCCGTTAAAGTACATCCCACTAAATCTGAGGCTTGGATAGGGATGAATACCAATGAAACGGTCATTTTAAACAGCAAACTTCAAGTTAGCTCCATCATTCGAACTCCAAGCCCTAATGTCAACACCGCCTTCATTGAGGGAAAAACCTATCTACTAAGTATTGGGAAAACACTACCCAATGATGAGAAATTAGGGTATCTATTTCAGGTTAATGCAGGTGGCAAATTGGCTAAATTAGTCGATGGATTAAAGCGGCCTGTAGATATGCAGGTTGCCGATTTTAATGGTGATGGCACTATGGATTATCTACTCTGTGAATATGGATACCAAGCAGGGCAGTTGGTTTGGGTGGATGGAAAATCAAAAGAGCGGCATCTGTTAAAGTCTCAGCCGGGAGCTAGAAATGTGATCATTAATGACTACTCGAAGGATGGGAAACCCGATATATTGGTCTTAATGGCGGAGGCGAAAGAAGGCGTTTCTGTATTTATTAACAAAGGGCAAGGATTGTTTGTTGAAAAACCACTTTTGCAATTTGAGTCAGTTTGGGGAAGTAGCTTTATGGAAGTAGCTGATTTGAATCAGGATGGATTTGATGATATCGTCATTTCAAATGGGGACAATGCGGATAATTCCAATACGAAAAAAGCATACCACGGTGTTCACCTGTTCCTAAACGATGGTAAAAATAATTTTAAAGAGACCTATTTTTACCCTGCATACGGCGCTACTAAAACCCTGGCGCGCGATTTTGATGGAGATGGAGACCTTGATCTAGCCATGATCGCCTTCTTCCCGGAGAATGAAAAAGGGAAAAACGAATCGTTTTTATACTTCCAAAACCAAGGAAAACTACAATTTCAAGTGAGCAATCTACACCTTCCAGATGATGCGCGTTATATGGCCATGGATGCCGGTGATTTCGACAAAGACGGAGATATTGACCTGCTTCTAGGTAACTTTCAATTTGGAAAACCAAAGCCAGGCGTTAAACTAACACCTGGCCTTCAGATTAGACTTTTAAGAAATACGATTCGTTAATTAAGTTTTGCCCCCTTAGGAATGAAAGCTTGTGCGCTAGCACTTTGGCTTAAATAAGACGAACCATAACTCCAATCGATCTTTTGTTTGTGCCCATTCAGCGAATAACTAAATGATGCCCCCGGTTTAACCGCTGCTTTCACAAACGAGCCCTGCGGCTTAAACACTTTCATAGGACCTCTATTTTGAAAAGCTATAAAAGCTAATTCGGAACCCACTTGAATGCCCACTAGGGATTTCGCATCCGCTGGGACCATCATACCTGAATTCTGCGCGTATGTAAATCCTTTGCCGTTACCTAGCAAGACACCGCCATTCGAAGCGTCGTAACGCCCCACCGCGACCTCGTTTGCAAAGTTATTCCCTACATATAAAATATCTAAATAGCCATCCGAATTCACATCCAAAATCTGCATACCGTTCATAGAGGATAATTGCGCCATATCCGGCAAAGCCTTTGCTTTAAAATGGCCTTCACCTAAATTCTCTATATACATCGATGCATTTTCCGTGAAGGATAATTTAGAGGCCTTCGCCTTCTCTTTTTCCGTTAAGAAATCATCTTGTGTAATCTTTCCATAGTCTTTGTAATATACCCAGCGCTGACGAGTCGAATTTAATTGTTTATGGACATCATCTTTCCCAAACAAAGGAGCAGACACGGGAGTCCCCGCTGCGCTTTGGAAATAAACAAAGGGGAATATATCATAGACGCCATTTGCATCCACGTCACCATGCAAAACATCCACTGGCTGCTTCGCATTCGCACGCAATAAAGTATTCTTACCCATATTACCAGCCACGAAGTCCATATCGCCGTCTTGGTCAAAATCTGCAGCTGCCACTGATCCCCAAAGACCAGAAATTTCTTCTAATCCGGTATTCTCTAATTTAACTAAATGTCCTTTTTCGTTTTGGTAAATCTGAATAGGCATAAATTCGCCAGCCACCACTAAGTCTGACCAGCCATCGTTGTTCACATCTGTCCAAACCGCATCACAAGCTAACGCAGGTTTCAATAAATCAGGAGCCCATTTTGCCGTCAAATCAGTATATTTTATCGATCCTGATTTTGAATCATTGCGTAATAAACGAGAGGTCGTTCCTTGTGGATAAGAGAACGGTACGTTTCTACCGCTGACATAAAGATCTAAATCCCCATCCTTATCAAAATCAACGGCACGAACCGCTGCATTACTTTCTGTAAATGCTGGCAAAGCAGAGGTAACCAAACTAAAATTCCCTTTTCCATCATTCGAATATATGACATCTTGCAAGCTTGTCGCCCCTATTTGACCTTCGGTACCCCCTCTAGCAATGTATAAATCCAAATCTCCATCGCGGTCCATATCAATCAAAAGTGAACCTAAGTCCTCTCCTAATTTTTCTTTTTTCTCCGCAACACCTTCTAGGAATTTCGCCACGAATTTTCCGGACGGCTCTTGTAAATAGAAGATTCCTGAATTGAATTTAGACCCTCCCACGAAGAAATCCTCTAAGCCATCTCCATTCACATCTCCTACGGAGGCTCCAGGTCCCAGTTGAGACATTTTGAAAGGAATTAAACTCTGAAAATTAAAGTCAATAAAGTCCATTTCTTTATGAACGTCCGTTAATTGCATCTGGTCTGTCACATCCCGCAATAAAGGCGCTTGTGTTTGGTACAAAGAAACATAAGGCTGCTTCGCATCGGACATTTTTACTTTCAGTAGCTGATCCACACCAGGTCTTGAAATCACCTGCATGGAATCATTCGGCCAAATAACCCGCAATTCTTTAATCTTCTGCTTCGCACCCAAACCGATGTGAGCCACTGCCTCCACACTAGATAAATAACCCCTATAAGGTGAATTCTCATAATAGAAATAGGTTCCATCCGCGTATACCCCTTCGATACGCGTACCAATTCCCTGAGTATTTTGGCCTTTCCCCTCCATCTTTACACGTAAATAATGCCCTTTATCTGCATTCGCTTCCACCGTATTATTTTGATAGACAAAAGCCTCGTCATTGATATTATTCACCACATAATCCAGGTCTCCATCGTTATCTAAATCACCATAAGAGGCTCCATTAGAGAATGACGGGCGCTGGATTCCCCAGACTGCACTCACGTCATCAAAATGCAAACCATCTTTATTTTTAAAGGCATAATTATTCACCTTAATGACTGGCATCTGCCCTAAAAGCATGTCATCCGAAGCTAATCGAGCTGAATTCGCTCTATACAACATAAAATCCCTATCTGTCACATCCCGTGGAAAGCCATTAGTAATCATCAAATCCCGGAAGCCATCATTATCAAAATCAGCCAAAGAAGGGCACCAGCTCCACTCCGTCTCCGCCATTCCCGCTAACAAACTTATCTCTTGGAAAGGTGCAGGAGAACCGTCCGCCTTTTTACCTGCGTTTAATTGCAAGGTATTACGCATGTATTGGTACGTATAACCGTGTAAATCACTGTTTTGGTAGGACTGATAGCTATTAGGCGGCGCTAATTGCTTCTTACGCTCATTATCCTTTGGCAACATATCCAGTGCCACGATATCTGGGCGGCCATCATTATTAATGTCCGCTACATCATTACCCATTGCAGATAAGCTGGTATGTTTGAAATAGGCTTTGGCCTGATCCGTAAACGTCCCATCGTGGTTATTGATGTATAAAATATCATCTGATACATAATCATTCGTCACATAGATATCCGGCCAGTTATCTTGGTTGATATCACAAATATTGATCCCGAGGCCATAGCCTTCGATCGTAATTCCAGCCTCCTTAGACACATTGGTAAAAACTGGATGATTCTTTTCTTTTGACCACTCATTGCGATACAAGCGATCGGTATTCGGATACGAACCATCTGTGACTTTAGGTCGATACAGTGAAGGAACCTGATCAATTACATCGGTCAAAACATATAAATCTAAATCCCCATCTCGATCATAATCAAAGAAAGCTGCGTGCTCACTATGTCCATTATCATTAATTCCATACTCCGCTGCCATTTCTTTAAAGCTAGGCTTGCCATCTTTAATCCCTTGGTTCACAAAAAGCATATTTTGTCGATCGCGCTCCGCATTCTTCATCGTCGCAGAGACATACACATCTAGCAAGCCATCGCCATTGATATCTACAATACTCACGCCAGAACACCAGCGATCTTTTGTGTCTAAACCAGCCGTTTTGCCTAACTCTTCAAACTTCATTTCCCCTTTGTTTATATACAAAGTGGCATTCGCCTGAGAACCAGAAAAAACGATATCTAATAAGCCGTCATTATTAAAATCCCCCATACCCACACCGCTTCCGTTGTAGAGGTATTCATACTTCAAAATAGTCAAGGAGTCGTTCTCCACGATCTTGTTTGAAAAATGAATACCGGTATCATCACCGGATAAAAGCTCAAAAGTAGTGGCGTTTTTACAAGAGAAAACGAAGAATGAACAGGCAATCAATAAGTAGGCGTAACTAGGCTTCATAGCGTATTTTTAAACTTAAGCGAAAATAAAAAAGGTGGGATTAATATCCCACCTTTTTTAAAGAAAATTAGGTCAAATTAATAACCAGGGTTTTGCTTCAAGATAGAAGTTCCTTGGATATCGATTTGAGCTTGAGGGATAGGCAAATACTTATCCGTAGCTTGGTAAGATGCTCCACCAAACTTCGTTACTAAGTATTGCTTCTCATAAGTTAAATACGCATTTAAAGTAGCAACGTCAGTACCCCAACGAACTAAGTCGAAGAAACGGTGACCTTCAGTCGCTAATTCTAACATACGCTCCATACGAACCGCCTTTTGAGCAGCAGTCTTATCAGCAAATGCTGTATAAGGAGAGATCACGTAGTTAGCTTCAGCTACTCCACCTTTCATTACGAAACCTGCAGGGTTAGCTGCACGAGCACGAACTTGGTTGATGTAACCTAAAGCAGTAGCTAATGAACCAGCTTCGATTTCAGCCTCAGCAGCCATTAACAATACATCTGCAAAACGAATGATGTTGAAGTTCATCGTTGCATAACCACGTGTCCAAGAAGAACCATCTGTTAATGTATTCTCTTGACGCTTGTAGTATACGTATTTCTTAGGTGAATAAGGACCAGCATAAGTTTGATCACGAATCCAGTTCTTACCAGGGTGCTCGATCCAGTCTAAATACTGGATACCACGACGACCGATAGTGTGGTCAATACGTGGATCTAAAGCACCAGCATCTTCCGTAAATGCAGCAGATGAAGCGATTTGAAAGTCTTGCTTCAATGCATTCGCAGCTAAGTTATAATCTGGAGCTCCAGCCGTCTCAGTTAAGATAGGCAAACCATTCACTGTACGGTAAGCATTAGCTAAAGAGAAAGAAGGTTGGAAGAATCCGCAGCAGTTACCTGGACCATCAGAACCCGTGTTATATGGGTAGTTCAAGTCATCAAAACCGTTCGCGTTATTCACGTTACCTGTGTTCATCGAAGATTGGATAGCAAAGATAGCCTCTTCGTTGTTGTCATTCTCCGCGTTGAAGATTTCAGCAAACTTAGGAACTAAACCATACTTCTTACCATTCGTAGTCACACCGTTCGCGATTACATCAGTAAACTTAGCTTTCGCATCAGCAAACTTTCCTTGGAACAATAACACTTTACCTAAATAAGCTTGAGCAGCCCATTTGTTCGCACGACCTGCAGATGAAGACGTTGCTGGCAAGTTTGTATATGCATAAGCAAAGTCACCTTCGATCTTATCCCAGAATGCTTCTGTGTTCGCTACTTTTTCGATACCCTTACCGTAATCCTTTGTCTCATCTACATATGGAACTGAGTTAAATAACTTCTTTAACTCAAAGTAGTAGTGACCGCGTAAGAAACGAGCTTCTGCAACAATACGAGTCTTATCTGCTGCTGAAATCTCTTTAGATCCATTAGCTAAATTAATCGTCGCATTACAACGAGCAACACCTTCGTATTTTGCTTGCCATGTGCTGTTCAAATCACCATCAGTAGGTTGAACCTCATAACGTTGCATAGGGTTGATGGAAGTGAAGTCACCCGCATCCGTACCTTTATTGTTCTCTCCTCCACGGATAGAACCCCAAACCCAGTTATTACCTGCTGCAAGACGAGTAAATCCTTTAGCAGCTAATTGAGCATAAGCACCGATTAAGGTACCTTCTACACCATCTTTAGAAGATAACTGCGCCTGAGCCAAAGAGGCAGTAGGCGGCACTTCTAAAAACTGATCCTTACAAGCGAAGGTCAACGTAAGAGCTGACACACTCACTAAAGCGATTCGCTTTAAAATCTGATTATTTTTCATTTTTCTATTTTATTAAATTTGTTATATAACTAACAGCGTGGACTTTATGTTTTAGAAAGTCAAGTTAATCGATGCATTGAATGAACGAGTCACTGGGTAGTTACCCACATCAATACCGAAACCTGTATCCGCTGCACCACCTACGCCTGGATCTAAACCTTGATACTTAGTAAAAGTCAAAAGGTTGTTAGCTGATAAAGTAAACTTCGCACGCTTGATACCTAACTTAGAAGTATAAGCTTTAGGAATATTGTATCCTAAAGAGACGTTTTGAAGACGTAAGTAATCACCATTCTCTACATACCATGAGTTAGCAGCACCTGAAGTTGACATGTTAGAATTTGATTCCCAAATAGGAGCAGCTGCGCTGTTTCCTAATGCTGGAGTCCATGATTGCTTCGCACGCTCACCTTTTCCTGATCCTTCAAACGTTCCGAAGAAGTCTGTAAACCACTTAGATTGGTTCCAGATTTGGTTTCCTACTGAAGCGTATAAATACGTAGCAAATTCAAAATCCTTGTAAGTCAATCCTACGTTAATACCACCTGTATAGGTAGGTACTGGAGAACCTAAGAACGTACGGTCATCAGTCGTGATTTTACCATCACCATTGATATCCGCATAACGGAAACGACCTAAGCCTTTACCATCTTGTGCTGGAGAAGAACTTACCTCAGCAGCTGAGTTGAAGTAACCGATTACTTTGTAACCGTAGAAAGAAGATAACGATTGTCCTACTTCCATACGCACTGGCGTAATTCCACGGAATGCACCACCTGTTAAGTTCGTAATACCCGGAGCGAATGCAACGATTTCGTTCTTCAAGAATGAATTATTAAAAGTTAATTCATATTTCAAATCAGAAGTTAAGTTACCACGGTTAATGATTTGGAAATCAATACCTTGATTACGCATCTTCGCTACGTTCACAGAAGGAGCAGACGCAGCTGGTCCTACTACCGCTGGAAGAGGCACGTTGAATAATAGATCACGTGTATCTTTTCTCCAAACGTCTAATACGATTTCCCACTTACCATTGAAAAGAGTTGCATCAAAACCAATGTTCAATGTTTCTGATGTCTCCCACTTCGCAGCTGGGTTACCAATACGAGAACGGTAGTATCCTTCATTAGCTCCTGATGATTGACCATCAATCGCATAAAACGAGTTACCTCTGTTCGCTGCATATAAAGAGAACTGGTTAGCTGGGTCTACGTTATTCGAGTTACCCATTAAACCCCAACCACCACGGATTTTCAAATCAGAGATAGCAGGTAGATCTTTCATAAACTCCTCAGATGTTACTCTCCAAGCAGCAGATACTGCAGGGAAGATACCATAACGATTCTCAGGACCGAAACGAGATGATCCGTCACGACGAACAACTCCAGTTAAATAATACTTCTCATCGAAGTTATAATCTAACTTAGAGAATAAAGAGTAGAAATTAACACCTGAATATAAACCAGAGTTAACTACTGGAGATTGTACAGATGATAAAGTTACGAAGTCTAAATCCATTGAGAATGGATTGATACCTGAACCAGAGATCTGACGACCAGCACCTGTATTCAATGCTTCCATACCTACTAAAGCAGTTACGCCATGCTTTCTCCACTTAGTTTTGTAAGCAGCTGTATTCGTAAATGTATAAGCAAAGTTATAACCTGAACCTTCGTTGAATGAATTAGAAGCCTCTGGCTCAGAATCACCTAAGTATCTGTAGTTATAATCCTTGTATCCGTAGCCTGAATAATTACCACCGATTGAAGTCTTGATAATCAAATCTTTGATTGGCTCATACTCAACATAGATATTACCGAATGCAGCTGCGTTATAATTGTTATCATTCGTGTTATTACGAATCCTTGAACGAACTGGATTACGAGGGTTGTTAAAACCTGCAGCTTTAGTAGAGGCAAAGCTTCCGAACTCATCATAAACTGGAATCGCTGTAGGCATACGGTAAGCAGAAAGGATAACTGACTCATCAGCAGCAACACCTAAACCATTATTACCACCTGATTGACCACGAACTGAACGGTACGTGAATTGTAAGTTTTCACCTATACGAACTTTCTTTCCTAAATCAAATTCAGAGTTGAAACGTGCTGAATAACGCTTGAAATCGTTTTCAATTAAGATACCTTGTTGATCTTGTCCAGATAAACCTAAGTAGAAACGACCTTTATCAGTTCCACCTTGGATTCCTAATGAATGACGCATGGTAGTACCGAAACGAGTAATTTCATCGTACCAGTTTGTTCCAGCTTTATTTGTTTTAATTACAAACGTATTTAATGGATTAGATGCAAAAGCTGCTTGAGCAGCTGCTAAATCTCCTGAATTGACACCATTTTGACCGTTGAAGTGCAAATACGTAGGTAAAGTTGCTTGCGCAGATGTACCATATTGAGGGTGAGTATAACCTACTGCAGTTCCGTTAGCCGCCGCATTGTTACGGTATGCTACGTGAGTCCAATCAGCTTGCTCTTGTGGAGTTAACATTTTAGCTACACCACCTACGTTAGGATCAGTACCACCGTACAATCCATCGTAAGAAATCGAAATTCCTTTGTTACGTGTACCACGCTTAGTAGTGTAAACGATTACACCGTTCGCTGCACGAGCACCATAGATAGAAGCTGCTGCCGCATCCTTAAGGACCGTAGTAGTCTCGATATCATCTGGAGAAAGGAAATCTGTAGTTCCTACTGGAACTCCATCCACAACGTACAATGGCTCGTTACCACCAAATGCACCAAAACCACGAACACGAATGATACTGTTCGTACCTGGCTGTCCGTTTGTGATTAAAGTAACACCGGCCACACGACCTTGTAATTGTTGCTCTACGTTACCTGAAGGTGCAATTTGCAAATCCTTGGCTTTAACAATAGAAGCAGCCGCTGTAGACTCTTTCTTATTAGTCACCGAGTAACCAGTTACGATTACCTCGTCTAACTGAGAATTATCTTCTGCTAACGTTACGTTAATAGAAGCTTGTGAACCTACTGTTATGGATTGTGACTTATATCCTACAGCTGTAATATTTAAAACAGCTGATCCAGAGTTAACAGATACAGAAAATGCACCGTTAACATCTGTAGTTGCTCCTGTGTTAGTTCCTTTAACTAAGATACTTACACCCGGAATTCCTTGGGAATCTGTCCCAGAGACTTTACCTGAAACCTTGCGGTCTTGGGCAAATGACGAAAAGCTTCCTAGCATCACTATCGCTAGCAAAAGAAGGCTTCGTAGAGTTTTGTAAAAATTGTTTTTCATAATAAAGATTAAGTTAGTTTTTAAATTAAATTTTTTGGGTTTACTTTTTGCTAATTCAATGGACCTCCTTTCTGTTTAGGTGAATAAATAGTTTAAACTTTAAATAGGTTTAGTCGTTAAACAAATCTTCAAATAATACAATAGCACTTTAAAACAACATCGGAAATAGATGACCTATCTTAACTATGCTACACTATTACATACTCCCAAATATGTCCAATACTTCCAACCTACACAAGTTTTTACTTACTATTTTTTCATTTTTTTTATTTTAAATAGCAGTATTCTCTTAATAAGCTCATAGGAGGCATTTTTCACCTTTTTAATACAGAAAGGGCAGAAGCTTGGGTCGGCAGAAATGGGGATTTTATTGTGAATTTGGCAATCGGTAACCATGGCATAACAAACCGATAAAATGGGCATAATCAAGAAAGGGCCTCCTTAGATAATTACAAAAAACACAAAGAAGAGAATTTTGCTTAATTTTGGACTATGTCATCCTTTGACCCTAAAATCATCCTTCCTACTTTACCCGAAGATCCGGGGGTATACCGCTACTTTGATGAAAGCGGCACCATCATCTATATAGGTAAGGCGAAGAATCTTAAAAATAGGGTCAGTAGCTATTTTACTAATACGAAAGGCAAGGACAACAAGACGCGTCGACTTGTAGCACAGATTCGTAAGCTGGAGTTCACCATTGTTCACTCGGAATTCGATGCGCTTTTGCTAGAGAATACGCTCATTAAGCAGTTTCAACCTAAATACAATATCCTATTAAGGGATGATAAGACCTACCCTTTTATATGTTTGACTAAAGAACGTTTTCCGCGCTTGATGACGGAGCGACGAATTAATCATTCGCTGGGGACGTTTTTTGGCCCTTATGCGAATCCAAAACTAATGCATGCGTTGCTCGAAATGTTGCATCAATTGTATCCCTTGCGGACTTGTGCGCTGAATTTGAAGGAATCGAATATCGAGGCGGGGAAATTCAAGGTTTGTTTAGAATACCATATCGGGAATTGCAAAGGGCCTTGCGAGGGTCTAGAGCAGGAAGATCGCTATACAGAATACATCGATCAGGTGTCTCAGATTTTGAAGGGGAATTACCAGAAAGCGAAAAGCTTCTTGATTTCCCAAATGCAGGATGCCTCCGCCCGCCACGCCTTTGAGCAAGCGCAGGAGTGGAAAGAGAAATGGCAGCTATTAGAAAACTTCCAAGCGAAGTCGACGGTAGTGAATCCCTCGATCCACGATGTCGATGTATTTTCGATCGTGTCGGATGAGTCTTTGGCCTATATTAATTTCATGAAGGTCATTAATGGGACTATTTTGCAATCGCAGACCTGGGAGGTGAAGAAAAAACTCGAGGAAGAGGAGGCAGAATTGTTGACGATGCTGATTTGGGAGAAGCGCGATCAGTTTCAGAGTAAGGCCAAAGAGATTATAACTAACATCCCTATGTCGATCGAATTCGAAGGGGTGAAAAATACTTTGCCGAATCAGGGCGACAAACGAAAGCTGCTAGACATGTCCTTAAAGAATGTCTTGTATTTCCGAAAAGATAAAGCGGATCGCAAGGCAGCCGAGGAAAGTGGAGGGGATCGCAAGATGCGCGTGATGATCAAATTGAAAAATGATTTGCGACTGACGGAATTGCCGAAACACATCGAATGTTTCGATAACTCGAACTTGCAAGGGACGAATCCGGTCTCCGCGATGGTCTGTTTCATGAATTCGCTTCCTTCTAAAAAGGATTACCGCATCTTCACGCCTAAAACAGTGGAGGGGCCAGACGATTTTGCAACTATGTTCGAGGTAATCACCCGCAGATATACGCGCTTATTAGAAGAAGAGGCTGAATTACCGAATCTAATTATCGTCGATGGAGGAAAAGGACAGTTAAGCGCTGCCTGTGATGCGCTAAAGGCCATCGGATTGTATGGAAAGGTTCCGATCATTGGTATTGCGAAGCGTTTAGAGGAGATTTATTTTCCTGAGGATAGTTTACCCTTATATATAGATAAGAAATCGGAGTCGCTGAAACTGATTCAGCAGCTGCGGGATGAGGCGCACCGTTTTGGGATTACGGCGCATCGAAATAAGCGAAGTAAAAACTTTATCGTGTCACAATTAGAGACGATGGAAGGGATTGGAAAGTTGACGGCGGAGAAATTATTGAAGACTTTTGGGACGGTGGCGAAGCTGAAGGAGGCGTCTCAGGAGGATTTGGCCAAAGTCCTAGGCAAAATGAAAGCCCTCAAATTCAAAAAACAACTCGAAAACCTCTAGAATTCAGAGCTGAACTGATCGACATCAATCGCGCGGTAGTTTCGATATACTTGCAAAATAATCGCCAGAGCAATCGCCATCTCACAAACGCCCACTACTAAAACAAACAAGCTGAGGTAAAGCCCCTGCATCGATAGATCATTCTTCGAAAAGGCCACTAAATTTAAATTAGCTGCATTCAAAATCAGCTCGATTCCCATCAATACAAAAATTGTATTTTTCTTCAAAAGCAAAATCGCTAGACCCGTCGCGAAAAGAAAGGCAGACACCCACAAGAAATAAAGTACCGGAATATCAGTCATGGTTCTTTGCAACAAAGGTGGCGCCTATTAAGGCAATCAATAAAAAGACTCCGGCTAATTCGAAGGGGAAAGCATATTCAGTCAACAAGCCTAAACCTACTTCTCTCAATTTAGATGTACCCGTGATGGGCAGATTGTTCATCCAAGGTCCTTTTGTGAATAACCAAAACAAGCCCAGAAAAAAAGATAAGCCGATCGACAAGGGAAATACTAGATTGGATTCCCGCGTCATCAAATGATTTTTGCTGGAAGCGGTATCGGTTTGATTTGTTTGATTCGTTAGCATAATCCCAAACAAGATTAAGATCAACACCCCTCCTACATAGACTAATAGATGTGCCACCGCTAAAACGTCCGCATAAGCTAACACATAGAGTCCTGCGAGGCCGAGCATCGTTAAGAACATGGACAAGGCCGCGTGCAATAAATTTTTCGTCCACAACATCGACAAAGCGCTTCCGCAAGTCAATAAAGCTAACACCAAGAAAGCGATCACAAGCGGGCTCATTCTGCGTCTGGTTTAGGCTTTGGCTTAAAACTAGGTTTGAAGGCAGGCTTGAAAGCGGGCTTGGGAGTTTCGTCCTTGGTTTCTGTGGGTGCAGCTGTTTTCGCTACTTCATTTGCCGCTTCTTTCAATGCATCCTTTTCCGCTACGTACTGCTCATATAAAGCACGCTTCTCCGCTGCCTGTTCCGGAGTCAAATTCGCGAACTCAAAATTGTGTTCCTTCACATCAAAGACCGAGAAATCATATTCCGAGGTCATTGTTAAACATTCTGTCGGACAAACCGTGGTACATAGACCGCAGAAGCAGCATTTGGACATATCAATGTCAAATTTAGCGGCATACAAACGGATGGGCGAACCATCAGAAGTGGTGCCTACTAAGCCGGTCGCTTTAATGGGATCAATTTCGATACAATCTACCGGACACACTTTCACACATTTATCGCAGACGATGCAATCGTCCATCTCGTTGTGCAATTGGTAGCGGCCGTTAATCGGTGGCAGCATTTGTTGTTGGGGATATTGAAGAGTGACAATACCAGCCTTTTGATTAAAATAATCAGGATCTTGGATATTTTGAATGCTGCGTTGCTTGCGCGCCGCCCAAGCATGCTTCCACGTCAAAGCCATACCCTTTCGAATACTCTGAACTCCCTCTAAAATGTCCTGAAAATACGCTTTCATCTTAAAAATAGATCGCTGGGTAAGTCGATGGATCGGATTCTCGCATAATCATATAAACGGCATCCACCACATTCTCTGTGTTTGGCTTAGAGAAATAATCTCCATCCGAACTATAGGCAGGGCGGTGAGCCGTGGCAGCAATACAAACAGCTGGACTTTCTAACCAGGTAAAGGCTCCTTGTTTGTCTAAAACTTCCTGCATCATATAAGCAGACGCTCCTCCCGGCATATCTTCATCAGCGAAGATAACTCGGTGGGTCTTTTGAATCGAGGCTAAAATACTATGATGACGATCAAATGGCAATAAAGTCTGTGCATCTATCACCTCCACCGAAATCCCTAATCCAGCCAAAGTCTCCGCTGCCTCCATCACAATTCGGCACATAGAACCATAGGTAACAACCGTTATATCAGTCCCTTCCCGCAAAATTTCTGTAATTCCTAAAGGCACTTCGATCTCGTCTAAATTAGACGGCATCGGCTCCTTTAAACGATATCCGTTCAAACATTCAATCACAATTCCAGGGTCATCCCCTTTCAATAAGGTGCGGTACATACCCGCCGCTTGAGTCATATTGCGTGGCACACAGAAATGAACACCTCGTAAACCATTAATTAAAACAGCCATAGGACTACCAGAATGCCAAATTCCCTCCAAACGATGTCCCCTAGTCCGAACAATCATCGGCGCTTTTTGGCCCCCTGCGGTACGGTAATGCAAACACGCCCAGTCATCCGATAAAATCGGGAATGGGTAAAATATATAATCCAAATATTGAATCTCTACGATGGGCTTCAAACCGCGCATGGATGCGCCGATTCCCTGACCTACAATACTTACTTCACGAATACCGGTATCCGTTACTTTTAAAGGCCCATAAATTTCTTGCAATCCGGCCAAGGTTTGATTTACATCCCCAATTTTTCCTACATCCTCTCCTAAGATAAATACCCGTGGATCGGCTAAAAATTGAGAAAATACTTTATTCAAAATGTCTCTCCCATCAACCAAAGCCGGCTCTTTTTCATAGGTCGGTTTCACTCCCGAAATTAATAAGGGGGACTCATCGGACTCACTCATTTGGTGAGAACTAAAGCGTCTGCGGTTTAATTTTTCCAGGTCATCTAGCCATTTACGCAATAATTTTACCGCGGGACCTTGATAAAAACGGAACGCCCGCAAAGTCTTCCGACCAGCCCGAACTAAATCACTGAAAATAGGATAAGGTAAAGCAGTTAATTCATCCAGAATAGGCTGCAAAAGTCCCGGCTCATTAGTAGATTCCAAAAGACTTTTCGCAATACGTAAAAAGCCCTTTTTATCCACATCAACCGAGGCCATATAAGCGGCAAAAGCCTCTTTCTGGTATTTTCGCGCTAAAACGGTAGCCTCCTCATCAATGGCCTTTAGTTGCTCCTCAGAAGCGAATTTTTGTGTTATGACCCAATCGCGGAACAAGGCATTACAATCCGCTTCTTGTTCCCAAGCTAATCGCTCAGTGGATTTATAGCGTTCGTGTGAACCGGAGGCAGAGTGTCCTTGCGGTTGGGTACATTCAATCACGTGAACTAGGCAAGGGACAAATTCTATTCGAGCTAATTCCGCCGCGCGCTGGTAGGCTGCCACTAAACCCGGGTAATCCCAGGCTTTTACTTGTATAATTTCTAATCCTTTCTCGTGCTCATTGCGCTGAAATCCAGCCAAAGCCTTCGAAATAGATGATTTTGTTGTTTGAAATTCAATAGGCACTGAAATACCATAACCATCATCCCAAACGGAGAATACCAAGGGTATTTGCAATACGCCTGCCGCGTTAATGCACTCAAAAAACATGCCTTCTGAAGTGGATGCATCCCCGATTGTGGTGAAACAAACTTCTTGGCCTTGTTTCGAGAAAAGTGCTTGATGATCTTTTAGATCTGCTCTTTCGCGGTACATTTTAGAGGCATAAGCGATTCCTAAAGCACGAGGTATTTGACCTGCGGTAGAAGATATGCCTGCGACGGTGTTATAACGAGAGGTTTGATCCACCCATTTACCTTTCTCATCTAACCAACGCGTCGCATGGTGGTTATTCATCTGACGACCCCCAGAATGTGGATCAAATTGAATGTCTGGATGTCCGTAAAGCTGAGCAAAATACTGTGGCCAAGTTAAATCCCCGATAGCTGCACCAATCGTTTGATCCCGATAATAGCCCGAAATATAGTCTCCAGGGCGCATAGAACGGGCTAAAGCAATTTGGCATAACTCTTTACCATCCCCATAAATACCAAATTTCGCACGTCCTGAAAACACCTCTTTGCGCACTAAAAGACTACAAGCACGGCTGATAACAGCTAGGCGATAGTCCTCTAATACCCGGGTAGGATCGAACGTAAGGTTAGGGTTAGAAAAAGTAAATGAATTCAAATGCTAGGTCTTATTAAACACGTAAAAATACAATAAATTCCTCGCCCTCCAAACAGAATCCAGACAAGAAACTTGGCAAAATATTTTATTGTTTATATATTTGAGCTGTATTAAACCAATGAAAATAGTATGAAAAAATTAATCGCCCTATTTGCGCTACTAGTGGGATTTGCATTTACATCGAATGCACAAGGTGCTTTGAAATTCAAGCAAGAAAAGCATGATTTTGGAACCATCGCTGAAGGAACAATAGCTACTTATAGCTTTGTATTCACTAATACAGGAAAAACACCCGTAGTTATTTCTAACGTTAAGCCTTCATGCGGTTGCACTACTCCAGATTGGACTAGAGAGCCTGTAATGCCAGGTAAAACAGGTAAAGTAACCGCGTCTTATAATTCAGCTGGACGTCCAGGAATCTTCAATAAAACCGTTACTGTTATGAATAACGGGGAAGCTTCTCAAATCGTTTTAGGGATTCAAGGGACTGTGGCTCCCATAAGATAATTCCCTTTATTCTTATAAAAAAAGCTCTCCGCACATCGCAGAGAGCTTTTTTTATTAATCGCGGTTCTTGAGACCTTCTTTTTCTCGAAGTCCATTAATCCAACCCGCAATTTTCAAGACATCAGCCTTAGGAACATGGCTCATAGGTGCCATTTCGGTCGCATAGTCAGGCCAGTTTTGCGGATTAGGTTTGTATACTAACTCTAAAATCTTCTGGTTTGAATAATTGCGCTTAGCAATTTCCGTGAAGGAAGGGCCTACTAATTTGCTGTCTTTCGCGTGGCAAGCAGAGCAAGTGTGTTTCTTTAATAAATTAGAGATGGCTAATTCGTAGCCTAATCCGTTATTCACTACCCTCGCCTCTGTCACTTTCACTCGGATTTCAACCTGAGGCGCCGCTGCCACTAAAGCAGGGCCCGCAGGAATCTCATTCAAAGTATAGTAAGCGGTTTCATGTAATAAAGGATCCCCCTTTTCATTCAGAACACCCTTTAGGACAAATTCGTGAATGAAAAATTGGCGAATCCCATCGATGGAGATACGTACCTTCTTGCGATCTGCTGACACTTCCACCCCTTTAATTTTCAAGTCCTTTAACTCAATAATCGGAGAACCGTATTGGTGTTGGTATTTGTAGATATACGAACGAATCGCATAAGATGCCACTTTCTTCACAGAATTCACATCTACTGGCTGCGTAAAGCTAAATTCAAAACCATCTGACTTCGCTTTAATCATATCGATTTCAAAGGGCATAATACCGTTCCAAAATAAACGTTGCAAACCAAAATCATCCTTTCCTGTACTACCCCATCCGCGAGAAGTCATTCCCACAAACATGCTGCCATCTAGACCAAAACGTTCTCTTAAAATACCAGACTGAAAGCCTTCGCGGTAGTTAATGGCAAAACCTTGATACACGCCATTGATTTTCTCTAAACCCATCCGCATCACCTTGGACTGACCTTGATCAGCTACAAAATACTGGCCAGGGAAAGGGCTGAATTTGCCCTTCGTTGTGTCTTGCAAAATATCTGAAGTAGAAATACCCATGATCGCATGCGGGAACCAAACGGCCGGCAATTTAATCTTCGGATTTTTCTTCGCTGCCTCAAACATAGGCGAGCCATTATCTTGAATCTCTTCTAAGCTAAGTTTCAATGGGCTGTTGGGTTCTTTGGCCCATTTAAGACCGCCTGGATTCCCTGCAAAATCCCCTTTTGCTAGGTGTGTCACCCGACCTGAACCGACCCAATCCCCCTGGTTTTCACCGTAGAAAAGATCGCCTTCGTCATTAAAACTATAACCGGCAGGAGAACGCAATCCACCTGCAAAAGGCTCCATTTTGCCGTCTGGAGAGATTTTAACAAACCAGCCGCGCCATTTGGCAAACTTACCTTCACCAAAACCCACCCAAGCTAAATTCAAACTCACCCACATGTCCCCGTTCTTATCGAATACTGGACCATAGGTATACTCGTGGTAATTCCCAGAAATATCAAATTGATAAATCGGCTCATACAAATCTGCCACTCCGTCGCGATCGGTATCCGAAATCTTCGTCAACTCCCCGCGTTGAGAACAGTAAAAAGCTCCATCCTTGTAGGCTAAACCCAACACCTCGTGTAAACCACTCGCAAAGCGACGGTAATAGGTCTGGTGACTTGATTTTTGGTATGGATTTTCTACGATCCAAATCTCACCTCTTCGCGTGCTTACCGCTAATCTACCATCCGGCATTGTAGCAAGACCACCCACCTCTAAATAAATCTCTTTAGGAATCGGCAAGGTCTTGATTTCGTAATAATCTTGCTCCTTTTTAGGAGTCGTTTTTGTTTGTGCAAAAGCGCCTAAGGCTAGCGTAAACAAAAGAACAAAAGCTGTATATTTTTTCATCGTTACCAAATCAAGTCATAAGTTAATTGTGCCCCCGTCAATGGCACGCGAATTTGTTGCGATCCAGACGCCGTTTTCAGTAGTTCGGCTGCTGCACCTTTCCATTCAATAAAATTGCCTGGCTGCGAAGCAAGACCATTTTGCAAAATCGATAGATGATGTCCCGTTGCTAAAACAGCCTCCACATCATTCTTTTGCGGACTCGCTCCCACTAAAGTCAGTGTGCGACGGAAACCATTTCCTGCGGGTTGAATTCGATCTTCTACTCTCAATTTCGCTGCTGGCCATTCGTACATAAATACCGGACGACCCGCTTCTAGGCGATATCCTTTATAAACTAAGTCCGTCGAATCTGGCTGTACCTGGTGAGCTAAGACTAAGGGGGATTTTCCGTCTTGCACCACCGTTAAACCAAGTGGTTCAGAGGTTTGAGGCTCCCCACGGTTATCCCACATTTGGGTGGCATCTAAGAATTTGCCTCGCCAAACCTGTAAGATCGCTCCTTGCTTCAAGTCATACGTATAATGCACCCCGGCAGGATCCCCTACTTGAATGATGTACATCTTTTTCTTCCCTAGATGAAAAGCGAAGGAACGTTGTAAAACGGGTTCGGCATTCGCCTTCACTTCGATTAATCCCACCGCATCTGGGTCTAAAAGTGAGGTTCTGTCATGCATCGAAACTAAACGAGCACCGATTCGCTTCACGTTCAAACCTAAAGCCTTAGGACCCCAGGGGAAATCTTTGATATGAATAATTTCTAATTGATGCTTGCCGGCTTTTAAGAAGGTAGAAGCAGGCACCATTTCATTAAACCAATGCGCACCTTGATTCAAAACAACTCCATCTACTTTCAATTCCCCTGAGCCCGTCCAATAGGTTTGGAACTCATAATTATCGTCTTCCGGAATAGTCAATTCAGCTTTATAATGAATTAAGAAATCGTTGTTTACCGGAATTACTCGGTAAGTTAAGGCCGGTATTTTGCCCGATGTTACCGGTTTCGTAGTAGGTATAATGGGGTCTGTAAATTTGCCCGTATAATAATCGTAAGACACTTCGCCTAAAGAAGCCGTTGGTTTCTCGTAGGTTTCATAACGCAAATTTCTGAATGCTACCGGACCGTGATCGCCTTGAATAAGGATAGGGCCAAAAGGCGCTTCTTTATCAAAAATCGCACCACGAGTCACCCCCGAAACTTCGATATTCTCCTGAACAAGAATGCCATTCAAAATAACTTTTTTAAAGATGGCGTTCGCTATTTTATGGCCACTCGCATCGAAGCGAGGTGCTTGGAAATCAATTTCTAAGGTCTGCCATAAACCTGGCGCTTTGCTTGCGTTTTGGCGAGGAGCATACCCTTCATAGCCTTCTTTTCCCTTCCCACGTGCATCATCCCAGCGCTCATAAATTCCGGCACAATCATCAAACCTGACCGTCTTCTTACCCCAAGAGTCATACAATTGAACCTCATAACGCCCTTGCAAGTAAATACCTGAATTCATGCCTTTAGGGAGCATAAAATCCACCAAAAGACGAATGTCTGCATGTTGCATTGTAGACTTCAAATCATCTGTCCGATGGTATTTCCCGCTTCTGAGCGTATTCACAATAACACCTTTCCCTGGGCTTACCTGAAAAATTGTATCGGAATATTTCGCGAATACAGACTGTTCAATCGTCCAATTTTTACTGGGTTGGTCGAACGCAGACAGATCTGTGAGGGGAATCGATTGCTGCGCGAATCCAAAAAAGGGCATCGAACACAGCATCGAAAAGAGCAATTTCTTCATAGCAAATTGTAGGTTTAGTCAAATCTACCGAAAATCATTCCGCCTTTTCATCGGCACAATCAGGACACTGGTAGAAATTATAATGGAAATATAAGGAAGATTCTCTTAATTTGAATTCACTGTATGCAAAAAGCATCAAAAACCCATGATAAATAAAACGTTAACAATCCGAAACTTTTTGTTGCACCTGTTTTTTTGGGCTTTCTTAATCGCATTACCCATACTTTTAGGTCCTAATTCGAACTCCACTAATCCAGAGGATATTCGCCGTTCCTACTTTTGGATTATCTACATGACTAGCTTCACAGTTATCAATATCCCCTTCTTTTACCTGAATACGGAGATTTTGCTTCCTAAATTACTGCGGGCAAAAGGGGTTATCATTTATTTAGTGACCCTTGTCAGCACGATCGCATTGATGCTTTGGTTCCATGAAGCAATATTCCATTGGGCCTATGAGTCTTTTTACCCTGATAATCGCGGCGGTGGAGGACCTAGACGCGGTGCGACGATGCGGATGATCTTCCAGCTTTTATTCTATGCGGCGATCGGAACTTCGTATCGATTAATTTCAGATGGCATGAAAGAAGATGAGCGGACTAAAGAACAAGAAAACGAGCGTCTGAAATCAGAACTATCCTTCTTACGTTCCCAAATCAGCCCACATTTCATGTTTAACGTATTGAATAGCGTAGTTTCTTTATCCCGGAGAAAACCCGAAATGGTGGAACCGGTAGTGGTAAAACTATCTGAATTAATGCGGTACATGATCTACGAAACGAATGATTCCATCGTTCCTATTAGTAAAGAGTTGACCTATTTAGAAAGTTATATTGACCTGCAAAAGATTCGTTTTGGCGATGATATTCTCATCAATTTCAAACATGAAATAGGGCCTAAATCGAGTAGTATTGAGCCTATGTTACTGATTCCATTTGTTGAAAATGCGTTCAAACACGGCGTAGGCTTTATTGAAAATCCGACGATTGTAATAGAATTAAAGGATAGCTCGAAAGAATTAACATTCCATGTAGCGAATAAAAAAGGTGCTTCGGTAAATGAAACAAAAGACGAGAGCTCTGGTATTGGTCTTGCTAATGTGAAACGCCGCCTAGAATTGCTTTATCCGAATAGTCATAGTTTAATTGTAAAAGAGTCCGATTCAGATTTCGAAATTACACTCACCATTCAACACGTATAATTATGTCAGAGGAAAGTTTAGTGGAGATTCCGGGCAGCATTTTGAAATGCATGGCGGTGGATGATGAGAGTTTGGCTTTAGACTTAGTCGAAGATAATGTTTCTAAAGTACCCTTCCTCCAACTCGTTAAACGTTGTAGAAATGCGATGGAGGCTGTCGAGTATTTGGAAAACAATCCAGTAGATTTATTATTCCTTGATATTCAAATGCCGGGTATGACGGGCTTGCAGTTTTTAGAAAGTTTGACGAAAAAGCCGATGGTCATTTTCGTGACTGCCTACCAACAATATGCGCTCGATGGATTTAATTTAGATGTCATTGATTACGTGTTAAAACCTATCAATTTCGAACGCTTTTTAAAGGCAAGCCATAAAGCTTTAGACTATTATAAAAGCAAGCAAGTGACCTCTAGGACTGCAGAAGTACCTAAATTAGAGTTCCTATTTATTCATGCGGATTATTCCCTCATGAAGATTATGCTGGAAGATATTTTGTATATCGAGGGCTTGAAAGACTACATCAAAATCCACCTAAGAACCCAAAAATTTCCCGTTGTTTGCCGCATGACGATGAAGTCCATTGAAGAGAAATTACCTTCCATGGATTTTGTGAGAGTGCATAAATCATTTATCGTTTCCTTGAGCAAAATGGAGTCGATTCGTAGCCAAAAAATTAAAATCGGCGAGAACCACATTCCGATCAGCGAAAGTTATTCTGAGCATTTTTACCAAATCATCGGCTATCAAAAGCAATAAATTGTAACTTTGAGAATTGACCGAACATTAACGCATGTCCATTCTTAAAAAATTAGCTGGCGAAACACTATCCTATGGATTCAGTACGATCCTAGGTCGTTCACTAAATTTTTTATTGGTTTTCATCCACACCGCTGCCTTTTTACCAGCTGCGTTAGGCGTAAATGTTAAACTCTATGGCTATGTGGCCATCGCGAATATCATCTTTACCTACGGAATGGAGACGGCCTATTTTCGCTATGCGAAAGAAGCCCCAGAACGCTATTATAACATCATTTTAACAGCGATCATTCTAACGTCAGCTTTCTTTACGCTAGGCTTATTTGTCTTTGCTGATCCTTTAATGGCGCAACTAGGTTATGAAGGAAAAGGACAATTCATGCGTTGGTTGGCTTTGATTTTGGCGATAGATGCAGTGACAGCCATTCCATTTGCGCGCCTTCGATTAGAGCATAAAATCTCCTTATTTGTTAAGGCCAAAATCGTTTCGATACTTATTAACGTAGGACTAAACTTGTTCTTTTTGGCCTTATTAAAACCGATGCATGAAGGACACTGGGGTCCTGCATTTTTACAAAATTTGTATTTCCCTAGCATCGGTGCCGGTTATATATTCTTAGCGAACTTATTAGCAAACGCTAGTCTATTCTATTGGCTGCGATCCTCTTTCGCTTCTTTTCGATGGACTTGGGACGGTGCGGAAATGAAGAAGTTATGGGTCTATTCCTACCCCATCATGTTCATGAGTTTAGCAGCGATGTTTAACTTGATGTTTGACCGCTTATTGCTCGAAGAATTTTTACCCGCCGGATTTTATGCGGGCAGAACATCGGAGGATGCTTTGGGTATTTACGGTAATTGCTATAAACTCTCTGTATTTATGAGTTTAGCCATTCAGGCCTTTAAATATGCAGCAGAACCTTTCTTCTTAGGTTCTAAATCCGCCGAAAATAGCCAATCTAATTTAGCGCTGGTAAGTCATTGGTTCGTCCTTGTTTGCCTCATTTTGTGGGTGGGCGTGAGTTCGAATTTATTTTGGATTCAGGGTCTATTTTTACGTCAGCCCATCTATTGGGAAGGCATCGGAGTTGTACCCATTTTATTGCTTGCCAACTTATTTTTAGGGGTGTATTATACGCAGTCGGTTTGGTTTAAAAAGACCAATAAAACCTATATGGGTACGGTCATCACGGTCACGGGACTCGCAGTTACCTTAATCGGAAACGTAATTTTCATCCCGATTTATGGCTACCTAGCATGCGCCTATTCCTTCCTTGCCTCTGGAATGGTGATGGCTATTTTATGTTATGTAGGGGGCCAAAAATATGATCCCGCACCCTACCGCTGGATGGCAGCTATTGTATACATCAGTTTGGGCGTTATAGCGATTGAATCAGGTGCATTTTTATCCCATTTAGAAATCCCTCTACTCATCAGCCAAAACATCGGATTTATTTGTATTTTGGCCTATATTTTCATCAAAGAATTTTCCTGGAAAAACGGAAAACCTAGCTTAGCCCTGAAATGAAATCAGAACTAAAAATGCAATACTTAAACCTGAAGCTGAAAATCAGTGGAATGGTGGCGCGTATGCATGAATACCAGGGCACGCTCGTTCAAAAACAAGCCGAACTGGAAGATCTGCAACAGAAACTAAGCACTAAATCCGAAGAACTCGCTAAATCTCAAAGACGGCTAAAAGAATTGGAGAAAAGCTTTAAAAAATCAGATAATTTCGCTAAAATTGTAGCTAGTACAGATAACACAGCAGTTCCCACCGCTGAGTTGAAACAAAAGTTAGAAGAATATATTACAAAAATAGATCATTGCATTGACCAATTACGCAATCCATGAATCCTAAAATACCTTGTAATCTGATCGTTGGCATACAAAGTATTGCCTTGAGGGTTAGTCCAGGTGAGGAGGCTTACGTAAGAAATGCAGCATCATTAGTGAACGACCTTGTTCGTTATTACGAACAGCAAACAAATAGTTCAGATCCCGCTGCCGTAATGGCAATGGTTGCTTTAGATCTGGCCATGTGTGGTTTAAAATTTGACGCAGAGCACAATTCACTCCAAGCCGACGTGCTGGAAGAAAACAAAGAATTGTTATCTCTTGCGGCAGAGTTCACGGTATAGTTTTTCTTTTATTTCGACTTTTCAGGGGGCTAATGTATAAACACACATTCGTTCTATATGTCGACTATATTCACATTTATTTTACCCCTCATCGCCGCGGCGGGAGGACTATTTGCCGGAAAAGTATTCTTCTCTAAGGTGAATAAAAATATCGAGGGGGATGCCCAACGCAAAGCGGATGACATCCTTAAAAATGCGGAAATCTCCGCAGAAAACATCAAAAGAGACCGTATGTTAGAAGCGAAGGAAAACTTCCTACGTCTTCGTTCGGAATTCGAAGAAGAGTCCCAAAACAAAAAAGGAATCCTCGTAGAAAACGAACAAAAATTACGGGAGAAAGAACGCGTTTTAACACAACAAGCGGAACAACAACGCGTGGCAGAACAAGAATTACAATCAGCTAAGCAAAGCGTACAATCGAAAGAAGATAACTACCGCAAGAAGCTAGAGGATGTAGAGAAGAAACGCGAAGAGGCGGAAGCAATGCTTGCTAACCAAATCAGCCAATTAGAAAAAATTGCTGGTCTTTCAGCAGATGAAGCACGCCAACAGATCATGGATGCCCTGAAGGCAGAAGCGGAAAGCAAGGCGAGTTCTTTAGTGAAACAAGCTATTGAGGAAGCGAAATTGACGGCAACGAAAGAGGCGAAAAAAATCGTTATTGAAACGATTCAACGCACCGCAGCTGAACACGCCATCGAAAACTGCGTCTCTGTATTCAATATCGAATCAGATGATATTAAAGGTAAAATCATTGGCCGCGAGGGTCGTAACATCCGTGCGCTGGAAGCAGCAACGGGAGTGGAATTTATCGTGGACGATACCCCAGAGGCAATTATCATTTCAGGTTTCGATCCAGTGCGTCGTGAGATTGCGCGTTTATCTCTTCACCGTTTAGTTCAGGATGGTCGTATTCACCCAGCTCGTATTGAGGAAGTGGTGAACAAGACACGTAAGAACATCGACGATGAGATCATCGAAATCGGTGAGAAAACGGTGATCGACTTAGATATTCACGGATTACACCCAGAATTAATTAAGATGATCGGTCGTATGCGTTTCCGTTCTTCTTATGGCCAAAACCTCTTGCAACACTCGCGCGAAGTCGCGAAACTTTGTGCAACGATGGCAGCGGAATTAGGATTAAATGCGAAGCTAGCGAAGCGTGCAGGTCTATTGCATGATATTGGTAAAGTTTGGCATGAAGAACCGGAACTTCCACACGCTTTATTAGGAATGGAACTTGCTCAGAAATACAAGGAGCATCCAGAGGTTTGTAATGCCATCGGAGCTCACCACGATGAGTGCGAAATGACTTCTATGATTTCCCCTATTATCCAAGTATGTGATGCAATCTCTGGATCTCGTCCAGGCGCACGTCGCGAGATGATGGAGTCTTACATGAAGCGTTTACGTGATTTAGAGGCTTTAGCTACTTCGTTCGATGGAGTACAGAAGTGTTATGCAATCCAAGCGGGTCGTGAGCTTCGTATCATGGTCGATTCAGAGAATGTAAGTGACGAAAAAGCGTCGAACTTATCGTTTGACATTTCTCAAAAAATCGAGAAAGAGATGCAATATCCAGGTCAAATTAAAGTAACCGTGATTCGCGAAATGCGTGCGGTGAACTTTGCAAAATAAGATCTAAATCGGTTATATTTATGGCGCCGCCCGCAGGGTGGCGCCATTTTTTTATCCCCTACAAGTTTAGCCATACATGGAAATCAAGTCTCCGCAAACCGACGCCGAATGGAAAGCCTATTACGCTTTGCGTTTTAACGTGCTGCGTGAGCCTTGGAATCAGCCCTTAGGCTCCGAAGTACTTGCAGACGAAGACCAAGCCATTCACGCCATTGCGGTAGAAGAGGGGGAGGTTTTAGGAGTGGCCAGGATGCATGAATCTGCCGCCAACCAAGGACAAGTGCGATGCGTAGCCATCGCTACGGCTGCTCAAGGAAAAGGAATCGGAAAAGCCATCATGGCTTATGTAGAAGAGAAGGCAAGATTAAAAGGCTGGTCTGAAATCGTATTAGAAGCGAGAGAGAATGCGGTACCCTTCTATCAGGCAATAGGATATGCGATTGTGGCGGAGTCTTATTTGCTTTTTGGCGAGATTCAACATTACCGCATGAAAAAAAACCTATAAAAAAAGGCGCTACCTCCATCGAAATAGCGCCTGTTCATTTATTTTTTTATTAGTGCGTATGCTCTAAACCTTGAGCGCTAGGAATCTGGTTAAATTCCACACCCGGCTTGCGCGCATCTTTGAAGGCTGCCTTCGGTTTGATGCTTAAGATTTGGAATAATTCCTCATCCGATTTCGTATCCGGATTAGGGGTTGTTAATAAGACATCTCCAGAGAAGATAGAATTCGCCCCTGCCATAAAGCAGAACGCCTGGCCTTCGTAGTTTAATTCTAAACGCCCGGCAGATAAACGTACGGCAGACTTGGGCATCATGATTCTCGCCGTTGCGATCACCCGAACTAAATCCCAAACCGAAGCCGTCTTTTGATTCTCAAAGGGAGTTCCTTCTACTGGCACTAAATTGTTCACTGGAACAGATTCCGGATGCTCTGGAAGATTAGCTAAGGTTAATAACATTCCCATGCGATCACCAGCACTTTCTCCCATTCCAATAATACCACCAGAACAAACGGATAATTTTGCCTTACGAACGTTTCCTAAGGTCTCTAAACGATCATCATAGGTACGCGTCGAAATAACGTCCTCATAATATTCCTCACTCGTATCAATATTGTGATTATAGGCGTATAAACCAGCCTCCTTTAACTTCTGTGCTTGTTCTTCTGATAACATACCCAGGGTGCAGCAAACTTCCATTCCTAAAGAGTTCACCCCTTTCACCATATCTAGCACACGATCAAAGTCTTTGTTATCACGCACTTCGCGCCAAGCAGCTCCCATACAGAAACGAGAACTTCCGCTGTCTTTCGCGCGGTTAGCCGCTTGAATTACCTCTTCGTAAGGCAGTAGTTTTTGCACCTTTACATTCGTGTGATAACGAGCCGCTTGAGAGCAATAAGAACAGTCCTCGGGACAACCACCCGTTTTAATCGATAATAAGGTAGAAATCTGCACCTCATTCGGGTCAAAATTTTCCCGGTGTACCGTAGCCGCTTGATAAACCAAGTCTAAAAATGGCTGATTATAAATTTTTTCTACCTCTTCGCGAGTCCAATTATTACGTACCATATAAGCTTTATTTCTATTCAAATTCCATTAAATAAGGCATCATAGCTAAGAAGCCTTCTCTTTTTTTCCAACGATTCACTTCGAGTACTGCCGAAGACCAAGGAATATTTTTTGCTAAGAAACGCTCCGACATAGATGTTTCGGACATAGCAGAATTCAATAATTCATCGACAAATGATTTAGCTTTTGGATAAATCGCCACTTTATAGGATCCTGGCTTTAATTTCGCCTTAGTCGCCGCAATCTCAATTGCTTTATCTAATCCTCCTAATTCATCCACTAAACCGATCTGCTTCGCCTGCGCTCCCGTCCAAACACGTCCCCCAGCCAAAGACTGCAAACGTTGTAAAGTCATCTTACGTCCAGCCGCAGCTTTCGTAGTAAAGGATAAATATCCTTTATTCACTGAATTCTGTACGACTGATTTTTGAAAATCTGTCAAGGCGCCAGCCGAAGTCATAAAGTTTGAATTCGCGTGTGTATTCACGTGATCTTGCGTAATGCCTAAGGTGTTTTTTAAGAAATTATCCACATTAAACCAGGCAGCAAAAATACCAATGGATCCCGTAATCGTCGTAGGCTGAGCTACAATTACATCCGTTCCCATGGCCATATAATAGCCACCTGAAGCAGCATAATTCGACATCGAAGAAATAATAGGCTTCACTTTCTTCGTCAACTCTATTTCACGCCACATGATATCGGATGCTAAAGAGGATCCACCCGGAGAATCAATTCGAAGCACAATGGCTTTCACTGATTTACTCTCCCGAAGTTTTTTCAACTCCTTAACAAAATCATCTGAACCTATATTGCCATCACTTGCTCTTGTTCCTGAAATCTCTCCCTCAGCCACTAAAACAGCAATGCGATCTTTTCCTTCTACCTCGTCTATCGGATTTTTGGCCTGTAAATAATGATTCACACTAACATAAATTACTTTTTCTTTTGAGCCAGACGCCTTCTTCATTAAAGCCTCAAATTCATCCCAATAACCCTGCTTCACCATCCCTAATTTCTCTGCCGATGATGGCTCGAAAGCCAGTAGACTATCCGCAATCAAATCTAATTTGCGAACGGGAATGTTTTTAGACCGCGCAATTTTATCAAAAATATACGTATTAATCGATTGCAAAAAGGAGGACGTCTGCGCCTTGTTTTCCTCGCTCATATCTTCGCGAATAAAGGGCTCTACCGCCGATTTATATGTTCCCACACGGAAGACCAAAGGCTCTATATCTAATTTATCCAAGGCCTTCTTATAGAAACTGTATTGAACGCTAATACCATTGAAATCCAACAATCCATTCGGATTCAAATAGGTCTTATCTGCCACAGATGAAATATAATATCCTTTCTCTGTATATGAATTAGCATAAGCATAGACGAATTTACCCGACTTTTGGAACTTCTGAATCGCCTCCCGAATCTCCGAAAGCTGGGCATAACCCGCCATCGGAAAACTAGCATCTAAGTAGATTCCTTTAATCTTCGGATCCACTTTCGCGCGCTCTAAAGCTGATAAGACTTGAATCAATCCCAAGTTTTCTGGGGGAGCTAAATAAAGATCCGTCAATGCTGACAAGGGATTGTCTTCCGTCGATGCATTTTCTACGATAGGCCGATTCAAATCCAGTCTTAAAACTGAATTATCTTTCAGATCAAAAACCTCATCCGAGCTTCCGATGGCTGCCCCCACGCCTGCTAAAAGCAGTAATGAAACGATCGCAAATAGAAAAAGACCAAAAACGGTCGCTAAGGAATACTTCACAAATTGCCACATAATTAGTATTTTAAATGGTTTCTAACCAAAGTTTTTACGGTAATCTTCACGTGCCTGACGAATCACTTCAAAGGCCACTTCGCGGCCATAAATATCGTCAATATCTACTGAACTCGAAGACATTTCTCCCGGCAACATTTTATAGGTCCAGAAATAATGCCTCAAACGTTCAACGATATCTTTAGGCGCATCTGCAATATCTTTCCATTTGCCATAAATAGGATCATCCTTTAAAACAGCAATAATTTTATCATCCGCCTCTCCCTTATCAATCATACGAATACCACCAATAGGAATCGCCTGACATAAAATATCCCCGTGCGTAATCGCACGCTCTGAAAGAACTAAAATATCCAAAGGATCTCCATCCCCTCTTTCAATATCTTTTCCTGAATACTTGCGAGCTAATTCCGCAATGCCGTCAGAACAATAGGTTTGTGGCAAAAAGCCATATAAAGCAGGAACAATGTTCGAGAATTTCTGCGGACGATCGATTTTTAGATAGCCCGTTTGTTTGTCAATCTCATACTTCACTGTATCCGTCGGAACAATTTCGATAAATGCCGTCACTAATTCAGGCATTTGATCACCGATTTGAACGCCATGCCAAGGATGTGCCTTAAAGAAGTTTCTATTCATATTCTTTCTATTAATCTCACTTAGGTTAAAAATCACGGCAAATTACGAAAAACAAAGGATAAATTCTGCTAAATTTGTTGTTTGCATTGCGTTCACAAACATGATTTATCCAATTATACCCTACGGGGATCCTGTTTTAAGAAAAGTCGCATCCCCTATTGAATTAGGAAGTGTCGATTTAATCAAACTATCAGAAGATATGTTCGAAACTATGTACGCGGCAAGCGGTGTAGGTTTAGCAGCTCCTCAGATAGGTATGGACATTCGATTATTTGTGGTGGATGGACGCCCCATGAACGAAGGAGAAAAAGAAGAGGATGTGGATCAGTCCTTAATTGGTTTTAAAAAGGTATTCGTTAATCCGACAGTTCTAGAGGAAACGGGGGACGAATGGGGTTTTGAAGAAGGATGTTTATCTATCCCGGGGATTCGAGGAGAAGTGTATCGCCCCGAATATGTTAAAATACACTATTGGACGGAGCAGGGTGAGGAAAGAACGGACCTATTTGAAAGTTTGGCGGCCCGCATCATACAACACGAATACGATCATATCGAAGGCATTTTATTTACGGATCATTTGAATCCCGTGAAAAAGCGCCTCATTAAAAATAAGTTAAGTGATATCACGCGAGGAAAGGTTTCCGTGGATTACAAAATGAAGCTTACCCGTTAATTAGACAGATGAAAATTTCCCTTAATTGGTTACGTGATTTTATTGATATTTCGAAGCTTCCTTCACAGGGCAGCCCAGAAGAATTAGATGTTCTATTAACAAATACCGGACTTGAAGTAGAAGGCATCGAGCCGCACGATAAGATTCCTGGTGGATTAAAAGGATTCGTGGTAGGCGAGGTTTTAACCTGTGAGAAATTCGAGGTAAAAGAGAAATTCTTAAGTCTAACTACGGTGGATGCTGGTTTGGACGAAATTTTAACCATTGTTTGTGGTGCTGCGAATGTAGCAGCAGGCCAAAAAGTAATCGTGGCAACCCCTGGCACCCAATTATACGATAAGGACGGGAAAGAATTGTTCACGATTGAGAAGCGCAAGGTCTATGGACAGCCTTCGGAAGGTATGATCTGCGCAGAAGACGAAATCGGAATAGGATCATCGCATGATGGCATTTTAGTTTTAGACACACAAGCACCTAACGGAACTCCAGCAGCCTCCTTTTTTGACATTGCAGGGGATTTAGTTTTAGAAATCGGATTAACGCCTAACCGCGCCGATGCAGCCTCTCACTGGGGAGTTGCGCGTGACATTCGGGCGGTAACAGGTCTTCCTATTCAATTACCTTCCCCCGCCTTAGTGATCGAAAGCAATGCGCATCCGATTGCAGTGGAAGTGAAAGATGGAGGTTGCGATCGTTTCTGCGGTATCACGATTGATGGTATTCAAGTGGCGCCTTCACCAGCTTGGTTACAAGAACGTTTACAAGCCATCGGATTGCGTCCTATTAATAATGTGGTGGATATTACGAACTTCATTTGCCACGGACTAGGCCAGCCGATGCACGCCTACGATTGGAACGAAATCAAGGGTGGTAAATTAATCGTAGAAAGCTTGCCTGCAGGTACCCTTTTCAAAACACTAGACGGCGTAGAACGCAAGTTAACAGGTGAAGAATTAATGATCTGTGACGCTTCAGGTGCCATCGGATTAGCCGGTGTCATGGGCGGAGAACATTCTAGTATTAAAGATTCCACATCGCGTGTTTTCTTAGAGGTGGCCCACTTCAAGCCAGAGCGTATTCGGAAGGCAAGCCAAATTCATGGTCTGAAAACTGATGCCTCCTTCCGTTTTGAGCGTGGCACTGATATTCAAGCAAAGTTATTCGCAATGGAATATGCGGCACAATTAATTCAAGAATTAGCTGGTGGAAAAATCACCTCTGAGCCTATTGATTATTACCCTACCCCAGTTTCTTTAGTTAAAATCCCCGTGAACGTTCAACGTGTCCAAAAATACATCGGTATTGAATTAGCGGCGGAACGAATAAAAGAAATTTTGACGCTTTTGGATTTCAAAATCGAGGCTGAAAAAGGCGATGATTTCACAGCCATTGCTCCCGCATACCGCGTAGATGTTACGAGAGAGGCAGATATCATCGAAGAGATTTTACGTATACATGGTTTAGATAACATTCCGTTATCTGATCATTTAAGTGCGAACTTCATTTCGGAATTTCCTTTATTGGACAAGGAGCGGGTTCAGTTGAATGTTTCACAGATTTTGACGGCCAAAGGTTTCCAAGAAATCATCACCAATTCACTTACGAAAGCCGATGCTCATGCAGCGATTGCGAAGGATTTATCTTTCGAAACGGTTGAAATTCTAAACCGACTTTCAGAAGATCTAGGGGTGATGAGACAACACATGTCTTTTGCCGGTTTAGAGGTGCTAGCACATAATATTAACCGCCGTCAAAAAGATCTGAAAGTCTTCGAATTTGGCAAAACTTACCATAAAAAAGGAGCTAAATACATCGAAAAAAAGCATTTAGCCTTATTTACCACCGGATTATGGTCAGGAGAGTCTTGGTCTAGCGCTCCCACGAAAACCGCGCTTCACCACCTGTATCAAGTAAGTATCGAGCTTATGCGTTCTTTAGGTGTAACTCAATTCGAGACAGATACCATCGAAAATTCGAGTGTGTTTGCCTTCGGATTACGCATTTCTATAAATAAGAAAGCTTGCCTTGAAGTAGGAATGATTCATCCCAATTTAGCCAGCAAATGGGACGTCAAACAAGAGGTATTCTTCGCTGATTTCGACTGGGATTATTGGGTGAAGCAAGAGAAAGCAGACTTCGTTTACCAAGAGATTTCTAAGTTCCCTGAGGTACGTCGCGACCTATCTTTAGTGATCGATAAAGCCGTTAGTTACCAAGCTATTCGAAAATTAGCTGAACAATACGAGAAGAGTTTACTGAAAAATGTATCCATCTTCGATGTGTACGAAGGCAAAAACTTAGGCGAAGGCAAGAAAGCTTATTCGGTAAGCTTTACGCTACAGGACGAGTCTCAAACCTTAACAGATAAGGTTATCGAGTCCACCATGGATCGCTTAATGAAAGGATTTGAGAAGGAAATAGGAGCGATTATTAGAAAATAATTAGCGCTTTAACATACCGCCTAAATTAGGCATCTTCATCTTTCCGTCCTGAACCTTGTTCATCATCTTCATCATTTTGCGCATGTCCTCGAACTGCTTCAACAGGTTATTCACCTCTTGAATCGACGTTCCTGATCCTGCCACAATACGATTCTTGCGGGATGGGTTCAAAATATCTGGATTTTGACGCTCCTTAGCGGTCATGGAATTGATGATCGCTTCAATCGGCTTGAAGGAATCATTAGAGATATCTACATCTTTCACCGCCTTACTCATTCCCGGCACCATACCCATCAAATCTTTGATGTTACCCATCTTTTTGATTTGCTGCAATTGAGCGTAGAAGTCTTCGAAAGTGAAATTGTTTTGGCGTATCTTCTTATTTAAACGAGCCGCCTCATCTTCGTCAAAAGCCTGCTGAGCACGCTCCACTAACGATAATACGTCCCCCATTCCTAGGATACGGTTCGCCATACGATCAGGATAGAACTGATCTAAGGCCTCCATTTTCTCCCCTGTGGAAATGAATTTAATCGGTTTATCTACAATTTGACGGATAGAAAGGGCCGCGCCACCGCGAGAATCCCCGTCTAATTTCGTTAAAACAACTCCATCAAAGTTTAATCGTTCATTAAAGGTCTTCGCCGTATTCACCGCATCTTGACCCGTCATGGAATCCACAACGAACAAAATTTCCGTCGGTTTAATCGCTTCCTTTACAGCAGCAATTTCAGTCATCATGACCTCATCTACGGCTAAACGACCCGCAGTATCGACGATCACGACCTTCTTGCCCATTTTACGTGCATAAGACAACGCATTTTCAGCAATGCTCACCGCACTTTTATTTTCAGGCTCGGCATATACTTCCACTCCTACTTGCTCACCCAATACTTTCAATTGGTCAATCGCAGCAGGGCGGTAAATATCGCAGGCTACCAAAAGCACATTGCGGCCTCCTTTTTTAATATATTGAGCTAATTTTCCCGAGAATGTCGTCTTACCAGAACCCTGTAAACCTGCAATTAATACAACGGCTGGTTCCCCTTTCAGGTTAATATCCTGCTTTTGACCGCCCATTAATTGGGTTAATTCATCATGAACAATTTTAGTCAATAATTGACCAGGCTCGACGGCAATAAGGATTTTTTGGCCCATCGCCTGATCCTTAATCCGATCCGTAATCTCTTTCGCTACCTTGTAGTTAACGTCCGCATCCATCAAGGCGCGGCGAATTTCCTTCACCGTAGCGGCAACGTTAATATCCGTAATTCTGCCGTTCCCCTTCAGGGTACGCATGGCAGCGGTCAACTTCGAACTTAAATTATCAAACATAGTATTTCAAAAAAAGGACTGCAATTTACGCTTTTTCAGGCAAATTTTAATCAAATAAGGGTATCGAACTTTCACTCTACTGATCTTACCACGCTAACTCAAAAAAAGATCCGATATTTTGACAAAAATACCCTAAAATAATGGAGGAAAAAAGATTTAGTCTTTACCTTTGCAGGATTATCACAACCGATCAAAACATTGAACTAACAAAAATGGAAAAAATTAAAGTTGCCAACCCAGTCGTTGAATTAGACGGCGATGAAATGACTCGAATTATCTGGAAATTCATCAAGGATAAATTAATCTTGCCTTATTTAGATTTAGACATTAAATACTATGATTTAGGCGTAGAGTACCGCGATGAAACAAATGACCAAGTAACTATTGAGGCAGCTGAGGCAATCAAAAAATACGGTGTAGGTATCAAATGTGCTACCATCACTCCAGATGAGGCTCGTGTAACAGAATTTGATTTAAAACAAATGTGGAAGTCCCCTAACGGAACGATTCGTAACATCCTAGATGGTACGGTTTTCCGCGAGCCCATCGTTTGTGTAAACGTACCTCGTTTAGTACCTAACTGGACGGCACCGATTATGATCGGACGTCACGCTTTTGGTGATCAATACAAAGCAACGGATTTCGTAACCAAAGGAAAAGGTAAATTAACGGTTTCATTCCAACCAGAAGATGGTGGTGAGGCACAAACTTTCGAAGTGTATAACTTCAAAGGGGATGGCGTTGCCTTAACCATGTATAATACTGACGAATCGATCAAAGGTTTCGCGCACTCTTGCTTTAACATGGCTTTGAGCAAAGGATGGCCTTTGTACTTATCGACTAAGAACACGATTCTGAAGAAATACGATGGTCGTTTTAAAGATATTTTCGAAGAAATTTTCCAAGCAGATTACAAAGCACAATTCGACGCGGCGGGTATCGTTTACGAGCACCGTTTGATCGATGACATGGTGGCTTCTGCATTGAAGTGGAATGGAAACTTTGTTTGGGCGTGTAAAAACTATGACGGAGACGTTCAATCAGATACGGTTGCGCAAGGCTTTGGTTCATTAGGCTTAATGACGTCTGTTTTAATTACTCCAGACGGAAAGGTAATGGAAGCGGAAGCTGCTCACGGAACAGTGACTCGTCACTACCGCGATCACCAAGCTGGAAAGCCTACGTCAACTAATCCAATTGCTTCTATCTTCGCATGGACTCGTGGTTTAGAGTTCCGCGGTAAATTAGATAATAATGCGGCTTTGATTAATTTCTGCCAAACTTTAGAAAAAGTTTGTGTGGCTACGGTTGAGTCTGGTAAGATGACCAAAGACTTAGCGGTTTGTATCCACGGAAACAAAGTCACTCACGGAGAGCACTACTTATACACAGAAGAGTTCTTAGAGGCGTTAGATACGAATTTGAAGGCAGCACTGGCGTAGTCGCCGCAGGCGGCTCAGTCACGACTTCGTCTTAGTCAAAGAGTCCGGAGGGAAAGAAATTTCTCTTCGGATTTTTTTTGTGCTGACATTTTTGACTAAGTCCGCAGGACGACTAAATCGCACAGCGATGACTAAGTCCTTAGGACGACTAAGCCGAAGGCGACTAGATTTTTTTTGCTGCGCAAAAAAAATCGCGCCGATTGCTCAGCGCGATTCCTACTATTATTTTGTTTCAAATACTATTCTGAAACCACAGAGAAAGCAATCTTGTGCTTTACTTCTTTGTGTAAGTCAAGCGTAGCAGCGTAATCGCCAGTAGTCTTCACTTCTGTATCGAATGAAATCTTCTTACGATCGATATCGAAACCTTTTTCTTTCAGCATTTCTGAAACTTGAAGGCTAGTCACACGACCAAAGATTTTTCCACTATCCCCTGTCTTCGCAGGAATAGTCAATGTCATTTCACCGATAGCCGTAGCTAAATCGAAAGCATCTTGGCGAACTTTCTCCACTTTGTGAGCAGCTTGCTTAATGTTTTCCGCTACAACCTTGCGGTTAGATGGAGTCGCCATGATAGCGAATCCTTGTGGAATTAAGTAATTACGACCGTAACCAGCTTTCACTGCAACGATATCGTTCTTATAACCTAATCCAGCAATATCTGTTTTTAATATAATTTCCATCTTATGTGTACAATCAAATGTTTATTGGATAAGGATCTATTTTAAACCGTCAGCCACGTAAGGCATTAACGCTAAGTGACGAGCTCTTTTAATAGCTTGAGCCACACGACGTTGGAATTTCAAAGAAGTTCCAGTGATACGACGAGGTAAAATTTTACCTTGCTCATTCACTAACTTCAATAAATAATCCGGGTTTTTGAAATCAATGTATTGAATACCAGATTTCTTGAAACGGCAATACTTCTTACGGTTTCCGTTCTTATCTACAGGTTCGTTAACTAGTGTCATATTATTCTTCAATTTTTTCTGGTTTTCTACCTACTAATCCTTTTCTCTTTTTTTCATTATACGCTAAAGCGTGCTTATCTACCGCTAGGGTTAAGAAACGAATAACGCGCTCATCACGCTTAAATTCTAATTCTAATTTAGCGACTAAAGTAGGAGCTGCTGCGAATTCGAAAATTTGGTAATATCCGGTGTGCTTGTTCTGAATCGGGTAAGCTAACTTACGTAAGCCCCAAGCGTCTTCATGAACGATTTGCGCGCCGTTTTCTACCAACAGATTCTTGAATTTCTCAACAGTGTCCTTTGTCTGTTGTTCAGACAAAACGGGAGTTAAAATGAACACCGTCTCATAGTTTTTTAATTCCATAAAAAATTTGTTGTTTAAAAACTGGTAAAAATTTGGAATGCAAAGGTAGGAATATTCCTTCACAATCAAAAGGTTAACAACAAAAAAATAGAATTAGCGGACTTCGAAGGTGCCTAAGCCGATCAAATACCCCTCGGCATAAAGCTCAATTTCATGCTTTCCAGCTTTGAAACCATTTTGCCTTGAATGAATAAATTCCACCGATTGGTGATTGTTTTCGTAAAAAATACGCTGACGACTCGTGAAAGTTAGTTCCCGCCCTTTGAAGTCAAAAGTTCCCGAACCTAAATTATAATCTGAAATCGTAGTTCCTGTAGGCTCAATAATGCGCAGAAAGACGGTTTTGATCTCTTTATTAGCAAATGTATTCTCCTGCAAATGGAACATGACGCGAATTTTATCCACTTTCTTGGCCTTCTGATTATTCACGGAGGACTCTTTGCCTCGAGATGAAATCGCATAAACATTCACCCCCTCAGCGCGCAAGGCTGCAGCCGCAGTTACTTTTTCAGTCAGTTCTTTATTCCTAATTTCAAGGACACGGGATTTTTCACTTAGCTCACGCTCTTTAAGACCAAAAGTCTTACTCGAGTCCTCTAGTGCTTTTTGAATATTCACTAAACCCACTTTTAGAATTTGGGCTTCTCTACTTAAGGAATCGTTTCGAAGGATTAAAACGACGTTTTCTTTCTTCAACTTTTTAATCTCTGCATCTTTTTGACCTAATAAATGCAAGTAATAGGATAGCTTCTTTTCGAATTCTGCTGGATCGATATCATTTAAATGCTTCTGGTCTCCTAAAATTTGTGCCTTTGCTAGCTCTAACTCATTGACCTTTCCACCTAATTTTTTGATTTGGACTAAACGTAAATTCAATTGTTCAGCAACAGAATCTAATTTAACTTGTGCATTCTCTACAAATTCAGCCTGAGATGGTTGCATAATTCGATCGAGAAGGCCTGATTTATCTACAAGGATCCAACCTGCTAATAACAAAACCACTATAGTCAACCACGTCACGCGACGCTTTAAACTATCTTGGTTTGTACTCGAATTATCTGATTCCATTTAATCTGCTTTATTTAATCTTTTACTCCTGAATCAAAAATAATAAATTAATTTTAATAAAATTTTTTAGTTCAAACAAAATTTAGCCTTTCCGCCTAATGGTAATCGCAGAACAAATTTCCTTGATTAACAAGCAATTAAACGATAGTGCTGCTCGACTTATTGTGGTTACGAAGACGAGAAGTCTTGAAGAGTTGCAAGAAACGTATGCAGCGGGGGCCATCGAGTTTGGTGAAAATCGAGTACAAGAGATGGTGGAAAAGCAGGCTGTCTTGCCTAAGGACATTCTTTGGCATCAAATAGGCCACTTACAAACGAACAAAGTAAAATACATCGCCCCCTTCATTCACCTGATTCATTCGGTGGATTCTCTGAATTTATTGAAGGAAATTAATAAGCAGGCCGCTAAAAACGACCGCATTATTGACTGCTTACTTCAAATTTATATCGCGACGGAGGAAAGTAAATTTGGTTTGGATTTTTCTGAAGCGGAGTCTTTAGTAGCCGATCCTGCATTTGCTGAGTTGACAAATATCCGTATTATAGGTTTAATGGGAATGGCGAGTTTTACGGCAGATGAAACGCAGATTCAGAAAGAGTTCAAAAGTTTGGCTGATTTTTTCCAAAAGCTTAAAAACAACAAAACCGGCATCGCGACCGGTCTTGTGGAATGGATTGAATTATCCATGGGTATGTCTGGTGATTATTTAATCGCTGCCGAACTAGGTGCTACGCTGGTTCGGGTAGGATCGGCCATCTATGGCCCGCGTCACTAACGCGTAAAGGATATAATTTCAAATTCTAGTTTGCCTGCAGGAGCTGTAATCTCCGCTAAGTCCCCTACTTTCTTACCTAATAATCCTTTCCCGAAAGGAGATGAAACGGAAATTTTTCCTTCCTTTAAATCTGCTTCCTCTTCTGAAACGAGGTTATAAGTAACAGTCATTCCGCTCTTCGTATTTTTAATTTGAACAATAGAATAGATCGAAACTATAGATAAATCAATCGTTGATTCATCTAAAACACGCGCTATTGAAATAATTTCCTCCATTTTAGAGATTTTTAATTCCAAAAGCCCTTGCGCATCTTTCGCTGCATCGTATTCTGCATTCTCACTTAAATCGCCTTTATCGCGCGCTTCTGCTATTTGTTTGGCCATATCTGAACGACCTGTAATCTTCAAATAGTGTAATTCTGCTTTTAATTTATCTAATGCTTCCGCGGTATAATATTGAAACTTTGCCATGATCTTTTAGGGTTTAACCTCTGTGCTTAAAAACAAAATAGAACGGCCTCCGACCGTTCTACCTAAATTATTTGTAGTTTTGTTTCGGATTCGCAACTAAGGTTTTTGTTTTTCTAACAGCACGAAATTGTTGTTTTGTAAAGGACAAAGGTAATAAAAAATCAGACGGATTCCACAAACAATCAAGATCAAGGATGCGGATTATATTTTTTGGAACCCCGGAATTTGCTGTAGCTAGTTTACAAGCCTTAGTCGAGGCAAAAATGGATGTCGTTGCCGTAGTTACTGCGCCAGACAAACCAGCCGGTCGAGGACAGCAGATTCAGTCTTCCCCGGTAAAAATCTATGCAGAATCTTGTGGCTTATCCATTTTGCAGCCTCTAAAATTAAAAGATCCTGAATTTTTAAACGATTTAGACTCCTATCAAGCCGATTTACAAATAATTGTGGCGTTCCGAATGCTTCCGGAAGCCGTTTGGAATATGCCACGCTTAGGCACCTTTAATTTACATGCTTCTTTGCTTCCTCAATACCGTGGTGCCGCACCGATTCACTGGGCAATTATTAATGGGGAGACCGAAACAGGCATCTCGACTTTCTTTTTGCAACACGAAATCGATACGGGGGATTTATTATTTCAAGAGAAAGAAGCAATCTCTGAAACAGACACGACTGGCGAATTATACGAGCGATTAATGAATATGGGAGGTCATTTAGTGGTCAAAACGGCGAAAGCGATTGAGTCTGGTAATATCCATCCCACACCACAACAAAATATAGTTGAACTAAAATCCGCACCTAAACTACAACGCAGCACGGGTGAGGTTCATTGGACACGTGCTGGAAGGGACATTGTCAACCTTGTGCGTGGCACGCACCCTTTTCCTGGAGCGCATACGGTTTTTCAAGGTAAAAACTGCAAGCTAATTAGCGTGGAATTTCATCCTGAAATCATACCAGATTTAGGAATGGGAGTATGGGATACGAACCAAAAAACTTTCCTAAGAGTAGGTTGCTCCGATGGCTACATTAACATCCTTGAATGGCAAATGGAGGGTAAAAAACGATTAAAAATCGCTGATTTTTTAAGGGGATATAACTCCACCTTTTAGTCTAATTTCCAGCGACCTGTGGAATAAAAATACCCATAAGATCCTTTCTGAATAAAGATATAATTCTCTTTCAAATTCGCTAATACGGTCAATGTATAAGGCTTCAACTGAAGATTTGCAGCAGAACTGGGAAATGGAATTGCTTGAGAGCAGGCGCAAGGTTTATTCTCCCGCAGCTTATTCATTTCGATCAATAAATCCCTAGAATCTTCGACTAACTCTTCTCTTCCAATAGCTACCTTGTTGAAGTAATTTCGTTCATAGGCATTCTTAAAAGGCTCATATTCTAAAGCGACAGCAGGGTATTTTTGAATCAAACTCGCGCTATTATAAAAAGCTTGAATGTGACCTGGGTCTGGAAATCCAACAAAATCGCCGCCCCAAAACAAACCAATTTCCTTTGCTTTGGCCCCATACTGATTATAAACTTCGCCACCACGTAAAGCTTTTCCTTTCCGAGCAATCGACCCATCCGCAGCTAAACCAAAATTATGAAACGAAACAAATGCCTTTGAATATCCTTTTTTTTGCAAGGCTAGTTGCTGTTCTTTGTCACGTAAAGTAGACGTATATTTTAACTTGTAAGGTGAGCGAATTAAGGTGAGTAAACTATCGCGCTTAATCTGAAATGAATCTATTTCTGATGACAATAAATATACCCAAGGCTGATGTAATTCAGAAGAAATTCGCGTTTCACTAGTTCCGTTTGAATTAACTCGAATAAATATATAAGAAGAAACCGAATCCTGCAAAACTGTCGAATCCTGTTGTTTATATAACCACTTAAATTCCTCCCAATCCAGGGATTCTAAACGCTGCGGCTCACAAGTACGACGCTTTGCAAGTGGCTCTTCGAAACCTATGAAAAACAAATAAAGATGGAGCAAACCAATCAGAATCATTTTTTTAATGGAATGATTAAGACTTCACCACGTAGTGCAATATCATCTTTCTTGTGATTCGCATCCATGATGGCTTGCTTCGAAACACCGTATTTTTCAGCAACTTTACGCATGATGTCTCCAGGACCTACCGTGTGCATGGCTTGAATCTTCACATTTAACTTAGTGGATCCACTCTTTATAGCATCTGGATTAACCCCAGGATTCAATGCTTTTAATTGATCGACTTTCAAACCAAATTTTCTAGCTACAGCAGAGAAGGTTTCCCCCTTTTCCACTGTCACCGAATGAGATTTGCCTGAAGGACTTGCGACGTCAGGCACAACTTCCGCTTCTGCTTCTTTCTTTTGATCCGCTAATTCTTCCTCCTCTGACTTACCTATCAATGAATCCTTGGGTACAATTAGCGAATCAGCCGCGTCTACAGTAGAATCAATATCCACTTGCGCCGCTTCTGCTAAAACCTCATCCTCCGGCTCAATAAACTTCTCTGCCTTGATTAATTCATCTTTATCAGGACTCACAAAGTGCTCAAAACCGACCGCGATTAAGCCGACTAAGGTCAATAAAAGAATGCCCAGGGTGATTAGGGGCAATTTGCTATTTTCTTCGTTTTCACTCATTGTTTTGGAAATTTACCTTTTGTTTCTTGACTCATTTCAGCGACCTTATCTTCTAATTCTGCTTTAAATGCCGTGTATTTATCTGCTAAAGATGCGTCTGAAATGGCTAACATTTGGATGGCTAATAATCCTGCATTTTTAGATGCATTTAAGGCGACAGTGGCTACTGGAACTCCATTAGGCATTTGCAGGATGGATAAAACCGAATCCCAGCCATCGATGGAATTAGATGATTTAACAGGCACCCCGATGACAGGCAAAATCGTGGCTGAAGCAATCATTCCAGGTAAATGCGCCGCACCACCAGCTCCAGCGATAATCACTTGGATGCCGCGTGACTTTGCTTGTTGCGCATAAGTCATCATTTTCACCGGCGTGCGGTGTGCAGAAACGATGTCAACTTCATAAGCGACACCAAAATCCTTGCAAACTTGAATGGCATCTTGCATGACTACTAAGTCTGAGCTGCTACCCATTATAATTCCTACCATAGCTATCAATTTATGCGATTACGCGTATGCTTTGTTTAACCAATTCTGCTTTTTGTTCGATCTCTTCACGAGATTCGCCTACTAAAGTAATATGCCCCATCTTGCGAAAAGGCTTCGTGATTTTCTTTCCATATAAAAACGGATGAACGCCCGAAATCCCTAAAATAGTATCTAGGCCCTCATATTTTGCTGGTCCTGTAAAACCGTCGGATCCTAGTAAGTTCAACATTCCGGAGAAACTATGTGCTTTTGTGTCCCCTAAAGGCAATCCGACAATCGCTCTAAGATGCTGTTCGTATTGTGATGTATCATTTGCTCGGATGGTTTGATGACCCGAATTATGCGGACGAGGAGCAACTTCGTTGATGAGAATTTGGCCATCTTTGGTCAAAAACATCTCAACAGCTAAAACTCCTACTAATTCCATTTTCTCAATTAAACTCACCGCGATAGCTGAAGCCTCTTTTTCAATTTCTTCCGAAATGGCCGCTGGTGAAACAAGGAATTCAACTAGGTTTTGAACCGGATGAAATACCATTTCTACTGCTGGGAAAGCCTTAATTTCTCCTTGTGGGTTACGTGCCACAATCACCGCTAATTCCTTCTCAAAATCAATAGCCTTCTCTAATAAGCCGGGGGCTGAAAAACCCTTGGAAGCATCCGCTGCGGTTCCAATGTATTGAACACCTTTCCCATCATAACCTCCCTTACCTAACTTATTAAAGGCAGGTAAAAAGTCTTCATTAGCATTGATTTCTGAGGCCGATTCAATTAATCTAAAATCAGCCGTGGGGAAACCATGGGTTTGAAAAAAGGTCTTTTGGATACGTTTGTCTTGAATCATCCGAAGCAAATGAGGCTGAGGATACACCTTAATTCCCTCCGCCTCTAATTGTTCTAAGGCTTCGATATTCACATGTTCAATCTCGATACTAACTAAATCAAATTGCTTTCCAAACGTATATACCGTATCAAAATCCTGAAAAGAACCCTGTGTGAACTGGGTAGTCAAGGTATGACAAGATGCTTCTGGATCAGGATCAAGGCAGGCAATCTGCAAATCTAAGTCGATAGCAGCCTGCAAAAGCATGCGACCTAGCTGGCCGCCGCCTAATAATCCGATTTTGGGAAGTGATTTAGACATAAATTCGAATTCAATGGGTAAAATTACGGCTTTTGTTTTACCTTTGGAAATTATTTAGACATCGAGAATAAATATTCTTGCTGAATACGTATTAAGACTCATGACAAAAAGAAATACCACGATTATCGCTTTCATCTTACTTGCCATCGCAAGTCGCTTATTGATTTTAGCCGGTCCAGGTTGGGCAAACTTCTCTCCATTAGCCTCTATGGCTCTATTTGTGGGAGCCTATCTACATAGTCGCAAACAAGCGATGGCTTGGACACTACTAGCAGTTTGGGGATCTAATTTGATTTTAAATAATACCTTATACGATGCCTATTTCCCAGGATTCTCTCTAGGAATTGATGCCGTTCACATGGGATTATTTGCTTTAATTTCTTTATTAGGCCCAAACACCACAGCGAGTGCCTCTCGTTTCATCGGGACTAATTTAGCGGCGGCAATGGGCTTCTTCTTGATTTCTAACTTCGCCGTTTGGGCTGGTTCTGAAATAACTTACACGAAAGATCTATCGGGTCTACTGACTTGCTTCGCAGCAGGTATTCCTTTCTTAAAAAATACGCTTGCTAGTCAATTCTTATTTTCGGGATTGTTCTTCGGCGGTTTTGAATTATTGAAAAAACAAGTTCCAGCCTTGCGCTAAACTTTACAGCAGAAAAAAGGGTCGGCTTGCAGATGCGAGCCGACCCTTTTTATTTATACGAATCTTTTAGTTCTTATAGACCTTTCCGTCTTTCATGACAAAGTTCACCTTAGTCATTAATTTTACATCAGCTACTGGGTCGCCTGGTACTGCAATGATGTCTGCCGCTTTTCCCACCTCAATGGATCCTATCAAATCACTTTGGCCTAATAAATCTGCTGCCGTTACAGTCGCTGATTTAATCGCCTCTAAAACAGGCATTCCTCCTTCATTCATCAGTACGAACTCATAGCCATTTTTACCATGGCCAAAAACGCCCGCATCGGTACCAAAAGCTATCTTCACACCAGCCTTATAAGCTTTAGCAAAAGTTCCTTGAATAACCGGTCCGATAGCTGCAGCTTTCTTCGCCACCATTTCTGGGTAATAATTTGGAATCTTGGAAGAATCTGCTGAAGAACGTCCGGCAATTACCGTAGGCACATAATAAGTCCCCATCTTTTTCATCAATTCCATTAGCTCTTCGTCCATGAACGTACCGTGTTCAATGGAGGTAACACCGCCTAAGATTGCGCGCTTCATGCCTTCTTTTCCATGGGCATGAGCGGCTACTTTGAAACCGTAATCCTTAGCCGTTTGTACAATCGCACGTATCTCTTCATCTGTGAATTGAGCTCCAGAACCGTCTTTAGCATAACTCAAAACACCTCCAGTGGCCGTAATTTTAATTAAATCAGAGCCCTCTTTGTAACGCTGACGTACTGCTTTTGCCGCATCGACAATGCCATTCACAACCCCATCTTCAGGACCTAAATCCTTTTTAAATGCTTCGTTAATACCATTGGTATCATCTGCATGACCACCTGTTGTTCCAATAGTTACCCCAGCAGTATAAATCCGCGGACCTTCCACCAGACCTTTATTTATGGCATTGCGAAGACTAATTACCACGTGGGTGCCGCCTAAATCGCGCACGGTGGTGAAACCAGCCATAAGATTACGTTTCGCATAGACCAAAGCTTGGTAGGCCACATCCCCCGGATTCTTTGTAAAGCGATCTAAATAGGCTCCAGGATTGGTTTCAGACTCTAAATGCACGTGAGAATCAATCAAGCCCGGCATTACCGTTCTGTCTTTCAAATTGATGACAACATCCCCTTTCGCAGGCGTGAGGAATCCCTCTGATACGGCAATAATTTTCTTTCCTTCCACTACTATAGAGCGGTTTTTAACTACCGTCTGCATTTTTACGTCGATTAATGATCCACAATGCAGAATGGTTTTTTGGGCAAGGCTAGTGAAAGCCAAAAGGCTTAAACCAAGTGTTAATAATTTTTTCATAGGTTTGATGTTAAGATAAGTGAAATATGTTTCCAGAAACTGGGGTAGCTTTTATTCACTACCGAAGGATCCTTTAGGGTAATTTCTTTTTGCATGGCGACCGGTGCGAATGCCATTGCCATCCGGTGATCGTCATAAGTTTCAATCGGTTCAATGTCCGAGATAGAGGCAAAATCACCTTCTACTACGTATAAATGATTCGCTTCTTTTTCTGTTAAAGTAGCCCCTAATTTCTTCAATTCGTTTTGAAGAGCTAACACACGATCCGTCTCCTTCACTTTTAGGGATTCTAAACCCGTTAATGTTAAGGAAATATTTTTAACCGCAGCGATGACACAGATCGTTTGGGCTAAATCTGGGCAATCCGTAAAATCCCATGCTAGGGAAGACTGAGACGGGATTTTGGTCAAAAGATACCCTCGTCCGGTAAAGGTACTTTTCACCCCCAAAGGTTCCATAATAGCTTTTATAGCTGAATCCCCTTGTAAGGAATCTTCTTTTAAACCCAATAATTCCAAAGAGCAATCCTCAAAAGGCGATAAGGCCACCATGGAATACCAATAACTGGCTCCAGACCAATCCGATTCCACTGAGAAAGGTTGTAAACGGTAGGTTTGGGTAGGTATTTCGATTGTTCCTTTAGTCCAATCAGTGCTTGCTTGAATACCAAAGTGCTTCATTTGCGCCAAAGTCATCTCAATGTAAGGCTTCGAACCCAAAGCCCCCGTGATTTGCAATTTTAATCCTTCCGGCAACAAGGGTGCGACCATCAAAACCGCTGAAATGAATTGAGAACTGACATCTCCGCGGATGGAAATTTCTTTATTTCCTTTAAATGAAAAGCCATTTAATTGCATGGGCGGGTAGCCTTCCATGTTCAAATAGTCGATATCTGCACCTAATGAACGTAAAGCATCGACAAGAATCCCTATCGGGCGTTCGCACATACGTGGCGTTCCGGTCATCGTCTTCTTTGCTCCCGTTACAGCATAATAAGCTGTCAAAAAGCGCATTGTCGTTCCCGCATCTAATACATCCGCTTCCAGACCGTTTTCTGACAGAAGACGAATCATCGTCTGTGTATCTCTCGCCTCCGCTAGATTAGCTAAATTATCAATCGTCCCCTTCGCTAAGGCATTGATCACTAATGCCCGGTTACTTTCAGACTTAGAAGCAGGCAAAGGAATGATTTCAGCAAAAGAGGATGAACGTGGAAATAAAGTAATTTGACTCAAAACAGCTTTGCGACTAACGCAATTTTAAAGTGACTAATGATAAGACTGCCAAGATGATTCCCACGATCAAGAAACGGATAACGATCTTCGCTTCGTGGTAATTTTTCATTTGGAAATGGTGATGCAAAGGGGACATCAAAAAGACGCGACGCCCTTCGCCATACTTTCTTTTCGTATATTTAAAATAAGCCACCTGTATAATGACGGACATATTTTCTATTAGAAAGATCCCACACAAGACCGGAATCAACATTTCTTTTCGAATCACAATGGCTAAGGTAGCGATTACCCCACCTAACATTAAACTTCCCGTATCGCCCATGAAAATCTGGGCCGGGTAGGCGTTATACCAAAGGAATCCGATACATGCCCCCACAAAGGCAGCACAAAAAACGGCGAGCTCCCCTGAGTTAGGAATAAACATCACATTCAAATATTGTGAAATCACTTTATTACCCGATACATAGGCTAAAATAGCTAAGGTGATTCCGATAATGACAGAGGTTCCAGCTGCTAAACCATCAATACCATCGGTAATGTTAGCCCCATTGGAAACGGCAGTAATGATAAAAATAACCACTAGTACATACACGACCCAAACGTATTCATCTGGAATAAAACTAGGCAATAACATGTTATAATCGAACTGGTTATCCTTCATAAAAGGAACTGTCGTCAACAGGGATTTATGATCCACGAAAGTACCATTAGTCGCATATTCACGCACCTTTATATGATCGTTAAAATACATGGTTAATCCCACAATAATGCCTAATCCTATCTGGCCTATAATCTTAAATTTGCCTGATAAACCGTCTTTATTTTTCTTGAATACCTTGATATAATCATCCACAAAACCCACAGCACCTAACCAGATAGCTGATGTTACTAGAAGAACGATATACACGTTCGTGATTTTGGAAAAAAGTAATGTGGGGATTAACAAAGACAATAAAATAATGAATCCTCCCATGGTAGGGGTGCCTTTTTTAGCCATTTGGCCTTCTAAACCTAGGTCACGAATTTCCTCTCCGATTTGTAATTTTTGCAGTCGATAGATAACCGTTTTACCCCAAATAGCTGCTATACCTAAAGACATAATGATCGCGGCGAATGCACGGAAGGTGATATACTGAAATACACCAGCACCCGGGATATTCAATGTCTTATCAAAGTATTCAAAGAGGTAATAAAGCATGTAAAAGGATTTAATTTATAAAATTGCAAAAAATCAAGGGTATTTCAAACTCAATTAAAGGCCTCCCCTAAGACTAATTTGTCATCAAAGTCGTATTTAACTCCTTGTATTTCTTGGTAGTTTTCATGGCCTTTCCCTGCCACTAAAATAATATCGCCCGTTGACGCTAATTCCCTCACCGCATAAAAAATGCCTGCTTTTCGGTCAGCTACCCGATGCACCTTTGATTTTAATTCCAAAGGAACACCTGCCTCCATTTGATCCAAAATCAATTCAGGGTCTTCCTTGCGTGGATTATCTGAAGTCAAAACAACCTCATCACTATACTTAGCAGCTAATTCAGCCATAATAGGCCGCTTACCGGTATCTCGATTTCCACCACATCCTACTACCGTAATAATTCGCTGCGATTTTTCTCGTATAGCTTGAATCGTTTTAAGGACATTTTCCAAGGCATCCGGGGTATGTGCGTAATCCACAATGCCCATTTTATTTTTAGATCCAGCCATTTGCTCGAAACGACCGGGTGCTGTTTTTAAAGCGGAGATTTGAATTAATACTTCATGCGACTCCTCCCCTAACAGGAGGGCAGCCGCATAAATTCCCAATAAATTATAGGCATTAAATGTCCCTATTAGTTGGGCATGGACTTGCTGGTGGTCCATTTCTAATTGCAAACCACCTACGCCATTACTAATAATTTTAACCTTAAAATCTGCCGCATTTAATAGGCCATAGCCGTATTTTTTAGCCGCTGTGTTTTGTAGCATCACCATTCCACGCTTATCATCAACGTTCGTTAAGGCGAATGCTGATGCGGGAAGGGCGTCGAAGAAACCTTTTTTGGCCTTAATATATTCGTCAAAAGTCTCGTGAAAATCGAGGTGATCGCGGGTGATATTCGAAAAAATGGCACCGCTGAACTGTAGAGCATGAATTCGTTTTTGAACGACTGCGTGCGAACTAACCTCCATAAACGCATGACTACAACCCGCCAAAACCATATCGACTAGTAAGGCATTCAAGCTCAAGGCATCAGGAGTCGTGTGCGTAGACGGTATCACCTTGTCTTCAATCTTATTCACTACCGTAGAAATCAATCCACAGCGATGACCTAAGCGTTTGAACAATTCAAACAATAACGTCACCGTAGTGGTCTTTCCATTAGTCCCCGTGATTCCAATCAATTTCAATTTCTTCGATGGATGACCATAAAATTCAGCTGCAGCCTCTGCTAGTGCTGCATTCGAATCCAATACTTGAACACATTGTACATCTGCGGGAACCTCTGCAGGCATCTTTTCAAGCACCCAAAAACGACATCCTTGATCGTAAACCTGAGATAAAAATGAGTGTCCATCTACCTGAGTACCCGGAATGGCAAAAAACACCGACCCTGCCTGAGCTTTGCGCGAATCAAAGCACAAAGCTTCAATTTCACTTCCTTTAAAGAGGGAGATTTGAGCCATATTAGTGCAATTGAATGTAAACTAGACTGTTTTTTGCCGTTGCCGAACCTGCAGCAATTGATTGATTCGTCACCGTCCCAAAACCATTCGCCCGAACTTTCAATCCCTTATTCTCTAATGCAAACAAGGCATCCCGCAAATTCATACCTACTACGTTTGGCACCGTTTTAGGTTTCATGGTAATCGCCTGGTTATTCACTGTTTTCTTTTCTAAATTAAAATTAACCCATTGGCCATTTTCGGCTACTTTAGGCAAACCTAACCGAGAAAATAAAATATTTTGATCGGCTGGATGAAGGGTGTGAGCTAATTTATTTTTGTTCAAGGAATCGGGTAAGTTACCGCGAAGTGTTTGCTGTAATTTCATATCACGCAAATAAATGCGATCTGAAATTTCCTTAAATACAGGCGCTGTTACTTGTCTAGCATAGGTCCCTTCTGAATTACCTTTAGGTTCATCTACTGCCACTAGAATGGTGTATTTAGGTTTCTTAACTGGGAAATACCCTACAAAAGTGGTATAATATACTCCCTTTGTATACCCTTTTACTCCCGCTACAGTTCTTTGAGCTGTTCCTGTTTTACCCGCAATCCCATAAACAGATCCTTTAATATTATTAGCTGTGCCTTTTGTGACTACACCCTCTAACATTATTTTCAGTTTTTGTAAAGTCTCCGGCGAACATAAAGGTTTTGAATCCCGCACTTGAGATAAAGTATAATCCGTAACCACCTCATCACCTCGCGTAGCTTTACTAACAATTATGGGCTGAATCCAATAGCCATTATTCGCGATCGCATTATAAAACGCCAGAATTTGTAAAGGTGGATAATTAGTAGAATAACCTACCGATGACCATAATAATTGTAAACCATCCCATTTAGCAGGAACTGGAAAAACAGGTTTAGGGCTAGGCTTTAATTGAAAATCGAGCGATTCTATCAAATGATATTTCTTTAAGTAATTATAAAATTTCTCGTTATTAGAAGTCCCAAAAGCCTCCTGAACTAATTTCATCGTCCCTACGTTAGAAGAACTTGTAATCACTTGTTCTAAAGAAATGGTTCCCATCGGATGTGAGTCTGACATCACCCCCGTATAATGCCGGAATTTACCGTCCCCCGTATTCACCATTTTTGTTAATGGGTAGCCTTTCTCCTCTAAGACCGCCATAATTGAGGGTAATTTAAACACGGAGCCAGGATCCCTTGATTCGAGTAAGGCGAAATTAAAGGTTTCCGAATAGCCGGTTTTAGAAGCAGGATTTTGCGCTAGATTAGAAAGTGCCTTAATCTTTCCTGTCGAAGTTTCCATTACAATCGCCACCGCATATTTACCTTTAAAAGTCTCCATGCCATTAAGTAAGGCGGTTTCTACAATTTCTTGGATATTAATATCTAAGGTAGAATGTAAATCAACCCCCGCTACAGGTAAAATAGGCTCATCCCCCGGTTCTGGCCTCCAGGTATTTTTATCCATTTTTTCGAACATTCCTTCCCCAAATTGCCCCCTCAATTCCTTATCAAAACTATTCTCAACCCCCACTTTACCTTTTTCCCGCAAATCTCTTAAGTATCCTACTGTTCGATATGCCATTTGACCAAATGGGGCATATCTAACATTAATTTTATCAAATACGACACCGGATACATTGGCATTATCTGCCTCTCTAAACAAGGGAAAACTTAATATTTTTTTCTTTTCTTGAAAATCCAACAGCCTGTTATTGACCAGCAAATAACTCTTTCCACTGCGTTTAGCAGCATCTATCTTCTCTTTGTATTCATCCGCTGTTCTATCTTTATAAAAATTGGATAAAGCAGCAGCCAGTTCATTAATATGTTTTTTATATAAAACTCGGGCATCTTTATTCGTGTTGTACACGGATGGATCAAGACCTAACCGGTACTTAGGCAAAGTGGTAGACAATACGCTGCCATCATCCGAATAGATATTACCGCGCGTCGCCTCAATATTGCGTTTCTTTACGTAGGTAGCCATCGCCTCTGAGCGATATTTAGGTCCTTTTAGTACCACAACCTTGTAAAGGCTAAACAGCAAATACGTGAATACCGCTAAAATGACGATAAAAAACGTATAAAACCGTCTCGCAATTAATCCCCGAATATTGGGTCTTTTCTCCTTAGCCATTATTTTTCTTTGTTGACTTGAATGATGATTTTAGTGGGTGGAATGGTGCTTAGTCCTATTTGATAACGCTTCAGTGTTTCTTCCAAATTGGTTTGTTTGCTGACTTTCATATACTCCGCTTTTTGGGTTGTATAATCTGCTCTATCCTCCTCTAACGAACTTTTTTCTTTCTGAATCTGGTGTAATTTGCCGTCTGCAAGCATGGAATAATAGATATTCACTAATGTCAATAAGGCAACAAATGCTATTCGTTTCACCCACATTACGGGTAATTCCCCGCCTGTGAAATAATCGATATTGAAAATGGAATCAAATATCCCCTCTTTTTTAGGGGATGAGATTCGCTTAGGTTCTCCTTCGGTAGGTTCGATCGGTGTTGCCATATTATAATTTAGAAGCTATTCTCAATTTTGCACTTCTGGAGCGCGGATTTAATTTCAACTCGTCCTCTGAGGCAGTGGTCGGTTTTCTTGTTACGGACTCTAAAGGCCGGTGTACCACCCCAAACAAATCTTTGTCCTCTTTCCCCTGAATGTTACCCGCCTTGATGAAATTTTTCACTAAACGGTCTTCTAAGGAATGAAAAGACATAATCACTAATCTGCCCTCCGGTTTTAAAACGGAGGGGGCTTGTGCTAAAAACTCTTCAATCACGGCTAACTCTTGATTCACTTCAATGCGAATCGCCTGAAAGACCTGAGCAAAGTATTTAAACTCCCGGTGTTTAGGAGCTAATTTATTCAAAATTTCTTTAAATTCTTGCGTTGTCTCTAAGGGTTTTGTAGTACGGGCTTGAATGATAGCCTGGGCCAAAGTTTTGGCATTCTTCACCTCCCCATACATTCCTAAAATTCGCTGCAATTCCGAAGCAGAATATCCATTCAATAATTCCGCTGCTGTCATCGAAGCTGAGGGACCCATTCGCATATCCAATGGACCATCGAAGCGAATCGAAAAACCCCGCTCCGGCGCATCTAACTGAAAAGAGGAAACCCCAAAATCTGCCAAAATTCCATCTACTAACTTTACCCGATGCAGACGCAAATACTTCTCTAAATGGCGGAAATTAGCCGTTATTAAGGTCAAACGCTCATCATCGATCTTCTCCGCCTGTTCCCAGGCATCCGGATCCTGATCAAAAGAAAACAATTTCCCTTCAGGGCCTAATTGAGCTAAAATTGCCTTCGAATGCCCCCCTCCTCCAAAGGTCACATCGACATAAGTTCCCGCCGGATCAATGCGCAAACCATCGATGCATTCGGACAACATGACGGAGGTATGGTAAGTATTTTCTGACATATTTTTGGGTTAAAACAAAAATACAAATTATCCATCGCCTACGCCACGAAAAAAGGAAATTGTCACGCTTTTTTTTGTGACAAGTTTCGAACGTGTATCTTTGCTCAAACGCCACAAAAAATTACCCATGAAAAAAAACCTATTGCTTATATTTTTGGCCCCCCTATTTTGTTTCGGACAAGCTCCTATTTTAGGACTTTGGCGAGCAGAAATTTCGACACACGGAGGAGCATTGCCTATTCATTTTGAAGTGAATCCGGGAATAAAACAAGGTGAATTTGACATTAAACTGGTGAATGGAGCCGAAAAATCAACCTTAGGGGACTCTTATTTTCGAGCTGATTCTCTTTTCATCCCTTTTGACTTATATGACGCAGAACTAGTTTTCTCTATGACAAAATCAACTGAAATGAAGGGTTATTTTGTCAAAAAAAGAAATGGCAAAATGGTGTATCGCTTGGCAGTTTCGGCCTTAGCCGGCCCTGCAGATCGGTTCTTGAATCTAAAACCCGCTTCCGTTAATGTGAACGGTAAATGGATGGCAGACTTCTTCAGTGACGCCACAAATCATAGTCCAGGCGTGGGCGTTTTCGAGCAAAATGGAAACCGCGTGACGGGTACATTTTTACGTACTTCAGGCGATTACCGGTTCTTACAAGGCAACATAAGCGGAGACAGTTTATTACTCAGTTATTTCGATGGAAGTGGAGTAACCATGCTAAGAGCTAAAGTTAGCGGATCTAATTTTACAGGCCGATTTACCTCTGGTCTGAGTGGAGTGAGAATGGTTGAGGCAAAGTTAGATAATAAGGCAGCCTTGCCTGATTTGAAGAAATTGAGCTTTTTAAAGCCAGGTTTTGATCGCATCGATTTTAAGCTTCCTACGACTAAAGGTGAACAAATTAGTCTACGAGACGAGCGGTTCAAGAACAAAGTGGTGGTTATCGAATTAATGGGATCTTGGTGCCCTAATTGCCTGGATGAATCCCGTTACCTTGCTCCTTTTTATAAAAAATACCAAAGCAAAGGCGTAGAAGTCATTGGAATTGCTTTTGAAAATTCAACTGATCTAGTGATTGCGGGGCCTAAGATGGATAATTTCCAAAAGAAAATAGGTATCACTTATCCACTACTTTTTGCAGGAACACCCGAGGACCAAACCATTGCTCAAGTACTTCCTATGTTAAGTAAAATGAACGGTTATCCGACTACCTTTATCATCGATAAAAAAGGAATTGTGAGAGAAATTCATACCGGGTTTTCTGGACCGGGAACAGGAAAATATTATGCCGATTGGATTACGGAATTCGAACATACGGTACAAAGCCTTTTGGCAGAAAAATAATGAGAATCATCGCCCTACTTTGTTTGATTTCCTTTGCTGTTCAGGCCGAGAAACCTTCTTTTAAGAAATGGAAAACTCCGCTCGTTTTAGGTATCGCTAGTGGATTAACCTACAACCCATTTGCGAAGCAAATTCAAACGAATATCGTCGCTCCTGGAAAAGTAACTCCGCTAGATGATTACATTCAATTTGCACCAACAGCGATTAATATAGGTGCTCACCTAGCCGGTTACAAAGGACAAAACGAGGCTTTTGATCAAGCCGGAATTTTTATTCTGGGAACGGGGATTTATGCCGCCACGGCTTATGGTTTGAAAGTAACCGTGACAGAAGCTCGACCTGATGGGAAAGAACATACTTTTCCTTCGGGACATGTGACGACGGCGTTTTTTGGCGCAACGATTTTAGCCCATGAATTTGGAGATACCCATCCAGAATTTGTGATTGCCGGATATACACTCGCTACTGCAACGGCCGCTCTTAGAATAGTAAATAATGAACATTGGGTAACAGATGTGTTGATGGGTTCTGCGTTAGGCATTGCATCAGCGGAACTTGCCTACCTCTTATACCCGAAGGTACGCCATCAATGGCAAAAACTGAATCGTTTTACATTGACACCTCAAGTTGCTCCAGCGTATTATGGAGCCAGCATGTCTATCGGATTTTAATGCAATAAAAGATAAAGTCCAGCTCCAGCGAAATAGCCTAGTAAGGCAAGAAAGCCTATTTTTTTCAAATACCAGCCAAACTCAATCTTCTCCATTCCCATCACGGCCACCCCTGCTGCTGAACCGATGATCAGAATACTTCCTCCAGTACCCGCACAAAAGGCTAGGTATTCCCACATCTCGTGATCCATTGGAAAATCCACTAAAGAATACATTCCCATGGTGGCAGCTACTAAAGGCACATTATCCACTACGGCAGACGCTAAGCCGATGATGGTGATAATGAGGTTTTGATTTCCCAAATAATGGGCTAATTGATCTGATAGTGCGTGCAAATAACCAAATGATTCTAGGCCACCTATGGCTAATAGGATTCCTAAGAAAAAGAGAATGCTGGAGGTGTCGATTTTAGTCAATGCATAACCTACACTCAACTGCTTCTTAGCCTCGTCATCTTTCTCGGAATGCAAGATTTCAGATAATATCCAAACAAGCCCTAAGGCTAGCAAAATGCCCATATAAGGAGGCAAATGAGTCAAAGTCTTAAATACAGGAACACCTAATAAAGAGCCTGCACCCGCGAATAGCATGATTTTACCATCGCGCTCCTCAGTCGCACTCAAGGCTTCAAGCGCAGCCGGCTTTCCTATTGATTCTTTTTTCAACACAAAGGAGGCAACTACTAAAGGCACTATTAATGACAGTAAAGAGGGTAAAAATAAGCCTTGAATAATGCCGGTAGCTGAAATTTGGCCACCTATCCATAACATCGTCGTTGTTACATCGCCTATGGGCGACCAAGCGCCACCTGCATTCGCAGCAATTACTACGATACCGACGAAGTATTTACGTGTTTCCTTATTGCTAATCAACTTGCGCAATAGAGTAACCATCACAATCGCAGTAGTCAAATTATCTAAAACTGCAGACATAAAAAAGGTGATCAAGCCTACTATCCAAAGTAGTTTAATCACCTTATCTGTTTTGATTAATCGAGAAACGAAATAAAATCCTTGGTGCGCATCCACTAATTCGACCAAGGTCATGGCGCCTAACAAGAAGAATAAAATCTCCGATGTAGAGGCTAAATGATGTCCTAAAGCGGAGGCAGAACCCGTTGAAATCGCATACATCGTCCATACTAAAACCCCAGTAACTAATGCTGTGGCCGTCTTATTTACCTTCAAAGGATGCTCGAAAGCAATGGCTAAATAGCCTAAAATGAAGATAATTATGGATGCGATTCCCATCTTATTTTAATTTAGCCACGGCCGCTTTAATGCGATCGCAAGCTTCAATTAATTGCTCATCCGCTGCAGCGGTTGAAATACGCATACAATCCGGTGCACCGAATCCTGAGCCAGCCACAGTCGCCACAAAGGCATCCGCTAATAACCAAGAACAGAAATCATCCGAATCGTTAATTACCGTTTTACCATCTGTTTTTCCGAAATAGTAAGAAATATCAGGGAATGCATAGAAGGCGCCATCCGGCATATTCACTTTAAATCCTGGTATCTCCCGTAATTTCTCCACCACTAATTTACGACGGCGATCATATGCCGCTTTCATCTCGTATGCGTGATCTAATGTACCGTTGAAGGCTGCTACTGCTGCTTTTTGAGCGATAGAGTTTGTACCTGAAGTTACCTGACCTTGTAATTTTTCAACACCATCAGCGATCCATTTCGCCGCTGCGATAAATCCAATTCTCCAACCTGTCATGGCATGACCTTTCGCCACACCGTTCACCGTGATCACACGCTCCTTGATTTCTGGAATAGAACCGATTGAGAAGTGGCCACCTTGAGTGAAGTTAATGTACTCGTAAATTTCATCTGCTAAGACGAAAATATTTTCATGACCCGCTACTACGTTTGCGATATCACGTAATTCTGATTCTGTATAAACTGATCCTGTCGGGTTGTTAGGCGATGCGAACATCACCATCTTCGTTTTAGGCGTGATCGCCGCTTCGAATTGCTCTGGAGTCACTTTGAAATTATTGTCAAAAGCACCTTGAACGACCACTGTTGTGCCTTCCGCCAATTTGACCATCTCAGAGTAAGAAACCCAATAGGGAGCAAAAATAATTACTTCATCACCTGGGTTAATCAAGGCGGCAATCGCGTTTGCTAAAGAGTGCTTAGCTCCCGTGCTAACTACGATATTTTCCGAACCCCACTCTAAATTATTATCCCGCTTTAATTTATTCGCAATCGCCATGCGTAAGTCTGGATAACCAGCTACGGGTGAATATCCGTGGAAGCCATCATCAACTGCCTTTTTAGCTGCCTCACAGATGTGAGCAGGTGTTTTGAAATCAGGCTCGCCTACGGAAAGGCTGATTACTTTATGACCTTGCGCTGCTAATTCGCGCGCTTTTTTCGTCATTCCTAAAGTGGATGATTCATCTAATGCTTGAATTCTTTGGGCTAATTGTGCTTGTGACATGGGATATAAAACGAAAATTTGAGTATATAAATCGGATGTAAATTTACTTTTTTGCGAACGAATAAGCTAATAAAATTTGCAAAAATTAGGCTGTAATACCTTGTGCCAAAACCGCGTAGGCCCCTTTCTTGATCTTCATCAATTCGGTATGAGTTCCGCGTTCGATGATTTCGCCGTCTTGAACCACTAAAATTAGATCCGCATGCTGAATGGTAGACAAACGGTGCGCAATAACAAGGACGGTACGGTTCTCCATTAGATGCCCTAAAGCCTCTTGTACTAACTTTTCTGATTCATTATCCAGCGCACTCGTCGCTTCGTCTAGAATCAAAATCGGCGGGTTTTTTAGAACGGCACGGGCGATAGAGATGCGTTGTCTTTGGCCACCTGATAATTTAGATCCGCGATCACCGATGACCGTTTCATAGCCATCCGGTCCAGCCACAATGAAGTCATGCGCATTCGCAATCTTAGCTGCTGCTTGCACTTCTTCTAAAGTAGCTTCTGTGCCGAAGGCGATGTTATTAAGAATGGTATCATTAAATAAGACAGATTCTTGCGTCACAATGCCCATCAAACCTCTTAGGTCGTCCAAAGCAATGTTTTTCAAATTCACGCCATCTAATGTGATTTGTCCTTTCGACGGATCATAGAAACGAGGTAAAAGATCCGCTAAGGTGGATTTTCCTCCGCCAGATGCACCTACGAGGGCGATGGTTTTACCTTTGGGAATATCAAAACTTACTTCTTTTAAGACGGAGCGATCTTTTACATATTCAAACCCTACTCCTGCGAAACTGATTTTATCGGTGAAATCTTTTACCTCTACGATCGGCTCCTCCGCAATGATCTCCGATTCTGTATCCAGAATTTCTATAATTCGATCAGCAGACGCCACCCCACGCTGAATGCCACTGAAGGCATCGGCGATGGCTTTGGCAGGGCGCATGACTTGAGAAAAAGTGGCGATAAAGGCAATAAAGGTGGACGCAGTTAATTCTCCCTCACCATTAATCACCAGACTACCACCGTATAATAAGATCCCCGTCACGACTAAAACGCCTAAACTTTCTGAAGTGGGTGAAGTTAATTCCTGGCGGAAAACCATCTTTAAAAGTGAATTCCGGTAGCGATCATTTCCGGCTTGAAAACGCGCATCCATCATCCGCTCGGCTCGAAAGGCCTTCACCACACGCATAGCACCGAAGGTCTCATCCAATAAACTAATAATTCCACTCAAATGCTGCTGTACCTCCCCCGCGGCACGCCTTAATTTGCGCGTAATCGTCGCAATCACTGATCCTGAAAGTGGTAAAATGATTAAGGAAAACAAGGTCAATTTTACCGACATACTAGCCAGGAAAACGAAGAACAAGATCAAGGTAAATATCTCTTTAAAGGTGGCCGTAAAGGCACGTCCAATACTATTTTCAACCTCCTGTACATCGGTGGTCAGACGCGACATTAGGTTTCCCTTTTTCTGCTCGGTAAAATAGCTTAGGTCTAATCGTATAGCCCGCTCAAAAACCGCTTGACGCAAAGAGGCGATCGTGTCGGCCTCGACTGTTTTGAGAACTCTTTGGGAAAAATAACGGAAGAAATTCGACAAAATTACCGAAACCATAATGGCACCGCAAGCATATTTTAGCGCACCAATTCGACCAAAATTCTCCAATGCACCATAGAAATAGTGATTAAATAGAAATGAAAAATAGGATGGGCTAAGCGAAAAAACGGGTAAAACGCGGTAGATCTGAATATTCTCAGGCGCTGATTGATTGAACAAAACGTTCAACAAGGGAATCAGCAAGGTAAAATTTAAGATGCCAAACAAACTCGCTAGCAAGGAAAAACCGAAGTATGGAAACACATACTGGCGGATCGAAACGGCGTAGCTTAATAAGCGAAAATATGTTTTCAATGCGGCTTTTTATCAAAATTTTGGTCAAATTACGACAATTTTCAGAAACTAATCCGAATGTCGCCCTTAATTTCCATTGTGATGGCCACTTATAATGGGGAGAAATTCCTCCGAGAACAAGTGGACAGTTTGCTAGCTCAAAGCTATCCCTCATTGGAATTTGTGTTTGTGGACGACGCGTCCTCGGATTCTTCACTTGCGATTTTACAGGAATACGCTCTTTCTGACTTGCGCATTCGCTTGATTGCAAACCCCATTAATCAAGGTTTATTAGCCACATTCGAACAAGGCATTCGGACCGCGAAAGGCGAAATGATTGCTTTGTCGGATCAGGATGATGTATGGATGCCTGAAAAAATCAGCTTGTTGGCAGGAGCTATCGGCGGAAATTCGCTGATTTATGCAGATTCTGCTCTGACAGATGCTGCAGGTGCGGTCACTGGTAAATTCTCAGACATGAATCATTTGTGTGATTACCCGAGCGCTTTGCACTATGTTTTTGGAACCAAAGCCATGGGGCATGCGATGTTATTTAAGCGCGAAATCATCGACCTAGCCTTGCCGTTTCCGGATTATGTGGGGCACGATTATATACTGGGTTTTGCTGCAGCATCACTTAATGGAGTTAGGTATTTCCCTGAGACTTTAGTGAATTACCGTCAACACAGTTCGAATACAATGGGGGCGGATTTAAGTAAAGGGAAGAAGAATTTTAACACGCGGAAGGAGCGGAATGCGCGCATTGTGAAGCGAATGGAATTAATAGCTGAGCGCTGCCCTGCCGGTGGGGATCGAGAGATTTTGCACGGATTAGCTCGAGATTTTGCACTTACTAGCATGGCGGCGCGCGTACAAAGATTTCTTAGCGTCGCTAAATACCACCGAGCGATGCTAGCTTATAAAGGAAAATCCGCTTTGGGTAGTTTCCTATACAGCATTAAATTACTCTTCTCTATTTTCTAAACGGAAGACTCAAACGGTAATACAGATTTTTCAATTGTACCAACACAGGAATCGGACGTTGCACTAGCGGGCCATCGAATTTATCACCACGACGTAAATAGTATTTCGACAAGGTAGACGAGGTCATCCCCCACTTACGAATAAACTGATAATATCCCTTGTTCTGCTTCACGCGTTTCACGGAAATAGACCCAAAATGATACACCCTACTCTGCGATATTCCTTTAAATAAGCGAACTCCAGCCTGCCAGCATTTCATCGAAAAATCGGGGTCAGAATACATTCCCGGAGTAAATTCATTGGAATACCCACCCACTTTATCCCATAAAGAACGGTGCACCACATTAGGTGGCCAAGTAGCCCCCTGCCAATCCTGGAATGGCAAATTAGCATATGTTTCAAGTAACCTAGTCTCTTCGAAAGTAGCTAGCGACCTACCGAAATCCGCTTGAATGGAACAAGCACTTTGGGCTTTGGGCTCGATGGCTGTGGCCGATAAAAAGAATTCTGTGTGCCCGATACTTTCTATTTCTTCTTTCAGAAAACCATCCCAATTAGGCAGCACGTACATATCATCATTCAAATACAAGAAATAATCCGCGCGCGCCAGCTTCACCATTGCGTTCATCGCATAGCAAACGCCTACGTTGCTGGGGCTATAGGAAAAAGCGATGTCTTTTTGTGATTCGACCCATTCTTTCGAACCATCTTTGGCCTCATTTAAATGCAAAATAATCTCAAAAGCCGTCGTGGAATGTTTACGGATGGCTCTCACACATAATTGCAGGTAGGCTAAATTATTCCAGCTCGGAATGAGGATAGAAAAACAGGGCTTTGCGGGAGCATTCGAAGCCGGGAAAAATTGAATCGAATCTTCCATTATAGCATGCGGTAGTTTTTGTATTCGCCCACCCGGTAACCAGTCAGATCTTCGATTTTCTGCAAAATCTTGCGGCGCAAAGTCATTTTCTTTTCTAATTCTACTGGATCGAAATAGAATGGCCAGTTCGATCGCGCCACCCGATCCGCCATCACAGCTGGATGAGTCCCATCAAAACGGAACAAACGTTCCGCATTTCCATAATCAAATTGGTAATCTGCGGGTACGTTTTCGGCTAACCAAGCATCATCGTGGTAGAATTGCGTAAAGTTGCGCACCTTATTATTTAGGCCTTCGGGCGGTTTCACCCAGCCATAATGATTGATATAAGCGGGAATCAGCTTCACATTCATCTTTTTCCCTTCTTTTCTAAAACCTTGCGCATCCTTGTAAGAATGGACACCTGGATGCATTTTCACCACCCGAATTTCTCGCCGATACCAGCGTCTCGATATAGCCACGTGTTGATAAGAGCCGTAAAAATGACGGTAATGGAAGAGTAAACCTTCCACATTTGCATCCGTTAAATTCGCCTCCATCGCGGATTTTACGATGGGCAAATCGGCCTCGTGCACGCATTCGTCGCCTTGAATATAGAAAGCCCAGTCCATATCTTTTGAGATAGCCTGAAGTGCTTTATCGGTTTCTAAGGCAAATGTGGATCCTCCGTCACGTTTAGAATCATCCCAAACCGTCTCCACAATCTTAATTTTATCGGAGGGAATGCCTTGAATTAAGGCCAAAGTATCATCGTCCGACTTCCCTACCGCCACCACAAACTCATCGCAAATAGGCAAGATAGACGTGATGGCTTCCACGATCGCGTAATCGTTCTTCACCGCATTTCGAATAAAAGTAAATCCGGCTATTTTCATCAATATTTCACTTGAATTCCGTGGTATTTCGATTGCTCCACGTAATCTTTCCGAAGCGGATGTCCTTCCCAGTCCTCTGGAAGCAATATTCTACGCAAATCTGGATGACCAGAAAATTGGATGCCTAGTAAATCAAAGGCCTCTCGCTCATGCCAATCCCCTGTTCTCCAGATAGATGAAACAGAGGAAATAGTGGGCGACGACCGATCTAAAATGACGCGCAAATGTAAGGTGAGGTGATTTGGGATAGAATAAAGGGTGTAAATCACTTCCATTTTACCCGCCTCAGGACCTTGATCGATGGCCGTTAGACAGGAAAGTGAATCGAAATAAGTCGCTGGATTTTTCCAAAGAAATTCGCAAACAGGCAAAATCTGCTCTGCCGGCAAAGTCAAACGCCCCATTTCCTCTTCCCATTCGGCCTCGAATTTGAATTGCGTTTGCAGTAAATCTTTGATCGATGCTAAATCCATTCTATTTATGTATGGCAGCTAAAATACGCAATGGCGCAACTAGACTCTCCTGATTAATCTTTTCTTGTAATTTAATGATACCACCTAAAAGGGCCTCAGGGCGAGGTGGACATCCAGGAACATAAACGTCCACTGGAATAATGCGATCCACTCCTTTCACCACGTGGTAGCCGTGTTCCCAGTAAGGGCCACCGCAATTCGCACAAGAGCCCATCGAAATTACGTAACGTGGCTCTGGCATTTGTTCATACAGACGACGGATGCGATCGGCCATTTTAAAGGTGACGGTTCCGGCCACGATCATCACGTCGGATTGACGTGGGGAAGGCCTTGGAAACACCCCAAAACGATCTAAATCATAGCCAGACGCAAAGGCTTGCATCATTTCGATCGCGCAACAAGCTAAACCAAAACTCATGGGCCAAAGCGAACTCGCCCTCGCCCAATTAAATAAATCTTCGACGTTGCTCAGCACAAAGCCATCGGATTCAAATTCTTGGTCTAAAAAACTCTTCATGTTTGGGGTAATTTTCGTAATCGTTCTGTAAATATACCTAAATTCACAAAATTTTTCGTGTATGTCGCTTGTACCTTTTTTCGATACTGATTTAGCCAAACTCCGTGGGATGACTCCTGCGAAGCTGACGCTGCTACAGACCGAACTAGGCATGTTTACTTACGGCGACTTAATTCAATATTTTCCTTTCCGTTACGAGGACCGCACCGTCGTTCATCCCATCGCAACTATTACAGAGGAGATGGACCACGCTCAATTTATCGGCCGGATTCGATTTAAAGAAAAAATAGGCGCAGGCCACCGCCAGCGCATCGTGGCTCAAATTTGTGACGAGACTGGCTGCATTGAAATTGTTTGGTTTCAAGGAGTCAAATGGCTTGAAAAATCCCTAAATATCGGAGTAGACTACCTCTTTTATGGCAAGCCGACTAGCTTCAATGGACAGCTTCAGATGACGCATCCAGAAATGGAAGTCTATAAAGGCGAACAGGCTTCCGGAAAGTATTTTCAGCCGGTTTATCCTTTAACGGAGAAGCTGCGAAAGAAATACATAGATAGTAAAGCCATTGCAACGCTGCAAAAAAACCTGCTCGAGATTGCGTTTCCTTATATCCGCGAAACATTGCCGGAGGAAGTAAATACACAATTCAAATTAATCTCAAAGCAAGAAGCATTATATCATATTCATTTGCCCCAAAGCGAAACTTGGCTTCACCAAGCCAGACGGCGACTAAAATTTGAGGAGCTTTTCTATAATCAATTACGCTTAATTAAGCAGAATTTGATCCGTAAAGTGGCATTCCCGGGACAAGTCTTTTCCTCCGCGGTGCTTTTAACCAAATTCTATCAGGAATACCTACCCTTCGAATTAACGAATGCGCAGAAACAGGTGATTCGAGAAATTTTTGCAGATATGCGAAGTGGACAACAGATGAATCGTTTATTGCAAGGGGACGTGGGATCTGGGAAGACGATTGTGGCTTTCATATCGATGCTTTTGGCGATTGATAATGGGACGCAAGCTTGCTTGATGGCGCCCACAGAGATTTTAGCAGATCAACATTACCAAGGATTGAAGCAATTCGCGGATCTATTAGGACTAACGATTGCAAAGCTGACGGGTTCGGTAAAAAAGAAGGATAGAGTCGGTTTACACGAAGATTTGCAATCGGGTAAATTGCAGATTTTAGTGGGCACGCATGCCTTATTTGAGGATTCGGTGCAGTTCAAAAACCTAGGAATGTGCATCATTGATGAGCAACACCGGTTTGGGGTGGCACAGCGGGCAAAGCTATGGGATAAAAACAAGACCTTCCACCCGCATATTTTAGTCATGACGGCGACGCCGATTCCTCGGACTTTGGCGATGACACTTTATGGAGATTTAGATATTTCGATAATTAACGAATTACCCGTGGGACGCAAGCCCATTCAGACCACGCATCGCTACGACAGCCACCGCTTGCAGGTTTTTGGATTCATCCAAAACGAGTTAAGCAAAGGCCGCCAGATCTATATTGTTTATCCTTTGATTGAGGAATCCGAAAAAATGGACTTCAAAGACCTGATGGACGGATATGAAAGTATCTCGAGAGCTTTCCCGGAGGTGCCTTTGGGCATTTTACACGGAAAAATGAAGCCAGCGGACAAGGATATCGAGATGGCCCGTTTCGTAAAAAATGAAACCAAAATCATGGTGGCTACCACGGTCATCGAAGTCGGGGTAAACGTACCGAATGCCTCTATTATGATCATCGAAAGTGCAGAACGTTTCGGATTATCCCAATTGCATCAATTAAGAGGACGCGTGGGACGTGGGGCAGAGCAAAGTTATTGCCTTTTGATGACGGGCTATAAAATATCGGCAGATACGAAAAAACGTATCGATACGATGGTGAAAACGAATAATGGATTCGAAATCGCTGAAGTGGATTTACAATTACGTGGCCCAGGGGATATTTCTGGCACGCGTCAAAGTGGAGCCATCGACCTAATGATAGCAGATCTAGCAAAAGACGGAGAAATACTGAAAGTGGCTAGAGAAACAGCCCAAAAAATATTAGAAGAAGACCCCAATCTCGAAAAGCCCGGCTATCAAATGATTCGCGAACAAGTCCGTTCTCAGCGCAAAGACACCACGAACTGGGCTAGAATCTCTTAATTTAAATTCGGATCATCTGGATAGGTGGAGAGGACTCTGAAATCCCCGCCTTTGGCATACATAATCTTCCGCCACAAAGCCTCGTGGGATTCGTCAAAAACTAATTTATCATTCCCCGGATGCAAAATCCAGGCGTTCGTTTTCACCTCGCGCTCTAGCTGCCCGGCTCCCCAACCGGAATAGCCAATAAAAAACTTAATTTCATCGAATCCGATCTCCCCCGCTACGACTTTATCTATCGCCACTTCGAAACTACCTGACCAATAAATGCCCGGACCAATTAACACGCCATCTGGAATTAAATCAGGTCTGCGGTGCACAAACTGCATAATCGTAGGATCTACCGGACCGCCGGAATACAAAGGAACATCCTCCAGCACCTTTTCATCCACGAAAGAGTCGAAGACAATCTCCTGCTTATTATTCAGCACTAAACCGAAAGAATGGGCATTGGTATGCTCGCAAAGTAAAATAACCGAACGATGAAAAGACGGATCCTCTAAGAAGGGCTCAGCTAATAAAAGCATACCGGGTTGCAAATCCTCCACAGAATAATTCGGGTGCATAGCGCAGAAATTAGTAATTTTAAGAGATGATCACTCAGCTCTTCCTCTCTTTAGGCGGCAATCTAGGAAATACCCGGGAAATATTCGAAGGGGCTTACCCGCTAATTGAAAAAAAAGTCGGAAAAATATCGGTTTATTCGTCGATTTACCAAACCCAAGCCTGGGGTCCCATCCCTCAAGACGACTTTTTAAATCAGGTTCTGCTCGTGAGCACTACACTAAATCCGCAAGCTTGCTTAACAGAAATGTTAGCGATTGAAAAGGAATTTGGTAGAGAACGCAAGGAACGCTGGGGTCCTCGAACGCTTGATTTAGATCTACTTTATTATGGGGATATGATCATTGTAGAGGCTGATTTAGTCATCCCACATCCTCGAATCGCAGAACGCAAATTTATTTTAACTCCTTTAGCAGAGATCGCTCCTAGGTATGTAGATCCGGTATCTGGCCTGACGGCAAACGCTATGTTACTAGCTTGCGAAGATACCAGTGAAGTTAATCGTTCTGTTTAGGGAATTTCCAGCTCTTCGAGGTAACTCGCTCGTAGAACTTTTCGTACAAAGGCAAGATCTTGATAATATCAAAATCCTGCGCACGCTTTAGCGCATTTGCCTTCATTTTTTCGTGTAAAATAGGATCACTTAGCATCTTAATGGCATTCGCTGCCATATCATTCACATCCCCTATCTCACTCACAAAGCCTGTTACACCGTGAATATTAACCTCTGATATTCCTCCCGCATTAGAGGAAATCACGGGCACTTCGCAGGCCATCGCTTCTAAAGCAGCTAAGCCAAAACTTTCCTTCTCCGAAGTCAATAAAAATAAATCTGCCAGCGACAAAGCCTCCTCAATTCCATCCATCTTTCCTAAGAAACGGACATCGTTTTGCACCTCTAACTCACGGCAAAGGACTTCGATACCTGAACGCTCAGGACCGTCGCCTATCAAAACTAATTTAGCTGGAATCTTCTTGCGCACGAGCGCAAAAACTTTCACTATATCTTGAATCCGCTTCACCTTTCTAAAGTTCGAGGTGTGCATTAATAACTTCTCGCCATTCGGACAAAGAGTTTTCTTAAAGTGATCATGCGGACGCTTTTGGAACCGATGCAAATCAATGAAATTCGGAATCACTTCGATATGACTCAAAATCTCAAATTCATTATACGTATCATTCTTCAAACTCTCCGAAACCGCCGTCACCCCGTCGGATTCATTGATTGAAAAAGTAACCACTGGTTCGAAAGAGGGGTCACGGCCTACTAGAGTAATATCCGTTCCGTGCAAAGTCGTAATAACTGGTACGTGAATCCCTTTGTATTTTAATATTTGCTTCGCTAAATAAGCTGCCGAAGCGTGTGGAATCGCATAATGAACGTGGATTAAATCCAACTTCTCGTTGATGGTTACATCCACCATTTTACTGGCTAATGCAGACTCATAAGGCAGGTATTCAAATAGAGGATACGACGCGACACTCACCTCGTGGTAGTAGATATTCTCAGAAAATATATCTAAACGTGGGGGTTGCGTATAGGTGATAAAGTGCACTTCATGACCAGCCAGCGCTAATGCTTTGCCTAGTTCTGTCGCCACTACTCCACTTCCGCCATACGTCGGATAACAAACGATCCCTATTTTCATATGTTAAATTTAGCTGAAAGAATGTAAATTTGTATTAAACAACTGATAACCTTTGAAAAATCTCGTCTTATTTGCGTCTGGTTCTGGTTCTAATGCCGAAAAAATCATCGAACATTTCAAAGGTTCCGATCAAGTTCAAATCACCCACATCTACTGCAATAACCCCTCAGCAGGCATAATTGCGCGTGCAGAGCGACTGGGAATTCCTTGCCGTATTTTTGACAGAGATTCTTATAAGAACGGAACGGTGCTTAAAGAAGTTCAATCACTGCGAACGGATTGGATTATTTTAGCAGGCTTCCTGTGGTTAATTCCCTCGGAGTTTGTGCAGGCATTTCCACAAAGAATTATTAATATTCACCCGGCTTTATTACCTAAGTTCGGGGGAAAAGGCATGTACGGACATTTTGTACACGAGGCGGTGGTAGCTGCTAGGGAAAAAGAATCAGGGATTACGATTCACTACGTAAATGAGCACTATGATGAAGGTGGGACAATTTTCCAGAGTTCCTTCCCCGTTTTGCCTACTGATACTCCCGAAGATGTCGCTAGAAAAGGTCAGGAATTAGAGCACCGCGATTTTCCGAAAGTAATCGAGTCGCTTGTTAGTCCTTAATTTCCTCGTAGGGAACATAATCTGCATCGTCTGCCGGCTTAGGCTTGGATTTAGAGGCAGATGGCGGCACAAAATCCACATCAATCGACCCTTCTTTACGTGCCTTAGCGGCAGCATGCTTCGAGCGAATATCTTGCTCTGACATCTTCTTGTGCACCTGCGTGATGACGTAACCTTTCAGCAAAAATCGCATCAAAGGAAATAAGACATAATAGAAGACTAATCCTAAAGCCAGTAGTTTAAACAGCATCTTATCTACTTAGATATAAGTTTCTTTCACCATATACTTTGCGGAAGAAATCATCTTTCAAATCATCGATGAAATAGATCGCTTCTCCAGTTGACTTCATTTCAGGCCCTAACTCCATGTTTACATTCGGGAATTTAGAGAAGGAGAATACCGGGATTTTAATCGCGAATCCTTTTTTCACTGGTTTGAAATTGAAATCTTTTACTTTTTTATCCCCTAACATTACCTTCGTTGCGTAGTTCACGTAAGGCTCTTGGTAGGCCTTACAAATGAATGGAACTGTACGGGAGGCACGTGGATTTGCTTCGATAATGTACACCACTTCGTCTTTCACGGCGAATTGGATGTTTATTAAACCTTTGGTCCTTAATGCCACCGCAATTTTACGGGTATGATCTTCGATTTGCTTGATTACATGATCCGACAAATCGAATGGAGGTAATACCGAGTGAGAATCCCCAGAGTGGATACCCGCAGGCTCGATGTGCTCCATCAGTCCGATTATGTACACATCTTCGCCGTCACAGATTGCATCTGCCTCCGCCTCAATCGCGTTCTCTAAGAAGTGATCTAATAAAATTTTATTGCCCGGAATATCGCGTAGAATATCCACCACATGTTGCTCTAATTCTTGTTCGTTGATCACGATTTTCATCGACTGACCTCCTAAAACGTAAGACGGACGAACTAATAATGGATAACCTAATTCTCGACCTAAAGCCGCAGCATTGTCTGCATCTTCACATACCCCAAATCTAGGATACGGAATAGCTAAATCTTTTAATAAGCTCGAAAACGCACCGCGGTCTTCTGCTAAATCCAAGGCTTCGAACGAAGTACCTAGGATCTTGATACCGTATTTCGATAACTTTTCGGCTAATTTCAGGGCTGTTTGGCCGCCTAATTGAACGATAACGCCTTCTGGTTTTTCGTGCTGAATGATGTCATACACGTGCTCCCAGAATACCGGCTCAAAATATAATTTATCTGCGATGTCAAAGTCCGTCGAAACCGTCTCTGGATTCGAGTTAATCATAATCGTTTCGTATCCTGCTTCTTTCGCCGCTAACACGCCGTGAACACAAGAATAATCGAACTCGATTCCTTGGCCGATACGGTTTGGTCCAGAACCCAATACCACTACTTTTTTCTTTTTAGAAGCGATTGACTCATTATCTAAAACTGCTGAGGCTCCTTCTTGCCCAAAAGTCGAGTAATAATAAGGTGTCTTCGCTTCGAATTCCGCCGCACAAGTATCTACGCATTTGTAAATACGCTTGATGCCTACCGCGTTACGCTTGTCGTAAACCTCTGATTCGAGGCAACGCAAAGTGTGAGCGATTTGGCGATCTGCGAAACCTTTGTGCTTCGCCTCTTCTAATAAGATCGTCGGGATATTGTGAATAGAGAATTTCTCCATCTCTTTCTCCACGCGCACTAAATCTTCAATTTGGTTTAAGAACCATTTATCGATTTTCGTTAATTGCTGAATCGTTTTGAACGAAATGCCCATCTTAAAGGCATCGTAAATATGGAATAAACGGTTCCAAGATGGATTCGCAAGGGAGTATAAAATGGCATCTTGATCACGCAATTCCTTGCCATCTGCGCCCATTCCGTTCCGCTTAATCTCTAATGATTGACACGCTTTTTGAAGGGCTTCCTGGAAATTACGTCCGATACCCATGGTTTCTCCCACCGATTTCATTTGCAATCCTAAGGTGCGATCCGCTCCTTTGAACTTATCAAAATTCCAACGAGGTACTTTCACAATTACGTAGTCTAAAGCCGGCTCGAAATAAGCAGACGTCGTTCCCGTAATCGCATTCGTTAATTCATCTAAATTATAACCGATCGCCATTTTCGCAGCGATCTTTGCAATCGGATATCCTGTTGCTTTAGAGGCCAAAGCCGATGAGCGTGAAACCCTTGGATTAACCTCAATCGCGATAATCTCATCCGTTTCTGGGTTCAAGGAGAACTGAACGTTACATCCACCCGAAAACTGACCGATGGCGTTCATCATCTTGATCGCCATGTCACGCATGCGCTGGTAGATCGTATCTGGAAGTGTCATCGCCGGAGCTACAGTAATCGAATCCCCAGTGTGAATACCCATCGGATCGAAATTTTCGATCGAACAGATGATAATCACATTCCCTAAATTATCTCGTAGAAGCTCTAATTCGTATTCTTTCCAACCCATGATGGATTGCTCTACAAGCACTTCGTGGGTAGGGGATGCGTGAAGACCTTTGTTTAGGGCCGCATCAAAATCTTTAGGATCATGCACAAAACCACCACCTGTTCCACCTAAGGTAAACGATGGACGGATAACTAAAGGAAATCCTGTTTCTTGTGCAATCTCTTTTCCTTCCAGAAAAGATCGAGCCGTACGTCCTTTACAAACGCCCACCCCGATTTCGATCATCTTCAATCGGAATTTCTCGCGATCTTCTGTTGTCTCAATAGCCGCGATGTCTACGCCAATAATCTTCACTCCGTATTTTTCCCAAATCCCCGCCGCATCACAATCAATCGCTAAATTCAAGGCTGTTTGACCTCCCATGGTAGGTAAAACCGCATCGATTTGATGATTTTCTAAAATGTGAATGATCGAAGCTTTCTCTAAAGGCTTTAAATATACGTGATCCGCATTCATCGGATCCGTCATAATTGTCGCTGGATTTGAGTTAATTAAGATCACCTCAATGCCTTCTTCCCGTAAGGAACGGGCGGCTTGGGAACCAGCATAATCAAATTCACAAGCTTGACCGATCACAATGGGGCCAGAACCAATAATTAGTACGGATTTAATCGAGGAATCTTTAGGCACAGGTGGTATAAATTAATTTTGAAAGGATACGTGTATTTTCAGGGCTTTGATTGAGCTCCAAAATTGTGCAAAGTTAAGGTTTCGGGGGTCGATTTCCAAAATAAAACATAGACTTTTGTGCAGGTGCGGCAGAACCCGAAAAAACCCTTATTTTTGACAACAAATAATTGAAATCGTGATAAAAATACTCGTTGCTTTTGATGAAAATAGGGTCATTGGAAAAAACAATGAACTGATTTGGCATTTGCCTGCAGATCTGAAAAGATTTAAGTCCTTAACTACGGGTCATGTCATCATCATGGGGCGTAAAACCTACGATTCCATCGGCAAACCGTTACCGAACCGCACCACTATTGTTATTTCTCGCAATCCTGATTTGCAAATCGAAGGTGTTATCTGTACTTGCTCCATGGAAGAAGCTATTTTAAAGGCTAAATCCCTGAGCCGCGAAGAAATTTTTATTGTGGGAGGCGCTGAAATTTACAAGCTTAGTTTAGCTGTAGCTGATCAAATTTTGGTCACCCAGCTTCACGATATTTTCGAAGGAGATACCTTTTTCCCAGAAATCGTGGCGGACCAATGGGAGGTAACAGAAAGGGAGCGAGGCGTGACGGATGAAAAAAATCCCTACCAATACAGTTTTTTGACCTACAGCAGAAAATAATGATCCACAAAATCGATCTATGTGCGGAAGCGATTTCGATCGATCCTTACTACCAATTCTTGCAGGATCCGGTGGCAGGAGGAATCTGCCTTTTTATAGGCACAATCAGAAATAAGAATCAGGGAAAAGACGTTAAGGCTTTGACGATGGAGGCCTATCCTCCTATGGCTTTGAAACAAATCGAGTTATTGTGTGAACAAGCGGCTTCGAAATGGCCTATAGAGCGCATTGCGCTAGTTCACAGAACGGGGCCTTTAGACATCGGGGATATCGCCGTATTAATAGGAGTTACATCTGTACACCGAGCAGAAGCCTTTAAAGCCTGTGAATGGTTGATTGATACACTGAAGAAAGAAGTGCCTATTTGGAAAAATGAATTTTACGAAGACGGTTCCTCCTGGCTAATTCCCCATCCCTGAAACCATCAGGCTGCAGCCGCGCATTTCCGAATTATCGAAACGGCCTAAGACTTTAAATCGAATCCCATCTTCCTCTAAGGAACCTAAATCTCGTGTTTCAATAAAGGAACAGGAATCTATATTTCCCAAATCCGCGATTTTAATCCCCCCCGTTTTATGCGGCTGGGTCACTAATGTAAATGGATCACTCACCTCCCGCAAACAAACCCGCATGGTATAGGCTGGGGTGAAAATACCTTGCGCTTTCGCATGGCCTTGCGAAAACAATTCAGTCATTCCATATTCTGAGGCGATCGAATCAAGCCCCATCTTTTCTTGTAAATAGGCATGCACTTTATCGCGAATCCACTCCTCGCGGCGACCTTTCATCCCACCGGTTTCCATCACAATCAAGCGATCTTTGTGTTCTTTCAAGAAGGACAAATCAATACCTGAATCTACTAAATCCAATAATCCGAAGGTCACTCCCATCAACCATACCTTTTTTTCTGTCGCTAACGCTGCGCGTAAAGCATCAGCGAGTTCTTCGTATTGGTTTAAATAAAACCCCGATAAATCAGAGCCCGATTCCTGTATGAAATGATCCATCATGAATACAAGCGAGGAGGTAGTGCGCTCTAGATAGGATGGCAACAAGGCAAAAATATGGTAATCACTCAAAGGTCCATATTCTTGCTCAAAGGCAATTTTAGAAATTTCTTGGTAGAATTTAGGATCGCAAACGGGATGTTTCGACGGGATTTGGCCTGTCGTACCGGAGCTTTCGAAGGAGAATAAAACAGGCACGGAGCCTGTTAAAACCTGGTGATTTTTAAACAATTCAATCGGCAGAAAGGGGATTTCGGTCCAATGATTTACCTTTTCAGGATCGACTCCAGACAAGTTTATATACTGATGGTAAAGTGGATTGAATGTTGCTTGAAAACGAAACACCTCTAAAGCAAGCGCCTCAAAATCGGATTCCTGCATGTGCAGAACGCGCCTTTTTAATTTTTCTCGCCACGACTCGATCGTTTGATCCATTTGATTTTACCTGATGTAGCACAAAATTAACGCAAATCATTAACTTTACTGTTGAAATTTTCAAAGGATTCGATGCGGAAATTAGCCGGCTTGTTCGTGATGGTATTAGTAGGACTAGGTGCTTGTGTTCAAGAACCTAGCTTTAGCTCTACGCCTGCTATTCAATTTAAGTCGATTCAGAAGATTACGAAAACGAGTAATGACGGTTTTGGCGGAACAATTAAAATTGATTCCGTGATTATGAGTATTAATTTTCAGGACGCAGAAGGGGATTTAGGCCTAACCGAAGCTCAATTAAAGTCCGACATCAAATACAAGGATTTTCGCAATTTCGAAGTAGCTGTATTATTGCAAAAAAATGGGGTTTTTATCCCGATTACCTTTAACCCAGCCTTAGGCGGATTAATGAATTTTAAATTCAAGCCAAATCAAAAATCTGGACCTATTGAAGGCAGCATCGATTATTCTACTCAATTTGTGTATGCTTTTTACAAAGGATATAGCCCGCAGTTTACAGCTAAAAACGATACCCTGAAATTCAAGATTTTCATCCGTGACAACGCGTTAAATAAAAGCAATACGATCGAAACAGATCCTATCATTATTTTTAAAGACTAAAGCGACTTTATTTTATTAAAAATTTCAGGCTGAAGTCGATAAGTAAACATCCGTTGATCGCGCTCATCTAATTGAATGTCCATAATTTCCACGTCAGGAAAAATCAAGCCTAAAGTCTTATTGAAATTCTCAATCAATTTTGCCCTAAACTGCCTTTGCGATTCAGGTGAACTTTTATGCTTGCCAAAGAAGGCAATAATCTGATGTCCATTCACAAAACCTTGCTCATAATTCAAAATCATAAAATCTAAGAACAATCGCTCGTTTGCCCCTAACATTAAGCGAATAGATTTTTTAAGTTTATTGCGCTTGAATCGTCGAAATAACTCAAAAATTAACCCGAAAATCAATAAAGCAGCTACTATTAAAATCAAATCCTTAAATTTCTCTAGCCAAGTTCCCTCATCCAGCGTTCCGATATATTCAGCTTCGCTTATTAAGGTCTTGATGGAAGCCACGGTAAATCCCGGCTCATTTATCGATGCCTTCACCACATTATTCGACCAAGTTAAGGAATCCCCACTTACATGCATATAGGCCTCTTTTTCATCCCCTCTTTGCGCATTTAAATAGATTCGATGTGGGTTTTTCCATTGATAAACTTTGAAATCATCCTCTAAGTCAATAAAAAACATGGTATCATAAGCAAAATTTTTATTCGGCTTATCTGTAATAATAAAGTAACGGCCATTAAATACAAATGGCTTTGTTTCCTTGGAATCCAAGAAATTCAACACCGTTTGCAATTTTATTTCCCCTAAGCGACTGAATTTTTGATTGAAAAAATCATATTCATAAATACCATAATCGCGATTAAATGACATCTTCTTTTCGGTATCATTCATTTCCACGGTACTTAAGAGGTAGAATCTATCCTTTTTAGGGGAATAACCTGCAAATCCATCGAATATAGCTGCAGGAACATCTCCATCGGCTGCGATACTCAACCACTCTTTAGCTAAAAAATCATACTTCGTTAATATATTAGTGGACCTCCAAAAGCCATAACCACCAAAGGAATAAATATCATCCCCCCGCATAAATACGGTGCTTAAACAATTAGAACCGCGGTGAAAGGTCTGATCTAATCGCTTTAATGTCCAAGTGGACTTATCAAGTTCATACATTTGACCCGTACAATGTATGGTTAAATAATATTTAGATGATTGGTTAATTTGAAATTCGTTAATCCCTTCTGAAGTAGGCAAAATATCCTTATAGTCTACCCCAATCGACTTAATTGTATCCAATTTTGCCCAACCTGTGGCAGGATTATAGCGATCTATTTCATGCGTCACTAAATTTAATCGCAAAAAACTAGCTGAATTATCCTCTTGCCATTTAATAAACTGAGATGAGCCTTTAAAGGCAAATAGGAGGAATAGAAATAGGAATAGACTCGCTTTTTTTAACATGGTATTGTGGTTGCGTCCCCAAAAATAACTAATTTTGTAAATTAACAAGTTTATTTAGTATTCAGCGCATGACATTACACCGAGAAGGACGAACCTTATTAATCACCTCACTGATCCTAGTGATGATCATCAATGGCCTAGTGGCCAATTTCTTTCCAGAAAATGTTTTCTTGAGAGAAACGATTGTGGTTATTACGTCCCTATTCTATTTAATCATCCTGCAATTCTTCCGTGTTCCTAAGCGCACAACCGTGCTTAATCCGAAGCATATCATCGCCCCAGCAGATGGCAAAGTCGTAGTGATCGAAGAAACGGTAGAAACCGAATATTTTAAAGGTCCGCGCCGCCAGGTTTCGATCTTTATGTCCCCTATAAATGTGCACATAAACTTCAACCCTATCTCAGGGATTGTTTCCTATTTTAAATACCACCCGGGAAAATTCTTAGTGGCATGGCATCCAAAATCGAGTACAGAAAACGAGCGTACTACCTATGTAGTTAAGCACGAAAATGGTACAGAGGTTCTTTTCCGCCAAATCGCGGGAGCCTTAGCCAAACGTATTTGTTGGTATGCGAAGGAAGGAGAATCTGTCGTTCAAGGGACAGAATTTGGTTTTATTAAATTCGGTAGTCGTATCGACATCTACCTTCCACTAGACGCAGAAATCTGTGTTAATCTGGATGACAAACCGGTAGGAGGAGAAACGGTGATTGCTAAATTAGCTTAAGACCAAGACATCCAAGAATCTTCAATTAGTCCGATAATTTTTTCGAGACCTTGTTGATCCACTTCAGAAAAATCTGCTAATTGATCTGAATCTAGATCAAATACGAGCACGACTTCGCCATTCACGATGGCAGGTAAAACAATCTCCGATTTCGACGCAGACGCACAGGCGATATGACCAGGAAAGGCCTCTACATCTGGCACTAAAACTGTTTTACGCGTGGTATACGCATGGCCGCAAACTCCTTTATGAAAGGGAATTCGTGTACAAGCAACTGGACCCTGAAAAGGTCCTAAGACTAATTGATTCTCTTTTGTCAGATAAAAACCTACCCAGAAAAAACCAAATACTTCCTTCACCGCCGCCGCGATATTTGCGAGATTCGCGTATTTATCTGTTTCTCCGGCTAAGAGCGATTGAATTTGCGGGAATAAGGCGGCATATTTCTGAGAACGAGTGCCATCGATTTTGACTAGATCCTCTGCCATGTTATGCGAAGTAACGTTTTAACCAAGTGGTGTCTGCTCTTTGTAACCAGCCAGCGCGGTAAGTGCCTAGCGATTCTGTTTGAAGTGGGATCACTTGGTTAGCAGGGGTTAATAAAGGATTGTTTTTTAATGCCGTTAAAGGAAGTAGCGTGACCTCGTCTTCTTCCACAACCGCTGTACTGCGATCGAAGAAATCGATTCCTAAGCTAGCCCCCATTTCCTTGAACCAGCGTGTCGAGGCATCGATCGAGCAGCCAGACGCAGCGTTCACCGTTTCGTCTACAGCGATCACAATGACCTGCTGAAAGCGAATCTCGAAAGAGGCATTCAAACCTGCTCCATGTGCCGCCCACTGGGTTAAGGCCGGGACTAAATAGTCCTGGATTGCTTGCGCCTCTGTTTCAGAGAAAGATCGATTCGCCTGATAGACCCATACGCGGGAATGATCGGGCATTTTTTCAAATGATAAATACATATTTTACATGGATTGCTGCACTAATTCAGCTAAATCTACTACTTGGATTTGTTTTTCTTTTCCCACTTTATTCAAGCCATCTTGGACCATGACCATACAGAAAGGGCAAGCTAGGGCGACTTTCGTGACACCAGAATCAACCATTTCTTGTACTCTTTTGACTTGCACATCTTCACCGCCAGCTTCCGGCTCTTTGAATACTTGTGCCCCACCGGCTCCGCAGCAAAGCCCTTTTGTTCTACAACTTTTTAACTCGATTAGCTCCTTTTTTAATCCGGAAATAATTTCGCGTGGTGCTTCGTAAACTCCGTTTCCTCGACCTAAATAACAGGAATCGTGGTAGGCAACTTGTTCAAGAGCCGAATCTTCTGAGGCTTTAATCTTTCCGGCGTTGATTAATTCTGCCAAAAGCTGGCTGTGGTGAATCACCTCATAAGTTCCGCCTAGAGAAGGATATTCGTTTTTCAAGGTATTGAAACAGTGAGGGCAAGCCGTCACAATTTTCTTTACCGCATATAGATTTAATAACTCGATGTTAGCCATGGCCTGCATTTGGAACAGAAACTCATTACCTGCGCGGCGTGCTGGATCGCCAGTACACGATTCTTCCGTTCCTAAAACTGCGAAACTGATACCTACTTTTTGTAGAATTTCAGAAAAGGCCCGTGTCACTTTCTTGTGACGATCATCGAAGGAGCCAGCGCAACCTACCCAAAAAAGAAATTCCGGCTGTTCCCCCGCTGCAGCGAATTCAGCCATCGTTTTGATCGTCTCCATTATTTCTTTTGTTGCTCCCGCATTTGAGTAACTGTTAATCGGCTTCCATCATCGCTCCAACCCGGAGGGCCGAACACATATCCGAACATGGATTTAATACTTTTCGCATGCCAAACATCTTTCGCCATCTGCACCCACTCATAGAAGGCAATCTTGGCTGGATTATAACTTTCAATCTGCTTTGTTAAGCCATAATTAGGTCTTTTATCTTCGGACACAAACGATCCAAACATCCGATCCCAAATAATCAATACCCCGGCATAATTCGTATCTAAATAATTCAAATCTGTCCCGTGGTGAACCCGGTGATGCGAAGGTGTATTCAAAATATATTCGAACCAACGCGGCATCCTATTAATCAATTCCGTGTGAATCCAGTATTGATATAACAAGCTAGTTTGCTGAAAAAATATGACGATAAACGGATGAACACCTACTAATGGAAGCCAAAGCCAGAAAACAAAACTACCGGACAAATTCCCCGTCCAAGTTTGGCGCAAGGCTGCAGCTAAATTGTATTTAGGTGACGAATGGTGTACCATATGAGAAGCCCAGTAAAAACGAATCTCATGGGAGATGCGGTGCAACCAATAATAGGTCAAATCTTCGCCTAAAAAAGCGAATACCCAAACGGGCCAGCTTTGGCCTAAATCAAACAATTTCCAGTTATTGTACACGTAGAAAGACGCGCCTAAAGTGATCGCCTTCGTCACTAACCCAATCCCTAAATTCCCCAAACCTAAACCGATCGAAGTCATCGAATCCTTCGCCTCCACAAAATCACGGTGCATTTTATAGACGATATACGATTCCACCAATACTGTAATAAGGAAAAAAGGAACGGCATATAAAATCAAGGTAGGTTCCATCTTAGTTTAGTTTAACCACATTTCGTAAAAATAATTCAGACGACGCAATCGGCCTATCTGTCAATTTTCCTAATAAATTAGAGGTAATCACATGATTGCCTGAATTAGGGAAAGCCTCTGATTTTTTTAAACTAGCCGGCGTACCTAATTGTTCAAACATCACTTTCATCGCATCGACGGAAACCACCAAATCTTGGTGCGCCTCATCCTTATAATAATAGCCCATAAATACAGGTATTTTCACCTTCTCGAATACCTCTTGTGTCATAGCGTGAGTCAATAAATTTTGAACCGCCACAACCCCTTCCAAACGGTAATGTAAACTCCAATTCTCCGCATGACCAGGAGCCATCACCGGAATATCACGGTAGTCACTACCGGTTATCAAGTGAGCCATTTGCAATCCCCAAGGATTATCCAATAGAGTCGCGTTCGGATCTTTAATCGCAATGCAAGGGCCATAGAGCATCAGCGCCTTAATTTCTGGGTGATTCGCCGCTAAAACCAGCGACATCGCTCCTCCAAAAGACGTACCTAAAACGACTACCTCATCGCCTAATTTCTTCGCGATGGCATAGTAATTTTCGACGCTTTGGTAATATTCATCTGCCGTCACCTGCGCATACGTTGAATCCGAATCAGGAACTCCGTGACCCGCCACGCGAGCTAATAAAAGATTTGCGCCGAATTTTTTCGCTACTTCCCGATGTAATGGATCTCCTTCCATAGGCGAAGCGGAAAATCCATGCACATACATAAAAACGACTTTGGTCTTTTTAGGCTGAATAGAATCTGCCCAAATAATGCGCGCCTGATTACCTGCCTTCAAAATCGTCGCTGATTCTTTAGCTGCAATGTAGGCGTCCAAAGCACGTGCTGAATCCGGAATCGATGTCCAATTAGCGCTGGGCGTCAGTACAGGGGCCTCCGGCTTTGGTCCTAAAAAATAGGCACCTATCAGCACCGCTAACACGAGTAATACTTTTTTCATAGTTTATTCTTTGGCCCAATTCAAACGATCGGACGGATTAAATTTCCAAGGACTTTGGTTCGTCTCCACATTCGCAAACATAGCATTCCAAGCACCTGGCGCATCAGAAAGTTCCATAATTTGGAAGCGACGCATTTCTAAAATAATACTCAAGGGGGAAAGTTCCATGGGACACGCCTCTACGCAAGCCTGACAAGAGGTGCAGGCGCGTAATTCCTCAGCAGAAATTCGATCGAATAAAGATTTTCCATCGTCCACAAAAACTCCTTTATTCGCCTTTAAAACACCTCCCACTTCCTCTAAGCGATCACGAGTGTCCATCATAATTTTGCGAGGGGAAAGTGCACGACCCGTTTGATTCGCCGGACATTGCTCCGTACACCGACCGCATTCCGTGCAAGAATAGGCATCAAGTGCATTCTTCCAGGTCAAATCCATCACGTCTTTAGCCCCAAACTTCGCATCCGTCACCGCCTGTTCCGCTACCGGCTGGCCTAACATCAGTTTAACCTCGTGTGTCACCGCTGGCATGGCCGACATCTTTGCTGATGATTCTAAACTAGAAAAATAAGCGGACGGGAAAGCAAAGAAAATATGCAAATGCTTAGAATAGGTCACATACAGCGCAAAGGCTAAAATACCCGCTATGTGAAACCACCAGGCAGCACGCTCCACTAAAATAAGAGTCCCTGTAGAAAATGCTTCAAAAAAATGCGTCAGTTCTCCCGAAATCACAAAGGATCCCACCGGCTGATAATGCTCCACGCCTCTGGATTGCAAAACGGCATCCGACCCATTCATCGTCCACAAAGCCATCATTAAAACGACCTCAATGAGTAAAATAAAGTAGGCATCCTTTACAGGAAAACCCTTCAGCTCCTGGTGATTCGAAGCCTGTAACCGATTGGTGCGGAATACCCCGCGACGTAAAAAGAAGACCACACAGGCCACAAAAACCCCGCCTGCTAGGACTTCAAAGAAGTTCAGTAAACTCGGATAGAAAGACCCTAAAAAAGGTGCAAATAAGCGATGCGTTCCTAGTAAACCATCCAAGATGATCTCCAGAACTTCAATATTTATTAAGACAAATCCAATGTAGATCAGGAAGTGAAAAAAGCCAACAAGGGGCTTAGAAAACATTTTCTTTTGACCGAACGCTAATAAAGCCATTCGCTTGAAACGCTCTGAAGGACGATCGCTTAATTCAACAGGGCGTGCTAAACGAATCGTCTGTAGGATAAGGGAAAAACGCTGAAAAATCAGGTAAGACATACCCCCTAAAAGGGCGATAAATAGTAACTGAGGCAAGTAAGTCATCGTTGATGTAGAAAGTACATAAATGTAATAAAAATTCTACGATAATTCTTTTTTCAAAAAGCGTCCTGTATGACTATTTTTTTCTTTCGCAATCTGCTCCGGTGTTCCGCTAGCCAGTAATTGTCCACCCGCATTTCCACCCTCTGGACCCATATCGATGAGGTAATCGGCGACTTTGATCACGTCCATATTATGTTCGATAATCAACACCGTATTCCCCTTATCTACTAATTTCTGCAATACATCTAAAAGTAGGCGCACATCTTGAAAGTGCAAACCTGTAGTAGGTTCGTCTAGGACGTAAAGTGTCTTCCCCGTATCTTTTTTAGATAATTCCTCAGCCAGCTTTACCCGTTGCGCCTCGCCACCTGATAAGGTCGTCGCGTGTTGACCTAAAGTGATATAACCTAAGCCTACTTCAGATAAAGTATGCACACGGCGGAAGATCCGGGGTTGGTTTTCGAAGAATTCCAAAGCCTGTTCCACCGTCATATCTAATATATCTGAAATCGACTTTCCCTTAAATCTAACCTCTAATGTCTCCCGATTAAATCGCTTGCCTTTACACGTCTCGCATTCGACTAAAACGTCTGGCAAGAATTCCATCTCAATCTTCTTACGACCCGCTCCTTCGCAACTTTCGCAGCGACCTCCTTTCACATTAAAACTAAAACGTCCGGCTTTATATCCGCGAATCTTCGACTCCGGTAATTCACAATAGAGCGTGCGAATGTCGCTATACATATTGGTATAGGTGGCCGGATTAGAACGAGGTGTGCGGCCGATGGGACTTTGGTCCACTTCAATCACTTTATCGATATTTTCCAAACCCACAATCGACTTATAGGGCATCGCATCCCGCTTCGTCCGATCGAAATGTTGCTTTAATTTCAAGACAAGGGTATCGTGAATCAAGGTCGATTTCCCCGAACCAGAAACACCGGTCACCACCGTCAAAGTGCCTAACGGAAACTTCACCGATACATTCTTCAAATTATTTCCCGTCGCACCCTTTAATTCAATGGTCAATCCATTGCCTTTTCTGCGCACAGATGGAATCTCAATCTCCAATGCTCCATTTAAATAAGCCGCTGTAGGCGTCTTTAATTTCAAAAACTCGGCCGGTGTTCCAGCCCCCACGACATTCCCTCCGTGACGACCTGCTCCGGGACCTATATCCAAAATATAATCGGAAGCCAGCATCATATCTTTATCGTGTTCCACAACTAAAACTGAATTGCCTAAATCACGCAAATCTTTTAGCGCATGAATCAACTTTTCATTATCGCGCTGGTGCAAACCGATACTCGGTTCATCCATAATATATAAAACACCTACTAACTGCGTCCCTATTTGGGTGGCTAAACGAATTCGTTGTGCCTCGCCACCTGATAGACTTTTCATCGGACGATCGAGGGTTAAATAAGTTAACCCGATTTGGGTCAAAAAGCCCACCCGCTTTCTAATCTCTTTCAATACTTCCACCCCGATCTGCTGCTGGCGATTACTCATCCGCTTTTCCACGTCTGCGAACCAAGCCTCCAGCTCGGTGATATCCATTTGAGCTAATTGCCCAATGTGCTTATCTGCGATGCGAAAATGCAAGGATTCTTTTTTTAAACGGAAGCCGTCGCACTCTGGGCATTTTTTAATCATCATAAAATCCTTCAACCAGTCCTGGGTCTTTTCTGAACCCGATTCTTGCTGGCGTTTTAGGAAATTGACGATGCCATCGTATTTCGTATTCCACTCCGTTCCTTCGTATTTCTTCGAGGGTACCGCGACTGGATCATCAGAACCATATAACATCAATTCTACTGCCTCCGCAGGGAACTTAGCGATAGGCGTAGAAAGACCCACCTTAAAAGGCTTTAATAGCACCTCTAATTGCTTGAAAATCCACAGTTCCCGGTATTCTCCAATGGGAGCAATCGCACCGCGGATAATGCTTAAAGAACGATCAGGAATAACCGAATCTTCTGTGATCTCTTCCACCACACCCAAACCATTACAGCAAGGGCAAGCGCCATACGGGCTGTTAAACGAGAAGGTATTGGGGGCTGGTTCATCATAAGACAAACCCGTCGCCGGATCCATTAAGGTTGAAGAGAAGTAATGTAATTTATGTGCGGCATCAAGGACATAGACTTGTCCTTTGCCTTGGTTCATGGCGGTTTGTAGGCTTTGGGATAAACGCAAACGTTCGTCTTCTCCTACTACTAAACGATCCACGACTATTTCAATATCGTGTACTTTGAATCGATCCACCTGCATCTTCGGTTCGATATCCATAATCTCCCCATCAATACGCACTTTCGTATAACCCCACTTCGCGATTTGGACGAATAATTCGCGGTAATGTCCTTTACGGCCTTTGACCACAGGCGCAAGCAATACCACTTTCCCTTTATTGAATTGGGTTAATAAGGTCTCGATGATTTGATCGACAGACTGCTTCACCATTTTCTCGCCAGACAAGTAAGAAAAGGCCTCCCCAGCACGCGCATAAAGTAGACGCAAGAAATCATAGATTTCGGTGGTCGTGCCTACGGTAGAACGGGGGTTTTTAGAGGTGGTCTTTTGTTCGATGGAGATCACCGGTGAAAGTCCTTCGATCTTGTCTACGTCTGGGCGCTCCATATTTCCTAGGAAGGAGCGGGCATAGGCGGAGAAGGATTCCATGTAGCGTCTTTGGCCCTCTGCATAAATCGTATCAAAGGCTAAAGATGATTTCCCTGAACCAGAAATTCCCGTCACTACCACTAATTGATTACGAGGAATGGAAACGTCAATATTCTTTAAATTATGCTCACGCGCACCCAACACTTGAATATGGGTAAATCCAGTAGAATCTGACGCTTTTGAAGCCATAGTTTGGGAATCGTTCGATCTGCAAAGGTACAAAAAAAGAGGCTGCCCTTAAAGGGGCAGCCTCAAACAAATGTAAATAATTCTTATTTGTTCAACAATTCGTCAAACGTAATGCTTACATAGTAAATGCTGCCCACTAATGGGTTAGCCCATCCAGTTGTATAAGCAACACCGCCTAAGTTCGTACCACCCACTTTGATGATCGACTTAATCTGCGATACTTTTTTGCTCACTTGCATATCCAAAGTTTGGAATGCAGGAATAACTGACAATTGTTGTTGATTCACCACTTGGTTCACAATAGATGATTGCCAAACAAATTGATCTTGGTATCTCCATGTTGTATTGAAGCCCCAACCTGAATTTCCGATGTTACGATTACCAAAAGTAACGTTTGTACGGTAGTTCGGAGTGTTGAAACCTAATTGGTAATCAGCTAATCCACCGTTGTCTTTTACAGCATTATAAGAAACGTTTGTCCCTATTGCCCAACGATTTCCTAAGTCATAGTCAATTCCTAAACCCCAACCATTAGTCGCCACTTCGTTATCCACGTTAGATGGGAAAGAGAAGTAGTTTAATGTTCCTGCCAAAGTCGCGCTAGGTTGCGCTACCACTTGACCAGCTGAGAAGTTCGTGAAGTTTGATTGGTAAGCATAGAAATCAACAAACATTTTAGGAGTAATCATTCCTTTATAACCTAATTCAAATGTTTGTACTTGCTCTGGCTTCCAAGCCTTAGACTTGTAAACAACCCATTTAGATGGATCTGTTTGATTAGCTAAGATAGATTGTAAGGTATATGAGTTACCTGATAACTTGTAACGATCTTGAACTACCGCTAAACCACCTAATAAACGTGCAGATGGAGTTAACAAGTTAATGTATTGATCCTGTGTGGTAGGGATACGGAAACCTGTTTGTAGGGAAGCACGGAAGTTCGATGTTCCTTGAGTTAACACCCCAGAAATACGTGGGCTAAATTGTCCTTCAAAGTTCTCATTCTTATCATAACGAACTGATCCTGTTATCTTCAAGTGATCTGCAAATAACTTCTTAGAAGCTTGTGCATATCCACCATATTCGTTAATCGAAAATTCTTTACCATCATCCGTTAATGCGAATAATGAACCTTCAGAGTTTAACGCATATTGACGGTAGTTTGCACCTACGATTAATTCAATTTTGTTGTTTAACTTCTCTGACAAGTTATACATACCCTCTAAGTGATAAAGAGCCGACTTGTCTGTAAACTTAGCTCCTGCAGGTAAAGCCTTACCCTTAATTGCTTCTAGAGCTGCTTTAAATCCAGCTGATCCAGGTACTAAACGACCTACATCAGATGCAGCACGTGCTGCTCCATGGTAAGTAGGGAAGGCTGCTTGTGTACTACCAATAGCTAAGCCTACAGCTGATGCTGGCGCTACACCTTGTAAAAGGTTCGTTTGTAATACTGTTCCAAAGTTAGTCAATGCCAAACCTGCGAAAGTAGAGAAGTACTGAGGGTACCAAGCTGTCGATGGCTTAGCTGCCTCATTTACTAATTGCCCTAAAGTTCCTGTTGCATACGCATCACCTGAATTTTCTTGAGTTGTATAGGCACGAACGAAGAAGTTAGATCCTTTTAATTCTGCTTTGTATTGTCCCATAGAGAAATTCTTGATCGAGTAACGATCAGCACCTGTATACATCGTTGTACCTTGACCATAAGACCCTTGCAAGATCAACTCGACATTATCATTAAAACGATAGTGTAAGGCTGCATTGAATTTGATGTTACGGTTGTTGTAAGAGGCTAAATCACGCTCCGCATATCCTTCACGAGAGATGTTCACGTTAGGAACAATGTAACCTAAGATAGCTGATGGAGTTAACAAGCCACCAGTAGCAGCTGAAATTTGATTAATACCTGCTGTCAATGGATTCGTAGGAACCCCTAATAAAGGCCTTAAAGAGGCCAACATGTTCACGTTCGTCTCATCACCAAAAACACTAATACCATTATAAGCTAAGTTTGTTCCACGAGAACCTGGCCCTAAAACAGTTCCATTCAATAATGATTGATCACGTGTATCAGTTGATTGCCAGTCCTCAGCCGTTAATTGGTTGAAGTTAACTTTGAAAGCGACTTTATTATTAAATGCTTTCGCAAAACGAATTGAGATATCACCATAAGGAGTCATCGCCTCGGTAGGATTTCTTTCATACTTTGCATCACGATTACTTGCATACATGGCTCCCGTTTTCACTTGAGCTGATAAACCTTGGTATAAGAAAGGTGATTTCGAATCCATTAAGATGATACCGTTCATCGCGTTAGGGCCATATAATGCCGATGCCGCTCCTGGCAATAAATCAACTGATTGTAAATCCAATTCAGAAATACCTACGATATTACCTACAGAGAAGTTCAAACCTGGCGCTTGGTTATCCATACCGTCGATTAATTGAACCACACGTACGTTACCGTTGCTATTAAATCCACGCATACCGATAGACGAGAATGACACGGATTGAGAACTTACCTCAACTCCTTTAATGTTACGTAGAGCATCATAGAAAGACGCAGCCGGTGTTTCACGAATCGCACGAATATCCATACGCTCTACTGAAACAGGGGATTGCATCACACTTTCTTCTACACGAGAGGCAGAAACTACTACATCTTGTGCTAAAGTTGCTTGCTCTTTTAAAGCAACCTGAAAATCTGTTTTGTTTCCTTTTACTGCAATTTCTTGACGCTCATAACCCACCATCGATACGACGATAGTTAAAGCACCTGCTTTGTTTGTTGATAAGGAGAAATTTCCTTTTGTATCTGAAATAGTTCCAGTTACCGATCCCTTTACACCGATACTAACACCGATTAACGGCTCTTTAGAATCTGCATCCGTTACTCTTCCGCCTATTTTAGTCTGAGCGAAGGCCGAAGCACTTAAGAACAGAATAAGCGCAAGGCTAGGTAAAATCTGTTGTACAATTTTTTTCATGATGGGTGTTTTTTAATGACACATTTTGTTTTGAGTACTCTAATTAAAACAAAAATAAAGAAGATTTTACTTTCTATCACTATTAGCTTATCAAAAAATTGCTAATTTTTCAGAAAATAATTTTATCAAGGTTGACCGATCAATCAATAAATTTTAAAAAGGGGGATTAAACTAGTAGCTTTGTATATAAATTCAATTCATGAGATCACTCGTATTTGTATCCCTATTATTCTTAAGCGCATGCTCTGGTAATCAGAAGTTTCATGTTTTGAATACCCGATGGAAGGAGGCTCCTCAGCCCATAGAAATGGATTACGCTAACCCAGCCGCATGGTCCGCATTACCTACTACGGAAGATGCCGCAGATCTTGTTCCACTTAAGTCTACGTTAAAAGATGGACAAGCGGGTGCAAAAGCGGACGTTTTCTTTATACATCCTACTATTTTTACGTATAAACCGGAGAACGAATATATATGGAATGCCTCTATGACAGATGCAGCCTTAAATACCCTAGTAGATAGCTCTACAATTTTAAATCAAGCCACAGCTTTTAATGCGGCAGGTCGAATTTATGCTCCGCGCTACCGCCAAGCTCATTACCATGCCTTCGTCACGGAGTTTAAAGAGGACAAAGCAGCGGCATTAGACCTAGCCTATTACGATGTAAAAAGAGCATTTGAGTTTTATCTTGCCAAAGAAAATAAAGGAAGACCCATTATTATTGCCAGTCATAGTCAAGGAACAGTGCACGCAACGAGACTTTTAAAAGAATATTTTGACGGGAAAGAGTTAGGCAAGCAACTGGTGGCAGCTTATATCATCGGTATTGCAACGCCTAAGAACACATTTACAAACATTCCGGTTTGCTCATCCGCAAATCAGACGGGTTGCTTTGTTGCTTATACGACATTTTTACAAGGTTATTTACCACCTTGGCATCCAGGGACGGTGACAGAATTAGCATCGGTGAATCCATTGACCTGGTCAACAGAAGAAAATTTTGCCTCTAAAGCACAAAACATAGGTGGAGTATCCTATGGATTTAAGTATGTAAAAGAATTTGCAGATGCTGAAAATCACCTAGGTATTTTGTGGACAAATGTACCCTATGTACCCGGTCGCAGTTTTGTCAAATTAAAAAATTGGCATAAGGCCGATATTAATTTATATTACCAAAACATTAGAGAAAACGCTGTTTTACGTGTAAATACGTTCCTTAGCAAAAAATAATACTATGCCAAATTGCCTTGTCATTATGGCGGGAGGAATCGGAACACGGTTTTGGCCCATCTCCAGAAGTACGTATCCCAAACAATTTCATGACGTTTTAGGCGTAGGAAAAACGATGTTGCAACAAACAGCAGAACGTTTCGAGGGAATTGTGGCGAAAGAAAACATCTATGTAGTGACCAGCGAGGAATTCGCCGGAATCGTTCAAGAACAACTGCCCTATTTAAGCCCTGATCAAATACTCAAAGAGCCCCAACGTAAAAATACGGCTCCTTGCATCGCTTACGCAGCTTATAAAATCAGCAAAAAACACCCAAAAGCTAAACTAATCGTAGCTCCGGCAGATCATGTGATTTTAAAAGAAGAGGCATTTAAAGCCCGCATAAGCGAAGCCATAGAAACCGCTAAAAACGAACCCGTATTAGTCACTTTAGGAATTGTGCCTACTCGTCCTGACACAGGCTACGGGTATATTCAATTTCAAGAATCGACCGAAACGGCTAAAAGAGTTAAAACATTTACGGAGAAACCTAATTTAGAATTAGCTGAGGCATTTATTGAAAGTGGGGATTATGTTTGGAACGCCGGAATTTTCGTTTTTGCAATACCCACCTTTAAGCACGAATTGACGAAACACCTGTCTCGCTTAGCGGAACAATTTGAAGAAGGACGTGCATTTTATTATACAGAAGAGGAACCTGAATTTATTCGTAAAGTGTATGCCGTGTGCAAAAGTATCTCGATGGATAATGGAGTAATGGAAAAAGCGCGCGAGGTGAAGGTGATTTTGGCAGATATCGGCTGGTCGGATTTAGGCACTTGGAAATCCTTGCATGAAATAAATGAGAAGGACGGTAATCAGAATGCAGTGGATGCGAATGTCATGCTATATGAAACCGCTGATTGCATCATTAAAGCACCTAAAGATAAATTAGTCGTGATTCATGGTTTATCGAATTACATCGTGGCTGAACACGGGAATGTATTAATGATTTGTCCCAAAGACCAAGAACAGCAAGTGAAACAATTCGTCGAAGATGCGACAAAATTAGACCCGAATTTTAGCTAAGATTCAATCTCTTGAATTAAGGTATTGAAATCATGGATCAGTTGAATTCTGGGTGGAAGTGGTTCTGGTGCATTCAAAACGCTATAGCCGGTTAACAAGATTTTAGCCTTCGGCAAAAAACGATCTAACTTTTTGACATAAGTATTCAAGTCAGACAAGGCGGGTTCCGTCGAAAAAACGCTGAACACATAATCCGGCTGGTGTATTTCATAGGCCAAGCACAATTCTTCAAAAGGCAACGATTGACCCAAATAAACAGCAGAATGATTTCTCGCTCTGATTAAATAACTCGCAAACAGCAATCCGATTTCATGCAACTCCCCTTCTGGAAGATAAAGCAAAAACTTTTTCGCGTTCGGCTTCGATTTTGCCATTTGTGAATCGATGGCAGCGATGATTTTTTGACGAATCAAATGCGTGATAAAGTGCTCCTGAGCAGGTCCCACAGAACCTGAAAGCCACAAGGAGCCCAAGCGAGTTAAAAAAGGATAAATCACCTTCAGCATGTAATTCTCAAAACCGTAGGCCTCCGTGATTAACTTCGTCAATTCCTGAAAACGCGACTCATCCAAATCCATCATGGCGACGGTTAAAGCTTGTACGTGATCCGGATAATCAAAATCGCTACCAGAAAGTTGTAAAATCTTTTCCAGAACTTCGGAGTCAGTCAATTCCGCAATTTTGGAAATTTTAATCCCCCCCTTATTTTGGAGTGTAGTAATATTTAAAATACGCTTTAGGTCGTTATCAGAATAGGTACGAATTCCCGTCTCCGTGCGCACAGGATGAAGCAAATGATATCGTTGCTCCCATATACGAATTGTATGGGCCTTAATACCACTGAAATTCTCTAAATCCTTGATCGAGTACACGTTCATTTTCATAGTAACATCATTAACATCGTAGTTTTAAAAAATGTTTAAAAATTAAACTGAAGGAGTAGCCAATGTCCTAAGAAAAACAAGAATTGTAGTGCTGCGATTAATCTAAAAAGACTCGATTTAGAGGGGAATGGGGTATTTTGATAGGCCAAATGAAACAAAAATGACGCTATCCACCAAGCCACAAAATTTTGGGTAGGGACCTGAACCCCAGCCCAAGTCCAAAAATCAAAATGAACCGCTACTGGTTCAATCAAGAAATCCAAAGCCGTCATCAATCCAGCCCCAATCGCTGCTTTGCTTATTTTCCCTGCAATATTCCATTCTTCCACTAGGGCATTCGTGGCCAGCAAAAGTACTAACCAATTCAAGCCAATCGTAATAGGCACTTTAAGTAGCTGAAATCCTAAGGTTTTTCCGTAAGTGTAAACGCCAAAAATCTGACCCGTTCTTACTCCTTGCACTTCTAAAAACCACGCCGCCACGGCTATCATCCCTAAAAAGATATAGGCTTGCAACGAAGGTTTGGGGAAATAAACCACGCAGATAAAGGCCGTAAACCAAAGTGTTAAGGGCACCAACGAGGTAAAAAACGCCGCAGTTGCAGGCAAATGCATCCCGATTAAGCCGGCAGCATATAAGACAATCAAAAATCGTTTAAGAAATACAGGGTTCATACGATTGTTTTCTAAACAAATGTAAAGAAAATTAACAAAAAATGCCCCAGTATTTCTACTGAGGCATTTTGGGCGGATGATGGGATTCGAACCCACTACCCCTGGTACCACAAACCAGTGCTCTAACCGAGTGAGCTACAACCGCCATTTGGGACTGCAAAAATACGCAAAGCTTCCAATATTGCAAAAGAAAGCCGAAAAAAACGGGAGAATTTTCATCCTCCCGTCCTAATCAATTATTTCTGAGCTGCTTGGTAACGCGCTTCCGCCTTATTCCAATCAATCACACTCCAGAATGCGTCAATGTAATCAGGACGCTTGTTTTGGAATTTCAAGTAGTATGCGTGCTCCCAAACGTCTAATCCGATCACAGGGAAGCCTTTCACATCCGCTACATCCATTAAAGGATTGTCTTGGTTAGGTGTGCTAGATACCGCTACTGAACCGTCTTTCTGCGCTACTAACCACGCCCAGCCTGAACCGAAACGAGTTAAACCCGCTTTCTTAAACTCTTCTTTGAAGGCATCAAAAGAACCGAATTTAGCCTCAATCGCTTTTGCTAACGTTCCTACTGGAGCACCTCCACCATTTGGTGATAAGATGTTCCAAAATAAATCGTGGTTAAAATGTCCACCACCGTTGTTACGAACTGCCGGTGATAATTTTGAGATGGAAGTGAATAAATCCTCTAAAGATTTTCCTTCCAATTCCGTTCCAGCTACCGCTGCGTTCAAATTCGTCACATACGCATTGTGGTGACGGTCATGGTGAATTTCCATGGTTAATGCATCAAAATGCGGCTCTAGCGCATTGTTTGCATAAGGTAATGGGGCTAATGTGAATGACATAATATATAATTTAAATAGTGAATTGAATGGTAAATGGTGAATGGTAAATGGTAAATGTTTTTGGCTTTTCATTCACCATTTACCATTTTTTTATTATCGTCGCATCGAAAAGAACTCCTTTAGTAGTTGTTCGGATTCGTTTGCTAATACCCCGCTAACAATTTCTGTTTTCGGGTGTAGAATTCCTGTTCCTAATTTTTCAAAACCGCGTTTCTCTTCCGAAGCGCCATAGACTAATCGTCCTAATTGTGACCAATAAATTGCTCCTGCACACATGAGGCAAGGCTCTAAAGTCACATAGAGCGTGCAATCTTTTAAATATTTAGCTCCGATGGTTTGAGCGGCAGACGTGATCGCAATCATTTCTGCATGTGCTGTTACATCAGTCAAAATCTCGGTTTGATTATAGGCCTTTGCCACAATCTTTCCTTGACAAACGACTACTGCTCCTACTGGAATTTCGTCCTCTTCTAAAGCTCGTGCCGCTTGTCTGAGCGCAAGGCTCATATAATATTCATCCTCGTTTGGAATCATATATCTGCTAATTTCGTCACACGATTTCGTAAATAAAAATCCAATAATACTATCGCTGACATCGCCTCCACGATAGGAACCGCACGCGGCACCACACAAGGATCGTGGCGACCCTTGCCGGAAACAACAATTTTTTCGCCTGATTCGTTCAAACTAGCTTGATCTTGCATAATCGTAGCTACGGGTTTGAATCCGACGCGGAAATAAATGGGTTCTCCATTAGATATACCGCCTTGAATTCCGCCTGAATGATTCGTCAAAGTACTAACCTTGCCAGCCTCATCTTTAACAATAATATCGTTGTGTTGAGAACCCCTTAATTCAACTCCGTCAAAACCAGAGCCATACTCAAAGCCCTTCACGGCGTTGATGCTCAACATCGCTTTGCCTAATTCGGCATGTAATTTATCGAAAACAGGTTCGCCTAAACCGATCGGACATCCCGTGATATAGGCAGAAACTACACCGCCTACTGAGTCCCCTTGTTTGCGAATTTCATCGATATAGGTGAACATTTCCTCCGCTAATTTTGCGTCTGGGCAACGTACCGCATTGGTTTCCGCTACAGCTAAATCCAATTGCTCCACGGGTGTTGTTAATTTCAAGGATCCTACTTGAGAAACATAAGCGGTAATTTTTACGCCTAGTTGCTGTAATACTAATTTGGCCAAAGCTCCAGCAGCCACTCGCGCTACCGTTTCTCTCGCTGAACTACGTCCGCCTCCTCGGTAATCGCGGAGCCCGTATTTTTCCTGGTAAGTATAATCTGCATGAGAAGGACGGAATTGATCCGAAATATGCGAATAGTCCTTCGAGCGTTGGTCTCCATTCCAAACTAACATCGCAATCGGTGTTCCCGTGGTTTTTCCTTCAAAAACACCCGAAACCACTTCCACTGAATCTGCTTCCTTGCGTTGCGTCGTAATGCGTGATTGACCCGGCTTGCGGCGATCTAATTCCGACTGAATAAAATCCATATCGAAATTTACCCCAGCAGGACAGCCCGTCACCACGACACCCACAGCAGCGCCATGCGACTCACCAAACGTGCTAATTTGAAATATTTTACCGTATATACTCCCCATAATATTATTTTTTTGCCCTCGTCATTAAAAAGACAAGCCAGACTAAAATCAACCCTAACAGAACATTCAAAATCAATCTCCAATCCTTCCAACTGAAGGACTCCATTTTATCAGAAAGAAGTTTTTCTACTCCCCGATACAACAGCATCGTCTCTGATTGCGTGTTGAGTAAACGATCAGATGGCTGACCACTAACCACTAAATTTGCCTCCGAACGCAAGGTGTCGTAGGTGGCTGTTCGCGTATTAAAGAAAATCCAATTAAAATAGGATTTCAATGCAAATTTACCCGGTTGAGATGGAATAATTAGTATTTTCTCTGTTTTATTCCCTAACATTTTATCACCATAAGGATAAACGGAGCTTTGAGTCCCTAAAGGAAGAAAGTTGAGGAAGTAATCCGACTCAATCAATTTCGAATCCCACAGAATACTATTCCCATCTCCCACAACACTGGAGACATATAAAACGGAATCCCCAGTTTGAACCTGATTTTTAGACAAGGATTCTTCTAAATGGAAATCCCCTACCGGAACTTTACCTTTCAAAGGATGATTAGGCAATTCCTGAGGGCTAATAACAAGGGGTTTTGAGCTAAAAACGACCTTTTCTGCAATCTTCAATAAACTTAAATTCAATGCAGGAATGACAATCTTTTTCGCATCCAAGGCAAAAAAAGTGGATTGAAAAAAGCGGTACTCCGTATATTTTTTATTCTTATAAACGACCTTAGACACTTTCACTTCTTGTAAACCAAAGCTCTCCTCCCAACAATTTTTGGGTCTCATTTTCTGAATCAAGGCTGGAATCTGTAAATCATTTCTATTGAAACTATAGCGAGTTACATTATCGTCTGGAATAAATAAGGAAAATTTCAAAGTAAATCCTTGACCCACAAAAGGCTGGAATTGCGTGGAGGTGACGGCAAGGAAAACCGAATTTTGGCCCTTAAAAAGATCCTCAATTTGCGCCTTATTTTCTTCCACTACCTCCTCCTTTTGTTCCGATGGACTTACTTGCAAAGCGAATCCTTCCATTTTCAAGGATTGCTGATTAACAATAACCTCTGCAGGAGGAATCAACAAAGTTCCGGGCATGGGAGCCTGGTAGTATTGAGAATAAGTAAAGGAATAAACCGGCTCTCCATTTTGAATGTCAGTAGCTTTAGACCTCGATACACCTAACTTTCTGAGACCGGGTAATTCTGGAAATTTATAGTTCGGGGTTTCGACACTCGCATTTGCGGATTTGATCACAAATGACAAAGAAAAATTAGTATCCTGCGTTAATACTTTCTCCCCCGTGAGCAAAGTTGCCTGAGCCTTTAGCTCATTTGCAGCAAGAGAAAACAATAAAAAGAAGAAGAAAATCCGTCTCATTCCCGCAATTTAAGAAATCCTGCAGTCTTTGACCTCATAATCAGAAAATTCGCAAACGAAAAGATATGCCCAAGGCAAAATAACGTTCTTCGGGACGCGTAAAACTTTGGCCAGCTGACACATCTAATTTAACATCATCATTCAGATAATAGGCAAAGCCCGCATCGTAGGAATGATCTGCAAATTCCGAAGCGGGAAATCGCCCAAAAACTTCCACATACGCATACCCCTTTTTACCAATCAGCATATTAGGAGCCACGCGATAAATACCCTCAAAAGAGCCATTCGAATGGAATTCAGTTCCTACATTATAGCCTATCCCGAAACGGTCACTTAGATCATTTTGCATCAAAAACACTATATCGCCTATCGAATGGCCCCTCAAATTTTTCTCTGAAAAATCACGGTTTTGGTGGTCCCAATTATAGTGAACGATGACGGATGTCCGGGGTTTCAAGCCAGAAGGCTCGATTAAGGCCCATTTAAATCCTACTGCCTCGGTTTGAAAACGAACTTCCTTTCCAGGCTCTTGAGCTAAAACAGAAACATAGCGCAATTCAAAGCGTTTACTTAGCCCATATTTTACTAAAGAGGTGGGAAATAAGTTTTCAGATGTAGCCCGATTAAATCCTAATTCAGATTGGATATACCCTTTTTTAACAATAAATGGGCACTCCGTCTGATCAGGACGATCGGTTTCTATCCGACCTTCACTCTGAGCAAAGGCGAATATAGGAAACAATAAAAAGATAGTTAGGCGCACAAACATGTGCGAAGATAGTTATTTTTAGTCTAGTCTAAAAATTTATTTAGAAGAGCCTATTAACGTAAATCCAAGTGCCCCATAAAATTCAGCAAAATAGATCGCCTGCTCTGCGTGATCGACTGAACGTCCCGTCGTATGAATATCGATTAATTTCGTTGCCCCCGTTTTGACAGTGGTTTCGAAAAACAACAATTTAGAGAGTTGGAATTTTAATCCTGTCTTCAAGGAAGCTCCTCCGCCAGCGAGGTTCCAAAAATTGTTTTGGCCTACACCGAACACATGTACATCCGAACGCGGAACCAAAGCACCTATGCCTACGCCTTGCATCCAATCGATGGCAAATCGACCTTTCGGACTTTGGAATAGCGAATTATAATGTTCTAGCTCAATAGAGGCATAATTATAGCCATCCGTATGTTCTAAGTGAACAAATTTAACGGGATCTAACACTAATGGCGATTGATTAAATGTACCTATGTAGGCCGGATCTACTGCGATCGAGGGAGAAGATGACTGAGCATTGATGAAGCCGTTCACTTTTACTGTTTGGCCATCTGTCACCACATATTTCATGTGATCCCATCCAATACTAATGGATAAATTATCTTTTATAAAGTAACCTGCATGGAAATTAAACTGAGGAATCGACAATAAACCTGGATCAACGTAGGTTTTAAACTCACTAAAAGGAGTGGGTGCATCTAAAGCCTGTGCATTTAATAAGGTAAAATCATACCCCGGCCCTACAAAACGAATGTCTGAATTTGCATAAGTCGACCGATTATAGCCCCAGGTAATATAATAAGAGCCTTTTTTATTCGTTTTTTGGGAAAAGGACGAAAGGCAAATTAAATTCAATAGGACTAAAAATAGGATTTTTTTCATTAAGTGAATTTAAAATTCAAGCTGCAAAGTTGAGCATTTTTTCCTTGTTTTAAATACCAAAAACTTGATTTTCATCAGAAAATCCGTCAACGATAACTATAATTCATTCATATTGCCGTAAATTGCAACCCGAATTCATTACCATCATCTTATGAAAAAACCGTCTGCGAAATTTGAATACAAAACCTTCTCGTTAGGAGAACAGCTAACGGAGGAGCAGAAAGAATACTTCAAGAAGTATGGCGTAATTCATTTTAAAAAATTCATTGATCCTAAATCGGCAGAGCTTTTCATTTCGGAATTAGCGAAAATTGAGAAGACGTGGTTAGAAGAAGGTATCGAAAAAGTCAAAGGCACTCCGCTTAAGTTTGGTAGGGATCACGAAGGAAATCCGATGATTCAGCGCATGTGTTTTACGAATCAATATAGCCCAGTTTTAGCCGAATTATTAAAAGATCCTCGCCTACAATTGATGATTGAATTATTAGGACCTTACGAAGGCCGAATCAGCGAGGACGAAAAAGATGGCCTCGTTTTCAATCATTACATTAACGAGCCTAATTCGAAGTTTAGCCAAATGGGCTGGCATACAGATAGTCCCCGTGATTTATTCTTAGGTCAAAAGATTCTTCCTATGTTAAACGTTGGTATTCACTTAGATAATTGCCCTTCGTCGAATGGTGGTCTTCGGGTATTACCTGGAACGCATACACAAGGGGTATTGAAATTATTATTTGGTAAAAAGCAATTCATCGATCACAAACCAGATGCACGCGAGGCGGCATTTGAGATAGAGCGCGGAGATTTAACCATTCACGATGGCCGCTTATGGCATCGAGTGGAGGTTTCGCCAAATGTAGGAGAGAAATCACGTCGTCGAGTAATGTATATTCCCATCATTACTGGGAAGTATAAACCAAAGAACGACGATAGTAAAACACCTTTCTACCACCGATTTACGAAAGTGGTAACAAAATAAAAAAAGCGACTCTTTAAAGGGTCGCTTTTTTTATGATTTGGACTCTAAATACGATTGCAAAATGATCGTAGCGGATACCCGATCGACCGTTCCTTTTTCTCTGCGATCTTTCTTCGACATCCCTCCCGCAATCATCGCCTGCATAGCGAGCTTAGAGGTGAATCGTTCGTCGTGTTCTTCTAAAGGAATTAAGGGGAATTTCTTCCGAAAACTTTTTATAAAGATGCGAACACCTGCCGTAGAATCCGTATCGGTATTGTCCAAATTCTTAGGCATTCCGATAACGACTTGGTCTACGGTTTCTTTCGCAAAATAAGTCTGCAAAAAGACCAATAAAGTATGCGTAGGGACAGTATCTAGGCCATTCGCAATGATTTGCAAGGGATCCGTCACCGCAATACCCGTTCGCTTTAATCCGAAATCAATGGCTAATATTCTGCCCATCTTAGGATTTTAAATATCCTTTATCGCGCAAAATCTTATCTAATAATTTCCTGTCATTATCATTATTAAAAACGCTGAATGGCAAGTGCAAGAATTGGAATTTACCCATTTCAAGGACATACGCATTTTTGTCTTTATACGCCCCTAAAATCATATCCCATTTGATCATGCCGCCTTCCTTATCAGAAAGTTTCATGAAGATTTGACGACTGTCGATTTCGTAGCGGTACTTATCAAAAAGTTGTTTGTATTGCGCTAATTGCGTGATTCCTGTAAATTGAATTAACCAGAAAAGGATATAAGCAATCACCGCAACGGCGATGAAAATATAGATCCAGTAGTTCTTATAAGTCCCTGTTAAATTTAAAGCTACATTTCCTAAAATGAGTGCCAAAGGAATGAAGGCAAATTTCCATTGGTTCGAGAAAAGTTGACGCATGCACAAACCCACAAACTTATTTTTTTCTAAAGCGAATTTCTTCGTTTTGATAGCTAAGGGATTAGAAGGTGCTTGCATTTGGCGCTGTTGAGCACCGTACATTTTAGACATAATTGAATGATTTTAAACGCTATTTAAGGCATAAAGGTACGAAAATTGGATAATTTTGGTAATTTTAAATCACACAATTTATATTAATGCATTTGCTATGTCTGCCAAACAAGTCCTTGACGGTCCTGCCCTCCTCCAAAAAATTCGACGAATTGCCTTTCAAATCTATGAGAATAACTTCGAAGAGTCCGAAATTGTTATTGCAGGAATCGTAGGTGAAGGTTTTGCTTTCGCTGAAATGCTGTGTGATGAAATTAAAGCCATCTCTAAAATCAAGGCTATTCCAGTCAAGATTGATTTAAATAAGGAGCAACCTTACGAACGTCCTGTGAAATTTGAGGGAGGAACGGATGCCTTAGAAAATAAGGTCATCATCGTGGTGGACGATGTATTGAATACCGGTCGTACTTTCTCTTATAGTTTAGCCCCTTTCTTAAGTATGCACGTGAAACGCATACAGGTGGCAGTGATTGTGGATCGAAATTACAAAAGATTCCCTATTTCGGCGGATTATAAAGGTTATGAACTTTCCACTACGCTCTCAGAGCATGTGCAAGTAATCTTAAGCGATCCAGCAAAAAGAGGGGTGTATTTAGCTTAATTTTTTTTGCCAAATCTCCCAAGCCTTATCGGCCTGGCCATGCAACATCTCTAGTCCGGAATAAATCCCGCCCACTTTATTTTCGAGCCCTGTGCTTAAAAAAGCTGTCTCCAAAGGATTGTAGACGATATCGTATAAATAATGTTGCTTATTCAGTAATTCGTAGGGGATGGGCGGTTTGTCATCTACTTTGGGAAACATCCCTAAAGGAGTTGTGTTCACGATTAAACCGATTTCTTCCATTAAATCAGGAAGCTCTTCATAGCTCACTGTTTCTTCCGAGGCTTGACGCGATACTTTGATGACTTCAAAGCCTAAGTCTTGCAAAGCCACAATAATCGCTTTTGCAGCGCCTCCCTGACCTAAAACACAGGCCTTTAAGGATTCAAAATTTTTGAATTTGTCCCAAAACTCCACCGTCGTCCTAAATCCCCAATAATCCGTATTATAACCTCTGGTATAGCCGTCTTCTGCAATTTTGATGGTATTCACGGCACCTATTTGGGCTGCTGCGAGATCGATTTCATCTAACAAGGGCATAACTGCCTGTTTGTAGGGAATCGTGACATTCAATCCGCGTAAATTCGGATTAGCTGCGATAATACCCTTGAATTCTTCGATGGTAGGAATGGGGAATTGTTCGTAGGCATGTGTCTGCGATAGCCCTAAATTTCCGAATTTCTCCGTAAAATATTTCTTGGAAAAAGAATGGCCTAAAGGAAAACCGATTAATCCATACAGATGCGTAATGGCCATCTTATTTACGTTTAGAAATCAAGCCCCAAACAATGGGTAATACAGATACGCCCACTATTCCGAGGACTACTTTTTCAAAGTTCGCTTTCACAAATTCATTATCCCCTAAAAAATAACCCGCCGTAGAAATACTGCTCACCCAAAGTGTCGCCCCTAAAAATCCATACAGCAAATACACCGGATAAGACATGCGTCCAGCTCCTGCCACGAATGGGGCTACCGTACGTACGATGGGAATGAAGCGAGCTAGAATGACTGTTTTGGGGCCATATTTAGCATAAAATGCTTCTGTCTCTTCAATGTGAGCGCGCTTTAAGAACAATACTTTTTCACGTTCACGAATGATTCCACTGAAGTATTTACCGATAAAATAGTTTACCTGATCGCCTAATAAGGCAGCTCCTATTAATAAAGGAATCACCGTTCCTAAGGATAATTCACCACTAGCCGCAGCTAATAATCCGACGGAAAATAGCAGCGAATCCCCTGGCAAAAAAGGCATCACCACAAGTCCTGTTTCCACAAAAACAATTAAAAACAAGAGACCGTAAGTCAGTGCGCCATGCGCGGCAATAAATTCCGACAAAAAGGTCAATGGATCTTTTAAAAGATCTAATAAGAGCTGCAGCATTCGATATTATTTCGTTAAGAAGTGGTCAAAGGTATCGCCACGCAATCCTAAACGAATCGTTTCTAATGAAATTACCTCATTAGGAGCTATATTTCCCATATTTACGTTCGCTCCCACCAGCTTCACAAACCAAACTTGCTGTGATTTTTGCGGCGCTTCCCAGATGATTTTTTCTTCCGGAATCTCCGTTAAAATTTCTTCCACTAATCCTTGGCGAACTTCTCCAGATGAACGGAAAAGGCCTACATTCCCTCCCTCACGTGCCTCTCCGATTACTTTCCAAGCACCCGCCTCTAATTCCATGCGCATCAATTTGATCCATTTATAAGGAGGAATGATTTTCGCTTCATCTTTAGACCCTACTTCAGAAAGAACGGTCACCTGAGTCGCTAAGGTGCGAATTAATTCACATTTAATATCGGATTCCATTTCAATGGACCCGTCAGAAACCTCTGCATATTCCATGCCATACTCGTCTAAAACACGGCGGTAATCATCCAGTTGACCACGGATATAAAACGCTTCGAAAAGAGTCCCTCCAAAATATACCGGTATTCCGGCTGACTTATATAGTGCTAATTTTTCTTTCAAATTAGGTGTCACGTACGAAGTCGCCCAACCTAATTTAACAATATCCGTATGCGCTGCACTCGTCTCTAAAAAATCTTCGACTTGACGCAGGCTCAGTCCTTTGTCCATGACCATGGTTAAACCTTTTTCACGTGGTTTAGTTATACGTTCAGGAATTTGATCTAGGTGATAATTCATATAGCTTATTAATGGATTGATATGGTTTTATGGCAAATGTCCACAAAAATAAGCATTCCATTTGATTGCAACAAGCCTGATTAACCTAGAATCGTTCGTATATTTGTTTCACCAAAGCTTCAAAATCATGAAAAAAGGACTTTTCTCCTTCATTACGCTACTATTAATTTCCCTTTCTAGCCTCGCAAATACAGGTGCTGATGTCATCCTAGGAGAATGGTTATCTCAAGAAAAGGATGGAAAAATTGTAATTTTCAAACAAGGAGACCAGTACTTTGGTAAAATATCTTGGGGTAAAACGCCAGGAAGAAAAGATGGGAAAAATCCAGACGAAAAATTACGTACTCGAGAACTTTTAGGCGCTGTCATTTTGAAAAATTTCAAATTCACCGGGTCTGCTTGGGAAAACGGAACTATTTACGACCCTAATTCTGGAAAGACATACGATTGCATTCTTAAAGTCAAAGACGGGAACAAAACATTAGATATCCGCGGTTTTGTAGGAGTTGCCATGTTTGGTAGAACATCTACCTGGACTCGCTCTTAATTACTATATAACACCCAAATGGAAGCCAACGAACAAGTATTAGCTTATCTTAATCAAAATCTAAACAAAAAAATTGCAGACGGAAATCCAGCTCCAATTGGAATATGGTTAGATGGAACTTTAGTGAAAGCAGAAGCCGGAAAATTAACTGCGGAGTTCGTTGTGCGTCCTGATTTCCTAAACCATGCGGGTGTCATTCATGGAGGTGTCATTTCTGCTATGCTAGACGAGATGATGGGTATGACACTCATTACCGCTAAAATTGATCACTTATATGTAACGATCAATTTGTACATCGACTTTCTGTATGGTGCGAAGGCAAATGAAAAAATTACGGTAACTACAGAGATTCAACGTGTCGGGAAAAAAATTGCGAACATTGAGGCTAAATTGCACAATGCAGACGGCAAATTGCTAGCAAAAGGGGTAAGTAACCTAGCGGCAACTTCGATTCCTTTTTCTCTTTAAGATAGCCATTGGTAGACGGCGAAAGCTGATAAGTAGGCCAAAGCTGTCATGTAAGTAAACTGAATCAAGGGATATTTCCATGACTTCGTCTCACGGTAGGTCGTAGCTAAGGTACTCATGCACTGCATCGCAAAAGCATAGAAGATTAACAAGGAGAATCCTAAAGCCGCATCATACATCGGCTTTCCAGTTGCTGGATTAATCTCAGCCCGCATGCGATTTTTAATTGTTGCATTCTCATCATCCACTTCGCCACCCATACTATAAATGGTGGACATGGTCCCCACGAAAACTTCGCGGGCCGCGAAAGAGGTAATCAAGGCAATTCCAATTTTCCAGTCATAGCCTAATGGACGAATCGCAGGTTCTACAAAATGACCAAAATGCCCTGCATAGGAATGTTCTAATTTATCTGCCGAGATCTTATTTTGTAATTCAACCCCTCGTAATGTCGGATTCGCTAAGCGAATCTTAGCTTCAGACTGTGCTATTTCATCCCCCGGACCATAACTAGCCAACACCCATAAAACGATGGAAATCGCTACAATAATTTTACCTGCTTCAAAAACAAAAGCATTTACCGAATTAAAAATCGTTATCGCGACATGTTTAAATCGAGGCGCCTTGAAGGTGGGTAACTCCATGATGAAATAACTCTTTTCTTTGGCCTGTAAAATAACTTTCATAACCCACGCAGAAACCAATGCCATAAAGAACCCTAATAGATAGAGGCCAAAAAGCGCAACACCCTGCAGGTTAAATAGGCCAAACAAAGTATTCTTTTCCGGCACCACTAAGGCGATTAAGACCGTGTAAATAGGCAAACGAGCAGAACATGACATCAAAGGCGTCACTAAAATCGTGATCAAACGATCCTTCCAAGATCCGATCGAGCGCGTACTCATAATCGCTGGAACGGCACAGGCCACTCCTGATATCAAAGGCACGACTGACTTGCCATTCAGCCCAAACCGACGCATCAATTTATCCATAATAAACATCACGCGCGACATATAACCCGTCTCTTCTAATAGGGAGATAAATAAAAATAAGAAGGCGATCTGGGGGATAAAAATCAATACGCCTCCGATTCCGGCAATCAATCCATCCGTTAATAAGGCGGTCAAAGCCGAAGCTGGCAACACGCCTTTCAGCCAGTCATTTAAAGCGGCTACGCCCCCATCAATTAAATCCATGGGATAGGTCGCCCAGGTGAATACGGCCTGAAACATCACAAAAAGGATGGCTAAAAAGAACACATATCCTCCTACCGGATGTAAAAAGAATTTGTCCAGACGGTCGGTCCAGGTTCTCACCGGCACCGCATCCCATTGGCGATTCAAATTAATCACGCAGCGATCCACCACTTCGGTTATCTGTTCGTAGCGTTTGACGGTTTCTTCGGATTGGTATTTTTTGGAAGAAAAATGATGTTTGTTTTGAATGGCGTCTAACGTCTCGCGTTGCTTTGCATCGAACATTTTCATGCGATCATGCTCCATGAGCCAAAGTAACGAGCGGTACATTTCCGCCTCCCCAAAATTCGCTTGCACCTCTTGAATAATCTCGTCCGAAACGGGTAAGGGTAGCGCATCATTAGAGGCAAAACGATTCTGGAGCGTTTTTACAACAGATAATTTAAGTCCATTTAAGCCGATGCCTTTTTTAGCATTTACCTCGGCTACTTCCACATTTAATTCGCGGGCCAGTTTGATCGAATTAATAACATAACCTTCACTTTCGGCTATATCGATCATATTTAAGGCCAAAACGGTGGGGATACCCAAATCACGGACCTGTGAAAACAGCAATAAATTACGTTTTAAATTCGACGCATCCGCCACCACTATGGCCATATCCGGAAAATCTGGATGCTTCGGATCGCCTAAAATATTAATGACTAATTCCTCGTCGATTGACTTGGGATAAATACTGTATATTCCTGGCAAATCTAAAATCTCCACCGGATTTTTAGGCTCTAATTCCCAAATTCCCGTCAACTTCTCCATCGTCACGCCTGGAAAATTACCCGTCTTCTGATTTAATCCCGTTAAGGAATTAAAAAGAGAGGATTTTCCTGCATTGGGATTACCAATCAGCGCTATTTTAGGAGTTTTTACCAAAATTTATGTTCGTTTAATTAGCATTGTTTCTGCTTCCTCCCGCCGCATTGACAGGGTATATGAACCAGAAACTCGAATTGCGATAGGGTCGCCGAAAGGAGCCAAATGAGTCAAAACCACCTCAGTTCCCGGCAAACATCCCATTTCTAATAGTTTTAAGGAAAGCAACTCGTCCGTGAAGCCCACTATCTCACCCTTTTCACCTATCTTCAATTCGGCCAAATTTGCCATGCTCACTATTTAGAATAATTCAAAATTAGACACAAATGTACTAAGTATTTCTGAGCTAAAAAATGATACAAATAGTTTTTTCTGTCGTAAATTGCAGGTTCATGGAATTAACAGAAATTTTTGTCTTGATTCGTAAAGAAATGCAATTAGAGTGGCGCAATAAATATGCGATCCACGGGCTAGTGCTTTATTTAGCGGCGACTATTTTCATCTGTTATCTGTCCTTTAAAGCGAAGCAGCAGTCCATCCACCCGATTATGTGGAATACCTTGTTTTGGATTATCTTATTATTCTCCGCCGTCAATGCGGTAGGTAAAAGTTTTACCCAAGAATCGGCGAACCGAAACATCTTCTATTACACATTCGCGAAGCCTGAATCAGTCATATTTAGCAAAATCATTTACAATACTTTAGTGATGCTTGGCGTGTCATTGATCGGCATTTTCTTTTATTCTTGGGTGATGGGAAATCCGGTAGGTAATATGTCGCTATATGTAGTTTCCCTAGTTTTAGGGGCGATAGGCTTTGCCTCTACGCTATCCTTAGTGGCAGGGATTGCTGCTCAGGGGGAGAATTCAGCCACATTGATGGCCGTTATGAGTTTTCCGCTAATCATTCCGTTGCTTTTATTATTATTAAAATTGTCTAAAAGTGCTTTAGACGGAATTTCGCTCTCAGAAAACTGGGATGAGATCGCCATTTTAGGTGCGCTTGATATCATCGTTATTGTATTTTCTGGGATACTTTTCCCGTATATATGGAAACATTAAAACGCCAGTATTGGAAGATTTTATCGATCATTTTATTGATCTACACCGTCTATGCCGGATTTAACGGAGAGGTTCCACGTCAACCTATTTTGAATGAGACGATTCGTAACCTCTATTTTCACGTGACGATGTGGTTTACGATGATTTTCCTTTTAGGCACCTCGGTATACCATTCGATTCAATATTTGCGCAAATCAGACCTGAAATCAGACCTTATTTCGAGCACCTATGTGGAGGTCGGCATGGTATTTGCCATTTTAGGTTTGATTACCGGAAGTGTTTGGGCGAAATTTACCTGGGGCGATTGGTGGACAAATGACCCGAAACTAAATTCAGTCGCCATTGGTTTATTAATCTATCTAGCTTATTCGCTGGTGAGATCATCCATGCCAGATGAAATGCAGAAAGCACGTATTTCGTCCGTTTATAACATTTTTGCCTTCGTCATCTTTATGATCTTGATTTGGATCTTGCCACGAATGACGGATTCATTACATCCAGGAAACGGAGGAAACCCCGCTTTCTCGAAGATGGACTTAGATAATCGGATGAGACTGGTCTTTTATCCTGCGGTTATTGGATGGACTTTACTAGGTTATTGGATTGCACAAATCCGCATTCGAATTAAGAATTTAGAACAACAAAACGAGTTATAATGAAAGCATTCCTTTTACTCTTATTAAGTTTTGCTGCCAGCGCACAAGCTAGCGATATAGAAATGGCAGATCAGTTCCGAGCTGATGGAAAAATCTATGTGGTGATTGCCGTTGTTAGCGTCGTCTTGATCGGGCTATTTGCCTACTTATTTCGTTTAGAGAGAAAGCTGGCTGATTTAGAAAAACGTAACAAATGAAAAAGACACACATCATTGGTTTGATTTTAATTGCCGTTGCCATTGGAATCATTATGATTACGACGGGGGACGCGAGTACTTATGTTGGTTTTGACGAGGCGGAAAGCATTTCGCAGCAGGATCCGAATCAAAAAGTACACGTAGTGGGAACTTTGAAAAAAGATGCTTCAGGCCAAATCATGGGTTTGAATTATAATCCTGCCTTAGATGCGAATCACCTGGAATTTTTAGTTCAAGATAGCCTTGGCCGTGAAAACCAGGTCGTATATGCCGCACCTAAACCTCAGGATTTTGAGAAGTCTGAGAAGATTGTTCTTGTGGGTAGCATGCATTCCGACAAGGTATTCTATTGCGATAAAATTCTTTTAAAGTGCCCTTCGAAGTACCAAGAAGGTAAAATTTCAGTAGACTCTAGTGCCTCAGTAGCGGTAAAAAATTAATTATGATACACGAAACCATCGGTTCGGTTGGGCATTTATTTGTCATCATTTCTTTCGTAACGGCGCTTCTGGCGACCTTTGCTTATTTCAAATCTACTCAGTCAACAAATGAATTAGAGAACGATTGGAAAATAACGGCGCGAATTTTATTCGGTCTGCATTTCATCGCGGTGATCGTGGTGGCAGCTAGCCTCTTTGTAATCATTTATAACCATTATTTCGAATACCATTACGCCTTCACGCACTCCTCGTTGCAATTGCCTACGATGTTTATGATCTCCTGTTATTGGGAGGGGCAAGAAGGTTCGTTTTTGCTTTGGATCTTTTGGCAGGCGATTTTAGGCCTATTGTTAATGATCAAAAATCCGAAGTGGGAATCCCCTGTGATGACCGTTTTCGCCTTAGTGCAGACTTTTTTGACCTCGATGATTTTGGGTATTATTATCCCTTGGATCGACTTGAAAATAGGCTCGTCTCCCTTTTTATTGTTGCGCGAGGCACAGCCGGATCTTCCGGTTTGGAGTATGCAACCGAACTTTATTCCTAAGGATGGCCGAGGCTTAAATCCCTTATTACAGAATTATTGGATGGTAATCCACCCACCCACCTTATTTTTAGGCTTCGCTTTAACACTAGTTCCTTTTGCCTATTTGATTGCGGGATTGTGGAAAAAGAAATTAACCGAATGGGTGCTACCTGCTTTACCTTGGGCTTTGTTTGGGGCTGGAGTATTAGGTATTGGTATTATGATGGGAGCCTATTGGGCTTATGAAACATTGAACTTTGGGGGGTATTGGAACTGGGATCCGGTAGAAAATGCCTCTTTTGTGCCTTGGTTAGTCTTATTAGGTGCTATTCATACGATGATTGCCCACAAGACTTCGAGTTCGGCCTTAAAGACATCCATCATCTTAGTGATTGCGGCCTTTATTTTAGTCTTGTATTCGACCTTCTTGAACCGCTCTGGAATTTTGGGAAATGCCTCGGTGCACTCCTTTACCGATTTAGGACTTTCTGGCCAGCTGCTTTTGTATATGGGAACTTTCCTTTTAGGGGCTATCGTATTGTCTGTTTACCGTTGGAAGGATTTGCCTAAGGATACTAAAGAACTAGGGACTTATAACCGCGAGTTTTGGGTTTTCGTGGGGGCGGCAGTCTTAGGTTTATCTGCTTTCCAATTAACATTTACTACTTCGATCCCGGTGTATAATAAGATTGCGGAGGCATTTGGAATTCTTTCTAACATCGCCTTACCCGCAGATCAAGCAGAACATTATAGCAAAATTCAAATCTGGATATTCCTGGCCGTGGCTATTTTAAGTGCGATTGGCCAATATGTTTGGTGGGGTAAAATTAAAAAAAGCACCAGCTTTAAACCACTCCTAAGTCCTGCACTAGTTGCTACCTTATTGAGTGTGGTGTTTATTAACATTGGAAAAATTTACACCTTGCCTTATATTGCTTTGTTGTGGAGTAGTTTATTCGCGGTTTTGGCGAATTTCAAAATCATGTGGTTCCTCATTCGTGAACGTTTCTCCCTAGCGGGTGGCGCGATGGCTCACGTAGGACTAGCGATTATGCTGATCGGAATATTATTCTCCGCAGGTTATTCGAAGGTAGTTTCGCTAAACCGTTCAGGCTTCGCGATTAGCACAAAAGTGGAGGACTTTACGAAAAATGATAATAAGGAGAACAAGGAAAACTTACCGCTTTGGTTAGGTCAAGGAGCCCAAATGCAAGACTATTTAGTGACCTATAAAGGGCGCCGAATCGAAGTTCGTGGACAAAAAGGATTTTTCAATAAGAATGATTTTGAGATTATTGAAGGCGATTTTCATGCTGTGGCTTTGAAAAACATCGAGCGTGACGGCGTAAAAATCGCCACCAAAGGAGACACCGTGACGGTCGAACCGGAGAACACGTATTACGAATTAGAATTCAAAAATGAGGACGGAAAAGCCGTTTCACTTTTTCCTAGATGGCAAGTAAATCCGAAAATGGGAACGGCCATTTCACCTGATGTGAAGCACGCCTGGAACCAGGATATTTATACTTACGTTTCCCTAGATCCGCGTTTAGCAGCAGAGGCGGGCTCAGAAAAACAATGGTCCCAAACCGAAAACCAAACAGTGACAACAGGCGATACGCTTTTCATTAATGACTTCGTCGCTATTCTAAAGGATGTGGCTCGAGTTACTACAGTGGATGGGGTAGAATTAGGGGCTAACGATGCGGCAGTTCAAGCGAATTTTCAAGTATTAGGCAAAAATTCTCAGCAATTCACCTTGAGTCCTATCTTTATCATCAAAGGGGGAATGGTAGCCATGCCAGCCTTCGAAAGTGAAGAGACCGGAATTAAGATTAAATTTACGGGCATTAACCCGCAATCCCAGGAGTTTGGGTTCGCTTGGAACACCACACAACAGGAGTTAATCGTCGTAAAAGCGCTAGAGAAACCCTATATCAATTTAGTATGGATTGGATCCATCTTGATATTTATCGGCTTGTTTATCGCCTCTTATCGTCGAATGAAGCCCGCTATTGCGGATTAATATGGGAAAGAAAGAGATTTTAAGTTTAGCCGCGGCCATTGGATTCATCCTGATTTGGATTATCGACTTGAATAGTCCCACTCCGGCGGAGATAAAGGGGCAGTTTTGGGCTGAAATATTTTATCACTATGGCTGGCTAATGTATGGCGTAGGCTGTTTATTCTATTACCAATTCGCTAAAAACGAACGCATCAAGAAAGAGAAAGACTCAGATGGAAACCACTAATATTAGTTTGGATAATACCCAAATCATCGGCATTATCGCTTCCATGGTTTTCTCCGCCTTCTTTTCAGGTGTGGAGATGGCCTTCGTATCCTCGAACAAACTTTACTTCGAATTAAAGGCAAAACAGGATATTTTAAGTGCGAAAATCATTGCAAATTTTAATCAGCATCCGTCACGTTTCATCGGAACGATGCTCATCGGAAATACCCTTTCCCTGGTAGCCTACGGTATTTTTATGGAGGAATTTTTGCACCATGTAGTCCTGCATTTTTTGTCCATCAATGAAATTATAGCGCGTTTAATTGCCACCATCGTGGCGACTGTACTCATTTTGATGACCTCGGAATTCACCCCTAAAAGTGTGTTCTTGATTAATCCTGATGCTATTTTAGAGTTTTTGGCGATCCCGATTTGGGTGATTTACACCTTGATGTTCCCCTTGGTTTGGGTGACGGTAGGTCTGTCGAAATGGTTTATCACGAAAGTCTTGCGTTTGAATTATTCAGAGGAAAAACCGGCTTTCGGATTAACGGATTTGAATCATTACCTCCAAAATCTGAACCGTAAAGTATCTACCGAACAAGAAGCCGAAGTGGATCACAAGATTTTCCACAATGCGCTTGAATTCAAGCAGGTAAAAGTGCGAGATTGCATGATTCCTCGAACTGAAATCACCGCGATTGACATCGAAGATGGGATGGAGAAATTGAAAGAAGTTTTCCTGGAAAGTGGTCACTCGAAGGTATTGGTTTATAAAGAGACGCTGGAGGAAGTGGTGGGATATTGCCATTCTTTGGCCCTATTCAAAAAACCCAAAGACCTGCAATCTATCCTAACCAGCATTCCGATTGTTCCAGAAGCAATGGCGGCAAATGATTTATTGATCAAATTCTCAAAAGAGCGCAAATCACTGGCCCTAGTGGTGGATGAATTCGGTTCAACGAGCGGCCTGGTGAGTATGGAGGATGTGGTGGAACAGATTTTTGGAGAGATTCAAGACGAATACGATGACTCAGAAGATTGGATTGAAAAGCAAATCGACGAGACGACGTTTGTTCTTTCTGGCCGCCATGAAATCGACTATTTGAACGAAAAATACGAATGGAACTTACCAGAAGGCGATTATGAAACTTTAGGAGGAATGTTGATTAGCCTTTATGAGGATATTCCACAAGAAAATGAGTTGATTACCTTAGCGCCGTTCCAATTCCAAATTCTTACCACGACTGACGCTAAAATTGATACCGTAAAGGTGATGATTACCGGAAAAATTACGCCTGCTCCATCCGGGGACCTATTGCATTAATACGCGTTGCAAGGTTTGGCATTTCATCTGCGTTTCTAACCATTCTTTTTCAGGATCGGAATCTTCCGTAATACCACAGCCCGCATAAAAAACGGCCTTCGTCCCATATATTTCTACCGTGCGCAAGTTCACAAACAAATGCGTGGCATATTCCATATTCACCGGCCCTAAATAGCCGGAATACATGGAACGTTCATGCTGTTCGGTGGCTATAATAAAATCAATAGCGTCCTGCTTCGGCGTGCCACAAACGGCCGAGGTCGGATGTAAAAGCCCTAACATCAAACCAGGTAATTGAGGGAAATCCAACGTTTTTGTATCAACGATATATTCCGTTTTTAAATGCAATAAATTCCCCGTGGAAATAGTTTTAGGCCCTATCTCCGTATATTCTCGAAGACGAATTTTCTTAAAACATTCGATAATGTATCGGCTCACAAAGGCCTGCTCCTCAATCTCCTTTTGCGACCAACGTGCCTGAGCTGTTGATAGGATATTTCCTTGTTCATCCACCCCAGATTGAGTTCCCGCTAAGGATATCGTCCGAAAAATGCCATCCGAATTTTGTTCTACTAAAATCTCCGGTGTGGCACACATCCAAACCCCACCTAAGGCAGGAATGGAGAGTGCACAAACAAAGGCATTTGGATAAGCGGCTGCTAATTCTTCGAGGGCTGATATCACCCTAAAACCAGCCGGCAATTCTTTTTCATCCGTTCTAGAAAGAACTACTTTTTGCAATGGTCCCTGCTTAATGGCGGAAACCGCCTTCGAAACCCAGCCCATAAACTCTTGTTTTTTTGCAGAGTTCTCCTGCGCTGAAATAGATGAAACCGCATTAGCGGAACTACGAATAGAGAAGGAATGCAATGAATCAGCCTGTAAAAAATAAGGTAACCCGATAAAGGGTGCCGCTAAGAAGCCTGTCGATAATTCTGACAAATTCCAGCCTTCATTCAGCTGTGAGCCCCCTTGAAAATCTTGCAAAAGAAAAGCCTCCGAAGCATGTGGCAAACGCCAAGCAACTTGTGCTGCTCCCTTCGAAATCCCGTCCTCCCACTTTTTTTCTTCGATCATCTCACTGGTATAATCGCTACCGTTAACCGGCTAGCGCAAATCAAATTTTCATCTTCGTCATGAATTTTTATCTCATATACATGGATCGTACGACCGATGCGCAGTGGAACGCAAGTTCCTATCACAAATCCGCTGCGAGCAGACTTTAAATGATTCGCATTAATCTCAACCCCTACTCCTGTTTCTTTTAAAGGATCTTTTACGGCTAATACGACCGCCGTACTTCCTAAAGTCTCGGCTAATACCACCGAGGCTCCTCCATGTAACAATCCCATGGGCTGAATTGTTCGGTGATCTACCGGCATTTTGGCCTTTATAAAACCTGCCTGAATTTCGGTAAATTTAATGTCCAGATGCTCGATCATGGTTCCCTTTGACATCGAATTCAATGTCTCAACTGAGATAGAAGTATTAAACATATATTTCGTAATTTTGGCTAAAATTCGGAATAAAATACCATTAATATGCAAGCTACACCTGATTTAGTGAAAGATATTTACCTGATTCGCCACGGTGAGACGGAATACAATCGCAAAAGGGTCGTGCAAGGAAGTGGGATTGATGCGGATTTAAATGATTTAGGCCAAAAACAAGCTGCCGCCTTCTTCGCTCACTACCAAGATCTTCCGATCGATAAAATTTATACCTCCGTTTTACGAAGAACGCATCAATCCGTAAAGGGCTTTATCGAGAAAGGCTTGCCTTGGGAGCAATACGAAGGCCTAAATGAAATTTCCTGGGGGAATAAAGAAGGGAAATCGCCTAATACAGAAGACGATCTTTACTATAAAAATCTGACGAAAACCTGGCGCGAAGGCCATGTCCACGTGCAATCAGAGGAGGGCGAAAGTCCAGTAGAAGTGTTAGAACGTCAAAAACCAGTCATTGACTTGATTCTTTCTCGACCAGAGGAGAATACCATTTTAGTGGCCATGCATGGGCGTGCCATGCGGGTTTTACTCACCCATTTATTTAACGCACCGCTCCACCATATGGATCATTATGCACACCAAAATCTGTGCCTATACCACATACAATACGATTATACGGCTCAAGAGTTTCGCCTAGTAAAAGGCAATTGTGTGATTCACCTAGACGACTTACCCGAGTCTATGTAATATGTCTCAAAATCGCATGTATTGGATTTTTCAATCCGGCGGATGGTTCGCATGGGCGCTTAATGAGGCTGTTTTGTACACTAATCAGTATGGCTGGCACTGGGCCTGGTTATATGTATCCGTAGCAAATATCATGTTAGCTATTTTTTTAACCCACCAATATAAGCTCATTACGAAACAATATACCTGGCAGGACTTACCTCGTTTTGCGATGCTACGCAACCATTTTATAGCGCTAATCAGTATGGCCGCGTGTCTAGTTGCACTCAATCTACCGCTCGACCAATACCTGCTGGGGGATAATTTCGAGGTGCAAATCAGCCCATTTATCATCACCCAGTATCTCTTTAATTTCATGAAGCCGCTGGCGATGTGGATGCTGATCTATTTCTTCTTCCAATATTCGAAGAAACAGGTGGCCATGGAACGCGAAAAAAATCAGTTAGAGCGCGCAATTCAGGAGACGGAGGGAAAAGTTTTACGGGCTCAGATGAATCCTCATTTTGTCTTTAATGCCCTAAATAGCATCCGCGCTTTAATCACAGAAGATCCGAATAAGGCCAAAAAAGGAATCAACCAACTCTCCAAGCTGCTCCGCAGTTCCTTATTAACGGAACGCAAGAAAACGATTTCCATCGCTGAAGAGCTAGAGACCATTCTTGACTATTTACATCTCGAAAAGATTCGCTATGAAGAACGACTAGTTTGGAAAGTGGACGTTTCGAAAGAAATACTTCCAGCACAAATTCCTCCCATGTTATTACAAACACTGGTAGAAAATGCCATTAAGCACGGAATTGCACACTCGGCGAAAGAAGGTTTGATTCAGATTAAAGGAAAAAGAGATCAAACGCAGATTCAATTGCAAGTAATCAACCCGGGTAATTTAAAAACGCTGGGCGAAAGTACCGGAATCGGTTTAGTTAATTCCCAAAATCGTTTAAACCTATTGTTCGGAGAGACCGCTCATATTGACATAAAACCTTTGGACAAAAATCACGTCCTCTCTTCCGTTAGCATTCCGTATATTACTGAAACAATAGCCTAAATCCCATGAGAGCCATCATCGTAGACGACGAACGTCTTGCCAGAAATGAACTGAAGCGTTTATTAGAAAATTTCCCTTCCATCGAAGTGATCGGCGAGGCTTCGAATACGGACGAGGCGAGTCAGCTAATCGAAGAATTACAGCCCGATGTGGCCTTTTTAGATATTCAAATGCCGGGTAAAACCGGATTTGAATGGCTGGAAGAATGGGATGGTTTTCTGCCTGAAATTATATTCACCACGGCTTTTGACGAATATGCGCTAAAGGCTTTCGAAGTAAATGCATTGGATTATGTATTAAAACCTGTCGAATTAACGCGTTTAAGTGAAAGTATCCAAAAATTAGAATCGCGTTTTCAGCGTCCTACTGCTAATGAAAAATCGGTATCGGCGAGTCACATTTTAGGAGGCAATGATCAGATCTTTGTGAAAGACGGCGAAAAATGTTGGTTTGTGCGCTTAGATCGCGTGCGATTATGCGAATCGATGGGCAATTATGTGCGTTTGTTTTTTGATGATCAAAAACCGCTAGTGCTTAAATCTCTCAATTCTTTAGAGGAGCGATTAGACCCCAAATTATTCTTCCGTTGCAACCGAAAACATATCGTCAATCTAAACTTTATTGAGAAGATCGAACCTTGGTTTTCTGGTGGTTTACAGGTGACATTAAAGGGAGAAAAAGCAGGGAAAATTGAGATTTCTCGCCGTCAATCCATTCGATTTAAGGAGCTTTTGTCGCTTTAGTTCTCTCTGGAGCTTCCCCTAATAAGAATCCGTAGGGTTCAAGACTCGGGATAGAATCGAAAATCACTTTCATTACCGCAGTTAAAGGAAGAGCTAATATCAATCCCGGAATTCCCCAAAGTAATTCCCCACAAAGTAACGCGAGCATAGCCACCATCGGATTCATACTCACTTTAGATCCCACCACTAAGGGGGTAATGAAATTAGCTTCTATAAATTGTGCAGCTGCTACCCAAGCCACCACCGCTAACGCATGAGACGGACTCAAAGTCACTAGACTTAATAAAATAGGTAATAGCGCTCCTATCCAAATACCTATGTAAGGAATCAATAATAAGATACCGGTCAAAAACCCGAAAAATACTGGATACTCCACTCCAATCCACCAGAATCCAAGCGAATTCACTACTCCCACAATTAACATAACTACAATTAAACCTACTAAATACCCTTGCACCACAGAACCCGTTTTCTCCATCACATTCGTTAAAACTTGTCCCTCCGTTTTAGGGAAAACTTTTTGCAAAAAACGCTCAAAGAAATCCCGGTAGAACAAAAAGAAAAACGTAAATACAGGTACAAGAATCATAGCCGTAATGGCATGAATCGCCGTTGAAAAAGTCGTACTAATAATTACCCCTGAATTCTTCAAAAGAGCCATCAGCTCATTACTTAATTCTAACATCTGCTTCCTACGTGAGATATTAAAATTCGCAGAAATAAAGGATTGAAGGCTGGATACCCATTTTTCAGTTTTTTTAGCAAAGAGCGGAAATTCAGAAGAGAACTCCATAATTTGAATGCCGGCGATGAAAAGCAAGGACGAAATCAAGGTAAATGTGAGCAGAATGGCGATGAAGATGGCGAGGGCGCGCGGAAAACCTTTGGCCTCCATAAATTTACTTGCAGGTAAAAGTAGTAAGGCTAATACTAAAGCAAAAGAAAGCAAAATCAACAGATCCTGTAATAAATAGGCCGCAGCTATAATTAAGGCTATCGATAATAATGTGCCTGATAGTCGGGCAGAATAAGCGGTGTTGTTTGGCATATTAATAAATTAACAATTACATAACATACATATTTCTATATTTGTGGGGTAATCCGTTCAAAACCTATGGCACAAACCTCTAAAGCATTTAAAATTCTACTAGTAGATGATGATGCAGACATTTTGGAGTTATTGGAATACAATTTACTAAAAGAAAACTTCCTTTTAGCAAAAGCGACGAACGGAAAAGAGGCCATCGCTGTAGCGAAGACTTTCCAACCTCATTTAATCATCATGGATGTGATGATGCCAGAAATGGATGGAATCGAAGCTGCCCGTCAAATCAAATCAAATCCTGAATTCAAAAATACACTCATCCTGTTCCTAACGGCACGTGGAGAAGAGTATACAGAGATTGCCGCTTTTGAGAGTGGTGCGACGGATTATGTGGTTAAACCCATCAAATTACGTGCGCTTATCAGCCGTATCAATGCCTTATTAACACGCGAACCTGCGGTACCAGAATCGAAAAATGACCGTATCTCCATCGGGGATTTAGTCATTGACAGAGTTCAATATGCCGCTACATTCCAAGGTCGTGCGCTAATTTTGCCTAAAAAAGAATTTGAATTACTTTCTTTCTTAGCGAAAAACCCGAACAAGGTTTTCAATCGTGATGAATTATTGGAGAAGGTTTGGGGAGCGGATGTATTTGTGGTGGAACGCACCGTGGATGTACATATCCGTAAATTGCGCGAGAAAATTCCTGAATATTATATCAAGACTTTGAAGGGTGTAGGCTATTTATTTTCAATCGAGAAGGCCTAATTGCCCATTTTTAGGTAAATTGCATCCTACATGATGCGCCTAATTTCCACCTGTATTTTTTGCCTTTTATCTATCTGTCTTTTAGCAGATGGTCCTAAACGGGAGTTAAGAGGAGTTTGGGTGGCTACCGTTCAAAACATCGACTGGCCTAGTCCGCGCAATTACGACGGGACAAAACAAAAAACCGAATTTATTGATCTATTGAATTCCCATCAAAAAACAGGAATAAACGCGCTGTTTGTCCAAATCAGAACCGCATCAGATGCCCTCTATGCTAAGAGCGCGGAACCTTGGACCACTTATCTTTCTGGGAAGCAAGGACAGGCGCCTAGCCCCTATTATGATCCGTTGGAATTCATGATCGATCAAACTCATGCCAGAGGGATGGAATTTCACGCCTGGTTAAATTTGAATCGGGCGACGATGTCGTCTCATTCTCTTTTGAGTTCGGAACATGTGGCTAGAAAACATCCTGAATGGCTTTTGTCCTATAATGGTCAGTTACTTTTTGATTTTGGAATTCCGGCCGTGCGGCATTATATCGCAGGATTAGTGCGGAATATTATTCAAAACTACGATGTGGATGGCATTCATTTCGACGACTATTTTTATCCCTATCCAGATCCTAAATCAAAAATGCAGGATAAGGATACCTACGAAAAATACCGTCTTCCAGGCGAGACAATCGACGACTGGAGGCGACGAAATACGAGTGCCTTAATTCAAGAGATTTCAGAGACAATCCGAAAGACGAATCCAAAAATCAAGTTTGGAATTAGTCCTTTCGGGATTTGGCGACATAAGAAAAATGATCCAGTGAACGGTTCCCCTACTTCGCGGGGCTTGCAGTCTTATGATGATTTATACGCTGATACGGACCATTGGTTAAAACAAGGTTGGTTAGATTACATTGCTCCACAACTTTATTGGGATACCTCCCACCGAGTTGCGCCATTTAAACCTTTAGCGGAATGGTGGAACGAGCACTCGTATGGAAAGCCGGTTTATTTCGGAATGGCGTCGTATCATTTAGGCGATGTTTGGACGAATAAAGAGATGAAAAAGCAGGTGGAGATTAGCCGAAGTATGCCCAATGGACAAGGATTAGTCTTTTATAGTTCGACATCCTTGACTAAAAATACGAAGGCTTTTAGGGATACTTTGCGCGCTAATTATTTCGCTACGCCTGCGCTAATTCCTACTAGTCCGTGGTTAGATAGCATAGCCCCGCATGCGCCCACGCAAGTATTTTTAGCCAATAAAAAACTAAAATGGGATGCAGGAGAAGAATCAGATGACGGCGACCCTGTTGCTTATTATGTGGTTTATCGCATTCCTAAGCAGGACAAAAAATACCTAGATGATCCTAAAAACATCATTTTCAAAGGAAAGGCAAATGAAGTAACTTTGAAACAAGATGACCTCCTACCGGGTTATGGATTTACCGTGACGGCCTTTGATCGACTACACAATGAAAGTCGACCGAGTGCCGTTCAGTGGATAAAACAGGCGATTAACGATTAAATGACGCATTATGCATTTAAAAATTAAAGAGATTACAGACGAGACGATCGATACGAAGACGATCCATTTTTGGCAACCGATTCATGATGCTTTGCATTATCTCTCGGGTCAATTCTTAACCGTTATTCCGGAAATCGAGGGTAAAAAAGTGCGTAGAAGTTATAGCTTATCATCCTCGTCTAAAACGGATATGTCGCCAGCTATCACGGTAAAACGCATCGAAGGAGGATTGGTGTCTAACTTTCTATGCGATACGTTAAAAGAAGGCGATAGCCTTGAGGTATTGGAACCGATGGGGAATTTTTCCGTGGAACCAAATCCCTCTGATTCTAAAAGCTACGTGTTCGTAGGTGCTGGATCAGGTATTACACCCCTGCTTTCGATGATTAAAACCATCCTTCATGGGGAGCCTTTGTCGAAGGTTCATCTGATTTATGGTTCGCGCCACGAGGATCAAATCATCTTTAAAAAAGTACTGGATTCGCTGGAAGTATTGCAGGCGAATCGCCTAAAAGTCTTGCACGTCATTTCTCAGCCAGCGGCAAATTGGCCAGGCTTGAAAGGACGCATTAATCAAGCCTCCATCGTCTATTATTTAAAGCAAGAATTAGGTTTAGATATTGCAGCGGCTCATTATTATTTGTGCGGACCACAAGGCATGATGACAGAAGTGCAATCGTCACTAACCATGTTTGATGTGCCTGGGGGACAAATTCACCAAGAATCATTCGGGGTTGTGGCAAGTGAAGAGATGGAGCAAGCGGAAGAGGATGGTTCCTTACAAACACAAGAAGTCACCTTGATTTACGAAGGGAAAGAACATAAAATAACGGTTCAGCCCAGCGAAACCATCTTAGAGGCGGCATTAGAAGCTGATATTGATATCCCCTATTCCTGCCAAGCGGGCATGTGTACAGCTTGCATGGGTCTTTGCAAAAGTGGAAAAGTGGGCATGGATGAGGAAGACGGTTTAACACCTGGCGAAATCGACAAGGGCTATATTTTAACCTGCGTGGCGCATCCATTGAGTGCAGGCGTAGTGATTGACTTAGATTAATATGAAAAATAGAACATTTTTGCCGACGAATTTTCAATTAAGTACCTGGGAATCCGTATTACCTTATTTCGAGCAATTAAGCGCGACGCAGATTTCAAACATTGCTGATTTGCGTTTATTTTGCCAAAACCGCTCTGAATTAGAATCCTACCTATCGGAAAATTTCGCGTGGCGCTACATTAAGATGTCATGCGATAACCAAAACGAGACCTTACAAACTAGCTACGCGCAGTTTGTGAATGAAATTATGCCCAATGCCTCTGTTTTTGACGATGCCTGGAATAAGAAAGTCATTGAAAGTCCCTTCGTAAGCGAACTGACTGAAACCGGTTTCCCCGTGATGTTACGCGGCATGAAAAAGGCCATTGAGATCTTCCGCGAGGAAAATATTCCTTTGTTCACCGAATTGCAGAATTTAGAAACGAATTATGGAGCCTTAACCGGCGCTTTAATGGTAACGATTAATGGCGAAGAAAAAACGTTGCAACAAGCCGGCGCACTTTTAGAGTCTACGGATCGTGCAGAGCGTGAGTCTGTTTACCGCACCATGGTGGAGAAACGTTTGACCATTAAAAATGAGTTAAACGATTTATATACGTCCTTAATTGAAAAGCGCCATCAGGTGGCTTTAAATTCCGGATTCGAAAATTACCGTGATTACGCTTTCGCTAGTTTAGGTCGTTTTGATTACGGTCCGGCGGAGTGTTTTGAATTCCATGAAGCGGTAGCAGAGACGGTTGTTCCCTTATTGAATGAGGCGGCTGCGAAGCGAAAAGCGGAAATGGGACTAAAGGCGTTGAAACCCTTTGATAAATCAGTGGATCCTTTAGGTCGTGGCCCTTTGAAACCTTTCGAGACTGGTGAGGAATTGCTAGAGAAAACCATCGGTGTTTTTGATGAAATGGATCCTTTCTTGGGCAATTGCTTGAAAGAAATGGTTACCCTAGATCGCTTCGATTTGGATTCACGAAAAGGAAAGAACCCGGGTGGCTATAATTATCCTTTGGAAGAAACGGGCTACCCCTTCATATTTATGAATGCCGCGGGAACGGTGCGCGATGTGGTGACCTTATTACATGAAGGAGGACATGCGGTGCACAGTATTTTGACCAAAGACTTAGCGTTAAATTCCTTCCGTAATTTTCCGTCCGAAGTAGCAGAATTGGCGTCCATGAGTATGGAATTGATGACGATGGACCTTTGGGATAAGTACTTTACCAACCCTGAAGAGGCGAAACGTGCGAAAATTAAACACCTAGAAGATATTTTAGAGACCTTACCTTGGGTGGCAACCATCGATGCATTTCAGCATTGGGTATATGAAAATCCGAGCCATTCCGTCGCACAACGGGAGGAAAAATGGAATGAAATTGTTTCCCGTTTCTCCGATTCGGTCACGGATTGGACTGGTTTAGCGGAGGTGAAATCGAATATTTGGCAGAAGCAATTGCACCTATTCGAAGTGCCGTTCTACTATATTGAATATGCGATTGCACAATTGGGTGCATTGGCGGTTTGGCGTAATTATTGCCAAAATCCGAAAAAAGCACTCGAGCAATATACGGCTGCACTTTCCTTAGGCTATACGCAGCCGATGAAAACAATTTATGCTGCAGCCGGCATCGAATTCAATTTTAGCAAGCCGTATATTCAAGAATTAATGAACTTTTTAGCGGAACAAATTAAAAAAATTGAGGAAAATTAGGGGAACGAAGTCCTATTCCTTATTTTTGCACAGAATTATTACACAGCCATATGAAATTATCAAATTTACTTTCTTTAGTAGCGGTTTTAGCGGTAGCGACGTCATGTGATTACCAAAAAAATAATACCATCAAACAAAAAGACCTACACAAAGGCGATGAGTATGTGTATGGCGTTCACCCGGACAGCGCAGCAGTTCAATCAAAATTGACTTATGATGCAAAGCCTGAATTAGAATTGAAAGCAAATGCGATTCGCGAGAAATTATTCAAAGGAAAAGAGATTAATAAAGGGAACTAATTCCTGAACACATAGATTTTAAGAAGCCGGTTTATCCGGCTTTTTTTATGTCCTTATTCCGCGGGCTAATGCACGAGCATATCTCGCAAGAAAGTCAATTGATAGATTCCCGCCACATAAATCAAAGACCAAATCAGAGAGGAAATTCCCATCAAGAATAGAATTCGAGGGATAGGTACTCTAAACGATAAGGACATTAAGCTCCCGCCGATAGGGGTGAAAATCAAAGGGGTCAACGCGGCAATTCCTTTCATTCCAAAGCGCTGCCAAATGTCAACGGCATAGCGAATGCGTTTAGAGAATAATTTGGGTTTTTTTGTTTGGTATTTTGACACTAAGCCTAAGATCACTTTACCTAAGGTTACAATAATCGTAACGGTTAACATAGCCCCTAACCACGTAAATAGCACGGTTTCATACCAAGTTAAACCTAAACTAAAACCCGTAATAGGTCCAGCAATAAACTTTAGCCCCGTGGCTACCATGACTCCAGAATAAGCTGCCCAAGACATTATTTCGCAGATTGATAGATGGCCTTTCCTTGATCTAAGAAAGTAACGAAGTGATCCACATTCGCATCAAATGCGACTGGTTGCACCATAGGTTTAGCATCCTTATTCGAATCATTGCGTGGATCGAGTAATACATAATGCGGTTGGGCGTTCGAATTGAAGCGGGAGATTTGGAAGTCGAGGTTTTGGTCCCCTAACGTCTTCTTCTCCTGTCCATCTACTTTCGAAGTATACCAAGTAGATGCAGGTAATTCTGTCTTATCATCGCAATACAGAGCCACCACCACATAATCATTTTTTAAACGTTGTAATACCGCCGGATCAGACCAAACATATTCCTCCATCTTCCGGCAATTCACACATCCGTGTCCGGTAAAGTCGATAAACAAGGGCTTATTGGCTTTCAAGGCTGCGGCTTTAGCCTGCTCAAAATCAAAATAGCCATCAAGACCTAAAGGCAATTCTAAGAAATCCCCATACAAGACGTCATTTTTTTGCGCGGAAGGTTCAGTCGCTTGTGACCCCTTAAAATCCTGGGAATTCATCGGTGGCAACCAGCCTGAAAGACCTTTCAATGGCGCCCCAAACATCCCCGGCACTAAATACACCACAAAGGCTAAAACCGCCGTTGCGAACAAGGTGCGCGGAACCGACAGATTCTTCGAAGGCCCATCATGCGGTAAGGAAATCTTGCCGAATAAATACAAGGTCAAAGCCGTAAAGATCGCAATCCAAATCGCTAAGAAAATCTCGCGATCCAAAATATGCCAATGATAAACCTGATCCGCCACACTCAAGAATTTGAAGGCTAAAGCAATCTCCAAGAAACCAAGCACCACTTTCACCTCGTTCATCCAATTACCCGATTTGGGTAATTTCTGCATGAATCCAGGGAAAATCGCAAACAAAGTAAACGGAATCGCAAAGGCTAATGAGAATCCGAGCATCCCAATAATCGGCTTCAAGAAAGCTCCCTGGGAGGCGGCTATTAGAATGGACCCTGCCAGTGGACCTGTACAAGAGAAAGAAACCAGCACTAAAGTGAAGGCCATAAAGAAGACGCCGATGAATCCGCCTTTGTCTGATTTCGCATCGACTGTATTCACTAAGTTCGAAGGTAACACGATTTCAAATGCGCCTAAAAACGATATTCCGAAAAGAATAAAAATCGTAAAGAATAGCATATTCGGGATCCAGTGGGTACTCAAGAAATTTGCAAAACTGGCCCCAGCGAAAAAAGCTAACAGCGTTCCAAAAAACACATAAATCAATACGATAAAGCCGCCATATAAAAAGGCAAGACCTTTACCGCCTTTTTGTTTCGTAAAGAAACTAACGGTCATCGGAATCAAAGGATAAACGCATGGAGTTAATAAAGCTAGAAAACCTGCACCTAAGGCGATCCAGAAGAACATAAATAAAGACTCCTCTTGGGGAATTTCAGCGACTGGGGCAGGAGTAACCTGCGCTGGCTTCGCGACCTCGGTAGCCACTGGCTTTTCAGCTTTGGCTGTATCTTTCACCACAGACGCAACTGCCTTCCCAGCTAAACTAAATACGCCCCTTATCGGAACACAAAGTCCGGAAACGTTCGAGCAAGACTGAGAATCATAAGCCCCTTCTATTTTGTAATCCTCCGCCGTGATTTTAATTTTTTGTCGAAATTCTGCTTGACCCGTAAAATAAGTATAGGTGCCATTCCAAATCTCCGTATCTATTTTCGAGTGGGGATTGATGGCTTTTAATCCTCCGATGGTTTGAAAACCGGCGCCAGATTTAAACGTAACAGTAGTTACGGTGGGACCTAAGTCTTTGTCAAAATCCGACGAATACAAATACCAATCTTTTTCGATAGCTACCTTAAAAACGACGTCGGCCTGTTCCCCTACTTTAGGATTAGCTGGCTTGATAGACCAAGACCATTTAGCGGGGGTAATCTTTTGGGCGAGGGCCGGAATGGCCATAAAAGCGAACAAAAGAAAGGCGATATATTTTAATTTCATGTTTCTATCCAAATGCAAAATCAAAATTAAGAAAAAACAGGAGAAACATACGTGATATTTGTCTTATTATACCGCTTTTTCATTTTTCAATTCGGAGAAAAAAACGTATTTTTGACCTTTCAAATTGTAATCCCGAACCCATTCTATTTTTATGGCATCTACTTTCCCTACACAACGAGATAAAGAGATTTTTGACCTGATTAACCAGGAGGCTCATCGCCAAGAATTTGGCATTGAATTAATCGCCTCGGAAAACTTCACATCCCCTCAGGTGATGGAAGCGCAGGGAAGTGTTTTAACCAATAAATATGCGGAAGGTCTTCCAGGAAAACGTTATTATGGTGGTTGTGAGGTAGTGGATGTGGTGGAAACCTTAGCCATTGAACGTGCGAAGCAACTATTCGGTGCGGTATGGGCAAACGTTCAACCACACTCTGGAGCGCAAGCGAATGCAGCTGTTTTCTTATCATTCTTAAATCCAGGTGATAAAATCTTAGGTTTTGACTTATCCCATGGTGGTCACTTGTCACACGGTTCACCTGTGAATTTTTCAGGTAAATATTTCCAAGCTTTCTTCTACGGCGTAGAAAAAGAGACGGGATTAATCGATTGGGATAAAGTAGAAGCAACAGCGCTTAAAGAAAAACCAAGATTACTTATTTGCGGCGCGTCCGCTTATTCTCGTGATTGGGATTACGCGCGTCTTCGCTCGATCGCAGACAAAATAGGAGCGATCTTATTAGCTGATATTTCTCACCCATCTGCATTAATCGCGAAGGGTTTATTGAATAACCCGGTACAACATTGCCACATCATCACGACGACGACGCACAAAACGCTTCGTGGGCCTCGAGGTGGTTTGATTTTGATGGGGAATGATTTTGAGAATCCATTTGGCTTTAAAACATTAAAAGGGGAGTTGAAAATGATGTCTGCTTGTTTAGATGCTGCCGTATTCCCAGGAACGCAAGGTGGTCCATTAGAGCACGTGATTGCGGCAAAAGCGATTGCGTTTGCAGAGGCTTTGACGCCTACATTTGCAGCCTATGCGAAACAAGTACAGTCGAATGCGCAAGCCATGTCGAAAGCCTTTTTATCTAAAGGTTATGATATCATCTCTGGAGGAACAGATAATCACTTAATGTTAATTGACTTACGTCCGAAAGGCTTAAGCGGTAAATTAGCGGAGAATACGTTAATTCAGGCAGATATTACGATCAATAAAAATATGGTTCCATTCGACGATAAGTCCCCATTCGTTACCTCCGGTATGCGTGTGGGAACAGCGGCGATGACGACACGAGGATTGAAAGAAGGTGATATGACCCAAATCGTGGATATGGTCGACAAGGCCCTAATGAACCACGATAACGAGGCGGTATTGAAATCTATCAAAGGAGAAGTGAATGAGTGGGTGAAGCAATTCCCTTTGTATTTATAAAATAGCATAATGGCAACTGATCAAGATTTTGACGATTTCGACGATGATGACGCATCGGATGGAACAGAAATGTCCTTCCTAGGTCATCTAGAAGAATTAAGATGGCATATTCTGCGATCGGTTGCGTCCTTTTTTATCTTTGCGATAGCGGCTTGGTTCTTCCGTGAATTCATCTTTAGCTCGATCATTTTAGGGCCGACGAAGACGGATTTTTATACGAATCAAATCCTATGTCAAGCAGCTGAGCTCTTCAATATGCCGAGTTTGTGCATGCAAAGAGCCGATTTTATTCTTCAAAGTAGAGAGGTATCAGGCCAATTTATGATGGCGCTCACGCAGTCCATCATCGTAGGTCTTTTATTTGCCTTCCCTTATATGTTCCACGAATTGTGGCGCTTCATTAAACCTGGCTTAAAGAGCAAGGAATTGCAGGCGGCTAGAGGTGCTGTTTTCTGGGTTTCGCTTTTGTTCTTTAGCGGAGTGGCTTTTGGTTATTACGTGGTATCTCCCATGGCCATTAACTTTTTAGCGAACTTTAAATTAGATCCGACCATACAAAACCAGTTTGACATCAACGATTACATTTCATTGTTAGCGATGTTAACCCTGGCTTGTGGAATTACCTTCCAATTACCGATGATTGCCTTTGTGCTATCTCAAGTAGGCATTTTAACCCCGTCTTTTATGCGGGAATATCGCAGACATGCCCTTATTGTCATTTTTATCGTGGCGGCGATCATCACCCCTTCTCCGGATGTGATTTCACAACTCTTAGTGGCGTTCCCACTTTTAGGTTTGTATGAAGTCAGCATCGGCGTTTCAGGCCGCGTCTTGAAGCGTAAGATGAAACAAGAAGAGATGGAATCGAATTCTTAATCGAATTCTCAACAACAAACGAATGAATTATTTATCGGCGGAGAATATATCGCGCAACCTAGGTGAAAGATGGTTGTTTAAAAATCTATTTTTTGGCCTCCAAAAGGGCGAAAAAGTGGCCCTCATCGGAAAAAATGGGACGGGTAAAACCACCTTGATGGAATCCCTGATGGGGATGCAAACGCCAGATGAAGGTAAAATATCGATCAGAAAAGGAATTCGTGTAGGTTACCTTCCTCAGAATCCCATTTTCGCCGAAAACGAAGAAGTCTTAAATTACCTTTTCTCAGACGATTTACCGAGTGCCGTAGCCATCAAATCCTACGAAAAAGCGATGCTTTCGGGCGATTCAAAAGAACTCGAAGATGCCTTTGCGTTAATGGAAACGCATAATGCCTGGGATTACGAGGCACGTGCGAAACAGATTATTAGCCGTTTAGGTATTCCAGATGGTGACCAAAAAGTCTCTACCTTATCTGGTGGTCAAAAGAAACGTCTCTCGCTCGCTAAACTTTTAATCGAAAGTCCAGACATCATGATTCTGGATGAGCCTACTAACCATTTGGACATCGAAACCATCGAATGGCTAGAAGGAATCATGTCCGGGCCTAATGTCACGGTTTTAGTCGTATCGCACGATCGCTATTTCTTAGACAAGGTCTGCACTAAAATGATGGAATTAACCGAAGGCTCCATCTTTACTTATGAGGGAAATTACGGCTACTTCTTAGAGAAAAAAGCAGAACGCGAGGCCTCTGATGCCAGTAGTGTTTCGAAGGCAAAGAACCTGTACCGCAAGGAATTAGAGTGGATGCGCAAGCAACCGAAAGCGCGTGGAACAAAATCTCAATCCCGTATCGACGCCTTCTACGAAACGGAAGAAAAAGCGAACAAGAAACTAGACGACAGCAAACTGGAATTAAACATCCAAATGTCCCGTCTTGGCAATAAGATCATCGAAATCAACCACCTGAAAAAGGCCTGGGGAGACAAAAAGATCATCAATGACTTTACCTATACTTTCAAGAAGAAAGACCGCATCGGTATCGTAGGTAAGAACGGCGCCGGAAAAACGACTTTCTTGCAGTTATTAACAGGTCTAGAACAACCAGACTCCGGAACCATCGATCCTGGCGAAACCTTAGTGGTGGGTTATTATACCCAAATTCCCTTCGATTTCCGCCCAGAACAACGCGTTATCGACACGATCACCGAAATCGCCGAAGTTATCCCTTATGGAAAGAACGAATCATTAAGCCCGAGTCAGTTTTTGAGCAAATTCCTCTTCCCTACCGCGCAGCAATACACTCCGGTAGAAAAGCTTTCAGGTGGTGAAAAGAAACGCCTTCAATTAATGCGCGTGCTTGTGAAGAATCCCAATTTCTTGATTCTTGATGAGCCCACGAATGATTTGGATTTAGATACTTTACAGCTTTTGGAAGATTTCTTAAGTGAGTTCCAAGGCTGTCTTTTACTGGTTTCCCATGATCGTTATTTCATGGATAATCTAGTAGATCAATTGATCCTAGTCGAAGGGGATGGCGAGGTCAACTTCTTTAATGGTAACTATACCGATTACCGAATCGCTTTAGAAAACAAGGAGGACGAGCCAGCTTCTAAGCAAAGCCCGGTAAAAGCTCCTACGACATCCGCTCCTATAGCACCCAAAGGCCCGAAACTTAGCTTTAAAGAGCTGAAGGAGTTCGAGGAACTAGAGAAAGAGATGGCTGCCTTAGAAATCGAGAAAGAGACCTTAGTTGAAAAACTCAATCAAGGCTCGGACGACTTTCAAATATTGACTGATTGGGCCAAGGCCATCGAGGATATCAAGAATAAGCTGGAAGAGAAAGAGCTGAGATGGCTTGAGTTATCCGAGAGAGCATAAAAAAAGCCCCGATCGCTCGGGGCTTTTTTCGTATACAACCTTCTGTGATTAATTCTGGAAGTTCAAGTTCATCAACGCATACAGCGCTCCTTCTTTCACCTTGTCATTCACGAATACTAAATAGACATCATGAACGCCGGCCGTGTTAATAGGGAAGGAATATGCTTTCGTTGCATCCACTTCTACAGAGCCTAGTAATGGACCTGTTACGCTGCCCGTTCTAAGTTCAAGCATACCGCCTACGGTTTGGCCTTTCATATAGGTAGCCATAACTGATAGATTCTTGATTCCTGTTAAATCGATTGCATCGTAACGCGCATAACCACCTGTTCCGGTGGAGACTAATATTTCGCCGATTCCATCTACTTTAAACTTCATTGTTTTAGCTGTTGCATCTGCAGCCACTGCAGGAATCTTCGCATCGCGTAATGTTACGACCTTAGAACCAGTTACTGGAGCAATTTTACCTGCACCTTTGTCTGTGTACATCGCACGGAAGATATAAGTACCTGGCTTGCCTTTGTCCTGTGGAACATATTCCCCAGCCACTGGCTTAGATGCTTTCTTCTTATCGGATAAACCTAAAATGTATTTCACCATTTCGCGAGCATCGGCTACGGAAACTTGTGGGTGAGCCGCCATCGCATTCTCTCCCCAAACACCACCACCACCATTAATGATCTTCTTCGACAATTCATCGATATTTTGTGAGCTAGCGCGGTATTTCTTACTTACATCTGTATAAGAAGGTCCTACCGACTTCTTCTCTATCGCGTGACACGTTTTGCAATCAGATAAATCGATCAAGCGCTTACCCGTAGAGAACGAAGTGTTAGCTTGGTGACCTTGTGCAATCAACGTCTTGTCAAATCCTTCTAAATAATCGATCTGCATGATGACATCGTCTTCAGCAATCTTCTTATTGGCTAAGCTACCATCTTCTTTATCCTGAACCGACACTTTATAGGTTACTGGCTTATCATTCCAATAAAATGACTTATTACCTTGAATGGTAACGTCTACAGCTGGCACTTCATTACCTGCCGTGATTTTGATCATTTCCGTATTCGAATTTCCAGCTGCATCTTTCACCGTTAATTTAACGTTATAGATCCCTGCTTTCGTAAATACGTGTGCTGGATTAGCTGCCGTACTTGTAGAGCCATCTCCAAAATTCCACGCATATTTAATCGCATCGCCATCATAATCAAGGGTTCCCCCTGAAGAGAATTTCGTTTTTAAAGGCAAAGCACCCACTGCTTTGTCTACCGCTACTTTCACCTTAGGAGTTCTGTTTCCTGCATTGTATTCAATTTTATAAAGCGCAGCTTCCTCACTGGCCGCAAACCAGTTCGGTCCATATTCTAAGCCGTACATCGTTCCCTTATTGTCAAACTCTAAATCCATTGGATGAGAGAAAGTTGTATTAGGTAAGAAACGCTCCATTTGTACGAAGTCTCCTTTGGCATTCATCGAAACCGTATAAATCATGTCGCGAGACCAATCATACGCAAAGAATTTGCCATCATAATAAGCCGGGAATTTCGATTTAGATGTTGCTGGAAAATCGTCTCTATAATAGATCGGACCTGCCATCGCGTTACGAGAACCTTTTGAGATAACTGCACCAAATTCTGGAGAATCTACATAAGGATAGTAGATGAAAGCCTTTTGAGGTGTAGGTAAATGGGCAAATCCCGTATTGTGTGGAGACAAATTAAGAGGTGCTTTCACATCAAATTTAGCCCATGTGCTATCTTTTACAAAATCACGTTGGTTATAAGGACGGTTGTCCGCCACAAACAAAGGCCAGCCAAAATATCCAGCCTCACGCGCTTGATTCACCTCATCATGTCCACGAGAACCATATTTCTTAGAATCTTCTCCCGCATCTGGCCCTACTTCACCCCAATACAAGAAACCCGTACGCTTATCCACTGAAATACGGTACGGATTACGGTTACCCATGACATAGATCTCGGGTTTTGCATGGTAGATACCTGCCGGGTATAAATTTCCTTCAGGAATGGTATATCCGCCTTCTGGCGTAGGTTTGATACGTAAAATCTTACCTCTTAAATCATTCGTATTAGATGAGGTAGCGCGTGCATCCCAGCCAGAACGACCCGGACGATTATCTATCGGTCCATAGCCATTCGAGTCGAAAGGATTCGTATCATCACCTGTCGATAAGAATAAATTACCTGATTTATCCCAAGCAATCGATCCACCGGTGTGGCAACATCCGTCACGCTTTACAGGAACTCGTAAAAGTACTTTCTCTGAACTCATGATCAAGGTGTCATTCACATCATCATACGTAAAGCGAGATAAGTGTTGAGCAGTATCTTTTTTTCCTGTTTGAGGAGAATAGAATAGGTACATCCAGTGATTCTTATTGTAATCAGGATCGATATTTACCCCCATTAAACCGTATTCGAATTTAGAGAATACGTCCAAATCAGCTACGACTTTCGTCTTGCCTTTCTTCGGGTCATACATCTTTAATTTTCCCTTACGTTCTCCAAAAAAGATTTTTCCTCCATCCGTCACCGCTAATTCTGTCGGCTCATCTAAATTGCGATCAAGGATCGTTTTAGTAAAACGATTCTCCTCAGGAGGCAATTCAGAACGTAATTTCTTGCTATAATCTTGTGGACGACCAGAAGCTAACCATTGCAAAGCACCCCATAGGTGTTGTACCACAATCGGCTCTTCAAATGATTCGTGTGTATGTCCCCAGTTAGTATAGAAGGCCCGGCCACCATCGTATTCGTGGTACCAAGCCATCGGGTGGAAATCACCCATTTTACCATCTGTATAGGATTTCTCGTCTAAGGTAATTAAGACGTGAACGTCTTTATTAAAGTTTTTCGTATCATAAAATTCATCCGTACGATCAAATGTCTCCGGCATGTGCGCCGTCGAAATGTGGCTGCGATCTACGGCAGTGAATTTTCCTTTTTGGACGTTCGGACGGCCCGGGTGGGACGCGAATTGACCACCGGCTAATTTTGTATACCAAGCCCAATCGTATTCTGTATCTGTTGCTGCGTGAATACCGAAATAGGCTCCACCAGCTTGAATGTAACGCTCAAAAGCGATTTGTTGCGCGTCATTCAATACATTAGATGTTGTGTTCAAAAACACAACAATGCGGTATTGTTTTAAATTTTTCTCTGTGAAATTGGCAGCATTCTCTGTCGTGTCGACAGAAAAGCCTTTTTCTTTGGCCATTTTAAATAAGGCAACTTGACCTGGTTTAATGGACGAATGGCGGAAGCCTTTGGTCAAAGAAAAAACTAAAATTTTCTTGCCGGCTAAAGGATTTGCTGTCTGCGCAAATGCAGCAAACGTGGAAACCAATAAGGCAAAAATGAGAGTGATTCGGAGGATTCCGAACGAGGAATTTTTCATGTTAAAAATAAATAGGTTTGGGACAAAGTTAGGGCAAATCAGAAATTTTCGGCTACTTTTAAGAAAAAAATTATCAACGTTAGCTATGAAAAAATATATCCTCGCCTTATCACTCCTTATAAGTTCTTTTTTTGCCTATTCTCAGGCTTCTTGCTGTTTTGCCAAGAAAGACGGAATGCAGCTTTTGGCCTCTAATAAAACCTTTATAAAATCACACGCACTTCCGAAACCTTATCACCATATTAGTAAAGCGGGTGGGGTGATGGTCGAATTCAAAACGCCGGATGATCAGATGGCCAAAGGATTTTATATTCCAGCTGACAAACCATCCGACATAACTTTATTCGTTTTTCAAGAGTGGTGGGGCTTAAATGACCATATCAAAAGGGAGGCAGAACATTTCTACAGTACCTTAGGGAATGTGAACGTGTTAGCCATCGATATGTACGATGGAAAAGTAGCCACTACGCGTGAAGATGCAGCAAAATATATGGGCGGCGCGAATCCGGCTCGTTTAGAAGCCATCATTAAAGGGGCGATTGCTTATGCAGGACCTAAAGCGAAGATTGCGACGGTGGGCTGGTGCTTTGGCGGAGCATTATCCTTAAAAGCATCCATTTTAGCCGGAAAGCAAGCAGCTGCTTGCGTGATGTATTATGGCATGCCGGTGAAAGACGTAGAACAATTAAAATTGTTAAAAACAGATGTTTTAGGCCTTTTTGCAGGTAAAGAGCAATTTATCAGCCCGACAGTTGTGAAGGAATTTGAGTCGAATATGAAAACGGCAGGTAAGGGTATCCAAACGAAAATCTTCGATGCGCAACATGCTTTTGCCAATCCATCGAATCCCGCATACGACAAAGCCGCCACCGAAGAGGCTTGGGGTTTAGCTATCAATTACTTTAAAGCTCGTTTAAAATAATGCGAACCATTCTACTTCTTATCTGTGTGCTGTTTTTAGCTGGGTCCTGCGCGAGCAATCGAAATCAGCCTAAACTCTACAAGAAAAAGTGGAGTCTATTCAAGAAAAATGACTGCGACTGTCCTAATCTCCGATAAGGGGATTTAGGGCAGATGCGGCTGGAGAACCTGGGGCTAAACCTTGTAGCCAACGCTTACGATCTGCCTCTTGATTAGGATTTAGTGGATCGGTAACTCGGGCCTCCGCATCCATATAGATAATCGTCATTACTTCCCTCATTTTATCAGATTCATTCCCCGGCGCATTGTGCAATGTCCATCCTAAATGAAAGGTGGCATCTCCGGCTTTCATCGATTTTTGAGCGACGATCTCGAAGCCTTGATTTTGGACATATTGTCCTATAATGGCTTCTGATTCGTCGGAAATTTCCAATTTAGGCAAATCTGCTCCGGATGATTTAGAGGCAAAAGTCAGCATCCCCATCCCTTCTGCAATGTCCACGAGCGGCATCCACATCGTCACTGTTTTCAACGTATCCAAAGGCCAGTAATATTGATCCTGATGCCAAGGCGTAGGGCCGCCACCTGGCTCTTTAAATAAGGCTTGATCATGGTATAAACGAACATTTTTGACTCCTAGTAATTGCGCCGCGACAGAGGCAAATCGATTAGCTAGGGTAAATTCTTTCACTGTTTCTGAGCTTTCCCATAAATTCATCATCTGCAAAAAGGCCTTTCCATAGGTGTCGCGCTCTGCCATCGGTTTTTGCTGTGCTCGAAAGTCATCTGCCCAGTCTAGAATGGCTTGACGATAAGGTTGTAATTCTTGCGCAGAGATTAGCCCAGGAATGTATGCATGACCATTTTCTGAGAAATAGGCTATATCGGCTGGTGAAACGGAGAAATTCGGTGAAAGCATCTTTTTTTCTTGCAAAGGTTTCTAAAATTATTTCGTCAGTCTACCTTTATTTTGGCCAAAAAAGATGCAATTTTACCCCTTATAGGATTCTTTTTCTTTAAAGTGCTAATATAAATGAAAGCTCAGCGCGAACACCTTCATTCCGGATTTCAAATCAAGCATGTGAAACAGGCGCGTTTTGACGCCCCTTATCATTTTCATCCAGAGCTTGAGTTGACCTTAATTATCGCCGGAGAGGGGAAGCGGTTTATAGGCAATCAAATTAGTGATTTCAGACCTGGGGATCTCGTGTTATTGGGCGAAAACTTACCTCATTGTTGGCAAAATCACCGCAAAGACTGGCTAGCGGAAGACGCAGATTCAGCAGGTGCTCAGGCTTTAGTCATTCATTTTAGACGCGATTTTCTGGGAGAAGATTTTCTTTCGAACGAGGCTTGTGCTGGATTGCAAAGCCTTTTCGAAAAAGCTAAAACAGGATTTTCCATCGTGGGTCCTACCCAAGACAAAATTGCGCGCGATATGTTAGCGCTAAGTGAGATGGCGCCGTTTCCGCGCTTGCTTGCCTTCTTGCAGATTCTACATACCATCGGTATTTCTACGGCAGATGTTCAAGCAATCGACACGACAGAAGGAAATTATGCGATTGCCGAAGGGGATTTAGAACGCATTAATCGCGTCTATGCCTATGTCATAGCGAATTATACACAAGAGGTTCATTTAGATGAGGTCGCTCACTTAGCGAATATGACCGAGACGGCTTTCTGCCGCTATTTCAAGAAGGTGACGAATAAAACATTTGTGGAATTAGTAACCGAATTTCGAGTGAAGCACGCCTGTACCCTATTGCGGACGACGAATAAACCGATGATTGAGGTGTGTTTTGAGAGCGGTTTTGGCAATATATCCCACTTTAATAAGCAGTTCAAAGCCTGGATGAAAACTCCTCCTTTACAATACCGCAAGATGGTTATGGAATGGCATTAAGCTTTTTTCTTCTCCGGAAACAAGACACTCAAAAGAATGCTAATTACTAAGATTCCAATGATCACGCCTAACGAAGAAAGCGTCCCAAATCCCCATTCCTCCAGCTTCGAATGTGCTAACATCTTACCTCCCACAAAGCTCAATAACACGCCCAAGCCCATAGGCAAGAAACGGAATAAGCCCATCAAACTAGACAGGAAGAAGAATAGCGAACGAAGTCCCATGACGGCAAAAACGTTCGAGAAGAAGACAATATAAGGGTCTTTCGAGATAGAGAATATGGCCGGAATCGAATCCACTGCGAATAGAATATCGGTAAAGGCGATCACCACCACCACCACAAAAATGGGTGTAATGAAGATCTTTTTCGTATTCTTCATTCGAACGAAAAAATGACTAATCACATTCCGCTTGTACACATTAAAATACTTCGAAAGTAACTTCACAATCGGATGATCGGCGGAATTAATTTCCTCTTCTTCGTGCTTCGAAAACAAAATCTTTAGCCCTGTATATACTAAGAATGCCCCAAAAACATAGATAATCCAATCGAATTTCTGCAATAAGGCTGCCCCTACGAAGATGAAAATCAAGCGTAAAATGATTGCCCCCAAGATACCCCAAACGAGAATTTTCTTGTAGTACCGCTTTTGGACCCCAAAAGAATTAAAGATCAATATAAACACAAAGACATTATCAGCCGATAGAGAATATTCCACTAAATAGCCGGTGATAAATTCTAATGAAAGATTATTCTGGAAAATAGCTAAGGCCTCTTGGTAGGATCCGGAACCTAAATCAATGTGCGATGCATACGCTTGTTGCACCGCCTTCAGACTTGCCATATCCGAAATCCCGTGGACCATAGCCCCATTATAGCCTAAGAAAATATAAAACGCAATCGCTAAAAGCACCCACATCCCCGTCCAAAAACCTGCTTCCTTAAACGTCACTTCTGCCGCTGTATCCTTCTTAAACACGCCTAGGTCAATCAACATGACTGCCATCACACCCACTGAAAAAAGAATAAAAAATAGCGTTTCGCTCATAAATATTTAATTTTACACTTTGGTGGCACAAAGGTCGCAAAAATAGCTCAGAAAATATATGTACGAAGGTAAAAAGGTCATCGTCGTTATGCCCGCTTATAAGGCAGCGCTAACCCTAGAAAAAACATACCACGAAATCCCACACGATTGGGTGGACGAGGTGATTTTAGTGGATGACCACAGCCCAGACAATACAGTAGAAGTGGCTAGACAAGTGGGGATCAAACACGTGATTCGCCACGATAAAAACCTAGGTTATGGGGGAAATCAGAAGACCTGTTATACGAAGGCTTTGGAGCTAGGTGGAGATATCGTCATCATGTTGCACCCAGATTATCAATACACGCCCATGTTATTAAAAGCGATGATTTCCATCATCGGGAATGGTTTGTATCCGGTGGTTTTTGCTTCTCGCATTTTGGGTAAAGGTGCTTTAAAGGGCGGCATGCCTATCTACAAATACATCGCGAATCGCTTGCTAACTTTGTTTCAGAATATTTTAATTGACCAAAAACTCTCCGAATACCACACCGGTTACCGGGCATTCTCTCGCGAAGCCTTAGAAGCGGTAAATTTCACGAAATGCGACGATGATTTCATCTTCGATAACCAAATGGTCCTACAGCTGTTCTGGAAAGGGTTCGAAGTGGGCGAGGTAACTTGCCCGACGAAGTATTTTGACGAGGCCTCTTCGATCAATTTCACCCGCAGTTCCATCTACGGATTAGGCGTTCTTTGGTATTCGGTCCGTTACCGCCTCGCGAAATGGGGATGGAAATGGGATTTAATGAATTAAGAAAAAAGCCTCAGATTTTACGGTCTGAGGCTTTTTTATTTAGAAGCGAATGCTCGCCCCCAGCAAGAAATTAAATCCGGCTTGCGGATAATAGAAATTCTCGGTGGTCGTCGCACCCGCATACCGATACGAATAGGTATAGCCATTCGAGGAATACATTTCATTTAATACGTTATTCAATAATAGAGTAAAGGCTGGACCTTTCTTCATCGTATACTTCAAACGAATATCTTGGGTCGTGTATGCCTTGATTGAACGCGCCTCATTAGCGGTATTATCTAAGAATTGTTTCCCTACATATTTACTTAATAAGCTTGCTTCAAAAGCCCCTACTGTATATGTCAAATTGTTTCCAGCGATGACAGCTGGAGAATAGGCAATATCTGTGTTTTCGTGATGAATGATGGCCTGATCATACGTATCATAATCAATAATTTCCTCCTTGAAATGCTGGATTCGGTTTTGGCTTAGCGTTACATTTCCATTCCAAAGCAGGCGCTTCGAAATCTGGTAATTTAAGGATACCTCTACACCTAATCGATAACTCGCATCCACATTCTTTCGAATCGCATCGCCCGTCGAATTAACGGCGCCGGTTAAGACTAGCTGGTCCTGGTAATTCATGAAATACCCATTTAACTGCAATCCATAGCGACTGCCAGATTGCTCATAACCTAGTTCATAGTCTTGTAAATACTCCGGACGAGGAGCGGCTCCCGGGTTGTCCACAAAATCTTGGCGACTAGGTTCTTTGCTCCCTGCGGAAACAGATCCATACACTTTTGATTTTTCTGAAATTTGATGAGTTAGACCAAATTTGGGGTTGAAAAAAGAATACGTATTGTCTGAATCCAAAGGCAAAAACTTATCCGCAGTTCCTAACATGCGGTAGCCTACCGTACGGAATTGTACATCCACATACGCATTCCAAGCTGCAGATAAATGAATATTTCCCTTCGCATACAAGTTTAAATCGGTTTTTTGAGATCGGCTCCGGTACCACTCTCTCCCTGGGAATGGATCCTGCAATACCCCAAAATGGCGACCAACGTATCGATTCCAAGCACCGCCGAAAGTGAACTTGAATATCTGAGAACCTACATAATTCAAGGCAAAAGTCGACCCATAAAAATCATTATCTAACCATTTTCTGCGAATGACATCTACACTTCTTAGCGAATTAGCGATGCCATAAGTATTCAGGTCAGCTGAAGGTTTAAACTCCTCAAAATACCCGCGACCATAGGTATAATGTGCATTTAGATCCAGGTTCCAAGCCTCGGAAAGACGGTGATTCGTAATTAATTGAAAGTGATCCTGCGCGTAATTATCCGTCTGATTATCATAGGTATAATAATTATAGGTACGACCACTTTTTAACAAATTGTCTGCCTCGGAAGCCGTTAAATAGTTCCGATCGATGTAATCTTGCATACCTGAAACTGAACCATTGATGCGACTTTCTGGTGTTCCATACCAGGATTGGTAGGTCTTTTCATTGCCGGTAAAATAGTTAAATCGAGCGAAGCTTTTGGCACCAAAATACCCTGCAGAAAAATACGCAGATACTAAATTAGACGAGGCACGATCAATAAAACCATCCGATACAATGCGCGAGAGTCGACCATCGACGGTAAATTTTCCGCCCAATAAACCTGATCCTGCCTTGACAGTTGTTTTCAGGGTTCCAAAAGATCCGCCAGACGCATGTACTTCGCCATAGGCCTTCGGCTCATAGCTGTTTGTTTGCATATTCACAGACCCACCAAAAGCCCCTGCCCCATTCGTCGATGTTCCTACCCCCCGCTGAATTTGAACGGAGTTAACCGACGAAGCAAAGTCTGGCATATTCACCCAGAAAGTACCCTGAGATTCAGAATCATTTATGGGAATGCCGTTAACGGTCACATTTACACGCGTCGCATCTGAACCTCTAATTCGGATTCCGGTATAGCCCACTCCTGCTCCCGCATCTGACGTAGTCACGATAGATGGAGTGAAATTAAGTAACTGAGGCATGTCAAGCCCCAAATTACTTTTCCCTAGTTCCGCTGCCGACACGTTCGAATACGCCATGGCCGAATTTTCATCCGCACGCGTAGCCCGAACGACGACTTCGTCTTGTAAAAAATTGGATTTTTTTAGCGGGATTTGAGATGCCTGAGTCGCGGCTATTTCCACTGGCTCGTAACCCACGAAACTAACTAAAAGAACCACGGAAGTAGAAGCGGAAATTCTAAATTGCCCTTTCGCATCGGTCACATTCCCTTTCGGACTTCCCTTAATGGAAACGGACGCTCCCCATAAAGGTGCTTTGGTTTCCTGGTCAAAGACAGTTCCTTGAACTTTTTGCGCAAATAGACTTTGCACGCATAAAATAAGCGTAATAATAAGCGTTGTTGCCTTTTTCATTTTTTGAATTTTAGCAACAGGTAAAGGAGCCAAATCCTGTTATGATTTAACTTTTAACCCTTACATTGATGATTTTTTCTGAGTTTTCAGTGTTAAAAACTCGACAAAATCCCTTCGACGGCACTACCCGCATCAGGTTCAATGGGTATAATCTCAGCCTTTTTTACGGGCACCCCTTTTTGTAGATGCACAAAGATACAAAATTTCCTACCTTTGCAAGCCCTACGTAAATTTTGTGGGGAATTTTTGTACGTATGATCGTCAAAGAATTTATAAGTATTTACCAAAGCGACGGAATTGTCCAAAGCATTTCTGACAAAATAACTACGTCCAAACCGGGCGAATCCCTCCACCTAAAAGGCCTTTGCGGCTCCCTCGACACCGTTTTAATGTCCGCTCTTTTGAAAGAGCGAGAACCGTTTTTGATCATTTGTGAAGAAAAAGAGGAGGCACAGTACATCTACAACGATCTGCAGGCCTTGGTGGGGGACACCTCTGTCATCTTATTCCCGATGTCACACAAGAAACCCTATGAATGGGAAGAGGTGGACAATGCGAATGTGTTGCTACGTGCGGAAGTGCTCAATATGCTAAGTAATTATTCGGGCCAAAGTCTCGCCATCGTCAGCTATCCCGCCGCGATGACCGAGAAAGTGATTAACCGAAAGTCATTAATCAAAAACACCCTATCCATCCGTGTAGGAGATAAAATCGACCGCAATTTCGTTGCAGAAACCCTAAACGAATACGATTTTGAACGGACTGATTTCGTGTACGAAGCAGGTCAATACTCCGTTCGCGGTGGAATCTTAGATGTGTTTTCCTATGCGGCGGAATACCCCTACCGCCTCGACTTCTTCGGCGACGAAGTCGAAAGCATTCGAACTTTCCACCCCGAAACCCAGCTTTCCATTCAATCCGTTTCTGCGATGCACCTCATCCCTGATGTGCAAACTAAACTGATACAAGAAAGTCGGGAATCCTTTTTCACCTTCTTACCTGAAAATACGAAGATCTGGATCAAAGATCTGAACATCTTAAGCGATGTTTTGACGGAGAATTTCGAAAAGGGCACGATGGTGTATCAGGTGAATTCCACCTCCGATATTAACTTATTAAATAAACCCGAAGAGCGCTGGGAAACGGCGAAAACGATAAAAAAATCATTACAGGGATTTGTTTGTGTGGAGTTTGGCAAACGGTCACATCTGAAAAATTCGGAGACCATCGTATTTCCATCGAAGAATCCTGGTGCTTTTCAAAAGGACTTCGAACGATTAGCCACGACTTTACTCGACAACCAAACCCACGGTTTTCACAATATCATCAGTTCAGAATCCCCGCGGCAATTAGAGCGCCTCGAGGTGATTTTCAACGAAATCAATACGAGTATTCAGTTCAAACCTTTGCAGATTTCACTCCGCGAAGGTTTTGTGGATGAACAAACGAAGGTGGCTTTTTATCCTGATCACCAGTTGTTTGAGCGCTACCACCGCTACAGGGAAAAGAATAAATTCTCGAAGAACAAGGCGCTGACATTGAAAGAATTGCGTTCGCTTCAAGTGGGCGATTTTGTGACTCACATCGATTATGGAATAGGTCGTTTTGCTGGATTAAATCTAGTCGAAACGGCTAAAGGAGAGCAGGAAGTGATACGATTGATCTACCGCGACGACGATGTCTTGTCGGTTTCGATCCATTCCTTGCATAAAATTTCGAAATATTCTGGAAAAGAAGGTACGCCTCCGACTATGTCGAAACTGGGCTCGCCGGATTGGGATAATAAGAAATCGCGGGTGAAGAAACAGGTGAAGGATATTGCCAAAGAGCTCATCTCCCTCTACGCCAAACGCAAAAATGCCCCTGGCTTCGCCTTCTCTCCTGACACCTACCTTCAAGCCGAACTGGAATCGTCGTTCCTCTATGAAGACACGCCAGATCAAGCAAAAGCAACAATGGATGTGAAAGCAGACATGGAAAAACCACATCCGATGGATCGATTGGTCTGCGGGGATGTGGGTTTTGGGAAGACTGAAATCGCGATACGCGCTGCCTTTAAGGCTGTCGCAGATTCGAAACAAGTAGCCGTTCTGGTTCCCACGACGGTGTTAGCGATGCAACATTTTCGAACATTTCATGATCGTTTAGCCGCATTCCCTTGCAAGGTCGAATACATTAATCGCTTTAAATCGACCAAACAAATCAACGAAACCCTAGCCCGCGTCGCTAGTGGACAAACCGATATTTTAATAGGTACGCACCGTTTAGTGAACAAGGACGTGCATTTTAAGAGTTTGGGACTGATGATTATCGATGAAGAACAGAAGTTCGGCGTTAAGGTAAAGGATCGCCTTAAAGAGATGCGTGTGGATGTGGACGTCTTAACACTTACGGCAACTCCCATACCGCGAACACTTCATTTCTCTCTAATGGGGGCTCGAGATTTAAGTATTATTGCGACCGCTCCGCCTAATCGCCAGCCGGTGGACACGAAATTGATTGTCTTAACGGATGAAGTTTTGCGCGATGGCGTTCGAGAAGAAATAAGTCGCGGTGGACAAGTTTTTGTAGTGTATAACCGAATTGGAGAACTAGAAGGTATTGCGAATCGCATTTTGCGCCTCGTTCCGGATGCTAAGATTGCCGTCGCCCACGGTCAAATGGACGGCGACCAGCTCGAAAAAATTATGATGGGCTTCATCGAAGGTCATTATGATGTGCTGGTGGCAACGAATATTATCGAATCAGGACTCGATATTCCGAATGCAAATACCATTTTCATTCTGAACGCTAATAATTTTGGGCTTTCAGATCTGCACCAGATGCGCGGTCGCGTAGGCCGGTCAAACAAGAAAGCTTATTGCTTCTTAGCGACTCCTTCGCTGGCGAATTTAACAAGTGATGCGCGGAAGCGTTTGAGTGCTTTAGAGGAATTCTACGATTTAGGGGATGGAATTAAAGTAGCGATGCGCGACTTGGATATTCGAGGTGCCGGAAACCTATTAGGAGCGGAGCAGAGTGGCTTTATCAATGATTTGGGCTATGATATGTACCATAAAATTTTAGATGAAGCGGTTCAGGAATTAAAGGAAAATGAGTTCAGGAAACTTTTCGAAGTCGATTTAGAGCAGGTAGCAGAAAGCTTGAAAGTGGACTGCACGATCGAGACCGATCTTCGCGTCTTAATTCCAGAAGAATATGTCCAAAGTATCTCTGAACGTCTCGCCCTCTACACGCGTCTTGACGAAATTGAGGACGAAGAAACCTTAGCTATATTTATTAAGGAGATCAAAGACCGTTTTGGGGATATGCCAAATGAGGTCCACGATATGATCGAATTAATGAAGTGTCGCTGGAAGGCACAGCTTTTGGGAATCGAAAAAATCCAGTTGAAAAACAATAATTTAAAGTTCTATTTCGTTTCATCGGAGTCTGCTCGGCCACTCGACCAAAGCCTCGTCGTGAAGGTAATTTCCTTCGTGAACACTAAAAAGGGATTGTGCCAGTTGAGAGAAAAAGCAGGAAAAATGATCTTACAAATCGATAAGGTGAGTAGTATTAAAGAATTAAATACTATTTTAGTGGATATTTTAGGGTAATTAATACCTTTGCTACTTGATTCTGTTTTATAAAAGAATTATTAAAGGAAAATAAATGAGTACGAAATTAAGATTGATCCTCGGTTTACTTAGTTGTGTGTTTTTACTCACATCCTGCCCTAGCGGACTAAAAAATGGCAATCCGAATAGCCTAAAAGTGGGAAAAAAATCCACCGTTACCGGCTTAGCTTATAATAACAAAAAAGGCGGATTCCAAGTCAACAAATCCTACAAAGGTCCTATCATAGGGCCTAATTTGGTCTTTATTGAAGGAGGACGCGTCACCTTAGGTGGTGGTGAAGAAGATGTGATGAAGCGCAATGACAACCGTCAGCGCACGGTGACTATTCAATCCTTTTACATGGATGAAACAGAGATCTCTAACTTACATTATTTAGAATATTTAGATGCCATCAAGCGTGATTCTACGCTGAATGCTTACACGGCAGCCTTACCTGATACAACGGTTTGGTTAGACGAATTAGCTTTTAATGATCCTTATGTAAGCCATTATTTCCGTCATCCCGGTTTCCGCATGTACCCAGTGGTAGGTGTGACTTGGAAACAGGCAAATGATTATTCGGCTTGGAGAACAGCGGTGGTGAATAAAAATGTGGCCTTCCCTAAAGGGAAACCAAGAAACCGCAAGAACCCAATAGCGAATATGGAATCTGGTTTAATCTTACCTGAATACCGTTTGCCTACTGAAGCGGAATGGGAATATGCAGCGAAAGCGATGATCGGTACGCAGCAAGAGGATGAAAATCAAGAGAATCAACGTATTTATCCGTGGGATGGGCCTTCGATGCGCCAGCCTTTTGGCAGAACGCGTGGACAAATGTTAGCTAATTATAAGCGTGGTCGGGGTGATTACTCCGGTTTAGCTGGTCGTTCAAACGATGGAGCGATGATCACAGCGGAGGTTTATGCCTATCCAGCGAATGATTTTGGTTTATATAACATGGCTGGAAACGTGAACGAATGGACGATGGATACCTACCGCCCATTAACCCTAGACGATGTGAGTGATTTAAATCCAGCGCGTCGCAGCGAAGCACAAGATCCGGCTAAATTTTATGATAAAGGAAATTCCCTAATTAACGATAATGCCAAAGTCTACAAAGGTGGATCTTGGGCAGATGGACCTTATTGGTTATCACCAGGAACACGTCGTTATTTAGACAAAGGAGACGCCTCTTCTACGATCGGTTTCCGTTGCGCGATGTTTGCTCCAGGCAAACCAACAAAACGATAATATAAATCTCATTTTAAAGCAGCCAGTGCTAGGAAAGATAAATTTCCTGTACTGGCTGCTTTTATTTTAGCCCCTGCCGCTAAAAAAGTAGCCCCTGTCGTCATCGTATCATCCACCAGTAAAATCCTCAATCCATCGAGTTCAGAAGGCCTCGCAACCTCAAATACCTCCTCTAAAGTCGCGTAGCGCTCCGCTCGATTCAATCCAATCAGCGAAGCCACTTGTTTTGTTCGTAGTAAATGCGTGACAGATAAAGGAATTCCTGACTCCTGCGCGATCCCTCTTGCAATACAGGCTGCCTGATTATAGCCGCGATCTTTCATTCTGGACGGATGAAGCGGCATGGGCAAAATCATATCATAGTCCTTACGAGAAAAGGATCTACCCACGCAGCAACCCAGGTATTCCCCTAATTTTTCCTGACCCTTGTATTTTATCTGATGTAATAAATGCTGGACCTTTCCCCCTTCTGCAAATAGGAAATAGGCATGCACTCGATCATATTCAATCAAGCCGTCCAGTTTATGAGAAATCCAATTAGGCTGATCTAGGAATAATCCGGGCTTCGGAAGCTCGAATCGACAGGCCGTACAAAGCCAAATTTCAGAGCGTATTAGTACCTGATCGCAGGCAAAACAACATTTGGGATAAAGTAATTGTAAAAAGCTGTTAATCATCTTGAAAAAACTTTTGTATTTAATTAAGTTTCAGTAATTTTGCACCCCTAAAAGAGAACCTAAAACGAAATCATCGAAAGATGTTGTCCAAGTTCTTGGTAATTAAAAAGAGTCTAAAAAAATAGTTCATAATTAACCTTTTAAAATGGCACGCGATTTAAAATTCACTAGAAACATCGGTATTGCTGCGCACATTGATGCGGGTAAAACCACCACTACGGAACGTATCCTGTATTATGCAGGGGTGTCCCACAAAATCGGTGAGGTACACGATGGTGCGGCAACCATGGACTGGATGGAGCAAGAGCAAGAGCGTGGTATCACGATCACGTCTGCTGCAACTACAGTAGATTGGAAATACCGCGATCAAGATTACCACATCAACATTATCGATACTCCGGGTCACGTTGACTTTACAGTAGAGGTAAACCGTTCTTTACGTGTATTAGATGGTCTAGTATTTTTATTCTCTGCCGTAGATGGTGTAGAGCCTCAATCGGAAACGAACTGGCGCTTAGCAGATAACTACAATGTAGCGCGTATCGGTTTCGTTAACAAAATGGACCGTTCAGGTGCTGATTTCTTAAACGTGTGTAAGCAGGTGAAAGAAATGTTAGGTAGCTATGCCGTGCCACTTCAATTGCCTATCGGTGCTGAAGAAGGATTCGAAGGTGTAGTTGACTTAGTTAACTTCCGTGGAATCATTTGGAACGAAGAAGATAAAGGAATGACGTTCACTGAGATCCCTATCCCAGATGATATGTTAGAAGAGGCGACAGAATACCGCGAAAAGTTATTAGAAGCGGTAGCTGAGTTTGACGATACTTTGATGGAAAAATACTTCGAAGATCCAGCTTCTATCACAGAAGACGAAATTTTAGCCGCTTTACGTGCAGCTACGATCTCGATGAAAATCGTTCCTATGCTTTGTGGTTCATCTTTCAAAAACAAAGGTGTTCAAACGATGTTAGATTACGTGATGGCTATTTTGCCATCTCCAATGGATAAAGAAGGTGTTAAAGGAATTCACCCAGATACGGGTGCTGAAATCTTACGTAAGCCAAGTGAGTCTGAGCCATTTGCGGCTTTGGCATTTAAAATTGCTACGGATCCTTACGTAGGTCGTTTATGTTTCATTCGTGCGTATTCAGGTAAATTAGATTCAGGTTCTTATGTTTTGAACAACCGTTCAGGAAATAAGGAGCGTATCTCACGTATCTTCCAAATGCACGCTAACAAGCAAAACGCGATTGATCGTCTAGGTGCTGGTGATATCGGCGCAGTAGTAGGTTTCAAAGACATTAAGACTGGTGATACACTATCTGATGAGAAACACCCAATCATTTTAGAAGCAATGGACTTCCCAGAGCCAGTTATCGGTTATGCTATCGAGCCTAAGAAAGCGGCTGATGCAGATAACTTCTCTAAAGCGATCACTAAATTGATCGAAGAAGATCCAACTCTTCAAGTAGAATCGAACGAAGAGACTGGTCAAACGATCATCAAAGGTATGGGTGAGCTTCACTTAGAGATCATCATCGACCGTATGCGTCGTGAGTTCAAAGTAGAAGTGAATCAAGGTGCTCCTCAAGTAGCTTACAAAGAGTCTTTAACTAAGACAACAGAACACCGCGAGGTTTACAAGAAACAATCAGGTGGTCGTGGTAAGTTTGCTGATATCGTATTTGAAATCGGACCAAGAGAAGATGACAAACCAGGTTTAGAATTCGTTAACAACATCGTGGGTGGTGTAATTCCTCGTGAATTTATCCCTGCAGTTCAAAAAGGTTTCGAAGAAGCAATGAAAAATGGTGCTTTAGCTGGATATCCAATGGATTCTATGAAAGTGCGTTTATTCCACGGATCTTTCCACGATGTCGATTCAGATTCTCTATCATTTGAATTAGCAGCCCGTATGGGTTATAAAGAATCAGCGAAACAAGCAGGTGCCAAGTTAATGGAGCCTATCATGGCTGTAGACGTTGTTACTCCGGACGAATATACTGGACCTATCACAGGTGACTTAAACCGTCGTCGTGGTATCATGAAAGGTATGGATTCTCGTCAAGGCGCTGTAATCTTAAAGGCAGATGTGCCTCTTTCTGAATTATTCGGTTACGTAACAGATTTACGTACGATGTCTTCAGGACGTGCAACTGCCTCATTAACGTTCTCTCACTACGAATTTGTTCCACAAAGTCTAGCTGAAGAAGTAGTAAAGAAGGCAAAAGGATTATAATATTCTTTGCAGATATAGAAAAGCCCGAGCGATTTGTTCGGGCTTTTTTTATGCCAAAACCTCTCATCCGTCCCACGCTCAATTCATCCTTGCTCACTATCTTTTGTCTAAAAAGAAGAATTGTTTCCTAGAATGGATGTATTTTTGAATCCTAAAATTGATTGCTATGACTAAAATTATCGAGACCCACGCTATTTCCAAACGTTACGTCATGGGCGAAGAAGTAATCGACGCTTTAAAGGACGTAACTATCACCGTAAATAAAGGGGAATATGTGGCTTTTATGGGTCCGTCTGGTTCTGGTAAATCAACCTTAATGAACATTGTAGGCTGCTTAGATACGCCTAGTACGGGAAAATACATCCTGAATGGACAAGATGTATCTGAGATGTCAGAAAATGAATTAGCCTCCGTTAGAAACAAGGAAATAGGTTTTGTTTTCCAAACCTTTAACCTACTTCCCCGCCAATCCGCTTTAGAAAACGTAGCCTTGCCTTTAATCTATGCCGGCTATTCGAAAAAAGAACGTACAGAGATTGCCATGAAAACCTTAAAAGGGGTGGGATTAGATAACCGCGCCTTGCATAAGCCGAACGAGCTGTCAGGTGGCCAAAGACAGCGTGTAGCCGTGGCGCGCGCCCTAGTCAATGAACCATCGATCTTATTAGCCGATGAGCCTACGGGTAATTTGGATACGAAGACATCTTATGAAATTATGGATCTATTCGATCAATTGCATAAAAAAGGCAATACCATCGTCATGGTTACCCACGAAGACGATATTGCCCAGTATGCCCACCGTATCATTCGGTTGCGCGATGGTGTCGTTGAATCCGACACGATTAACCACAACGTCAGAAAGATAGAAAAAATCTAAATCTTAATTCGATCTGTTCCGTAGGGTGCGCGTTGCTCTCTGCGTAACCACATGTTTGCCTCCGCGTCATTAACGAAGTGTTCCTTCTTAGGATCCCATTGCAATTTGCGTGGTATCTTCATCGAAACGTGCGTGATTAAACAGACCGAACAAGCGCGGTGCCCAATCTCGATAGGAGAAATAGGTTCTTTGCGTGATTCGATACAATCTAGCCAGTTGCCGTGTTGGTCTGCTGAGTTATATAGGTGAATCTCCTTTTCGCCAATCACCGATTCTAAAATTTTCGGATCAGAGGCATCAATCGCTTTCGCTCTCACCTTAGAGGTAGGGTCAGAAGGCGTAGCGGCATAATCTCCGCGAGAAACAAAAATCCACCCTTCGGTTCCTTCGTATCTAATTCCATTTTGATACCCACCAGAAGTATACATCGTAATGCCATTAGCATATTCTGCTTTGGACATAAAATCACCGTGCACATTCCACAAACCTGATTTAGGGAATTCCGCGACTGCTTCCACCGAGATAGGACCCGTATATTCGGTGTCCATGCCCCAAGCGGCAGAATCATAGTGATGTTGGCCCCAGCCGGTAATCATACCAGCACCAAATTGCTCCATGCGTAACCAGCCCGGTCGGTCATACCCTACTTGAGGATGGACTCCAATCTCCGTGTAAGGCATTTCAGGGGTGGAACCTAGCCACATATCATAATTGAATCCTTTCGGAATAGGCATAGCTGGAGCTGGAGGTCCGGAAGGATCGCCAGGTAAACCCACCTTCACGGTATGCAATTTTCCAATGCGTCCATTGCGCACTAATTCAGCGGCCTTGCGGAACTGAGAAGAGGAGCGTTGCTGGGTACCCACTTGTAAAATGCGGCCCGTTTTCTTGATGATTTCCGCTAATTGACGCCCCTCGTGAATGGTAAGGGAGGTGGGTTTTTGGAGGTAAATATCTTTGCCAGCTAAGGCCGCTTCCATCGCTGGTTGTGCATGCCAAAAATCCGGGGTACTGATCATCACTGCGTCAATGTCTTTGTTTAAAAGCATCTCTCGGTAATCATCGTACATTTTCACATCGATGTAATTCGCCTGACCCGTTTTCTTCGTATAATATTCTTCCACTAATTGCTTAGTCTCCTCGGTACGGTGGCGATCTAAATCACAAACCGCCATAATCCTGGCCTTTTCGAATTTCCAAGTACTTGGCAAATCATGCGTACGGGCGATCCGGCCGCAGCCTATTTGGGCAATATTAATCTTGTTACTCGGGGCATCTTTGCCCCCTAATACGTTCGCTGGAACAATGGTGGGAAAACCCCAAGTACCTACTGCTCCCAAAGCAAAGTTTTGAACAAATTTCCTTCTTTTCATTATTTCAGGGTTATTTTAGTGGCTTTCGCCTGTGCTTTCAATGCTAGTTCTGTGGCTAAGAAACAATGCTCCTGCGTCATCGCCGTATCTGTACGATTCACCACATCATCCACTACCTTTTGTCCATGAGTTAATTCGACATTTTTGCAATCCACGTACAAGGTTTCCTTATTATTCACCACGTATAAATGACTTCCTTGTCCATGTGGCGAGGCAATATCGGTATTCTTGCGAATTTCCATAAAGCCTTCCGTTCCTAAAATAGTCAGACGGCCATCGCCCCAGGTATTTAATCCATTCGGTGTAAACCAGTCAACCCGGATATAACCAGAGCCTCCATTTCCTTGCAGCATCAAATCTCCAAAATCCTCGAATTGCGGGTATTGTGGATAGGTATAATTCGCGACTTGAGAAGCGACCACCTTTGCGTCTTTGGATTGAGTAAAATGCAAGAATTGATCTACTTGGTGAGATCCGATATCGCAGATGATACCGCCATAATATTGTTTATCAAAGAACCAGGCTGGGCGGGCATTCAAACTGATTCGGTGAGGGCCGGTTCCAATGGTTTGAATCACTTTGCCAATCATTCCTGTGGCCACTAATTCACTCGCTTTCTCCGTCGCTTTGTTCTCGAAACGTTCGCTATAGGAGATGGAGTAGATCCGTTTGGTGGCTTTTTGGACTTTACGAACCTCAGCTAATTGTGCTAAACTCGTAATGCCTGGCTTATCTACCATATAATCCTTTCCGTGCTGCATCGCGCGAATGCCTAATGGCGCGCGCTCTACCGGGATGATGGAACTTACTATTAATTGAATCGAAGAATCCTCCAGAATTTCATTTTCAGAGGCAGCTTGCTTTACGCCTGGGAATTTAGCGGCAAAGTCTTTAGCTAAATCCGCTTCCTTTGCATAAAAAGCAACCATTTCCCCGCCACCTTTAATGATGGAGGACGACATACTATAAATATGGGCGTGGTTAATTCCGATAACTCCGAACTTGATACGAGGAGCGATGATACGTTCCTGCAGAGCGGGCGCAAATGACGAAGTGGCATCTTTAAAAGAAGAGGGCAAAAAGGCCATTCCTCCTAGCATACTAGCGTTGTGCAGGAATTCGCGGCGATTAGGCGCGTTAGATTTCATGTTTTTAGGTTTATTTCACCTACAAAAGTAAAAATCTATCTCAGACTACTGCCCTGAACGCATAAAAAAAAGCTGCTCATTTCTGAACAGCTTCCTTATTATATAAAAAATTTCAAACCTATTTTTTCCTTTCTTTAACACGAGCTGCTTTTCCTTGCTTACCACGCATGTAGTATAGACGTGCACGACGTACTTTACCACGACGTAATACTTCAATTTTGTCCACGTTTGGTGACAAGATTGGGAAAATACGCTCAACACCGATACCGTTAGAAATCTTACGTACGGTGAATGATTCACCAGCACCAGAGTTTTTACGTTGGATTACTAAACCTTGGAAAACCTGAACACGTTCTTTGTTACCTTCACGAATCTTCACGTGTACGTTAACCGTGTCACCAGCTGCGAATTCTGGATGCTCTCCTCTGCGTGCTGCGTTTTCTTGCTCTACGAATTTAATTAATTCACTCATCTGTAAATTGTATTTTGGATGATTATCAGCGCTTAGCGGCCCACTTGTGCATAAGATCGTCTGATTCGGGTTGCAAAGATAGGAAAAATATTTCTTTCCAAAAACAATTGCCTACTTTTTACCTTTAATTGATTGAACAAAATCAACTATGTCAGCACTAAGATCTTTCGCTGTGGCAATCATCTTGACGAAAGCACTACCAATAATTGCCCCAGACGCATGCTGAGAGGCTTTCGCAAAGCTAGCGTGATCCGAAATACCAAAACCAATTAAGCGGGGATTCTGTAAATTCATGGCCGCAATTCGTTCGAAATACACTTCTTGATCAGCCGATATACCGGTTTTTGCGCCAGTCGTACTCGCTGACGAAACCATATAAATGAATCCATTGGAAATCGAATCGATGTGACGAATACGCTCATCCGTCGTTTGCGGGGTAATTAAAAAGATATTAAACAGGCCGTTCGCTTCGAAAATTGCTTTGTACTCTCGCTCGTATTCCGCCATAGGCAAATCCGGAAGAATTAATCCATCAATACCTATCGCGGCACATTTGGCACAGAATGCCTCCACCCCATATTGTAAAACCGGATTGATATAGCCCATTAAAAGAACAGGAACTGTGATCGTTTTGCGCATATCGGCTAATTGCGTAAATAAATGTGCCACACTCATTCCTTGCTCTAAAGCCGCTTGATTTGATTGCTGAATCGTTTCCCCATCTGCTACTGGATCCGAATAAGGCATTCCGATTTCGATAATATCTACGCCTCCCGTTTGCAAAGCAGTTAAGACAGTCATCGTATCCTTGAAATGAGGAAAGCCCGCTGTGGTATAGACATTCAAAATAGGCTCAGACGCCTTGGAAAAAAGGGCAGAAATTCGATTCATCTTAGTCATTTAATTTTAAATGGTTTTGGTAGGTTGCTAAATCCTTATCTCCTCTACCTGAGAGGTTTACCACTACGATCTCATTCGGTTTAGCTTGTAATTTTTCGAATACGGCTAAAGCATGCGCCGTCTCTAAAGCCGGAATAATACCCTCTAACTGGGAGCATTCTACGGCAGCGACTAAAGCCTCCTCATCCGTGATACCAAAATATTTTCCGCGACCCGATTCGAATAAATGCGCGTGCATAGGCCCAATTCCTGGGTAATCTAATCCCGCCGAAATCGAATAGGGTTCGATCACTTGACCATCTTCCGTCTGCATTAACAAACTCTTACTCCCGTGTAATACACCCGATTTTCCTAAGGACGTAGTAGCGGCAGAATGACCTGAATTCACTCCTTTACCTGCTGCCTCAGCGGCAATTAATGCCGTGCGAGGTTCATCCAAGAAGTGGTAAAAAGCCCCTGCTGCATTCGATCCACCACCCACGCAAGCAATCACGTAATCGGGGTAATCTCTACCTTCTTTTTCTAGTAATTGGCTACGAATTTCCTCCGAAATCACGGATTGAAAGCGAGCCACCATGTCTGGATATGGATGTGGACCTACCACCGAACCGATGATATAATGCGTATCTACTGGGTGATTAATCCAATGGCGCATCGCCTCGTTCGTCGCATCTTTTAAGGTTTGTGAACCAGATTTTGCGGCCACCACTTGAGCGCCTAGCATCCGCATACGCGCCACGTTCGGGGCTTGTCTTTCGATGTCGATGGCACCCATGTACACGATACATTCCATGCCCATCAAGGCACAAACCGTTGCTGTCGCCACGCCGTGTTGACCGGCGCCCGTTTCTGCAACGATTTTATTTTTACCTAGGCGCTTAGCTACTAAGATTTGGCCTACCGTATTATTTACTTTATGTGCCCCCGTGTGACACAAATCTTCGCGTTTTAAATAGATATTCGTGTTGTATTTTGCAGACAAACGCTCCGCCTTAAATAAAGGCGTAGGTCGACCCACAAAATCCTTCAACAAGGCATCGTACTCCGCCTGAAAGACCGGATCCGCTATGATATCTAAATAACGGGAACGTAACTCTTCCACGTTCGGGTACAACATTTCAGGAATAAAGGCCCCGCCAAAATTTCCGTAATACCCCTGTTCATCTACTTGAAATGACATATCTATCGTTGTTTTACTAGTTCTTTTACCTTCTCGACATCCTTTAATCCAGGACTTACTTCGAGTTTACTATTAAAGTCCAAAGCATACAAGCCTGGAAAATTCTTCACCTTCTCCACATCTTCCACTTGCAATCCTCCCGCTAAAAAATAAGGGATATTAAGCTTATAATTCACTAAAAGCGACCAGTTAAACTGCTCCCCAGTTCCCCCGATTTGCGTTCCTTTTTTCGTATCAAATAGATAGAAATCCGGTGTGTCCTGTAGGTCTAAATCGGCTGCAGAACCCACACTAATCGCCTTAATCACTTGTAATCCAGCGGAACGCAAGGCGTCTATTTCTTTTTGACCTTCTTCACCATGCAATTGCACAACGGTAAATCCAGCTTTTTTCGATAAGGTAATGATCGTATCCGTAGATTCATTCACAAACACTCCCACCGCTTTCGTTTTCTGGGGTAAAGTAGGAATCACAAAATCCGCGCCTACATAACGGGGCGATTTAGGTGCCCAAATAAATCCCATAAAGTCAGGCCCACAAGCCGCCACTTCTTGAATGTTACTTAAGTCCCGCATGCCACATACTTTCCAGCGCATCATTCCTACCGTATAAATTTGCTTAAGGCTTTTCCCGGATTATCGGTCTTCATAAAGCTTTCGCCTATCAAGAAGCCGCGGTATCCGTAAGCTTTCAATTCAGTAATAATCTCAGGTCCAGAGATACAACTCTCGGATACCTTCACAAATTGACCAGGTATTTTATCTGCCAAAACCATCGAAGCTTCCACGTTTTGCTCAGAGAAATTCTTCAAGTTGCGGTTATTTACTCCGACCACAGAAATAAAATCCCCCAGCGAACGATCTAATTCTTCTTGATCGTGTACTTCGAGCAAGGTCTCCATACCTAAGGAACGCGCTAACGTGCCTAATGTTTTGATTTCAGCGGGACTTAATGCGGCCGCAATTAATAATATCACATCTGCACCCATCGATTTCGCCTCGATGATTTGGTATTCATCGATCATGAAATCCTTACGCAAAATGGGCGTATTCGGATTCGTACGTCTGGCTAAATCGAAATCAGCATAGGTTCCCCCAAAATACACTTCATCTGTCAAGACCGATAAACAAGCCGCTCCCGCCTCCACATAGCCTCTAGTCACCACATCCACTCCCAAGCGATCGTTAATGATGCCTTTCGAGGGTGATTGACGCTTAAATTCAGCAATGACTCCCGTGGAAGCTGGCTGAATCAAGGACATCGACAAGGAGTGACAAGCACGCGCGAAAAATCCTTGTTTTTCGAGCTGAGCGGTCGTGGTGCGCGCTTTGCAAGCGGCCACTTCCTGTCTTTTAGTGGATATAATTTGGTCTAATATGCTCATCTTAATCCATTATAAATTTCTTGAAGGCCTGGAACGCGCGACCGCTTTCTAGGGACTCCTTCGCTAAGGCTATTCCTTCCACTAAAGTTTCAGTCTTTCCTGCCACGAATAAACCCGCTCCAGCATTCGCTAAAACGGCTTGCGTCTGAGCTGGCGTGCCTTCGCGCTGTAATATTTTATATAACATATCTGCAGAAGCCTCCACGGTAGAACCGCCAAATAACGCTGATTGAGCTACCACCTCACAGCCAATATCGCTTGGATTGTAAATGGACTTACCGGAAGAAGTCGTTAAGCGGAAGGCAGAAGTGAGGGAAATTTCGTCATAGCCATCTTCGGCGTAAACAATCCCGTACTGTTTGCCAGAACCTTCGAAATAACCTTCGTACAAGGCAAAGGCCTCTGGTGAATAGACGCCAGAGATTTGCTTGGTGACTTTGGCGGGATTTAATAAAGGTCCCAGTAGGTTAAAGAAGGTCTTCATCCCTAATTCCTTGCGTATAGGACCTACAAAACGCATCGCTGGGTGGAAAAGTGGTGCGTGCAAGAAGCACATCCCAGAAGTTTCCATCTTACGCTTTAGAATTTTAGGATCATTATTAAATTTCAAACCTAAGAACTCTAAAACGGTGGATGATCCTACCGAAGAGGAAACACCGTGGTTCCCGTGTTTGGCGATTTTTTGGCCGGCACCTACAATGATGAAAGAAGACGTCGTCGAAATGTTAAAGGTATCTTTTCCATCCCCTCCTGTTCCGCACACATCCATGGCGTCGAACTCAGATAAATCGACTGTAACCGCTAAATCTAACATCGCCGAAACGAATCCTTTTAATTCATCTACTTGAATCGGATTGAACCAATAGGACGATAAAAATGCAGCGATTTGGCTGGGATTAATCTCCCCTTGCCCAATGCGCAGCATGATTTCTCTCGCTTCATTCTCCGTTAATGCCTCTCCCGCAACCCGACTATTTAATATATTCTTCATTTCTTATTTCATCCAATTTTTGATCATTTGCAATCCATGTTGCGTTAAAAACGCTTCCGGGTGGAATTGCACCCCGCGCACATCGTATTTCGAATGCGCCTCCGCTAAAACAAATCCTTTATCATCTTGCGCCGTGATTTTTAAATCGCTTGGCATGCTCGAAGGAATCACCGTCCACGAATGGTAACGGCATACTTCGAAGCGAGATGGAATATCTAAAAATAGGCGTTCGGTCGGATCTATCACCACACATTCGGTGGTCACTCCGTGCAAAACCTCGCCCATATTATTTAGCTGAGACCCAAAAGCCTCCGCAATCGCCTGATGACCCAGGCAGACGCCTAGAATTTTTTTGGTCGACTTATATTCCTTCAACAAATCCATCATAATCCCTGCTTCCGAAGGAATCCCAGGACCCGGCGACAACAGGATTTGATCGTATTTGCCTACTTCCTCTAGGGAAATTTTATCATTGCGAAACACGTCCACCTCTGCGCCTAATTCCTTTAACAGGTAGACCAAATTGTAAACAAATGAATCGTAATTATCTAGTACTAATACTTTCATGTCCTTAAGCTAAATTTTCTGCCACCTCTAATGCTTTACGCAAAGCGGCAAGTTTAAGTTGAATTTCTTGCATCTCACTTTCCACCACGGACTTAGCAACTACGCCCATGCCCGCTTGGAAAAACAAGGTGTCTCCCTTACTTAAAAACGTACGAATCGCGATGGCATGATTAAAATTGCCCTCGAAATCCATAAAACCGATCGCTCCACCGTAAATAGCTCTGTTAGTAGGCTCTAAACGGTTGATGATCGTCATTGCATTGTGTTTAGGCGCACCACTTAAGGTTCCCGCTGGGAACGTATCGGCCACCATTTGCAAAGGATTAACGCCCTTTTGCAAATGCCCCGTTACTTTAGAAACTAAGTGAATCACATGTGAAAAGAATTGTACCTCTTTAAAGGTCTCCACTTTCACATTATCTGCCGAACGACTTAAGTCATTACGCGCTAAATCCACTAACATCACGTGTTCTGCCGATTCTTTCGGATCTGCGATTAAAGCCTGCGCTAATTCTGCATCCCGCGCATCATCCCCTGAACGTCTAAACGTTCCGGCAATTGGATGAATCTCTGCAACCGATCCTTGAATCTTGATTTGTTTTTCTGGAGATGCCCCAAAAATCCGGTATTCCTCGTAGTCAAAATAGAATAAATAGGGTGATGGATTCACCGAACGAAGCGCCCGATAGACCTGAAAATCATCCCCTTGGAATTTTTGAGCGAAGCGTCTGGAGGGAACTATTTGGAAAACATCCCCTCGTAAACAGTGTTTAATACAGGTATTTACGATTTCGCGCGTTTGATCTTCCGTTAAATTACTCACCTCTTCCCCCTGACGAGCAAAGGACGCTGTCGCATAATGCGGCATGTCTAAAAGAAAGGTAATCGTGTCAAAGGAAGGCTCGGAGCCATCGTAGCTGTGCGCATAGAGGCTCATTTGGTTATTAAAATGATTCACCGCCACCACATAACGGTACACATAATACCGGATGGAAGGGATTTCTGATTCGGGATTTTTCGCCTGAATATCGATATCCTCGAAATAGGTGACCGCATCATAGGAGATATGGCCAAAAAGCCCGTTCGCCATCGGCGAATCGCCTTTTTCTTTGATAAAATCAAAACGATCCGCAAAGCTTTTTAAGGCTGCAACCGCATCGTGGCGATTTGCCAAGGTGAAATTCTCCTGCGTTCCGTCGGGGAAAGTTTGGGTGACTTTCGAATCCGTTAATTCGAAACGAGCAATCGGATCAAAGGCAATATGTGAAAAGCCATGCTCCTTACCATGGTAATCCGCCGATTCGAGGATAACCGAATTCTTATAGTTTTTTCGAATCTTCAAAAAGATCCCGATTGGCGTCAGTGTATCTGCCAAAAGTGTTTTCCGTGAAGTTCTTATTTTTATACTAGACATGTTTCAAAGGGCAAAATTAATAAAAAAAGGCTTACTGTGGAACAGCAAGCCTTTAGTAAACATATCATGTACACACAGCGAAACTGTTCAGGGATTATTATCCTTGCCACCAGTTTTTGTTGTATGTTGCTTTTGTCATTGTGTTGTTATTTGATACAAATGTAGAGTGAAATCCGTAAAATCAAAATTTTAACCGATCAAATCCCATAAATTTCCATATAAATCCTCGAATACGAGCACTTTACCATACTCTTCTTCGCTCGGACCCCGCACAATCGTAATGCCTTGCGCTATCAAATTCGCATGATCTTTATCAAAATCATCCGTATGCAAGAACAGAAACACGCGTCCTCCCGTTTGATTCCCCACCCTTGATTTTTGCTCGTCTGTCGCGGCTTTGGCTAAAAGCAATTGACAAGAACCTTCGCCAGACGGCTGCACTAGTACCCAACGCTTCACATCACTCAAAACCGTATCTTCTACTAGTGTAAAACCTAGTTTCTCCGTATACCAAGCGATGGCTTCGTCATAATCGGCTACTACGAGGGCGAGGTGCATTAAACGGTGGGTCATAGTCTTTAGTCCGAAGGGAACGAGTCCGAAGTCCGGAGGGGTTTAAGTCCGAAGGGAACGAGTCCGAAGTCCGGAGGGGTTTAGTTTAGTTTAGTTTATATTTTAGTTTTCGTCGCGGCCTACGAAGTTAAACGGTGAGATTAGCTTCAATTCTGCCTTAATTGTGTCAGAAACGGCTAGGCCGTCGATAAATGCGTGGAAAACCGACTGGTCGATTTTGCCGTGGTGACGTGTCAAATCTTTCAATGCCTCATAAGGCTTAGGGAAAGCTTCTCTGCGCAATACGGTTTGTATTGCCTCCGCGATCACCACCCAATTATCTTCTAAATCCTGCTGGATTTTGCTATTATTCAATTCTAATTTACCTAAGCCTCGTTGTAAGGAATTCAAAGAAATCAATACGTGTGCTAATGGCGTTCCCACATTACGTAAGACCGTCGAATCCGTTAAATCCCGTTGCAAACGAGAAATCGGAAGCTTTGCGGACAAGAATTCGAAGAACGCATTCGCCATGGCTAAATTTCCTTCTGCATTTTCAAAATCGATCGGGTTCACCTTGTGTGGCATCGCCGACGAACCGATTTCTCCTGCTTTGATCTTCTGCTTAAAATAGCCCATTGAAACATATTGCCAAATATCTCTTGACAAATCAATCAAGATGGTATCTAAACGCTTCAAGCCATCGAAATAGGCCGCTAAATTATCGTAATGCTCGATTTGAGTCGTGTATTGACTACGCTTGATGCCTAAATCTGCATGTAATTTTGCCGCAAATTGTGGCCAATTAATGACTGGAAAGGCTACCTGGTGTGCATTGAAATTACCCGTCGCTCCACCGAATTTACCGGTGAAGGGTACTTGTGCTAAAAGGTCTAACTGGCGATTTAAACGCTCTGCAAACACCTTAATTTCCTTACCTAAACGCGTAGGGGATGCTGGCTGACCGTGGGTATGCGCTAAAAGTGGAATCTCTTTCCATTCAGTTGCATAAGCCTCTAAAGTAGCTACAACTGCCTGATAAGCCGGCAAAATTACCTCGCGATGCGCCTCTGCTAACGAAAGAGGAATCGCTGTATTATTAATATCTTGAGACGTTAGGCCAAAGTGAATAAACTCCACAAATGGGCTCATATCGCCTGGAAGGGCTAACATTCGGTCTTTGATAAAATACTCTACCGCCTTCACATCGTGGTTTGTTACCTTCTCCGTATCCTTAATCCAGGTAGCATCCGCCTCCGTAAAGTTTGTATACATCGAACGCAATGTGGCATAATGTTCCTTAGGGAATCCTTTTAAGGGGGCCAAAGGAATCTCGCACAAAGCAATAAAGTATTCGATTTCAACGCGCACACGGTATTGAATCAGTCCAAATTCAGAAAAATAAGGAGCCAGTGCGGCGGTTTGTTTACGGTAGCGACCATCAACCGGTGATATGGCAGTCAATAAATTTAATTCCATGCTATCTTATCAAAGCACAAAGGTACAACAATTTAAAAATTATCCGTAATTTCAAGGATGCTAAGTCCACGCTACATTTCGTTTCTACTTGCTTTTGTCATCGCTGGGGTGGCAGCAGCCTTTATTTCCTTTTTGCCTACCTCCGATTCCGCGACTATTTTTGTCGGATTTATCAGTGTACTGATTTTTGGGTCGATTTTAATTTACTTCGCTTTGGACAACTTAGTTTTCAAAGAGGTAAACGTGTTATATGACCAAATCAAGCAAATCAAGAAGAAGAGCTTCCCTTTAATTTCTCGGAAGCAATTAATTCAAAAAGAGAATCCTATCGAGCTCTTAAAAAGTGAATTAACCGCCTACGTCTCCACCACAGAAGATGAAGTAAAGGAATTAAAAAAGGCAGCCGTTTATCGCCAAGAATTCCTTGCAGACGTATCTCACGAACTTAAAACACCCATATTCGCAGCACAAGGCTTCGTGCACACCTTACTAGACAACCCAGACGAAAGCCCAGAAATCAGACAGAAATTTTTAGAGAAAGCCGCTAAAAGTTTAGACGGCTTAGACGCCTTGGTTAAAGATCTGTTAACCGTATCTCAAATCGAAACCGGTGCCATCAAGATCGATAAGAAACGCATTAATTTGCGCCCCATGATAGAAGAAATTTTTGAACAGTTAGAGGGCAAGGCCAAAAAACGCGGGGTAAAATTACTCCTAAATTGTACAGATGTAGCCATTGATGTAAAAGCTGACGCGCAAAAGATAGAACAAGTTTTAGTTAATCTCGTGGACAACGGCATCAAATATGGCAACCAAGAGGGCAAAGTAACCGTCTTAATCGAAGACCGTAAAAAATCTTATTTAATTTCCGTCAAAGACAACGGTCCAGGGATCTCCGAAAAACACCTTCCTCGCCTCTTTGAGCGCTTCTACCGAGTTGACAAAAGCCGCACCAAACTGAGCGGCGGAACCGGCCTAGGGCTTTCTATCGTAAAACACATCGTTCAAGCCCATGGCAGCAAAATACAGGTGGAATCGAAGGTGGATAAGGGGACTGTTTTTAGTTTTAAGCTGGAAAAAGCTAGTTTAGAGAGAGGAGAATAAAGATTAAAGCATAGAGCACAAAGAATAAAGTTGGAATACAAAAAGGGACGCAGTGCGTCCCTTTTTGTATGAATTTAGTACTGAAGATTCAAATCTTGGATTTGAATGGTAAATGGTGAATGGTAAATGGTAAATGAAAATTAATTTACCACTTAACATTTTTTCCTAGAGGTTTAAAAGGACTTTTTGCGATTCTTTTCAGAGGTTTAGTAAAACAAATTCGGGAAAATATGGCGAAGCCCATTTTTCGAATTTGATTGACTAAACCGCCCCTTCAGTCAACCTCTCCGCATTCTCCGCTATCCTCAACTGCTCGATAAAATCAGCAATTTCCCCATCCATTACGACAGGCAGATTATATACGGTTAAGCCGATGCGGTGATCTGTTACGCGGCCTTGAGGGTAATTATAGGTTCTGATTTTGTCTGAACGGTCACCTGTACCCACCATCAACTTCCGATTGCCGGCGATTTCGGCGTTGCGCTTAGCTAATTCAATTTCATATAGACGAGAACGTAAAACGGTCATCGCTCGGTCAAAGTTTTTGATCTGAGAACGCTCATCTTGACATTGTACGACTAAACCGGAAGGAATGTGAGTGACACGTACGGCTGAATAAGTCGTGTTTACGGACTGGCCACCTGCTCCAGAAGAACAGAAGGTGTCTTTCCGAATATCATTCATATTGATTTGAACGTCGACCTCATCAGCTTCAGGCATCACCGCAACGGTAGCTGCGGAGGTGTGAATTCGGCCAGCTGATTCTGTTGCGGGAACGCGTTGAACACGGTGAACGCCGGATTCAAATTTCATTTTGGCATATACATCTTCGCCTTGAACAGACGCGATAATTTCTTTGTAACCGCCGGCAGTGCCGTCGGTGAAGTCCATAATTTGGAATGTCCAGCCCATCTTTTCTGCATAGCGCTGGTACATGCGGAAGATATCTCCTGCAAAAATGGAGGCTTCATCACCACCGGCTCCGGCACGAACTTCGAGGATACAGTCCTTCGAATCGTTCGGATCGCGGGGAATTAGCATCTCCTTCAAAACCTCTTGCATTTCTTTTTCCGCTGGAACTAATTCTTCTAATTCCGCTTTGGCCATATCGCGAAAATCCTCGTCTTTTTCCGTAGCGATCACCTGTTTCGCCTCCTCGATGGAGCCTAGCAAGTTTTGGTAGGCCATATACTGGTCCACGATCTTTTGCAAATCCTTGTATTCTTTACTCAAGGTCTTGAATCTCTTCAAGTCCGATACCACTTCTGGCATCGAGATTTGTTGTTCTACTTCTAAAAATCTTTCTCGGATGGCCTCTAGCTGCTCCAGCATAACATTTTGGTTTTAAAAAACGTTGCAAAGATAGTAATTAAATCCATTGCCCTTTGTGCTCGTTTAGAATACCTTTGCATATAATTCCAAAACGATGAAACACGCCCTACTCCTTTTCGCATTAATTGCCCTTCAAGCATGTGATTTTTCTAAACGTATCGATACTGCCGCAGCCGTTAAGGAAATGAAGGCAAGACAAGTGAAGCGCGTTTTACCTCAAGACATCGTCAATCAAGTGGACACGTGGGGACAAGAAATTCAATCTAAAGGTGCCACAAAACTCGATAGTGCGACGAAAGCATTGTCTATTTCTGTTCGAGTAGGAGCTCCAGCTAATTTGAAATTAACTTTTAAAGATGCGAAGATGGTGGAGATAATGGATGCATTAGATTATTCTTTGGGCCAAAAACAAGACATCCCTCCCTCTATCCAAAAAAATACCGCCGGCGATAGCCTATACTATTTTTATCCCTCCGAAGAAGGCAAAATTACCGTTTTAGGATTCGCTAAGAATGTCGTGGTCCAAAATATGGATAAACCTTTGATTAAATAAGGTTACGCTCCAGGATTTGATTGATTTGGAAATTGACTTCACGCAAATGTGGATCGGAAATTTCCTTCGAAAGCGGCTTGCCTGTAAAGAATGCCTGAACATGCTGTTGAACAAGCCCATGTAGTAAACTGGGTTCTAATTCAATGGATTGCAGCAATTCTTGGGCATGTGACCACAGGTTTTGGGTTAAAACTCCCGCCAAAAGCATCGCCTTATGAATCTTTTTACGTTCTTCGCCGCTCACTAAATACATGGCGTCTGTGATATCTTTTGCCAGCGCCACTAAGGTATTTTGAGTTTCTTCCACCAAAACCTCTAGACAAATCGGCATATTATCTAACTTGATTCTACGACCTGATTCAAGGTGTTGAACGGGGAAAAAGACCCCCATCTGGTTTGTACTTTCTCGAGCTGGATCGTATAATAAATTCGCTTCTGCGAGAGAAAATGTGCCTGAGACGAGAATAAGCGTTGCGTATTTTGGCAATAATAATTCCTTCAAAACTTCCGAATAAGCAGATTCTGGGACACACAAGAAAAATACGGTAGCAGCGGAGTCGGAGAAATCCAGGTCTTCCTGCACCTTAGCGTTGTATAAATAAGAAACAACGTCTTTTGCCTTCGAGGGCTCTCGACTAAATACTTCTTGAACTGAATTTCCGGCATTTTCTAGGGCCTTTGCGATGTGCCAGGTGACATTGCCGGCTCCGATAAACGATATTTTAAAACTCATGTGGTGGTCTCCAGTTTAGCACCCACAAAGGGTGCCCATTGTTGATCCAAAATTCCAGAAAAATTTCGCAAAAACATAACAAATGAAGGCCTAAATGGCTGGCGCGTCAAGACCATGCCCGCCTCTTCCGGAGTCATATGCCCCTTCTTCGAATTACAATACTTGCAAGCTGTGATCAAATTATCCCACGAGGTGCGCCCCTGACGTGATTTAGGCAAAACGTGGTCCATCGTCAAGAAGTCTTTTGACCCACAATATTGACAGGTAAAATTATCTCGTTTTAAAATATTTTGGCGATTCAACATCACTCCTTTAAAAGGAAAATAGACATATCGCTGCAAACGTATAACCGAGGGATAGGGGAAAGTTTTCGAAACAGAGTGTAATTTTTCAGTACTTGATTCCGCGACTAATTCTGCCTTGTTTAAGTAGACCAAAAGAAAGGCCTTAGGCATGGAACAAATCGTAAGCGCGCTGTAATCCTGATTTAAAACTAACACTTTCTGAGCCATAGACAAACTAGTTTAATTTGCTCAACAATTTAAAAAATAATCAGCTGAATTGGAAGGGTTTAGTATTGCTTTTTTGTTAACAATTTAAGGAATTAGGTCCTATTTTGTAGATTTGTATAAATTAAAAAACTGCCATGTCCACTTTATTGGAAAAAATCAAACAGCTCTCTGCTGAAATCACCCCTGACACCCTGGTCAATCGCCACCACATTCACGCGAATCCAGAGCTTTCTTATCAGGAATTTCAGACGCAAGCTTACGTTTTAGCACAACTAGAGCGGATGGGTATTCAGGCCAAAAAAATCGCCAACACCGGCCTCATTGCCGAAATCAAAGGTAAAAATCCAAGCAAAAAAGTCGTCGCCCTTCGCGCTGACATGGACGCTTTACCCATCCACGAAACAAATGAGGTTCCCTATAAATCCAAAAATCCTGGCGTCATGCACGCCTGCGGACATGATGTCCACACAGCTTCCCTTTTAGGAACAGCCCACATTTTACAACAGGTCCGCGAAGAATTCGAGGGCACCATCAAATTACTTTTCCAACCGGCAGAAGAAAAAGCGCCCGGCGGAGCCAGCATCATGATTAAAGAAGGTGCATTGCAAAACCCGACACCTGCGAGCATCTACGGCCAACACGTCGCCACCAATGTCCCCGTGGGCAAAATCGGTTTCCGCGAGGGTATGTACATGGCTAGCACGGATGAATTATATATTAAAGTAATCGGCAAAGGTGGTCACGGCGCCATGCCAGATGCCTGCATCGATCCGATCGTTATTGCCTCCCACATCATCGTGGCGATGCAACAAATTATTTCGAGAAATAAGAATCCAAAACTTCCTTCGGTATTGACATTTGGCAAAATTGAAGGTTTAGGAGCCACTAACGTGATTCCAAACGAAGTGAACATCGCCGGAACTTTCCGTGCCATGGACGAAACCTGGCGGGCAGAAGGTCTAGAAAAGATGAAAAAGCTGGCCGAAGGCATCGCAGATGCTATGGGTGGCCGTGCCGAATTCGAAGTTTTAAAAGGCTACCCATTCTTACAAAATAATCCAGAACTAACCCGCCGTTCTAAAGCCGCAGCCATTGAATATATGGGAGCTGAAAACGTGGTGGATTTAGATTTATGGATGGCAGGCGAAGACTTCGCTTTCTATACTCACCACGTGGACGCTTGCTTCTACCGTTTAGGTGTTCGCAATGAGGAAAGAGGAATTACGAGCGGGGTGCATACGCCTAATTTTGATATTGATGAGGCATCCCTATCAATAGGCCCTGGGTTAATGGCATGGTTAGCGATCTCAGAGTTAACTGTGTAATATTTTCAGCAGAGCCAATCGAAAAGGTTTCGGTTTTTAAGTTCAGTGAACCGAAATTGTTGCTACGCAAATAATTTCTTGTTCACTGAACTTAAAACCTCTCTATTTCGTATGTTAAAGGGTAAATCATTTACCATTTACCATTAAATTTACTTTCATTATAAAGGAAACTCTAAAGGATCCGGCCATCTGAATTCGTAATTCAATTCTTGGCAGATTTTATCGCCTGAAACTACTTTTCCGCCCAAACAAGTGACAGAATAATCCCAATAGCCTACAGGTAGACCGCGGCGTTCGATGTCGTTTTCTCCCACTTCGCCTTTTGTCGGGTGAATAGGGGCTACAATATTATAAATACCGGATTCAATTTTTTCAGCGGCCAAAGCAATGAGTGAGACCACATCATCTTTGTGCACATAATTAATGGGACAATTCGCTCCATCATTTCGCTTGCCAGAAAAATACTTCCCTACATAGCGATCGCCACCCATTAAGCCGGCTAATCGAAGGATGATAGTGGGAATTTTAGTGGAGGATACGATTGCTTCGGCTTTGGCCATTAAAGAATCGTCATTAATTCCAGATTTCTCATCTACTGTGTCTGACACGTTCGAATAAACGGAGGTAGATGAAAGAAAAATGAGCTTTTTAACCCCGCTAGAAGGCAAATTATCCACCCATTCCTGTAAAATAGCTACATAAGTTTCTTCTGAATTTTTCTTGCGACGCGGTGGAATCGCCCAAATTTGAACTTCCGCATCATTCATTGCTGACCAATTCTCAGCTGGCATTTCTGGCTCAGCTCTGAATTCCATCACGCTAATTTTAGGATGAGCAGCTTGCTGATGAACACTTGATGCCGAAACACGCACATCCATGTCCGCTAAAGCTAATTTAAATGCCAATGGTGCGCCTACCCAACCGCCCCCGTAAATACTTATCGTCTTTTTCATATAAATTTGCACCTTTGGAACAATTGAATTGCAAAGATAGTTAGAGACCTATGAATAAAATGTTTTTTGTGCCTTTTATCAGTATTGTGATTTTAGCTCTTGACTATTATGTGTGGATGGCGGTGAAAACTGCTTTTCGTAATTCACGTAAAAGCATACAAAGGACTGCCCAATATACTTTTTGGGGCTTCACAGCTTTCATCCTTTTAGGAATCGTTTCCTATAATGCGTTGCCTCTGAACGCTTGGAAAAATGAAATTCGAATCACTTTTATGGCGATCGTGATGATTTCCGTTATCACTAAACTGTTTATTATTATCTTCTTGTTAGTAGAAGACATCACCCGCTTTTTTCGATGGGGGACAAAAAAGATCCTTAAAAAAGACCCCAGTGCCATCTCTCGCCACGAATTTCTATCTCAAGCTGCTTTAGCGGTGGGAGCGGTACCGGCAGCGACCTTTGCTTTTGGCATTATTTCTGGAGCCCATGATTACACCGTGGAAAATATTCCTCTTAAAATCCCCCAGCTTCCTTCAGCATTTAAAGGACTAAAAATTGCACAGATTTCCGACATTCACACGGGCTCTTTTTTCAATAAAACGGCTGTGAAAGGGGGCGTGGAGATGCTGATGCGGGAGAAACCGGATGTCGTTTTCTTCACCGGCGATTTAGTAAATAATGAGTCCAAAGAGGTGCAAAATTACTTCGATGTGTTCAATAAGGTCAAAGCACCTTTAGGCGTATTTAGTACCTTGGGCAATCACGATTACGGTGATTATGTTCGTTGGAATAGCCCAGAAGCCAAAAAACAAAATTTGAAAGACTTAATGAAAGCGCACGAATTACTAGGCTGGGATCTATTAATGGATGAACATCGCTTCTTAGAAGAATCAGGAGAAAAATTAGCCATTATTGGGGTTCAAAACATCGGCTTAGGTCGCTTCCCTTGGTATGGCAACCTCGAGAAGGCGCATAAAGGAACAGAAGAAGCTTCTGCGAAACTCTTGCTATCTCACGACCCAAATCACTGGAATGCGGAGGTTACCAAAAAATACAAAGACATAGATGTGGCTTTTGCAGGCCATACGCATGGAACACAATTTGGCGTTAAAATAGCCGAAATGCGCTGGTCCCCTGCCCAATATGTATACAAGCAATGGGCTGGTTTATACCAAGAAGGCGAGCAGCAAATCTATGTGAACCGAGGCTATGGCTATTTAGGATATCCGGGTAGAGTGGGGATGCCGCCGGAAATCTCGGTTTTTACTTTATCATAAAGGAGAGTAGAGATGGTAAATGGTGAATGATGATTGTTCCCTCCGGACTTCGGACTCAATCCCTCCGGACTGACGACTGGCTTAGATTAGAGATAAGAGAGTATAGAGTAGAGATGGTAAATGGTAAATGGTGAATGATGAATGTTCCCTCCGGACTCAATCCCTCCGGACTGACGACTGCCCACTGCCCACTGACGACTGCCCACTATTTTTTTCTTCCAGAACTTTGCTCCTATATTAAAAAAAGCTAAATTTGCATCCCTATTAGTTGGTTTCGTGGCCGAGTGGCTAGGCAGAGGTCTGCAAAACCTTCTACAGCGGTTCGAATCCGCTCGAAACCTCCAAAAACCTTCCAATCTGGAAGGTTTTTTTATGTCCATGCCATGGATACAATTTTATCTAAAAATTGTTCTATTTTATTCCAAAGGCTTATTTTGAAAAATTCTAAATAATAAATTCAATTAAAAAAATACAAAAAATGAATGGAGATTTAATTGTTTCCTACAAAATCGAATTGTAATTTTGCGGACTGAATTAATATGAGAAAAACTATATTTATGTGTTGCAAAAAATCAACTCTCGTTAAGTTTCTATTTTCCTTCTTAATCTTACTGGCCACTACGACAGCAATGTTTGCACAAGATGCAGCGGAAGGTGAAACACTGTTTAAAAACAACTGCGCGGCTTGTCACGCGTCCACTGACGAAATATTGGTAGGTCCTGGTTTAAAGGGAATTAGCGAGCGTCGTCCGATCGAATGGATCGTTAAGTGGGTACACAATCCTCAAGCATTAATCGCTTCGGGTGACAAGTATGCAAATGACTTGTACAATAAGTTCAATAAGGCGGCAATGACTCCTTATCCGAACTTCTCTGAAGCGCAGATCAAAGGAATCGTCGCTTACATCGATGCTTCTAATGCAGCTCCAGCCGCTCCGGCAGCAGGTGCAGCGCCAGCAGCGGGTGCAGCAGCTCAGGCGGCTCCATCTTCAGGTGGCATGATGGAAATGCTTTTGGTAGGATTATTAATCATCATGGTTGTTGTACTAATCGCATTATTATCGATTGTTAACTCACTTAGTAAGTTAGCTAAAACAGATCAACAAGAAGGAGGCAAACCATTTTTCGAAAGAGTTGCAGAGAACGCAAAATCGTTAGCTGCTAATTCGGCAGTAAAGACGGGAATCTTAGTTTTGGCCCTATTATTAGGTGGTAAAGCTACAATCGATGCAGCTTACGGTATAGGTATCCATCAGGGATATGCTCCAGAGCAACCGATTCAATTCTCACATAAATTACACGCTGGTCAATACCAAATCAATTGTAATTATTGCCACACAGGTGTGTATGCTGGAAAAGGCGCGAACATTCCTTCGGCAAACATTTGTATGAACTGCCACAACGCGATCAAGCGTGAGTCCCCAGAAATTCAAAAAATCTACAAAGCCTTAGAAAAAGACGAGCCTATTCAATGGGTACGTGTTCACAACTTACCTGATTTGGCCTACTTTAATCACTCACAACACACAAACGTAGGTGGATTAGAGTGTACGAACTGCCACGGCGAAATTGAGAAAATGGAAGTAGTAGAGCAACGTTCTTCACTTACGATGGGCTGGTGTATCGATTGCCACCGTCAAACGGACGTGAATGCAAAAGGCAATGCTTACTATGATAAATTAGTGGAGGTTCACAATAAGGATAGCAAAACTCCTTTGAAAGTTCAAAACATCGGTGGCTTAGAATGCTCTAAGTGTCACTATTAATAGAAATTAAATAGATTCAATTTTAGTCTGAATAAGAAAGATTATATGGAAAATTCGAACAAGAGGTATTGGAAAGGGATTGAGGAGTTAACCAATGAGCCGTCGTTTGTCAAAAATATCCACAATGAGTTTGGCAATATGCCATCTGAATCGGATGCGAAAGGAGATTCTTTAGTAGATGGTGCGGGCACGCATCGTCGTGATTTTCTAAAGACGCTAGGTTTTGGGGTAGCTGCTGTTTCTTTAGCAGCTTGTGAGTCTCCAGTAAAAAATGCGATTCCTTACTTAAATAAGCCGGAAGATGTAGAGCCTACTATCGCAAACTGGTACGCGTCTACTTACACAGATGGTGGCGATTACGCTTCTATCCTTGTTAAGACTCGTGAAGGTCGTCCTATCAAAATCGAAGGAAATAAATCATCGTCCATTTCGAAGGGAGTACTTTCGGGTCGTGCGCATGCGTCTGTTTTAAGTCTATATGATAATGAGAAATTAAAAGGTCCTCAGGCTGCTGGTAAAGCAACTGATTGGAATCAATTAGATAAAGCATTTACAGCGAAATTAGCTGAGGTGGCTGCCAAAGGTGGTCAAATCCGCATCATTTCTAACAGCATTCTTTCTCCTACAACGAAGAAAGTGATCGCTGACTTCGCTGCGAAATACCCTACAACACAACATATTACTTATGACGCAAACCCGGCTTATGGTTTAACACAAGCACATGGTGGCGTTTTACCTAACATTGATTTCAGCCAAGCAAAGACCATTGTTTCTTTAGGAGCTGATTTCTTAGGTTCATGGATTGCTCCTACAGAGTTCGCTGCACAATGGGCGATTACCCGCCGTGTTAGTTCTGAAAAAGGAGGCAAAAAAGACATGTCTCGTCACTACCAATTTGAGACAATCTTATCAAATACAGGTGCTAATTCAGATTACCGTGCCTCTTACAAGCCATCTCAAGAAGGTTTAGTAGCAGTTGCGTTATACAATGCAGTAGCAAAACTAACAGGAGCAGCTAGCATCGCTGGAGCTTCCGTTAAAGTAGAGCACTTAGAAAAAGCAGCGAAAGATTTAGTAGCCTCTAAAGGTGCTTCGATCATCGTAGCTGGTTCGAATGACCCAGAAGTTCAAAAAATTGTTGCTGCTACAAACGCTTTAGTAGGCGCTTATGGCACAACCATCAATACAGGCTTAGCTGTTAATTACCGCCAAGGTAACGATATGGAGATGGCTAATTTCATTAAAGAAGCTAGCGCTGGTTCTGTTGCCGCTGTTATCTTCTACAATGCGAATCCCGTTTACAATCATCCTATGGGAGCGGCTCTTGCAGCAGCGCTTCCTAAAGTAGGTGTAAGCTTAGCGACAAATGATCGTGCAGATGAAACTGCTTCCTTATGTCAATTCATCGCACCAGATTCTCACTTCTTAGAGTCTTGGAATGATGCAGAACCTAAAGCTGGATTCTATTCATTAACTCAACCTACGATCTCTACGATCTTCAAAACACGTCAGGCGCAATCAAGTTTCTTAACTTGGGCAGGTTTGTCGGGTGATTTTGCCGGATACTTAGAGAACAACTGGGAGACAAACATTTTAAAAGGCGGTAAAGTAGCTTGGAACAATGCTTTACATGATGGTGTATTCGAACCAAATGTAGCCGCTGTTTCTTCTGCCAGTCCATCTGTAGATGTGAACGCTGCGGCAGCTGCTATCAGCAAAACGTATTCAGCTACTTCTACTAGTTTAGAGATTGCTGTTTACGAAAAAGTAGGTTTAGGTACAGGTTCTCAAGCTAACAACCCTTGGTTGCAAGAATTCCCTGAGCCAGTTTCGAAAGCATGTTGGGACAATTATGCAGCTATCTCGCAACCAACTGCCACTAAATTAAACTTAAAGCATGGTGATGTCGTAGAAGTAAGCGCGAAAGGATACAAAGTATCTCTTCCTGTCTTAGTTCAACCGGGCCAAGCTCAAGATACAGTATCGATTGCTATCGGTTACGGTCGCACGAAAGCAGGTAAGTCTGCTGACGGTGTGGGTGTGAACGCTTATCCTTTCATCTCAGAAATAAACGGAGCTTGTGTAGGTATCTGCACACAAGGAGTTTCCGTTAAGGCTACAGGTGAAACAAAAGAAATCGCTCAAACGCAAACGCACCAAACGGTGATGGCTCGTGAAGCAGTCGTTCAAGAAACGGTGTTAGCTGACTTTGCAAAAAATGCAAAAGCAGGAAGCTTCACTCCTCGCGTGAAAACGTCTGAGGGAGAAAAGGATGCGACTGATTTAACGCTTTGGAACGGTCACAAATACAATAACCACGCGTGGGGTATGGTGATCGACTTAAATACCTGTACCGGATGTTCGGCTTGTGTGATCTCCTGTTCAGCTGAAAATAACGTTCCTGTAGTAGGTCGCCAAGAGGTTATTAACCGTCGTGAAATGCACTGGATGCGTATCGACCGCTACTATTCATCTGATGCTGAAGTAGAAGATATGAAAGGTTTAGAGATTGCGTCTGATAATCCAGAGGTAATTTTCCAACCGATGTTATGTCAACACTGTAATAACGCTCCTTGCGAAACAGTTTGTCCCGTATTAGCTACGACTCACTCGACAGAAGGTTTGAACCAAATGACGTATAACCGTTGTATCGGTACACGTTATTGCGCAAATAACTGTCCATACAAAGTTCGTCGTTTCAACTGGTTCCGTTATTACCAAACAGATGACTTCGATTTCCACTTCAATAACGACTTAGGGCGTATGGTAATCAACCCAGACGTAACGGTTCGTTCACGTGGGGTAATGGAAAAATGCTCGATGTGTGTTCAACGTATTCAAGCTGGAAAGTTAGAAGCGAAGAAAGAGAAGCGTCGTCCAGTAGACGGAGAAATTCAAGTAGCTTGTGCTCAATCATGCCCTACGAATGCGATTACATTTGGAGATATGAATGATCCGGTATCTGAGATCTCGAAATTGTTACTAGTAGAGAAAGAGGGTCGTGCTTTCCACGTAATTGAAGAGATTAACGTGAAGCCTAATGTCTCTTATTTGAAGAAAGTTCGTAACAAGGATGCTAAAAAAGAAGCATAATTTTTTAATCGTAAAACAGTAAATAAAAATATGTCGCACGTTGTATCACCCATAAGAGAGAAACTAGTTACTGGTGGAAAATCTTATTCCGATGTTACCCACGATATCTGCAAGCAAGTAGAAGGAGAGCCTACGAAAGAATGGAAAATTGCATTCGGGATCTCTTGCCTTGTATTCATGTATGGTGCTTATTGCCTTTTCTACACATGGTGGCAGGGTATTGGTGTTTGGGGATTAAATAAAACCGTAGGTTGGGCTTGGGATATCACGAACTTCGTTTGGTGGGTTGGTATCGGTCACGCAGGTACCTTGATTTCAGCGGTATTATTATTATTTCGTCAAAAATGGAGAACTTCCATCAACCGCTCAGCGGAAGCGATGACCATCTTTGCTGTACTTTGTGCTGCATCGTTCATCTTAGCTCACATGGGACGTCCTTGGTTAGCTCACTGGGCTTTACCACTTCCTAATACGTATGGTTCTTTATGGGTTAACTTTAACTCTCCGTTAGTTTGGGACGTATTTGCCATTTCGACGTATTTATCGGTTTCTTTATTATTCTGGTATATGGGTCTTGTGCCAGATTTGGCAACGATTCGTGACCGTGCGACTACAGCGGGACGTAAGTTCTGGTATGGCTTTTTCAGCTTAGGCTGGACAGGTTCTTCTAAGACTTGGGCGCGTTATGAGTACATGTCCTTAATATTAGCCGGTATCTCTACGCCACTTGTACTTTCGGTTCACACGATTGTATCCATGGACTTTGCAACGTCTATAATTCCAGGGTGGCATACAACAATCTTCCCTCCCTATTTCGTGGCGGGTGCAATCTTCTCTGGTTTCGCGATGGTACAAACCTTACTGTTAATCACGCGTGTGGTTTTCAAACTAGAAGACTATATCACGATTGAGCATATTGAAATGATGAACATCGTTATCACGGTAACTGGTTCAGTAGTAGGTATCGCTTATTTAACTGAATTCTTTATCGCTTGGTATTCTGGCGTAGAATATGAAAGCTATGCCTTCCTGAACCGGGCTACTGGTCCATACTGGTGGGCTTACTGGATGATGATGACGTGTAACGTAATTTCTCCACAGTTATTCTGGTCTAAAGCGATTCGTACGAACTTAATGGTATCCTTTATTTTATCTATTGTAGTAAACGTAGGTATGTGGTTTGAGCGTTTCGTCATTATCGTTACCTCATTACACCGTGATTACCTTCCCTCTTCATGGGCGATGTTCTCACCTACGATGTATGATATTGGTGATTACATCTTCTCATTCGGTTTATTCTTTACTTTATTCTTCTTATTCGCGAAATATTTACCTGTGGTAAACATGGCGGAAGTGAAGGCGGTAATGAAGGGCGTTTCTACCGAGTTTACGATTAAACGCATTAAGCCTACTAAAAAATCAGAAGAGTAATTCTATTAAGCAAATTCGAAATTAAAACAATATGAGTTCGACAACTAACTACATTTTGGGAGTATACGACGATGAGGACGAGGTTTTACAAGCAGTAAGTGCTGTAAAGGCTAAAGGAATCAAAGTAGAAGATGTATATTCTCCATTTCCAATTCACGGATTAGACGTAGCCGTAGGTCATGAGCGTACACGTTTACCTATCGCGGCATTTATGTTCGGTACTTTAGGGATGATCTGTACTTTTGCATTAATCAGCTATACTATGGTATTTGACTGGCCTATGATTATCGGGGGTAAAGATTTCTTTGCTCTTCCTAACTGGATTCCAATTGCCTTTGAGGGAACGGTTTTATTCACGGCTTTTGGTCTAGTAACTACCTTCTGTATCTCGAATGATTTATGGCCGGGTAATAAGACTCTTCCATTAGATATTCGTACCACAGATGATAAGTTTGTGATGGCCATCAATTTGGACAAAAACAAAGCAAGTGCCGCTGATATCAAGAAAGCCTTGAAGGATTCAGGAGCAGTTGAAGTAAATGTTAAATAATTAAACGAATAATTCTCAAGAAGATATGTTCAATTCTATTCATAAATTCACTTTACTAGTCGGCCTAACAGCAGGTCTATTCTCCTGTGGAACGGACCCGAATGATACGGGTACGGAATACGCCCCTAATATGTATTATTCGGTAGGTTACGAGCCTTTGACGCAATTAGCAGGTGACACAAATAAAATCAATCCGCTAGGTTTGAACATGCGTATCCCCGTGGCTGGTACTATTTCTCGTAAAAATTATACGGGTGCTGATAGTATTCAACAAGCCTTTTTAGCGCAAGAATTAATAGCGAGAACAGTTCCTGTTGATAGTCTTTCTTATTCAGCTGCTTTGTTAGATAATCCATTATCAGCGACTCCAGAGAATATTGAAGCAGGTAAGGAACAATACGAGCGTTTCTGCCAACACTGCCACGGTGAAGGAGGAAAAGGAGACGGTTTAGTTGCTAAACAATATAAAGGAGTTCCTGTCTACTCAAGTGATGCATTAAAAGACGTGAACGACGGACATATTTACCACGTGATTACGCATGGTAAAGGACGGATGTGGCCTCATGGATCACAGATTTCCTCAGAGAACCGTTGGAAAATCGTACTTTATGTACATGAGTTACAAAAACAATAAGATTTAAATTAGTTCATTTAAAATAGAGAATAAAATGGCGGGACATTCACATTTTTCCCCAGCAAACGTAGAAGAGCATTTTGACTTCACATTAGAAGGCAAAAAAAGAATTTTATATGCTTTCATCGCAGGCCTTGTCGCTTTAATAATTGGTATTTACCTATTATCTAAAGGAGAAGCAGGTGGTCACGAAGTAGCGGAAGCAGGACATGAGGCCGTAAAAGCGGGACATGAAGCGGCAGCAGAACACGTTTCCGGTGGAGCAGTTTCTCACCAACCTGACGCGGAAGAGCATTACGATTGGACAAATCGGGTGTGGGCGAATGTTTGGTTAAATGCCGTCTTCTTTACGGGTATCGCAGTAGTCGGGATGTTCTTCGTTTCTTTACAGTACTTAACGAAGGCAGGTTGGTCATCTGTTATGAAACGTGTTCCTGAGGCGTTCCCTAAATTCTTATACATCTCCTTACCTATCTTGCTTTTAGTATTCTTGTTTAAAGGGGACGTGATTTTCCACTGGATGCACCACGGTGTAACGGAAGTAGGAAATGCGAACTATGATAAAATCATTGCAGGGAAGTCTGGCTATTTGAATAAAAACTTCTTCTTAATTCGTCTGATTGTATTTGGAGGATTATGGATCCTTCTTTGGAAAATGTTACGCAAAAAATCCATCGAAGAAGATTTAAATGGCGGAACTGAATATTTCCATCAATTAGTTAAAATTGGAACGGCGTTTATCGTCATCTTCGGTGCCTCTAGTTCCATCTTTGCTTGGGACTGGGTGATGTCGATCGATACACACTGGTTCTCTACCATGTTCGGTTGGTATATGTTCTCTTCATGGCATGTTACCACTTATGCAGTAATCGTGTTAGCCATCTTATTTTTGAAGGACAAAGGCTTAATGGGCTATGTAAACGAAAATCATTTACATGATTTAGGCAAGTTTATGTTTGCCTTCTCTATCTTCTGGACGTATGTTTGGTTCGAGCAATTCTTATTAATCTACTATGCAAACATACCAGAAGAGACCATTTATTTCTTAGAGCGTTGGGAAGGTTATAATAAACTTTACAAAACTTCAGAAATTTTAATGGTGATCCTAAACTTCTTGTTGCCTTTCTTAGTTCTTATGACACGTGATGCGAAGAGAACGCGTATTTTCTTAAAAATCGCCGCTTTCTTAATTATCGCTGGTCACTATATTGATTTCTACCAAATGATTATGCCAGGTGTTGTAGGTAAACATGGTGGTTATGGTTTAGTAGAATTTGGAATGGTTACGGTGTTTGCCTCTGTATTCATTTATGTGATTTCAGACGAATTAACTAAGGCTAGTTTAGTGGCTAAAAACCACCCATTCTTGCCAGAAGCTTTACACCACGATATTTAATTTTTGAACTTCTATTAAAATCAACATATATGTTTTACCTAATAGGTCTTTTATCAATTATCTTCTTTGCTCTTGCGATTTCCGTAATCAGTAAAAGTATTAAGTTGAATAAATCTTTAGTTGCAGATGAAAATACAGATGACGCTCTAGATTCAAATAATAATGCAAATGCTTACGGAATGATTATCTTCTGGGCATTAGGAACGATTGCGGGTGTTTGGTCATTTATGGTGGCAAAGCCAGATTTCTTACCCATTGCAGCTTCAGAACATGGAGCAAAGACTGATTCGATGTTTTGGATATCTATGGCGGTAGTAACGCTAGCGTTTTTTGTATCGAACTCCTTGTTGTTATACTTTGCTTTCAAATACCGTTACAATAAAAACAGAAAAGCTACATTCTACCCAGTTAACCACAAATTAGAATTGATTTGGACGGTTATACCTGCTATTGTCATGGCGATCCTTGTATTCACCGGTTGGAGAACATGGAGAGATATTACTTCTCAAGCACCCAGCGATGCTGTCGTGATTGAAATCACAGGACATCAATTCGGATGGTATGTGCGCTATGCGGGTAATGATGATAATCAATTAGGTAATTTCAATTATAAATTGATTGACGAAACGAACAATATTGGTATTGATTTTACCGATAAGAATTCTTTTGATGACTTTACGGCGACAGAACTTCACTTACCTAAAGGCAAGCCTGTTTTGTTAAAAATAAAAGCACAGGATGTATTACACTCGGTTTATTTACCATTCCACCGAGTGAAAATGGATGCGGTTCCTGGTATGCCTACTAAATTTTGGTTTACACCCACTATCTCTACGGATGAGATGCGGGCTAAATTAGGCAAGAAGGATTTCAACTTTAAGGTAAATTGTACTGAAGTTTGCGGCCGCGGTCACTTCGGAATGTCCATTACTGTTTTTGTAGATGAGCCGGAAGATTATAAAAAATGGTGCTCAGAACAAAAGCCGTTCTTAACAACTAATCCTACTTATTTAGCTAAAGTTCCAGATAACTTAAAAGCAAAAGCAAATAAATATATTCTAGCTGAACCAGTGGCCGTAGATAGCGCGACTGCACCAGCAGCAGAAGCCGTAAGTGTAAACTAATTTAACAAAGAAAAGAAGCAAATAAAATTCATATGTCAACTGCAACATCACACGCTGAAGAAGTTCACACCCACGATCACTCACACGATCATGAGCATGAGCACCATGAGCTAAACTTTTGGACGAAGTATATATTCTCAACAGATCACAAAACGATCGCGAAGCAATACTTGATTTCGGGTATCCTTTGGGCGTTTATAGGGGGTTCTTTTTCCATCATCTTCCGTTTGCAATTAGGTTTTCCTGATATGCAACTAGAATGGTTACGTCCTATTTTAGGAGCGTGGATCGACGAAGGTGGAAAGCTAGATAAGGAGTTTTATTTAGCCCTTGTGACTATGCACGGTACCATCATGGTATTCTTCGTGCTAACCGCAGGTCTTTCTGGAACCTTCTCTAACTTCTTAATCCCATTACAAATCGGTGCACGAGATATGGCCTCCGGATTCATTAACATGCTATCCTACTGGTTCTTCTTCCTTTCGTCGATGATCATGTTTGCGTCCTTGTTCTTGGAAACAGGTCCTGCATCTGGAGGTTGGGTTATTTATCCTCCACTTTCTGCCTTACCTCAGGCTATGCCAGGTTCGGGATTAGGAATGACACTTTGGTTAACCTCTATGGCATTCTTTATCGTATCTTCTTTAATGGGGGGTATTAACTACATCTGTACGATTATTAATTTGCGTACGCGTGGTATGACTTTCACTAAGATGCCTTTGACTATTTGGTCATTCTTCTTTACGGCTGTTTTAGGTTTATTATCATTCCCTGTATTATTATCAGCGGCATTATTATTAATCTTTGACCGCTCATTCGGTACCTCATTCTACTTATCTGAAATTTACATTCAAGGACAAGCACTTCCTAACATGGGTGGTTCTCCGATCTTGTACCAACACTTATTCTGGTTCCTAGGTCACCCAGAGGTTTACATCGTATTACTTCCGGCATTAGGTATGACCTCAGAAATCATTGCCACTAATTCACGCAAGCCTATCTTCGGATACCGTGCGATGATCGGTTCGATGATGGGAATCACGGTGCTTGCCTTCATTGTTTGGGCTCACCACATGTTCGTAACAGGTATGAATCCATTCTTAGGTTCGGTATTTATGTTCTTAACCTTGATCATTGCGGTACCATCTGCGGTGAAAGCGTTTAACTACATCACGACACTTTGGAAAGGTAATTTAGTCTTTACGCCAGCGATGTTGTTCTCGATCGGTCTTGTATCACTCTTCATTTCGGGTGGTGTTACAGGTATCATTCTTGGAAACTCGGCCTTAGATATTAACTTACACGATACCTATTTCGTAGTAGCTCACTTCCACCTAGTAATGGGTGCAGCGTCCTTCTTCGGATTGATGGCGGGTGTTTACCATTGGTTCCCTAAGATGTTTGGTCGTTTAATGAACAAAAATTTAGGTTATATCCACTTCTGGTTCACTTTCGTGGGAGTTTATTTAGTATTCTTCCCAATGCACTACATAGGTATTGCAGGTTTCCCACGTCGTTACTATTCATTCACGGCACTTGGAAATGATAGCGCTGCAGCTTTCACAGATATGAACGCATTTATCTCAATCGCAGCGATCATCACTTTCTCTGCGCAGGCGATCTTTGCTTGGAACTTCTTCTACTCTATCTTTAAAGGTAAATTAGCTCCGCAGAATCCTTGGAACTCGAATACACTAGAGTGGACTACTCCTATCAATCCAGAACACGGAAACTGGGTAGGTGAAATTCCAGCTGTATACCGTTGGCCTTATGATTATTCTAAGCCGGGTGCTGAGCAAGATTTTATTCCTCAAAACGTTCCATTCTCTGCAACTAAGAGCTCTAACCTTCCTGAGGAAGAGGCAGAAATTGCAAAAGAAAAAGATATCGATGGTTTATTAGGCGCACAAAACGAGAGTTACAACCGTTAATTAACCTGAACAAGCAAAGATGCATCCGAATGAATCTCATTTAGATGCATCTTTTTTTTACCCTAAAAATGGCCTTTAAAAATTTTGCAATCCTATCCATCCTGAGCATTTATTTGCTTATCCTAGCTGGCGGAATCGTTCGCAGCACCGGATCGGGAATGGGTTGTCCTGATTGGCCTAAATGCTTTGGGCGTTTTATCCCTCCCACGAAGGTCTCCGAATTACCTTTGCATTACGAGGTGATCTACCAAGATAAATTACACGGTGAAGTTTTATTCAATCCGACCAAAACTTGGATCGAATACATCAATCGCCTGATCGGTGCTTTGACAGGATTAATCGTGTTAATCACCACGGTCCTAGCCTGGAAAGAAGGCAGGAAAGTATTCTTACCTACTTTGGCAGGACTCTTACTAATTCTGGCGAATGCCGTTTTAGGAAAATACGTCGTGGATTCGTTTCTATTGCCAGGAGTGGTGACGGCGCACATGCTTTTATCGATCGGCGTTATCTATTTTTTAGTCAAGGCATTAAACAATCAAACTTCCTCAACGGTTATCTCACTAGAGAATCGTCATTGGATTGGAATAAACCTAGTGATCGTTTTTGTCCAAATCCTATTAGGCACGCAGGTCCGCGAGAATATGGATCATGTGATTAAAGCCTTAGGAGAAGGGGCTAAAGACCAATGGGTTGCCCAACTAGATCTAGTCTATATTGTCCACAGAACATTCTCTTGGTTTATTGTATTAGGTCACTTGATTCTTTGGAATAAAATCAAAAAGTCCACTTTGCAATCTTACCGTCATGGAGTGATGGTATTAGTTGGAATTTCCTTCGCCACCGGAATTATGATGGCCTACTTTGAATTACCCCTCGGAAGCCAAGCGGTTCACTTGTTAATCTCTTTAGTATTAATGGGCTGGCATATTAGCTCTTGGATCCAAACAAAAAACGCGTAAATGTCAAGCATAAAGCCCTATATCGCCCTATTAAAATCGAGACTATCTATGACGGTAGCCTTCTCGGGCACGTTTGGGTATTTATTAGCACCTATCGATCATAAACCGCTGGGTATATTTTTAATTTCACTAGCGGGTTTTGTCCTAACTGGGGCGGCGAATATCGTGAATCAATTGAAAGAAATTGAATTCGATAAGCTAATGAAAAGAACGGCACAGCGACCTTTGCCTACGGAAGCTTTAACTCCCGCCCAGGCGAGAAATTTTGGCTATGTGTTAGCCGTTATCGCCATTGGACTTTTGAGCTATTTCACCTGGAAGGCAGCATTAGTTGGTCTATTATCCTACATTTTATACGGCTATGTTTATACCCCTCTAAAACGTGTGGGGCCTATTTCCGTATTTGTAGGTGCATTCCCAGGAGCCTTTCCTCCCATGATTGGCTGGGTGGCTGCCACGGGACATTTTGGCTGGGAGCCCGGTATTTTATTTGCGATTCAATTTTTCTGGCAATTCCCTCACTTCTGGGCAATCGCTTGGGTGGCGGATGCAGATTACCGCAAGGCTGGATTTAAGATGTTACCAAATGATGGCAAGAAAGACATTAAAACGGCTTTCACCATTATGATTTATACGCTCTTTTTAGTGCCTTTGGGATTTGTGCCGTACTTACTGCACATCACGGGAATTCAATCTGCCATCATTACGGTAGTAGCAGGAATTCTATTTTTATGCCAAACCTTCTACCTCATGATGCGCCCCACAGACAAGGCTGCGAAGTGGATGATGTTTGGTTCCTTTTTCTATTTAATCATCATACAAATTGCCTTATTATTTGATAAAGTTTAAATCATGAAATCAACAGAGAACGTAATCGAACCGGCTGAAACCCGGTCGGTCAATCCGAAAGTTTTTACGATGTGGTTATTCATCGTTTCCATCGTTATGCTTTTTGCTGCCTTTACCTCTGCCTACTTGGTAAGAAAAGCAGAAGGAAACTGGGTAGAATTTGAAATGCCTAGTTTATTTAGCTATAGCACAGGTGTATTAATTTTGAGTAGTATTTCGATGCATTATTCCCTTTTAGCAGCAAAAAAAGACCAATTTAATGCGCTTCGAATGAGTATTTCTATTACTTTTGTACTCGGATTGCTCTTTTTAGTAATGCAATATTACGGTTGGTCCCAATTAGTGGAAATGAACGTATTTTTTGTTGGTAATCCATCCGGTTCTTTTGTGTATGTTTTATCAGGTTTGCACGGTTTGCACCTTATTTCGGGCCTAATCGTTCTAATTTTCGCCTTAGTGGCTGCCTTTAGATTGAAGATAAACGCAAAACAATTGACTCAGATTAAGATTTGCGCCACCTATTGGCATTTTTTAGATGCTTTGTGGCTTTATTTATTTATATTTTTATTGATTAACAATTAAGATTATACCTATGTCAGTAGCACACGCTGCCCCAGCGGTTCCAGAAAATTTATCATGGCAAGGTGGTTCTGAACCACTAAAAGCTAGTTATGGAAAATTGATGATGTGGTTTTTCCTTTTATCGGATACCTTCACATTCTCAGCCCTTTTGATCACGTACGGAATGATTCGTTTCAGCCAACCTGCATGGGAAGGCACTCCTAGCGATTTCTATTTCTCGACAACTCACTGGCCTATTCCAGAAAAAGTTTTTGAAGCAGTTCCTTTCTTACACGGAATGTCATTGCCCTTAGTATTCGTAGGTATTATGACCTTTATTTTGATTGCGTCATCGGTAACGATGGTGCTAGCTGTAGAAGCTGGACACCGGGGAGATCGCAAGGATGTAGAGAAATGGATGCTTTGGACAATTGTGGGTGGATTTACTTTCTTAGGATCTCAAGCATGGGAGTGGGGACACTTTATCCACGGACCAGAAGATTTAACCTTAGCGGCTAAGCAAATCATCGATGGCGTAAGTACGCCGATCGAAGGAGCTAATTTAGTTCGCAATCCCTACGGACCTCCGGCTTTTGCTGACTTGTTCTTCTTTATCACCGGTTTCCACGGAACTCACGTGTTCTCAGGAGTACTTTTAAACGTCTTGATTTTCTTCAACGCAGCTACAGGAGTGTATGAGCGTAGAGGTCATTATGAAATGGTAGAAAAAGTGGGCCTTTACTGGCACTTTGTCGATCTAGTTTGGGTATTTGTATTTACCTTCTTCTATTTAGTTTAATCTTATAACCGATTTATATATGGCTTCGCACGTAGCACACGGAACCTCAGAAAAAGAAATTGCTCCTCCTAATACAGGCGCGATTTGGAAAACATTTTGGATTCTTTTGGTATTAACCGCCATTGAATTCGTCATTGCCTTCACGATGGAAGCTAGCACTTTACGCGTAGCAATCTTCTGTGGAATGACTATTGTTAAAGCCTTCTATATCGTAGGAGAATTTATGCACTTAAAGCATGAAGTTAAATCTCTGATTTGGGCGGTATTGATCCCTACTGTATTCGTAGTTTGGTTATTAATAGCCTTGATCTACGAAGGAGGTCACTTATATTGATTTTAATTTCCTTTTTTGGTAATGAATAAAAAGACAGGCATATTATTTCTCGTATTAATATTGCCTGTCTTTGTTTATCTAGGCCTGAAGACTTTTGGCACAAATCATTTTAGTCTTCCCCGCTATATTCCGGCGATTGATTCGACGACTGGAGAAATCAAGATGGCGAAGCGCGTGAATCCTCGTTGGAATGAAGCGGAAATGGATACGGTTTTTCGAACAATTCCGTCCTTCTCCCTAACTGACGAAGCCGGAAAGACTTTTGGGTCTACTAACTTAAAAGGTAAAATCTACGTCACCTCTTTCTTTTTTACCCGCTGCGGCACGATTTGTCCCAAAATCACGTCTCAACTAAGCCGTGTTCAAGATGCTTTTCATTTAGATCCAGAAGTTCAATTGCTTTCTATTTCGGTCGACCCGAAATTCGATCAACCCGAAAAACTGGCCGCTTATGCGAAACGTTTTGATGCAAACAAGGGACAGTGGCATTTTTTGACAGGAGAAAAGAAGGTGATTTATCCTTTGGTTTTAGCAGGATTTCACGTTCCCTTAGCTGATGCCTCAGAATATGATGCAGCCATTAAGAATCCGGATGAAACATTTATCCACTCTGAGCGGTTAATATTAGTAGATAAAGAAGGTATAATCCGTGGATTTTATGACGGAACAGATAAAAAAGAAGTTGATCGACTTTTAGTCGAAATCAAAGTGTTGAAAAATATTTATTCAAATGATGGAAGCAACTAAGAAAAACGATCAATTGATCAATATCCTGTCAGCAGTGATTCCTGTTGCTGTGGCCGTTTTAATTGGCATTAAAATAAAAATTGACTTAGGCGCTTGGACGAAAGTATTGCCACATGTTATTGGTCTATTGAATTCCACCACCTCTTTAAGTTTAGTGATTGGTTTAATCGGCGTTAAATCCGGAAATATAGGTTTACACCGCAAAGCGATGGGAGCTGCCTTTGTCCAAGGAGCTGTATTTTTAGTTCTATATATTCTGTACCACATCTCTAACCCATCTACCCCTTTCGGCGGTGAGGGCTGGATCCGTCCGGTATATTATTTCTTATTGATCTCACACATCGTACTTTCTATCGGTGTGGTTCGCTTAGTTTTGAAAGCGATCTATTATGCCCTAACAAATAACATCGTGGCTCACAAGTCGATTGTTAAATGGGCCTACCCTATTTGGTTATATGTTTCTGTAACTGGCGTTATCGTCTATCTACTGATTTCCCCGTATTATGTGTAAGAAATTCGTTCTCTTGTCAGCCTTGATCCTGTTATCGCAAATCGATGCGGTGGCGCAATGTGCCATGTGTAGAACTACCATAGAAAGTAGTATTTCAACTGGCCGTACGAATATTGCGACTGGATTGAATACCGGTATTTTGTATTTATTGTCGGCTCCTTATTTAATTGTAGGAGCCATTGCCTTCTTGTGGTTTCGTCAAAGCAAGCAGGAGCAGCAAGATCGTTTAGCGAAACTTAAGTTACGCCAAAAAGTATCTCAACTTTTCAATTCAAAATCTTAATTAATCCCAGATAGGGTATTGTGTTAGTTTGATGGCCTTTCCAAAGAAGATTTGGGTAGCCTTTTCGAATGAATCTGTATAATCAGAAACAAAGAACTGCCGGGATGATTCTGACCCAGCGTGCAACATATCCTCCGCCTGCAGAATTCGCTTAATTTCATCTGCCACAATGATGGACGTATCAATCACCGGAATGCTCCCCTTATAATAGGCATCGATCTGCGGCTTTATTAATGGGTAGTGGGTACAACCTAAAATCAAACCTTCAATTCCTTGTAAAGCAGGCTGCGCTAAATATTCTTTAATGATTTGCTCAGAAATGGTGTGAGAAAAGAAGCCTTCCTCGATCATAGGAGCTAATAAAGGAGTGGCCAAAGACTTAATGTGGATATTCTTCCCCAAAGCTTCCGCCTTGTTCGCATATATCCCAGAGTTCACCGTTTGCTTCGTTCCGATTAAACCGAGTGTTTTGTTTTCCCAGTTTTGGTCCAAATAAGCAATCACCGGATCAATCACATTCACCACTTTCGCTTTTGTCCCTACATAGGCCTTCACTAAATCATATGCCGCTGCGGAAGCCGAATTGCAGGCAATTAAAATCAGTTTACAGTTTTTTTCTAGAAGTAGGTTGCAGATTTTTACAGAATATGCTTGAATCGCCGTCGCCGATTTATCTCCGTAAGGAAGATGCGCCGTATCCCCAAAATAGATGATATTCTCCTTCGGCATCAACTCCGTGATGGCATGCGCCAGAGTCAATCCACCTATTCCACTGTCAAAAATCCCGATGGGCGCTGAGTTTGGCATAATTTTAATTTAGACAAAGAACGGAATTTTGAAATTCTTTTCAAACTGACGCAACCATTTAGCGCTTTGTGCCATCTTTGCATTCGAATTAGCTATGAATAAACGTTTACCTTCCTTCTCATCCGAAACAGAACTGATAAATGACTGTCGAAATAACAATCGACATGCGCAGCATGCTCTATTTCAGCAGTTCGCAGGTAAAATGCTACACGTGGTGAAGCGATACATAACGAATACATCCGAAGCAGAAGATACTCTGATGGAAGGATTTGTGAAGGTTTTTAAAAAATTAGGGCAATACCAAGGGGGTGGAAGTTTTGAAGGCTGGATTCGCAGAATTATGGTCAACGAGGCCCTAATGTCGATTCGCAAAAACAAAGACCGATTTCCGGTGGACATTGATGTGGCTTTTGATGTAGCACATCCAGATGAGACTTTGATGCAATTAGGTTTGCAGGAGATTGAGGATTTAATTGCTTCCTTACCCAAAGGCTACCGGACCATTTTTAATTTATATGCCATTGAAGGGTATTCCCACGCGGAAATTGCCCTTTTACTAGATATTTCAGAGGGGACCTCTAAATCGCAATTGTCGCGAGCTAGGGCCCAATTACAAAATCAACTAACAGCTTTACATCGATGAAAAATTGGAATTCTGTTGAGGAAAAATGGAGAGAACAACTCCAAAACAAGTCAGACGACATCCCCGAGGGATTGTGGTCGCGTATAGAAGAACGACTAGACGAAAAACCCGCACGTCGCTTTCCTATTTATTGGGCGGCAGCAGCGATGCTATTAATCGCCATCGGTATTAGCTGGAATTATAATCCTGCAACAGAAGAAGACATTCAGGCGACTAAGGTGGAAAAATCTTCGGCACCCGTCGAAATGGCCGTAACAGAGCCTTCGCCGCTCGTTCTCGAAGTCGAAAACAGCTCACTTCCTACTTTAAAATCTTCTCCGGCAGAAGTAGCAATGGCTACATCCACAACACCGGAAGTAACTATAATAGAACAAGCACCAACTGAAATAGTTGTAGCCTCGGCTCCTAGTATTGAAAAGAAATCAGACGCGGAGGAAGTAATTATCGTCCGCTTGGACATCGATCCTATAGAAGAGGTGAAGCCGACTTTTACGAAACAAAAGCGCAGAAAGTCCCTCTTTGGCAAAATAGTAGGAGAAATTAGACAGGCGCTAGACGGCGAGCCTGTGAACTGGCAAAAACTAAAAGAGGGAAACCCGGCTTTGGAAAATAATATCCACAACGTGGCAAACACCTATATTAAAACAGAAGAAAATTTAAAACGCACTTTACAAATTCAATAATATGAAAAAGATCATCGCCATTATCTGCCTAGTAGTAAGTACCCTGAATCTTTATGCAAAAGAGAGACAAGATTCGCTGATTTTAAAAATTGACAAAAGAAATCAAACCTTAATCGGTGGGAAAGATTCCAAACGTACTTTAAAGGAAGAATTAGAAAGCGCCTTCGAGAAAAAGGGAATTGTCTTAACGGATAGTCTTTGGCAAAATATCAGACAAGCGATTAAAACGGATTCCGATGGAGATAGTAGTATTTCTGTTCGGATTGGGAATAGTTCGGTGAAAATTGGGATTTTTAAGTCGCCGCTGCGCGGCTCAGTGGGCAGTGGGCAGTTGACAGTGGACAGTCGGCAGTCGGTAAGAAAAGAAGAGGTGCGCGTCGGATTAGATGGTATACATGTAAAAGAAGGTAACGAAGAAACACACGTGACTTGGGACGGCGTTTATCACCGCGAGGGAAATGAGGTGACGAAAGTGATTTGGGGAAAAGATTCAACTAAATTAAAACGCCCTAATTTATACAGCAGAAAAGGCTTGAATTTCTATTTCGGATTGAATGCATTGACTGGTGGGGAGACTGAAGTCGCTGTTCCTTACCCAGGTGCGCCACCTTATGTGCCTAATTTCACTTTGAATCCGACGGGATCTCGTTATGCCAGTATTGAAATCGCACGCTTTTTGACACTTTCAGAAGGTAAAAAGAATGCCTTTCGATTAGGATACGGATTAGAAATCGATTGGTATAACTTTAGGTTTGACCATAACCGAATCGCTACAAAAGGTCCTAATGGCGTACAATTTGTTACGATTACTTCTTCCACAGGCAAAGAAGTGGCTATGAGCAAAAATAAGATGAGCGTTTCCTATTTGACTTTGCCCATTATGCCTCATTTTGCCTTTGATAAAAAATCAGCGATTCAAATGATTGCCATCGGTGGGTATGTATCCTATCGCATTGATACTTGGACAAAAGCCATAGAAGAGGAAAGTGGAAACTTACGCAAAGAAACAAGTAATTTATATATTAATCCCTTCAGATATGGTCTGAGGGCAGAATTTGCCCTACGTCATTTCCCAGATTTGTTTTTTAGCTATGACTTAAGCCCTATTTTTGAGCCGGGCAAAGGTCCAGAAATGCGCGGATTAGCCTTTGGAATCCGATTATTGTAAAAAATTATTAGAAATTTTTAAAGGAAGTATTTGTGGAAATGAAAAAATGAGCTAATTTTGCAAACTATTTCGGTGGAACGTTACACTGAAAGCGCAAATGAAGGGGATATACCAGAGCGGCCAAATGGGGCAGACTGTAAATCTGCTGGTGAATGCCTACGGTGGTTCGAATCCATCTGTCCCCACCATTTTTGTATTACCTGGAGTTCTATTTACAGGAGAATTCAGCAAGCGGGAGTAGCTCATTTGGTAGAGCGATAGCCTTCCAAGCTATAGGTGGCGGGTTCGAGCCCCGTCTCCCGCTCGAAAATTGAAAATGTTGCTAAGGGAGAAATCCCTCTTAGCGATATTTTTGTTTTTTAGTTAATCGAAAGAGATTAACGAGAGGCCGCAAGGTAATGCCTTTGTAGCTCAGTGGTAGAGCACTTCCTTGGTAAGGAAGAGGTCGGCAGTTCAATCCTGCTCAAAGGCTCCACTAATAAGCAAGGCCCATTGAACGAGTACATTTTGAAACTTTTTATATTATACTAAATTAAAAACTGAATAATCATGGCAAAAGAGAATTTTGACCGAAGTAAACCCCACGTTAACATTGGTACGATTGGCCACGTTGACCACGGTAAAACAACCTTGACAGCTGCTATCACTAAAGTTCTTTCTGAAAAAGGTCTTGCTGAGAAAAAAGATTTCTCTTCCATTGACTCCGCTCCAGAAGAAAAAGAACGTGGTATCACGATCAACACAGCACACGTAGAGTATTCTACACTTGCTCGTCACTATGCACACGTTGACTGTCCAGGTCACGCGGATTACGTGAAGAACATGGTAACTGGTGCTGCACAAATGGACGGTGCTATCTTAGTAGTTGCTGCTACAGATGGTCCAATGCCACAAACACGTGAGCACATCCTTTTGGCACGCCAAGTTGGTGTACCTCAATTGGTTGTTTTCATGAACAAAGTGGACATGGTAGACGATCCAGAATTATTAGAATTAGTTGAAATGGAGATTCGCGAGCTTCTTTCATTCTACGAATTCGATGGTGATAACATTCCAGTAATCCAAGGATCTGCTTTAGGTGGATTGAACGGAGATGCTAAATGGGTAGCTACTATCGATGCGTTAATGGATGCAGTTGATTCTTGGATTCCACTTCCTAAGCGTGATGTTGAAAAGGCATTCTTGATGCCAGTTGAAGATGTATTCTCGATCACAGGTCGTGGAACAGTAGCAACAGGTAAAATCGAGACTGGTGTTATTAACTCAGGAGAAGGTGTTGATATCTTAGGTATGGGAGCTGAAAACTTGAAATCAGTAGTAACTGGTGTTGAGATGTTCCGTAAGATCTTAGATCGTGGTGAAGCTGGTGATAACGTAGGTTTATTATTACGCGGTATTGAGAAAGCTGATATCCGTCGTGGTATGGTAATCTGTAAGCCAGGTTCAGTAAAGCCTCACACTAAGTTCAAGGCTGAGGTTTATATCTTGTCTAAAGAAGAAGGTGGACGTCATACTCCATTCTTTAATAAATACCGTCCACAATTCTACTTCCGTACGACAGACGTAACAGGTGAAATTACTTTACCTGCAGGAGTTGAAATGTGTATGCCTGGTGATAACTTAACAATTGATGTTACGTTATTGAACAAGGTAGCTATGGATAAAGGTTTACGTTTCGCGATTCGTGAAGGTGGCCGTACTGTAGGTGCTGGTCAGGTAACTGAAATCTTAGACTAATTTTTATTAGCCTATACGGAAAAGGGCGGTCAATGACCGCTCTTTTTTTTTGTAGCTTGCTTTGAAAATAAATATCTCTATGAAAAAACTATTGATCCTTCTTTTCTTTTGCGCATTCACCGTATCAGCGCAGGAATACTATGAAATAAGAACTTACCAGATGAAATTCCGCGGGAATGTAAATCTGTTAGAATCTTATTTATCCAAAGCCTTAATCCCGGCTCTCAATTCATATGGCGTTTCTAAAGTAGGTGTATTCAAAGATTACGGAAAACCAGAACCTGGTATCGTTGTAGTCGCAATCCCCTTTCCTACTTTAGCTTCCTATGCGGGATACAAAGAAGCTTTAGAGAAAAATGCAGTTTATCAGGACGCGGCAAAACCCTATTTCGATAACGTAGGAATGGATAAGCCGATGTTCGAGAAGATCTCGACGTATTTGGCCAAAAGCTTTACAGGACATCCTGCCTTAAAATTACCCGTAACTAATCCGGGTCGTATCTACGAATGGAGAACGTATGAAGCCTATAATGAAGACGCATTGAAACGCAAAATCGCGATGTTCAATGAGGAGGAATTAGGCATATTCAATACGGTAGGATTACACAATGTGTTTTTTGGCGAAGTGCTCGCTGGGGAGAATACCCCTTGCTTAAGCTACATGGTTTCCTTCGAAAATATGGCAGAGCGAGATGCTAACTGGGCTAAATTCAGTGCAAATCCAGATTGGAAACGTATCTCTACAGATGCAAAATACGCCAATAGCCACTCCAGAACCGTTCGTAAATTCTTAGAACCGACGAGCTATTCTCAATGGTAAACAAACAATAATAAGAATGCGATTTGTTAATTGTCAAAATTTGGCTAAATTTGCAATCCTTTCTACGGGCATAGTATAACGGTAGTATGCAGGTCTCCAAAACCTTTGGTCAGGGTTCGAATCCTTGTGCCCGTGCTAAGTAAATTAAATACCGAAATCGGTTAAATTATGAGCAAATCAACATCATTGATCAAAGAATCATGGACTGAAGTAACACAAAACGTTACATGGCCTAAATTCTCTGACTTACAGTCGAGTTCTGTGTTAGTTTTGGTGGCTTCTTTAATCTTCGCTCTTCTAGTAGGTGCGGTGGATTTAGTCTTCAAATCTGGATTGGATTTATTTTACACTTCATTTTAATAAATAGGTAAATCCCATGGCAGAGACTAAATGGTATGTTTTGAGAGCTATCTCAGGACAGGAAAAGAAGGTGAAAACCTATATGGAGAACGAATTAGCTCGTCAAGGCGTGCTTGATTCCGTTCCTCAAATTCTTATTCCTACAGAAAAGATATATGAAATCCGCAAGGGAAAGAAAGTGATTCGCGAGAAAAACTTATTCCCTGGATATATCATGGTAGAAGCTGACTTAGCTGGAGAGGTAAGTCACATCTTAACATCTACACCAGGTGTGATAGGTTTCTTACAAGCAAATAACGAAGAAATCGAAGTAACGAAATTAGAAGGTGGTAAATTGAAGAAGACGAAGGTGATCGTTAAGAAGCCTGTACCTATCAGCCAAAGTGAAGTAAATCGCATCTTAGGCAAAGTGGATGAGTCTGCCGCTTTAGAAGAATTTGCTTCGGTTACTTTCATCAAAGGAGAAACGGTGCACGTCATCGATGGACCATTTGCGACTTTCGAAGGTACGGTAGAAGAGATTCACGAAAACACGAAGAAATTATCCGTTATGGTTAAAATCTTTGGACGTAATACACCTCTAGAATTGAACTACTCTCAAGTAGAAAAATAAATTTCGCTCTATCGCGAAGCTTGAAAAGTCCTGAACATAAATTCAGGACTTTTTTTGCCTAACTATTTGTATTTAAGAATAAAAGCCCTAATTTTGCAGTCCGTTTAAAAAGCGGCAATCTCTGTTTTGAAAATTTCAAGAGGGGATTGGGCCAGAACGTTCTTGTTACGCGGAAAGGTCACCCGGAGGGGAATCAGATAAGGAAGCTTCCACCCTTATTGGCAGATAAACCTCTAATTCACTAAATAAACGATGTTTTAACATGGCAAAAGAAATAGCTGGCTACGTAAAGCTTCAATGCAAAGGTGGCCAAGCCAATCCTTCACCACCCATCGGTCCTGCTTTAGGTTCGAAAGGATTAAATATCATGGAGTTCTGTAAGCAATTCAATGCGAGAACTCAAGATAAGAACGGCGTAGTATTGCCGGTCCTAATTACTTATTACGCAGACAAATCGTTTGAATTCGTTGTAAAAACACCTCCTGCACCAATTTTATTATTGGAAGCAGCGAAAGTTAAATCTGGTTCAGCTCAACCTAACTTGAAAAAGGTAGGTTCAGTATCTTGGGATCAAGTGCGAGTAATCGCCGAGACTAAAATGCCAGACTTAAACTGTTTTACTATCGAAGCAGCAATGAGTATGATTGCTGGAACGGCTAGATCAATGGGAATTACTGTTTCTGGTGATAAACCGTTCTGATTTAACCATCAGAAATAAACATTTTAATTAAAAGGTAATGGCAAAACTTACGAAGAAAATAAAGGAAGCCCTTTCAAAATACGATGCAACGCAAGCGTATTCGCTTGAAAAAGCAGCGGAGATTTTGAAAGAAATTTCTTATACAAAATTCGATGCCTCAGTGGATATAGATGTCCGCTTAGGAGTAGATCCCCGCAAAGCAGACCAAATGGTTCGTGGCGTGGTTGCCCTACCTCACGGAACCGGGAAAGACGTACGTGTACTTGTACTATGTACGCCCGATAAAGCAGAGGAGGCAAAAGCAGCCGGTGCTGATCACGTTGGATTAGATGATTACATTGCAAAAATCGAGAGCGGTTGGACCGATATCGACGTAATCATTACTATGCCGACTGTGATGGCAAAATTAGGCCGTTTGGGACGTGTTTTAGGACCTCGCGGTCTGATGCCTAATCCAAAGTCAGGTACTGTAACTTTGGAAGTAGGAAAAGCAGTAAACGAAGTAAAAGCTGGTAAAATTGACTTTAAAGTTGATAAAACTGGTATCATCCATACCTCTATTGGTAAGGTGTCCTTCGGAGCTGATAAAATTGTAGATAACGCTTTAGAAGTAATCAACATGTTGATTAAGTTAAAGCCGTCTTCTGCAAAGGGAACTTATGTTAAATCGATCAACTTATCTTCAACGATGTCTCCGGGTATCATTATTGATAAGGGAACTGTAGCTGGATTGTAATCATGACAAGAGAAGAAAAAAATCAGATTATTGATGAGTTGAGCGAAAAGTTCGCGGCAACTCCGTACTTCTATATTGCAAGTACAGCCGGTTTAAATGTGGCCGAAGCAAATCAATTCCGTGGCTTATGTTATCAGAGAGGTGTTGAATACAAAGTATTCAAAAACACGTTAATCTCTAAGGCATTAGCTAAGACGGGAACGGATTATTCCTCTTTAGATGCAGAAGTTTTGACAGGAATGTCTGGTATCATTTTCGCAACTGAAAATGCTAAAATACCAGCAAAATTGATCAAAGACTTCCGTAAAGAAGCTGGAAAAAACAAAATTGCATTCAAGGCTGCGTCTATCGAAGGTGGTATTTATATTGGTGAAGATCAATTAGTTGCCCTTGAGAACATCAAGTCGAAAAACGAGATGATAGGCGAAGTTATTGGCTTATTACAATCGCCTGCTAAAAATGTTATTTCAGCATTATTAAGCGGTGAGAAAAAATTAGCTGGTATCGTGAAGACTTTGTCTGAGCGCCCTGAGTAATTATTAACAAGTTTTACCGGAGTGTAAACTCCAATAAATTATTAATTCATAACAATTAAATTTTCAAAAAATGGCAGATTTAAAAGCGTTCGCTGAACAATTAGTGAACTTAACTGTAAAAGAAGTAAATGAATTAGCTACTATCCTTAAGGATGAGTACGGTATCGAACCAGCTGCTGCTGGTGCTGTTATGGTTGCAGGTCCTGCAGCTGGTGGCGCTGACGGTGGTGAGGCTGCTGCTGAGAAATCATCTTTCGATGTAATCTTGAAGGCTTGTGGTCCTAACAAATTAGCAATCGTTAAATTAGTGAAAGACTTAACTGGTTTAGGTTTGAAAGAAGCTAAAGACGTAGTAGATGCTGCTCCTAAAGCAGTTAAAGAAGGTGTATCTAAGGACGAAGCTGAAGGTTTGAAGAAAACTTTAGAAGAAGCTGGTGCTGAAGTTGAATTGAAGTAATTCAACCTTACCTATCTAAGAAAAAAGGGAATGGCAACATTCCCTTTTTTTTGGTTAAAACCGTATCTTTGTCCTCTTATTTTTCCATTGATTTATGCACAACCTGATCAAAATGCTTCCTGATGCTATCGCAAATCAAATTGCGGCGGGCGAGGTAGTGCAGCGGCCAGCCTCTGTGGTAAAGGAATTGATGGAAAATTCCATTGATGCAGGCGCTAGTTTTGTCCAGTTGATTGTAAAAGAGGCCGGAAAAGTCAGTATTCAAGTGATCGATGATGGTGCAGGAATGTCACCTCAAGATGCGATTATGTGTTTTGAGCGACACGCCACGTCGAAGATCAATAAAGCGGAAGACCTGTTTGCTATTCGGACGATGGGATTTCGGGGTGAGGCTTTGGCCTCTATCGCCTCCGTATCTCAAGTTGAATTAAAAACAAAGCGGGAGGAGGATGAATTAGGCAGTTTATTGCGCATGGAAGCCTCGGTGCAGAAGGCGAATGAACAAGTCGCGACTCCTAAAGGAACTTCTATCCAGGTGAAGAACCTGTTTTATAATATTCCGGCTCGTAGAAATTTCCTGAAGTCGAATCCCGTGGAAATGCGTCATATTTTAGATGAATTCCAACGCATTGCCTTATCCAATCCCCACATCAAGTTTTCGCTGGTTCAAAACGAGCAAGAGACTTACGCGCTGCCAGTTGAAAAACTAGGAAAGCGAATTGTGGATTTGTTTGGCAAAACGTATAGAGAGCAATTAGCGGCCTGTGAGGAAAATACGAACTACGTGAGTATTAAAGGCTATGTAGGTCGCCCAGAATATTCGAAAAAGACGCGAGGAGAACAATTTTTCTTTGTCAATAACCGATTCATTAAAAGCTCTTATCTGCATCACGCGGTGATGAGCGCCTATGAACGCTTAGTGCCGGAGGGTACGTTTCCCTTTTATGTACTTTTCTTGACGCTAGATCCATCCCATATTGACATCAATGTGCATCCGACTAAAACGGAGATCAAGTTTGATGACGAGCGATCTATTTATGCGATTCTACAAGCGGCAATTCGCAAGACACTTAGCTTACACCATTTGATTCCGTCTTTGGATTTTGACGCGAATGTTAATTTCCGTAATCCATCCGGAGCGCCTAGTGCCACTTCTTCGTTCTCAGGGACGAATTCGCCTCGACCTGTTCAAGATGCATGGAAAAGACTTTACGAGGGCTTAAATGACAATATTGAGGCTTTTGAGAGCCAGTCAGTCGCAGATCCAGCCACTAATTTGTTTAATGAGACCTCGACGACTATTCAAAGTAAGGCAAATAACTGGACGGCGGATAGTTTAGCTCATACGAACTTCCAGGTTATTCAAATTCTGAATAAATATTTAGTCGTGACTCTTTCGGGGGGTATGCTGTTGATAGATCAGAAAAAAGCCTATCAACGTATTCTGTTTGATCAGTTTTCGGAGAACCTGGTGAAGAAAAATGGCGTGTCGCAGCAATTATTGTTTCCACAGATACTACGCATTAATCCAGCTGACTCCGTTCTTTTGGAAGAAATTTTAGTCGACATTACCGATTTAGGCTTTGCCCTAACGAAGGATTCAGAGGAAAATTACTGGATTCAAGGTGTTCCTGCGGGCATAGGCGAGGAAGATGGACAAAACTTATTAGAGGGTATATTAGAGCAAGTAAAGAATGAGGCATCGGATTTAGGCCAAAACCACTCCGAAAAAATCGCCCGCATCCTAGCGAATCGTGCCGCCATTCGCTTCCAATCGAAGAAACTAATTTCGGAGGAAATGTCGGCTTTAGTGGAGCAATTGTTTGCGAGTAGCAACCCCTCTTATTCTCCGAATGGAGAAATCATCAGCCGTTCTTTAAACGAAGCTGAAATAGGTCAATTAATTGGCTAATTCTTTTGCACGATCCTTCGCCGCAATGATCCCTTTTTGCAATCCTTCCGCAACTAAGTTTTCATGGAAAATCTGTAGAGCCGCTTCTGTTGTACCTCCCTTAGAGGCCACCGCTTGAATCAATTCATCTAAGGTCTTATCGCTGGTCTGCATCAAATGATAAGAACCTAACATCGTCTGCTTAACTAAAAGAGACGCCATGGCTGGCTCAAAACCCATTTGGACCCCGGCATCAATCATCGCTTTAATTAGATAAAAGAAATAAGCTGGGCCACTACCGCTTAAACCCGTCACTGCGTCTAATAAACTCTCCTCCTCTAAGAATACTGCACGTCCAGTAGAATTGATTAAATTCTCGACCTTGCGAATATCTGACATGCCTACTTCAGGAGCTGCCGCGAAAGCTGTCATTCCCATCCCTAAAAGCGCGGGGGTATTAGGCATGGCACGAACCACTAAATCATGCGATAAACTCGACTGAATATTCGCGATGGGAATACCCGCCATGATGGATAATACCATTTGGCTGGGTTGAATAAAACGAGCTAATTCTGTGGATACAGACGGATAATCCTGTGGCTTCACGGAAAGAATAATCAAATCAACCGTCGATATCTTTTCAGAAATCGTATCGACCACAATCCCAGCCTTTTGCTCCTGCAAAATATCCCCGCGTTCCTGATTCTTTTCAATTAAGATTAGCTCATCCTTAGCGACCAGATTATATTGAATGAAGGAATTAGCGAAAGCCATCCCCATATTTCCACAACCGATAATGGCAATTTTCATCTTATTTATCTTTAAATAATTGGGCCAAATATTGATCTAAAGCTGCCCCTCTCAAACCTTTAGCAATAACTTTACCCTCTCTATCTAACAGGAAAGTCTGCGGAATCGAATTCACCTGATACGCCTGAGCGCCAGCAGAACTCCAATATTTCAAATCTGACACATGTTTCCAAACTAATTGATCTGTCTCGATTGCCTTTAACCAAGCTGCCCGATCTTGATCTAAACTCACCCCATAAATCTCAAAACCCTTATCCTTATAAGCGGCATACGTTTTAACCACATTCGGGTTTTCTCTTCGACAAGGCCCACACCAGCTCGCCCAAAAATCAATCAACACATACTTCCCTCTCAGTGAACTCAATGCCAAATTAGGCCCCGCAGGCGTAGCTAAACTAATCTCAGGAGCTATAGCCCCTTCATAAACACCCTGCTGTAAGCGTTTTAGATTATTGACGAATTGAAGTACCTGTGGATGAGTCGGTCTCGCCTTTCCTAAACGATCCGCAATTTCAAGTAACGAAGCCAATTCCTTTTCAGCTGGCAAGAAATTAGTCGCCCAAAGCACCACTAAATGATCCCCCATTTGCGGAATCATCCCCTTTATCTTTGCCGTACTTGCCGCTTGAGCCTTTGTAAATTCTGACGAAATTCGTTTTTCTTGTTTCTGATCAATTTGAATCTCCTGATTCCATTTCCGAACTTTCACTTCCATTTCTTTCGAAATAGCCATCAACTCCAGCATGAATTTCACATTCGGATAATCTCCATTCATGGTGAAATTTCCTTTTCCCTCTTCATCATTCACTCCATCCGCCACTATATCAATCGTTTCTCCTCCCTCTAAAATAACCAACACTTTTTGCGGCTTAGGCGTATCGAAAAAATTCACTAAATAGAACGCTCCTTGATCCTTTACCTGTCCCTTAAAACTGACTTTATTCTGAGCAGATGGCGCAGCTGAATCAATTTTAACGATCTTCCCTAGTTCGTTAATATATTCTAAATAGACCATTTTCCCCGGTATAACCGTCTTAGCCTGGATACGTAACTCAAAGTTTTGAGCTTGCACCGCTGTCGCTAAAAATAAGATGAATCCGATTATTTTCATTTACACTTTCGCTAATTCCTCTGACATTAACTGATTCACACGCTTAGGATCTGCCGTCCCTTTCGATTTTTTCATTACTTCGCCGATAAACAAGGCGATTAATCCTTTTTTTCCTTTTTGGTATTCTTTAACCTTATCCGGATAAGCGGCAATGGCTTCCTGAACCCATAAAAGTATTTCATCCCCTGACTGTACATGTAACCAACCTTGTTCCTCTACAATTTGTAAAGCTGATTTTCCTGGGTTTTCGATGGCCAAAGGAAATAACTGATGAGCCGCTAAATTATGTGTTAAAGTACCCTTCTCCACTAATTCAACGATTTCTGCTAAAGCCTTTGGACTTAATTCAAAGTCCGTAATCGATTGATTCTTTTCATTCAAATGAGACTTTACTGGCCCCATTAACCAATTCGAAATGGATTTATAAGCTTTCGAATCTTGCGCGGCTTCCTCAAAATACATTGCCATCTCCCGCGTATCGGCTAAGAAATGGGCATCATAGGCAGGTAAAGAAAATTCCTTTATTAATTTTTGCTCTTGTTCCCAAGGCAATAATGGCATAGTTGATTTAATTTCAGTTAACCAGGACGCTGATATTTCCAAAGGAGCCAAATCAGGTTCCGGGAAATAACGGTAATCATTCATGGTCTCCTTAATCCGCATCGAATGCGTAGTTCCAGCATGTGCGTCAAAAGTTCTCGTTTCTTGAATCAGGGAGCCTCCTTCGTTGAGCACCTTTGTTTGGCGTACAATCTCATATTCAATTGCCCGCTGAATATTGCGAAGGGAATTCATATTCTTAATCTCCACCTTCGTCCCTAAAGTAGACGTCCCCACCGGCCGAATAGAAACATTCACATCCGCACGTAAAGAGCCCTCCTCCATATTTCCATCACAAATCCCTAAGTAACGAACCAATTTCCGCACCTCCGAAACCAAGGCAAAAGCCTCTTCAGACGAATGAATACTAGGCTCAGTCACCATCTCAATCAAGGGAGTGCCAGCACGATTATAATCTAAAAAACTAAATGGGTTATCGCCCTCATGCAAGGATTTCCCCGCATCTTCCTCTAAGTGAATGTGGTGAAATTCCATCTTCTTATCTCCCTCTTTCAAGTGGACTAAAATGGCCCCTCCGATACAAATAGGCGTTTTATCTTGAGTAATTTGATACCCCTTAGGGAGGTCAGGATAAAAATAATTTTTTCGGTCAAAATACTGTTTAGGCGCGATGGTAGAACCAATCGCCAAACCCATTTTAATAGCATATTCCACCACCTTTTTGTTCAATTTAGGCAGCGTTCCCGGATGGCCTAAGGAAATAGGGGAAATTAAGGTATTCGCCTCTTGTCCAAAAAGTACGGGATCACTCGCGAATATCTTCGAATTCGTCTGCAACTGCGCGTGAATTTCAAGGCCAATAACGGGTTGATAGGAAATGCTCACTGAAAATTATTTATAATCCTGAAAGGATATAAAGATACAAAAATCCCTCGTTTAAAGATATAAACTAGTGATTTTTGCAAGTACAGGCCACTTTGTGTTTATAATTAAACCAATACGCCAGTGTAATAAAAATCCCCAGCATGAGGCCAAAAATCCATTCAATCGATTTTAATCCAACAGCAATATCCACCAATTTTACCAGTATACTAAAACCTAAAAAATACAAAGGCATTGGCTTGCGGTGTTGAAGATAATCTTGCACTAATAAAAGCAAAGCCAAACCAAAGCTAATTACTACCAAGATCCATTCCGCCGTCAAACTAAAAGCGAAAGAACTGGCTAAATAAGGCGCAGCAAACAATATAAAAGGAAGAGTTAAGCAATGTATAGCACACAAAAGCGAGAAGAAAACCCCTAGCTTTTCGGTTGGTAATAATTGCTTATATTTTTTATTAGACATTTAACTAATTACTTTAATGTTACTAAAAACTCAATATCAACATCCGTTGAACCCGGCGCTTCCGTTCCGTCTTTTACTAATTTGCCGTTTACTGGAGGCTGGTGTTTAAGTAAAATGGCGAACTTTCCGTCACCCGGAGCATATTGTGTTTTTACCTCGGCTTGAAGGCCAATAGGTAATCCTTTTTTATCCAAATCCTTAATTGAAACCCCTAAAAGACCGATAGGATTAGACTTATACACGAACAAATGTTCATCCCCTTCCTCCTGAACTTCTTTAGTAATATCAAAAACCGGCTTTTTTGTTTCATCTAGTAACTCAATCGTCATTTGATAAGTAGAATTTTTATCCAACATAATAGGATCTATTGAATCAACTATACCATCGCCTTGAATATCGCGCCAATAAAAAGTCTTAACTGGACTCGCTGGATTAGTGACTGAAGTAAACTGGAGTTTAATAGTGGTAATTAACTCATTATCATCTGTAGGCTGAATTTCATCTTTAGAGCATGCCGACAGGAGTACTAAAAGACTAAAAAGGCTAATTACTTTTTTCATTTTTATGATTGCTTAATGTTACAATTAGTTTGCAATATAAACAGAATACAAATATGCAACATTGTTGCACAATAAACAAATAGATGAACAGTCAAATGCGGTAGACAAATAGGGAAAGGAGGGAGTCCGGAGGGAATGAGTCCGAAGGGAGGGAGTCCGGAGGGAATGAGTCCGGAGGGAGGGAGTCCGAAGGGAATGAGTCCGAAGGGAGGGAGTCCGTAGGGAATGAGTCCGGAGGGAATGAGTCCGAAGGGGGGGGAGTCCGGAGGGAATGAGTCCGGAGGGAATGAGTCCGAAGGGAGGGAGTCCGAAGGGAATGAGTCCGGAGGGAGGGAGTCCGGAGGGAATGAGTCCGAAGGGAGGGAGTCCGAAGGGAATGAGTCCGGAGGGAGGGAGTCCGGAGGGAATGAGTCCCGAGGGAGGGAGTCCGAAGGGAATGAGTCCGAAGGGAATGAGTCCGAAGTCACTAGCTTTATCTATACTCTCTGCTCTATACTCTCTAATCACCTATCTGTCCTCTTTTCCTTCGGACTAGTTCCCTTCGGACTAGTTTTTAGGCATAAAAAAACCGCTCTCCTAGGAGGCGGTCTTCTTAAATAACTTGGAGCTTACTTACTTTCCCGGGTTTGATCCCAGTATCATCAGCGGTGCGGGGCTTAACTTCTCTGTTCGAGATGGGAAGAGGTGAACACCCGTCCTATCGGCTCCATACTTTTTACAAG